>NZ_CP009889.1:0-1200000 GCF_000788395.1 Pseudoalteromonas piratica
TACTAACAAAACAGGGCTTTGTTGAAACACCATCAAATAATAGCGACATGCTGCACTTTGAGTTAACTCTGTAACACTATGCAAAAATTACTAATTAGCAGCTGCTTGATGGGTAAGCCTGTGCGTTACAACGCAACTTCGGTATCGTTTGATTTATCAAAACTAAAAAGCCATTTCACGCTTGTGCCATTTTGCCCCGAGGTAAGCGCAGGTTTACCCACGCCAAGACCTCCCGCCGAAATCACACATTCAAACATAACACATGCGATTATTGTGAAACAAAATGATGGCCTTGATGTAACAAACGCATTTGAACAAGGCGCAAAACTCGCTTTAGCACATTGCCAAACACATCATATTAAATTCGCATTATTAACCGAATTTAGCCCCAGCTGCGGCAGCACTCAAATCTATGACGGCACATTTAAAGGCATTAAACAGCGCGGCCAAGGGATCACAGCAAAGTTATTAAGCAAACATGGCGTTAAAGTATTTAATCAATTCCAAGTTAATGATTTAATTGAGCTAGCTAAAAAGGACAAGGACCATTTCAGTGCTCACTATTGATTACAGCGTTGCCAAACCAGAAAACGCAATGGATATTGCAGCCCTTCATACCAAAAGCTGGCAAAGTACTTACCATACAATGCTAAAAGCGGAGTATTTAAGTGAAATAGCACCGAGCGAAAGGCTTGCAGTGTGGCAATCGCGTTTTAGTCACGATAACGACAAACAACATGTGATTATTGCAAACCATCACAGCAAACTTGTCGGCTTTATTTGTGTTTACGCAGATCATAGCGAGGAGCATGGCAGTCTTCTTGATAACCTACATGTCGATAGCAACTACCATGGCAACGGCATAGCCAAACAATTAATTACCTTGGCAATGACATGGCTAAAAGAAACGCTAAGTACCCAAGTGTTCACCTTGAAGTGTTATCTGGCAATCAGCACGCCATTAAGGTTTATGAAAAGCTCGGCGCGAAACGCATAAAAGAAGGTGTATGGCACGCACCTTGTGGCTCGCTGGTTGATGAGTATGTTTATTTATGGCCAAAAATTCCGTTATAAGTAACCAAACACTTACACTATAGAACTTGTTCAGTAGCCTGTCGTAAAACTGTCAGGGGGTTGTCAGATAGATGTCGTAATAACGTCTAGTATTTGTCGCTGTAATCTGTACACTCATTTTCTATGCTCAGCCTTATCAATAGCACCTGATAAGGAACAACCCAATGAGTCTATTTGTGAAACTTGATAATAAGAAAATACAACAACTACGCTTGCAACATTGCTGGAGCCAAGAAGAGCTTGCAGTGACAGCAGGTTTAAGTATTCGCACCATTCAGCGTGTTGAAAAAAATGGCAATGCCTCGCTTGAAACAAGCAAAGCGCTTGCAGCTGTGTTTGAACTCACACCGGCACAATTGCAGCAACAATCCACCATTGAACATGTTGCCTTTCACTTTTTAGTTAAATATGGCTGGATAGCCGCATTTGCTATTTCGAGCATTCTATTTGGTTTATGGATTGTCGATATTCTGATCCCAACGCTAAAAGGCGCTAATTTTGACGCACAATACGAATTACATGGTAATTTCCGCTATTTGGATTTTGGTGGCATTAGCTTTGTGATAGGGTTTGTCTGGTTGAGCATTAATGTGTTTGTGGATTTTCAAACACGTAAAAAACAACTTTCCAGCTCAACCTCTTCTATTTAAGGATAAATATGTATTCAGCAAGCTGCCTTGTGGCGAAGTTCATATGACCATAAACGGTGCAATTAGCGATATTATTCATTGCCACTGCTCGCTTTGCCGCAAATCAAGCGGCACCGCCTTTGCCACAAATGGTTTTATCACAACAAAGTCGCTTAGCATCACTAAGGGGCAAAGCTTTATAAATGCCTTTGAAGTAAAACCAGGCAGAAAACGTCATTTTTGCAAACAATGTGCGTCTCCACTTTATAGCTCAAACGCGGATGACCCAACTCGTTTACGCCTTCGTCTTGGCGTGCTAAATAGCGATATCACTGAACGACCAATGTCACATAATTTTGTCGATTCAAAGGCTAATTGGGATAGCTTAAATGAAGATCTCCCGCATTACTCTGAATTTGAACCGAGTCGTGCAAAGTAACTGGGAGCCACTAAATGAGCAAAGTTGTTTTAATTACAGGCGCGTCGCGTGGTATTGCGCCGCCACCGCCAAGTTACTCGCACAACGTGGTTATAATGTTGCTATCAACTATGTTAAAAACGCCGATGCCGCAACAGATGTTGCCAATGAGATAAAACAAAACGGCGGAATGTGTGACACATTTTGTGCAGATGTAACTAATGAGTGTGACGTAATTCAATTGTTTAACGATGTTGAATCTCGCCTTGGGCCAGTTACTCACTTAGTAAATAACGCAGGTATTCTTTTTAAACAAAGTACACTTTCAGACATTTCCCTCGAGCGCTTTTTAAATACCGTTAACGGAAACCTTACCAGCACGTTTTTATGTGCCAAAGAATTCATAAAACGTTGCCCAAGTGATGGCGCAATGGTCAATGTCTCGTCGGGCGCAGCGCTGTCGGGTGCACCCTTTGAATATGTCGATTACGCAGCAGCAAAAGGCGCGTCGATTCACTCACACGAGGCCTTGCGTTAGAAGTCGCCGAGCGCGGTATTCGGGTAAACGCTGTGCGTCCTGGGCTAATTTATACTGATATTCATCGTGACGGTGGTGAGCCAGAGCGTGTTGACCGACTTAAAGAAAAAATTCCACTTAAGCGTGCGGGCAACCTATTGAAGTGGCAAATAGCATCGCTTATTTATTATCAGACGACGCCTCGTTTATTACGGGTAAAATCCTTGATGTAACTGGCGGGATTTAAACTTAAGCTCGATAAATTAACGCTTAACAAATAAATTTAAGGACAAATAAAAACTAAAATGGCATTTCTTTTATACATTGCAGCAATGGCTTTACTGGTGTTGGCCATCGCGCATTCTTATTTAGGTGAGCGCTATATTTTAATCAGGTGTTTAAGCGCGATAATTTACCAAAATTGTTTGGCAATGATGACTTTACCAAACGCACATTGCGTTTTGCATGGCATTTAACGTCAATTGCTTGGCTTGGCCTTGCTGGTATTTTAGTGGTGTTAGCCCAGCCAACAATTGAGCCAAAACCGATTTTACTCATTATTTCAGCCACATTTTTTATTCACTTTATAGCGGCTTTATTTGGTTCTAAGGGTAAACACCTTTCGTGGATTTTATTTGCTTTGATCACGCTTTGCACAGCGCTTACTGCCATTCAATATTTTTGAGCTCACTTTTCTAACTCACTGTTTTAAAACCCTCGCACACTTTAAGAGAAAATAATAAGCAATTTATTGCATGGCCCATGGCCTATGAAATAGATGAGTAATAGCAGCCATACTTTTTCGAATCCCATTGCCAAAATTTAATTCGACATCGAATTAAAAAACCATAATAGCCCTAAGAATATATTTAAAAAAACTTAAAAAATATATTTACTAATAAAAAACAGTAGCTTAAACAACCAAAACAGTATGATTAAGATTTGCACACTTGAACTTAGAACTCAAATCATTAGAATTGTAATTGATTTTAACTGAATGAGGTAAATATTATGCGTACTAAAAGGGATCTATTTGGTTACCTATCTTTTAAAGTAATTGCTGCGCTAAGTTACTTATTAGCATTGGGTTCTATAGCTAAAAAGCGTGTTTTACGGACTCTAAAAAACACTATTCACACCAACACAGCAAATCACATAATTAATTAGTACTAAAACAAAATGTTCGATTACGCTACTTTTTCTATTTTATTATATTTCGCCTGTTAATTTTTATTGGCGTATACGCCATGAAAAAATCCACCTCAGATAATGGCGAGTACCTACTCGGTGGGCGTAATGTTAGCGCCAAAGTTTTTCGGTGCCTCTGATATGAGTGGTTGGATGCTTGCCTATGTCAGTGGATTAGGCAGTATTTGGCTTGCAGTAGGGCTTGTGATTGGTGCATATGTTAATTACCATATTGTGGCGCCAAAATTACGTGTATTTACTGAACTTGCAGATAATGCATTAACTATTCCGAGTTCTTTTCAAAGCGTTTTGCCCTTGAAAAAGGCAACGTAAGGCTGATCTCATCCATCGTGATTATTGTGTTTTTCACAGTTTATACCGCATCAGGCCTTGTGCTGGCGGTAAATTGTTTGAATCAGCCTTTAATATCGATTACACCATCGGCATTCGCAACAGTAAGCATTGTGGTGCTTTACACTGTATTGGGTGGTTTTTTAGCCGTTAGCCTAGTGACTTTATCCAAGGCGTAATTATGCTCGCATTAATTGCTGTGCCAATGGTGACCTTTAGCCATTTCGATGCCGATGCAGCGAGCAATTTTAGTCAATCGTTGTCGTTTGATTTTGGCAAGACTGCTTATCGCCGCCATCAGCCTTATGACTTGGGGCTTGGCTACTTTGGTCAGCCGCATATTATTGTGCGTTTTATGGTACCTTGCCAAAGCACGTAAAATTGGCGTTTCGTGGATGACCCTTTCAATTATCGGCGCGTTAGTAACTGGCCTTGTTGGTGCGAGTTTTATTGCTAACAGCAAACAGTCGGTATCGGACCCTGAAACTATTTTTATCTTCTTATCGCAATTTTTATTCCACCCGTTTGTTGCTGGTTGTTATAGCGGCCATTCTTGCCGCTATTATGAGCACCATTTCGTCACAATTATTAGTGTCGTCGAGCTCGCTGGTTGAAGATATTTATAAAAGCTATTCCAAACGACAACCAAGCAGCCAAGAACTATTAACCATCAGCCGTGTATTTTGTTGTAGTGTGCGCTCGATAGTAACAGCAGCGTGCTTAACTTAGTGTCGAACGCTTGGGCTGGCTTTGGTGCCGCATTTGGCCCACTGGTGATCTTTAGCCTGTGTCACTCACTTGCTGGCTGGCGTGGTCGCTTACGGTGTTGCTTTGGGCGTATGTGCCGCTACTTGAAAACGGCGAAACCTTAAGTGTTTATTTTTACGAATTACTGCCAGGTTTTGTAGCAAGTTCAATCGCCATTGTTTTAAACACCCAACAACCTGATCAACAAGCGATGAAATGGTTTAACGCAACACATAACAAGCTTCAAGAGGCTTAATTTATGCAAAACACACTTAAAATATCGGCTGGCAACGGATTGTTATCAAAGTAGGCAGTGCGCTCATTGCCCCCCATCGCGATGGATGCAGCAGCCAATATTTATTAAGTATCGCTAACTTTATTGTGCGCTGTCGCGCTGCTGGTATTCAGGTAGTACTTGTATCTTCAGGCTCAGTGGCCGCAGGCGCGCATTTGTTTTAATAACGTCGACAGCTCATCGATGACTGTTAAAAAAGCCATGGCGGCGGCAGGTCAGTCTGAAATGATGGCAACGTGGGATAGGTTATTGATTTTAATACCGCCCAAGTCCTGTTAACCCATGCAGACTTGTGTGTTCGCGATCGCTTTGAAAGTGTGCGCGATACATTAACTGCACTGTTAAATAACGATATTTTACCTATCGTAAACGAAAACGATACCGTCACAACCGACAAACTAAAAGTGGGCGATAACGATAATTTATCGGCCATGGTTGCCAGTGCCGCCTATGCTGATGCACTGATTATCTGTTCGGATATTAATGGGCTTTATACTGCGAATCCGCATGTAGATAAAAGCGCGACACTTATTCGCGATGTCGCGCGAATTGATGCAAATATTTATTCAATGGCAGGCGGCGCCACCAGCGATGTGGGTACGGGCGGCATGAAAACCAAGGTGCAAGCTGCAGAAAAAGCAGTATCCCATGGCATTAATACCTACATTGTAAATGGATTTAGCGAATCGACGTTCAATGAGTTATTACAAGGCAATAATCCTGGTACCTTGTTCCATGCCATTGATAACCCAATGCAAGACCAAACTCATTGGATGAAACACACCACCAAAGCACAAGGTGAGTTAGTGGTTGATGATGACTTCGCGATGCAAAAACAAAGCGACAATTTGCTTGCGCCGCAAGACTTAGTGAATGTGATTGGTGATTTTTCAGCAGGCGAAGTAGTGCTATTAAGAAAAGAAAACGGCGATAAACTTGCCAAAGTTAAAAGTAACTACAGCAGTTGCCTACTTAACTTTGTTGCCGAGCAAGATAACGATGATTTATCAGAAAAGCTCCATGATGCGTCAGCGCCAATCTTATCCAATCAGTTTGTGCCGTTAGGCCAGTTAACGCGTGTAATTGTTATACCCTATCCAATGCAATTACTCCCCTACAAAAGGGTTAGCAATCAGTTAACCCTTTTTACATTAAGCGTTTATTGTTTATCACCTTGGTGAAAAGGCGTTTTTGCAATAAATTGCGCTACTTGCGCATAGAAAGTGTCGTTGTAAGATGCGTTACTTATGGCAAAGTGCACATTACGCGGACTTGCTCTGGTAATAAGTCCATCACAATGTGCTGTTTTACCTCTGGCGCTAAACTGACCGAATCAAACGCTGCCTTGTTGGACAAAAGCAACCTCAAACGCTCTTTTTCGAGCAAATAAACGCCCGCTCAACATCGTTGTAATAATACACCCGCTTTCCTTTTAACCACTGCTTTTCATAAGTGCTAAGCACTTCGCCTCGCAGCACACCGACAGTTAAAGATGGCTTATCATCATCTGAAAGTGGATTTTCAATTGCCCCGCGTTTATAAAATAACACGCGTTTTTGGCTAGTACCGTAAGCAATAAAACGCGCATGTTGTTGCCGCTTTGGGTTTGCTATAAGCCCCGGCAATATATCAATTTCACCTTTTTCTAATAACAAAAGGCAACGGCTAAACGGCGCTTTATTTATTATCACGAGTTCGCGCTCGAGGTAGTGGCTGAGTTTTCTAAGTAGTGGTAGTGACTGTTCGGTGCAGAGCTCAACTCTGAATGGGTAATATCAAGGCAAGTGGTAAGCGTTGCTGGCGCCGCATTTGCCAAAAATGAGACGGTTGCAAGTAGAACAAAAAGACAAGAAGACATCATGGTGAGCAATTAGATTAAACGCGCTGTCCCCTAGTGTATTTAAAAGTGTAAGTGCAAGATCACGAAAAAAATTCATATAAATAATCAGCATAAAATTACGCATAAATACGCAGCACAAATCCAATTTTCAAATAGTTACAATTAACTTTCGAAAAATTATTCCTACTTTATAAAAACTCGGTGTTAATTATTTGTAAATGCATTATTTACTTTTTTGCTCACTATGCTAAAAATGTATGCGAACACTTCACACTAACTAGGAGAATAAAATGACATTACGTACTTTTGTTACGCCTAGTGAGCTACATGAATGTTCGTCTGACTATCACTTAAGTGAGTGGTTTGACGAATAACCAACCCTAACAATTTCAACAACACACTTACGTTTTGCGTTTTTTAGCGCAGACGCTTTATTGATTTTTGTTAGGAAATTCCTATGAATAATAAGAACTACTTCATTGTAGCATCACTACTATTGGGCTTTTCGCTCTCTCACACAGCTTACGCATGTACCTCTACCGAATCTGAACCAAACGACCTTGAAAGTCAGGCCAATGTAATCGATTGTGCTAATACAACCCTTGCAGGTAGCTCAAAACGCGGCGACATTGATTGGTTTAGTTTTAGCACCAGTGAAAATGGCGAAATCAGCATTCGCTTAGATCATGATAGTCGCGACGATTTTGATTGGGCATTGTTTGGCGAAACAGGCAACGCAATTTTAACGGGTGAGACAAGTAATGTACCTGAACTTGGCAGCATTACCGCAGCAGCGGGTAATTACTATGTAAAAGTAACACGTTACTCAGGACGCGGTTGGTACGACTTAACCGTTAATTACCCAACCGAGCCAACACCACCTGCTGAAGATTGCGGTTACGGCTTTACTCCCGCGATACCAAGTGACTTAACTTATTGGCAAACAGGCAACGCTAATGATGCGTGTGGCGCACTTACCAGCGGTCAAGGCGCAACCTTGCTGATGGGTGGCGGCACCGATGTTGATAGCGCATTTACAGGCCGTGTTTTACCACATATTGGCAACAATCAAGATGTGGTCATTTTAAGAACATCAGGCTCAGATGGCTACAATGACTATTTAAGCGGGTTACTGAATGCCGATTCGGTTAACACCCTATTAGTTGATTCGCGAACACTTGCGAACAGTGACTATGTTGCATGGACAATTAAAAGTGCCGAATTTGTCTTTATTGCCGGTGGCGATCAGGCTGATTACCTCAACCAATGGCACAATACGCAGCTGCAAGATGCACTTCAGCACGTTTATGATAAAGGCGGTGTTATTGGTGGCACATCAGCAGGTATGGCACTACTAGGTGGTTCGGTTTACGACCCTGATGGCATTCTTGGCGCTATCTCAGACGAAGTAGTGACTGACTTTTGCCATGACACCATCAATATTAGCCAAGGCATGTTTAGCAATAACTTGCTTGCCAATACCCTCACCGACACCCACTTTGCAGAGCGCGACCGTCTTGCCCGTTCAGTGGTGTTTTTAGGGCATTTAGCTGCTGGCAGCAATGTGATTGCGGCAGATGAAAACACCTCTTTATATGTTAAAAGTAATGGCGAAAGCTTAGTTGACGGCAGCGGTGCTGTGTATATTTTTAAAGAAACGGCAACCACCGAACGCCAACAACTAAGCTGTAACGCACCGGTTATTTACAACAACATTGAACGATTAAAGCTGATTGCCAATCAGCAAATTAATCTCAACACAGGAAGCCATAATGGCGAAACCCTGAGTGTATCGATAGATGGCACCAGCAATCGTTATTATTCACCACTTAACCCTTATTAAGCAGGTGTATTGATTATGGAAGCTGAAAAATCCCTTAATCAAATCATTAAACACCTAATTTTACAAAAAGAGATCCGTTCGCAGTTTGAGCTCTCTTACGAATTAGGCTTAATGGGCTTTGCTGATATTTCACAGTCGCGTATTTCACGCATGCTTACGCGCTTGGGTGCGGTGCGTATGCGTAACAGCAACCACCAGCTGGTGTATCGCCTACCTTCAGATGTCGGCATGCCGGGGCTAAAACAGTCGATTGAAAGTGTGGTATTAGCGTGTGATAAAAACGAAGCACTGGTCGTGATAAAAACCCAAGCTGGCGGCGCTAAAATTGTAGCCCGCGTGCTTGATCACTTGCACGATAGTTTGGGCATTAGCGGCACAGTCGCAAGCGATGATACCTTGTTTATTATGCCAAAACCTGCGCAGTGCACCACGCTACTGTGCAATCAAATTTGCGACATTTTAGACTTTTATCAAGCAGCATAAGAAAAGGCGTATCACACAGTGATACGCCTTTGTTTACGTAATACAACAACCACATCGCAAAACGAACATACCTCAAAACGTGCAAAGCACAATTAACAAAATTAATCGTTAAAAATTAGCGCTGCAAAACACCTTTTAAAGCATGTTGTCTATCCGCTCGATTGCTATGGGTTAGAGTTTCCACAATGAATTTATTTTGTCAGCAAAGGATTAGGTTAGCGCAAACGTGAGAGTCAACGGGCAGAGCTTATACAACACACAACTGTGTTAACGCGCCACCATCACCTTGCTGACAGGCGCTACAATAACAAGGCAAAACCCCCGCCTCAAGCGGCACTTTGTACAGTAAATCAGCAACTGAATAAATACTGCATAAAATGCTTAAACCACCCAAAATACAACCGTTTAAAATCAATTTAGTAAATATAAATCAATAGATTAGCATCATTAATGCATTTTCAAATGGGATAATTATTTGTGTATATTTTTAATAATATTTATATCAGTTAACAAATAAGGGCATTATAAAAAGCAATAAAAAACGCAGCGTTAAACACAGCTGCGTTTTTTATTTTTATATTTGTATATGTTTAGCTTTAACACATCGAGTTAGTCACTTTGCAGTGCATCAATCGGATCAAGCTTAGAGGCCTTAATCGCAGGGTAAACGCCAAAAACAAGGCCTACCAACGCACAAATGCTAAACGATAGCACGATTGCGCTCAGCGACCACGACACCGCCCACTGGGAGTAAAAAGCAATCAGCTCTGACAGTGCAATACCAAAGAATACACCCAGTAAGCCACCTAAAATGGAAATGGTAAAACTCTCAGTAATAAACTGCACTTGAATGTTCTTTTGCGTTGCGCCAATGGCCCGCAATAAACCTATTTCTTTAGTGCGCTCAAGCACAGTGGCTAGCATAATATTCATAATGCCAATGCCGCCCACCAGCAGTGAAATCCCCGCCACGCACGACATCACAATATTAAAAATTTGCTGGGTTTGCTTTTGCTGCGCTAATAACGCGGCAGGCACAATCAGTTTGTAATCATCAATATCGTTATGACGCCCTTTCACTAAAGCATCAATCGCTTGCGCTGCCATCACTGGGCTAAAGCCCGGTTCGGTAGCAAGTTTAACACGGGTAATTTCGGGGTCGAGTAATTCGCTTTTAAATCGGTGGATCGCCGTTTTAAGTGGAATAAAAATCTGGTTTTGTTCATCACCTAATTTAACGCCCTGAAATTCTTTTTTCTTTAAAAATGGCGCTTCAAGAATCCCCACCACTTCAAACCACAAATGGTTAATTTTGACTGATTTGCCTACTGCATCGCCAAGTGGAAATAAGGTACGTGCGGTATTTGCACCGAGCAGCGCCACTTGCGAAAAGTGCTGACCATCTTGCTGATTAAGCAAACGCCCAGCACTTAAATCAAAATGTGCAAGCTCAAAGTAGTTTTCACTTACACCTACTGCTTGGCCATCAAATTTGGCGTATTCACTAAACACATGGTAGGTTTCAACCACTTTTTCAGCGGCAAAATCAGTAATAAACGGCAAGGCTTCAACTGCAACTTTGCCATCGTTAAGTGATAACCCGTCCGAGTGCTTACGCTGCTCTCTAAGTTCATCCTCTTCAAAGTCTTTGGCTTCTACAATTACGTTATTTAGACCCATTGAATCAATCATTTTCAGTGCTTCACGTTGTGCACCTTCACCAATATTCAACATGGCAATTACCGCACCTACCCCAAAGATCATACCGAGCAAGGTTAAAAAAGTGCGCATTTTATGCTGTTGCAATTGCACTGCGGCATCTTTGAATAATCCGACTAAATTCATAGCTTGCCGTCCTGCTCAACTAGCGCAATTTCATCGCCCTCAGAAAGGCCCTTTACAATTTCAACATGGCTTAAATTACTTGCGCCTAAGGTAACTTGCGCTTTGCTAAAACCCGATGCAGTTTTAAGTTGCACATACGCGCCTTCTTCGTCAGCAAATACGCTAAATTTCGGCACCAATAGCTTTTCAGCTGGTTGATCCGCAACTATGTTTGCCACCACTTTTAAGCCCGGTCTTAAATAATCACCTTGTTCATCAATACTAGCGGTGATCTCGTAATACTTTTGCGGATCTTGCCGCTTAATTGATTTAGGAAACGGTGAAAGCTTGCTTATTTTGCCACTAAAGGTTTTATTGGGTGTTGAAATAAGCGAAAACTCAATTACATGATCTTGTTTTAAATTAATCGCTTCGCGCTCTTTTACATACAACTTAATTTGCATAACCGAGGTATCAGGCAAGCCTGCAATTTTTTGGCCCGGCCACAGGGTTTGCCCTGCTCTTGGTTTTTCACCATACCAATCTACGCTATGGGTTAACAAACCATCGTGCGGGGCAACCACCTCTAACGACGACAAATTGCCATCGAGCAAATTAATTTTGCTTTGATGCTGCTGGCTTTTCATATTTAACAGGTCTAACTCACCTTGCGCGCTACTATTAAACTGTTCAGACTGCCAATTAAAGTAGGCCGTTTTAGCATTTAAATAGTCGACCTTTTGCGCCTGCTCTAAAATCTCAAGTTTCGAGATAATACGGTCATCGTCGATAGAAAAATTTTCAGCAAATTGCTTTTCTTCTTCAACAATTTCCATATCAAACCCTAAGTGTTTTCTGCGCGTGTCGATTTCAGTGTTTTTGCCGGATAAGTCTTGCGACACTTTTTGGTTTGAATAGTCACTCTCGCGCTTTTGCTTAATCATTACACGACCATCAAACCGTGCAATCACTTCACCTTTTTTAACTTGAGAGTATTCAGACATTAACCACGCCAGCGTTTGCGGCCCGCTCGATGACGCAGGGGTGCTAATCACGGTTTCATTGGCGGCAATTAACTCACCTTTTGCCTCTACATAATTTTTAAACGGAGCTTTTTGCACGATGAAAGTAAGCTCGGCGGCTACATCATCGGGTTTTGAGCAAGCAGTTAATAAAATCATGCTTACAACAATAGCTAAATACCTCATAAACGCACCACCTCCCCTTGCCTTATGCCACTTTTAATTACCGCAAAACCATTACTAATATTACCTACCGTAACAGGGGTTTTATCACCACTTTTTTCAATTACATACGCGCTTGATTGGTCGCTATGAAGTGCGCTTACAGGGACTATCAATATATCGTCAATTTTATCGGTAGCAATCTCTACGCGGGCGGTTAACCCTGGGCGCATCGCAGCTGCATTGATATTATCAAGTTTAATTAAGGTGTCGACGATTCGGCGTTTATCTTGCGGCGATTTTTCACGAAACGCACTACCAATACTGGTTATTTTGCCCGATGTAATAATCTGCTCAGAACCATCAATGGCCACTTTAACATTCTGATTAAGTGCAATGCGGCCAAAGTCAGCTTCGTCAATTTGCGCTTTTACCTGCATATCTTCAATAACCGCTAATTCAATTACTGGTTGGCCAAATTGTACACTTTCACCTACCATAGGTTTTTCACCACTGGCGTCGGTGTAATACATTACAATGCCATCCATCGGGGCTTTTACTTTCAGCTTTTCAATATCATGCTCTAGAGCATCAACTTCTGCTTTTAAGCGCTCGGCTTTACCTTTAGCTAAGCGAATATTGAGTGCTTTAGTTTCATCTTGAAAAGTCAGCTTTTTCTTAGCTAGCTCAAGATCATTTTGCGCAATGGTAAAATCAATCTGAGCCTTGCGTTTATCGTTATCCGACATTGAATCATCGTTGATATCAGCCCTACGCTTGGCAATATCGTAATTCATTTGCGCTTCAGCAAGGGCGAGTTTTAACTCTTCTTGGTTTTTAATTTCTTGTGCTTTTTGGTTTTCGAGCTCTTTTACTGCGCGGTCATATTCGCTGTTTTTTTCAATTAAGCGGTCGCGCACGGGTTTATCATCAAAAGACGCAACCATCTCGCCTTTTTTAACTTGTTTATTCTCAGGCGCTAAAAACTTCACTTTGTATTGCCACATACGCGAAATAGACGGCGGTGCAATAAGCGATTGCTGTGCCGACTCTAATTCACCATTGGCTTGCACAGCAAATTGCAAGCTGGTTTTTTCAATGGTGTGATAATCAAATTCATCATCGCCACATCCGCTAAGCGAAAACACGATTAGGCTTGCAACGAAGCCAAGTTTAAACTTATTCATTATTGCCTCCTTGCACCACAACGCGCCCCGTCATACCCGGTAAAATTTTTAACTGCTGTGTATCGTCAAACTCAAACACCGCGCGATAGTAGGCATCTTTACCCCACTCTTTACGCTCTTCTGGTTGTGTTGAAAGATCGCTTAATTTTGTAGTAAGTGGCGTATCTTGATACGCATCAAGCGTAAGCGACATTGTTTGCTCTCGCTTTAAGTGCTTATGATCAATTTCGTGCACCCAAGCTTCTAAATAAAGGCCTGTCATTGCTGGAATTTCAGCAATTTTCCAACCTGGCTGCGCGGTAACCCCTGAAAATAATTTAGATCCATACCAAGGGTGATTACCATACAAAATAGGGCCTTGATTGGTGGCTTTATGGGTAAGTTTTTGCAAACGTTCTCGGTTTTCTTTTAAGTTAATTTGCAAATGTTCTATTTCGATTTCTTGCTTGCGAATGTTTACCTGAGCCGTGGTTTTGGCCTCTGCTAGACTTGCTTTGGCTTTGTGCTTTTGAATCACCGCCTGCTCAAGCTTTAGCTGGTTCTCTTCATAATCAAACGCGCTCAAATGGCTTTTCGGTACGGCCGCATCAATTTTGGCTTTTTCAAGTAACAAATCAGCGCGTGTAAGCGCAAATTCGGCTTCTAAAATGGCTTGTTTGCCCTTGTTTTGTTGACGCTTTAATTCATCTTGTGCGGTATTAAGGCTTACTTCATCTTGTTCAATGGTGCTGGCAATTGAACCGCCCTCAAATACCACAACCACATCACCGGGTTTGGCAATTTCGCCCTCAGGTAGCATCCATTCAACTTGAATGCGCCATGTATCACTTTGCGGTGCAAAAAAGATTTGGCTGTCGCTCGCTTTAATTTCCCCAGTAATAAAAATATTTTGTGATGCAAACACCTGCGTTATAAAAAGAGCGCTTGAAATCATCAAAGGCAACGCGCTAAGTTTAAGTGTTTTCATTGAACGCTATCCTCTATTTTCACCCCATCTTTCATGCGAATAATGCGCTTAGAGTATTCGGCAATATCTTCTTCGTGAGTCACCATTACAATGGTGTGGCCTTGGGCATGCAGGTCACATAACAGTGACATAATTTCGTGAGATGTTTTACTGTCTAGGTTGCCGGTAGGTTCATCGGCAAAAATCACTTTTGGTTCATTAACTAAGGCTCTTGCTATTGCCACACGTTGCCTTTGCCCACCCGACATTTCATTTGGTTTATGCCCCGCCCTGTGATCAAGGCCTACCTTGGCAAGCATGGCTAAACCTTTTTGTTTTGCTTGTTCTGGCGATATATCACTGTACCTAAGGGGCAAGGTAACATTTTCCAGCGCGGTTAAACGGGTTAATAAATGAAAGGTTTGAAAAATAAAGCCAATACGCTGGTTACGGATTTTTGATAAGTCTTCATCACACATATCTTGAATTGATTGTTTAGATAAAAAATACTCGCCTTTGGTTGGCGTATCTAAACAACCCAAAATATTCATTAGCGTTGATTTACCTGAGCCCGACGAGCCCATAATGGCGACGAACTCCCCTTCATCGATGGTGATAGAGACATCGTTTAACGCGGTAACGCGCGTTTCTCCACTGCCGTACTCGCGATACAGATTCTTCACTTCAAGCACTGCACACATTCCTTGATTATAGCTTTTAACTCACTATGGCATACAATGTAAACCACTGACAAAACTTAAATAAAAATTAATCAAAAGCATAAAGTGAAGTTTATAGCGGCTGGAATTTTACTAATTAATACTTCACTTTTATTAATAAAGCTTTACCTTTCTACTAAAATAGCAATTCACAAAAATAACATCTTATCACTTAAAGTTATTTCTAAGATTTACTTCATGCAGCTGGAGTTATATACAAATGCTATTCGTTAGAAAGTCATTAAATTGAACGCGTTTTAAAAAGAATTCAATTTTGTCTGCCATTTCAAAGTTACTATTTTTTGTCTTTCGATTTACTTTCTTCTTCTTTGTCATCTTTTTTACAAATAGGAAAGTTAGGGCATAGTGTAATTGTAAATTTATTTTGCTTGGCCTCAATTTTAGGTAATGTCTTTTCTATAGTTGTTTGATTATTCAATGTAATACCAAGAGTTGGAAACGCTGAAAAAAGAATCAAGCTAATAGTTATATTTTTTAAATGTTGTTTCATTTTATTTCCTTTTTAAAATAATCAAGCTGCTACACTACAGAAACATCCTAATTATTTAAATAATGAAAATAAAACGGTTTTATCATTTATATAATAGAAGTTTACTCGTTAAAGTTTAATTGTTTTATTTTCATTTCCATTGTCTCTTTCGCATTTATATATATCAAGTTATTACTTATCTTAAAACTATGCACTTTATTATCTTCGGAAAAGGTATAAATCACTTTATCTTTATTATTATTTAAATCTCTTTTTAACAATTCGGTATCCGACAAATAATATAATTCTCCACTGTATATCTGCCACTCTATAGAATCAAACAGACCAAGCTCCAATGGAGTGACTTTTTTATTAGCCAAGTCAATGTTTATTAGTGATAAATCACTTAACTTTTGCCCATAATACTGCTCCTGATTACAATCGGCACTAAACTTATAAACGTCATGTTCTATTTTTATCAATTGTTCACTTAGCTCATAAAGGTCCCAAGTGCCATTATTTTGCGCTGTAAAAAGTGGTTTCCCACTTTTGCAATTAGCAACTAAGCTCTCTACAAGCCAATCATCTGGTGTTATTTGTCTAAACTGATCATTAACTAAGTCATATTCAATTATTTTATTGTTTCGAACAATTAAGAGAGAGTTCTCTTCCTGATTAAATAGTTTATCTTGAAGCGTGCTGTTTTCTTCAAATTGTGTCAATTGTTGTTCGTCAAATTTTTCCTTTATCCAAATCTGAGGAATACCACTCCTTCTAGAAGTAAAAAGAAGCTTGTCATTTGAAATTGGTACAGGATCATAATCTTGATAACTAGATGAAATAAGGTAGTTAAATTTTATTTTGCTCAAATCTGATGTCTTAATATCCGAAACAAAAAAGCCGCCTTCCACTATATAGGTATTGTTTTGTTTATCACGATAAGGATAAATACTTTTCTGATGCAAATTGGAAAGTTTTTTTACTTCTTTTGTATAGATATTCTGTGATACCAAGAAGTTGTCCCTATCTATATAGAGCAATTCAGAGCTCAAGTTATTCCACGATATTGCAAATAAGGTATGAGGTTCGCTAGCTAACGTAGTAATTTCTCCCGTTGCAAGTTCTAAAATATTCAGGTCAACACGAGCAAATGATATGGCTCTTAAAAAGCCTAAATACCTACCGTTTGGTGAGATGTAGCTGGCATAGTCACCAATACTCGTATTGGGAGGTGTAGTAATTTTTTCAATTTGATAATTGTTCAGGTTTAAGCGGTTTAGCTCATATTTATTGTTTTTAAAGTTTGAAAAGTAAAGCCATTTATTGTTAGGCCCAATAGATAGAGGGGACATACTTGCAATGTCACCACAATCAGTAATTTTTTCGTGTAAAGTATTAGCCCAAACTTGCTTGGCTTGCCAAATTGAGCAGCTGTTATTTATATTTTGAACATAAAAAATGGTGTCACTATTACCAAACCACACAGGGGATTTTGAATCAATTGATTTGGGTGAAACATAACGCCATTTTGAAGTCGTCATGTCTTTAACTTTAATTCGCCAGTTTTTAGCATTCAATGGACGGTGACTATATGCGATATACTTCCCATCTTCTCGAACATTTAAACCATACTCTTGCCCTTTTTCAGTAGTAGTTGGTACAAGACTGAATTTAATTCTGGGAGGTTGCGAAACTTCTTTTGCGAAATAAATATACCCTGTAAATAGAATTAGAACTAATACTAATAATGAAAAAACGAGAACAAACCTATTAGATCTTTTTAAAGTTCGTGCTTGTAAGATACTTTCTGAATTAGTGCCTGTAGCAATGCTTTCAACAAAAGATGTTGACGCAATCAACTCATAACCTAATTGTGAATGTGTTTTGAGATATCTTGGATCCCTATAATTGTCTTTAAAAACCTTCCTAAGTTCTGAGATTTTATTATTTACTGCTTGCTCTGAAATAATCCTTCCTTGCCAAACCTCTTTTTCTATCTCGTCACGGGTAATTATTCTTCCTGAATTTAGAGCTAGCAGCAGCAATATTTTTGATTGCTTTGGCTCTAATTTAATGTCTTGGCTTCCATCATTAATTAAATATCGCTCAGGATAAAATCGATAGTTTTCAATCTGGAAATACGCTTCGTTTAGTAACTTCATCCGTCTTAGTCATTTCAAATTTAAAATCAGTAAACGGACTTGATATCCGTCATTTTATCTTAACAAAGTTAGATACATCTCTTAATTAATATGGTGTCTGGTCTTTAGTTAAGTTTGTTAAGTAACTTTACTTATCACAAAACTTTTTCTCTTCATTTATGAATAAAGTTTTGTATATAAAGGAAAAAATACCGATGTTGCATTCATTATTTAATAATTATGTCTTCATTATGGGAAAAAGAAAAGGAATCTAATAGCTTTGATTCAGGTTATTAATGAAAAGTATAAACCGACTATTATTCTCCGTTATAAATCGTTCTAATAAATTCGTTTTATTCGAGTAGCTGGGAATATCGAAAGCTAAAAACGTCCAGACTTTCCTTAGAGAAAATGTTTTAAGCAGAGCATTATACTCGACTTTTTAGATTCGATTTACTTGGTTTAGGCTAGCTTTAAATCTTTTAAAGTATTTCAAGATCATAAAGGTGTAGCAATTTGAAAGTATATGAATTCGTAAAACAATCTCTCTTAAATATCTCTTTTGTTATTGTTGGTTTAGCTGTAGGCATAGGTATGTTTGCCGGATATTCCTGGATCGTTGAACCACCAGCTTACATTGAGACTAATACGGAGCCACATTTTGCTTCAATAGATAATGATGTAGTTATTTACACTACAAGTTGGTGTGACTTTTGTAAACGCGCAAAAAAATACTTACGAGAAAAAAATATTGAATTTTATGAAAGAGATATTGAATTGAATGATAAGAATACCGAACAACTTTATAACTCGATCGGACTAAAAGGTGTTCCACAGATAATTATTGGTGACAAAATCATAAACGGCTTCAACAAAGAGCTTATTGATATTGAGCTCGCATCCTTAGAATCACTTCATTAAGTGGTAACTAGAAAAAAAATCCATTTAATATTAATAAAACAACAAGGAAAAGAAATGAAAAATTTAATTATTTCATTGTTAGTAGGTATCGGTATTTCTGTTTCAATGGGAGTAGCCAATGCTTCTGATCAAATGAACGCAAGCGGTTATATAGGTATGGTAAAACAAGTTATTACTCCTGATGGCATTCGTTGTTACAAATGCAACTCTGAACATACTTGCGTAATTATTCGCTGTCCATCAACTCAGGAAAAATAATGAAAAAAATAACAAAAGTAATCTCTATAACAGCTATTTCGTTAGGCTTCTCTGTGGCTGCAGTTGCTAGCCACTATTGCATTAAGTGTGACGATATCGGCTGCGAAAGAATTGTATGTCCTAAGGAAAAATAATGAAAAAAATAACAAAAATGATCGCTTTAACAGCTATTTCAATGGGCTTCTCTGTAGCTGCCGCAGCAAGCCATTATTGTATAAAGTGTGACGACATTGGCTGTCAACGTATTACTTGTCCGCCATCAGCAGAAAAATAATAAAGATAATTATCTATCAGTACTGATTTGAGTTTATTTTAAACATTCTGTTAAAAAGTCTTGGATATTAATCTCAAGTCTTAACTGGTTAGATAATGTTTTATTATAAAATAACACAACTGAGAGCTGAGCAAAAAACTACTCAGCTCTCAATTCAATTATTAAAACTTCAATGCTGGAAGTTGGATTAAAAAGTTGCCAAGCTGATGAATTAAAAATCACAAGCAAAGAGGAAAGTGAAAAAATTTCCTCCCCTACTTTTAGCTGGCATACTCCTATCTCTGTCTGTTAGTGAATCTCAAAAAGGAATTCGAATAATCACTAATAGTGATAATTTGTCCACCAACTACAGAAAAGAAAAAACATTTTGAGACAAAATATGATGTTTGTGGAGCAAATGCTATTGGACTAGTGAACAAACCCCTGCATCAAATTTTTTAAACGGAAAAATATCATGCGTAAAATTATTTTGGCAATTTGTTGTACTAGTATAGCTTACACTGTTTATTTGCAATTCAAAATTTCATCTTTAGAGTCTCTAATCAGTAACTCATATAAACAACCCCAACCTAAAAATAATAACACTATTACAGAAATACTCTATGAAAGATCTTACCCAACACAAAACAACAAAATCAATGAGGACATAATACCTAATAAAGATGAAACGACATTTGTTGAAGAATCTCCTAATACCAATATGCCTCTCAGCAAAAATGAATTGAGAAGTACTAAAAGCTTTGAAGAAGAAAGTGTAGATGAAAGTTGGGCTTATGATTTTTCTGACAAAATATTCAATTTTATTCATAACCATAACGAAATTTCAAATTTTAATGTCAAACAGATAGATTGTCGGCAAACCATGTGTAAAGTGGAGCTTTATATAAATAACAATGATTCAATCATAGTAGCTCAGAATATAATCAGAGCATTTAAGCAAGAAAAAGAGTGGAATGAATTACCAATCTATTTTGATTCTGAAGTGGTAGATGGTGTGATTAGATTTGAATTTAGTCGATATAATCATTAAAAATTTAAAAAGAAATATTTAAATTATAACCTCTTAACTATATGTATGTTCATGATTAAAGTTAGTTGTTAACCTAGCGCCAAATTAACAATTGAGAATGGCGATGTACGTCAAGCTTTTAAGTTTTATTTTGCTGCTGACTTTGGGCGGCTGTTCACTCTTTGTCAGCTAGAACTATTTTGGTGAGAGTTGGAAGGGGCACCACATAAACGAGCTAGTAGCGTTATGGGGTGAACCAAAGCAAATGACAACGAGTAAAAGCGGAGTCATCAAAGCTGAATATAAAATTTTTAATGACAACTGTACTTATATTTTTATTACTGATGAGAAAGGCGTAATAAGAACATACAAATATGAAAGTTCTCTGTGCGGCACATGTAAACCTATTGGATAAACATTTTTAATTGGAAGAAATTAACGCTTTAACTTTATACCCTTCCTACTTTGAGTGCTTCACAAAAAATAAGTGCCTAACACCAACAAAAAAAGCTCCTAAAAAGGAGCTTTGATCTTTTCAAAAAACTATAAGAGTTATTCAGCTAAACCAAGTGCTTCAAGGCGCTCTTTTGCAAGTTGGTAACGTGCGCGAACATCATCAATTTGCGCTGCCGTAAGCTTTTTGCCTAATGTGCGCAGGCCGCCTTGTTCGTCATTGTGGTGAATACCAAATGCAAACTTTAAGTATTCTAATAACAGTGGCTGTGCATCAAGGTATGAAATTGAGTTCATTGCTTGCGAGATTTTATTTGCTTCAGCCCAATTGCCGTCATTTACATACTCCTGCATGGTGACACTTGCTTTCGGGAAGATACACCCTACACCTGTAATACCACCACATGCGCCAGCTAGGCCTGCGTGAACGGTTACTGTGTCTACACCTGCTAAGATTTTTGCATCTTTGTTTTCTAGCATCAGAGTTTCAATAACTGAGACGTCCGTTGTTGAGATTTTAAGTGCTGTTACTTCAGGTAGCGCTGCAAGTTTTCTTAAAATATCGGTTGAAAGTGCGTGGTAACCCGCTGCATCTGGGTTGTTGTAAGGCATAATTGTAACACCTGCTTCACGTGCTGCGTCTGCTGCAAGCGCGTAGTATGCATACATTTCTTCATCAGAAGGTGCTTCTTGGGTTTTTGGTGGCATTACCATTACCGTATCTACACCAACTGTTGCCAGCTCTTTAACAATAGTTGCAAGCGCTTCTTTGGTTTCTGCCGCAGCGCCACTAATTAATGGCACGTTAAATTCTTTAGCAACCTCAGAAAGCGCACTTAGTAGAGAAAGACGCTGCTCAGCGCTTAGGTAGCTGTTTTCACCTAGCGTGCCCGAACCAACAAGGCCGCCCATGCGTGTGCCAGCTTTACCTTCAACACGTAAAATATCTGCTGCGTACTTTTGTGTTGCAACTAGGTCAATTTCAAGTGCGCCTGTTTCAGTCTCTTTTAGCCATGTGAATACGGCAGGCATAACCGTATAACGCCAATCTGTACTATTTGTTTGCATCGTATTACCTTTTGTATAAAATCTTTATGCCCCAACTATATCGTATAAAATATACAAAATAAACAAATGAATGAATTTGTCTTCAATTAAGTCCCTAAATCATTGAGCTGAATTAAGTTTAGCTTGTATACAATTTAGCTTAACTTAAGTCTTAGTTATATTAAAACTTACATGAGCTCATCACTTTTATAGGAAAAAGCACGTTTTTAAATGCGTTTATTTATCTTTAGCTATTGAAGTGTTTACTAATGAATAACCACTATTTATAGTTTTGTAAAATTTTGGGCGCACTTACTTTGCCCTGAGTCATTTCACTCATGCCCTTTCGCACTTTTTAAGTGTTAATACGTGCTGTTTATTTATGGAAATATCATGGATGTTATCGATATAAAAACATTTATCCCGAGTAAAGACTACGAGGTTTCTTTATCTTTTTATGCTGAAATTGGCTTTAAGTCTGAATATGTGAGCGACGATCTTACGCTTTTTGAAAATGGCGATTGTCTTTTTTTCTTGCAGCGCTTTTACAATGAAGAATTCGCAAATAACTTTATGTTGCAAATTTGCGTTGCGGATATCGATGATGCGTTTGAATTATGTAGCAACTCAAAATACAAAACTAAAATTTCACCAATCCAACAAATGCCTTGGGGCAAAGTATTTTATCTTTGGGGACCTTCGGGCGAACTGTTGCATATTACCCAGTTAGGCAGTTAATTAACACAATATGATAGCGCAACTTACCCATTCAAATAACGATATTGCTTCGCATATTTACGCTGTGTTTCAAGCTTCTTATAAAATTGAAGCCGCACTGATTGGCACCGATAATTTTCCACCGCTCTCTCGCACACCACAGGATATAGCAAACTCAAACACCCTGTTTTATGGTTTTTATGAGGGTGACAGCCTTGCTGGTGTGATTGAAATTACATACCAAGACAAGCTATTAGTCATAGATAGTTTAACCGTTGCGCCGCTGCATTTTCGTAAAGGCATTGCCGGAAAACTGATTGATTATGTGTTAAATGCGTTTGATTTTACCAAAGCCATTGTTGAAACCGCAGTAGTCAACGCGCCGGCTATTCGCTTATACCAAAAACACGGCTTTAACGAGTTTAAGCGTTTTACACCCAGCCATGGTATTGAAAAGTTAGCGTTAGTTATCGAAAAAGAACAATAGACGATATTTACAACACTATGATTCGACATGCATGCAAGGACGATTGCTTACAATTAGCCGCTCTTTCAATAAAAGTGTGGCTCGAAACTTATGCCGTTGAAGGCATAAAGCGCGAATACGCCCAGTACACCCTTGCTACATTTACTGAAAGCTATTTTAGTACGTTACTGGATTCGTCAAATTACAACTTATTAGTTGTGGAAAAGGACCAAGTAATACAAGGCTATGCCCTGCTTAATATGAAATCCTTTTATCAATCAGCGATAAATGGTTTTGAGCTTGAAAAACTGTATATCGATACCCGATTTAAGGGGCAAGGCTTAGGTAAACAACTTTTAAACGCGCTCGAACACGAATTTGGTAAAGCGTACTGGCTTTATACTTGGGTTAAAAACGAGTCTAACGGGTTTTACCAGTATTTGGGATTTCGTGAAATTGGACAACACACTTTCGAATTTGCTGGCACACAAATCGAAAACAACGTTTACCTATCGCCAGCACCCTAAATACCAAGCTTAACTGTGGTGTTAAGCTTGGTATGGTAATTGATTATTTACATCATAAAGTCAGGCCGTTCGCCAAACTCACCTAATGTTGGAAATAGTGCGTTTATTTCCGTTTCATTTACGCCCATCCAACTGGCAAAGTTAGCCGCATACTGCTCGGTAGAAATTGTGGGTATTAATCGCCCCCCTCCCACATCCAATGAATGATCAAACTCTGCGGGCGGTAAATCACCATAAATTGTGCCGCCATTCACAGCGCCACCCATAACAAAATGATGCGATCCCCAGCCATGGTCAGTGCCATCACCATTTACCGCAAGCGTTCGACCAAAATCAGATGCTGTAAATAAGGTTACCTTATCAAATAACCCGTTTGCCTGTAGCTCGCTTGCAAATGCTCCAATGGCTTGATCTAACGTTGTTTGCAGTTCTGGTAATTCTCGCGCTTGATCAGAGTGGGTATCAAAACCGCCTAAAGTCACCATAAACACTTGTCGGTTAGTGCCAAGCTGTTGATGAGAGCTAATAACATTTGCCACACTCGCTAGCTGTTGCCCTAAAAAGCTATTGGGAAATGCGGTTGTTGTCTCAGTATTACTACTCACAGAAGATTTATAAAGGGCATTGGCATGATAGGCCGATTGTTGTTTTGCAATCATATCTTGCTTTAACAGGTTGGATGCATGTTCCCCAGTTGCAGCAAAGTGTTGTTCAAGTTGTGCCTTTAAATCACCTGACACCCCTTTTAACACGGTAATATCTGCAGGATTACCGCCAATAAGGTGGTATGGCGCTGTTTGCTCTCCTGTTATCAGTAGTTCACCACTAGACATAGTAATTGCTGAAAATGGGCTGTCATTAGCGATATTACCTTGTACTAAAGCATCGCTAATTTTACCTGCCCAACCAAACTGCGCACCTTCAGGGCTGCCTGACATCCAGGTAGATTGCTGATCATTATGTGAGAAAAGCCTTGCTGGTAAACTCGCTGTATTTGCTTCTATCATTGCCCGCTGAGTTGGCGCTAATAGCGGTCCAACATTGCCCACTATAGCCATATTACCTTGATTATATAGCGCGGCTAATTGAGTCATTTCGGGTGCGAGTGCAAACTTGCGAGCACCAAATCGGGCTGGGGTATTAAGCGCATGTAAATTACTTTGCGTACGGCTGGTAGCATAGCGCGATAATAGCGGCGCCCTAATTGCTGCCCATCCTTGGTAGCTCACATCATCAAACGGGATAATGGTGTCATAATTGTCCATACCACCGTATAAAAACACACACACGAGCGCTTTGTAATCATCGCTATTTGATGCTGATTCATTGGCTAACACATTTAAGCTAGACAGTGTTGCAGCGGTTGCTAATGATGCTGAACCAAATTTCAAAAAGTTTCGTCTATTCATGATCATTCTCCTATTGCTGCACAAGGTAATCAGCAGAAGTCATTACCATTAAAATGGCAACTTTAACGCGTTGTTCAGGGGATGAAAGTGAGGAAATTGTCTGCACAATTCTATCATTGGTTTGCTCAGAAAGCTGATTAGCGGACAATAGTAGATTCAAGTAATCAACCAGCGCTTGTGCATTATCAGCGTAATTAAGCGCATTGCTATATTCCACCAAAAAGCTATTTGGCGCATCATCTGGGTCTAAATCGAGCCCTTCTGACTCAATCGCTTCCTCGACCTCTTCAATATCTACATTTTGCTGGGCACCAGAAATAAAGTAGGTCATAAAATTAATATAACCCGGGATTGAAGTTGCATTGGTTATTTGCAACTCAGGAGCAACCAAATTGTTTTGTGCGGTTTTTGAACCCGGCGCGGCATACCCCGGACGGAAAAAGTTAAACACGCTGGGAGAACGATATGGGTGCTGTCCTAAACGTGTGGCCGAGCTGGTATCCCATAAAGGTAATATAAATTCAGGCCAAATATTCGCTGCATTAAACGCTCTTGCCCACTGGGTAAAGCGAATAATCGGCTCTCTAATTTTACCTCTTTGCTCACCAGTTGGGTTTAGCGCCTCTTGATCAAATAATATTGCAGCTGTGGTTGCAGCTAAATCGCCGCGCTTACCGGCGCCAACACGTGTTTCATTTGGCAACTCGAAATAACCAGTCTCAAAAGAGCTCGCCACACGTTTGATATACGCTGGACTTGGATTACTTGAAACCAAACGCTGAATTAACTGCCTTGAGATAAAGGGCGCCACATTGGGATGATTAAAAATAGTATCCAGCGCTTGTTCAACCGATTCTTCAGTAAATGTATTTGCTGCAATAGTTTGGCCAAGAAACGTTTTTTCTTTCAGTGAATGGTCTTCATCAAACACCCACATTGGCACACTAAACGCCTTGGCAACAGACTCTTCAAGTGCCTCTTCATTTAAGTTAAGACCAGTAAATACCCGGGCTAAACCTTGAATATCATTGTTCGTGTAGGTTTCAATGGGCTGCCCGTTATTATCGCGCATTTGGCTACCATCTAAGTTGAGTTTCTCAACACCTATGGTAAATAGCTGCAGAAGCTCCCGCGCGTAATTTTCATCAGGTACTTTACCAGTTGCCTCATCCCCTTTTTCGTTGCCTAAATACGTTAAGTAAAAACCCATTGTTGGCGAATAAGTAACATCTCTTAGCAAGTCACGATAGTTGCCAAATGCATGTTTTATCAATATATCTTGATAGCTCGCCATGGCTTCTGCATGTTCTGCTAGTTCATCGCCCGAATTGGTTGAGGTAACCAGTATTTCAGATAATGCGAAAGCAACGCGCTGTCTGAGTTGATCTTCTGCATTAATTGCATGTTGCCAAAATGCAAAACTGGTGGATGCCATATAAATAAGACTGGGTTCGTTATAATCTTCGGGGCGAACATATTGCTCAATACTCGCCATCAAATAACTGGGAGGGGCATTCAGTTGTGTTTCGAACCATTCTGAAGCCGTTGTCGATTGGTAAAGTTCTAAATCGCTCGGCTTCGCACCAAAGGTCGCCCTATTTAAAAACGCAACCGTTTGGTGACTAGACTGCCATGTGGTATCGGATGGCACTGCGCCCGTAATGGGTTCAGCAGTTACAGGTGCTTGAGCTGTTTGTTCATCGCTGCTGCCTCCGCAGGCAACTTGCGAACTGAGCAAACAACACAAGCTCACTGCTTTGAAAAGTGTTAATGGTGTTTTATAAGCCATAGTTACAGCCCTAGTTGATACTGTTAACCTAACTATAAAACCTAATTCACACGACTTCCCTTACAGTTGGACTCGCCAATACTTACAAAATTGTAAACTAACGTTCAATTGGCAGCTCAATATCAAATACCGCACCCGCTTGGTTGGGTAGTAAGGTAATCGTGGCATCATGAAGGTCACAAATCGCTTTAACAATACTGAGACCAAGACCATTTCCTGGTTGTTTGCGACTGTAATCCGCTCGGTAAAAACGCTCAAAAACAAACGCCGCAATCTCACTATTAATCCCAGGCCCCGAATCACCTATTTGCAAACGAGCACCGTCAAATTGACTTTGCAAACGGATCCATACATTAGCTTGTTCTTCACTGTATCGCAGTGCGTTTTCAAGCAAATTACTTATTAGTTGGTTAAGCAAATCAGCATCTCCTAAACACCTCACCCCATCCACTACAGAAATAGTGAGCTGCTTGCCTGCATCTTCAAAAACTGGAGCATAACTTTCACTCAGTTCTAGCACGAGGTCAGACACATTAAGCAATTTAAACCCGGCTTTACGTTTTCCCGATTCAATTTCATTGAGCCGTATTAAATTACTAAAAGTCTGAACAATGCTTTGTAATTCGCTATTTGCTTTATCAATATGAGTGAGCATATGCGCTTTATCATCGAGATCTTGCTGCATCATTTGAATGCGATTGGCTACGCGTGAAAGGGGCGTTTTAAGATCATGTGCAATGCCTACCGTCATGGTTTGAGCTTGCTTGTGAACTTTCGTCATTTCATCAAGCATTTGATTAATGCTTTTGCCTAGACCGTAAAAAGTATGGTTTGACTTATACTCTTCAAGACGTTGATTACTTGGGTCGTTTGACACCTCAAATACTTGTTTTGCAAGCTGACTACTTTGAGCACTAAGGTAGTTACGTGCAACCCAATAAATAACCGGAAAACTTACCAGCGCGAAGACAATTAACAGTAGCACGGCCTGTTTTGTTTGCCTTCGTACTTCATAAATATCATGATTCATGGGTGTCTGGAGGATTAGACTTGTGCCATCATCAAAGCGTTTGCCAAAGCCAATTGCTTGGATCATTTCGTCATTAAAACGGTATCGTTTTCGATGCCAGCCATTTTGGAAAGTCAGTGATTCTGCTCCAGTTATCAGCTCGCCATCAGCGCTTAACAGTGCAAAGGTGATTTCATGCTCATCTAGCCTCGAAAGAAACGTTTGATGGTCAAATTTTGGCGTGTCCTCTAATTCGTATTCGTCTAATACGGCTTCCAATCCATCCTCTTTATAAAGTGCGTGGACTTCATCAATATGTGTGGTGATTTCATTCCGAGTTTCTGTATTCAGTGCACTCACCTGCTTTACAGCATAAAAATATAAAACAGCAATAAAACTAATAAGCAGTAATAAAGATGTGATAAAAAGGCGACTGAATAACGATAACTTATTGAAAAGCTTATTTAGAAATAACATAACCACACCCTCTGACTGTTTTAATAAGTTCATGGTCAAAAGGCTTATCGAGCTTATTTCTCAAGCGACTTACATGCGTCTGTACTAGAGACGTTTGCGGATCAAAATTAAAACCCCAAACATGCTCTAACAGCATGGTTTTAGTAACAAGCTGGTTCGCATTCAGCATTAAGTACTCAAGTATCTTGTACTCTCTTGGCATTAAATCAAGCTCGGTACCATTGCGGGTGCATTGTTGTGTGGTTCTATCAAGTGACAAATCACCTACCACTAAAACATGATCAACTTGTTTCATTGGGCTGCGCCTTGCGAGCGCTCTCAACCTTGCTTGTAATTCAGAGAAAGCAAATGGCTTTACCAAATAGTCATCAGCCCCTGCATCTAAGCCTTTTACCCGATCTTCTGTCGATGCCATAGCAGTTAACACAATAATGGGCGTTTCGACATTGCTCGTTCTCAGCAACTTAATCGCGTCAATGCCGTCCATATCTGGCAACATACGATCAAATATAATGACATCAAAATTCATTGATGACGCGGGGATAAGCGCTTCTTTTGCATGCGTATAATGTGTTAACGCATCCCCTTGCTGATTTAATCCGCGCGCAATAAATTCAGCCGTGTCTTGACAGTCTTCAACCAGTAGTACGTTCATATCGTTACGCTTTTTGTGTTTATTATTATCATAGCGTGTTCGCTCACTAAATAAATATACAATTCTGTAAGGCAAGCACTCAAAAGCGCACTTCCTGCTCGCTTAATCACATAACTAAGTGTATTTAAAGCTGCTATGTTTATTGTGTCAGCAGCTAGTTTTATTAACGGTTTATCTTGTTTAATCATCCACTCAACAATTGAGGTTTAAAATGGAAATTAGCGTAACAACAGAAATTAAGTGCCCAAAAGCGCTGGTTTGGCAAGCAATTACTGACATAGCTAACTGTAAAAATATGATTTCCGCGATTATCGATTTGACCGTGATTGAGAAGCCAGAGACAGGGTTAGTTGGTTTAAAGTGGCGCGAAACTCGCGAGATGTTTGGTAAAGAAGCAAGCGAAACCATGTGGATAACCGAAGCAGTAGAAGGCCAATACTATTGCACCCGAGCCGAGAACTGTGGTGCGGTATACCTGACTAAAATGGCTGTTACCGAAGACAATGGCAAAACAATTCTCTCTATGTCGTTTTCGAGTGAGTCGATGTCATTTATTGGCAAAGTGTTTTCGGCATTAATGGGGCTATTGATGAAAAAATCATTAGTAAAAATGCTCGAGAAAGACTTACAAGACATAAAACAGTATCTTGAAAATAAATAGAGCCTGTTAAATAAGAAATTACATTAAAAAAGGCGCATAAATGCGCCTTTGATTTTTCGAAAAAGCAGAGTTTATTTCGCTCTTAATCGAATCGGTAGCGAACATTCACGCCTATCGTTCTAGGTTTTAATGTCACTACGCGGCCAGGGTCTGAACTTACATCGCTATAACGGCCACTGCTGTAACTTACACGCGGTTTTTCTTGGCTTACGATGGTGTCGTCGTCAAACAGGTTGCGAATAAACACACTAATATCCCAATTTTTATAACTTACGCCACTGGCGAGGGTGGTCATAGCATAGGCATCACCTTGAGCCGCCGCAATCACTTCAGGTGAATCGTCTTCGCTCACGTAATCACGGATATAATCGCCAGTGTAGTTCCAATCTAGTCGCACATAAGCGTCTTGTTCAAATACTTCAGTGTAGTAGCTAACAGCGAATGCAAAACGCTCATCTGATACGCCTAGCATGGCATCGCCCACATTAATATTTTGTCCGAGCGCAGCGTCAGACAGCTCAGTGACTTGATGGTCAAGTAAAGTTGCTGATGCAGTGAATTCTAAGTCACTTGTAGCCTGCCAAAGCGCACTTACTTCAAGGCCATTAATCTCAGCAGCACCGGCATTAATATTAAAGTCGAACGAGGTAACAGGATCAGTTAAACCAAACTGAATATCTTGCCAATCAATTTGATACGCCGACATATCAAGTGTAAGCGCACGGTTGAATAATTGGCTCTTTAAGCCAAGCTCGCTCGACACTAAACTGTCAGAATCAAACGTTTGTGGTACCGTTAAGCTACCATCACGAATCGGAAATGCGCGGTTTACGCCACCAATACGGTAGCCTTCGGCAATCGTTGCGTAGACCAGCGTATCCCCAAAATCGTAGGAGGTATTAAACATAAATGAAGTGTCGTCTTCTTGCTGTAAAAAGCGGGCTTCGGTGTGGTAATTGCTGGCAACGTTGTCGGCAATAATTTGATGATACTGGTTTTCGCTAATTAAGCCGTTTTGGTAATCGTCTTTTGCAAGCGATACATAAGTGCCGCCAAAAATACCACCTTGTTGATAGTTATTGCTTACTTCAACATCAAAAAAGCGACTGCCCACACTGATTTGCCACGCGTCCGTTACTGAATAAGTAAGATTAAGATAAGCGGCACTTTCTTCAATGACTTCTTCCCTGTCAGAATAAAACCACAGATCGGTGCCGATAATGCCAAACTCGTTTGGATTATCTAGCGCAGCTTGCTCATAGTTAGTGCTAAAGCCAAAAGGTACAAACGACGAATAAGCAGACTCTAACCCTTCGTACACCTCGCGTTGTTGCCATAAGTTGTCGCGCTTGGCATAAATCGCACCTGCAACCCAATTAAGCTTGTCGTCAAATGCGCTGCCGACAAAGCGTAACTCATGACTTGTGCTTTTATAGTCAATTGGGCGAATACGCACTGACGATAGAGGCTGACCTGACTCATCTACGTGGCTGTCTAGGTTGTAATCAAACTTTGAAGAGAAATCACCGACCCACCAGTCAATGCCGTGGCGTTCGCGCGACACATCGCTAATGCGCTGATAATCACGCTTACTTAAACTTGAGATCCAGCTAATTTCGGCAAAATCCGCATCATAGGTAGCGGTAAAATTAAAAATTGTGTTGTCATCTTGGTAAGCTTCTTTGTCGCGCACAGCTGCTTTATAACTGCCATAGCCAACGCCATTATTACCTTTGCTGATTAAGTTTGGGTTCCAGTTAGCTAAGCCATCTACCTCAACATTATGTATTGCCGCCATAAAATCTAAGGTGAGATTATCGCTTGCATCCCAACGTAAACTAACGCGACCGCCTACGGTGTTTTCGTCGTTGTAATTTTCTTCACCACTGTTTGGGTCAATAATTTCATAGTCACCAGTGTGAATGTAGCCAAGGTTATCAATCCAACCGTCTAAGTCTTTACGATAAGCCACAACTCGCAGTGCTGCATCATCACTTAACGGGGTATTAAACATCAGCGATTGCTTGTTACCTAAACCGCCGTTTTTAGTTTGCTCAAGTCCTGCTTCAAACCAATAATCAATGCCGCTGGTATCTGCTTTATTGGTGATATAGCGCAGTGCTCCACCCATGGCGCTACCACCATAAAGCGTACCTTGTGGCCCGCGTAACACTTCAACACGTTGCACATCAATCAGGTCTATATCTGGGTTGCGACCATTTTGCGATAAATTAATTTCATCCAAATAAACCGACACTGTTGGCATTTGAAAACGGTTACTTGGAAAGTTAACACCACGAATAATAATATCTTGGGTACCTGGGGCTGCTGATTCAGAAAAATTTAAGCCAGGAACCGTGCGAATAAAGTCGGCAAAGTTAGTTGCACCAAGTTGCTGTAACGATTCACCACTTACCGCACTTACAGACATGCCTGTGTCTTCAATTGACGTTGCGCGGCGTGATGCGGTGATTTGAATACTTTCCATTTCTTTTGTGGCTTGTTCGTTACTGGCAGCCTGTACGTTTGGCGATATAAAAAGGCCTGTTAATACCGCCAGCGATACCGATGAGAGCGAGGCGGTTAAATGCGTTAGATGTTTCATGTTTTCCCTTAGTAGAATGATGTTTAATTGCGTGGCAAAGTCATTTTTTATAATTAACGGCGACCTTGGCACAGGCCATCTCCATGGCAGTTAAATTCCTGGGCTAAATTACGGGGCCGCAGGCAATAAAACAGCATCATTCAGTGCAAAACAACCGCCTAAAAAAGGAACAATCGACCACTTTGCGTAGCCAACTTTTAAACATGAATTTTTATTCAAAAGCACTCTTTTAAAAACGATAAAATCATTTTAAATCAGAAAGATAAAACACAAATAATTATGCAAGCAGAAATAATTATTTTGCTAAAACAACGTGAAGAAAATTAAAGTTAAGTGAAATAAGCAAAAAGGCTTAAAACTTAGCGTTTCAAAAGCCGTTTTAAGCCAATTTCTGTTAACTTAAAGTGTAGAAATCAAACCAGTATTTTGACTTTACATAAACAATAGAAATAAAAAAGGGTTAGCTTATGCTAACCCTTGGGCTTATATCATCAAGTTGATTTATTAACCTGAATTCAGTTTGCGCTATTAAAAAATCCATTGGCAACAATTTGGCTGTCTTCAATCATTTTTTTGCCATTGCACCATACGCTGTGCACGGTTAAATCTGATTGACGAAGCAGAACCACATCGGCATCCCCATTTTGTTTAAGCTCGCCTTTGTTAAGGCCAAGAATGCGCGCGGGGTTTATCGTAATCGCACTTAATGCCTTTTCAAGAGGCACGTTAAATTGCTTTACCGCTTGCTGAAATGAACTTAGCAATGACAGCTCAGTACCCACTTCAAAACCGACTAGCTCATTTTGCTCGTTATAAATTGGCAAACTCGCGTGACCGTCTGAACTCATAGTGAGGTGCGCAACATTCACCCCTTTATCTAAGCAATACGCAAGGGCTTCGGCCGCGGCAAGCTCACCATTAGCCAAATCGTATTCGGTCGTGCTGGTAGTAAAGTCGATGGTGCCACCTGCTCGACAAAATTCAATGCCCGCAGTTAATAGCTCGGCGTTACGGTTCATATGTGTTGGGTAAAACTGACTAATTGGTATTTCCGTGTTATTGGCCACATCATGAAGCAAATTAACATGCGCTTTGCCTGAGCCAACATGAATCGATACGGTGCCGCGTTTACCACTTAAAAGGCCTGCGGTTCTGGCTTCGGCTGCTACTTCAGCAAGTTGCTGCGCAGTAATTTGGCGACCGCGATGATCGCTAATGGCCACTTCACCCAAACCTATCACTTCATCCACATACATAATGTCGTGACTAATGCTTTCGCCCAGCGTTTTTGCGGGTAAATGATACGACCCCGTATGACAAAAAGCGTTTAAGCCTTCTTGCTTTAACCCTTTTGCTTTGGCGATTAAGTCGCTGTGAGTTCGGCTAACATCATCGGTACCAAGCGCACCAACCACAGTGGTAATGCCTGCAATAGTGGCATCCGTTAAGTTCATTTCTGGTGTGCGGCTGGCAAAACCCGCTTCGCCACCGCCGCCACTAATGTGCACCAGTGAATCAACAAAGCCAGGCGCTACAATTAAGTCGCTGCCATCAATCAGCTCACATGCAACATTGGTATCGAGGTTAATGTCAGCTTCGATTGCAATAATTTTTGTGCCTGCAATAAGCACGTCTTGTTTGCCGAGTCTTTTAGGGGAATAACACTCGGCCTGCTTAATTAGAGTTAACATAATGTTTTATTGATAATTTATAAGATGCGCAACAATCACCACTGCGCTTGCTAAAGAGAATAAAAACAACATAAAGCGCCAAATGAATTGCGCCCATTCGTTCCATGAAAGTTTTACAACGCCTAAACAGCCAATCAAACTCGCTGACGTTGGGATAATAATATTGGTTAGGCCATCACCTAGCTGAAATGCCAGCACCGCTGTTTGACGCGATACGCCAATTAAGTCAGCGAGTGGCGCCATAATTGGCATCGTAATCGCAGCTTGACCTGAACCCGATGAGACAAAAAAGTTAAACACTGACTGGAATAAATACATAAACCAAGCAGCTATCACATCGGGCACATGCGAGATAAACGACGCCGCATAATAAAGTAGCGTATTGAGTAGTGAGAACTCGGCTAAATCGCCACCGCCTAGCAATAGCACTAAACCTTTTGCAAGGCCAACTAATAGCGCAGCTGGCAGTAGTTCGGCACTGCCATGTTTAAACGCGGCCACCGACTCTTCAATGCTCTGCCTGTTGCCAAGCTTGGCAATAATCGCCACAACTAAACCCAAAACAAAAAACTGGGTAGCAAGTTCAGGAATGTAATAGCCTTTTGCCGTTACGCCATAAATCACCCAAACAATTACCGCTAAAAAGGTCACTAACAGCAGCTTGTCGGTATTGGTGAGCTTAGTTTGCGAGGTATTTTCAGGCAATTGTTCAATATTACGAATGCTCGCTGCGTAGCGCACGGTAAATACCATGCCAACAAAAATAAACAATGCCGCAATGGCAGTACGCAACTCTGCACCTGAAAAGACAGGTAAGCCTGCAATACTTTGCGCAATGGCAATACTAAACGGGTTCATAGGTGATGCCGCAAAACCAATTTGCGTTGCCACATACGTCACCAGCACAGTAACTTGCGCGTTATAACCAAGCTTTTTCATGATCGGAAAGAGCACAATACAAAATGCAATGGCCTCTTCACCCATTCCAAAAATAGCGCCGCCTAACGCAAAGGTGATAAACAAACTAGGTATAAACAGCCAATCAATACGCGTCGTCGAGCTAATAAGCGCCATAATGCCGTTATCAATGGCTTTGGTATGCATCAGCACACCAAATGCGCCACCAGTAATTAAAATAAACGCAATGACGCCAATTGCTGCGCCATTTCTATCGCCGCTGACTAGGCCTTCAAACAGAATATTAAGTAAACCTGCATCGCCATTCGTGGCAAACAGCGCCGCTGGCTGTGCGCTAGTTGCTTGGCTAAATTGCGCCAGCGATACGGTCGCACCTTGGCTAATACCGTCGAATTTTCCCGGCAATACAAAGAAAGACACGAGATAGCAAAGCCCTGCGATCATTAACAAAATAACGAACGCATCAGGCATTTTAAATTGTTGTTTCATGTGTGTTTTTAAAAGTGGGGTTGCCCCCACTTGCCCATTAGAAACGGTAAGTTACACCAAGGTTATACGTGGTACCGTAAGCATCGTGATTAATTGAGTCAAAACCACGTGATGAGCCGTAAACGCTCGGTGGCTTTTTATCGAATAAGTTATCGATACTGGCGCGGATCATTACTGAATCTGATACTTCATAACCCGCACTTAAGTCCACCACTGTCCAGCTTTTCACATCGCGCTGTTCGTTGTCATCTAATTCGCCAAGTTCAATTAACTCGTCGATTTCACGGCCGCGTAAACCTTCTATATCATCTTGATAACTATCAGTATAGTTTGCACCAAGCGAGATGTAATAACGCTCTGCGTCAAATGAAATTGAAAAACGACCGACATTTTCAGGGTAGCGGAATGTGCCTACAAGTTGCTCAATGTCATCTGAACCCGGCTTGTTACGGTCGTAATCAAGGTAGTGGGTGGCGTCGAGTTTTAATGTTAAATCACCCGCATCAAAACGAAAACGCTGATCAATTTTAATGTCTAAACCACGAATATCTTGGCTACCGGTGTTTTCTAATTGAATCACATGGTCGCGATAAAGCTCTAGGCTGTACGAGCGCGGATCATATTCATTTATGTAAGACGCTAGAATTTCATCTAAGTTTGCACCCGCTTGATCAATGTAAAGGCCGCTATTATCGGTCACGCTACACACGTCTTCACCATACGAAATACCCATTTCACCATTAGGAACTAAACCACAGTGGCGCAATGATTCATCAGTAATTGCACGAGCAAGTACCCCTGTCATATTGGTATCAATGACATCGTCGTAATTAAATTGCCAGTAATCTAATGTAATGGTGGTATCGCGGCTTGGGCTCCATGCAAAACCAAGCGATAGTGACTCAGATTCTTCGGCATTTAATGCGCTGTTACCTAGTTCTAGGCTATTTACCGTCACTTGTGTGCCGTCACCTTCGCAGTATAAATCAGCTACGGCTTGGTTAGCGCCACAGTCAAAGGTTGATGTGGTTGTTCTGAGTTTTACACCTGCTTGGGTAAGCGAAGGTGCTCTAAACGAGGTTGCCCACGCAGCGCGTAACATTACTGAATCAACTGGGCGATAGCTTATGCTCACTTTAGGATTAAAAGTTGAGCCAAAGTCATCAAAATGGTCATAACGCCCTGCAAGTTGCATTTCAATTTTGTCGCTAACTGGTACATAAAGTTCGGCAAAGGCACCAAATTGCGAGCGCTCAGCTTCGGCAATGCTCGAACCATAACCAAATACATCTACTAAGTATTCGTTGTCAGCATTTGCTACCGCGTTAGTTGATGGAATATCTGAAAGCTCTTCTTTACGGGCTTCTAAACCAAATGACGATTGAATATCCATGTCGCCAATTGTTACGAGCTCGCCAGAAATTGTGAAATCCCAACCGTAAACACGGCTTTTACCGTTACGTGTTGGTGTTTCTTGCGTAAGCGCTAAAGTTGCATCGTTAGTGCTATCACCCACTAAAAATGGGTTATAAAAATCAAGTAACGAACCTGCACCGCAGCTAATATCGCCATTATTTTGCTGTGCTATTGTGCCATCTGAACACAGCTCACCTGCGAGTGCTGCATGGAATTTATAACGGTTGTAAACGCCCTTTACAGCCACTTGATCTGAGCGTGATTCAGAAAACATGATGCCTGTTTCCCAATCCCAATCTGCTAACTGCCCTTCAAGGCTAGTAACAAAACGCATATTTTCAGATTCAACTTCAACGGTGCGTGGGTCGTTAAAGCGCGCATCAAATTGGAAACCCCATTGCTCTTGCCCTAGCAAAGTATCAAACGGGTCAATATACAGCGAATCAAGTAATGGGTTATTGCCGTTAGCATCGTCATAAATAAACAAGGCATCTTCTTTTACCCACGGGCCTTCGCTGTCATCCAGCTGGTTAATTGCAGCAGGTGTTGAATATGCAGTAGATTTAGTTTTGCTGTAGAACATCTCGGTATTCCAAACAAGATCGCCCACAGCTTGGTTAAACATAAAACCACCCGACATACTTTCAAACGGCGCGCGTAATACATCGTCTTGATTACCGTAGTAAGCACAAATTTGCTCGCCATATTCGGTTGTCACCAGCTCAGTTAAGCAGCCAGGTGCAGGCTGTTCGTTACCATCACGGCTGCTGTAGTAATAAATATTTGGCGTGTTTTCAAGCTTTGGTAAGTATGAATAGCTGTTAACTAAATTAGGCGATGCAAGGTAATCGCGGTCGCTTGCATTAAACTGGTTGCGGTCATAGTAATCAGCGAATACGGTTAAGTTGCCGTCACCAATTTGGGTGCCCCAAATAAGGTTTATTTGTTTTTTACTTTCATCTGAATCTTCAAAGCTATCACCGTAGCTCACTTCAAATTCGCCACCATCGAAGTCTTTTTTCAAGATGTAGTTAATCACACCCGCTACCGCATCAGCGCCATAAATTGCCGACGCGCCTGTCGCTAATATTTCAACACGCTCAATTGCTGCAAGCGGGATGGAATTTACATCGACAAAGTTTTGCGTGCCTGCGGCAAATGAACTTGGCGCAACGCGACGACCATTAATCAGCGTAAGTGTTGCTGATGGGCCCATACCACGTAGGCTTGCTGCGGCTTGCCCTGCTGGTGTAGAGGTTGATGTACTGCCACTTTCACTGGTTGAGAATGTGCCTGCACCGCCTTTTAGCTGCGGAATATCTTGTAGTAATTCGTAAATCGATGAAGCACCTGAACGCTCGATGTCTTCTGCACTTAAAATTGTGATTGGTTGAGTGCCTTCAAGGTCAACGCCTTTAATACGTGACCCTGTGATCTCAATGCGTTCTACTGATTCTGCTTCTGAATTTTTGGCTGGTTGCTCTGCAGCATGTGCTGACACTGACAGCGCTGCAAAAATGGCTAAGGTTAACTTGTTATACATACTTCACCTGTTTCTGATTGGGTGATTAAACAAAACAGACATATCCCATCAATTTGAGGGATCGATTGTGTAATTTAGACGCAACTATGTCGTGTTTTAGCCAATGTAATTGTGACAGATCACAGTCAAAAGGCGTGTTTAATCAAAAGAAATTTTATTTTTGTAATTTTTTTGGGGGTGGGTTGCATACCAATAGACAACACCACGGTTAAAAACCGTGTGTCTACTCGTCGAACCACTCAGAAAGGTAGTGTGGTGAGTAGAAGTAACAAACAAGCTGATTCGCTTTTTTTAACATTTCTTCATCTCGTGTTTTTTGACATTACAAACTGGCGTGTGCTAGTTTGCATCCCGCAAAGTTCATAATTTTTATATCACAGCTTTTTTTGTGATGACAAGCCATTTTTTTAAAACTTGATTGGAAATTAATCATGAACCTTGTGCCTTTTGTAAAAAATTTCACCTTGGCGTTTTCGCTTTTTTATAGCCTAACATCCTCTGCGCAAACACTTTATTTAGCGGGCGGCGCACTTAAAACGTGTTCGAGTTTAGCGCCAAAAAACTGCATTGAAAAAACTTCATTTTCATCACACGCAAAAACCCATTCACTCTATTTAGTTAACGAAACAGCCATCACTGCGATTAACTCAAATTGGCCAAATACCAACACACAGCATAAGATTGCCACGCGTAAATTACTTAACAAAATAAAAAGCAAACACGCCATTTCCAAAGCAGAGCTTATTGATAAATTTAAAAACGAAAATGCCGCGTTATACCGCGCTTTAAGCAATCAAGAATATTACTTTGTATTTGATATGCTTGAACTACCACTCATTGTGAAAAATAAGCGTATTAGCGAGCAAGTACTCACAAACAAAAACAAAGTTAAAGGCACAACTGAGATTTTAAACGCCATTAGTTTAGACATTAAAAACGCGCCAAATAAAACCCTGTTTTTAGTCACAGCGTCTTCTCGTGACCCTTATGAATCCGCCGATTTTTATAACGGCTTATTTAGCCAATACAAGATAAATGCAAAGTGGTTAGCGCTGACACCAGCGCTTGCTAAAGCCATTGCAAAACAAGATTGCGAAAACCTTGATAACTACCGCAACAAAATTAATTTTGCCTATAACCGCGACACGGTTTACCCCGATTTAACAGCGCAAGAAAAAGCCTTGTGTGATGCTGGCATCGACAATTTAATCACTACCCTTAAAAACGCCGATGGCCTGTTTTTTAATGGCGGGGATCAATCCCTTACTAAGCAGGTATTTGTTAATGCAGAAACAAAAGAACCTTACCCTTGGTTTGAGGTTATTCAAAGCCGAGAAATTTTAGTAGGCACAAGTGCTGGCACGGCCATGCAATCGGGTGGCCAAAATAATTATGGTTATGTACCCATGATCACCAACGGCAGTAGCCTAAACGCACTTAAAAATGGCGCGTTTGATGCACCGCCTCCCGCTGAAAATTGTCATAACCAAGGCGGCTGCCAGCACCTTGAGTTTGATGCGCTCACTTTTGATAAACACGGTGGTTTAGGTAGCTTTGATTTCGGTATTTTGGATACTCATTTTAGCGAGCGCGGCCGAACCCCTCGCTTAGCCGTTTTAATGCAAGCAACCAAGCAACAATTTGGCTTTGGTGTTGATGAAACTACTGCGCTTAAAGTGGAAAAAAGCACAGGTAAGATGTCGGTCATTGGTAAAGAAGGCGTTGTAATATTAGCGCACACGGCAAAGAACACTTTTCGTTATCACTTTATGCCTAATGGTGAAGAATTTACGCTCTCAAGCCTAAAACAGAGAAAAACCGAAAATAAAAAAGCAAATTCTGGTGAAGAAAACGTTTTTAAAAATGCTATTTCAAATGGGCAAATTCGACGCGCATTGCAAGACTTTTGTAACAGTGAAAAACAGGCAATGACACTAGTTGAAACTACCCAAAAAGACACACCCGTTACATTTGAAAAAGATGCAAACACCACTTGTGTAAAAACGCTTGCAGGTGCTTACCGCATTGAAAATATGCTGATGCGTTTGTAGCGCACCTAATCGGTAATCTTGCGATACAAATATCTGCAAGATTGCCGATGTTAGATTGTATTAAACGATTTTAGTGTTCAATTACTGACTTTCAACATATACTGACCCCAAAATCAGTACACAGAATTAACAATGATTGGCCACGGAAAAATTAGCTGTACATGGCAAAGTAATATTTTGCATTTGAACGTATTCGGTCCTTTTAATGTAATTGGCGTGAAAAGCGCATTTGAAGAGCTCAAAAAGCAGGCCACCATTTGCTCGCAAGATACCTGGTACCGCATTGATGTAATTGATGAGCAAACACTAGGCTGCCCTGAAGTGATGAAAATTATCGGGCAAACGTATGTATGGAGCCTTGAAAATAACTGCCAAATGATTGCTATTGTGTGTGCCAATCGCGTGCAATTAAGTTTACTTAACGCGTTTATTGAAAAGTCGGGGTTAAATATTCGCGCCTTTACAAACCAAGAAGAGGCAATTGCTACCCTACACAATTTATCTACTCAAAGGGGCTAAACTCATTCTTAACTACATGTATTGCCTTGCTTTAAACGCGCCTACTTACCAAGAAAGAATATCCCCAACCAATTATCAGCCCCCAAATAATCGCATTTAGACCCAAAAAGCTGATACCTGAAAGCGTTACCAAAAATGTTAATAGCGCTCCTTCCCGATAGTGTTCGTTAGAAAATGCACTTTGCAAACACATTAGTAGCGTTCCTAGCAATGCAAAACCAGCCAGCATTTCTGTTATTTCTCTTGGAAACGCCAAGAAGATAGCAACAACACTCGATGCCAAGGCACCTGCAACAATATAAAATACACCTGCCCATATCACTGCGCGATAACGGTTATGCTTGTTGTTATCAACGTGTTCGTTCATGCAGATTGCTGCCGAAATTGCAGCAAGATTTAAACTGAATCCACCAAACGGCGCTCCCAAAATATTTATAATCCCTGTCCCCACCAAAATGGGTTTAACCGGTGTGTTGTATCCATAGCTTTGCATCATCGCAATGCCCGATAAGTTTTGCGATAACATGGTGACAATATAGAACGGGATGGCAATATTAATGATTGCGCCTAAATCAAACTGAGGTAACAACCAAATTGGTGCTGCAATGCCTAAATTAGCATTACTTATCAATGTATTATCAAGGTAAAACGCCGCTACTAAACTTACTATCAATAGCATCAGCATCGTGTAATTTGCGGCAAACCGTTTGCTTAGCGCATAAGTGGTAAACAACAATAAAAACACACCCGATACACTCATAATAGGTTCAAAGGCATTAATACAAAACGGCAGTAAAATAGCCGCCAACATAGCGGTTGCCAGCGGTGAAGGGATGCGTTTCAGCGCATTAGATAACGGCGTGATAAGCCCAGTAATAAAAATAAGTGCGCCAGTAACCACAAACGCGCCGAGTAAAGTAGGCAAGTCATGTTGCGGGGCAACACCTACTAACATGGCGGCTCCTGGGGTTGACCATGCCGTTAAGATGGGCGTTTTGTAATACCACGAATAACCGATTGAGCTAAACCCCATCATTAAGCCAAGCGCAAGCAGCCAGCTTTCAATTTGTGCCGCAGAGGCACCAGCAGCGGTTACGGCTTGTAAAATAATAACAATAGAGCTGGTGTATCCAATCAATACCGCGCTAAATCCCGCAGTGATATGACTTACAGATACGTATTTATTGTTCATCATTAGTGATTCTCTATGTTATATTTTTATCGTTCGTGCGCAATAACGCACAGCCTGCAAAAACAATAACACCGTGCGCTATAACGCACAATAGAGAATTAACCATGAAAGATGCCATTTTTAGAGCAGAGATAGCCCAACACTTGAAAAGTGAGCGCAAAAAGAAGGGATTGAGTTTAGATAAAGCCGCTAAATTAACCGGTGTCTCGAAAGCTATGCTGGGTCAAATTGAACGTGAAGAATCAAGCCCCACTATTGCCACATTGTGGAAAATTGCCAGTGGGCTTGAAACCTCCTTTTCTGCATTTTTCGCCGATAAGCCTGATTTACGTGAAAGTGAACGAGTATTTCCTGAAGATCCGCGTATGAAAATAAATACCCTATTTGCGTTTCAACCAGACACAGGCATTGAAGTATTTGAGATCACGTTATCTGAGCGCCACCAGCAATTATCAAGTGCGCATAATATTGGTGTGATTGAGCATATTCATGTCATTGAAGGTGAGTTGCAGGTGTATTTTGATCAAACCTGGCACCCCTTAAAAAAAGGCGACAGCGTTCGTTTTTATAGCGATCAGCTGCACGGCTATGAAGCGCTCAGTGAAACAGCCGTCTTCCACAATATTATTAGTTACCCAAAATAATGCTGTTTTAAGCATGCCGCTAAAGTAGATTTAACAATAAGTCAAAAAAACCTAATAGTTGATTATTAGGTTTTTGTTTTTCGATACTTAGTGAAGTGCATTACTTTGCACATGAATTTGCTAACGCTACATCAACCCACACTAAACGATGATCTGATGACGCGTTTCTGTCGGCGACTAAATAAGCCGCTTGCTCTGTTTTGGTAGGCCAAAATACACCACTTTTTATTACGTTAACGTTCGCTGACGGTAATACATAGTCAGCGCGCATTCCCCAACTTGCTGTATGTGTAGCAGCGTGAATGTTTTCTGGTTTATTTTGAAAGCCACCTTGAGATTGTGGCGCTGGGTAGTTATTAATCGCAGGGTGTGACAATAATTGATTAATTGCATTTGGGTGCGCGTCACCATCCACCGCGCTGGCATTTAAATCACCCAAAATAACAAAACGTTCAGCGCTTATCCCGCCTCGTCCACCGTTATCATCATAAATATAGTGATTACCTGATTGGCTAATGTAATCTCGCCAAAAACGAATTTCGTCATGATTACGTTTGCCATTACGATCTTCTTCGCCATCAAATACCGGTGGTGTTGGGTGGCTTGCCAGCACATGAATCGTGTTATTGCACACATTTACCGGCACATCCCAATGAGACTTGGAAGACAAACGCATTACGGCGCGCTCATCACTTGAGTACCATTGGCTGCCATTTGGGTTAACTGGCATCAAATTATTCGGCATATCTTGCCACAAAAAGTGTTGGAAAGTACGGACTTGCTCTGAAACGATGGGGTATTTAGACAATAACACCATACCATATTGCCCTGCATAGCGCCCAAAACCGAAGTGCGATAGTTTTACTGAATCGCCCTCTAACTCGGTTTTCACCCCCGTGTTTACGGGTGCAAGATAGACATATGGGTAACTAATTGGCGCAAAGCCGTTTTGCGATACTTCAAGGTACGCTTGTTTAAACAAATCAATGCCTTTTTCGCGCTTTGCAATGTAATCGAACTCATTGAGTAAAATTATATCTGGGCGGGTGCGCTGAATAATTTCAGCAATATTATTAATTTGTTGAACATCGCCATTTTTAAGTGCTTGCGTAAGCGCATCGGCATTCAAGGTTGATTGTGCAGCTGATTGTTCGCTTGATTGATAATTAGTGGCCTCCATACTGACATTAAATGTTGCAATGCGAAGCACTTTGTTCTCGTTGATATTTTTAACATCTTGCTGCGGTGTTGGCACAGTATTGCAGCCCAACAGCATACCTAACACAGCAGCGTAACTAATGGCACGTAAATTAATATTCATACACTTTAACAATGGCTTAATTTTGGCTTGGAAAATAGCTTAGTTCCTAGTGAAGCGCAAACAAAGACGCTCAGCCACCAATAAACACTTCATCCGTTAAAACAAACTTAAATTAAGCCTTGCGTAACTTTCTGTTACATCTATAAAAATATAACAATGGCAATAAGTTATACAATTTGATACTAATAAACTCATAATAAAAATAAGCTTTGCACAAATAAATTGTCATTCTACATATGAAAAAATTAATCCTCTGTTTATCCCTTGTTTTACCAAATATTGCGATGAGTTGCCCTACGTTAACCGGAACATGGACATCATCCAGCGAAAAGTTCGAATCATTCAATAAAAAGTGGGCCAATGTTAACGGCAATGCGTGGGCTTTTATGACCCAAACTCAAGGTAAAGAAGTCATAACATTCAATAACAAACAGGAAATGCGCATCAATACCCCTGACATTGAGATCACAATGGGCGAAAAAACCATGACGATGCCAGCGAAAGAAGAACGTATAAACTACTCAATTTTAGGATGTACCGATAGCAGCATTGTTTTACAGTTTGAGCGATACGGTAAAACACAGATATCACAGCTTCATTTTGAAAACGAAACCACCTACTGGGAATATATGGGAAACTCACAAACTGATGGCAATAGCCACATACGCGAGTATTACACTAAACGATGAAACCCATGAAAAATAGCACTTACGCCGACCCAAGCACCACGGCCAAATAACAGCATCGCAGCCAAAGCCCCCCTAGCAGGCGCCCAAGCGGAGAGCGTATTTAGCACTTGCATGGTAAACATTGCAAACAGCAAATACACAACACAAGTAAGGATGTTGTATTGCCAGGGCTTTAACGTAGAGTTCATGTTATCGCTTAATTAAACGTCATTTACTATCCCTATTAAAACTGCATTAGGGCACTTCTAATACCTTCATACTACTGTTTAAAAAATAAAGCAATCAATTAAAAAATAAGCTTTGATAAAGATCGTATTAAAGCGAAAAATCTTTAAATTTAAAAATAGGGTTATTGCCCTGCCATTACCATTTCTTTTATTTTTGTGGCTTTTTCAAAGTGATCAAGCTGGTGGGTTTCTATCCACCATCTGGCCGCTTCCATTAAGCGTTCTGGGTCGTCATTCTTATTGGCAAAAAACGCATAAAAAGACACACCTACATTGTCGCCTTTTGCAGCTATTTTTTTATCACATACTGCGATGATTTTATCTCTGAGCTCCGCTCTCATTACAACTTAATCCTATTATTTGAGCTGATATGTAAAACCCCTTTACAGCGATTTTTTTTAATCTGAGTTTGGATTCATTACCAGTTTTGGCCAACGATTTTGCCAAGCTTTACCTTCAACACGTGCTAAAAAAACGCTTTTATCACGCTTGGCGTTGTGGCTTAACTTTAAATCGAATAACGAGTCAAAGCCAAACGCAGAGATAGCAACTAGGTTGTCTTTATTATCTAATTTCACCGCAACCGCAGTTTCTTTTTCCGGCCAATGTGCCATAGCATCAATCACATTGTTATACACGGCATCATTGTTTTTAATATGCATCAGCGCTTGGTTTTTAACTTGCCAGTTTAACGTTGGCACCAATTTACACAACTTGGCTTCAAGCTGTTTATCGTCAATGTGACTTGTTTTGCTCGCATCATAATAAATCACATCTACATCGTTTAATGGGGTAGACATATCATCATGCAGCTTATCCCACACTAAATTACGTAAAAATCCCGCTGCAATATAACCACTTGGAAGATTAAGCTGCTGCAACGCTTTAAGCGCGCTCATGCGCGTGAAATCGCTTTTTAAATATTGCTGCAAGGTATGCAAGTGACGGGTATCTGTTGGCCGAGCCAATAATAACTCGTTGTTATCTTCGCCAACCACCACAAACCCCAAGTTAAAATATAAAAAGCGTGCTGGATTTTGCTTGAGTACACTTAGCGTCACAGTGTGTTGTTGTGTGTTAGCTGTTTCAATAATCTCGCTAATAACCTGGCTGCCAAGGCCTTTATTCTGAAAATCAGGGTGTATTTGAATTTGATAGATGTGCCAAGTAGCTTGATCTGCCAAATAACCATACTTCACCATGCCAGCAACCTGCTCATTCAAAATAATTAAATGTGTGAGCGCAAATTGGTAGTTTATGCGCGCAAGGTGCGCTTCATCTGTACAAGGTAACCCTGCTTGTTCAAGGTACTGATGCATAGTTAATTTGCGAAGAGCTAATAAATAACCTACATCTGCAAGTGTTGCTTTTTGCAGCTTAATCATCCGTGAGCCCTGTGCCAAACGCCTCTGGGTGTAACGTGCCCTCATCGCCAATTTCATCCCAATGAGCTTTTGAATCAACCCAAATATGATGGGTTACCGAAAGCCCTTTATCATCTTTAATTAACCCCACAGGAATAAATTTTCGTTCGCTGTCGTTATCGCCAGGCACTTTTGATCCACAAATTTTACAAAACCAGGTTTGCCAATCGCTGTTAGGCTTTTTCCAAGTGGCAACTGCGTCTTGCCCTTTTTGCCATTGAAAATCGCTATTGTTCACAACCAACACACCAATACCATTGGTTCCTGTTGCTTTTCGACAAATTGAGCAATGACACATGTAAATATCTTTGGGCTCACTTAAAATCGCAAATTGAACCGCTTCACAATTACATTTTCCGGTGATCATATCCGTGCCTCAGTCATTAAACTTAATTATTTCCACTTTAAATCAATTTATTAGATGATGACAGCCAACTAAGGATAAAACAGCAAATCTAACAGGAACCACCATGAAACAATTAATGATTGTTTTAGCATCGCTCTTTTTACTGCTAAACACTGTGTTTACCAATGCACTAGCGTCTACTCACCAACGTATTTCACAAACTTCGAGTATTCTTGGTGAAGAACGCACCATTCAAATTGCATTGCCTGAAAACTATCACGCTAACCCAACAGCTACCTACCCGGTTATGTATTTGCTTGATGGTGATTACAACTTTAAAGCAGTGACTGGCATGCTCGATATGTTGGCTAATAAAGGGCAGCTGATCCCTGATGTGATTGTGGTTGCGATTTCGGATAATGGTACATCGTCATACCGAAATTACATGACCCCAAGTTTTAGTGATAAACAGCCTGACAGCGCCAGCAAATTTGCTGATTACCTTGAAAGTGAAGTGAAGCCCTATATTCAAAGCCACTATCGCACCGCTAATAACCATATTTTAGTGGGCCAATCGATTGGCGGACTATTTGTACTCAATACGCTTATTGAAAATCCCGTACGTTTTAACCACTACATTGCTATTAGCCCTTCGGTATGGGTTGGCGATAACGCGATTGTAAAAAAAGCCAAAAACACCTTACACACAAAAACATTTTCAGCTGTGTCACTGCATTTATCGTTAGCTGATGAAACCCGAATGGGCCAATATGATTTGATTAACTATTTAGATTTAAACCCGCAAGCGTCGCTTACTTGGCAATTTACTCACTACCCCGATGAAAACCACAACTCTGTTGGACTTATCGCATTGAGAAATAGCTTAAAACAGATTTTTAATGGTTGGCATATAAACGAGCGAGCACTGGCAACTAAAACACCGCAAAGCGTATTAACACACTACGCTAATTTGCAAACGCAGTGGCAATTAAAACAAGCCATCCCCACTAATGTGGCGCACAGCTTAATGCGCTACCATTACCGTAATAATTTGGTCGATAAAGTGCCCGCGTTTATTCAAAATGCGAAGCAAACATTACCGCAATCAAGCCAAGTATTAACCGCTAAGCAAGCCAGTTATGTTGGTCATTTCGACTCGCCCAAAAATGCATTAGCACTGTTAAAAAGTGCTGAAAAAGAGCATGCACATTCCATTGAACACTTAAAAGCCATTGCGAGTGTTTATGAGCAATTAGGTGAACAGCAAAACGCGCAAGCATATTACAAAAAAGCGCTCGCCCTTGCTGAAAAACAGCAAGTGGCACAATGGCAATTGAATATTCTAGCGGCAAAAGTGAAGTAAATAACACTCACTTAAAAACACATTTTAAAAAGCGCCAACACAGGCGCTTTTTGTGTTTTTAAGGTATGTTGTCGTCGCTGGATTTAATCAATAGGCCGTATTTTACTGGCTTTTCATTTACGCCGGTGTGACTTCATAGTGTGTAATTAACAATCCCTTGGAGTTTGAGTATCTAAGTTTCCAGTTTTCATTTACAACGATTTTAATTTTATCGCCTTTGAATTCAGAGTTTGGGTGTGTTTCTGCTGTAAGTTGGATGGTGAGTTTTACATCAAATCCTACTTCAGATTTTGTAACTGACATCGCCTGAATTTGGTGATCACAGCCGGGTTTAAACGTGTTACGTGCAATGCAATACCACTCGTTAAAACCATGATGACCCACAAACTGACCTTCTGGCATATTCCACTTCACATTTTCTGATAAAAAACGCGTAAATTGTGATGTGTCTTCAGGTAGCTTATCGAGTGATTTAAACCAGTTACGAGCAAAACGTTCAACATAAGCCTCATCCACTTGAGTTAATTGATTAAGTTTATCTATAAGCCTTACACCATGTTCTTTGGCTTTGTTTTGTACATCTTCCAACTCATTGTAAACACCAGGGATATACACCATACCGTGAGAGTACACAGGCGCATGAAAAGTCATGCCAGTAAGATACGCAGTTTGTTGTAGTGGCTGTAATAATTGCGCAATTGGAAAGTGGTTATAACCCAGTGGGTCATACGATTCAGCCGGTGCACCGATAGTGAACGATAAAATAAAATCTTTACCATGTAATTTGTCACCATGAGTACCGTATGCGAAATCGTAGCTAAACACATCGTCTATCCACTTTTTTAACAGTGCAGGCACTGAATACCAGTAAAAAGGAAATTGCAAAACAATGGTATCAGCAGCCAATAAAGCCTGTTGCTCTGCGCTTATGTCAATTTGGTAATCGGGATATAACGCATCTAATCTACGAATTTCAATATTCTTAATATTGGCTTCTAGCGAATCAAGAATGACTTGGTTTGTATTAGATTGCGGTAAATTTGGGTGACCTGAAATAACTAAAACACGACTCATAACGTTTGCTCCAATAATATATGTTGATAGGTCAACTTTACTGAATGTTATTAGTTACTTTTAGATGATAATTAGCTATATAATTATTAGGCAAAAACTAATAATTGACGAGTTAAATTATTTTGGACGGAAGCAATTTCAACCAATTAAAGGTGTTTCAAGCAATTGTACAAGAAGGCAGCATTACAGGTGCGGCACGTGTTTTGGAAATGGCCAGCCCCTCGGTGAGTCAAGCACTAAAAGTTCTTGAAAAACAACTAGGATTGCCATTATTTACCCGCACAACCCGAAAAATTGAGTTAACCGAAGCCGGGCATTTACTTTATCAGCGCACACAAAGCTCGATGCAAGCGCTTGATATCGCCTTTGAAACAGTGAGTGAGCTAAGTAAAGAACCACGTGGTAAAGTAAGGCTCACAGCGCCCAAATTTGTTTTTACGTCATTTTTGCAACCCATCTATGCAGAATTTTGTCAGCGTTTCCCTGACATTGAACTTGAGATTTCTTTATTTGATGGCACGGTCGATATTTTAGAGCAAGGATTTGACCTTGGTATTCGCTTTGGCGACAGAATCAGCGAAGGTATGGTCGCTAAACAACTTATTCCATCAAAAAAAGATGTGTTGTTTGCATCGCCAGAATATATAAAACGATATGGCATACCAACCTCATTAAATGATTTAGAGCGCCACAAACTCATTTACTATCGCTTTATCACTTCTAATCAGTTGTTACCATTAACGCTACAAGAAGGCGGTGAACAAGTGACGATTGATGTTACGCCAGCACTGATTGCAAACGATACCGATGTTGTAAAAGATGCAGCAAAACAAGGGTTAGGTATCGGGCGCCTATTGTCCACCATGGTAGAAGATGAAATTGAACGTGGTGAGCTAATTCCAATACTCGAAGATTATTGGTTAGATGTAGCTGGCTTGTACCTTTACTTTCACCAAAATGCCCAAAAAGCCAAAAGAGTAAGAACCTTAATTGATTTTTTAATAGAAAAATCAAAATAAGCACGCAAATTTTGTGTTTATTAAGGTATGTTGTCGCCGCTGGATTTAGTGTCGATTTGAATTAAACTCAAAATATAAGCTCAATTTATTTCGTAATTATATGGCAATTGAACACGGAACTTTCACGCTGAAATTACTGCCCAACAACATTGTATTAGCTGATGCTAAAGGCCCCTGGAACATCGAAGCGGTTGAGCACTACCATCATGATATTGCTGAAATAGTAGCAAGCTTTAATGGTGCGCCATGGCGACACATTGCGATTTTACGAAGTGAAACCTTGTTTATGCCAGATGTAGTTGCACGCCTTGAGCAACATTTTTTATGGCGCAAAAAACATAATGTGCTTTCAGACACCACCATTCTTAGCAACAGCTTTAGTGAAAACATTTCAAAACAGCAAATTCATCGCATGTTTGAAAAGTTCGATATGCCCCACTTTTTTGCAAATGATTTAGATGCAGCTTTAAAGCAAATCAATGAATTAAACGCGCTTTAAAAAGTTACATAACCTGATGTTCAGTTATGTGTAGAAAAAACACTTGCAATATCTACACATGTAGAGATAACCTATATCTACACCTGTAGATGTAGAGCTAACTTATGGCACTTTCAAACTTTGAACTAGAAGTGATGCAGCTATTTTGGCAACACAAAGAAGCCAGCGCACCTCAAATACATAAATTGGTTGCCCAAACGCGAGATGTAAAATACAGCACCGTTAAAACCATTATCGATAGACTTGAGAAAAAAGGCAGCTTAAAACGCAGCAAGACCCTTGGTCGTACAATTTTTTATGCACCAACTACAGAAAAGCAATCAGTCAGCGTGCCATTAATTAAAGATTTTATAAATAAAGTATTTCTTGGAAAAAGCCGCCCGCTCGCTGCACATATTTTAGAACAAGAAGAGCTATCCATGGATGATATTGAGTATTTAGAGTCCATCTTAAAAGAGCGTAAAAAGGATTTGGGAAAATGATTGCTTATTTGGTGATAAATACCTGTATTACTTTGCTTGTAATGGCTTTATTAAAGTTTACGCATGGATCAAATAACGTTAATTACTCACTAACGGTATTTGCGTTATCTGTTTGGCTTTTACCTTACCCAGTATTAGCTGAAATACTGTCTTCAAATAACTTGGTAAGTCCTGTAATTTTGTCACAAACACTTACAACGATTAGCCAACAACAAGATAATTTGAACCGTTATTTAATCGATTATCAGCAGCTAAGTTCAATTGCGCTATTTGCCTGTTTTTTAATAGGATTATGTATATTCGCAACGCGCTTAAAAAATCAATTAAGTAGACAAGCAATTATCAAAAGTAGTAAATCATTCCACTATTGTAGTGCGCTCTCTAAGCAATATAATACTTCGGTATATCGTGCAGATAATGTACCAAGCGGCATGCTAATGGGCATTTTTACCAGCAAGATTGTGGTCGCTAATGCAATAACCCAACCTAATCAGCTAGCACTGATTATTAATCACGAAAAAACCCATCAAACAAGAAAAGATAACTTACGCCTTATGCTATTAACCCTAATGGAAAGCCTTTTTTGGTGGAATCCACTGGTTAAAAAAGTAAGCGCACATACGCGCTTTTATATCGAAGCTCTGTGTGATGAACAATGTGCTAAACAATACGGCCAAACCAAATACCAACATGATTTTGCAGAGTTAATTTTACACAATCATCAAATTCAAAATTTAGCATTCAATTGCACTGCAACCTCAAATAAAAATAACAATATTCAACGACTAAAGCGTCTCAAGGAGCAAAGAGAAATGACAATAAAAAGCAAACTAGCTTATACACTTACAATTACAACTGCTTTATTACTAATGGCTTGGCACACATTTGCTCTAGCAACACCAAATAAAGAGCATCAACCTAATGACTTAGGCGCGCTTGTTAACTTTGAGTTGAATGTGACAGATCGCACTGATGCTAATCAACCAAGCACTCATTCCTCAAAAATGGCAATGTGGGTTAATTTTGACGAAAAAGCAGCATTTAAAATTAGTGATAAATTTCATTTTAATTTTAAAGTTTCTCAGCGAAGCGATGTTGCTGACGTTGAAATCGAAATACTTGAAGTCACAAATTCCGGCAGAAAAATTGTCGAAAAACCAAAATTATCCGTTGCCTTTAACCAACAAGCAAAAATTGAAATTGACAACTATCAGTTAAGCGAAAACGCCTATTCAATTTCTTTTGTACCGAGCAAGGCAAAAAAACCGGAATAAATAGCTATACCTACATAGATAAATAAGCACAAATAGCAGCTTCAAGATTTTAAATTTACTAGGCCGTTAAAAACGGCCTTTAATGTTTAATTAAAACCTTCCATCATAGTCATGAAAATAACCCCCTCATTAGAACAACAAAAATTTATTTATCGCAGAAAGACGTTTAATAAACTAAATAACTCGTATATAAAACTTTCATGGGTAGAAGTAAAAAAATAATTCATCCTAGCTCTGAATAAATACTCCACCCTTAATATTATTAACAGGAAATTTGCCTTTTTTCTGAAACTGATAAAATGTTAATTGTCAATTAACTATCTGACTAGTAACAACTTATTAACAATTTTATAAGTTCCCCTAGAATGTAAACAGGCGATGTTGCGGTAGAAAAAGAGGCAACTTTCCTCTTAATAAACTGTTATGTGTTTAGGAGAGTCATGAGTAAATATCTCGTATTTTTATTAACGCTGTTTTGTTCATTTTTTTCAAAAGCAGATTATGAAGTTACTTTAGAGTGTGACCATCAAAAAATGGCATCAGTGGATCCACATAAGCATTATTTAGTTAGGTTAGCTGATGTAAGGGTAAACCTCATGCATCAAACTGCTAGAGTTAACTTGGATAAATTAGACTCGTTAATATTTGATACCCTTGACTCAATAAATAATCTAGGGTGTTACTCTGATAATTTAGATAACTTAAAAAAATTAAAGTCTCATTATCTTCAAAAATCGCCCAACTCCCATAAAATAGTCGAGTTATTAACTGATATGGGTGCGTAAACACATAACAAGCAATTAAAGCGGGCTTTTTACAGTTTGCTCGGTTTCGCTGCGCTACACAATTTTAGCAAACTATTAAAAAGCCCCTTAATGTGGGCGTTATATGTACAGGACGTTATGAGTGAACTTGATGAAAAGTTAAAAAACCTAGTTTGGTCAGATAGCACGATTTCAAATTACGCACATGACTTAGCTGGAAACAGATTTCAGCTAGAGTTTAAAGATTATCTATTTTCTCAAATAAAAGTTAGCTTTCTTGACGTAGATTTTTCTTTTATAGATGACCCTGTTTATATCAGTAATGCAAAGTTTAAATTCGAAGACAATCATCATGTAATTGAGCTCTTCGATGACGATGGTATCGTTTTAAAGCTAAAGTATTTAAACAGTGAAGTACGGTACATATAACAAGCCAATTAAGTGCGGGACTGCTATCGCTTGGCTCGGTTCCACTTCGCTCCAATCTACAATTTTAGCCAAGCATTTTCAGGCGCTTAGTGACGTCAAAATGTTTTTCGGTAAAATGGAGTCGTCGATTTGAAATATTATTTATTTATCGTGCTTTTGGGAGGCTGGGTTTTAAATCTAAACGCAGTGGAAAGAGTAAAAGGAACGCAAATTGTTATAGAGCCACCAACTTATCTTGAGCCTGCAAAACGGTTTTTGGGCTTCACAGATGAGGAATACGGAACGTTCATAATGATAACCGAAGTTCCATCTCCTATTAACGAAGTTATGGAGAGCTACACTGTAAATGGATTAGCAATTAAAGGTCTTAACTTACTAAGTGTTGAAGACATTAAGTTGGGGAATGTTCCTGCTAAGTTAATGAAGCTGCATCACACGGCCTATGAACTCGAATTTACCAAATGGAGCTTGGTATTTGGGGATAACACTAAATCAGTTATAATCGTAGCCTCATTTCAAACAGCACTGTCAGATGAGTTATCTAATAAGCTTAAAGAAACTATTCTAACGGCTCGATGGGAGCGAGATTCTAAAGTTGATTTATTTGAGGGCCTCCCTTTTAAAGTTGATGAAACAAAATCACTTAGATTCGCTAAAAAAATAAGCAATGCTCTTATTTTAACAAGTGATGGCTCATTCCCTATTGCTGATAAAGATTTACCTTACTCCACTGTAGCTGCCTCCTTTTCAAATACTTACGAGATTGATGAACGCTCAAAATTTGCTCGCGATCGTTTCATGAAAACACAAGAATTTAAAAATATAGAAGTTCTTAGCCAAAACCAAACCAAACATCAAAATTTAGATGTAGAAGTTCTATTAGTTAAGGCTGTGGATGTTAAATCAAATAAATGGAAGTTTATCCACTTTTCAATGCTTTTTGGTGAAAATAGCTACTACATCATTGAATCTATTGCCGCACTAAAAGAAAAAGAAAACATAGAAAAAGAGTTTGGGTTATTGTTGGCGAGCTTTGTAGAAGTATAAAACATTACAAGCTAAGTCAGTGGGATAATATTAAACTTGCTTTGCTTGGGGCGTTACCACCGTCCGCGTCTGGCACTTAGCCGTAACTCAAAATCTAAAGATAAACAGGGCTATCGAGTCTTGTTTAATCTTAAAAATACAAGGATTTGATTTAGAAACTCTCTGTACAAGGAAGCTTGATATGTATTTTAAGCCCACCTAAATGTGATGGCTGTGCGTTAATTGTTCCATCATGGGCTTCAACAATACGTTTGCAAATAGTAAGGCCAAACCCCGCACCACCTGTTGCACGGTTGCGTGATTTATCAACGCGATACAGTCCTTTAAAGATATTATTTAATTCAGCCTCAGAGACACCTGGTGATGTATCTTCAAATTCTATTACAACGTGCGATTTTGCGCTTAAAATTCGTAAATGCACTTCCGCTGTAGGTTTGCTATGGCGTACAGAATTTTCCGCAAGGCGCTTGAAAAGCGAACTAACCAGCTGGTTGTTTAGGCAAACCTGTAAAGTGAGCGGCAGCTCTATATAACTTGCAAAAATAACCCCATGCTGGTTAAAAAAATGTGTTAAATCGCGCACCTGCTGCTCAAAATAATGAGAAGCATTGTAGCTACGACTCTTACTGGTTATCCCCTTGATTTCACAGCGCGATAACTGTGTTAATTCATCAAGCAATCTTTCAATTTCAAGCACTTTTTGCTCGAGTTTTTGCTGATTTTTTTTAGTTTGATCAGCATTATTTAACGTAAGTTTATACAGCTGTAATTTTATCGATGTAAGTGGTGTTCTGAGTTCGTGAGATAAGTCCGCAATTAGTCGTTCAGTATCAGTATTTTGAGTTGACGTTAATTGAAGCGCTAAGCGCTGATATTTCAAATAAAAAAAGATGCAAAAAATGAAGAGCACAACACTCAATAAAACCAAGCTTAGAATCATTTATTTTTTGTCGCAGTACTAAAGCGATAACCCATGCCATACACTGCACTTATAGCCGCACTTGCAATCCCGTGTGCTTTAAACTTTTTTCGGATATTTTTCACATGGCTGTCTATTGCCCTGTCAGTAATATCGCGAAACCCAGGGTAAGCTAAGTCGATAATTTGATCGCGAGAAAACACGCGCTCAGGTGAATTATATAAAAGTGCGAATAAGGCATATTCAAGTGCTGATAACGGCACAACTTGACCTAAATAGCTCACTTCTTTGCGCTCATCATTAATATTAAATTGGCTAAATTGAATTTGCCCTTGCGTGCGGCGAATAACGGCATCAATGCGAAGCATTAGTTCAGCCATATCAAAGGGTTTGCATACATAATCATCTGCACCAAGCGAAAGACCCGATAGTTTGTCAGCTTGCTCAACTTTTGCGGTTAACATAATAATTGGCACATTCGTAAACTCTCTGATTTGTTTACAGCATACTTCGCCATCTTGTCCGGGCAACATCAAATCAAGTAGTATTAAATCCGGCTGGAATTGCATGACCTTATCTTTAACAGCAAGACCATTACTTTCAATTTCAGCGCTATAGCCGTGATATTCCAATACATCTTGCAAATCTTCTGCGATATCCAAATCGTCTTCAACAATCAGTATTTTTTTTGTCATTTAGCTACGCTCACCTTATTCAGTCAATTTTAATGTTAACAAAGATTCGAACTTAGTTGGTGTTTTAAATCGCTTGAGTAATGCGATAGGTTTGGGCTCTTTAATCGAAACATATTCTGCGGTTTTAGGATTATAAAGGTACGCTAAGCGCCATTTTTTACCCTGTTGAACAATGGCTTTTATGGCTTCAATAACATATTTTACTTCGCTGTCTGTATTGATTGGGTGAAATGAAATACGCACCCATCCCGGCTTTTCTTGTAAGTGACCATTATCAATGCGATCGGTGAACTGTTTACTTGTTTCTCTGTCGATATTCAGTAAAACGTGGCCATATGTACCCGCACAAGAACACCCACCACGCGCTTGAATGCCAAATTTATCATTCAGTAACTTAACCACTAAATTATGATGCAAATCATCAATATAAAAGGATAAAACACATAACCGTGCCGCTTTATTAGGTGCTAACACATGTAGCCCATCCAGCGTTGTTAACTGCTGATAAATGTATTCGGTAATGCTTGCTTCACGGGCCAATATTTTTTCTGTGGTCATCTCGTTTTTTAGCTTAATCGCAAGCGCGGTACGAATAGCCTGTAAAAAACCAGGGGTACCGCCATCTTCGCGTGCTTCAACATTATCTAAATAGCGTTGCTCACCCCATGGATTACTCCATTTCACGGTGCCACCACCTGGGTGATCAGGTACCGCGTTTTTCACTAGTGCCTGATTAATTACCATTAAGCCTGAACTACCCGGCCCACCCAAAAACTTATGCGGGGAAATAAAAATACCATCAAGATACCCCAATGGGTTATCTTGTGGGTGCATATCAATATCAACATACGGTGCTGATGCCGCAAAGTCGACTAAACAAATCCCACCTGCAAGGTGCATTTTTTCAGCCATTTTATGGTACGGGGTCATAACCCCTGTCACATTACTGCACGCGGTAAATGAGCCTATTTTTAATGGCACATGTTGGTAGAGATCTAATAGGTATTCCATTGCCGCTAAATCAGGCAACCCATTCTCATCTGGCGGAATAATTTCAAGGTGCACATCACACGCTTGCCAGCTAATTTGATTGGAGTGATGTTCCATATGTGTAATCAGCACTAACGGCTTTTCGGCTACTTTTGGCGCATTTGATTTTAGTCCAAGCATACGCTGCAACTTGTTAATCATTGCCGTCATGCCTGCACCACCAAACAACACCAAATCAGTATCGCCAGCATTAACATGTTCTCGAATTACGTGTTTTGCATCATCATAAGCTGCGGTGGTCGTTGCCCCCGTTAAATTACTCTCGCTGTGGGTATTCGCGATATAAGGGCCTATTTGCTGCGACATAAAGTCTTCAATCGGTCGATATAAGCGACCACTTGCAGTCCAATCAGCATATACAATTCGCTTTCCCTGCGGTGTAACGAGTTTGTTTCCGATTGTATGGTTTCTAAATGATTTAAAGTAATTGGCATGTTTTAGCATAGTAAAGCCCTAAGTTTTGCTATTTCAGCAAAGCGCTATACGAAAAGGTATCAATTCAACATCGAGCGAAAAGGCCAATAAGCTATTGGCCATTGACTGAAGCGTCACAGTTAAATATCGAAACCTTTAATCTCGATATTTAATGTTTTGCCATCTTCACCACTGAAAACGATATCGGCTTTACAATTTTCAGAGTTTAAATAGCGTGATTTAACCTTTGAACGGTATTTTGTAGAGTAGTAGCCCATCTCAAAGCTACAGCTGCTCCAATACGAAGAATTTTTCTTTTTCACTGACAATTCGAAGTCACGGGTAAACTCAACATTTGTGCAGTTATTGCCACAGCCTTTTTTTACTTCTTCTTTTAGGCCATTGTATTTAAAGCGCTTAGAATCATTGTTACCAACAGATTTTTCTCTGTCGTCAAAGTGGTTACGTGCAATGTTTACAACGATGCGCTCACCTGCACTGTTTTTTACTTTAAAGTGTTGATCAAACGCTAAATTTGCATCTCCTGCGCTTACATTACCTGCAGCTAACACTGCAAATGCAGCACTTGCGATTGCTTTTAGTTTCATAATATTTCCTCTGTTTAGTTAGAGTTACAACGTGTTAAGCCAAACCGGCTAAAACGCTGATTGGTTGATGGTAGCTAAAACTTGATTGGCTTCTTGGCGGATTGCTTGGTGTTCTATTTGCTCTGAAACACGCACTAATAATTGGCGTACATCACTGCTTTTATCGAGCTCTTTTAGACGAGTAAAAGCATGATAAGCAACCGTATAGTCAGGATGATGCAAATAATGAGTTAGCAGATACGCATTTTCATGGGTCAAACTGCCCTCAATAAAATCCAAAACATATAACTGAACATCAACAGCCATTGTGTGCGCATTTTCGAGCACGTGCTGTAACGCATCATTTGGCAAATCAACTCTATCGATATTTTTAAGCGTATTTAGCAGTTGCGTGATTTCTTGTTCGGTTTGCGCTTGATTGAGCGCAATATGTAAGTGCGTTGCAGCATCATCAAGTTGCGATTCAACCAAAGCAATTTGCGTTTCAAATGTGTCGGTATGTGTATCAGGCGCGTCTGTTTCTTCATCCAATTGGGTTGGACAAATCACGTTTGTTTCATGTTGTTTTGCCACTGCTGCATCAAATAGCACAGCTTGATTAACAACGTGTGCTGAATACGGTGATGTTTTTTCTAAGGCTGCAGATAGCTCATGGGCAAGTGCTCGATTTGCCAAATACAAGTGTAAACATACCCCACCTAAACATATCAAAACTAACACTGTCACTAGACGACTCATCACTGATTGCTCACTCACTAAAACCAATGATGAAAAGTTTGCAGCGCAATTGTGGAGAAAAAATGGAAGAATAATGCAGAAATGTATTTTTTATTTTGTTAGGTTAAAAAATATAAATGCTTGTAACATCCTAATAATTACTTTGCGCAAGCAATCACTCCTTCACCAAGGCTTTATTTATGAACTATTTTTTCAATGTATCTATGAGCGTTTTACTATTCGCTTGTGTTTCCTTCTCAGTACATGCAGATACAACAAAAACACCTCAAGACATTGAAAAAGAGCTCGCGACGGTTAACAACACATCAGAGGCGAGACTGCCTCTTTTAGTTGAAATGGTTAAGCAATGCTGGCGAAAATGCCCAGATAAAGCAGAGTTTTACGGTAATCAAGCACTGTTAGCATTTGAAAGTGAGCCTAATTTTCAACTCGAAGCTGAAATGCTGGTATTTATGCAGCGTATCTATATTGATCGTGGCGATCACGAAACGACAAAATCACTATTAAAGCGAGGCATTGAGGCAGCGACCAAAGCTAAAGACGATACTAACTTATCGTATATTTTGTTTAATCAGGCCATCTATTATTACATCAATGACAAGTTGATTTTAGCACTCGAGACCTATCGTCAATTAGAGCAAACTTATAAACGCACCGAAGACCTACAAGCGCTAGGTAACCTTTATAATAACATTGGTAATGTTTACAAAAAGCTGGGCAATTTAGGCAGTGCATTAGAGCATTACCAATTAGCATTACCGCTTGTAAAAACCCATAGTAAGCAATCCGATTATGCTAATACCTTGATGAATATTGGTGAGGTATATCATCTTTTAGAAGATTACCAACAAGCACTCGATAATACCCTTTCGGGTATGGCACAACTCAAAAAAGAAAGCACACCGCTGCATCAAGTCGAGGGGAATATTCGTTTAGGTCGTATCTACTTAGCGTTGCAACAACCTGATGTCGCATCAACGCATTTTGATAACGCGCTTTCAATCGCCATAAAGCACACATACCAAACGCGTATTCTAACCATTTATTTTGACAAAATTTTGCTGGCACTTGAAACAGGACAGGTCGATGACGCGCAGCAGGCATTAACGGCATCAACTGAATGGCTTTCAGACTCTTTGCCCCAAGTTTACGCATCTGCACATAATTTTTATGCTGCAAAAATCGCGGTATACAACCAAAACTGGCAAGAGGCAGAATTACTGCTACAACCAATTATTGATGCTGGCGATTTTGACCAACGCTTTTACAGTTCAATTGATGCCATTAATGTCATTCTGCAGGTCAAAGAAAAGCTTGGAAAGCTCGAAGAAGCTAACAAACTGGTTAAAACCATTCTTGAACAATATCAAGCAAATGAAGAAGCAAATAGACAAAGCCAAACTCAGCAATTAGCTGAATTATACAAAACAAGTGTAAAAGAACGTGAAATCGCTGAGCTTAAAGAAAAATCAGCCCGCCAAGAGCTGCAAGTATTGATTGAAAAACAAGAAAAGAAACAACTAATTTATATTCAATTATGTGTGGCTGGCGCATTCTTATTACTATTGGTTTTAGGTTATCAACGCCGCAAAGCGCTTAAAAAAGAAGCGCATCTTACAGCGCAGTTAATGGAAGACAAAAAACAATTTTTTGCTGATATTTCCCATGAGCTGCGCACACCTTTAACTGTTTTCAAACTTAAGTTGAATAAATTACAAAGCGGTATGACAACCAACCCTGAGCGTGAATATCAACGACTACATAATCGCCTAGATCAGTTTACTTGTTTGGTGAATGATATTTCGCTTTTAGCACAATCCGACCAAGGCGAGTTGGCTCTGAGCTTTACGGAAGAACCTTTAGCACCCTTACTTGAGGGCTTTGCTGAAGAACTCGCGCTAATTGCCGGTGACCACCAGCTCGAGCATCACATTGAATTCGCCCTACCTGAAAATACATTTATAACCATTGATAAGTTACGCTTTGGGCAAGTGATGCACAATCTATTTAGTAATAGCTGTCGATATACTGATGCACCAGGCAGCATACATTTAAATGCACAGGTGAGTAACAATAAGCTGATTATTAGTATTGAAGACAGTGCACCAGGGCTTAGCCAAGAGGCGTTGACGCAATTATTTGAACGCTTATACCGCGTCGATAAGTCACGCAGTAAAGCACTTGGCGGCAGTGGTTTGGGCTTATCAATTTGCCGTGATCTGGTAAAACATCACCATGGCGAGATTACCGCATCCAACAGTAAGCTTGGTGGCGTAAAAATCATGATATCTCTGCCATTAATGCAAACCACTTAGTTGTTTTAAAAGATAAAGCTAAATATGGTAATTGAACATTGTGCATAAGAGCTGACACCTTTACTTTTTTGTTTGCAAGAATCCGGTGACCTTATCAGCCTTTAAGCCCGTTTTATGCCATTTAGCTTGCTCTTCACAAAAAATATTTGCGTCTACCTCTTTACTTGGTTCTTGATCAAGGCTGCCCGCAGGCACAATCAAAAACTTTTTATTTTGGGTTAAAAATGGCAGCCCTGAGCCACACTCGCTGCAAAATACTCGAGAAAAAGCACGTGTAGGATGGTCAAATCGTTTTGTCAGTTGCTGACCTTTTGTCCAGACAAGGTTGCTTGGAAGTGTAAATAAGTTAGCGGCATGCGCACTGCCTGACAGTTTACGGCACTGCTCACAGTGACAGAAAAAGAATTTTTTAAAGTCATCTTTTACAGTAAAGCCAACAGCGCCACAGCAGCAACCACCTGTTAATTGTTCACTCATTATTTCTCCTATAAGCGCTTTGGAATAGGCACCTAAGTTCTACGCTAAACAATTGAGTCACTTTGTTCAATCCCCTATTTTAGAAACATTGTTAAGCGTAAAGCTCAACAAAAAAGCCAGAAAACTAAACAGAGTGAAACAAGCCATTACAGCCACCAGCGAATACTGAGCAATAACACCTGAAATTAAACCAATAACCAGTAATACGACCCCAATGAAGCTATTACTAACCGAGACATAATCTGTGCGCTGATTGCCTTTTGCCATATCCACGAGGTAGGTTTTGCGTCCTTGTCGGACCCCTTCGTGTACGATCAATAGTGTAAAAAAGAGCATTAAGTAATACACACTGTTACTTTCATTTAGCCAGATAAAAATCGCAGCAAGTCCACAAATCATACTATTTATTAAGGCTGTGAAGGTCATAAGGCGTTTACTGTTTTTATCAGCAAGTTTGCCCCAAATTCGACCACTGATAAAACTCGCTACCCCACCTAGAACAACCAAACTAGCAAGTGAAACAAGGTTAGAAGTTTGATTTGCTTGCGCCTGCAATACGAAATAAGGTGCAGCAAGACCTGAGCTAATCATTAAGCTTCTAACTATCACAAAACGCAAAAACTGCGGATCATCGGTTATCAGCTGCAAATTACGTTTAACAATTGCCTTTGTGTCGGTTTGCTCCTTTTTGCTTTCAGCAAACTCTTTGATGAAACCAAAGCTAAGTGCACTTAATAAGAAGCAACACGCTCCCAATGACAGTAGTATATCTACTCCGCCAAATTTGCTATCACGAAAATATAAAAAAGCACCAAGCGCAATACTGACCGCACCCGCCATACTTGCTGCGGTTCCTGACAAAGTACCACGTTTACTCTTATCAATGGTTTTGCCTAGCACATCTTTGTTGGCGATAGATGAAATCGCGCGGAATAAACTAAATAGTACTGTTAAAGAGACAATGGCGATACCAGCACTGCTACCAGTAAAATTAAGCGCAACATACAACAAAGCAAAAACAACCAAACTTTGTAGCAATGCGCCATAAATTAAAAAGTGTTTACGAGTAGTAAAACCACGAATATACGCGCCAAGAATAATTTGCGGCAACATAGCACCAGATTCGCGTATTGGAACTAAGAGCGAAGTAAGAAAAACAGGCGCACCAGTAGTGGCCATCATCCACGGTAAAACCACTTTTGCACTCGTAAGTGCATCAGCAATTTTGCTAAACATTGAGGCCATTAAAAGCAGCAGATAATTGCCCCGCTGCACATTGCAGGCGCTATCACTTAGTTCACTGCATTCAAGGTGTTTATTTGTGTTGAGTCGAGCATGAAGTTTGTCAGTAAGTTTTGAAGTATTAGGCATAAATCCTTTTTAAGTAGCACGATTTTTGAATCAGAGACAAATTACACTACGCTGTATTTACAGTAAGCGATCAGGCGGCAAAATAAGTGTAAAGCCCCTTTACTACCTATTTGCCATTGGATGATCTGGATTTAGCTGCAACAGATCCCAACGATTACCATATAAATCTTCAAATACTGCTACGGTACCATATGGCTGCTCTTTCGGTTCACGAATAAAGTGAATACCAATTGCTTTCATATGTTCATAGTCACGCCAAAAGTCATCGGTATTTAAAAATAAAAACACCCTACCACCTGCTTGATTACCAATAAATGGCGCTTGCTCTGGTTTAGATGCTTTAGCAAGTAACAAGGCCACACCATGTGAATTTGGCGGAGCCACGACCACCCAGCGTTTATCTTGCTCAGCCTGATAACTGTCTTCTAACAGCTCAAATTTTAATTTATTAACATAAAAATCAATTGCTTCATCATAATCTTTAACGACAAGCGCAACGTGTACAATATTCTGTTTCATAGAAATCCTAAACGATTTTGAAAACTAATATTCTAGATATTAAATACGCTGACTAACAATTTAATCGTTAAAACAACAAAAGCGGCCTAAGCCGCTTTTGAAATATTACAACGCTAAAACCACATGGTTCTATCGCTCTCGATTTATAAATGTGTAAAGTGTTTCAGCATCAGAAAACGCTATATCAAGTAAGCAGTGTTCAACTAATAATGAATGCAATTGCTGTACTGACGTAATGGGATAAACTATTTGTTCCTTTTCAGCATCATCAAAAAAAGTGACTTCGCGATTGCGTATCAGCACCCGTTCGTTTTCCATAACCCGTGATACCACCAGGTTATTAACAAATGCTGCGCCTGCGAATTGTGAGCTATAAAAGTGGCCTATATTGCAATCCATTTCAGTAAATTCAGCTAAATCAAAACGGTACAAGGTAATAGGCTGCGTATTTGCAGACGTATACTCAAGCCGATAGTGGTTATTATCCATTTCTATAACCGTATAGCGCCCGTTGATAGTATCAATATCGCCATTTTTTAGCGGTACAATAAAGCGTGGGTTCATTGCACCAAACCCGACATCAATGAGGTATTGTTCACCTTCAAACGTTAATAAAGTCACTCGGTGTAAACGACCATTATCTTCTTTTCCGTCAAGTAAAACTCGCGCAATTAAGGGTTTTACAGAGAAACCTAAATATTTTAATACCAGATACATCACTTTGTTATGTTCAAAACAGTATCCGCCAGTTCTGTTAAAAACTACGCGCTCAAATAAGGCTTCTGCATCAAGTGATAAGTTAGCATTTAAAATCACATTGCAGCTGCTAAATGGTAAGGTGGCAATATGCTGCGCTTTAATATGGCTGATAAGTGACAGCCCAGTTAGCGTTGTATTGATGTTTAACTGGGTTAAATATTTTTCGACTAGTTGTTCCATCACTTACCTCCTATTTGTTTAAAGCTTCATTAAATTGCGACAACGCGTTACTTTCAATATTAAATCCTTCTCGGCAATTCGCATGTAAATGTGCCGAATACTGAATATCAAAATAGTTAAACACTTTTTCAAAAAAGCCATTAAAAATAGGGCATAGCTCATCACTTGCCGAGGTTGCCAGTACAAATGCCGGCTTATGTGCAAGAGAACGTGCTTTAGGTTTAAGTCTCTTTACATCGGTGAGTTCAGTAATGCGGTCAATCAAAGCTTTTATTGTTGCTGTTGGTGCGTGCCAATAAACTGGTGAAGCAAAAATAAGCTTATCTGCAGCCAATATTTTCTCAACTAACGGGTAAAAATCATCTGTTGGGTAATTATTTTGATAGTTGTAAGGGGTAATTGTTAGGGCATCAATATCAATCACCTCTAAACTATGATGTTTTGCAACTTCCTCAATTAATTGCGCGGTATTACCTTGCTTATTTGCACTTGAAAATAAAACTAACTTTGTCATGTTTGGCAGTCCTTTTTAAAATTTCCATGCACTTTAAAAGCTCAACCATGGTTGAGGTAAAGGATTATTTTAAAAAAATTTAAAGGCACTCTATTTATCTAAGAGTGCCTAATGAACTCTTACAAACACATGTTACTCAGCAAGCAGTGAGCGAATTGAGCTATTTAAGTGCTTTCTACTGACAAAAACACCGATCCCAGTGATAACCATTAAGATACAAATTAACGTGATGCCGAGCCAAGTAAAATTAGGTACATAGTTAAGTGAAAATTGCGACTTATAAATAAGTTGTCCCGCTAAATAAGTGCCGATAATCGCACCTGCCGCCGTGATAAATGCGGTGACTAACCACTCAATTATGTTTAACTGCAAACAGGTTTTTCGGGTAAAGCCAAAGCTTAAAATAATGCTATTTTTCTTCTGCTCTTTTGGCTCAACGGCTTTAATAGAAGCAATAATCACCACCAAGGCTAAGAGTGCAATCATAACAGCAAAACCTGTAATAACTTGCGTTACCATTACCAGCGTTTTATCAAAACGTGCGGTAATTTCTTTTAAACTCACCATGCGTAACGTAGGAAACTGCTGCCACAGCGGGGCAAGTAACTGCCATTGGTTTTCAGCAAGTTCAATGCTGGCCATAGTGTAATGCGGGGCATCAATAAACTGGGTTGCCAAAGGTGGCATTTGTACCCAAAAGGTAATAGAGCCTGCTCCTGGTTTAAATGCATGACTTGCTGTGATCGTAAAGGGATACGCTTGCTGATTAATATAAAATGTCAGTGTATCACCAAGCTTAAGCCCTAAATCTGTCATCACTTCTTGCTCAATGGATACTTGTTGCCAGTTCTTCGTATTAGCTTGCCACCATTCGCCACTTTCTAAGTGATTATTACTAGGTATTGCTTCACTCCAGTGAAGGCGAATAGCACGGCTAAACGTTGCTAAACTATCACTGGGTTTATCGGTAAATTCATCGAGCGATAATCCATTTATATGGGTGAGTTTTGCATTTAGATAGGGCTTAACTTGGCGTACTTTAATGCCTTCTTTAGCTGCCCAGCCTTCAATAAAACTCATTTGCTTGTTACTGGCCTGTGAGATAAATACATTGCCGTCGTGCTGGCGTTGATACATCGACATTGTTTGACCAAGGTCGCGTAATAACATCAGGGTAAAGAGTAATAAAAATGCACACAGGCCAACGCCTAATATTTGGGTACTTTTACTTACCAGGCGTTGTTTCATCATAAATAACGAAAAGGGTATTAAGCCCGAAAACTGAGAGGTGGCTTTTTCACCCAAAGTTAAACCTGACCAACTCATTAATAACATTATACAAACGGTAGAAAGCACTGCTATTAGCATCATGGTGGTCAGTAATACATTATCCGAATAGATATAAGCCACACTAAACAGTACTAAAGCACTTGCTACTTTACTGAGCCCTGTATTTACGTCATTACTATGTCCTATAAACTGCTCTGCCACACTATTTTTAAACAGTGCAAACCACACGGGCGCTTGAAATATAGCAAAGATAATCATCACAGCAGACGCTGATTTAAATGCTGGTAGAAATTGCCACTGCCAAGTTAAGTTACTGAATGTGTCATTTAAAAACTGAACTAAACAATAATGACCAACCATCGCCAATATCATCACAACAGGCAATAATACACCAACACCTATACACCATTTAAACAGCGAAATCTGAATACAGCTTGCTTTACTTGCGCCTAAACTCATACAAAGCGCACTAAAGTAACGCTCTTTTCGGGTTTGCACTTGCGCTAACTGTTCTATCGCGATTGCCGCCATAAAAAATAAGATAATCGAGGCAAGGCCCATAAAATTTTCAGTACGTTGCCAAAAACGTGCCAGCGGATGCTTGCCTTGTTTGTGAAAGATCTGAGCCGCGGGTAAGTGTGTTTTATGCCATGTCATTAAAGCATTGCGTTGCTGGGTATTCGCAGCGATTAAATAGCGATACTGTACTAAGTCATCAGCAAAATTAAGCGCGGTTAAATCGTGTTGATTTATCATCGCTCGCATTGCAACAGAATGACCTTCCATTAATCGATCAGGTTCGTGAAGCAACACACGCTCGACCCTAAAAGTATGACTGCCAATTGTCAGCAATTCACCTGGTGAAATCGTCAGACTGGCAAGCAAACGCGCATCAAGCCAAATAGTGCCCGGCTCTGGGCCATTTTCGCTAACTTCACCCTCTGTTTGTAATGATGGTGAGCTGATAAGCTCACCTTGCAGTGGATAATCATTGCCAACCGCTTTTAGTTGAGCTTGTTGATAATGACCATTGTGGGTAAGCGTGGTTGTAATTTGTTGCGTGACGACAACATTTTCTGAAAGTGTATTGATGTCACTAAACTGATCGTGATTGAGCGCTTGTTTTTGTGTTATCACTACATCAGCGCCTAATAAGCCATTTAGATTTTGTTCTAAATAGTTTTGAATGCTATTACTTGTCAGCGTTAAGGTAATAATAAACAACAACAATAAACTGTAGACCCAACGCAATAAACGCTGGTGGTTACTCTTGTAGTCTTGCCAATAAAATTGCCAAGCCAATTTTAAGTTTGTTAGTAACATGCCACAGCCTCCTGCTGTTCTAAAGAGACTTTCGATAATGTGCCGTTTGCTAAATGATACACATGCTCTGCATACCCTGCTAACTCGAGACTGTGGGTTACTATTATTAAGCTTGCATTGTTTTCTTTGCAGCAATTAACTAGGTGTGTCGCAACCTCTTGTGCGCTTTTAGGATCTAAGTTGCCCGTTGGTTCATCGGCAAAAATAAATTTTGGTTCAAATACTAATGCTCGCGCAATTGCAACACGTTGTTGTTCACCACCACTTAACTGACTGGGTTTGTGATCTTTGCGATGACTTAACCCAACTTTTTCAAGCCAATGGGCAGCTTTTCTCATTGCTTGTTTATCGCCTCGTAACTTTAATGGCAAAGCAACATTGTTAAGTGCGGTGAGCTCGGGCAGTAAATGAAATTGCTGAAAGATAAACCCCACCTGCTCTCTGATGGCATCTAATGAGATGCGCTTATCATTCTCAACATACTTCACAGCACCACTAGAGGGGATTTCGAGTCCAGATGCCAACATCAACAAGCTTGACTTACCAGCTCCAGAGGGACCTGTGATAGCGTAAGATCTTCCTTGTTGAATCGTCATATTTAACGATTCAAAAAGCGTGATTTTTTCATCATTTGTTTTAAATGACTGACTTAAATTTTTTAGCTCAATGTAGTTATTCATAATTTGGCTCACAAAAATAGAATGTGAGACCAGCTTAAAGGGGCAGATGTGAAATAGATGTGAAGACGATTTAAAACATAAAAATCCTCTTCACAAAGCTTTCACATGGTGTTTGCTAGCGTATCTGTAAAATCACAAAACTTTGAGACTTGTTATGTTTAGAAAACTACTAATTGCGGTTATTACCTTATCCACTATAAAAGTAAATGCCACGGCACATTCAACAACCGAACGCACTAATTACCAAGTATTAATAAATGACGCGATTACCCAATTTGAACAAACACCGAGAGAACAGTGGTCATATCAAGTAGCGCGCTATGAAAATGAAGAAGGCGATATCACCACCAGCCTCGAGCAATTTAATGCCAATAGCAAAACATGGCATTTGCTGAAAACCAATGAAAAAATACCGAGCGAAGCACAGCAAAAAGCGTTTTTACAAAAGAAAGAAAAGCAAAAAGAAGGCGTTAATATCTCAATACAATTACGCGAATTAATCAACCAAGAGTCGCTTAGTTTTCAAAATGAAGATAACGATTATCTTTATTTAAATTTTGATGTGAATTTAAAAAAGTTAGGTAAAAAAGCAAGTAACCAACTCGTCGGGAAGCTTTCATATAATAAAGGAAGCAAATACATAGAGTTAATTGAAATTGCAAATACAGCCACATTCTCACCGATGTTTAGCGCCAAAATTACCGACTTCAATATTCAACTGGCATTTATTAAACGCGACATAAGCATTTTGCCTAAGCACAACACAATGACGATGAAAGGCACATTTGCCTTTTTTACCAAAATAGACGAACGTTCAAAAGACACTTTTTCTCATTATCAGCAATTACACCCTTAATCTTTAGCGCAACGACTGCTGATGTCTAAGTGGCGTAATACCACGCCACTTTTTAAAGGCATGAGTAAATGAAGATTGTTCTTGAAAGCCTAACTCAAGCGCTGTTTCAGCAATACTATATTGAGTTAGTAAAAAATCGACTCGCGACTGACGCTCTAAGGTTAATAACTCTATAAATGAGGTGCCTTGTTGCTTCAATTTACGCTGAAGTGTTCTTGGACTAATAAAAAGTGCCGCCGCGATCCGAGTTTGATCACATTGGCGTAAACTCGCTTTCGCTTTTAGCAACAAGGTTACTTGCTCTTTAATATTGCTGTGCGCATTGCGTGCTTGTAGCTCGCTCTCTGTTACTTCAATTAATGCCCTAAACATCGCTTTATTTTCGCTTGTAAAGGGGATTGACAGTAACGCTTTTGAAAAAATAATACTGTTCGTTGTTGCGCGGATGATCACGTTACAGCGAAACCAATCACGCAGGATCGTTAACTCATCAGGCGTTAGATCAAATGCAAAAGTGATTTCGTCAGGTTTATATGTTTCACCTAAAATTTTTCGCACCGTTGCAATCCATGCCGTAGTATTTCTCAGCACCATTTGTTTACTGTTGGTGCTTTTGGGAACCCAATCAAGCTTTACTTGATTTTCTAGAGGGTGAACATGTGTTTCGCCAATATCGGCCACCAGTGAGTCAAAGCGGATCAGAGCATCAATCGCTTGTGAGAGGTTTTCACAACTTTCAACAAGATACCCGAGTACCCCATAATCTTTTGCCTGAATACGCTTGCCTAACTCAAAACCAAATAAGCTTAGCGCACTCAACTCAGCACCTAAATTAAGTAAGTTAATGTAGTCTTCCATTGCTATACGCCCGGCATTTTCAACATAACTGGCTGCTGGTGGCGTAGTAATGTCGAGCTCATTTAGATAACTCGAAACACTTTGTAAATATGCAATCGAAACTGAGGCCATATCATTGTCGCAAAATAACAAAAATCATGTCGTATTACCGCAAGATAAAGATGCAAAGTCAAATTAAGCTGCTAAAAGTCGTAAATAAACAGCAATGTTATGATTTCAGTTAATTATCAAAAAACAATAAAGGCAACGCCAGATCAAATTTTTACTAAGTTGATTGATCATCCCAATTTAGATCAATTGTTTAATGCCAAGTTTGAAGTGGTGAAAGAGCAAAACCTTAATGAACCTAAAGGTGGTAAAGGCTGTATCAGGCAAGTATCTATTCTTGGCGTGTCGTTTTTGGAAGAAATTGTTACCGCAAACAATCACGAAATTCGCTATCGCGTATTAAATAATTTTCCGGTAAAGAATCATTTAGGGGTTATATCTTTTCTGGCCCAAAATGACGCCACAACAGTCAATTATACTATTGAATGCCAATCCCCTTGGTATTTACCGCGTTTTCTCTTACGCAAATTACTTTCTAACGACATTCGCAATTGCTTAAATAAATTAGGAGCTATGTATGATCCCCGTTGAGCTAATTCTATTGGGGTTGAGCCCAATTTTTATTATTTGTGTGGCTTTAGAGTTTATCAAGGCACGTAAACATTACGATATAAAAGACAGCATTAACAACACCGCACTTGCGCTTTTGCACCAAGGATCTGATGCAATAATTTTGCTGTTACTCATGCCTATGTTTAACTGGCTTCATCAATTTGCATTGTTTGATATAAAGCTCACAGCAATATCTTTGCTTATAGGCTTTGTTTTACAAGATTTTCTCTATTATTGGTTTCACCGAGCATCACATAATATTCATTGGTTTTGGCTTGCTCATGTGGTGCACCATAGTTCGACACATATGAACTTTACAACCGCTTTTAGGCAAAGTGTATTGTATCCGATTGTGGGTATGTGGCTATTTTGGTTACCAATGATCTTAATTGGCTTCTCGCCAAGTTTAGTGTTTGCCATTGTGGCAATTAATTTAGCTTATCAGTTTTTTGTGCACACTCAGGTCATCGGCAATTTAGGCTGGTTTGAAAACATATTTAATACGCCAACACATCATTGTATTCATCACGCAACAAATAAGCCCTACATCGATAAAAATTATGCGGGCGTGTTAATAATTTGGGATAAGTTATTTGGCACTTTTGCGCCAGAAGATAAATCCATTACCATCAAATATGGCATTATTGGCGAACTGCCAAAAGATAACCCTGTGAGCACCAACTTTAAGCAGATCTCAGTTATGAAGCAAAAGCTCAAAGAATCAAACTCTCTAAAAGAGAAATTAAGCGTGCTATTTGGCTATCCTAGCCATTAACAAAGAAAAGTTAATCTTTGCCATACAGGCGGGTGTATTTATCAACTATTTTGCTGATCACACCTTGCTCATAAAGCGCATCAATCGCAGCATTTAAACGGGGTAATAGATGCTGCTTTTGTTTATTTAAACGAATGCGCAGAAGCCCCTGAGTGTGTAGTTTTTGAAATTGCAGATCCACATCATATTTTTTTGCCCAGTAACTTGCTGTTAGGTCGCCAATTAAAATGCGTGATACGCGGGCTTTTTTGAGCGCCAATACCAGCTCTCGCTCTGAGCGGAAATCTACGCGATTAAAGGTATTATCATCGTAATAGTAATAACCTAGCACCGTGCCAATATTAAAATGATCTAAATGGGCGGTTTTGCTCGAATCGGTTAACCCAACAAAGTATTCTTTTACCGTAAATAATGGCTTGGATAACACAAATTCTGGCCCCACATATTGATTGGGAAACCATTCAGCACATACTGCATCAAAATCTAGCTCTCCGTCTATCAGCGCTTGGTTCGTGCGCTTAGGCGGCATTTTAATTTCAACGCCAGGAATGTTTGCTTGTTTTAAAATTAAAGGAATAAGCTCGCCAAGAATGCCTGGCGTTGCCTTATCTTGCATGTAATAAGGGATCCAGTTACTTGAACCTGAAGAGTTATACCGTAAGCTGTTTTGATCTGCTGTAAGGGGTGAGCTTAGTAACATCAAAAGCAACAAAAAAGCCCGTATCAAATTACCTCCAAAATAAACATAAGAATCGAGTTTGTTTAAAAATAACTACCTGTATTTTAGTTCAAATTCATCATTCTGTTATATAAAACATTTGATGAAAACTGAGCAAATTTACGAACTTTATAGCGTATTCGATCATTCTTGTCTTTTATCGAAATGTTTATTTAGCCACAAAAAAAGGCCCATACAGAGGCCTTTTTAACTTCAAAACAAGCATTAATTTAATGCTTATTTACGAGCATCTTTTAGCAAATCAGCCACAAGGAAGCCAAGCTCAAGTACTTGGTCAGCATTGAGGCGTGGATCGCATTGTGTACGATAACGTTGCGCTAAATCTTCTTCACATAAGCCATATGCGCCACCAGTACATTCTGTAACGTGTTGGCCTGTCATTTCAAGGTGAATACCACCAGGATATGATCCTTCAGCTTTATGAACAGCAAAGAACTGGCTGATTTCACGCATGATGTTATCAAAACTACGCGTTTTATAGCCATTGCTCGCTTTTTCAGTATTGCCGTGCATTGGATCTGAGCTCCAAATTACCTTACGACCTTCTTGCTGTACTTTACGAACAAGTGCAGGCAGTTTCTCAGGTAATACATCAGCACCCATACGCGTAATTAACGTTAGGCGACCCGGAATATTATCTGGGTTAACCGCGTCAATTAAACGGATCAGGTCATCAGGATCCATACCAGGACCTACTTTCACACCAATAGGGTTCTTAATACCACGGAAGAATTCAATATGTGCATGGTCAAGTTGACGTGTACGTTCACCAATCCATACAAAATGCGCAGAACAGTCATACCAGTCACCTGATAAATGGTCGCGACGTGTTAGTGCTTCTTCGTAGCCAAGTAATAATGCTTCATGTGACGTGAATAGTTCAGTTTCACGAATATTGGCAGAATTAGTTGAAGTAATACCGCACACTTCCATAAATTGCAGTGCATCTTGAATACGATCAGCTAATTCTTGGTATTTGTTTTTAAGTGGGTTAGCAGCAACAAAACTCATATTCCAGCGGTTTACTTGATGTAAATCTGCTAGACCGCCTTGTGCAAAAGCACGCAGCAAGTTAAGCGTTGATGCACTGTGGTGATACGCTTGCATTAAACGCTGCGGATCCGGAATACGCGCTTCTTCAGTAAATTCAAAGCTGTTTACGATGTCACCACGGTAAGATGGTAAACTTACACCATCAATGGTTTCTAAATCTGCCGAACGTGGCTTAGCATATTGACCAGCCATACGTGCAATTTTAACAACAGGGCACTTACCACCATAAGTAAGTACAACGGCCATTTGCATTAACGTTTTAAACGTATCGCGAATGCTTGCAGCATTAAACTCAGAAAAGCTCTCTGCGCAGTCACCACCTTGTAGTAAGAAAGCTTTACCTTCACATACATTTTCAAGATATTTAAATAAGCTACGAGTCTCTTCTGCAAACACCAGTGGTGGTGCAGAGTTAAGTTGTGCTTCTACGTTTGATAATTGTTCAGCGTCTCTGTAATTCGGCTGTTGTAGAATAGGGAAGTCTCTCCAACTATTCGGGCTCCAAGGTTTCACTACATTTTTCCTCATTCCAATATAACCTCAGTTCCGAATTTACAGGGCTAGGATTAAATTTCAAGTGATAATTTGTCTAGTTCCATGATATTTGGTAATAAGCATTATTTTCATAACTTATTTGCGTTGAATTGAGGCCAAAACAATCGACAAGATGCGCAATTTTAATATCCCTTCCTGCTTTAAATTCGCCTATTAGCGAACCATTTTTCATTAATAAACAAGGGTTTTGTGATTTAAGAGCAAAATTAACCTCATGATGAGAAGATAAAACACAAATTTGCTCACTAATTTTCTGTAAATAATCCACCAACCACAAAGTATGTTTTATATCTAAACCGGTAAAGGGTTCGTCCAATAATAAGAGTTGTGTTTCAGGACGTATTGATTCATCGCACGATAGTAAGGCTGCACATAAATAACAGCGCTGCCTTTCTCCACCAGATAAAAATTGCAGTGGCTTATCAAGCAAAACCGCAACTTCTAAACCCTTAACAACTTCATGATTGCAAAGCTCCTCTTTTAGATAGCTAGGTGAACTATCAAAAAAGATCGCTAACATTTCATAACCCGTTATTGAAAAATGGGCTTGATGTTGTTGCGTTAAATACGCACGGCGGCGCGCTAATTGTTGTAAAGAAAGAGAAGAATAAGCTTCATTTGCAATGGTTAATGCATCATAAGTTTCATCATAAAGGCCTGCCAAACAATCAAGTAAGGTTGATTTACCCGCACCATTAGCGCCCAGTAAATGATAGAATCCCGGGCGTAATTGCAGCCTGTCAATATTAATAATAAAACCGCTGTAAGGTATAAAATTAAGCTGACGAATCTTTAGGTAGTCGTTTGTCACCATTACATTTGCCCTCGATGTGCAAAGTGTTTAAACAAAACCCAAATAAACAGTGGCCCACCGAGTGTTGCACTAACAAGCGCAAGCGGTAAGTTAGTGCTCATCAACGCTCGCGACAAAAATTCAATAAAGACCATTACAACCGCCCCCACTAAACATAGTTTGGGGAGTAAATATTTATTATCATTACCAAATATCATGCGACAAGCATGGGGGACTAAGAGACCTAAAAATGCCACTATACCGCCTAAAGAGACTGCAATCGCCGTTAATAATGCCCCTACCGATAAACACTCGAAACGTAAACGTTTTACATTTACGCCATGAAGCCTTGCAGTGCGATCACCTAGATAAACAAAGTTAAGCAAACGACTACGGCGTTTCAAAAACCACACAATCGCTAAGGTAGCTATCAGCATACTACAGGCACTTTTCACAGTAACATGTTCGAAACTTCCTAACATCCATACACTAAACACACGTAATTGGTCATTGTTTGAGTAGTAGATGAACCAACTAGCAATCGCCGAAGTGATCGTAGTAATGCAAATACCCGCTAAAATTATCGCTAAACTGGCGTAGCTACCTAATTTTTTAGCTATAAAAAAAATTAAACTTATCGCAAGTGCTGCACCACACAGTGCAAATAAAAACATATAGAAAACGCTAAAATCAAACGTCGCAGAAATTAACCCCGCAGCAGCTAAAATAACCGATAGCGATGCAATACCCGAAATACCAAGCAAGCTTGGCTCAGCAAGGGGGTTTGCCAGTAACAATTGAAAGAGATGACCCGCTATCGCTAAGCAAATGCCCACGGTGATTGCGGTGATAATTTTCGGCATGCGCAAATCAAATAAGATCATTTTATCTATTTCATTTAGATGCCAAGGAAGTATGTTTTTACCGCCATTAAGCCCAACAAAAAGACTTAATAAAACAACCAGTAATCCCACACCATATGTCATTATGGCCTGTTTGTTCATTTAACATGAAAACTAATTTGTAATAGTGCGTTTATAACAGAAAATGGCGCATAAAGCTTGTTCTTGACTGTTGCAATCAATACCATCTAACAGATAAGAAAGATAATACAGAGCTATTGGTCACTGTTTTATTAAGAAATAGTGTATTGATACACGATTTACATCATTTAACTGGGCTTCTGAGGAGTTTTAATGAATAAACGCTTTTTATTGCGCAGTCACTTTGATACCTGTAGCCAATTAGTTGCTGAACTACAAAATGCGTTAAAAAGTGCTGATCTGCAATTTTGCCATTACTATCAACTGCCAAAAATAAAAGAAGAAGAACACCATAACCCGGCCAAAAGCATTGAAGTAACACCATTTTCAGATAATGAAGCACTCTCACTTTGTTGCGACGCATATCAAGATTGGTTTAAACAGCCACATATAAGTGGAAAATTATTAACCCGTCATCCAGCGATAGTCGGCATTAAAGGTGTTGATCAACACATCGAATCTTTGATCTTAGCGATTAATACCGAAAAGCAAGCCTTTAAGCAGATCGTTTTATCAGAAAAAACAAAAGATGCCCGTTTTGAACTGGTGCACAGTGCGATTCCAAACTTAATCACCTTAGCTTTCTATCGACAGCTCTATTACGAAAAGCGGCCTACGTATTCATTGCGTTTTACCTGGATGCATAAACATTCGATACAACATTTAAATGTGAAACAAGCACTGGATTTTCTACATAAAAATCAAAGCCAAAAGCCACTAATAACAGAAGATAAAGCAGCTTGGAATGTCATGGTTGAAAAGGAAAAGCAGCGCATTATTAATTTGAGTAAGGATCACAAACTGCGTATTCGTCGTCCAATAAGGGTGTCGCCGCAAGTAAATGTGCGCTTTAGCGCAACAGATCGCTACCATGTGAGCGCCGCCCTACCCTTTATTTTATTTAACGCTGAACAAACAGAAAAAGTCGGACAACTAAAGAATTACGCGAAAAAAGCAGACGCTAGGCAGAAAAAAAGCCGCTATTTAATTGAGCGACTTTTTTTAGAAACACCCTAAAAAGCTTTAATCTTCAACGATTTGAACAATATCTTCTTCGTTATCGATAACAATAGCGTCATCAGCTAACCGTTTACCGCTTTGGATCTCTAAGCGTTTCTTTTGTTTGTTTAAGCTTAGCATTTCTTCACAGAAATCATCCGTTGGGAACATTTCGTAAACGTAATCGATAATTTTACCAGATTTATCTTCCTTCACATTATCGATGGTGTAATCAGAAATTACACCTTTACTGATCAAATCTTTCATCGTTGTCGTCATATCACGACGCAGTGCTTTTAGTTTGTTTTCGGTAATTTCTTCATCACCCGTAATAGAGCCGTATTTTTCCATAATTGAAAGTAAACGGAAGTGATGGGTTTTACCAGGCGCAGCATATCGCCATAAGTGATATAAACGAAGCATCATCCAACGTGACAAACCACGTTTTAATTCTTGTGCACGGTTGAAGTAATATCCTTTATATTCAAGGTTATCAATCATGTTGTGAACAAAAGCATTTAAACAAGCAACACACTTTATGTTGCCGCCCTGCCCTTTCTTACCGCTAAAATGTAATGATGATAAAAAGTTCATATTTGACTCATAAAATGAGTCATCTACATCGGTATTTTTCGTGTCTTTAGCAGAATACTTGAAGCTTAGTTTAGAGCCTTGTAGTGCTTCTAACGCTTCTTTGATCTGAGGATAAGGCATTGACTGCCCTACGCTCTTCAGCTCTTGTGCCAGTTCATTCATTGAAAATACTACCGCGTACTGAATGCCCGACTTAAAATTGATCTTTACAATTTTACCTTTCGACGCCAAGCGGATCAGTGCGCGTTCAACCTTCTCTTCACGATCAGAGGGCCAAACTAAGAACTCTTTTTCTTCACCTTGTTGCTTAGTGCTAACAACAGCAGGCGTAATTTTCAACTCACCTTCATATTGAATGCCATCAATACGCTCTGAAATACGGCGGGTAACAATGGTTCGGCCTGGTGCTTCTTCTACAGGTAGCTTTTTATGGCCCGATCGCACAAAACGACCCCAAAGATCATAATGATTAAACGTATTTGAGTAAGCACGTAAATCGTGGCGAGCATTTTCAACAGGAACACGAACATCTTTATTGTCGGTAAATAATGCCAAATTCTCATTATCAACAGCGCTTTCAACGCCGTGGATCTGTCCACGTAAGGTATCTGGCAGATTCTCAACCGAGATATTTACTTTGTTAGACATTCAAGTTCCCATCTAAATTATTATTATCTGCTAATATCATCACAGATCATTACTAAAGTTAATTAAATTAGTTAGTATAATTTTGATCTGACCTTTATTTTTTTGCTCAGATCAAATTTTTACCAACTAAAATGAAGTAAAATAACATTTCGCTTGTTAATGCGTTCAAAAAACGTACATGCAAATCAAGTTTTGACGTACTGAGATCACTTTTTTACTAACAAAACGTTTTCAGAACGATATTTTACCAACTCAAAGGCCGATTTATTAGTATAAATCTGGTTTTTTTTACCAAAATAGCCCTTCAGTTAGTAAAAAACGGTTCTGAGCCAGTAAAAATAGGTGTTTAACAAAGCGATTGTGGATAACTTAAGATCGAATTAGTAGGGATCTGATCTCAACCAAGTTAGGATCCGATCTTAATTAACGTGATCTTTGTAATTGATTAAAATTGTATTCAATTTCAATCAATTATCTTGGTTAAAACCTGATCTCAACGCCCTTTTTTGTGAATTGTGCTGTGCATAAACTGTACATTAACGGTGAATATAAAAAACACTCAGTAAAAGGCTGATCTCACTGTAGATATAAAACGGATCTTTACCAAGTAAAAACACGATCCAGAAAAAAATATAAAATTGTTTTTTTACAACAAGTTATATTAACAATTCACAGCCCTAATCTTAAATACCTTAGTATTTAACCACCTTTAAACTTATCTTTTATACCTTAGTAAATAAGTAAGGCAATAAAACGCTATTTTTTTCTTTCAATTAAATAGATGTCGTCATAGAATAGTGAAAACAGCAAATTTAATGGACATTTGCATAATACACGTAAGTGTTAAGGTTTAGCTATGACAATCACACAAAATGCGTTAAGTACCTATAAGCTTCTTAAAGCAACAGCAAAGGTAGCTGAGGAATCCCTAGAAGGACGTATTCAGCATTACCGTGCACATATAAAGTCAGATGAAAAAGAATTAAGAACGTACACACAAAAAGCAGCAGCTGATTTGCTTGGTTGTAATAACCGTACTCTTAAGCGCCGTCATGACCAAGGAGACTTTGATCACCTCGATATTAAAAAAGGTGCAAATGGTCATTATGCCTATACACTAAGCAATATTTATCAGATGGCTGATATTATGGGCATTCCTGCAGACAATCGTACTGCAGACGATAAGCTACAAGTCATTGTGGTAAATTCACTTAAAGGTGGATGTGGTAAAACAACAAGCCTTGTTAATATAGCGGCAGCACTGGCAACAACAAATATTAAACGTTATCGCATTGGTATTATTGATCTTGATCCGCAAGGCTCATCGACTAGCTTTTTCCCTCCAGCTGAACCTGATCCCATTACTGTTGGTGATTTAATGCGTGATTGCATCGACCTAGAAGACGGCGAAACATGGGAAGAAGTTGTTTCAAGTGCATTTGTCACAACTCATATTCCAAATATTCGTTTTTTACCTTCAGGAATGGATGATTTTTACTTTGAACACGAAACTGCAACTCAGTTAAAAGAAGGAAAAGGTTACGAAGTATCTCAGCACTATCATAAATTGCTCGATAAAGTCATAAAACCAGTAGAAGATCAATTTGATATTATTTTGATCGATACAGCGCCTTCTCTCAATTTCATGTTTTACAATGCATTAATGGCATCAACCTCAATGCTGATCCCTGTGCACCCAGAAGCGGTTGATTTTGATGCAAATAATAAATATTTAAAACGATTAGGTGAGATCTATCATACCGTTGCTGCACTCGGTCATAATGGCTGGGACTTTATGCAATTCTTAGTAACGAACTATGTAAAAGGCAATCACTCACAACGCGATATTGTTAAAGATGTGCGCAGTGCTTTTGGTCGTCAAGTAATGAGCTACCCAATCAACCATAGCTCAGCAATTACTGCTAGTTCTTCATCTTTTAATACAATATTCGATCAAAAAACATCTGACAGTTTAGCCAGTCGCGAATCACTGATTAAATCACAAGAAAATATCAAAGATGTGGTCGATGAACTGGAAATGTTGATCCGCTCAAATTGGTCATCAACCCAATGTCAGTTAGAAACAGCTTAATTTAGGTTTTACAATGGCAAAAAAACGTAAAAATGATACTCGAATCGATCCCTTTGCAACGGCAGTGGAATCGAGCAGTTTAGATGCTTTATTAGAAAACGCACAAGCGGGTGATCAGATCACCATGCCTGCACCTTCCGATCCTAATCGTGAAATTAAGTTGTACTGCAAACTAATTAAGAATCAAGAAATTGCACACAGCACAAACGTGTATGGTAAAAACCGCCGTGTACAAGCACTGCTAAATGAAAAGTCTGTGTCAGATATAATCACCAGCATAAAAAGCGATGGTCGTAACCAACACCCGGCGCTTTGCTGGCAGCAAGGCGATCAAGAGGTGGTGCTTGCGGGTTCTCGTCGTCGTAAAGCGTGTATGATCTCGGGCAGTGATTACCTTGTGTTAAGTTCACCTGATTTCACCGAAGAAGATGCAAAAATTTTAGCGGTTTCATCTGATCAATATATTGCGCCTAGTTTATGGGAGCTCGGTCAAGCGTATGCGCAAACCAAGCAAGATCTGATTGAGCAAGGTCGCAAAGGATCGTACCGCGAGTTAGCTGAAATTGAAGGGGTGTCGCACACTGCGATTGCTGATGCATTAAAGGCATATGAAAAATTACCGCAAGAAGTTTTATCACTGTACCCAACAGCAAATCATGTTGGCCGCGAAGTGGCAAAGAAGCTAATTGAAGCGCGTGAAAAAGACGTGGAACAATTTGCTGCAAAAGTGGCTGAGGTAAAACAGCGTTTAGCGGAACTTACCCTCGATACTGATGATAAAACGGCTCTGGCAATTACCCGTGAACTCACTTATTCAGAACCAACGAATAGCAAAGCTCGTGAGATGATTGATATGGGTAACAGTTACATTAGCGCGCAAAAACATGGCAAAAGTGGTGACGTTGTTATCAAAATTGATAATCGTGTCCTCACCGATAAACGCATGGAGCAGTTAACTAAGCTGCTAGCTAACTTTAACTAATTAAACACAGTTAAACTTTCTTACTAAGCGCATTTACAGGCCAGTAAATGCGCTTTTTACTATCATTTTTTAATCACAAGCTAATCAATATCATAAATTCGTCATAAATCACCAGAATTCGCTTTGCTGGCCGAGTAAATCACCATATACTGGCAGAATTATTGATTTTTTATAGCCCCCGATATGTCACAGCGCTTGTCAAAAAACGATCTACTTGCATTGTTTGATGAAATTAAAAACGAGGAACAGGCTAGTTTTCCACTGACTGAGTCGTTCTTAAAACGTTTTTTTAAGCCTGCTGTGTTCGTAAAAGCAAAAGATTATTTAAGCAATGAACTGGTGCTATGGCGTGAAGCCAGTGATGGTTTTAAATCAATCAATGGTGAAGTTGCTAATCAACAAGGCGAAACCTTTTACCCGCAAGCAACGATTAAACAACGCAATGGCCAACCACAAGTAACCACTTCATGTTCCTGCCGTTTAGGGCAAAAATGTGAACACATTGCTGCGGTCTTTTTATCGCTCAAAACAGAGCATTCAGGCGAGTTTGGTAAAAATTACTTGTTGCATGACTGGTTTACCCGCTTAGAAGCATTGAAGTCGAAATCAGAAAACCAAGCCGACAATGTGTTGTTGTTTAGTTTAGAAAAAAACGGTGATGACATCGTGTTATTGCCAAAAATAGCTCCACGCAGTGACAATAATTATGGGTTGGGTCGTGCATTAACGGCTAAACAGTTGTCTTCACAAGTTACCCCAAAAGATCTCGACGAAAAAGACTTCCGCTTGTTTAGTTGGATCCGCTCACAAAATACTTTAGGCAAACTCACCTTAACCGGAGAGTGGGGTGCATTGGCACTGGCAAAACTTGTTGAAACCAAACGCTGTTATTGGGGAGATGAGCGCACACCGCTTAGTCTTATTCATAAAGAGCCCCTGGCGATTGACTGGCAAGAAAATGAGCTCGGTGCCGAACTTAAACTCAGCATAAATGATCATCACAATTGGGTATTAGTACCAACCACACCTCCCTATTTTATTGATTTAGAAACAAAACAAGTGGGTGAAATTGATACTAGCCTCGCCAGCGATGAAATGAGTTTGCTTTTAACCATGCCTGCGGTTGAAAAAAGTAGCTATGCGCAAGCACAAGATAAACTTAATGGGCTCTATGGCTTTGGTTTTGTCCCTCACCTCGTAGACAGTGAAGGGCAATCTACGACCCCACAACCGTGTTTACGTTTTGAGCTAGTCGACGAACTGCCTACTTTAGCATTGAGCTTTAATTATAAAACCGCTGTACACAATAGTGCCTTCGAAAACACATGTATCAATCAGCTTAATAACTATGGTTTAGAGCTTATTTCAATCGAAGACACTATTCGTTATTTTCGTTTTCCGCCAGCTAATGAAAACCAAGTACAGTGGCACTGGTTTATCAATGAAGTCTGTAATGAGCTTAAAAGTCATTTATGGAAAGTGAGTGAACCAACCAAGCAATTGGAAATGCCATCTGAAGCGAAATTAGTGGCGCATTTATCACGTGTTGCCAATAATAAATTGCAATTAGATATTAACTTTTCAGTGGATCAACTGGTATTAGATTTTAACTTATTACGTGAGAAAGCGGCGTTAATAAACAACAAAGCTAATAAAGGCTATTACATCAATTACCACCAAGATCGTTGGCTTGTAGTCAGTCGTGATGATGCGCTTAATTTAAAACATGTTATTGATCAATACTATGGTGAAAAACGCTGGCCAAAACGCTTTACCTTGCCGCTGTCTGCACTAACTTTGCTACGCATGTGTGAAAGCACGCTATTTTCTATTGAAGATAAGCAATTGGCCGAGTTGTTTTACTTAAAACACAGTGAAAACAGTTTAACGGCTAACTTACCAACGGGCCTCAATGCCACGCTACGTGATTATCAGCTTAAAGGTTTGGCTTGGTTACAATTTTTAGAGAAACACGGTCTAGGTGGCATTTTGGCTGATGATATGGGCTTAGGTAAGACAATCCAGGTACTAAGCTTTTTGATAAGCCAAAAAGAAGCGAAACGCAACGCTGGACCAAGCTTAATTATTTGCCCAACTAGTTTAGTTAATAACTGGCTGATAGAAGCTAATAAATTTACCCCTGACTTAAAATTGGTCGCGGTACAAGGGGCAAACCGCAAAAAGTTGTTGGCTAAAGCATCAACGGCTGATGTTGTTATAACATCATTCCCGCTTTTACTGCGCGATCACGAGCATTATATGCAAATGCACTTCGGTAATATTATTTTGGATGAAGCGCAAACTATTAAAAATTATCAATCTAAAGTGTCGCGTTTTGCTAAAGCACTGAAAGGTGATTTCCATTTATGCTTAAGTGGCACGCCGGTGGAAAATAACCTCTCAGAGCTAAAATCACTGTTTGATTTTGCCATGCCAGGATTACTTGGCAGTACGGCTTACTTTAAAAACCATTTCCAGCAACCAATTGAAAAAGAAAATAATGCGTACCGCGCTGAGCAATTGAACGATATTATTGCGGGTTATGTCTTAAGGCGTACCAAAGCGGAAGTGGCAAAAGAGTTGCCGGCGAAATCTGAAATGGTCAAAGTGATTGAGCTTTGTGATACGCAAAAGACCTTGTATCAAAAAGTCAGCGAACAAATTGAATCGAAAGTTAAGTCTATTTTTGAAGCCGGCGAACAGCAGGCCAGTAAGTTACTGTTTTTAGAGTCACTGTTAAAACTCAGACAAATTTGTTGCGATCCGCGCTTAATTAATAAGTCGAGCGCCCCAGAAGAAGCAATCAATAGTGCCAAGCTAAACTACCTCGCAGAGACCCTGCCTGAAATGCTTAAAGAAGGGCGTAAAGTAATTATCTTTAGCCAATTTACCAGCATGTTGTCACTGATTGAGCAAAAATTAAATGAAATAGGCATAGACTACAGCTTATTAACAGGGCAAACCCGTCACCGTCAAAAAGCCATTGATAAGTTTCAACAAGGTGATGTCAGTGTGTTTTTAATTAGCTTAAAAGCTGGCGGAACAGGGCTTAATTTAACAGCTGCTGACACCGTTATTCATTATGATCCGTGGTGGAATCCTGCTGTGGAGCGTCAGGCGACTGATAGAGCCTATCGTATTGGGCAAGATAAACCGGTGTTTGTTTATAAACTGATTTGTCAAAATAGTATTGAAGAGAAAGTGCAGCGCATGCAGCAAGAAAAGGCCGCTTTAGCTGAGCGCTTTTTTGATAGTAATAGCCATGGTTTCTCTGATTTTAGTGAGCAAGATCTGTTGCAATTAATAGGATCGTAAACTTTTTTAAAATAAATTTGAACTTAACTGAAAACGGCTAGTCTATTAAAACAGATAACATGATGAATTGCTGTTGTTGTCTAAATCCATCCCTGGATTAGTAGATTTCCCGTTGATTACTAAGTTAGTAATTTTTTGGCCAGATACATTACACAATGTGTCTGGCTTTTTTCTTTCTAGCACGTCAAAATAACTTTAAATAATAAAAATTGCATTTGTAAGGCATTTTCATGCGTTGGGAAGATATAAAACGCTATCAGGTAATTGAAGCATTGTTACTGTGGGAAGGTAAATTGAATGCCCGTCAATTAATGGATTATTTTGAAACAAGTCGGCCCACGGCGCAAAAGTATATATCAGAGTACAAGTTGCTCAATCCTACGGGGTTTGAATTTATTAGCCAGCAGCGTGCACATATTGCCAAGCCAAATTTCACGCCGCAATTTATCGACTTTGCGTTTTCAACCTACCATGCGCTCTTTAATTTACAATCAAGCCAAGCGGTTACTTCACTAGTTGAAACCTTACCGCAAGTACATCGTAATATTAGCCCACAACTTGTAAGGCCAATTTTACAAGCAATCCGCTACCAATTACGTTTAGATATTGGTTATATTTCGTTGTCTAGCCCTGAGTTTGAAGACCGTATAATCCAACCACACAGTTTGGTTTTTGATGGAACGCGATATCATGTACGCGCATTTTGTGAGAAAAACCAAGATTATCGCGATTTTGTATTATCGCGCTTTTCAGGGGAGTATGCTTTTGAAGGGGATGCTTCTCATGATCAATCACAGGATATCCGTTGGCAAACAGAAGTTGAATTAGTGGTGTGCCCTGATCACCGTTTAAATGATCTACAAAAACAGGTTATTGCGCATGACTACCAAATGAAAGATCAAAAATTGGTGCTTAAAACCCGCGCTGCGTTATTAAAATACTTACTTCAGCATTTGCGATTAGATATTTACCAGGCTGCCGCTGAGCAGCAGCAAATAGTGATAGAGCCTGAGTGCCGAAAACAGCTATCACCCTATATTAGTTAATGCTTGGTTTCTAAAATGCCATCAGTGTTAAATATGGGATCATTAATATACCAACAAAAGTAAGTGCACCCATGGTCTGGCTTTGCAGTAATGCGAAAAGCTGCTGATTTCGGACTGTTCTCGCCTCGGAACACTGTTTTACTAACTCGGAAATTTGATACTCTTTTACTGCACTTTTTATCAATTGTTGTTCAAGCTTAAGTAGTTTTTTATAGCCGTTTTGTGCTTTTAAAAAATTATCTAATGTATTCATATTTAAGCCTTTTTATTTAAAGCAAAGCGTGATTTAAGGTTATTAAAGCTAACTTTAATGAAAAAATAAATAGCACGTTTTTTGACCTGTTAAAGATGTTTACAGATCACATTTTTACTAGCTAATAAATCACATTTTTACTTACTCATTCCTGAATAAGGTGTTAAGAAGTTTTACATGTGGCTTGCTAAATAATTGAATAATGTGCGGGTTAAATCGCAAAAAAGGTATACTAAAACTGTTGTCTCGTTTAGGAAAAACTCATGCAAGCTTTGTTAAACCAACCTGAAATAGTGATTACGGCATTTTTATGTCTGTTCGTTGTGTTTTTAGTGACTATTTTGGTAATAGCTGGTCGTCATAAAAATAAAATAGCTTTGCTCGAAGCTCAGCATTTACAAGAAAAATCAGGGCTGGAAGAAAAAGTAGCAACGCTTGTAGAAACCTCAGATCAAAATTTTACTAACTGGCAGCAAGAGCAAGAACGCGCCAATCAATTGCGTATTAAGTACAGTGCGTTGCAAACGCGCCTTACTGAAAGGGAACACAGCTATCAACAGCAATTAGCCAGCCTACAGGATGCGAAGTCAGAACTTAAAAAAGAATTTTCGTTACTCGCCAACCAAATATTTGAAGAAAAAGGCCAAGCATTTAAGTCGCTGAATCAAGAGAGCGTGTCAAATTTACTCAAGCCTATGCAAGAGGAACTCAGAGGTTTTAAACAAAAAGTAGAAACCATTCATACCGAAGAGTTAAAACAACGCTCAGAGCTGAAAGCGGAGTTAATGCACTTGCAAAAACTTAATCAAGCCATTACTTCTCAAGCTGAACAATTAACAACAGCACTACAAGGACAAAAGAAAACCCAAGGTAACTGGGGGGAGTTAATGCTTGAAAACGTATTAGAAAGTGCTGGGCTGCGTGTAGGTGACGATTATCAACGTGAATTTCATGTAAAAACCCTTGATGGTAATTATCGCCCTGATGTGGTGGTGTTTTTACCGCAAAACCGCCATTTAGTGATTGATGCGAAAACGTCTTTAAATGCCTACACTCAGTATGTAAATGCAGATAATGAATTTGTTGCTGAGCAAGCGCTAAAACAGCACGTAAGTGCGGTAAATGCCCGTATTGAGGAGCTTGCGAGTAAAGGTTACGATAAACTTCCTGGCTTGAACTCTCCTGAGGTGGTGATTTTATTTATGCCTATCGAATCGGCCTATGTTGAAGCATTAAAATACCAACCGGACTTATATCAACGTGCAATTGAAAAAAATATTTTGGTAGCAACGCCTACAACCTTATTAACCAGCATGAATATTGTGCGTCAATTATGGCGATTTGAAGAGCAAAGCAAGCACAGTGCAGAGCTCGCACAGCGCGCAGAACGTTTTTATACTAAGTTAAACGGCTTTTTAACCAGCATGCAGGGCGTTGGTAAAACCTTAGATAAAGCAAAAGAGGGCTACGACCGCGCATTTGCTCAACTTTATTCGGGCAAGGGTAATTTAATTAAACAAGCTGCTGAATTTAAAGAGCTCGGTGTTGCAGTACAAAAAGAGTTACCAAAAGAACTGATTGAAAAGGCAGAGCTTGAACTTAACTTTGAACAAGATGAATAAGACTTAAAAGCATACGATAAAAAGTGTAAATCCCCTTTACAGTTTTATTTTAAATTAAGTGTTTGCTAAGTTTTGAAACGTTAAAAAAGTAAGCTAGTGAACGTTATCGCGCGCACTAGCTTAATTAAGTCTTAATAGCTGCACATTATTGTGAGTTACTTACCACCACATATTCTGGTAATTCGGTTGCATCTGGTTGTTCATGTATCATAAAACTTTGATAACTCAGGTTATTAAAAAAGAGTGCCGTGGAGTCATTTTCAGGCTCTATAAACAACATATCAGTGCGATTATTGTGAAGCTGCATATTGTTGATCTCCCAGCGACTATTTACCGGTAGTGCTGTTCCCATACCGAAACCTGTTATTTCGACGTTCTCAATACGTCCTGGACCATGGGTTGAATCATTTGAAATATCTAGGCCCACACCTGATTTCGCCGTTCCCTCATTGAAACTAAATTCGCTCGCTTCTTTCCCAACACCATAAATATTTGCATCAAACAGGCTCAATCGTTCGTTGTAATTAAGTAACACACCGTCACGACTTCCCCATACAGTAAGGTCATTCACACTAGGTGTTAATGTATCGATATACGCTTGCGGCGGTGAATGATGAAAGTCACTTTGTTCATCGCGGCCAAGATAATTTTTTGCATGAATATAGCGAATTCTAAATCCGATGGTTGCACCATAAGACTCATTACCTCGACTTTCAGCCATTGGTGCCCACCAAACCGGAACCGATTCTCTGTTTGGAATTAAGTGGCCATTCGCTAGTTGAGATACCGGAATTGAAACGCGAGTTGCAATATCAGCAGCTGGATTAATAATGCCATCACTCCAATAAATAAAGCCATGAGCAGATGCACCCGCGGAGACATTGTTAATTAGTCTCACTCGTGGACCTGTTAACCAAAAGCCATCACCATCATGGCCATAGTCCATTCTGGCAGCTCGCAGATCAGGGTCAATGGCATTTTGATCATCCAAAGTAAATGATGAATTAACACTGCGGATAGCAATATTTCCTTCCAAGCTACCAATTTCGTCGCCAGCTTCAGTATAAAATCCAGCGCCTTGTAGGTCATAAGCGACATTATCAATAAAGTTAACGTGTGAAGAGTGATTTACAAATCCCCAACCTGGCCCTTTAAATACTACGGACCCTTTAACTAGCGCTGCCATGCTTTCTGCGTGCGTGCCAATTTGATGAAAGTGAACGGCATAGCGACCTCGCACATTTGAACCGCCTAGCGCTATGACTGTTGCTGATGCAGGCGCATCATCTCCGTTGCTTTCTGGATCATCGAACACAAATTCAACGTCATCGAGTGGGCGAGTTTTATCTGTACGGCCAAGCTCGGTAAATTGAGCAAAATTTATATCAACCTGTGAGCTCATAAACATAATATGGCCACGATGCGCTATTTCGGTATTTTCTGAACGAAATTCAACGTTTCTTGTAACATTGGCGACATACACGTTTAGTTCAGGTGTTGGTGCGGTATGATCGTAGGCTAATGGTTGGTCGAGATACACCTGATCACCATTAACCTCACTAATTACTCTTATTTCATCGCTCGCGGGATCAAACATACGAGTGCCTGTAATAACTAATTGGTCGCCAACTTCCCAACCTGATGGGGTTGTGCGAAGGTTTATGGTTTGAGCACCTTGCTCGGCTTGTGGTGATATGATTGCCCTATGAGTTTTTTCTGCCCCGTAAATCGTTGTTGTTCCAGCTAAAATAGCACCTCGACTAAGCAATGATGAATCATTAACGGGACCTTCATCGATAAAAATAACTTCTGCTTTCGTTGATGCTTCAATGGGAGTATCTGCTGTGCCAATTTGCAGTGTACCGCTACACGAGCTGTAAAGGGTATCTACTAGCAGGCGCGTATCTTGATTGGGCGAAAAGGTAAGTGTGCCATCTATACGAACCAGTGATAGTCGTGTATCTAATTGTTGTGTAAGTGAAACGGTCAGTCCTTCAGGGATAACAACAATGGCATCCTGTTCAGGAACGTTGCCGCCCCAGGTTGCTGTATCAGACCAATCTCCGGAATCTGTAGCCGTATGAGTTGCAAGAGAGTGACTTGCAAACTCAGGCGCAGCAGCGCAATGCCCTGCAGAATGATCTATATCAACCTGACTTTGCTCTGTAGCTGTGCTGGTAGTTGGTATTTCAACTGCATCTGGTGCGGCTGAGCCGCCACATGCAGTAATACTTAGCATTATAAATAAACTTAAAAATGGGCTTAACCTAGGTATCTTTGAACTATGCATAAATACGCTCCTTTCTTGAGTATTTGATTATTGTTATGGTGACAAAAACGACTGGTTAACTGTTTTCAAAATAAGTATATGCGATGACAAAGAGAGAGAAGCTTACAGTTTATGCTGCTTAACCATACAAAACTGTATGGTATTGTTATACCTGAAATACTGTTTTAATGATGAGCGTATACACAGCTAGATAAGTGTGAAGTTAAAGTAAAAGAATGCCGCGGATCTTTGATAATCAGTATCCCATTTTCAACACAGGGGAATATTTTTTTAATCAATAGATGATTGGATTTTATGGCAATTACTAGGTCTAATTTAGATTAAACCTAGCAATTTTGATGGGTGTTTTATTAATTAAAACTGGAGCGTGTTGACCTTTTCTGCCGATTTCTACAGCAGCTTGTTTGGTATTTAGACCACAAAGATCAACACGCTCTAATTGAAGTGAAATTAGTTAATCTTTACCTCACCTTTTACATTATCAATATTTACGTCACCTGAGCCATCATCTTCAACAATTAGTCCACCAGCGCCATTCACTTTAATATCACCCGAACCGTCATCTAATCTCACAGTACCAGTCACATTTTTAACCACAACATCACCTGAACCATCGTCAATTGTGACTGCTCCTTGGGTATTTTCTACTGTGGTATCGCCTGAGCTATCTTCAATTTCAACATCACCTTGAATATTAGTTACGTAGATTGAACCCGAACTGTCGTCAACATACACAGATTTACCACCATCAATTGTTAAGTCGCCAGAGCTGTCATCCACTTTGATAGTGTTTTTTAAACCTGAAATAGCAATATCACCAGAGCTGTCATCGAGAGTTAATGCAAGTTCACTCGGCATACTAATTACCAAGTCAATGCTGTGGCCTTGGTTAATGTGAATATGAAAACCGTCTTGAATATCGTGCACAGCAATTAGTTTTGCTGTATCACCCTGCTGCGTTAATGACAGCTCATAATTTAAATCATCACTGGTATAAATATCTGCTTTTACAACTATTTTGCTACTGGTATTTGAACCAACAATTTTTAGCGAGCCAGCGCCTGTTTCCGCGACTAGTTTAGATAACTGGCTAGCATCTAATTCCAGTTCACGCTCGATATGTGTGTCTGCGGTACTCGAACTGCCACCAATATGTACTACGCAGCCTGAAAGTAGTGTTGCCATTGCTATTGCTGAAAGTGTTTTGTACATATTATTCCCTTTTTCCTTAGCGTTATGTTTACGTTAAATTTTTCCGATGAAACTATTAATTCATCAATGTTTTTAGTTATGTAATGGCATTATTTGCAATCAGTGAGCCAATTATTAACTAATTGAAAAATATACATTTATTTTTTAATTAATTAATGGTGAATAATCGATAGACTAAAAGTTAGTTATTTATGCCAAAGCGTGTAAGGTAAATTGACCAACTTTGTGCTCATTTAGACGGTTGATCGCTAGTTGTTTATATTTGGCTACGCATACGCTTTTTTTTAACTGATGGACTCATACCTTTTGTATTGAATGTTTTTTAAAACTGTCATTTATCTTTCATCTTTGTTGGCTAATTTTATTGCCCGTAATAATTCACAACTACTGTGTATGAAAAGCGAGAGAAAACTGTTATGACAAATGCAATCCGTGCTGGTCGTCGAAAGTTTTATGATGATGAACATTTTTCAGGTGGTATAGAGCGTTCAGGCTTTTTTACTATTTCTGAAGCCGATTTCTTAGTGGAATATGGTGATACATTAAATGGCTTAAGTTCAGGAAGTATGCAACCTGAAACCTTAGTTGAGTCGGAGTTTGTTGCTTGCATGCAATCAGGAATAATGTCCAACAGTTACGAGGTAAAGCTATGGCGCAAATATTTAAAAGCCATCCATAGTGTTACTCATCGCGCAAGTGCCAGTAGTTCTCGCACAGAACAAAAGTATTCATTAGAGAGTTATGATGAAGCATAGTTTACAACAAGATAGTTATCTGGAAAAAAGTAAAACCGGTAAAAAGGCAAAGCGTGAAAAGCCTAAAAGTAAGTTTGAAGGCAAAAATAAGCGCAAAAAATTTGATGACTATGATTGGGATGAACGCGATTAACTAACGTATTAATCGATACCAGTGGGCAGTAACGCATTCTGTACTGCCCGATAACTTGTTTTAGGTTCAACTTATTGCTGAGCTGGTAAATTCTGGTTTAGTACAGCAAGCCTGTTTAGTTTGATAACTCACCCTAGTTACTATCGCACTAATTATGCTATTTCAATCAGTAAAATAACCCACATTGACAGCACTGAAATCACAGCTCCCCAAAACGTTAACATTCGGTGAAGTACATTATTATATGTTAGGTGAACAATCGCTTGGGCAACTCTAAATCCAACAAATACCCAAGCAAGTAGTAAGGCTAATTCATTATTAGTTTTGAGTATGACAAAGAGCGTAGAAACAACATAAAATAACACCGGCACCTCAAACATATTGTTAAAGCAACGTGTTGATTTAGTTAATTGTTCAGGTACTTCTTGCCCACCCATGGTTCGGTAGTATTTAATTTTTACACTGCCGTTTTTAACGCTTTTTACACGGGTAACCACCGCGACAATCCCAACAATAAACGTTAACACTACCATGGCAAACATTGCATAGATCATACTGAGCCTTTTATTTTTTTAATAATTTAATGCTGATCTAATAGATCATTTATCTTGCTTAATGTGTTTTAACATAAGGCGCTTAGGTAAATACATGCTTTTTTTATTTTAAATAAAGAGCTACAAATTTTAGTCGTCTGAATAATTGGTTAGCTATAAATCTTAGAATGATAGTTTAATGATTATATAGCTGACGTTTTGCGTATTCGTTTCGTGAAATAACGCCGATGTGTGTATTTCAATTATCTGATAGCTTAATCATTTCGTCATACTTCTTTCATACACTGCGCTAAAACATCGGATTTCTTATTGTTTATGCGTATTTTATTTATTTCTCGCAATAGCAGCCATGCGAAATATTATCGAACCTTAGTATCTAACTTAAATCTTGATGCACAGCTTCATGTTACTGGTTTACCAAGGTGGGGTGCGATAAAGCAATTGGGCCAATTGTCACAATTTAAGCATAATGAAATACTTGAAAATCATTTACTGAGAAAAAAAGCACGTCATCCAAAACTCTTCGCTTCTAACTTTGTATGTAATGTATTTAAAGCATATTTAGCGGTATTTGAGTCGCTGCGATTTTTAAAATTCATTGATCTCTTAAAAGCTGAACAACCGGATAAAGTGGTGGTTTGGAATGGTAAAAAGCTGCCAAATCAAACCGTGGTTTCAGCTGCCGAATGTTTGTCTATTCCGGTAATGTTCTTTGAAAATGGCTTAGTACCCAACACAACATGTTTAGACCCCAAAGGGGTTAATTATCTATCTAGTTTGCCAAGAACTCCTGACTTTTATATGCAGCGCGAATTAACGGGGGCGAGCTTAGCGGCTATCGAACAAGCTAAAAGTCATAAAAATCGCGTAGCCGATACACCCACAGAAAGCCTGCCTGAAAATTATATTTTTGTGCCCTTTCAAGTGCCTAACGATACTCAAGTGGTTGTTCACTCGCCCTGGATAAAGAGTATGGAAATGCTTTTTGAAGAGGTGATGAAAGCAGTTGATGCTTTGCAAAACCCGAATCTAAAAGTGGTATTTAAAGAGCACCCTAATTGGCCGCATAAGTTTACCCAGTTACATCAAGCGCACCCTAAAGCGGTATTTGCGAATAGTGTGAAAGCGAGCGACTTAATTAAAAATGCACAAGCAACGATTACCATTAATTCGACTGTTGGTCTCGAAACTCTACAGCTTGGCGGTAAGCTTATTACCTTAGGCAATGCGTGTTATGCACTGCCAGAAATGGTGTTGTCAGCAAGCTCGCCTGTCGAATTAAAGGAACAAATAGAAAAAATAGCTGCTTGGCAGCCAAACACAGTCTTAATTGAACGTTTTCTGGATTATGTAAACGGGGTTTACGCCATACCACAAGCGTGGCGTCGGGTTGACCAGCGCCATATTGAGTCGGTTGAAAAAAGGTTGTTAGAGCAAGATGAGTTTTCAGTAGAACTAAATCATCAAACAGCTTAATTTAAATGTGAAGCATCGCAAAAGAAGTTGCTAAAGTGAAATATGAATAAAATAAAAGGGCAAATAAATGCCCTTTTATTATTGTTTAGAAAACAAAGTCTATGCCCATACTAATTGTTCTGGAATCACCATGATAGGCCCAGCCAGTTGGTTCATGTCCTTGATCGACAAAGGTGTCGTACTGGATTTTAAACGCAACGTTAGAATAGAAGTCATACCTTAAACCATAGCTCAACATATAATGTTCTTCTAAATCCTCTGTAGGGACATTTGCCCGTTCATGATCGGCTTTTGAATAGGATATATAAGGTTGAAATTCATCAATGTTATAAACGACAGAGATTAAGTAAGTTGGGAACTCTGTTCCTACAGCATCATCGTATTCCACATAGTTCATATCAAAAAGAATGGTGAAATCACTTATATTCACTTGTCCGCCAAAGCCTATAAACTGCTGTGAGAATGGTGTGTATGGACTGATGCTGCCATCTTGTTGAATGGTTTCTCTATCTCTGTCATTTTGGAAGTAAACAAAACGCAAATCAAAAAAATCACCCGACATATTCCAATTAAAACCAGCAATGTCTGTCCAGTACTCATTTACTGTCCGTGCATTACCACCATAGAGCTTATCGTAATACAGCATTTCGACATTATCGTCTGAATATTCGTTACCATAAAAAGCGGTTATGGTGTTTGAGTAGTCACCGAGCTCAAAGCTATACATGGCATGTGCACCATCAAATTGAGTGACTTGCCACCAATATAGGTTTGAAGGAGGACGCATCCAAGGATAGGCATACCCCACCTCAGCATATTCTGAGAAGTAGTACATCGGAATGTTGCGTCGTCCAGCCATAAAAGTCCAGTCTTCGTTAGCTTGATAAGTAACGTAATACCAATCAAACTCTGGATTAAAGTCATCCACGCCTTTTGCTACTAGCTGTGCCGTTACCGACAGCTTATTGTTAAATTTGTAGATACCTTGCACCGCTATAATTGATTCAGCTTTAAATGTGAGGTCATTTGTATACTGACCTACATCGTAAAAATCGGCGGTAAGAATCTCATCTCGGGTTTGTCCAGGGTTCAGTGGATCATCCACTGTACCAAGGGTTTTACCTGCGATAATTGAACCATATCCACTTATATTTAGTTCTGCACTTGCTGATTGTGAAAAGATAACCAGTAATGCCGACGCGACCAGTGAAAGCTTTTTCATATTATCTCTCCTCAAAATGTAGCTACGACTTTTACATCGTCAGTTACAGCGCTTGCATCTAAATAGCCGATTGCATCTGGATTTGATGAGATGCTTGATATAACGGCGGCATTTGAGTCCATTTCCTGAGGGGGCGTTCCTTTACCTGTAAATAAAATCTTTGACCAATAAGCCTTTACTTGGCTGCTCGATTTACCCAAAACTTTTGAATTAAATTCTTCAGTAGCGGGATCACTGTAGTTAGCACTAATTAAAATCGCGGAACGACCATTAGTATAACTTTTTGTTTTTCCTAAAAAGATTTTTTTGATTGTACCTTGATCAAAGGATGAATCATTGGTTGGATGAACAACAACCGCAACATCAGCGATCGCATGAGACATATTCATTAATGCCATTGTGGATACTACACAAACAACTTTCCACGTTTTCTTTGGAGAAGGTAATAACATAGTTAATCCTTATTATTGCTGCGCTAAGCGTTATACATAGTGCATAACGATATTGAAAAAGTAGTCCTGCTTGTGCCTATTATCAAGAAATACAGGCTAATTTTGAGTGAAATATGCCTGCTGAGACGTGCTTCTTTAGTATTTATGGCTTAGGTAGCTTTGCACCAGATTAATACAAAAAATCGATGAGAGATGTGTTTGAGCTGTAAATGGGGTTTACGGATTTCCCTTTTCTCTAGCTGGAGTTTTTGGCTTTCCATGTTTTAGGTATTAGGATTTTCTTTTTAAATTCAACCGCTAGATGAATTTATTTAATGTTCAATGCCGCTTGTCACAAATTTGTTGCTTCTTTGTTGTTCATTTGTAATTCTTTTTTAAAAAGGGCAGGAAATAATTACAACAAGGATAAGCAATGAAACATTTTTTTGTGTTAGCTTTGACAGCGCTGTCATCTATGTTTGTTTATGCGCAATCATCGGATGCAGAATTAATGCAACAATGGCTGGATCTTGAAAGTCAAAAGGGCAAACTTCAACTCAGCTGGCAAGCTAATGAACAAGCACTAAAAAATCAATTATCACTTTTAAAGCAAGAGAAACAAGCGCTTAATGCATTACTCAAAACGGCAAATGCAGCGCGTAGCGAAGTAGACACAAAGCGTTTAGCCTTAACTGAGCAACAACTTGCTTTTGAAAAAAATCAACAAACAGTCGATGCAGCTTTAAAAAATGCGCACCTTTTCGTTAAACGTATTACTCCCCTACTTCCGCCACCGTTACAAAACGATTGGCAAACTAAAACAACCCAAATTGAACAAACAGAGCTGCCAAATAGCGAAAAATTAGAACGCTTACTGAGCATGTATAAAGCGGCTGATGAATTTAATCAACGAATTGCAATTCACAACACCAATATGCATTTACCGTCAAATGAGGGGGACTCCGAGCGTTTGGTGAATCAAATTTACTTAGGCCTTTCACAAGCTTGGTATATCAGTGATGATGGTGAATTTTACGGTATAGGTCGCGTTGAGCAGTCTGGCTGGCAATGGCATCATGGTGCAGCTGCAAAACAGCTTATAGGTTCAAACAGCGAAGGGTTTTCAACTGATTTGCTAGCTATCAAAGCAATGCTTGAGAAACCAACTAATGCATCATTTATAAAAGCGCCATTGGCAATTGCAAGTATTGATAAGGAGCGTCTGTGATGGTTCGTTTAGTAAGCTTACTGCTGTTGCTATTAAGTACAACGGCCTTTAGTGAGACAAATGTTAACCAACAACTGCTTGAGCGAATTGCTAAATCAAAGCAACAGTTGATGTCCATTGAGAAGCAAATTAATCAACAATCGCTTTCTTATCAAAAACAAATAAACCAAGCCCTTAACGATGTTAAAGCGCTTCGTGAAAAAGCATCTGCAATACAGCGTGTGGCCGATGAGCAAATTTTAAGTGTTGAACAACTTTCACAGCGCGTTGAAAAATGGCGCGCGCAAGACAATTATCAAAAGCTATTATTGCAAAGCTACTTCGAACAAAATAGTACCCCAATTGGCCAGTTTACCAACGCGAATGGCGAAGTGGTAATCAGTGAAAACGTGTTTAATACCTTACAAAACCAGCTCGTCGATGCACTTGTACCGCGCTGGCAACCATCAAAAGTCGTAGATGAATCTGGTGAGATAGCACATTTTAATGTTCTTGAAATGGGCCCAATTTCGCTTGCTTACAACCAAGAACGAGCGCTAGGCGGCCTTGTTGAACAGCATATCAATCAAGCAATCCCGAGTTTAGTCAAGGGGGTTTACAGTGATAGTGAGGTTGCTCAATTAGCGCAGCTTAACCAAACAGGACTTGGCACGGTAATGTTTGACCCAACCCTTGGTAATGCGTCAAAACTGCAAAATAAACAACAAGGCATTATTGAACACATTAAAAAAGGCGGCGTTTGGGCCTTACCTATTTTATTTTTTGGCGCGTTATCATTTGTCGTGGCAATGATTAAAGCGATACAGCTGTTAAAGCTGCCAAGCATTAAATCAGATCTTACAGCACGTTTATCAAGTACTGACGAACTGCGTGGTGCGGAACACCAACTGGTTGAAATTGCCAAAAATTACCCTGTATCCAATCAACGTGACGACCAACTAGTGGCGTTTTTAATGAAGTACCGTTATCAAGTTGAGAATTACCTAGGTGTTGTAGCCACTTCGGCAGCGATTGCGCCTTTACTTGGTCTACTGGGAACGGTATCGGGCATGATCAACACCTTTATGATGATGAACACCTTTGGCACAGGTGATGCGGCAACGGTATCAGGCGGTATCTCAGAGGCATTGGTAACCACAGAGTTAGGTTTAATTGTTGCGATTCCGTCACTGATTTTAAGTGCATTACTCAGTCGAAAAGCAAAAAGCCATAATGCGAAACTTGAAGCCAATGCGATTCAGCTCAGCAAATATGAGTTTTAAACCATGGACTTTTCGATTTATTTAAAACTTTTTAGTAACGCTGTGGTGTGGGCGCTTTTGGCAGTTGCCATCTTTAGTTATGGCAAGCTGTTGTCGCTGTTGTTCTTTATTAAGCCCTGTCAAGCATGGTTAATGCGCTGTAATTATTGGATTGCAGCACTAAAAACCTTACTTGCTGCTCTACCCTTGCTGGGACTACTTGGCACCATTAGTGGACTATTGAGTACCTTCAACTTTATGTCATTGAATAATGGGCTCGATATGCAAGAAATGGTAAGTGGTGGTATTGCAAGTGCAATGTACACAACACAACTAGGGCTGGTATTTGTTGTGCCAGGCTTGCTGCTTCATACCTTATTGAAAAGCAAAGTAGCAACTTGGCAGGTGGAGGCTGTATGCGTTCGTTAATAGAGCAAAAAATAGAAGACAGTAAAAGCCAAGAGATAGACTTAGCACCATTATTAGATGTGGTGTTTATTCTGCTTATCTTTTTTATTGTCACCACAGTGTTTGTTAAAGAAACTGGTGTGGAAGTTGATAAACCCAGCGCCGTTTCTAGCCAACAATTACAAAAGTCGGTGCTTATGCTCGCCATTACTGACGCAGGGCAAGTGATGTATGCCGGTACAAATATCGGGGTGGCAGGCGTCAGAGCCACGTTAATTCAAGCGAGTAGGACTAAACCGCGGCCATTAGTCATTCAAGCGGATAAACGCGTGCCAACAGAATTACTGGTTAAAGTGATTGATCAGGCAAAGCTTGCTGGGGTTGAAAACATCAGTTTAGCTACACAGGTGAAATGATGACGATGGTAAGTCAGCCTCAACTAACCACACAATCACTACTTTGCACAATAGCCCCATGGAGTATTAGCTTATTTTTGGTCGTTGGGCTTGTTAGTCTATTGCATTGGTTAAAACAAACACCGGAGCTTCCCGAGGCGACGCTCGCAGTGCGAAAATTGGATGTTGCATTGCCTGCGCCGCCGCCCCCGCCACCTCCGCCAATGAAAAGCACTTCGCAAAGTAGTGAAGCATCTCAAACCAGTTTAAACATTGCGGGCTTAGGTGATGGACCACAGGTAAATTACGCAGACAAACCGAAAATGACATTGCCTAAAGTGCAGTCGTTGGCACTGCCAGAATTCACTATGGACGCCAAAATGATACAGCAGCGTCTAGCGCTTGATATGCCGCTGATGGCAGTAGAGAAACTTGATCAGGTACCACAGGTTGTGAAGCAAAAGTACTTTCCTCCGCCGTTATCGATACGGCGCAAAGGCATTAAGCGAGTTTCAACAGAAGTTGAGTTGATAATCGATCAAACGGGTAAGCCCTACATTAAGCGCATCACCGACCCTGTTTATCCAGAGATGGTCGAAGTGATCCGTAACTGGGTTGAACATGCGCGTTTTAGTATTCCAAAAAAAGATGGCCAACCTGTGCAAGCAATATATTTATATGGTATCCATTTTAATTACGGCAGATAAACAATGAATAAACTAACTCCCTTATTTTTTGCTTCGTGCGCTTTTATTGCTGTAAACAGCTTGCCTAGTCACGCAAGTAATTTAACCAGCAAATTTAAAATTGAAGTAGAACAACCAACATTTGTACTGCCACAATTTTCAGGACCTTACAGCGAAAAAGAAGCCAATATTGCGCCTGAAGAACTTGAAACAGCCGAGCGTCTGCGCGGGTTATTAGAAAGCGGTGACAAGCAAGCAGTATTAAAAGAGCTGGAAGCGTTTTACGATATCGAACTGAGTGTTGCCATGCTGATGTTAAAAGCACAGCTTTATTTCGCCTTAGAAGATTATGAAAAGGCAGAAAAAACATACCTTGCTTCACTTGCAAGAAGTCCTCATTTAGTTAGAGCACACAGTGATTTAGGGCAGCTTTACTTAATCAAAGATGATCAACACAAGGCGCGAGAATATTTTGCCAAAGCCATAGCGCTGGGAGCCAATGATGCGGTGGTGTATGGTCAACTGGCATATTTAAACTTAACGCTGCACGGCCCTTATTCAGCGATAAATGCCTATCAACAAGCTTTGGCAATAGAGCCTGAACAAGCACAGTGGCAGCAAGGGTTATTTGTTGCGCTCACGCAGGCAAAAATGTACCAAGCAGCGGCAGCCTTATTAAGTGAGCTTATTGCAAAGTCGCCGAATGACAGCAAATTATGGCTTAATCAGGCGATTTTATCGCTTGAACAAAACGACTCTCGCGCAGCACTGGCATCGCTAGAAATGGCCATTTTACTTGGTGATAAGCGTGAAACTAACTTAAAAACAGCAGCACAGTTGCATTTACAACAAGACAGTTTTGAGCGCGCAGTCGAGCTTATTAACACCCATTTATCGCAATACGACTTGGATTTAACGAGTTTAAATACTTACCTGACTTGGTTATCACAACGTGGTCTTTGGCAGCAAAGTAAAACCATTTTGGCATCACTTGAAAACAAGCTTTCAACCTTTGATGGGCAAACCAAAAGCGTTATTTATTTGCATAAAGCCTTACTGAATAGTGAAACAGCAAGCCTAAATGCAGCTGACAGCGCATTTAAATTGGCGTTGGATGCCAACCCAAATCATGGACAGGCATTAGTTGCCTATGCCGATTTTTTAATTGATAGAAAATTATTCACCCAAGCAGAAACCCTCTATTTGCGTGCAGAAGCGCTAAGCGACTGGCAAAAACAAGCAATGTTAAGTCGCGCTCAGTTGTATGTAGATATTCAAAAATACGATGCGGCACTGACCGTTTTAAAAAGTGTGACAAGCCGTTTCCCTGAAACACGTGGTATTTCAGAGCAAATAGCCTTGCTTGAAAATATTATTGTGACAAAAAAACAACAAGCAGAAATTTAAGGAAGAACAATGAAAACTAAAATGTGTTTATTTATCGCAGCTATTTCTTTAGCAGGCTGTCAGTCAACATCATCAGACGATGAGTTTGTATGCAGTACTCAAACTGATTGGCAACAGTTAGGTTTAACGACTGCGCAAAAAGGAAAAAGTGTGCGTGCTTTTGATCGTTACAAAGCACAGTGTGGCGAAGCGTTACCGCCAAATGCGCAAGATCTCTACCTTGATGGCTTTACTGCGGGTATTAAAGAGTATTGTACTTATGAAAATGGCTTTGAATTAGCGCAAAAAGACATTGAAAATCCAAATGTGTGTCCATTTGAAATCCGCGCAGAATTTGATAAAGGCTATAAAATTGGTTACCTCGATCGCCGTGAAAAGAAAGAAAATGCCGACTATGCTGAGCGCGAGTTGGAAAGAAGAGCACTACAAAACCGAAACGGACAGTCTTCTACAGGGCAATAGCACCTCAGCTGTAAAATTTGGTATTGCAACTTTATTAGATTGCAATACTCCCTCTCATCAAGCTTGTTGCGATAACTCAATGACTTGATTGCCGCTATTAAAGTCTGGATCAAAGGTTAAACGCTACTAGCGATGGCAGCGTTTAATCTCTTCAACAAGCGCTTTGGCAAGCGGCGATACTGAGCTCATTTTCTTAGTGATTAGCATTACGGGGATTTGATAGTGGTATTTCTCGGGGTGAATTGCTTTAAACAGTCCTTTATCAACCCAGTAATTAGCGTAGTGCTCTGGTAAATAGCCTATAAAGGCGCCTGATAAAATCAAATGTGCGATACCTTCATCATGATAGGCGGTTGCACTATTTTGATAATTAAGGCCATCATTACGTACTTCTTTATCCCGCATATAGTTTGAGGTAATCACCTCGGCTTGTTTCAATAACTTATTGCGCTCATTCGGTTTACAATCAAAAAGGGCATGCCCTTTGGCGCAATATAGATAATTGGTTTCGTTATGCAGTGGGAAGTAATCTAAACCACGCAAATGATGGCGACTTACGCCAAGCCCCACCAGAGAGCGACCATTTACTACAGAAGTTTCTACTTCCCGTGCTTCACACACATTGATATCAAATTGAATGTTATCGCTTTTTTGTTTTAGCTCGCGAATAACATCACTAATGCCACAGCGCGGATCGCTCACCATGGTATCAATTACCGAAATCGTCACGCGGCCTGATAGCTCATTTTTAGAGCCTGCAACTGTGGTGGCAAACGCTTCGCACTGTTGTAATAGCTCAAGGCTTGCTTGATAGGTAATACGGCCAGGCTCGGTGAGTTCAAAACCGCTGCGCCCGCGTTTACATAGTTTGATGCCAAGTCTCACTTCTAAATCTGATAAATGTGAGCTAATGGTCGAACGGCCAATGTTCAGTCGAGATTCTGCGGCAGAGAGCCCGCCACATTCCACAATTGCAACAAATATGCGCAATAGGCGCAGATCGACGTCATGAATTTGCATCTTTTTTAGCCTTGGTTTTTAGTTCGATAAAATCGGAATAAGCATCGATAATTATGCATTTATAAAACTTGGGTCGCAAGCTAACATTACTGCATTGATTAATCATCACAGTTAGATGACTAGGGTCTGTTGACCTTTCAAGTTCGTTTTTTCAGCAGTTTGATTGGGTTTTATACAAGGCAGAGGCTGCGTGGCATAGTTATTCTATGTGAGTCAGCCGATAACACAGTAGAAAAGCCAATCAAGCGCTGCCGAACGGTTCTTTTGAGCGCACTTTTCTCATTGTTGCTCGATATTCGCTTAGATTACTAGGCCACACATCGAGCGCCGCGATAAAAGCACGCTCAAAGAGAACAAAAATAGAACAGCAAAGATCAACAGACCCTAAAACGTTAGGAGACAACAATGACGTTTAAATACGGCGTAGATCGCCTGAATATTGATATTGTAAATGGCATTGCCGATGGCAGTGTTAAAGCAGAGCTTAGCCAAGAAGCGATTGATAAAATTAATACCAGCCGTCAACGCGTTGACAAAATGGCCGCATCAGACAAAGCGGTTTATGGCATTAACACAGGCTTTGGTCCACTGTGTGATACGCAAATCACGCCAGAAGAAACAAACCTATTACAAAAAAACCTGCTGATCACCCACGCTGTTGGTGTTGGTAATCCAATTGCTAAATCAATTTCTAAATTAATGCTGATCACTAAAGTACATGCTTTAAGCCAAGGTTTCTCGGGTATTCGCCTCGAAACTGTTGAGCGTATGCTGAAGTTTATTGAGCTTGATTTAATTCCAGTCGTACCAGAGCAAGGCTCGGTCGGTGCATCAGGCGATTTAGCACCATTATCGCATTTATTCTTACCACTTTTAGGTGAAGGTGAGTTTTGGGTAGGTGATGACATAGTACCAGCGGCGAAAGCCCTTGCTGACAATGGGTTAGAGCCAATGGATCTTCATGCTAAAGAAGGTTTAGCGCTAATTAACGGTACTCAGTTTATTTTATCTCATGGTATTACTGGTCTAACTAAGATGCGTTACCTGCTTGATCTTGCCGATGTTGCAGGTGCAATGAGCATTGAAGGTATGCAAGGTAGCCAATCACCATTTAGAGAAGAGTTACATGCAATTCGTGCCTTTGCTGGCAATGTTGAAGTCGCAACGCGCATGCGTCGTCTATTTAAAGATTCGCAAAATATGGCAGATCACACAGACTGCGACCGTGTACAAGACCCATATTCGCTGCGCTGTATTCCGCAGGTGCATGGTGCGTCACGCAACGCTTACAACCACTTAAAAGAACTTGTTGAAATTGAAATGAACTCGGTCACTGATAACCCAATTGTGATCAGTGAAGAAGAAGCGATTTCGGGCGGTAGTTTCCACGGTCAACCGCTGGCAATGGCACTTGATTATGCATCAATTGCAGCTGCTGAACTGGGTAACATTTCAGACCGTCGTTGTTATTTATTGCTTGAAGGTTTACACGGCTTACCACGTCTACTGACTACCTCAGGCGGCCTAAACTCAGGCATGATGATCCCACAATACACCACAGCGGCACTTGTAACCGAAAACAAATCACTGTGCTTCCCTCCGTCAGCGGACAGTGTGCCAACGTCAATGGGTCAGGAAGATCACGTGTCTATGGGCAGTATTTCGGGCCGTAAACTTAACCAAATTCTTGGTAATCTTGAGAAAATCTTCGCAATTGAGCTAATGTACGCAGCGCAAGCCGTTGATTTCAGACGCCCAAATACTTGTTCAGATATTATTGAACAAAATCATGCGCTCATTCGTACTAAGGTTGCGAAATTAGAAGAAGACAGACTATTAAAGCCTGATATTGATGCCATGGTTGAGTTTGTAAAATCTCAGGCATTTACTGTTACGCTTAATTAAGGATAACTGACATGAACGTACAAGAATTTCAACACAGCATAAAACAGGGTATCCCAAGCGAGCTGCCTGCACCTAAAGCATATCCTGCAGGCGCTAACCGCGCACCAAAGCGTAAAGATATTTTATCGGTAGAAGAAAAACAGCTAGCGGTGCGCAATGCGCTACGTTATTTCCCGAAAGAGTGGCATGCGGAGCTTGCTGAAGAATTTGCACAAGAGCTTAAAGACTTTGGCCGTATTTATATGTACCGCTTTAAGCCAAACTATGAGCTAAAAGCACGTTCAATCTCTGATTATCCTGCAAAATGCGAACAAGCTGCGGCGATCATGTTAATGATCGACAATAACCTTGATCCAGCAGTGGCACAGCACCCAGAAGAGCTAATTACTTACGGTGGTAATGGTGCGGTATTCCAAAACTGGGCGCAGTACTTACTTGCGATGAAGTACTTAAGCGAAATGGAAGAAGACCAAACGCTGCATATGTACTCAGGTCATCCTATGGGTTTATTCCCATCATCGAAAGATGCACCACGTGTAGTGGTAACCAACGGTATGATGATCCCGAATTATTCAAAGCCGGATGACTGGGAAAAATTCAATGCGCTAGGTGTAACGCAATACGGCCAAATGACAGCAGGCTCATTTATGTACATTGGTCCACAAGGTATTGTTCACGGTACAACCATTACGGTTATGAACGCATTCCGTAAAGTACTTAACAAAGGCGAATCACCAAAAGGCAAGATCTTCTTAACAGCAGGTCTTGGCGGTATGAGTGGTGCACAGCCAAAAGCAGGTAACATTGCTAACTGTATTACAGTATGTGCTGAGGTGAACCCGAAAGCGGCAATTAAGCGTCATCAGCAAGGTTGGGTTGATGAACTGGTTGATAATATGCCAGACCTTATTGCCCGTGTGCGTAAAGCGCAAGAAAACGAAGAAGTAGTGTCGATTGCGTTTATTGGTAATGTTGTTGATGTATGGGAAAGCTTCTTAGCTGAAGATATTTTCATTCACTTAGGTTCAGACCAAACGTCACTTCATAACCCTTGGTCAGGCGGTTACTACCCGGTTGATATCAGCTATGAAGAATCAAACCGTTTAATTCGTGAAGAGCCAGAAGTATTTAAAGAAAAAGTACAAGCAACGCTTAAACGCCATGCTGATGCGGTAAACAAGCACACAGCAAAAGGCACTTACTTCTTCGACTACGGTAATGCGTTCTTACTTGAATCATCGCGTGCGGGCGGTGATGTTATGGCTGAAAACGGTATTGATTTCAAATACCCGTCATACGTGCAAGATATTCTTGGCCCGATGTGTTTTGACTATGGTTTTGGTCCGTTCCGCTGGGTGTGTACTTCGGGTAACCCAGAAGATTTAGACAAAACCGATGCAATTGCGGCAAAAGTGCTTGAAGAAATTATGGCGAACTCGCCGGAAGAAATTCAACAGCAGATGCAAGACAACATCACTTGGATCAAAGATGCGAAAGAGAACAAGCTAGTGGTTGGTTCACAAGCACGTATTCTTTATGCTGACTCGGAAGGTCGTATTAAGATTGCAAATGCCTTTAACGATGCCATTGCGCGCGGTGAAATTGGTCCAGTGGTACTTGGTCGTGATCACCACGATGTATCTGGTACCGATTCACCATTCCGTGAAACGTCAAACATTTATGACGGCAGCCGTTTTACTGCAGATATGGCTATTCACAACGTAATTGGTGATGGCTTCCGCGGCGCAACTTGGGTGTCTATCCACAATGGTGGTGGTGTAGGTTGGGGTGAAGTAATGAATGGTGGTTTCGGTATGCTACTTGACGGTAGTGACGATGCTGAGCGTCGCCTTAAGTCTATGCTACTGTTTGATGTAAACAACGGTATTGCCCGTCGCAGCTGGGCGCGTAACGAAGAAGCTAATTTTGCAATCAAACGCGAAATGGAGCGAACTCCTAAACTTAAAGTAACGCTTTCACAAAATGTCGAAGACGATATTTTAAATAAACTCGCGTTTTAACGAATGTTTATTTAAGTAAAGTAGAAATTAAAAGCGAGGCACATGCCTCGCTTTTTTGTATGTACTACCAATTGCTTTTTACGGGGTTGTTATCTATACAAAACAATAATCGTAGTTTTATAAACAATCCATATGTCTTCATTATCAAAAAAACTCGCGTCATATAAAAGTGATTTTAATACAAGAACGCCAGTCGAAATATTAGAAACCATAAATCGAAGCATTTCATTATTTCAAGAGCACTCAGCATTAAAGTCGGTGCTGAAAGTAGGCCAAAAATTTCCACCATTTGAACTAGCCGATTTAAATGGTCGTTTGTTTGATAGCCGGGTATTAATCAAAGAAAAACCCTTAATCGTGACGTTTGTGCGCGGCGGGTGGTGCCCTTATTGTGTGTTAGAAACACAAATGTGGCAGCAGTATTTTGAAAAAAGTAAAAGCAGCTTAAATATAATTGCAATAACACCAGAAAAGCCCGAGTTCGCAAAATCCATGTTGTCTGATAACAGCCAAAATTTTCCACTACTATTTGATTCCGGGCTTTGTTTTGCAGAGCAGTTAGGGTTGGTTTGGAAAACGGATGATGCTATGAAAGCGCAATTGTTAAAATGGGACATCAATTTAACTGAACGACATTGTACGCAAACTTTTAACCTGCCAGTTCCGGCTACTTTTGTTATTGATCAACAGGGAATTATTCAGTTTCGTTTTATTGAAGAAGACTACTCAACACGTGCTGAGCCCGATGACGTACTCGCCGTTTACAATCGCTTTATCTAAAGCAAATTAGTTAATATAAAAATCGATTTTTACCTGTGTTCTTTTTCTGAGAGTTTTGTCGTTGATTATTGAGATTTATTAATCAATTAACGCGTTTAATTTGCGCATATTGTTGGCTATTTATTCTGGTGAACAGGTATGAATAATAGCGTATAGGCAAAGACGTAAACTGTTGTTTAAGTTACAATGAGGGCATAGAAATAGACGAAATGCATAATGATTAATCCAAAACTTCCACTTGTTTATCATCCCAATTATTCATTTAGTTTTGACGACAAACATCGTTTTGTAATGAGCAAATTTGCACGCCTTTATCAACATTTAGATGCTAATGGCTATATTAATACAGACAATTTACATCAGCCGCCGGTGGGAGATTTCAGGCCAATGGAGTTGGTGCATTGTGAGAATTATGTTCATGACCTTTTTCACAACCAGCTTGATGGTAAAGCAATGCGACGCATCGGTTTACCATGGTCTGAACAATTAATGGCGCGTACTTTTACCGCACCGTTGGGCACACATTTGACTGCAGAACTTGCGCTTGAACATGGTATTGCGTGTCATTTAGCGGGGGGGACGCATCACGCCCATTATGACTTTGGCTCAGGTTATTGCATGGTCAATGATTTGGCTTACACGGCTACTCGGCTTATAAATGATGGTAAAGCCAGAAATGTACTGATCTTTGATTGCGACGTGCATCAAGGCGATGGTACAGCAGCGATGCTTGAACATAACCCTTATGTCTTTACATGCTCAATTCATTGTGAAAAGAACTTTCCTTTTCGTAAGCAACACAGTGATTTAGATATTGGCTTAGAAGTAGGGTTAACTGATCGAGATTATCTAAAAATCGTATCAACTACTTTAAATGACCTAATTGAACAACTTAATCCATCGCTAGTGCTTTATGACGCAGGTGTTGATATTTGGCAGCAAGATACGCTAGGCAAACTCAATATTAGTTGGCAAGGGCTCGCAGATCGTGATTATGCCGTGCTTGAAATATGTCAACAAAAAGGCGTGCCTGTAGCCACCGTAATCGGTGGTGGTTACGATAAAGATCATCAGCGATTAGCAGAGCGCCATGCTCTTGTAGTTGAGCAAGCAGCCCGCTTTTAAACCACTGTGTAATTAGGTGGATATTATTAACAAGGTTTTATGATTTTTATGCAACATACTCTTTCACCTAATAAGTTACTGAACAGTAAATGGACAGCTGTTTCACCGCAAAAGAAAGAAAAGCACTTTATGGTCACAAGTGTGGAATTTGACGAAGAGGGCAGTGTGATTGAATGTATCATTGAAGCCCTTATGACCAAGCGAGAACAAAGCATAAACTGGCGTAGTTTGAAAGATCCCAAAGTGTGGAAAATGGGGTGGCAATAACATTCCTTAGAGAAAAAAAGCCTGTAACTGAATTACAGGCTTTTTGGAAAATGAAGGCTAGTTATTTTGTTTTTTTAACTTGCTCAACTAACTTAACTACAACTACTGCGCGACGGTTTACTTTATGCGCTTCTTCTGTGTTGTCTTGATTTACTAGTTCAGACTCGCCTTTACCAGCAACCAGAATATTTGCAGCATTCACACCATGGCTGTCGACTAAAATTGCCTTTACAGCTTCTGCACGTTTAACAGAAAGTGTTTGGTTATAAGTTTCATTGCCAAGGCTTGATGTGTGACCGCTGATTTTAGCTGTTACATCGTCATTTTTAAGGTATTTGGCAAATGCTTCAATATCAGCGAAATAGTGTGGCGCGACATCAAATTGATCATGTTCGAAAAGCACTTCTAAACGCTCTACCACTTGACGTTCTTCAATTACCGTACAACCTTTGCTATCAACAACTTCATTGCTTGGTGTATTTAAACAGTCATCTTGACCGTCAGCCACACCATCTTGATCTGCATCTAATGGTGCAGGAGCGGCAGCTAATTGTTGCGTTGGCTTAGTGTCAGCAAAAGTATAAGAAACACCAAGCTTAAGTGCAGAGTCAGTGTAATCATTACTTTCAAGTGACTTAAGTAAAAGCGCTTCAGTATTTACAGTCCAGTTATCGGCCACTTCAAGGTAACCACCAAAACCAACATTCGCTGCAGTAAACGAGTCATACACATCGATTTGTTTAACACCACCAACAAGGTAAAAACCTGATTTGCCTAAGTGATAAAGTGCATCAACACCAACACGGTGACCAGATTTTTCGTTATCTGTTGATTCAATTGCAAGGTTGAGCTTAGCTAGTTCAAGGCGTGCTGCAAAGCTTTCGTTAATGCGGTAACCAAAATCAACACCAAACCCTAGAGACTCACCCATTCTTTGTTGAGTGGTTTCTTCAGGGTGCCAATGAGCAAAATAATAATCAGCAAACCCAGAGATATAAAAACCTAAATCCTTCTCTGATTGTTGAGCGTTCACAGTTGTCGCAGCACTTGCAAGTGCAATAGCGGGGATTAATTTTGCTACTTTCCCTTTGAAAATCATGCTTTATTCCTAATACTAAAGTGTGGAAAGCGCGCATTTTAACAGTCAATGAAGACATTGCAACACTCTAATACATATGAAATTTTTTCTATTTGATTCAAAACGAAATTATGAACTACCTTTTTCAAAAACCAGTTTGCGATTACTCTCCTAGCTTTATCCTTACATCATTGATATGTAATAATATTTTTGCAGCGGCAGTCGCATCATCCAGTGCACGGTGATGATTTTTTAGCTCGATATTAAGGTCTGCGCACAGCTTGCCTAGCGAGTAAGATTGGTGTCCTGGCAAATACTTACGTGCCTGTTGCACAGTACAAATTTTTGCACGCGTATATTTCTGATTTAATCGCGCAAATTCTTGGCGAATAAAGCCATAATCAAAGTTAACATTGTGGGCAACAAAAATTGCATTCTGACTAAATGTATTTAACTTTTCGGCAATATGTTCAAAAAGCGGTGCGTCTTTTACCATTTCATTGCTAATACCCGTGAGTTCAGTGATCATTTTGGGAATATGACGCTCAGGGTTAACGAGTGTTTGCCAGGTATCTGTAATAACGCCTTGTTCTATTCTAACCATGCCAATTTCAGTAATACGATGGTGCTCTTTTTTGCCACCCGTTGTTTCAATATCGACAACCACATAGCTTTGTTCGGTGTTAAAACGCCACTCAGTGCGCTGAATTTTCACTTTAAAACCAGCATTAATAAGATGCTTAATACTGATTAATTGATTGCGCCTTAGACTGTCTCCTGGAGCTTTAATTTCTTCAAAATAGAGTTCACCATTATTAATAATCATTAAATCTGGGTAACCATCGCTCAATTCTTTAAAGAGTTGCGCCATATTGAGCAGATGGTTATGCACTGCATTTATTGGCGCATGATGTAGGAAATGTGTCAGTACTTCACTAAGCTCAGGGTGCCAGTAAAATAACCCATTTGGTTCGCCGCTATGCTCAAGAATGGTCGTTGCAATGTAGTTTATAAAGCGCTCTTTATTATTCAACTGAGCCAACTTTTGCTTAATTTCACTTTCCAGTGAATGAAAGAAGCTATTTTCTTTGAGTACTTTTGGAAAATAAGAAAATTCATTTGCACGCTTTGACTCGGGATGTTGGTAAAGCTCATGCCAGAAGGTGAGGGCGAAAAGTGCTCGCCAGAGTTTATTCTCGGTAAAGTAACACTGTTTTTTTTGTTTTATATAGCGGTCTTTTACACCATTTTCAACGTGTCCGAGGTAGGCTTCATCGAGTGCTATTGGCGTGGGTGAGTCACGTAACACATCGGTTAACAAGCTGGTACGTTTTTGATTGAATTTTAGTGCATAAAAATCTTCAGCAAAGAGTAATAAGGTTTCACTCTCAGGGTCATCTAATATGTCAAGAAGCAGCGTTTCACAAAGCGCAATGCGACCTGATTTATAAAGTAAGCGAATATATTTTTCTTTGGCGGCAGGATGCTGAGACTCACTTAACAAACGTTCGCCAAGCTCAGTGTTATCTGCAATAAGAGCAATTGCTAGTTTATATAAACCATGGTGGTATTTTTGCGAAGCTAAATAGCCAATGGGTAATTCAGTTTCAAGTAATTTAAGGGCTAGTGTAGTTAAAGACGGTATGTCGGTTTTATCTGCTTGCTTTATATCGTTAAACAGAGTGGCATGTAGAAATGCACTTTTTGCTTCATCGATATCACTAAAATTTGCCTGTTGTTGCTGCACGCCTTGTGTTTGCATAACGCCCAAATCACGCAGAGAAAACTGATTTAAACGACCAGATAAATGGCCAAAGTATAAAAATAATAAATAGCTAAAAGTACTTTGTTTTGCGAAATAAATATGACTGGTTAGGACGGGGTGTTTTTTCACATTTTCATAGCTCAGTCCGCTATTTTGGTTGTTTAACACAAAGTTTAACCATTTACTCTTAGTAGCACTCTTTACCGGTTTATCTAACGCTAAACTGGCGCATAAATCGATGAGATCTTGTTTGTTTAGCTGTGAAAAAAAGTCAGACAATGTGTGCTTACTTATACGCGCAACAAATCCTGCTTTTCGAAGTATGTTAATTGCAGTGGCCGAATCGTTTATTTCATTATAGGTCAATGTGTCTTTGCGAATGAATGGTGACTTGCGATTAACAATGCGCACTAACATGCATTGTGCATCTTCATTCAATGTTTCAAAGTGGCTGATAAAGTCTAACTCAGCGGTTGCCAATAGATGGGCTGAAGTTGTTTTGATAAACGTCACAAACTCAACAAAGTGGGATAAATAGTACTTTTCTGGCAACTCTTTCATTGGATTGGGGTCTCAACAACTTGGTTGCAATATTTTGCGCTGCAAAAGTCGACTAATCAATTCTTTTGCACGTATTAACATTTTCTAACCAATTAGCTTTTACTGATCCACTAGGGATTTGTTAGCTTATGTTTATTCACATTCAAGGAAGTAACATGAAAATAATAACAGCATTAATCGTTACTCTTGGCTTGGCAAGTACGGCAAGTTTAGCCAAAAGCAAAAACAGCTTGTTTAATGAGGTTGCCATTGAAACCGAATTAACGTTATCACAGCCAGTTTATCCAATTGATTTATTGCCCAATCCGGGTAAAGAATTGATGTTGATAGGCACACTTGATGGTCAGCAATATATTGATATTTATGGTGCATCTGAATCTGCTTTATACAACCGTATTAAGCGGGTGAGCGTGCCAAATAGTATGTTGGGATTTGACGTGACACAGTGGCAAAACGCGCAACAGCAAGTCTATTTATTCTCTGCTGAAGCCATTTATCAATTACAGCTTGAAAAAGACCAATCTATCGAAAGAATTATCGATATTCAAACATACCTTAAGAAAGATAATGCTCAGCATTTATCTAAAATGAACTTTGTGCATAACGTTAATGTGGACCAAAAAGCTGACTTTTTAACCACAGATCTCAATGCGAGTTTTCTTTATTTATCTGATGACTCGGGTTACAACAAAGTCAATTTAGATCTTCCAGCAAGACTGGTCATTGAGGGGCACAGTGCGGAAATTGATCCCCCACGATTTGCTTTTTTCGATACCAATGAAGATCAAGTGTCTGAACTAATTGGCTTTCAGAATGGAGAGTTAAAGTTACTACCGAGCATTAATTCAGCTAATGCCCAAGCGATTAAGTTAAAAGATGACATAATGGTTGATGATTGGTGGCATACCAAAGATGCTGACGGGGAATCACTCGACCAAAGTAATTTGGTTTATCGTAAACTAGAGCGCATCGAAGATGTTAATCATGATGGAATTTTTGATTTGGTGGTGCGTTTTACGAAAAGTTCAGGGGCACTCGATAGACAAAATGATTATGAAATTTATTTAGGGGCAATCGAGTCAGGAAAAATTGTTTTTCAACAAGACACAACCTCGCTTATTCAAGACGAAGGCACACTCACCGATCTTACTTTTGTCGATATCAATGGTGACAAACAATTAGAAGTGCTAGTGTCAGGGTTTGATATTGGTGTGTCACAAATTATTGGTGCGCTTTTATCAGGCTCTATATCACAAGATGTGCATTTGTTTTATCAAAACGAGCAGGGGCGTTTTAGCCCTAAAAATAAAATAACGCGAGAAGTTGAGCTTAGTTTCAGCATTTCCAAGGGGCGAAGTGGATCGCCTGTAGTGTTATTTGCTGATGTAAACGGTGATGGTAAGAAAGATTGGGTCTTGTCGGATGAACAAAAAGCAGTGAATGTTTACTTAGCTAAAAACTATCGCGACTTTGAACGCCGGGCGACAAAGTTTAAAACTACTCTACCAATGATGGGCAGACGTGTTGTAAGTGCAGATTTAAACCAAGATGGTAAAGACGACTTAGTAATGAGTTATGGCAGACTTGATGAAGAAAAGATGCGTAACACCATTAAAATATTATTTGCACAAAGCTAAATAATTAGCGTATTAGTAGCCTATTCTGGACTACACTTATTTATTATTTCATCAAGGAAGTGTTTGTGCTTAAACGTATTTTTGCAGCTAGTTTACTCGTAATATCGTGCTCTTCCAATGCGGGGGCGATTAAGTTTGGCTTTAATCAACAGCATTATTCGCCCTACGTAATCCACGACGATAACTTTACTTCGCAGTCAGGCATTGTATTTGACATGAGCATGGCTATTGCAGAGGAAGCGGGTTTCGTTGCTAAGTTGATCTCATTGCCGCGTAAACGTATTGAAGGGTTTTTAGTTGAAGGCAAAATCGACGCCCAGTGTCACACTAATCCTTCCTGGTATCAGCATCCTGATTTAGTCTGGAGCGAAGCGCTTTACCGCGACTCAGATGTGGTGATAAGTAATCACAATTTTGCCAGTCTTAATGAGTTTTTTGATAGTAAAGGGTTTAAGTTGGGCACGGTACTTGGTTACAAATACCCTGAAATAGCCCCTTATTTTGCCTCTGGGAATATTAAACGTTTTAACAGTACAACATCTAAGGGCAGCTTCGCACGGTTTATACGAGGTGAATTAGATGGCTTTGTAACATCGCTTACTGAGGCAAACTATCTGGTTCAGCTAAAACGTTTTAACGTGCTGGAAATCAATAAAAATCAAATCTACTGTTCTTTTTCACCCAAATTGAAAGAAGAGAAACGAAAACGTTTGTTAAGCGCGGCTGAAACGTTAAAAATGAATGGTGAATTTGAGCGAATTTTAGCAAAGTATATTAAGCAGGAATAATGCTTGTTTAGAAAGATAAGACAAATAAAAAGGGCCCATAAAGGGCCCTTTGGTTTTCTCTAGTATCGTTCAAATTTTTTGCCAGTCTTAACCCCTTAAGACAAATAGGCAACCCTTTTCAGGGCTCCAGTACCGGAGTGTTAGTCAAGTACTTGGATTTGGTAAGTAACAGTGCTTAGCACTCTTACTAAATAAAGCGGCTATACAAGTAACTATACCCATGGGTATTAACTTAACCTACATCCCACATGCTGTAGCTGTTGATTTAGCACATTTATCAACGTATTCGATTTTATCGTGCCTGCAATAAAAGCGAAAAACTACTTCGTTAAGTCAACGTTACTTCTAGCCGAGTAACCGTTATGCAATAGACAGGAAAAAGCCTGCAATTGCTGCGCTCATCAAGTTAGCCATCGAACCGGCTAACACAGCGCGTAAGCCAAGTTGCGCAATATCTTTACGACGACTTGGTGCCATACCGCCAATGCCACCAAGCAAAATAGCGATAGAGCTTAAATTAGCAAATCCACACAACGCAAACGTAACTACTGCTTTAGTATGTTCGCTCAGCTGCGCTTGGTAATTCATAAAATCTAAATAAGCAACAAACTCGTTAACAACCAGCTTTTGCCCGATAAAACTACCAGCAAGTTGTGCTTCGCTCCACGGAATACCAAGCAACCATGCGATCGGAGCAAAGGCATAGCCTAAAATTTGTTGGATAGTTAAATCTGGGTTATCAAACCAGCCACCAATCCAGCCAACTAAACCATTTGAAAGAGCGATTAATGCAACGAATGCAAGTAGCATCGCACCTACGTTCATCGCTAATTGCATGCCGTTTAAGGCACCACCAGCGGCAGCATCAATCACGTTTACCGGCTTTTCATCTGAGCTATCTAACTCATTCAAATCTTGTTTAGGCGTTTCTGTTTCTGGCACCATCATTTTTGCCATTAGGAAACCACCTGGTGCAGCCATAAAGCTTGCTGCGATAAGGTATTTTAATTCAACACCTAAACTTACATAACCCGCTAATATAGAACCCGCTACAGTTGCTAAACCACCAACCATTACGGCAAATAGTTCAGAGCGAGTCATAGTTGCAATAAACGGTTTTACTACCAGTGGCGCTTCTGTTTGGCCAACGAAAATATTGGCAGTAGCTGAAAGCGACTCTGGTTTAGATGTACCTAATAATTTTTGTAGGCCACCACCTAGAATCTTAATTATCCAATCCATAATACGTAGGTGGTATAGTACCGCCACTAACGCAGAGAAAAAGACAATTACAGGCAGCACTTTAATTGCAAAAACAAAACCGATGCCTTCGATTTCGTCACCCGCTAAGCCGCCAAATAAGAAGCGAATACCATCATTCGCATAACTAATTACGTTTGCAACACCAACTGAAATGCTGTTAAGCACTTCGCGCCCAGCAGGTACGTATAAAACGAACGCGCCGATCAATACCTGCAGTGCAAATGCACCACCAACAGTGCGTAAATTAATTTTTTTTCGATTAGTAGAGCAAATAAATGCAATGGCGAGTAAGCTCGCAATGCCCACTAAACTCATTAAAGAGGTCATAAATCGTTCCCAAGTTACCTTTTATTGAAGTAATTGTTTTATTTTGCTTTTTAATATATCAATGGCAACTCGATTGCGCCCCCCTCGAGTTACAACAACATCAGCGTTGTGCTTCGATGGGTCAATAAATTGGTAAAACATTGGTCTTACCGTAGCTTGGTATTGCTCAATCACAGATTGTAGGCTTCTACCACGCTCTTCAAGATCACGCTGCATTCGACGCATTAAACATATATCTAATGGCGTATCGATAAACACCTTAATGTTAAATTCTTCACATAATTGAGGGTCTGAAAGAAGTAAAATACCCTCAACAATTAAAATTTTAGCTGGTTGAACTCGCCTAGTTTGATCACTACGAGTGTGTTTAGCGTAATCATAAACAGGAATATCAACCGGTTCGCCAGCTTTGAGCTGGTTTAAATGCGTTAATAGCAACTCATGCTCAAATGCATCAGGGTGATCATAGTTCGTTTGCGTTCTATGTTCGAACGGCAAGTGCGATTGATCACGGTAATAAGCATCTTCTTCAATAATGGCGATAGCACCGGGTGCTAGCTCATTTACAAGTTCATTATAAATCGTTTGACTAAACAACGACTTTCCAGAAGCAGATGCACCTGCAATTGCGATAATTGTGCGTGTCACAAAAACGTTACCTTAAAAATCATTACAACAGTGACTTACCTTAGCAAAAAAGCGCACAATTATCTTTAGTTAGTGGCGCCCAGTGGTTCTTTCCTGAATACGATGCCAAATTTAGCCCCTTTAACTGGTTAAAAACAGGACAAAAGTCCTGTGTTACCCATGGCGCAAAGCCTAGAGTATTTAAGTCGCTAACAGAATTTGGCTAGGCGAAATATTTGCCAGTAGCTAAACTAAAAGCAAACACCCTTCGGTAACATCAATCTGAGGTAATAATGGCAAGAGCGCTAATTTTAATGGCAGACAGTTTAGGTATCGGTGCAGCACCAGACGCTGAAAGCTTTGGTGATAAAGGAGCGAATACCTTAGCTCATTTGCTTGCAGCATACCATGGTGAGACAGGCCAAAAACTTGCGTTACCAAATTTATCAAAGCTGGGATTAATAGACGCCTGCGAAGAGGCGAGTAATACTAGTTGCCAAGTTGCTGAACGAAATGCACCAATTGCAGCATATGGCTATGCTAAAGAAATCTCCTCAGGCAAAGATACACCCTCAGGTCATTGGGAAATGGCAGGTGTTCCAGTACTGTTTGACTGGGGCTATTTTCACGATAAACAAAACAGCTTTCCAGAAGCATTTATTGAAGAATTTATCAAACGCGCAAACTTGCCAGGTATTTTAGGCAATTGTCATTCATCAGGCACAGTTATTTTAGAATCGCTTGGTGAAGAGCACATGCTAACCGGTAAACCAATTTGTTACACATCAACTGATAGTGTTTTTCAGATAGCTTGTCATGAAGAATCCTTTGGTCTTGAACGTTTATATGAAATTTGTGAAATTGCCCGCGAATTACTAGACGAATACAACATTGGTCGTGTTATTGCACGCCCATTTTTAGGGGATGCTGCTGATAATTTTGCCAGAACGGGTAACCGTCGTGATTATTCAGTATTACCACCAGCACCAACACTACTCGATAAACTAGCCGCAGATAATGGCGCGGTAATTAGTATTGGTAAAATTTCCGATATTTATGCCCACCAAGGCATCACTGAAAAACACAAAGCACCAGGCCTTGAAAACTTAATGGCAAAAACAGCTGAGGTTTTTGGCAGTGCAAATGATCACAGTTTAACGTTTGTTAACTTAGTTGATTTTGATGAAAAATTTGGCCATCGTCGCGATGCTATTGGTTATGCAAAAGCCTTGAAGCAACTGGATGATTATTTACCAGAATTCTTAGCATTGTTAGGTAAAGATGACGTATTGATGATCACTGCTGACCATGGCTGTGATCCGACATGGCAAGGCACAGATCATACGCGTGAATATGTCCCAGTCATTGCGTATACGCCAGGTATGAATGCAGTTAATTTAGGCGAACGCGGCACCTTTGCCGATATCGGACAAACATTAGCCCAATGGTTTTCACTTGAGCCATTGGAATACGGAAACAGTTTTAAATCTCAGCTTGGCAGCTAACTTAATAGGAAAGATTATGAGCACACCACACATTAATGCACAGTTAAATGATTTTGCCGAAACGGTATTGATGCCAGGCGATCCGCTTCGTGCTAAGCATATTGCTGAAACGTTTTTAGATGATGCGCGTGAAGTAACATCGGTTCGAAATATCTTAGGTTACACAGGTACTTATAATGGTAAGCCTGTGAGCATTATGGCTTCGGGAATGGGTATTCCATCGATGAGTATTTATGCTCGCGAATTAATCGTGAGTTACGGTGTTAAAAACTTAATTCGTATTGGTACCTGTGGTGGTATTGGTAGCGATATTAAAATCCGTGATGTTATTTTTGCACAAGGCGCCTCTACTGATTCAAACGTGAACCGTGCTCGCGTTCAAGGTTATGATTTTGCGGCAATTGCCGATTTTGACTTACTTGTAAATGGTGTTGAAGCTGCAAAGCGCCTAGGCATTTCTGCAAAAGTAGGTAATGTGTTTACAACAGATACTTTTTATCAAGCATCAACCGATCTTTATCAACAGCTTGATAAACTTGGCGTATTAGCAGTAGATATGGAAACTGCAGGCCTTTACGGTGTTGCTGCTGAATACGGCGCGAATGCAATGGCTTTATTCACAGTAAGTGATCATGTAATCACAGGCGAAGCAACGCCTAGCGAAGAAAGACAAAACAGTTTTAATGAAATGGTTAAAATTGCGTTAGAGTCAATTTAACGGTTTTATTAAAAACCTCCTAAACAGTTGTGAAGTCAAAGCCGGTATTTAATACTGGCTTTTTTTGTATCTGCGATACGTTTAAATGATTGAAACAAGAAAAGTTACACATTTTATTACAGATAGATCCCCAAATTAACACTGTGCTTACCTCTGAAACAGGCGAATTCACTGATGTTTGCTACTTTTAAGGAGCATTCAACGAGAGTGAGGAACGGCGTATGAAAGCATTAGCATTAACAGCAGTGAGCGTATCACTGCTAGCTGTACCAACAATGGCTACAGCCTTTAATAAATCAACAATTGAGTCAGTCTTAGTTCAAACTTGTAAAGATGTAAAAAGTAATAAAGTTTATAAGCTAAAGGCAAACCTAAAAGAAAATCACCTTCGAGTACATGTGATTAATGAAAAACTTATGTGTAATGGTGAAAGTGTCTACGATTTTGCAATGACTCATAATGCTGATAAAACCGCCAAAATGTTAAGAACAGGATCGGTATCGATTCAGGATGTTGCGCTTAATAATGCGGATAAAATATGGGTTTGGTTAGACTAAAACCAATATTTTTAAGCACTTAGTAAACAGTCTGCACTTATTTGTAGGCTGTTTTGTCAACCCCCTTTACATAAAATATTGTCATCACATTTCCCAGTTACTGTAATATAAATGCCATCTAAAGTTCATAACATACCCGAAAAAAAAATGAGGTATGGCAATGGAACACGAAAAAACACTGCTGATCGATCAAATCATCTCAACTGCCAAACGAGAATTTGATATTGATCTAGTAAAAGAAAAGTTACTCTCAGAAGAAGAATATCGCACTTTGGTGTTTACTGAACTTAACAGTTTAGAAAATGCTGAGCTAAATCGTTTGATTGGCTCATTTAATCAAGCAAACCAAACTCAACCTTCTGCTTCTAGTCGCGATGAGGTGCTTGATAGCAAGCGTAATAAAGGATTATTAATCGCTGCATCAGTTGCGGTAATTACCCTGAGTGTTATCGGCGCATGGTTTGGCCTTTCTGGAAAAAGCGAACAGCCAAATAAAGTAGTTGCAGTACCAGCTAAAGTTGTTTCGCAAAAATCACCAGAAATGACAAAACCAAAAGCAATAGAGGCTGAGCCTGAACAAATTTTTAAACCGTTATTCGCAATTCACGGATCTAACACCATTGGTGAAAAATTAGCTCCCGCGCTGCTTAAAGCTTATTTTGAAGAACAAGGCGCGAGTGATATTGACTGGCAACAAGGCGGCATTGCAACTGAACGCACAATGCAATTTGACATGGATGGTGAGAAATTAGCAATTGGTTTAGCTGCGCATGGATCGTCTACGGCATTTAAAGCGCTGAATGCAAATATGGCACAGATCGGCATGTCATCACGCAAAATAAAAACCAGTGAAATTGAAGCGTTAAAAGGGCAATCGGGCGATCTTTCAAAGCTTGGCAATGAACATATCATTGCGCTAGATGGGTTGGCTATTATTGTGAATCAAAATAATCCATTAAAAGCAATCACAACTGAAACACTATCACGAATTTTCTCGGGAGAAATCAGTAATTGGGCTGAAATTGGCGGTGAGCAAGCACCAATTAAAGTGCTTGCCCGAGATAATAACTCAGGTACTTTTGATACCTTTAAATCATTGGTATTGAAAAAGTATGGACGAAAGTTAACAGCGAGCGCTGAGCGATTTGAATCAAGTTCTGAATTGTCTGAGCGTGTATCACAAGATGATTTTGCAATTGGTTTTATTGGCTTAAACTATATCCGTTATAGTAAGGCATTAGCTATTGCTGATAGTAACGAAACAAAAGCGATTTACCCAACGCGCTTCACAATAGCAACAGAAGATTATCCACTTGCGCGAAGACTATATTTATATACGCCAACTAATAGCGCGACGCAAATAAAAGACTTTGCAAATTTTGCGATTTCAGATCGCGGCCAAGAGATTGTGCAATCACTTGGACTTATCTCCCAGTCGATCCGAGTAGAAGATGTTGCATCGAGTGAGTTAGCGCCTGATAAATATAACCAATATGCCAAACTTGCGAAGCGTTTATCATTAAACTTCCGTTTTAACTACGCCACACGCGATCTTGATAACAAAGGTAAGCGAGATTTACAGCGTTTAGTATCGTTTGTTGAGCAAAACCCAAGTAAAAAGTTAGTACTGATGGGCTTTTCTGACAGTATTGGAGCACGTGATAAAAATACACTATTGTCATTAAGCCGCGCGAAAAGTGTTGAGCAAGAACTCAATGCTCGAGGTATTAATGTCTATGCCGTAGAAGGTTTTGGCGAAGATATGCCGTTGGCTAATAATGATAACGAAGTCGGGCGAGAGCGTAATCGTCGCGTAGAGGTATGGGTGCTATAACCCCCTTAGAGAATCCTTTTAAGTAACATGATGCGATAGTTATTCAAATCAATTTGGCTAACTATCGCTGTTTTATAATTAAATCGCTTTTTATTTACTATTTACCCCATTCTTTATGATTAAAAAATCCTTTCTATTAGTCATAAGTCTGTCATTTTTCTCAGATAAACTCTGTGCTTCAACGATGAGGGAGGGTTTTTAAGTGCACAATTTATTGATGGATAAGGCGACGTTGTCGCAAGTATTTCTTGCTTTCGCACCGATGGAAGCATTAAAAGTTAAAAATAATATCGACCAAGCAATTGATGCGTTGTCATTGCCTTCTGCGGAATTACTTGAAGAAATGCAGGCGCTTGGAATTGAGCTACCTGACAAACCGAGTGTTTCTAAAAAAGTCGATTTAACCACAATTAATAGCACTGTACTGACAACACACCTCACAGAATTGTTTCTTGATAAAAACAAATTATTAAAAACGTTTAGTGAGTTTTCGTTGAGCGAACAAGTAGCACTTCGCGCATTTTTATATAACTTGATACCAATGCTTCACTTACCACCTGCGTCAATCATTGAAAAAATGCAGCAAGAAGGTGTGTTTGATGTTTTAATTGGCGAACAAGATAAAGCGCAAGCGGTTAAAGATAAAATAGCCGCGTTAAATGCTGAAAAAGAGCAGAACAAGCTTAATGCTGTAAAAGAGCGCTTAGCCAAATTGTCAGATACGCCTAAGCAGTGTGCTGATGAGCTGAAAATTGCGCGCGTGAAATCAAATCTAAATAAAGCAACGTCACAGACCCAAACAGCTGAGCTTATCGATATCAAAAGTAAGATTGCTCAGTTAGGTTAACCGTCCGATCAGAGCGGCATTTTATTAACTCAAGAATGCTGCTCATAACTCTTCCTTAAACTTCACCCCGAGTGCCCCTGTATCAAACGTTTACAAAACAAATTTTTACTAACTGACACGTCTTTGCGCCTATTTCAAGGTCGGTACAAGTACACAATAGATTCAAAAAGATGAAAATGCAGTTCAGAGATCATCATTTTACTAAGTAATAGACTGTAAGTGACAGAATTTAGCCAATTAGTTAGTAAAAATATGATCTATAGCGTGGCATTGCATTAAAAATTACTAACTAGTTGGTAAAAATGTGATCTCAAATGTCAAAAAACAGCGTTTAGCTGACTAATGTTAGTAAAAAGCTGATCTGTTGGTTGATAAATACCCTTAATTTTAACTTTAGTTAGTAAAATTATGATCTTTATAAAACGAATAGTTAGTAAAAATGTGATCTATCATTTTCATAGTTAGTAAAAATATGATCTTTAAACATCGTGTAAGTATGATATTCGCGCAAAAAATACTGTATTTAGGGGGAAGACGTGTCAATTTTGAACACTTGTTAACGTCTATTTTACAATTAGAGAGATTTTAAATTAGCTAGTAAAATAGCGATCTGTGATTATTGCTAACCATATGTTACTTAGTAAAAATATGATCTGATAAGAGTAAGTGCTTCTATCATAGAGCAATGAAAAAAGGCCATTCGGCCTTTGGATCACAGTTAGGGATACATAATAATTCGTAAAAAAGCTAGGCGCTTTGCCTAGCGAGAGTGAACGATTTACCTTGGGGATAATTAAGAGAATTGGTTCATAGTGTTGTCTTCACCTGCTGCTTTTAGCGCAGCGTCACCAGAGAAGTACTCTTTGTGATCATCGCCCATATCTGAACCTGCCATGTTTTGGTGTTTAACACACGCAATACCTTGGCGAATTTCCTGACGTTGAACATTTTTAACATAGCCAAGCATGCCTTGTTCACCGAAGTATTCTTTCGCAAGGTTATCGGTTGAAAGTGCCGCTGTATGATAAGTTGGTAATGTAATTAAGTGGTGGAAAATACCCGCTTCACGTGCAGCATCAGCTTGGAAAGTACGGATTTTCTCATCTGCCAATACTGCTAGTTCAGTATTGTCATATTCAACGCTCATTAGTTGGTCACGGTTATACTGTGAAACATCTTTTCCTTCTTCAACCATTGCATCAAATACTTGCTGACGGAAGTTAAGTGTCCAGTTGAATGACGGTGAATTGTTGTAAACTAGTTTTGCGTTAGGGATAACTTTACGAATTTCATTTACCATCGCGCCAATTTGACCAACGTGAGGTTTTTCTGTTTCGATCCAAAGTAGGTCTGCACCATTTTGTAATGACGTAATACAGTCAAGCACACAACGCTCTTCACCAGTACCTTGACGGAATTGGAATAGGTTGCTTGGTAAACGCTTAGGACGAACCAGTTTGCCGTTACGGTTAAGAATAACGTCACCGTTTTTAATATCTGTAGATTCAATTTCTTCAACATCTAGGAATGCGTTGTACTGATCACCTAAATCACCTGGTTCATTGCTTACCGCGATTTGTTTAGTTAGGCCTGCGCCTAATGAGTCGGTACGCGCAACAATCACTCCATTATCAACACCTAGCTCAAGGAATGCATATCGCACAGCATTAATTTTCGCAAGAAAATCTTCATGAGGTACTGTTACTTTACCATCTTGGTGGCCACATTGTTTTTCATCTGATACTTGGTTTTCAATCTGAATACAGCATGCGCCCGCTTCAATCATTTTCTTAGCAAGTAAGTAAGTTGCTTCTTCGTTACCAAAGCCTGCGTCAATATCAGCAATGATTGGTACAACGTGAGTTTTATGATCGTTAATTTTTTCTAATGCTGTCTGTTCAGCCGCGCTGTCGCCAGCTTTACGTGCTGCATCTAATTCACGGAAATAACCACCTAGTTCACGTGCGTCAGCTTGACGAAGGAAGGTATAAAGTTCTTCAATTAATGCTGCAACAGATGTTTTTTCGTGCATTGATTGGTCAGGCAGTGGACCAAATTCAGAGCGAAGCGCTGCAACCATCCAACCTGAAAGATATAAATAACGACGGTCAGTGTTATTTTGGAAGTGTTTTTTAATTGAAATCATTTTTTGCTGACCGATAAAACCATGCCAACAACCTAAAGATTGAGTGTACTGTGATGGATCTTGATCGTACGCTTCCATATCCTTTCGCATAATATCTGCTGTGTAGCGAGCAATCTCTAAACCATTTTGAAAGCGGTTTTGTAAACGCATACGTGCAGCCGACTCAGGGTTAATGTTTTGCCATTTCTTTTCGCCTACTTCTTTTAACGTTGCAATGCGATCGATTTCTTGTTGGTAAGTTAATTGTGTAGCCATCGTTGTAATTCCTTCATCTTGTTTATTGGATGGCGCTGGTGTTATTACCTCGCAGAGCAACAACATTGAACGGGTAGCGCCTTTACATCTAAGTTAGGCTGAATCGTAATAATTTATGAAATTTATAGTTTTTATCACCAATATTTATCTAATGAATGCCAAAAACAAGCTTTCTTGTGTAAGTTAGATAGAATCAAGTAACCAAATTATTTAAACGCATACAATTGTGTGCCACTTCAAGGTGAGAAAACTTATGACAACACGAATTCACCACGCAGGGTTAGCAGTAGACCCGAGCTTATATGCTTTTATTAACCATCAGGTTATTCCAGGCACGGGTGTCGATGTAGAGCACTTTTGGCAAGGTTTTGCAAAAATTGTGTCAGAAATGACACCAATAAACCGTGCTCTTCTGGTGAAACGTGATGACCTGCAAGTACAAATTGACCAATATCATCAAGCTCATTCGAACTTTGATTTCGAGCATTACAAACAATTCCTTCAGCAAATTGGCTATCTCAAAGAAGCACCAAATGATGTGACTATTAGCACGCAAAAGGTGGAACCAGAAATCGCAAACATGGCTGGACCACAACTGGTAGTGCCTGTGAGCAACGCTCGCTTTGCACTTAATGCGGCCAATGCGCGTTGGGGGTCGTTGTATGATGCTTTGTATGGTACTGATGCTATTTCTTATGAAAATGGCCGAGAAGTAGGTAATGCATATAATCCTGTGCGCGGTAATGCAGTAATTGATTTTGGCCGTGAATTTTTAGATCAGGCATTGCCTTTAAGTTATGGGTCACACAAAGACGCCAGCGACTATGCAATCGTTGATGGTAAGCTCATTGTTACCTTAAATAATGTAAGTCAAAGTGGTTTGCAATCTCCCGAGCAGTTAGTGGGCTATAACGGTACCAAGCAGCAGCCAAAAGAATTAATTCTTCAAAATAATGGCTTACATATTATTATTCAATTTGATGAAAACCATCAAATAGGTAAGCAAGATAGTGCGCATATTAAAGATGTTGTACTTGAGTCAGCACTTACTACCATAATGGATTGCGAAGACTCAGTCGCTGCAGTAGATGCAGAAGATAAATTAGGTGTTTACAGTAACTGGCTAGGCCTCAATAAAGGGGATTTATCAGTAGAGTTTGAAAAAGGTGGCAAGGTACTGACTCGAGCGCTTAATCCGGACAAAAGCTATGTTGATTTGAGTGGTAAAGAACAAAGTTTAAAAGGCCGCAGCTTAATGTTAGTGCGCAATGTTGGCCACTTAATGACTAACCCAGCCATTATAGATAAAAATGGCGACGAAATTTTCGAAGGGATCATGGATGCTGTTATCACATCATTAATTGCATTGCATGACCTAAGAGGCAATGGCAAGGCCGGTAATAGCCGTGCTGATAGCATTAATATTGTGAAACCTAAAATGCACGGCCCTGAAGAAGTAGCCTATGCGAATACTTTATTTAGCAAAGTGGAAAATCTACTCAACCTGCCAGAAAACACTCTAAAAATGGGCATCATGGATGAAGAGCGCCGAACCTCTGTTAACCTTGCCGCGTGTATTTTTGAGGCAAAAGAGCGCGTTATCTTTATCAATACAGGTTTCTTAGATAGAACTGGGGATGAAATCCACACCAGTATGCTGGCTGGACCAATGTTACCTAAAGAGCAAATTAAAGCGCAAAAATGGATAGGGGCATACGAAAACAATAATGTTGATGTAGGACTTGCTTGTGGCTTGAGCGGTAAAGCGCAGATAGGTAAAGGTATGTGGCCAATGCCGGATGAAATGGCCAAAATGCTTGCGCAAAAAACAGCACATGTTCAAAGTGGCGCGAATACAGCATGGGTTCCCTCACCCACAGCTGCGACGTTACATGCGCTTCACTATCATCAACAAGATGTGTTTAGTCTACAACAAGAAATTAAACAACGTGTTGCTGCCAATGTAGATGATATTTTATGTCCACCGCTGCATCCAGAACCAAAATCGATGACCCAAGATGACATTCAAAATGAGTTAAATAACAACGCTCAGGGTATTTTAGGTTATATGGTACGTTGGGTTGAGCAGGGCGTAGGCTGCTCTAAAGTACCTGATATTAATAATATTGGTCTAATGGAAGACCGTGCAACACTAAGAATATCTTCTCAGCATATGACTAACTGGTTATGTCATGGCATTTGTAATGAAAAACAGATCGTCGATACCTTGCAAGCGATGGCTAAAGTAGTTGATAAGCAAAATGAAGGTGATGAAAATTACCGTAATATGGCTGATAACTACGCTCAAAGTGTTGCTTTTCAAGCTGCTTTAGAGTTGGTGCTGACAGGAACAAAACAGCCAAATGGTTATACAGAGCCAGTGCTTCACCGTCGCCGTTTAGAGTTTAAAGCGGCACACTAAATGTGCTGATTTATCAAGCTCAGTTACAAAAAAGGCCTGAATAATCAGGCCTTTTTTATTAATTCATTTTACGATGAATTAGTCTTTCACAATTGCGTTGTGATAGATGTTTTGCACATCATCGCTATCGTTCAGCATATCCATAAACTTCTGGAACAGTGGAATGTCATCACCTTCAATATCCACGTTTGTTTGTGGTACAAAGGTAATTTCTTCTACATCCAGTTTTACGTCAGGGAATGCGTCTGCTAATGCTGTTTTCACGTTGAAAAATTCAGTATGAGGTGCAAACACTGACACAACACCATCTTCAACCTCTACATCGGTCACGTCAACGTCTGCCATCATTAGTGCTTCAAGCACTTCTTCGTCGTTATCGCCTGCAAATGCAAATACTGCTTGGTGATCAAAACTGTGTGCAGCAGTACCTGGACCACCAATTTTTGAGTTAGTTTTAGTAAATGCTAAACGTACATCTTTAATCGTACGGTTTGGGTTATCCGTTAAACAATCGATAATAACCATGCAGTTACCTGGACCAAAGCCTTCGTAGCGTGCTGGTTGGTAATCTTCGCCCGCACCGCCTTTTGCTTTTTCAATCGCTTTGTCGATTACGTGTGCAGGTACTTGGTCTTTCTTTGCTTTTTCGATAAGGCGCTTTAACGTTAAGTTAGTATCTAGTTCTGCGCCGCCATTTTTAGCTGCTACATAGATTTCTTTACCGTATTTAGAGTTTACTTTTGTTTTTGCGGCTGCTGTTTTTGCCATCGCGTTCTTGCGAACTTCAAACGCTCTTCCCATCTTAATTCACTCTCTATTCTCGCAGGAAATTTAGTTGCATGATTTTAACAAGTCATTGCAAAAACGGCTAGTGTTAAGGCATTTGCTTTCGTATCTAGCCCTTTGCGCACTAATAAAAGTGGTAATTGGCTCATAAAATTTAACAAAAATAAAAGTGATATATGCTTTCTATTTTAACTATTCATCTGGTGAATGTTTAAAGCGACATTTTTTGGTGCAAATTAATAAGTTCAGCGTTTAGCTTGAGCAGAATAGTAATAATGGATTTGATTTTTAGTTAAATAAGAAATGGAGGTTATTAAAAACGATAGCCAACTCGCCAGCTGAAACTTGAATAATTATCTTGCGGCAGAAATGCCACACTCGTATCTAACTCTATCATCCACTGAGCGGTGATATCGTAAGTGATAAAAAAGCTTAACTCAGCAAAGTCGTCATCGCTATTAACCGTATGTGATTGGCGGCCTGCAAAACTGAGCACGCCTTCGGGCTTTTCAGGTCCATCGCCGTGAAACAATGCATTCCAACGCATGATCCCGCCAATCAATAAATATTCTTCCTCAGTCATCTGAACAACTTTTGAAGCCGATAGCAAACCACTGATGACCACACTTTCATCTTCTAAAGAATCTGATAGTGAAAAACCAAGATCATTATTTACAAGTTTGTCGCGATAACGCCACTCATTATATTGCAGCGAAATAGCAGGTTCGATTACCCAGTCTTGCCAAAAAATACCGTATCCCAAAGAAACACCATAGCTTGGTGCATAGGTTGATTGTTTTACAATTGGCAGATCTATCAAGATTTCACTGTAATCACTTTGCCAATAAGTATAATTTGCTGATAACGCGAAGTTATCAACGAAATAGCTCAGTGTTGCTGCATAAGAGGTTGAGTCTATTGTGAGGTCATTTAATTTGCCTGAAATATGGGTTTTATCCCAATCAATATAATCGAGGCTTAAGCGAAAACTGTCGTTGATGTCGTGCGCTAGTGAAATTGATGTGCCGCCAGGAGCTACGCTCGTCAAAGTACCTGATTGGTCTAGTGGTAAATCAGAATAGTTTTGGCCTAGCTTAATTTCAAATCCATGCAAGGTCATAGACATACCAAGCAAAGTGCTTGGTAAAATAAAGCGATTAGCAAAGAAACGAAAATGACACATAGCGAACTCATATTAGTACTGCGATGGTGATAATAACAACAAATCTCTGACTAACTTAGTAGAAAATGCTAATAAAGTGTGAAATTTTGTAATTCAATTAAGCTGCCATTAAGTTGAAAGAGTCTAATTTACAAGTGAGAGTGAAAGTATGAGGTGTTTTATGGAGTATTTTATTCTTGCTAAAAACCGCGAAATTGCAGCGATCCCTGCTGATAGAAAGCTTTTCTTAACTTATCAAAAATTGGGCTACCGTTTTGTAGAAAAAACACAATCATGTGATGAAAAAACAGCGTTAGCAAATGCCCAGCGCAAATATAACCATACGCGCAATTACAAATTGATTTTCTCATTGGTAACCGTGTTTTTGGCGTATTGGCTGTATTTTTACTTATTACTAGCGTAATACTTCTCAATAAAATATAAATTTAAACAAATGGTTAAATAGTAGATAAGGCAGCAATTGACGCTGCCTTTCTTTATTCTCTTGAATAAAGTTATTTTGTCACAATTATTTGCCTGTGGAATTTTCTTCACTATTGCTAATTGTGTATTGCACTTTGCTTTTACTTAGTATTTAATAGCCGCCACTTTTTTGCCTTGTGTAAAAAATACCGAAGTTAGTGTTGGTTTGAGAAATAAGAATAACGGTGCGTTATGGATTTTTATATCCTAAAAAAAGGTGATGAGCTAAAAGCCATCCCTGCAGATAAAGCAATTTGTAAAAGCTACGAAAAATCAGGTTATAGTTACATTGATAAAGTGGCTGCATGTACAGAACAAGCTGCAATAAACAAACTAAAAGGTAAAACGTTTGAAACACTTAAGGGTCCATTGATCCGTTTAAGTGTCGTTATTTTTGCATTGGCTTTGTTGTGGTGGGTGAGCTAACCACCACAACTTAGGTATTATTTAGCTTGGTGAAATCTTTCTTTTCTTTTTATTGAGCGCCACTCGATAACGATTGTGTAGAATACCTACTCGTTCAACATATGCTTTCGTTTCAGCAAAAGGTGGAATGCCTTTATATTTCTTAATTGTACTTGGTCCTGCATTATATGCAGCGGTTGCCAAACGCACATTGCCATTAAATTTATCTAATAAATAAGACAGATATTTAACACCACCAAAAATATTTTGTGCTGGCAAGTTAGGCCGTTTAACTCCCATATATTTAGCAGTCGCAGGCATTAATTGCATTAATCCTATAGCCCCTTTTTTTGATCGCGCATTTGCTTTAAATGCCGATTCAGCATGGATCATGGCTCTCACCAATGCGGGGTCAACATTGTGTTGCTTGCTGGCCTTTGCAATTTCCAAATGGTATTTGTCAGGATAAATAGGGATTTTGTGCCAATTTAAAGACGAGCGCAGTTGGCAGGCATAGCAACCAGTACGATAGATACTGTAACTGTGTTTAACGGGTTTACGGTCTGTGAATGCAATTGAACCATCACTTTTTACATATTGGTAAATCGGTTTAGCAGACACTGAAAACGCAAAACACAATAAAAGAGCAAGTAATTTGTTGTTCATGTGTGATGTGGCGTAGCTTATTGTTCTAATTATGGCCGTTAAAGGGAGATTATCAAGCCCTTATAACAGTCGACACTTTACCTGTTTTTTTGTTCGCTTTGTACCCTAGTTACAATGAATAAAGATGTTAAATGATAAAAAAGTAAAAAGGCGCAATATGCGCCTTTAGGAGATGACAGAGTGTCCTTTTAACAAAGGAGAATGAATTTGCTTACACCATATCATCGAAAGGGTTAGTTGCTTTTAACTTCACTGATTGGGCGAAGCCCGGTAATGAAAGTATTTCTTGTGTTAGTTCAATTTCATTTTCATCTATCAAACCATCACCAAAGCGATAAATTAACTGGTAGTCGCCGCTATTTGCAGCATCACTGTATGCGTCTTGTTGTTGTTTTGTGGTTGTGAGCTTATCACGGTAGTTTGCCATTGCCGTTTCGCCATGACGTTTTGTTAGCATATCCAGTGTAACAGAGGCCGAAAACATGGGTGCTGTTGCATTATTGCCACCAAAGCCTTTGGAATTAATAAATGCAATATCTTGGCTCTCGCAAGCGTAATGTTCAGTGCGAATATCAAGACGATCCGCAAAAACATCATCAGCAACTTTATTGATAGTAGTGATGCCCGGCATGATGTTGTGACTAAAAATACCCAATGCCATTGCCATTTGATCACCGCTTGCGGGGCCAATGGTGTGACCAACAAACGCTTTAGGTGCTGCAAGCTTCCAATTATCAATATTAAATGCTTTTGCTACACGATCGTAAATGATTGATTCTGTTACACGGTTTTGTGGTGTACTTGAACCATGTGCCAGAATATAACTGCGTTTTTGTACCGCTTCTTCACCTAGAATACTGCTTGCCAGTGCAACCGATTTTGCCATGGTGATATAGTTTCCTGGGCCTGGTGCGGTAATTGACTTTTTAATGCCATCGGCATTGACGAAAACATCAGGCACAGAGCCCATTACATCAGCACCTAATTCCAGAGCGAGCGTATCATCCATTAAAACAGCAAATTGGGCGCCTTCACCAATGGTAAAACCACAGTTTTCGCCAAAAGGTCGGCTAGTACGGCGCAAGTCAGGAGTATCACTATTATCAAGTTTTTTCAAACCATCAACATTGGCAAGCGCACTCATATTGCCAAAGCCTTCAACAATTTCAGGAGTTATGGCGCAATCTACACTGCCTACAATTGCCACGCGTGTACGCCCTGCTTTAATATCATGCACAGCTGCACGTAGGTTATATAAGAAAGTGGCACAAGCACCAGATGTGGTGAACGTTGTACCCACATTGCCTGTAACATAGGCATTAATAAAGTCAGTAGACATGGTATTTAAACCAAGTGCTAAGTTTTTAGTACTGACACGGTCGCCTTTTAAGCGATTTTTCATCATGCCACCAAATGCTTCTTCTTGCATTTGACCGGCAACCGATGCTGAATAAGTACCGATTTGATCAGGGTCAACTACCGCTAACACAGCATCCCAATCTAGGCCCGTTGACTTAATTGCGTCTGTTGCGGCAAAAATGGTTGCTTGCAAACCTCGCGGTTGATAACGGCTGTTATAAAGAGTGCTGGGATCAAAGCCAGTAGGAAATTGGCCTGCTGCTTTAATTGGGTTATCTCGAAAAGTATCGTGCTTTAACGATAACTCACCTGAAATTGATACTTTAACTTTACCACTTTCAAGTGATTCAACATGCCAATCTCTAGGTAATGGAGTTGGTAAATGACGTGCGCTTGTTTCAAATACAATTTGCTCACCCTCAGCAGGCAAAACCGTCATTTTTTGATGACCATGGGTTGCATCAACATCAAAATGGTTGTCTTCAATTTTACGAATTAGCGTACCGGCTAGAATTTGTTCACCATATTTGCTTTCAATATTTGATGCAGTGATTGGCTGATTTTCATGATCGATTAATGCCCCGTTTTCTTGGCGAACTAAATTCATTAAAGTCGCAAGACCAAGAAATGTCTCTTGTCGTGCTTCTTGTGTTAGTTTGTCTAAAACGATGCGACGAAACCCCTGATGACCAGAAGTTCGTCCTGCGGCATTAATACCACCCATTCCAACAACAATAGGTAATGCAGTCATAAAAGCCCTAAATTCATAAAAATTACGTTATTTAGGGACAGTTTATTTTGATTTTATGTTTATGTTTGTGTTTAATTGGTCATAACTTTGGTTTATGTGGCCATTTTAAACTGGTTTGAGCAGTTGATATGACAAAAATGACAAAAGTAAGGCTGTTGCTATACCCGCAAGTGCTAGCAACAAGTGTGACATTGCCCGTCGAGATGTTAAAAGCTGGTGACGCCTCTAATTATAAGAGACATGGGACATCCCTCGATATTAAATTTGTATCAACTGAGCAAACAATTATTAAATGTCGTGCTGGTTGTGCTTTTGTGCCTGATCTGACAGTAAATAATGATGATGAAGCAGACTTTATTATCGTGCCAGGCATTTGGCGAAACCCAAGGCCTGTGATTAAGCATAACCAAACCGCAATTTCGTATTTAGCAAGGCAGTGGCAACAAGGCGCAACTATTGTGGGTGTAGGAACAGGTAATTGTTTACTGGCTGAAGCGGGGTTATTAGATAATCATGCAGCGACTACACATTGGCATTACGCAAAACAATTTCGAAAAGACTATCCGCGTGTTAATTTAAAACCAGAGTTTTTTATCACCCAATCAGAGCGCATCTTTTGCGCTGCTAGTTTAAATTCACTGGCAGACATTATGGTGCATTTAATCGCCCAGTTATATGGTCGAGAAGCGGCACAAAACGTAGAACGGAATTTTTCACATGAAATTAGAAAGCCCTACGAAGAGCAACGCTACTTGGAGGGTGCTGTGGATAGGCATCCGGATGAATTAATTGCACAAATACAGTTTTGGCTTAAGAACAACCTTACCAGTGATTTTTCATTACATGATGTTGCTGAGCAATTTGGCATCAGTCAGCGCACACTTTCACGACGTTTTAAGGCGGCAACGGGATCAACAGCAAATCACTATTTGCAAAAAATGCGCCTTGAGATGGCGCAAGAATTATTATCATCCACCAATTTAACAGTACAAGATGTTGCTGTTGAAGTTGGTTATATTGATCAAGGTTATTTAACAAAAGTGTTCAAACGAGAACTCAACCAGACGCCGTCAGATTATCGGCTTTTGGTTCGAAAAAAACTGTTTAAAACCGATTCATAACAGTATTAATTACACTAGAGCGTGTTGATCTTTGTGGTCTAAATTCTGTTCAAATACAAAGCTTTTTGATCGCGGCGTTGCTTTGTAGGCTTAGCGGGCTAAGTCAAGAAGCAGCAACAAAGAACAAAACGCTTTGGGTTGAACCTTTTAGGCAGCGCTTGTTTGGCATTTATACTGCGTTGCCCTATATGGATGTAGGGTAAGGTGACTTTGCAGGAGCACAAAGTTTTTATCGCTCATTTATGTAAATTAACTGCTAACAATTGGTTTATTGCAAGCTAAATCTGAGAATTTATAACTCGAAATCAGTGACTGCATATTTAATTGTTTGCAGTGCAATATAGCCTAATGCTCTATGTTATTTCTTTTTTTGTTAATAATGTGTAAATAACTGTAAATGCATATTTTTCAATAACTTAAAGACTTATTCAGCATTCAAAAAAGACAGCGTTGTCATTATTTAATTATTTTAAATCATGTGGTTAGCTATTTTTCTTCTGATTTTTTACTGAAAATAGCGCAGGCGTTTCTTTTTATTTTTTGTCGGTTTTTAATAGGCGTCCCGATTGTGGGGTAAAACGAATTTCAGGGGACAAAATGAAAATAAAAACACCTTTGTTGGCGGCGAGCTTAATCATCGCTTGTACGCCGGCAATAGCTAAAATCACCGATTCAACTTTTCCGCTTGTTACGGGAGATCCGCTTGTTTCTCAACAGTGGCATTTACAAAACACAGGGCAAACAGGTTTTTCTCAGTCTTCAGGTGTTGCTGGTAATGACTTAGATTTAGATTTCACTCACTTGATGGGAATTAAAGGTCGTGGCATTACTGTTTCGATAATTGATTCTGGCGTAGAAATTGACCACCCAGATTTAAGAACGAATGTTGTTGATGGTTCTATCAACCTTGGCGACGGTTCAAATTACCCGCAAGATGATGATGGTCACGGTACTTCAGTGTCTGGTTTGATTGCTGCTACTGAAGCAAATGGCTTAGGTGGCCGCGGTGTTGCACCACATGCAAATATTATTGGTTTTAACTATTTACCAAATCAGACGGTAGGTAATTGGCTGGTGGCGCATGGTTTATCAGAAGACTTTCGTCAATTAGATCGTTTTACAGACCCACGTGTATTTAACCAAAGTTATGGTAGTACACCGGCAAGCCCGCGCGTTCACGATTACTCACTTGATCCGTGGCAAGAACTGCAAGATTCTGTATACCAAGACATCACAGAAAATAGTCACTGGGGACGTGGTTCAGTTTATGTAAAATCTGCTGGCAACTCTTTTGAAGTATATAATGCATTCTATCGAGGTTATCGCATTTTAGTATTACCTTATGAGAATAATCAGTTTTTCAATAACCAAGGTTTACCATTTCACAATGCAAACATTTCATCAGACAATACAAACCATTGGAACTTGGTTGTTTCAGCACTGAATGCTGAAGGCAAGTTAAGTTCATATTCGTCTGTTGGTTCAAATGTGTTTGTAGCTGCTCCTGGTGGGGAGTTTGGCGAAGCAGCGCCAGCAATGGTTACGATTGACTTACAGGGCTGTGATGCAGGAAGCAATGTAGCAGGTGAACATGGTAATGCACTTCATGGCGGTAGTGAATTAGATCCAAATTGTGACTATACAGGCACAATGAATGGCACATCATCTGCTGCGCCAAATACATCGGGGGCGATTGCCAATATTATGTCGGCAAATCACGCGTTAGATGCGCGCGCTATTCGTCATATTCTCGCGCAAACAGCGCGTAAAACAGATGTTGAACACCCTGGCGTTGATTTAACATTTGAAAATGCGAATGGTGAATTAGTGACCTATAATGCGATCCCTGCATGGCAGACCAATGCCGCTGGTTATAACTTCCATCAGTATTATGGTTTTGGTGCCGTAGATGTTGATGATGCGGTCTATAAAGCGCTCTTTACCCCGGCTGCGCCATTACCTGAACAAGTTATTACTCCTTGGCAGCTGCAAACGGCAAATGTTGAAATTCCAGATGCGAGTTTAGTAGGTGCAACAAGTGCGCTTTCATTTGAACAAGATGTAACCGTTGAAGCTGTTCAAGTGAAGTTGAATATTGATCACTCTCGTCTGCGTGATCTTGCGATTGAACTAATTTCACCGTCGGGTACACGCTCAATTTTAATGAGTGCGCGCACAGGTTGGTTATCGAGTACACAAGGTGGTTATACTGATACTTTACTACTTAGTAATCACTTCTACGGTGAATCTGCAAAAGGTGAGTGGCAGTTAAAAGTAATTGATACTGATAAAGGCAACAGTTTTACTTTAGGTTATAACGCTGCAATTGGTTTAATTGGCTTTAATCGCGATAACAATACCGAAAATGGTATGTTAAAAGATTGGTCGCTTCGTGTAATTGGTCACTAGGAGTAAAAAATGAAAAAAGTAATTTTGATGGCGGCACTTGCTGCAACGACACACATTGCAATGGCAACCTCTGCAGATCAATTAAAAGGCTTAACCATTACACCTGTTGAGCAATTAGCGTTATCTGATTCTGAGGTGATTGTTAACAATAAAAAGTTTAAAACGAATGGTGCAAATACAGTTGTACCAGGATTAGAAATATTTGATGAGAATGGCTTTAATGCTTATACCGTCACTGGTGAAATCATTGTGAAGCTGTCTGGTGATGTAGATTTTGAGCAGTTTAATCAAGATAACGACTTGATCATAAAACAGGCTTATAAATCTTACTACATTCTTAAATCTCAAAGTGATCGCAACTTATTATCTTTAGTTGATGCTTTGAAAAAGCTAGAGGGTGTGAGTTCAGTAACTCTTGAGCTTGCCGACAAGGGCATCATTGAGAAGTAAGTAATATCAAATAAAAACGCCTGCGAATTGGGCTAAGTAGCAGGCGTTTTATTCTTTTTAGCGTGAGTCTTGTGCTCTACAGAAAACGGATCGTCACTTTTGAGCTCATTATCAAAGTCTACATGACTAATCGGTTTTGATATGAAATAACCTTGTGCGTAATCACAATCGGCGGCTTCTAAAATGGCCAGTTGTTCTCGTGTTTCAACTCCTTCTGCAATCACCTTTAATCCAAGTTTATGAGCCATCACAATAATTGCTTCACATAGCGCCTGGTTTTGTTTAGATTCTTCTAAATTCATTACAAACGCGCGATCAATTTTTAAATAATCAATATCAAATTTGGTTAAATATGACAGTGCAGCATAACCCGTTCCAAAGTCATCCAACGAGATAGCTACACCAGCAGACTGGAACTTTTTTAAAGTTTCTTTTATGAACTCGTCATCATCGAGTAGTAACCCTTCTGTAATCTCAATGCAAATGCCGTGTTTTAAACCAAGTTGTAACAGTGTATTGAGCCATATTACATCATGCTGCGTGGTATTTACCTGAAATTGCGCTGGAGAGCGGTTAACACTTATTTGAAACTGTTCGTTGTAGCTTTGCTGCCATTTTTTAACTTGCTCTGCAGCCTGTTGAAATACCCAATTACCAATGTCGATAATCATGCCAGACGTTTCAGCTAAGGGAATAAACTCGGCTGGGCTGACCATACCAAGCTCTGGGTGATGCCAGCGAATAAGTGCTTCAGCTTTATGAATGGTTTTATCTGAAATACACAAAATTGGCTGATAAAGTACTTCAAATTGTTGGTTAATAACAGCTAGTCGCAGCTCTTGCGTCAATAAATGCGCTTTTTCTGTTTTCTCTTGCAATGTTTTATTAAAGTGACGGTACTGTTTTCGTCCTTCTTCTTTCGATAAGTACATGGCTTGATCGGCAAACCTCAGTAACTCATCCATTTTCTCACTGTGATCAGGAAAAACAGTGATGCCGATACTAGCAGAGATAAAAATTGATTCATTATTGATATAAAAAGGCATTTCAATTGCTTGGATCAACTTACCTGCGATGTTTTCTACATCAGCCAGACTATAAATATTACACAGCAAGGCTGTGAACTCGTCTCCGCCGATACGCGCAACCGTGTCCGTTTCACGCAAAATAACTTTTAAGCGTTCAGAAACCTCCACAAGTAGCAAATCACCCGCGTTATGACCTAAGGTGTCATTAACTTCTTTGAAGTGGTCTAAATCAATAAAAAGAAGTGCAAATTTACTACCTGAACGTTTGCTTTTAATAATTTCCTGGTTAAGCCTATCTGTAAACATGTTGCGATTAGGCAGTTGCGTTAACGCATCAAAGTTGGCCTGATGCCAAATAACTTGCTGAGATTGCTTTTTCTCAGTGATGTCTGACATTGAGCCCACCATACGATAGGGCTTACCTTTGTCATCGCGTAATGCTTCGCCAACAATGTGGAACCAGAGCTCATGTTGCTTGGCACTGTACATGCGAACTTCAATGTCAAAAATTTCAAATGGATCTGATAAGTGAACATCAAGATTTGCATTAAACTGAGCAAGATCGTCTGGGTGTATTTGTTCTGTGAATGAGGCGAAATCATTGCCAAAAGCTAAGTTATCAAAGCCAAGTAATTCTGTGAACTTTGTTGAGTAAAACACCTCGTTTGAAACAATGTCCCAATCCCACACGCCTGCACTTGCCCCTTTTGCTGCAAGTTCGTAGCGTTGCTGACTTAAATAAAGTTTACGCTCGGTTTCATTTATTGCAGTGACGTCTTCAATAATGCCTAAATAAGCAACCAAACGTTCATCTTCAAGTAGCGGAATGGCATGGATCGCGAGTAGTTTTCCTTTGCTTTTAGATAAAGAGCGAAATGTGTAATGGAATGGTTTGCCTTTAGCTGTACTTTCGTACCATTGTTTAATCGCACCTTGACGGTCGTCAGGATGCATTGCAGAAATATAGCTGTTTCCAACAATATTTGTATTGAGTAGATTTAACACTTTATAGAGTGCATGGTTGGCAAAAATGCATTCTCCGTTAGGTTTGGCGACAAACAAACCTATTGGGGCATGCTCAAGAAGGACTTCAGGAGCAACAACACTATTTTTGACTAAGTTCCGTACCAAAATAACAATTCCATTGATAAAGTTGACACTAAGCTTTTAATAATTGTAGTCAAAATTCCATTGCATGCCCTAATTCACTTATATTTTTATGTAATTTTTTGATTACAAATCGGGCAAATGAAAATCTTTAAGGTCAATTGAGTGTGAGTGCAGCATTTGTTGGCACATTTGCGCTAGAAACGCGATTTTCATATTTGACAGTTGTCGGTAATCAAGAAACGGACAAACGATGAGTTTATTTTCAATATCAAATGCAAATTCATTGTTTAGCCATACTAGCTGCACATTCTTCAGTGACTTAATCAGCAGTTTTTTGGCATAACTACGCCCAGCAATGATGTGAAAAACATTCTTTTTGCTTAGGTTTGGAGGGCTAAACAGTAATGCGGTATGGGAGTCCTGTTGCAAAAGGTGTTTGTCGCGGAAGAGTTGCCAGCTTGTTTCTTTTTCCCGCCCATCAAATACATTTGGTTGAAGAGCGTAAATAAACTTAGCAAAAACATTAAATTGTTTACGCCAACCATTTCCACATTGCATCCCTATTTCATTTATGGCGCCAGTTGGCAATGCAATCAAGCTTTTTGGGTTAGCAAATTGTGAGTACGATGGTGCATTTTCAACATAAAAAGCAATGCGATAGCGGTTGCATCCAAATCCAACTTCTGACATGTTTCAACAGCATTTAATTATTTTTATTACTGTAACAAAATTCAAAAGGATGCGATATGGAACGCTTGTTTAGTTATGGCACTTTACAACAAGAAAATGTACAGCAGTCAAACTTTGGTCGGAAATTAGCGGGTGAAGAAGCAGTTCTAACAGGCTATCGCTTGTCAGAAATTAAAATTAGTGACGCAAATGTTGTAAAGCAAAGTGGCAAGGCATACCACCCTATTTTAATATTTACAGGCAGTGTGAGTGACGAAGTTAAAGGAAGCTGTTTTTGGCTGACACCTGAAGAGCTTGCTCAGGTTGATCGTTATGAGGTCGCTGAGTACACACGTATAAATGCCACCACGAAAGATGGCAAATCATGTTGGATTTATGCCGCATCTTCGGAAGTGTCTGCTGATTTATGAAGTATTCACTGACATATTTCATAAATCCAACTAATGGTGGCTGTCATCATTGGCACAGTTAATTTGTTCTATATCCCATTGTCGCAGGTTGAGGTGGCAGACTTGATAGATAAATAAGTAAGTTTCTTTGAGTTTATTCATAATCACTTCTCCTTTTTCTATTTACCTATATAGAAAAACCATGCCATCTTTAAAAAGCATTAATAATCAATAGTTTAATGTTTTTTATCAGAGCCTCTAGGCTATGTTGGTGCAAGCTTGCACCAACAAATGGCTAAGGTGCATAAGTGATTTGACCCAAAATAGCAGCTTTTTGAGCACCAGTGACAGACGGGGCGTTTGAGGGCAAGCCATTTAAAGTTCGATATGCCATCCAAGCAAATGCCATCGCTTCCATAAAATCGGCACTAATGGCGAAATCATCACTGCTGGCAACGCGCCATTTTGGTAGATAAGACTTAATGCGTTCAACAAGTAATGCGTTTTTAGCGCCACCACCGCATAAAATCAGTAAGCCGCTTTTTGCTTTTAACGTTTGTGTCATCGTTATCGCTGTTAACTCGGTCACAGTGGCTAAAATGTCATACGCATTGATGTTGGCATATTCTTCAAAAGACGCTAGCCAAGAAAGATTAAAGTATTCGCGTCCAGTACTTTTTGGTATCTCACTTTGAAAGTATGGGTCTGTTAACATTGCTTCAAGAAAAGCTGAATTCACGTTTCCTTTTCTTGCTAGCGCACCATTGTGATCAAACTCTTTTTCAAATCGCGTTTGGACTATGATGTCTATCAGTGTATTGCCCGGTCCTGAATCAAAACCAAGCAAGTTGTCTTTATCACATATTGATAAATTTGCGATTCCCCCAATATTGGCAAACACAAGTGATTCTTCAGGTAATTCAATAGCCAATTGAGGGCGTAAGCTTTGATGAAATAAAGGCACTAATGGGGCGCCTTGACCGCCTAAAGCAATGTCCATTTCACGAAAGTTATGCACACAATTGATACCTGTTTTTACGGCTAATACACTTGCATTAACCAGTTGTAATGAATGTGGATAGTTACTTTCTGGGTGATGAAATACGGTTTGCCCATGAACTCCAATTGCTGTAACAGCAGATGCAGAGACTTTATTTTCATTTAATAAATAATTTACAGCATTAGCATATTCATCTGCTAATTGATACGAAAGGTCACCTATGGTTGCTAAGTCGCATTGTTTTGATGTTATTAGGCTGCTGAGTTGCTGTTTGAGTGACGGTGTAAAGGGGGTTTCCAAACTTGCAATTAGGCGAGTTTGATTATCGGTTATTTCAACTAGGGCGATGTCGATACCATCTAGGCTTGTTCCCGACATGATTCCAATGTAGAGAGATGAATGTGCGTTCATAGGTATTGTGTTTGAAAGTAATAAGATGATTGTAAAGCTTAATTAAACTATATAAAGCCGTAGACCATAAATATGTAAAAAAATATTTAAAATGCAAATGGTTGTAAACAGCATGTTGTCTGAATTGTTGTGTCTTGTTAATTTGCCACTAATCTAAAAACAAGGGTTGATTATGAAAAATAATAAACTGAAGTTATCAGCACTAAGCGCAGCTATTTTAATTTCTCTAGCTGGTTGTGGTAGTGACAATGATAACAAAACAACAGTTGCACCTGATGTTGCACCTACAGCTAACGATGTAATGGTTACTGATGCCATGCAATGGATGGTATCAGAGGGCGCTCTAAATGCACGTGATGGTAATTATGACGAGCTGTCAGTTACGTTTAATGAAGCTGGTGAGACTGTAAGTGCTGAAGATGGTGTTTACACCTTTTCTCATGGTGTACTAGAGCTTGATGGTCTTAACTTTAAGTACGTTAACATTTCTGGCGAAGATGCAGAAATTGATTATACAGTAACAGCAAATGGCAAATCAGCATCTGCTAAACTAGTTGTTTCGGGTGTTAAAGGCGATCCTCTGGCTAAACATCAATGGCATCTGCGTAATACAGGTCAAAAAGCATTCGCTTTAAGTGATGAAATGAAGCAAGGTCTAATCGATTTATACGTAAACGATTTAGGCATTATGACTGAAGAAGAAGCAAAAGCATATTGGGATGCTGAATTTGCTGATGCAGAAGCTCATTATTTAGTTGCTGGTGAAGACATCAAAGCAGTTGAAGCATACAAACAAGGTGTAACTGGTGCTGGTGTAACGGCGGTTGTTGTGGATTCTGGTCTTGAAATTCGTCATGAAGATTTAGCACCAAATGTACTGCCTAATCGTTCTTTGAACTTAGTTCAGGGTGCACTTGATAAAACGGATCCTACTAGCCCAGCGGTAAATGGCGACCATGGTACAAGTGTAGCAGGTCTAATTGCAGCTAAAGGTTGGAATGGCTTAGGCGGCCGTGGTGTTGCTCCAAACACTGGTCTAATCGGTATGAACTATTTAGGTTCTGGTGATAAAGTTGCTCAAACAGACTTCTTAGTACATGGTTTCCCAGGTTCTGGTATTACTGCGAATGAAGAAATCTCAGCGTTTAACCGCAGCTATGGTATCACTTTCCCAGTGTATATTGGCTATTCAGAATTAGATGAGCAAATCGAATCGTATCCGAATCTATACCTTCGTGGTGGTAAAGGTGCGACTAATATCAAATCTAGCGGTAACAGTTTTGAAGATGGTGGTCCAGAAGGTTCTTTCTGTGCAGACAATGGCGCGAATGATTTAGGCCTTACTTGTTATAACGGTAACAGCGAACCTAGCCAAGCGCACCCTTACTACTTCTCAGTGGGTGCAGTTAATTCAAATGGTAAACACACAAGTTACTCTTCAGCAGGTGCTAACGTTTTAGTTGCTGCTCCATCTGGTGAGTTTGGTCGTTGGGCACCTGCGATGGTTACAACAGATCCAATGACATGTTTAAGTGGCGTATCTGGTTACGAAGGCCGTAATATTGCAGGTTGGAGTGCTGCTTATGGTGAAGCATTTGCTGCAAGCCAATATGTATTCGATTACCCTGGTCACCCAGAAAATTCAAGCTGTAACTATCGCTCTACAATGAATGGTACATCATCTGCAGCGCCTAATGCGGCAGGTGTAGTTTCACTTATTTTATCTGCAAACAAAGACTTAACATGGCGTGATGTACGTCATATTTTAGCTAATACGTCGACTAAAAATGATGCTAGCGATGAGGCGATTACACTATCTGTAGGTAAAGGTGATGAGGTAGGTGAATTTGTTGCACACGCTGGTTGGATTGAGAATGCTGCAGGTTATAAGTTTAATAACCTTTACGGCTTTGGACGTGTAGATGCTGGCGCTGCTGTCGCTATGGCAAAAGCATATGATACTAGCCTAGGTGAAGAAGTTGTAAGCGATTGGATTGGTGCTGGTTCTGTTGTTGGTCAAGAAGACTTAATGGTAGAAATTCCAGACAACAATGCTGAAGGTGTATCTTATAAAGTCACTATTGAAGAAGATGTTAAAGTTGAAGCAATTCAGTTTAAGTTCGATATTTTCAGCAAAGAAATGGGCTTTGGTTTTGATACAGCAAATGGTCCAGTTCAAACTACAGCGGGTACTGACTTAGCAATTGAAGTTACATCTCCAAGCGGTACACGTAGTGTATTACTATCGTCGAAACAAGCGCTTGTTTACCCAGCATTTGATTTCTACAGTGGTTGGCAACCTGGTTATATCTTGAAAAATGGTACTTTCCTTGCAAATGCGTTCTATGGTGAATCAGCGAAAGGTGAGTGGACTATTCGTTTAGTTGATACATCTGGTGATAGCTTCGCAACTGCTGATGGTGGTTCGTTTGGCTTTATCGGCTATGTTAATAACACAACCCCAACTACGATGACTGGTGCTGCGGTTCGTGTATTTGGTCATGCGGCAAACTAAGGAGTTTATGCAATGAAACTTAAATTATTATCAATGACAGTAGCTGCTATGACGTTATCAACTCAAGCTACTGCGGTATCAAAGTTTGACGCTGGAGTTGCTGATAAGGTTGATACACAAAAGCAAGTACGACAATTATCTAAAGCTGATTTTGGCATGTATAAGGTTGAAAAAGGTTTAGCATTAGTACCTTCATCAATTGCGGCTGCTGATAGTGTGATTTCTTCAAAAGGTGAAAATGCAGTTGTTGCTCTTGAAGTTCCAAATGACTTAGTAAAGCCTGGTAGTCTTGTACGTAACATTTTTACAGGTAATTTAGCGCCTATATCAGGTAACATCTCTATTTTACTTAAGAAAGGTGTTTCGGCTAATGATGTTGCAGCTGCAACTGGTTTAAAGCTGGAGTCAAGCTTTTCTGGTACTGACTTAGCTGTTGTTTCTGTTGCAGAAAACCAAGATGTTTTAAAAGCGCAAGAGCTATTAAAAGCATCAGGTCTTATTAAAGAAGCACGTATTGAAGTATTAGAGGCACGCCATACAGCGCGTTAATCTGATTACTTAACTTGTTAAGCCCGCCATTAGCGGGCTTTTTTGTTTAAATATAAAAATGCCATAAAATTGATATGCATTTAAAAATTTTTTTGAGTAGTATTTAAGATTATTTATTGCTAATACCATATTGAAAAGATTACTTTTTTTTCTATTACCTCTTTAGTTGCTACCAAGTTTAGCTTTTGCATAAAGCTTTCTAATTAATTTTTCTTAAAAATTTGTAAATGACGTGTTGCTGTTTGTTTCTTATGTTGTTAATTTTAGTAATCCAATAAAAAGGTTTATCTAAAATTATTTTCCTAGAGGGAAGTCACAATGACAAAATTTGGAACAAAAAGAACAGTAATTGCTCTATCTGTTGCGTCAGCAATTGCTACAACGGCGGTAAATGCAGCAACATTTGAACAGTATAATTACAGTGGTGCTAAAGCAATCAAGGCACAGGCAACAAAAAATAGTGATGGCCAAGAAGCTAGAGAAGCAACAGCTTGGTTAGTTAAACTGAATACTCCTGCAATTGCCCAAGCAAAAACAGCAAACATTGCTAAACAAACTGCATCAATTATGGCATCTCAAGCTGTCGTTGAGTCTGCCATTCAAAGCCAAGATCTGAACATTACGATTGTCGCTAAAACGTCGAAACTTGTGAATGGTCTTCTTGTTAAGGGTGATAAAAACGAAATTGACCAACTTGTTTCACATAACGAAGTTGATGGTATTTTCCCAATATACGACTCAAAACTTCATATCGCTGATAGTGCTGACTATATTAAGGCAACAGAGGTAGTTGCATCTGGTGTTGCAAAAGGTAACGGTGTTAAAGTTGCTGTTCTTGATACGGGTATTGACTACACGCATGCGGCATTTGGTGGCGAAGGCACCGAAGCAGCTTATATAGCTGCAGCTGAAGATCCAACAGATGCAGTTGCTTGGCCACAAGGTCAAGTGATGGGGGGCTATGATTTCTACAATATGGATCCAGACCCAATTGATGCTGGAACCAGCCACGGTACTCATGTATCTCACTCTGTTTCAGGTATTGCACCAAATGTAGAACTTTATGCATATTCAGTATGTGCTGGTGGTTGTCCAGGTGTTGCACAGTTTATGGCACTTGAAGCTGCTATGGATCCAAACAATGACGGTGATATTTCTGACCGTGTTGATGTAATTAATATGTCTCTTGGTGGTGACTTTGGTGATATTGCTACAGATGGTGTAGGCCTTGCAATTAACCAAGCTGTTAAATTAGGTACTACAGTTGTTATTTCAGCTGGTAACGATGGCGCTTATCCGTTTATCGTTGGTGGTCCAAGTACGTCTGAAAACGCGCTGTCAGTTGGTGCGATGACTCACCCAACAGATGAGTCGCTTATTCCAAGTGGTACGATTAATGGTGAAGAAGCAATTATTCAAATTGCATCATTTGGCCCGCGAGAAGCTTACAGTTTATCAAACACTGATCTTGAAGTGGTTTATCCTGACGCAAACCAAACTGCATGTGAAGCATTTGCAGATGGTACAGACTTCACAGGCAAAGCAGTTGTACTTGACCGTGGTGGCTGTGCGTTCGTAACAAAAGTATTGATGGCGCAAGAAAAAGGCGCTGAGTTTGTATTTATTGCAAATAACAATGATGATGGTACGCCTGCGCCTATGGGTGGTAGCAGCTCAGAAGTGACAATTCCATCTGTTGGTATTACCTATCAAGCAGGTATGGCGCTAAAAGAGTCAGGTATCTTCTCAGTTAATGTTGAAGCAATTGTGACTTCAGGTGCTATCGCATCATTTACATCACGCGGTCCTTCAATGGATGGTTTATTAAAGCCAGAAATTACAGCACCGGGTGTAAATATTATGACTGCACACCCAGGTACCGGTGATGGCCTTTCTGGCGCAACAGGTACGTCATTCTCAGGCCCTATGACTGCAGGTGCAATGAGCTTGTTAAAAGAAGCACATCCTAATCGTAATGCATATGAGCTGAAAGCAACGATTATGAACACGGCTAACCTAGATGTGACAATGGAGCCACGTTCACTTAACCCAGATACAGAACTTGCACCTATCAGTTATATTGGTGCTGGCCTTGTTGATGTAAACAAAGCTGCTCATCTACCTGTTGCTGCGTGGGCCAAAGACACCAAGCAAGGTGCACTCTCTCTTGGTCTAGTTAACCCGTCACAAGCTACTGACTATGTTAAAACAGTTCAAGTTAAGAACTTTACAAATGAAACCAAGACTTATTCTCTAAGCCTTGAGCAACGTTTTGCAAATGATATTGAACGTGGCGCGTTAATGGTTTCACATCCTGAATCGATTACGGTTCCTGGTGGTCAAACTGTATCATTTGATGTGACATTTAATATTGACCCAGCAAAACTTCCTGAGTGGACTCTTGACCAATCAAATATTGGTACACGTGATGCGACAGCTGATCTTACTAATTTAGAGTTAGATGGTGCACTTATTTTCTCTGAAGGCGGTGAAAAAGCATTCCACCTTGTTTACCACACTCTACCTAAAGCGGCTGCAGAGCTAGCATTTGAGCCGGTTAAAATGGAAGGTGGTACAGCACATAAGGTTACTAACATTGGTGCAGCTGATTTCGAACCATTCTTCGCACCAACTACAGTTGTTGATGATGTTGATGGCAACCGTCTAGATCTAGTAGGTGGTTCAGTTGAGATGATCCCTGTACCAGCTGAGTTCTGTGAGACTGGTTATGCTGTATTCTCTACACTGGCTATGAATGAAGGTGTTAACCACAGCTACATTGGTGGCTTTATGGTTGATTTCGACTTAGACCGCGATGGCGAATACGATGTTACTGCACAAAATGGTAAATTAGAGTGGTTCTATGATGTTGAACCAACGCAAATCTCGTTTACGCATGGCTATGGTTCTACAAGTGGCTGGTTAGGTAATATGTTCCATACAACTGGTAACAATTACATGACCATTATGTCGTGTTTAGGTGCATTTGGCTTAACCGCTGACGATATGGGTATCACCGCAGATGTGCGTTTCCGCATCGAAGAATACACATGGTCACCAATCGCTTATGATTCATTAGACAATGCAATGGGTACCTTTACATTTACGCCTTCACAACCAATAGCTGCTCTTATGACAGCTGATGGTAATTTGGTTGAATCACTGGCAACTGGCGAATCTGCTTACCTAGCACACGCTGGTCAAGATTTCATGATTCTTTCTGAGTCTGGTTCAAAAGCGATTAATGCTACACCAAGTGCTGACCGTGCTGTTGCGCCTATGCTTGCTGACGCTGAGTTCTCAATTGCTGAAAATTCAGAAGATGGCACGGTAGTAGGTATGCTAGAAGTTTCATACGGCGCTGAACTTGCTAATATGGTTTCTGAGTTTATTGTTGTGAACCAAACTTCTACAGCAGTAAAACTAGAACAAACAGGTGAGATTGTGGTGGCAGATAAGTCTGTTCTTGATTACGAGGCGGGCCTAACTGAAATCGAGATGGAAGTTGTAGTAACTGATACTGCAGGTAATATTTCAGAGCCAGCAATGGTGAAAATTATGGTAACGGATGTGAACGAAAACCCATTACCAGAGCCAATTACACCACCAACAACTAAAAAATCATCAGGTTCGTTTGGTTGGTTAGCACTATTAGCTGCACCATTAGCGTTTATTCGCCGTAGAAAAATGAAGTAATTATTTCATTTTGCTGAAAAAGCCCGCAAATGCGGGCTTTTTTTAATTCTTTTTTCTGACGCATCAAATGCTTAGTTGTGTGTATACTACATCTCCCCCGAATTGCACTCTGAAAAAGCTGCAGTGTGCTTACTGTGTACTACAATTTATTTAACTAGATAATTTTTATGATTTTTATTGGCATCGTGTTATGAAAAAGAATCAATCCATTACAGGGAATGAAGTAAAGCTAAGGTCAACTCAGCGTATTGTCTCTACCACTGACCTAAAAGGCCGGATTACTTATGCTAACCAAGATTTTATTGATATAAGTGGCTACAGCAAGGAAGAGTTGGTTGATCATGGACATAACATAGTTCGTCACCCAAATATGCCTGCGCTAGCATTTAAAGATCTTTGGGACACCATCAAACAAGGCAAACCTTGGATGGGCATTGTTGATAACCGCTGTAAAAATGGAGACAACTACTGGGTTGATGCTTATGTGACAGCAGTGATGGAAGGAAAACAAGTTGTTGGTTATCAATCTGTACGCTTAAAACCTGAAGAAGATTATATAAAACGAGCGCGAAGCCTTTATAAAATGGTAAACCAAGGCGCAAGTTTAAGCCAAAAATTGCAAAGCGCGCTATCTTTTAAGTTGATGGGAAAACTGGCTTTTTCAAGTGCTTTAGCCGTTATAATCCCGAGTTTGATAGCTTTGATGTTTGGCGTGTCTTTCGGCCAGCTTTGGCCTTTATTGTTTGCCTTCATTTTATTTATTATTTGCTCAGGCTTCATAGCCAAACCCTATCAAGACGCAGCATCAAAAGCGCGTGAAGTATTTGATAATGATATTGCCAAACAAGTTTATACGGGCAGAACTGATGAACTTGGACAGTTGCAACTCACCATCAAAATGCTACAAACGCAACAAGAAACTATCGTATGGCGTATTAACGATGCAACTTCAGGCTTAGATACAGTTGCACATAGCACGATGGATACCGCCGAAAAAACGAATCAATTAATGCAGCAACAAAACCGCGAAGTGGAACAAGTTGCAGCCGCGATTAATCAAATGTCAGCCACGGTTAAAGAAGTTGCACAAAATGCATCCTTGACCGCCGATGCTACTCAAGTTGCTGATAATGAGGTGATTGAGGGACAAAAAGTAGTTGATAGAACCACTTCGGATATTAACGAACTGGTTCGTGAAGTGGAATCTGCGGTGGAGGTTATTAACAAACTAGCATCAGATAGCCAACAAATTGGTACTGTGGTTGATGTTATTCGTGGCATCGCTGAACAAACCAACTTACTTGCGTTAAATGCCGCGATTGAGGCAGCAAGGGCTGGCGAACAAGGGCGCGGGTTTGCAGTGGTAGCTGATGAAGTACGAACACTTGCTGCACGCACGCAATCATCGACAGAAGAGATTCAACAAATGGTTGCAACCTTGCAACAATCGGCAGGTGAAGCTGTTTCTGCGATGCAACAAGGGCAAAATAGAGCGGAGCAAAGTGCTGATCAAGCACAATTGGCGAAAGCATCGCTGAGCCGTATTTTAGATGCTGTTAATACGATTACAGATATGAGCGCACAAATTGCCACAGCTGCAGAAGAGCAGTCTGCTGTCTCCGATGAAATCACCAAAAATGTGATCAATATTGATAATGCTAGTAAAGAAACTCTTGATGCATCTGAGCACGCATTTGAGTCAACTGAGAAGTTACTTAACGAAGCGGAGCGTTTAACGACGATGGCAAAACAGTTTAGCCAGCATCGTTAAATATTAAACTGATGTAGTTATTACAAACAAAAATGCCGCGACTATCGCGGCATTTTTATATTTGTGTCCCAATTACTTAACAGGGAAACCGCGGTCGCGCATCAACGCTTCAACCTTGGCATCACGTCCTCTAAATAAACGGTACGCCTCAGCTGGGTCCATTGCATTTCGGATAGAGAATAGGTGCTTAACAAGTTTGTCAGCGAGTGCTTTATCATAAAAGCCACCCGGTGCTTCAGCAAAGGCTTCTGATGCATCAGATGTCAGTACTTCAGCCCATAAATAGCCGTAATAACCTGCAGAGTAACCCTCACCAGAGAAAATATGACCAAAGTGTGTGCTGCGGTGGCGCATTACTAATTCACTCGGCATGCCAATCGCGTCAAGTTGCTCTTTTTCAAATTTAGCAGGGTCAATCTTTGCAGGATCGGTTGTATGGTAAAGCATATCCATGATCGCTGATGCTAAATATTCCGTTGTTTTAAAACCTTGGTTAAAGGTTGCTGACTTCTTAATTTTAGCCACCAACTCTTTAGGCATTGCCTCGCCTGTTTTGTAGTGCACGAGATAGTTGTTAATCACTTCATCCGTTGTTAACCAACGCTCAAGTAATTGCGATTGGAATTCAGTGTAGTCGCGAACACCTGAGTGCGATTTAGGATACGCAACCGTTGCTGATAAGAAGTGTAGTGCATGGCCAAATTCATGGAAATAGGTTTCGGCATCTGACCAAGAAATCAGTGTTGGCTCACCTTCAGGGCCTTTAACAAAGTTTGAGTTATTTGATGACAATACGGTTTTCTTTCCATCAAATGTAGTGTGGCTACGGTAGGTTGTTGCCCACGCACCAGAACGCTTACCTTTACGGCCGAATGGATCAAGGTACCAAAGGCCAATGTGCTCACCTGTGGTTTTGTCTGTTACATCCCATACACGCACATCTTCATGGAATACAGGTACAGAGCCTGCAGCTACTTCTTTAAACTCAAAGTTAAATAAGCGACCCGCAACATAGAACATTGCATCGCGAAGTTTATCTAGCTGTAAGTACTGCTTAACTTCGTTTGAATCAAGATCGTATTTTGCTTTACGCACTTTTTCTGCGTAATAACGGTAATCCCATGGAGCAATCTTAATATTTGCGCCTTCGCTGTCAGCAATCGCTTGCATATCAGCAACTTCTTCTTCAACACGCGCAATCGCCGCTGGCCATACTTTATCCATTAATGCTTTGGCATTTTCAGGCGTTTTCGCCATACGGTCTTCTAAACGCCACTGGGCGTAGTTGTCGTAACCTAATAACTGCATACGCTCGTGACGAAGCGTTAAGATGTCTTTAATGGTTTGATTATTGTCGTACTCGTCGCCATTACCACCACGGTTATAGTAGTTTTTCCATACTTGTTCGCGCAGTGCGCGTTCATCTGAGTAGGTTAAAAATGGATCCATCGATGAGCGAGAATTAGTGATAGCAAACATTTCTGGTTTGCCACGTTCTTTTGCAGCAGCCTTAGCCGCAGAAACCAGTGACTCAGGCAAACCTGAGAGCTGCTCTTGTGTTAAATACACCACATAGTTTTCTTCATCTGCTAATACATTGTTTGCAAACTTAGTGTGAAGACCTGCAAGCTCTTGATTGATTTCTGCAAAGCGTGCTTTTGATGGTTTGTCTAGCGTTGCGCCATTACGTGCAAAGCTGTTGTAAGTTAACCAAGTAACGCGTTGTTGTTCAGCTGAAAGTGATTTAAGGGCTTCGCTTTCATACACGTTTTTAATGCGCGCAAAAAGCTTTTCATTTTGCGTAATTTTTGAATTGAAAGCCGAAAGTTTAGGTGCCATTTCTTTTTGAATTGCACGGAATTCAACGCTTGAGACGTTAGAGCGCCAGATACCATAATAGGTGTAAACACGGCTTAATAAACTGCCAGAACGCTCTAGTGCCGCAATGGTATTTTCGAAAGTTGCCGGTTCAGGGTTATTTGCAATCGCATCTACTTCAGCTAATTTTTGCGCCATAGCTGCGTCGAAAGCTGGCTTTAATTCGCTCAATTTTACTTTGTCGAATGCAGGTACCCCATTATAAGGACCACTAAACTCAGCAAGAATAGCGTTATCGTTTTTATTTTCTGCCGCAACTGTTTGCTCTGCTGTTGGGGCTGTGTTTGTTGTAGTTGGTGTTGACTTTTCGCCACAGCCAGATAAAGCGAATACCGTCGCTATCGCAACTAGCGAAAGGTTTAGTTTTTTCATTGTATATTCCTAAAATTCTTTTTTTGAGCGCACCCATGCATGCTAAAAAGCTTTGCGCCTAAGTACAATGCTTTTGCGTTAAACAAGCGTTTGCTTAAGCTCAAGCTCTGGTGTGATCTCGCATAATGCCCCGTTAATTAATGTTAGGTTTGGCGCTTGGTGGCCAATATCCATATCATAAATAACTGGAATGCTTATGTCGGCTTGTTGCAATGCCTGGTGAAAATCTAATTGCTTATCCCCCATTAAAGCAGCATGTCGACCAATGAGCAGCGCTTTTATCTGAGATAAGTGACCTCTGAATTTGAGCATAAGTAACGCGCGTAGCCAAGCGGTGGGGGATAGCTCAGCATTCTCAATATATAAAATCACTCCCTCTTGCTGATAGCGCTCGCAAAAGCTGCCGAGGTCAAAATAGGGGCTATCTAAAGTAAAGATAATGGTGTCTAAACAGCCACCAATTAAACGCCCAGAAACCCCAGAATTTGGCCAGTTTAGCGTGTGCCAAGTAGTTGGCTCATTTAAGTTATAAGGCAGTTCTGGATTTTCAATAATATTACTGTATTCGTTTTCAAAGGAAGTGGACGATGTTTGTGAAAAACTCTGTTCTTTGCTTAGCGTAATTGCTTGATAAAAGGCACGTGTTACTTCATCTTGTTGCTTGGGCACAAGTTGCATTAGATTGGCGGTGTGCATGCTTGCCCAATTTAATCGAGTGGAGATGGCTATTTGTAACGTGCTGATATCGGAAAAGCCAATAATCCACTTTGGTTTAGCAGAAGCTAGCCTGTCAAAATCAAGCAGCTCAAGTACCTCCATTGCAAATTCGCCGCCCCATGGCGGCATAATGGCAGCAATGCTATCGTCAAGCAGATACTGCATTAACTGTTTGGCTCTAACTGCTTTTGGTGCACTTACATGTTGATGATTGTGCGTTAAGTTTGGATCTAACACCAATTCAAAGCCTAATGCTTCAAAATGACTGAGCGCGATGGCTAATCTTGGCTGAAACGCTTCAGCCACGCCAGAAGAACATGCACAAACAGCAATTTTACTGCCTGCAATCAGTGCATTAGGGTATTGCATTACCTGTCTCTTACATAATGATTTTGCACCACTGTATCGAGATACATTTTACTTGCCAAGAGTTTGAAGCCTAAAGGTTCAGGTAAATCGCCAAATAGCGGATAACCGCCGCCTAACAGCACAGGGAGCCGGGTAAGAATCATTTCATCGACTAAGTCTTCTTTTAAGAAGCTTTGAATCGTTTTACCACCATCAATGTATAAATTGTGATAACCCAATTCCGTTAAGTTTTTTAAGATGTTTTGCAATTCACCATTAACAAAAAACACCTTACCCTCATACCCTTTGGGTATGTGCGTTAATGTGCTGCTTAGTACAAATACTGGTTTGCTGTAGGGCCACTCAACATCAAAAGACAACACCATTTCGAAAGTGTTTCTACCCATTAGTAAGGCATCTATCCCTTCGAAAAACGCATCAAACCCAAGATCATCTCCTGTGGGATTTGGTAATTGATGAAGCCAATCTATTTTATTATTTTTATCAGCGATATACCCATCAAGGCTAGTTGCAATAAATACTTTATTTGCCATCACAATATCTTCTTTTAGTTATTAAATTTAATGGTTTTATTATTTTATTCGGCCAAAAAGCATAGGCATCTCGAACAAATTCTAACTTAGCGCAAAAGTGAACGTGGTGCTAATAACAGTTAGTTGTTTAGAACCGAGCGATTAAATTTTAGTTGGTTATAAAAAATTCAAAACATATGTGTTTTTAATCAATAGAAGGGTTTTGGTGTAATTTCGCATTTATGAGCGAATTTAGTTAAAGCTTCTATACTTAAAGCTGTTTCGAAAGGAAAGTATGATGCTTCGCTTGCTATTTTTCATCTGCTGTTTTTGTAGTCTCAAAGTAACCGCTGAGACATTTACTGTGCTTAGTTACCATAGTGCAAACCCACCTTATACTTTTATTCAAAACAAAAAAATGAAGGGAATTTTCCCTGATATTTTTAATCGAATTTCAGAATTGACAGGGCATCAATTTAATTTTGTTAGTTTTTCCGTTGCGCGCGGCCTTAATTTATTTGATCAGGGCAAAATTGACATTGAACCCGGCGTTAATCCGCTTTGGCGTCGCCATACTAAATTGCCTGGCATTTATACTGATTTTTATGCGCTTTCTCGGGAAGTGGTGATTAGCAAAAAGTACAATCAAGAAAAAAGTCCACTGGATCTCTATGGCAAGGTGTTGGGCATTGTACGTGGGTATCGCTATGGTGATTTTGAAACGCACTTTGCAGATAACAAGATTGTAAAAATTGACGTTCGCTCTGAACTAGAATTGTTGACACAACTAAACCATGGCCGCATCGATCATGCCATTATGGGTGAAGCAACCGCTGACTATTATCAAAAAGTTAACCATGCTATGCAATTTACCCCTGTTTTGATGGTAAGCGAATTACCGGTTGCTATGCGTTTACAACCGCATTTAACGTCATTACAAGCGCAGTTGAATGATGTTTTACAAAAAATGACTGAAAATGGGGAAATTGCTAAAATTTACGCAAAATATGGGACGCGACCCTAGCGATTAGCGTATGCTTAAGCCCCCTCTTCCAGCTTGTGCATTTTATGAAATACGCTTTTCACAACACACCACCAGATAGTTTGTATGTAAACGAGGTTAAGGCAAACTGTTGGCCAAGATCATTTTCTTATTCTGATTTTAAGTCCTTGTTAAAATGGCTGTTGAAAACTCTTATACTTGATTCAAGCGCTGCTTGTTCATGTTTACAAGGCAAACAATATGACCAATAGGCAGTTTTTTTTATTATTATTGTTGGCAGCTATTTGGGGTGCCTCATTTTTACTTATTCGCATTGCAGTCGATAGTTTTGCGCCAGTTTTTCTTATTGAGGCGCGGGTTTTATTTGCTGCTGTGAGCCTTTCATTAATGGCAATTTTGATGCGCCGCAAAGTGTTGATTAAAGGGCTCGGTCGGCATTATTTTATTGTCGGACTATTTAATTCAGCAATTCCATGGATGTTATTTGCCTACGCAGCACAAACGCTCACTGTTGCGATGTTAGCCATTTTAAATGCGACTGCGCCAATTTGGGGTAGCTTAATTGGTCGAATTTGGCATGGACAGCATATCTCAAAGCAAGGCTGGTGTGGTCTTGGTTTAGGTATTTTAGGTGTTATCTTGATGGTGGGGCTTGCGCCAGAGATGATTAATTCAGAGAGCCTGAGCGCATTACTCGCAGCAACCTTTGCCGCTGGGTGTTATGGCATTGCAACTAACTATACAAAGCATGTGAAACTTCAGGTTTCAGGCTTTGATACCTCACATGGCAGTTTATGGGCCACAGTGGTTCTACTGCTCCCTTTGCTTCCATTTTTTCCAATGAATCATCTTCCTACATCAGATGAGTGGTTAGCCGTTGTTATTTTAGGCATTGTTTGCACGGGCATTGCGCTTATTTTTTACTTTGATTTGGTGGCGGAAATAGGTTCAGCTTCGGCATTATCTGTGACTTTTTTAATACCAGGGTTTGCAGCCATTTGGGGTTATATTGTGTTAGGCGAAGCGCTTACGTTTAATGTTGTTGTTGGCATTATTACCGTATTGCTAGGAACCATGTTAGTGACAGGCTTTTCACCAATGCGCTTTCTCAAAAAGCGTAAAGGGGATTTACAGGCATCAAGTAAACTGTGACATATTGTCGCAGTTTGCGCTTTTTACTTTGTGTTTAATCACGGGATTACAGAAAATTTCCGTTAGTTTGTATACGGAAGTTTTTTATGAAAAGTACCTTAAACGCAATTACCTTATGTATTCTCTCTCTTCCATCCTCATTTGCATTGGCAAATGGCGAAATGGAAGTCATTACGGTCAGGGCGCAAGCAAACCAATTCGATATTTCAACTCAGCAGGCAACTGCGAGTGTCTCTTTACCTGATGTATCAGATTGGTTGCTGTCAGTGCCTGGGGCGAATGCCAACAAAAATGGTCAAATTTCAGGTATAGCTCAATATCGTGGTTATTACGGTGATCAAGTAGCAGTAGCTATTGATGGGGTCAAGCAAATTGGTGCTGGTCCAAATGCGATGGATGCACCGTTAAGTTATGCCTCGCCATTGTTGATAGAGTCGGTTGATGTTTATCGTGGTATTGCACCTGTAAGTAGTGCACTTGATTCAATGGGTGGCGTGGTGAAAGTGAATCAAAAACGCGCTGCTGATATTGAAAATAATGAACGCAACTTGGCATTGAATGGTGCGTACCTGAATAACTTTGATGGTTACAATGTTTCTGCTGTGGCAGGCGCAGGCTTTGAATCATTTGCTGTTAACAGTTATGTTGCAATACAAAATGCCGATGATTATCAGGATGGCGAGGGTAGGGAAGTAAAGTCGTCGCAAATTGAAAGAGTGCAATATGGTGTGGATGCGGCATATCGTAATACACAGTCAAGTTTAGGTTTAATTTGGCAACGAACCGATACCAAACCAACAGGTACTGTTGCGCTGCCAATGGACATTGATTATGTGGAAAGTGATCGCGTTAAGCTTGATTATCAAACTAATATAAATGAGATATCCGTTGATGCTTTCGTTGCTTACCATCAAGCAGAACATGGTATGGATAATTTTTCACAAAGGCTTAATAACAATGGTCAAAAACACCGATATAACACAACGGATGTTGAAAACCTAAGTTACTTTGCGGCTGCAAAATTTGACCACTGGCAATTTGGTTTGGAGGGGTATGTTAGCGAACACGGATCGCGTATCACAAATCCAAACAACGCAATGTTTTACGTCGAAAACTTCAATCACGTTGAAGATAACCGCCATTCTTTATTTGCTGAGTGGCAAGCAAAAGTTAATAAGCTGAGGCATTTAGTCGGTGCACGTATTAAATACAATGACGCTGATGCGGGGATTGTTTCCAGCTCTATGGCGATGATGAACCCGAATATTAAGGCGTTACAAGAACAATTTAATAACGCGGATCGCAGTGTCAGTGATACCACGGTTGATATTAGCTACTCTGGCAAATTACAACATGCAGAGCATTACGCTAGTGAACTGAGTTTTGGGTTTAAACAACGTGCAGCATCTTACCAACAACGTTACCTGTGGTTACCCATGCAGGCAACAGGCGGCTTGGCAGATGGCAAAACGTATATTGGTAATATCAACCTAAATCCAGAAACAGCGTATCAAGTTAATCTATCTTGGCAATATCAAGTTGATAGCTTTAGTATTTCACCACAAATTTTTTATCATCAAATTGATGACTACATTCAAGGTACACCTTCGCAAAACATGCCAGCCAATATGGTGGGTAACATGATGGCAGGGCAGGCACCTTTGCAATTCAATAATATCGATGCTTATTTATATGGTGGCGATGTCAACATGGCTTGGCGTTTAAATAATGCGTGGCATTTCACCAGTGTGGTGAGTTATGTTAAAGGTAAACGCGACGATATAAAGGATGATTTATACCGTATTGCCCCGTTAAATGGGCGGATCACCGCATTTTACAGACAGGGTGATTGGCAGTCTCTGTTAACTGTGAGCGCTTATGCAAAACAAACAAATGTGAGCGAACTGAATAACGAGAAAGAATCAGCAGGTTATGCCACTTTGGATTGGCAACTCGATTACGATGTTAATTCGCAATTACGTTTAAATGTGGGTATCTCCAACTTGTTGGATAAAGCATATAGCCCGCATTTAAATGGCAAAAACCGTGCTATGGGCAGTGATATAAATGTAGGTGAAGGTGTTCCAGAGGTCGGTAGAAACGCGTTTGTTGGCTTTAACTATTCTTTATAAAATGGTTTTAAAAAGGAGCTTATAGCTCCTTTTTATGTCATCACTTTCAAATATATAACTTTCGTTTTTAACTATCTGAAGCATTACACTTTAAAAATACTAATATCTTTATCAAGTTTTCCTGAGAGCTCAGAGAGTGTGCGCCCTGTTTGTGCCATATCAGAAGCGCTTACTGTCACGCTGCGGATACTGTCGCTAAACTCATTGATATTTTGTGAAATCTCTGCCGCAACTGTTGTTTGCTCTTCCGTTGAGGTAGAAACCACAATATTCATGTCAGCTATTTCAGTGATTGCATCGGCAATGGATTGAATGGAGCTTGCTGATGCAGCTGCAATATCGACACTCATATTGGCTTTACTTGACGCATCTTCCATACTTGATACTGCGCGCTGTGAAGCATCTTGTAAGGCAACAATCATAGAACTGATTTGTTCGGTTGCCTTCTGCGTATTATGCGCCAATTGACGCACTTCATCTGCTACAACAGCAAACCCTCGACCTGACTCACCTGCACGAGCTGCCTCTATTGCTGCGTTCAGCGCTAGCAAGTTTGTTTGTTCTGCCACGTTTTGAATTATCTGAACCACTGAGTTAATTTCATTACTTTTTTCACTCAACAAATCAATGTCTTTTTGAGTGTGACGAATAACCTCATTTAACTGGTTAATGGAATCAATATTTTCCTGTACTTTTGCCAAGCCATGTTTTGCCGTGTCGTCTGATTCATTAGCTTTGTGCGATGTACTGACTGCGTTAGATGCCACTTCACCAATGGCTGCGCTCATTTCAGTAATGGCCGTCGCAATCATCGCGGTTTGGTGCTCTTGCTGCTCAGTGGTGGCAGCAACTTGACCACTGCTGCGCGACATCTGTTCTGATTCACTGCTCAAGGTTTTAACAGCGTTAAGTAACTCTTCAATTAAGGATTGAAAGTGACTTATCATGGTATTTACGCTCACAGCGGTGCTTGAAAACTCATCGTTACCTTGCACTGCAACACGTAAAGTTAAGTCTGTATTGTTAGCGATGTTTGCCATGGTCGTGCCAATATTTCTTATCGGCGTAATAATGGATCTGTAGATGGCTAGTGCCATAACTGTGGTAGAAATAAGTAGAAAAATACATGCAATAATTAAAGCTGTTTGTTCAGACTCATAAGTTGCCGTTGCACTATCGGTGAACTCTTGTGAGGTATTGAGTTGTAGGTCAATCAAATCATTTAAGCTACTGCTGAAAGGATCAAACACATCATACATTTCTTTGACAAACAGTTCCGGTGAACTTGAAAGTGGTTGATTACTGACAAGCTGGTTTTTATACCAGTTCACTTTTTGCTTAACCTTATCAAATAACCTTTCGCTAGTTTGAATAAGGCGTGACTCCTCAGGTGTCAGCTCTGTTTGTAAATAAGCTTGCCAGTTTTCTTTTGCTACTTTTTCTGCACTATCAATAGCGTTAAGCAACTGGCTTTTGGACATTAACTGAGCATTATATTTATGTAAATTATCAACAATACTTACCGCGTAATTATCTGATACAACTTTGATTTGTTTGAGAGGCACTACGCGATCATTATTAATGCTTTGAATACCAGAGACTAAGGATTTTGTGAGTCCTAATGTGACAAATGCAAGAACAATAAACGCCACAATGGGCACTGTGATGAGGATTGTGAGTCTGCTTTTAACACTTACAGTATTGAGCATAATAGTACCCTTGAACGTTGGTAACGCTTAGTGTTGTTAAGTCGTTACGTCAGGTTTCGATTAATACCCTTCGACATGCTTGCTTTGTTTATTTAGTCCTCCTTGTCTTATGCCTCAAACAAAACAATGTCATAAAACATTCCTAAGTATGGTTTATTGTTGTGAAAAGTACATTGTTGCGGTTATATTGACTTTGCTTTGTTACAAAAAAATTAATTAGTTACTTAGATTCAAAGAGTTAATTTATAAATGAGCTTTTTGGAAGTGTGGTTAGTACTAAAGTTATATGAGATTATTGCTTGCTTTTCGCTTAGTCTTAGATGATGCAACCTAATAAAAACGAAAATAATGCTTACAATTTGGTCGGTTAGTGCAATTGCATTTGTTTATTTAGCTGTACTCTTTGCTATAGCTTACTTTAGCGAAAAATACAAAGTGCAGTCGTTTAAATCATTGGTTTATGGTTTAACGCTAGCGGTTTATTGTACTTCTTGGTCTTTTTATGGCACCACTGCACAGGCCGCAAACAACGGCTGGTGGCTAGCGCCCACTTATGTGGGGAGTTTGCTTTTATTTATTTTCGGCTGGCAAGTTTATTTAAAGATCAGCGAAATTTGCCAGACACATAAAATCACTTCTATTTCCGATTTTATTGCTACCCGCTATGGGCAATCCAGCTCGCTCGCTGGCATTATCACCGCCATATCGGTATTTGCTATTATTCCTTATATTTCGTTGCAATTAAGTGCTATTAGCCAAAGTACCATGTTGATTGCAGGTGGAAATACAGACGCAGCTCAGTCAATTTTTCAAGACGGTACGTTTTATATAACACTGGTATTGGCCATATTTGCCATTTTATTTGGTGCCAACAAGCTGCGCCCCAATGCCCATAATCTGGGGTTAATGAACTCCATTGCTTTTGAATCACTCCTCAAGTTATTTGCCTTTTTAGCTATCGGTTTGTATGTCTGTTTCGGTTTATTTGAAAGCCCGAGTGCACTAATGCAAGCAGCAAAAAGTGCTGACTTGCAAAACCAAGTAGCTGAGCGAGGCAGCGCAAATTATGTCTATATCAGTCATATGATTTTGGGTTTATTGGCCATGCTGTGTTTGCCACGTCAATTCCATGTCAGTTTTGTTGAACGTGATGAGCAAACCGATATAAAAAAAGCGCGTTGGATTTTTCCGCTTTATTTACTGCTATTAAACGTATGTACATTACCAATTGGCTATGCAGGCTTGTTATTACTTGATCAGCAAAGTGTGGCTTTTGATACCTTTGTACTGGCATTGCCGTTGGCATTCGATAATCAGGGCTTAGCGCTCACAGCATATTTAGGCGGCTTTTCCGCCGCTATTAGTATGGTGATTCTCTCTGCAATTGTGCTTTCTGTGATGATCACTAACGATATTATTAACCCATTACTGCTAACTAAAAGCAAAACAAAAAACGCTGAGTCAGGACTTTCGCCCGAAGGCATTTTAATGGCGCGTAAAGTGGTGATTTTAGGTGTGCTGATTGCCAGTTATTTTTGCCATAAGTTACTTAGTAGTACCAATAGCTTAGCAAATGTTGGGTTGATGTCTTTCACCCTCGTGGCGCAATTTGCACCTGCGTTGTTGCTCGGTCTAGTTTGGCGAGGAGCTGCCCGAAAAGCTGCAAAATATGCCATTTTAACAGGCTTCGCAGTATGGGTTTACAGTCTGCTCTTGCCCTCAATTGCAACTAGCTTAAATTGGCAAATGTCTTGGTTAACTTTAGGTCCTCTTGGCTTAGGTTTTTTAGCACCAGCAGACTTTTTAGGGCTTGGCCTAGATAGTATTTCGCAAACCTTATTATTATCACTCACCTTTAATACCTTAGTGTTTGTCTATATTTCATTAAAGCGAGGTGCAGAAGTTGCAGAACAATTACAAGCTGAGAAGTTTGTGTTTTCTGTGGAGCAACAACACGCAAATAACATCAAGCATCAACTGAGTGTGGATGAGTTGAGTCGTTTATTGCTGCGGTTTGTTGATGGCACAACTGGCCAGCAAATTATTGAGTACAACTTCCCAACACAAGGTGCTGATTGGTTAAAACCTGCAGATGCTAAGTTAGAAACTATCGTTGCGCGCGAAATGGCTGCCGTAATTGGTGGTGCTTCAGCGAATTTGGTACTGACAGCCGCGAAGAATAAACAACACGGACAATTAAGTGAAGTCGCCAATATTGTTGATGAGGCAAGCCAAGTGCTCAAATTCAACCGTGACTTACTGCAATCGACCATAGAAAATGTCAATCAGGGGATCAGTGTAGTGGACGGTGACTTAAACTTAGTTGCCTGGAATAGTGTTTACCAAACCATGTTTCACTACCCCGAAAATGCACTGTATATTGGCCGACCAATCGCAGATATTATTCGCTTTAATGCTGAGCGAGGCTTATTTAAAACAAACAACATTGAAAACGAAATCACTAAACGATTAGCGTTTTTAAAAACCGGTAGTGCCTATAAATATCAGCGTGCACATCAAAATGGGCGTGTATTTGAAATGCAAGGCAACCCACTGCCAAGCGGCGGCTTTGTTACCACTTTTAGTGATGTCACTGAGTTTGTGAATACACAAGATGCACTGAAAGAAGCTAATACTAATCTTGAGCAAAAAGTAAATGAGCGAACTCACGCACTAACCCAAGCAAACTTAGATTTAGCAGAAGCAACCGAAAGTAAAACCCGCTTTTTTGCAGCGGCGAGCCATGATTTGTTACAGCCGTTTAATGCGGCGAGCTTATTTTGTTCAGTAATGGAAGAGAAGTCACAGGGTTCAGAATATGCTGAGCTTGCCAGTAATATTAAAAATTCACTTACTTCAGCAGAAGAATTACTAAGTAGTATTTTAGAACTCACGAAACTTGAGTCGGGCAATCTAAAAATAGAGAAAAGCCAATTTTCAATAGCGAAATTATTAACACCCCTAAGTGCCGAATTTTCGGCACTAGCTAGTGAAAAAGGCCTTACTTTTAAATCACATTTTGATGAGATAATGGTAAATTGCGACCGTACTTTACTGCGAAGAGTGGTTCAAAATTTATTAAGTAATGCGGTGCGTTATACCCAAACTGGAGAAGTGACGCTGAATTGTGAAAAAGCAGGCAAGTACTTAGTGTTATCTGTGACAGATACGGGCCCAGGTATTGCCAGCGAAGATCAGAGCCTGATTTTCCAAGAATTCAAACAGCTAGATGGACAAGATAAGGCACAGGGACTTGGCCTAGGTTTAGCCATAACAAAACGTATTTCAGATGCGCTTCAGTTAGCACTTACAGTTCAATCTAAAGTTGGTCATGGATCGCAGTTCTCGATTCAAATGCCAATTGCAGCAGAGGGTGAGCACAATCAGGAGCATACTTCGCTATCACCAAATATTGAGCAATCAGCAAGCTTTAATGGGCTCACTGTATGGCTAATTGATAACGATAAGACGGTATTACAAGCTCTAGCAAAACGTTTACAAACCTGGGGCTGTGATGTGAAAACTGCCACAAATAAAAGTCAGCTAGAAGCACTTAAAGAGAATAAGCCACTACCAATGTTAATTATTGCTGATTACCATTTAGATGACGGTATAACCGGTGTGACGCTTTTGGACGAATGCGGACTGAGTCATTTACCGTGTATTATTAACACCGCAGAACACGATGAATCGGTGCGTGAATTGATAAGTGATGCGGGGTATCCGCTTCTTTATAAACCGGTAAAAGCGCCGGCGTTAAAGCGGTTAATTAAAAAGTTATGTGCCTAATGGTGTCGATGTTGCTATTTGGAGCAACGCCTTTGTGATTTATAAAGCAAAAACACAACGCATTTAGGCTCGATATTGTTAAGAGCTAAAGCAACCTTAGGTTTTGAGCTTTAATGCTCCCTTAATGCTCCCAGCTCAATAACTAATATTCGGGTTGTTTCGTTTTTAGTTTGTATCGTTCAATAAGGTCATCCATATTCATCGAAGACTCTGCAATATGAGAAGCTGCAACCGCTATTTGTTCTGCGCCCACAACGTTTTCTGAGGCTTTTTGGAATATTTCAAAAATCTTTTCGTTCACTTCATCAATTGCATCACGCTGATGTTGCGTGCTCACTGAAACTTCCCCCATATTAGTTTCCACTTGCTTCGCTTGCTCAACTATTTCACCCAGTGCCGTTCTTATTTCGTCAGCACGATCCGCTGCTTGCAAAGCATTCTCTTTGCCTTGTGTTATGACTCTTGCAGCTTCAATAGAACTCTCTTGCAGTTGTTCGACTAATGCTGAAATTTCTTCCGTTGATTGTTGTGTTCGACTAGCTAAGTTGCGAACTTCGTCGGCAACAACGGCAAACCCTCTGCCTTGTTCTCCAGCTCGCGCGGCTTCAATAGCCGCATTGAGGGCGAGCAGGTTTGTTTGCTCTGCAATGCCTCGGATTAGGTCAACCATAGAGGTTATACTGCCTACTTTTTCGTTTAGCTCGTTCACTTTATTGGCTGAAAGTGCCATATCTTCCGACGCTTTTTGAATAACTCCCACCGCATCAGTCACAACTTCCTGACCTTTAAAAGAAGCCATGTATACTTGCTTTGCGGACTCTGCACTTTGCGCCATAGAATCAACGATATGTTGAACATTATTACCCATTTGTTCAGCTGCTGAGGCGATTGTCTGAACCCCTTCTTGTTGTTCTACTAAATTGGTTTTGCTTTGGCTAATTGCAACAGCAGTTTCATGAGTTGAAGTGGTAATTTTTCGTGATGCATTGATAAATTCGACTAAATCCGTTTCAAACTGACTCGTTAAAGCGTTGACTCGTGTCGCTGTTACACCTAAGTCATCGCTGGATAAAATTTCAATTTCGTCAGCAAGATCGCGATGCGTGATAGCCACCTCAATACCTTTTGCAATCGCATTACCTTGTTGATCTCTTAGTTTTAAAGATAGAAAGATTGCTACCGTTGTTAACGCACCAATAATTAAAATTATTATCTCAATAACTAGTATATTTAATGCATCATGCTGAATTTTGATGGCTGTGTTATCCACTTGTATCAGCGCTTTTTCTTCAGCTTGCTTAAGTCTGTTAATGCGTTTGGTAGCGGCTGCAAACCATTCAGTTGCGTCTATGTTAAATCCATTATCTTTACTATCTGCGGCATTTCGAAAAGGTTCTACGCTCTTTAATTCTGGTGAAGAGAGTGCTTGTTCGAAAATGTCACGGATACCTTCGGGCGCTGAATCGACGGCTTCGAATAAGTAAACCGATTGTTTTGTTTTTAGCTCAACGTATTTGTTGCGAAGTGAAGGGGTAAACGCGTCGTTTGCAAATACATTTGATAGTACAGCGCGTTCAATACCCGCGGATTCTTTTGCACTTGAAATGTTGTGAATACTATAAAGCTCTGACGAGATAATTTGCTCTTTACTTAGGCGAGATGCGACATTAACAATGTGTAACCCCTTAGAGTTAATGTCGGTATAAAATTTAAGTACGTCGGCAAGCGGAATAGATTGTTGTTTAACAGATTGTCTAACCTGATTTAGCCGATTAAATTTAAGTAAAAAACCCTCGAGCTCTCGCTGCATTTCGTCGGATAAGGTCCAACTTGATTGTGTGTTTTTTAATTTAGCGAGTACTTCATCTGTATTGCGATGTTGAGACGACAGTTCAGACGAAAATTGTTGCCCTTTTGAAGCGAGAAACCCTGCAGAAGTGCCTCGCTCTTTTTGTGTTTCATGAATCAGAGACAGTACATGATGACTGACAAATGCATTGTATTCACTGTAAAGAGCGTCTTGCATGCGTTTATAAGAAACAGATACATCATAGAAAACAACCATTGCGAGTAAAACACACGGTAGCAAAACCACAAATACCACATGTTTAGAGATAAACTTCAAAACTCGATTATGCATACTACTGCGTCTCCAACAACGATACTGCTCTATGGGAGTCTTTGATTAATAATGAATTTATTATTAAATTTAATTTTTTTAGCACGCCGAAAGCAGTCTTAACTTTAACAAGACATTAACTAATAATAGGTGAAAAATTAAAATTTAAACAATTAGATTCATTTTATTTCGCTATTAATTTCGCACTGTATGGCAGAACAAGTTTCTTGTTCTAAGTAAATAATTGCTCAGAGCAAACTTGCGATCAAACCATAATGCTTGATTAGTATCATGCCAGATAAAACGAGTGTGATGAGTGCGGGTACTGCATCTTTAAACGTGTCATATCGAAAGTGAAAATAAAGCGCACCAAGAGATGTAAACGCAATTCCTAATGCGCCTAACACCATGAGTAAATCTAGCTTTAATATGAGTGAGGCAAGCAATAAAATAGCTGCAGCCATTTCAATCAATCCGACTAAATACATATGGGTACGCGTAAGCCCATACTTTTTAAAAAAGGCTAATTGAGTATTAAAGATAAACGGTTGCCAACCCAGCACTTTGATTGAGCTTGCAAATAGAAAAAATAGAAATAGCACGGATGTAATTATAGTCATATTGTGACTCCTTAAAGTAATTGTTAGCGCTATTTAAGCATTCCTGTTTTTACTCATAAATGCCTATATAATGATTTATAGTATTCCCAATTGGAATGTATGGGTAGAAGATGGATAAACTCGAATGTATTAATTTATTTTGCGTGGTGGCAAGGCTTAATAGTTTCACAGCCGCAGCCAATGAGCTTAATGTGACGCAAAGTGCAGTGAGCAAAAAGATTGCGTGGTTAGAGCACAAGTTGGGCTTTAACTTATTTGAAAGAAGTGCACGAAAAATAAACTTAACGGATGCAGGAAAATCTTATTTAGCATTTTGTGTGCAATTAGTTGAGCAAATTAATGTCACCGAACAAACGTTAAAGGGTGAACAGGCAAAGGTTTCGGGAAGATTAAAAATATCCGCTCCATCAGCGTTTGCAACGAACATGCTTTCACAGCCCGTGGCAGAGTTTTTATCACAACATCCTGAGGTTAAGTTAGAAGTCTCTGTAAATGATCAGCAAGTGGACTTATATAAAGACGATATTGATATTGCACTTAGAGCCGCACATTTACCTGATTCAGGGCTGAAAGCAAAAAGAATATTGGATCACGAGTTGTGTTATTTTGCTGCGCCTGATTACTTGGAACATAATGGCCATCCTTCAGCGCTTTCAGATTTGGCGCACCATCAATGTATTACTTACTCGCTTAGTCGGCCATCGAATGTGTGGTTTATTAATCAGCAAAAGCATTCGGTTTTAGAGTTTATTAAAAGTGATAGCCCAGAATTTATTGTGAAAATGGCTCTGATGGGCTGTGGAATTGCGGGAATGCCTAAATGGATGGTTCAAGATAAGTTGAATGAAGGTGCATTGGTAGAGCTATTTACTGATTGTGAAAAGGCTTCTCTCCCGATGTATGCAGTATATAAAAATGCAGACTATATCCCGTTTAAAATCCGCGCTTTTGTGGATTACTTATCGCGTTATTTTACTGAGCAGGTCTGAACCCTGTTGTGCAAGCTAAGTGAGGGGGCATTTACGACACGGCTTTAATTCATCAACATGTTTTGTTTGCTCAAACGGCTTGGCTGGCGTAGTCTTAATGAAAGTGTTGATAATTTAGTCAGAAATCATAGTTGATACAATTTAAATCACTCTGTTAGAGCTTTCACTACTCAATTGGCTGTACTTATGACGAAACCTGTAACCCAGTTTATTGCACGACAAGCCATTCTTGATGCATCGAAGCAAATCTTTGCTTATGAGTTGCTGTATCGAGATTCAGACAATAATGCTTTTCCTGTTGGTGTGACCGATGAGCAAGCAACGGGACGAATGTTTTTTAACTCACTGATTTTAGTTGGTAAAGATAAGTTAGTTGCTAACCATTGTGCATTTATCAACTTATCTGACACTACGTTGTTACAGGAAATTCCGCGTTTACTCAAACCCGATAACTTGGTGCTTGAAATTGTTGAACGCTCTCAGAACATTGAGGAATTACTGGCGATTGTAAAAACGCTCAGAAAACAAAATTACAAATTTGCGCTTGATGATTACGACAAAGATCCAAGATGGGAGCCTTTGTTACCTTACATGTCTTACGTTAAATTAGAGCTTGAGCACCCGATTTTAAAAACCACCACCTTAGCTAAGAAGCTAAAGCGTTTGTACCCCAAACTTAAAATTGTTGTTGAACGAATAGAAACCTACGAAGACTTTAACTACTTACAACAAGCAGGCGTTGATTTGTTTCAAGGCTACTTTTTTGCCAAACCCGAAATGCTAACCCATGGCAATGTTGAACCATCAAAGCTGGTGGTATTTGATTTATTAAAATCGACCACTCGACCTAACCTCAATTTCAAAGAGATCGAAAGCAAGATTGCCAAAGACTTAAGTCTGACTGCGCGCGTGCTAAAACTGGTTAATGCCCATTCCGGCCTTGATAAGCAAGAAATGAAGTCAATTTCGCAGGCTGTGGTGTATTTGGGAGAAGATACCCTTAGGCAGTTTATACGGGTATTAGCACTCAGTGACTTGGGGGTTGATAAGCCTTCAGAGTTGACCAAATTTGGCCTAATGCGCGCCCAGTTTATGTCGCTATTTCTAGCACCGGGCGGTAAAGAGATGGCCGAGCAGGGGTACCTGATTGGTTTAATGTCTATTTTAGGCGCTGTATTAGATATGGATCTTAATACCGTTATTAGTGAGTTTTCATTGGATAGTAATTCAAGCGGGGCACTATTAAATTATGACGGTCTTCTCGGTGGCGCATTAAAAATCGCGATGGCGATTGAAGAAAATAATTGGCAAGCCGCCGAATCCATTTTAGCAGAAGTAAGACCTGCAACACCCATCTCGAGCATTTTTGAATTGGCAGAGCAAAGCCGCACGTATGCAGATGATGTGTTTGCAGTTGTATCTGGGTAAGAAGGCTTAGAATTCGCGCCATAAAACGTTAAAGAATCGGTTTTAAACTGCTCAAGTGGAATAAAGGCCGCTTTTCCACCCCATTTAATTTTTGATATAGCATTTAGCCATATTTGTCTTTGCTTCTAACATCTTACAAAGATTAGAAGCAATCATAACGCGGTTTCGTTGTAACTTGATCTGAGTTTAGCAGTGACCGATGGAACCAAGCCTTATGGATAAATTATTACTCAAGGCTACTTTATGCTAGTTACCTTAAGGCAGCTAAATGACAAATACTTGAGGTCGATTGCAGCGCCTTATTATGCCGTTATTCACTGGGTATAAGCGCCAATAGATCAGTTTCACCAACATCAATGCCAGATTGAAAAAGAATTGTAGTTACTTGCCCTCTATGATGCGTTTGATGATTAAATAAGTGCTGGATAATAAAGCCAAGATTTTTTGTAAACTTATTGCCTTTGGTATTGATGTAGTCTAACTCGCTCAAGATTGATTCTTCCGAAATCTCATTAATGAAATTAATTATGGCTTCATCAATAACTTTTCTAGATTGAGCCAAAGACTCTAAATCTGGATGAACAATCTCACTCAAAGAAACCGGATCAGCAAATTTCTTCATCAGTTTAAGCGATTCAAAACTATCTGGGTGATTAGATATGCGTTTAAGCCAAATAATGTCACCGACCAAAATATGATTAAGGGTACCAATAATTGAACTGAAATAGGCTCCCTTATCTTTCGATAGGTCTTCGGGGTCGAGCTTATTGGCAGAATCATAGATTTTTTGATTGATCCACAAATTATAGTTGGCTAATAACTCAAAGTTTGATTTCACTAAATATACTCTCCAAGGGCATAAAGCCCGCATAACTAGCTAATAAAGCTTGGCTAAAATTAGCAACCAAGAAGCACAGCCAAGCGTTTTGATATGGGTATTACATCACAGCCGAGCTAAGAGCAATTTGATAGCTACCAGTTGTTTGATAAGTTGCGCTAAGAATAATATTAACTTTCTTACCCTCTTTTGATTGCCCTGTTACATTGAATGATTTTAGTTCAGTTTTTCCAGCAAAATTGGGGACTTTGCTAGGTGAAAAAGACCAACCAACGTTTTTATTTATTCTGGCAAGGTTAACATTAACCTCTGAAATGAATTTGCCTGCATTGGCTTTTTTGACAAAAACAGTACAGACTCCATTTTTTGAAAAGTAATTGCATATTGACCATTTGGTGCTGTGAAAGACCATGCTTTCCCTTTATTGCCATTTAAAAATTGATCTGCGAATTTGGGGGTTAATTGATTGATCCCTTTTTTTTGGAACAGATTGGATAAAGTTCTTTCATCTCCAGCATGTCTAACGCATGTTGCAAATGAAAAATTAGCTGCAAATTTTTCAATTGAAGCATAAGCTGGTTTGATAAAAGTTAAAGTGGTTAACATTAAAACGGATAACAGAGGTAACTGGGTTAACTTCATTGTTGGTCGATTCCTTGATTTACATATAACGCTTTGCTAAGCGGTGAGCGTTAGCGAGTCCAGTGGAGGCCGTCTTTTGGCCGGAACGATGCTTGAGCAACTTGTTAGAAGTTTTAGTTTGCAAAGAACGCCCTTACTGTTTTAGCAATGTTTTCGGTTTGGCTTGCATCTAAGCCAAGGGTGACATTTGAACCCCAGACTTCGGGGCCATCAAATTCACTGATTTTTATGTTCAAGGTCACGTGCCCAAGAGCATCTGATGTAGCAGATATTGCAAACTCACCTTCGATTGATGCCCACTCTTGAACACCTTGCCAACCTTTCCATTCTTTTGCGATGAATGAGAATAGATTAACCAAGAATTCGCAGTCAGTGTAACCCCAAACACGTTTCCTAAGCTTAACCGCTGGCGACTCATAGAGCACAGTGAAGTAATCAGCCTCTCTTTCGCAGAAAGTAAGTGTTGCTGATGTATTTCCTGATTTAATGACTGCTGTATCCATACTCTTTACTTCTAACGCCGCCATATGGGGCGAAAAAATGCTTAGCTAACATTAGCGAAGAATGAGCGCAAGCCAAGCGTTTTGCGTCCCTGCCATAATGGCTTTGTTATACGTTTTGTAACTCAGTTAACAGATTATCAAGAGCTGGTTTTATATTGCTTTCAACAGAATTCATATTTAGAGCATTTAAGAGATATTCGCTAACTAATGCGCGTTTTTCAGTTGGAATATCGCTTATAGTTTTAGTTGATAGATCTAAATTTAACTTAGTTGCAGACTCAGCATCTATAAAATGCTCTTCTGGTAGAGCTAAAAATTGCTTCAAATTCATATTTTAACTTCCTCGGTACCAATTTTGAGAAACGTATAACAGCTTATTAGTGCGCATTTCGATTTAAGGAAGTTATTCACAACCTAAAATTGCCAGACCAATAAGTAATTTTATTTAATATTATCAGTAGATTATCAGTAGTTTATTGCCCTAGCAATTTATAATTTGGTTTAGATAATCGAGTCATCACTTAATCGCGCAATTAGAAGACCGTTATGTAATGTTACTCTTAAGTATTTACCCATTTAAATCAGTAGATTACATTTTTTATTTAGATAATCGCGCCAAAAAAATTTATATAACGTGCCATGTTCATAAGCAAAAGTGGATGTTTGATTGGGTAATATGCTGTTGAGGTTAGTTTGAACAATCACCAGTATTGTTCATTACTTCTCAGCGCTGTTTTAAAACGGGTAACACTTCTGCTATTTCACTATCTAACATATCCAGTACACTCGCGAAGCCATGCTTTGGCTGCCAACCAAACTTGGCTTGTGCAGCTGATGAGTCATACACGCGGTCTAAACTTGTTGGCAAACGCCAACCTCTTTGTTTAAACGCTGATGTTATCTCTGGGCACTTTTCTTTTATGACTTCACTTGCATGATTGTAAAGGTGTTCGCAGTCATTTTGATTAAATGGTGTAAACCCAGAAATAATGAAACGTTTAAAGCCGTTTAATCGTTTATCTATGGCACATGCATGCGCACTTGCGACATCACGCACATCTATACCGCGAGTAAGGCGATAGATTGCCATTAAGTCAGCGGGTTCGGGAAAACATCGAGACATTTGTAATACGGTAACTGGAAGATTGAAGAGCTTTGAAATTTCATTCAGCTTGTTTTCTGCAAGTATTTTACTTTTATGATAGATAGACTTAGGTTGAGGCTCAACTTGCTCCGTAATCCAACTGGTGTCACCTTCAGAGGATGAAGCATAACCATAAAGTGCGGTTGTACTGGTAAAAACAAAGTGCTTAATGCCTGCTTTGATGCCAGCTAAGGCTAGCTTTTCGGTTGCATCGACATTGATGGTTAGAAACTCTTTATCAGCTATTAGCCCAACATGGGGTGCATGAAGTGCCGCGGTATGAACAATAACGTCCACACTTTCAAGTGCTTTAGAAATTAATTCGCCATCGCAAATATCACCGATAAGGTCTACCGTTGAGCAAGGGGTTTTATCTAAACCTACTACATCATGATCTCTCATTAATTTGATATAAATAGCACGCCCGACTCTACCTGCAGAACCTGTTACCAATATTTTCATTTTGTGCCTTTTACTATGTGAAACGCGATGCAGCCATCTAAGTATTATGAAGTAAGCTGATTATTATTGTCACTGAGTGAAGTGTTAATTTTTGGCAGATTAATGGACTGAATAACCAAGCAAAGTAAAACTAACAATGCGCCCATCCAACCCATTAGCTTAAAACTTTCCCCCAACAGCAAAACCGCCAATATTGTTGCTATTAAAGGCTCCAGCAACGTTATTAATGTCGCATTGCTTGTTTCAATAAATGTTAAGCCATATGCAAATAATAAATATCCTAGAAACATTGGGATAATTGCCATATAAAGTGAAACAACGCTATTGGTGATGTTTAAAAATAAATTCTCACCTGTAAAAAATAGAGAAGGTAATAGCAGAATTGCCGCTCCCCCGAATAACCCTGACATGGCGGCTTTAGAATCAATGCCTTTCGTTATAAAGGATTTTGCTACCCACGAATAACAGGCGTAAGTTAACCCAGCGATACAGCCTAAGACAATTCCTATTGAATTGAGAAATAAATTAGATGTGTCATCAAATGCGGGTTTTTTACCGTGAGTGAGCAAAATGACACCAATCACACCAAACGTAAAACTTACCCCCCATTTTCTTGAAATTGATTTTTGATTAAAAAGACGCTCAAGAAGGGCGGCAAACATGGGCGCAGTGGCTATTGGCACAATAGTACCTATCGCAACGCCAGATAAGTGCATAGCGGAATAAAATGCCAGAGGATATATTGCAACTGATAAGGCGCCAGCAGCGAATAGTCCCTTTCGTTTGATAAGCTGTCGATAGTTTGCAAGTAGACTTCGAATGTTGGTTAGTACCATCAATACACCGCCAACACCCATTGCGAATGCGCCAATGGCTAGGGGGCTTACATCACTTGAAAAGCTTGCAACAGTGCCGGTCGTACCCCAAAGAAAACTAGCAATAACAATCGCTAAAGTACCTTTAATCATTTTTGACTCAACAAACATAATAACTTCTCAGATTAATATTTGAAGGCTAAATAATATGTTTTTTAGAGACTTAATTTTTGACTATTCGGACGGAATTCTTATCAAATTGGACAGACATTAATTTTTGAAATTTTTAGGAGATAAACCAAAATACTGTTTGAATTTACGGCTAAATGCCGATAAATCTTTATAGCCAACTTTCTCACCAACTATCTGTAGCGAGTAGTCTGTATGCGTAAGTAATGCCTGTGCTTTTTCCATTCTAAGTTGGGTAATATGCTCAAGCACAGTTACACCCAATTGTGCTTTAAATATTTTTTTAAATTGAGTTGGACTTAAATAAGCGACTTCAGCCAGTGTCGCAATATTAAGTGGTTCGGTAATGTGTTCAGTAATGTAAAGCAGTGCATTGTTAATTCTCGCATCTAGCTTAGGCAGCAAGTTCTGGCTTTCTAACAATAGATAAAATGTTTCGTACATTGACTGTTCAATAAGCGGGTTGATTTGATTTTCTAACTGGCTCTCGATAAAAAGTAGATAATTTAACAAAGGCTTATTTATTTCAAAAACAATCTGCTCTGACGAAATAAGATTGTTAGGTAGGTTGCGCATATCAGCAACAATAAAGCGTGCCTCCCGTTCTGCTGCAAATAAATGCTTCTCATTGGCTCGAATAACGACACATTCTCGCGGCGCGACCTTACCGCTAAAATCGTCAACGTGTATGTTGATGACTCCTCGCAAGGGTAAAACAATTTGATTGAACTCATGAGAGTGAGAAACAGGGTTTGCACTATAAGAGCGAATAGATAATAGATTTGGCATGCCAACTACATCAAATTGTGATAATTCATAGCAATTTAATCGGTAATTTACGCCGCGACAAGAGGCGTTTTACCTTTGAATGAGTTTAAACCGATATCACGATAGGCGGTCAAGCAAAGCCCTCGGCCGATATAGTATCTACTTGGCTGAGTTGATTAAATAAAATACCGGCTTGGGTGCGGTTGTTTAGGTCAAGTTTACGTAAAATGGCGGATACATGTTGTTTTACTGTGGTTTCTTGCACAGACATTTCATAAGCAATTTGTTTGTTTAACAGGCCGTCGGCAATCATCGCCAGTACCTTGTATTGCTGTGGTGTAAGCTTTTCTAAGTTTTGTGCAAATTCGGTTTGTTCGTTGTCGATTGGGTGCGCTTCTAGATCTAGATTTTCAGGCAGCCAGGTGTCGCCATCAATCACGACTTCAATGGCTTTGCCAATATTGCTCAGCGAGGTCGATTTTGGAATGTAGGCGCAGGCACCAGCTTCCATGGCGTGGTTAATTATTTTGGCGTCTTCCGTTGCCGATACCATAATCACTAAGATATCAGGGTATTGGTTGCGAATTTGCGTGAGCCCTTGCAGGCCTTTGGCGCCAGGAATATTTAAATCGAGAAAAATGAGTTCGGTTTCTGGGTGAGTTTCCAGCAAAGAAAACAAGCTCGCTAAATCATAACACTCTTGAATATTGTCTTCTTCGAGATAGTTTGCCGCTGCTTGGCTTAAAGCACTGCGAAATAGCGGGTGATCGTCTGCGATAATGGCTTTCACTTGCGTTGTCATCCAATTAACTCCAATTCTTCCTGTTATAAGGTATTCGATATACGGTTACAAGCATTTCCCCAAAGCTGGGCCACCAAACTAGGTGTTGGCGACCCAAGGGGGAGTGTTAATTAAAAGCGGTAATTAACGGTGAGCGTAACGGTACGCGGGTCGCCGTAATAACCAATTAAGGTATTGTCACCACCTAACCCCGGCGTATATTTGCTTGTATCCGTTGGGTCAGTAGGATCAGGGGTGACAAATTGATAACCGCCAACAAGGTATTCTTCGTCGGTGAGGTTTTTACCCGTTAGTGATGCACTCCAGTGGCCATCATTCGAGTACCAAGTTACACCTAAATTTACTAAACCGTAGGCATCTTGCGAAAGTAGGCTGGCTTCTTCAAACAGCACGTAATCGCCGCGATGGTAGTAGTTACCGTTTACTACAAAGTCACCAAATGATGATTCAATTGAGTAATCAAATCCTAGGTTAAAGGTTAAATCTGGGGTGTTGGCAATATCAAATTGGTCTGATTTATCAAACTCTTCGCCTGTTTCTGGGTCGGTGTCGATCACTTCAGTAAATTCAGCATCGATATAACCAATCGAGGCATTAAAATTAAGGTTGTCAGTGGCAACATAAGTAAATTCGGCTTCTATGCCTTGCGACTCTGAGCGGCCAATATTGCCAAGGCGCTGGTTGAGATCGGCTGAGGTTTCGCCCGGTAAAATCGAAATATACTGGCGATCTTTATGCAGCAATGAGAACAAGGTGATGTTAGCTCGCAGGTTATCGTTCCACTCGCTTTTCATACCGAGTTCAAATGAATCTACAATCTCTGGATTGGCAGCGGGCTCTGCAGTTGTGGCACGCGGGTTATAAGTACCTGACTTAAATCCTTGTGCGTAGCTTGCAAAAAACATCATGTCATCTGAATGCTGATATTCCACACCAAGGCGTGGCGTAAAGCGCGACCAATCTTCGTTATCGTTCAGTACTTCTGGTACTAATTCGCCTGCTGGTCGCTCATAACCTGGGATCCACCCTGAGTATGGGTAGACAGTTTCAAATACTAAGCCATTGTTTACGTTTGCTTCTTTTTCATCTTGGGTATAACGGGCACCAAGGGTTGCCGACCACTGCTGGTTAAAGTAGTAGCTGCCTTGAATATACGCTGCTTTACTTGATGAATTGTTACAACCAGAGACTTCACGGGTTAACCCCGGTAATGAAATAGCATTGCCTAGCACTTCTAAAATGGCTTCAAACTGGCCGCATGACTCGCCATCATAGTAATAAAGACCCGACACCAATTTGTAGTTTTCACCTGCGTGGTTTAGTTGTAATTCATGGCTGGTTTGATTGTCGTCATACACAGCTGGAACATCAAAAATGCGAAGCGGTGTATTATCAAAGTCGATATTAGTTGGCGAATAGCTTTCACGTTTTGATGCAACGTATTTTAAGCTGGTGGCATCTGTTAAGTCCCAGTTGGCAAGTAGGCTGTAGCCTTCAAGCTCTACCTTGTTCCACGTTGGTAAGCTGGTGTACGAGTCGTATACGCTATTTGGCACTGGCGCATCTGTTAATAAACTTGGTAGTAAACGGTAGCCGCCTTTGGCATTTGAGGTATCGTCGGTTTTATCCCAATTTAAGCGGAAGAATAAATCGTCATTGGCATGCCATTCGAGTGTAACGCGGGCTGCTTCCACTTCTTTGTTGTAGTTTTCGGTATCTTGATTTGGTAAATCAGATTGTAAATATTCACCAAACCCGTCGCGATTTAAATTGGCATAACCAACGCCAACATAAAGAGTATCTTGAATAAGTGGGTATTGCCCTGTGAGTTTAATATCGCGCTGGTTATAACTACCTACGCTTGCTGATACATTAAACGTCGCATCTCCTGTCATTTCTTTGGTCACGTATTTAATGGCGCCACCTATGGTGTTTTTGCCATACAGTGTGCCTTGCGGACCGCGCAATACTTCAACGCGTTCAACATCGATTAAATCGAGCACGGCACCTTGCGGGCGCGCTAAATACACATCATCAATATAAATACCTACACCTGGCTCGTAGCCCCAAAGCGGGTCTTGCTGGCCAACACCACGAATAAACGCGGTAATGGTTGAGTTTGTGCCACGGCTGCGTTGCAACGTGGTATTTGGAGAAAATTGCTGTACTTCAATCAGTTCGGCAATGCCTTTTTCGGCAAGCTCAGTAGCACCTATTGAGGTAACGGCCACTGGCACTTGTTGAAGGTTTTCGACAGTTTTACGTGCGGTTACTTGAATGCGCTCAAGCTCTGCTTTTTTCTCGCCATTTTCCTGTTGATTTGCAAATGTAGGGGTTGCTAATGCCAATAATACAGCACCACTTACTGCAGACAGTGAGCGCAGGCAAGCGTGTTTGCTGCTGTTGATATTTGCCTTGGTCATAATGTTGTTCCTATCTTTATTGTTATACGTTACATCGCACAGCCAAGTCAGTTACCAATCTAGTGGGTAATCTTTAAAATAGCTTTAGCACTATAGTACTATCCACTGTTAATTTGTTGTTTTTAAATAACAAATCATTCACATATAACTATAGTGCTATTGTTTAAATCGCCACCCTTAGCCACATTGATATGCAGCAGTAATTTGACGCACTAGCAGCCAAGTCACCCTTGTTAGTGATTCAAATAGGAAGATTTTATGTTAAGTATGCTTGGCCTGATTGGTGGTCTGGCGCTTTTGATTGTGTTGACGCTGCGCGGCATGAATTTATTTATTGCCGCGCCAGCATGTGCACTCATTGTGGCGCTCACCAGTAATTTGGCGATATTTCCAAGCGCTGGCGCTGATAACTTTATTCAAGGCTATATGAATGGCTTTGCTAATTTTGTTAGTGCATGGTTTTTTATGTTTTTGCTTGGCAGTTTGTTTGGCAAATTTATGGAAGACACCGGCGCTGCCGACAGTGTCGCTCGCTATATTGTCGATAAACTCGGTATGAAACACGCAGTATTGGCAATTGTTATTGCCTGTGCCGTATTAACCTATGGTGGTGTTAGCGTGTTTATTGTGGCGTTTTCGGTGTACCCAATGGCGCTGTCGCTATTTAAAGATGCCAATTTACCGCGCCGTTTTATTCCAGCTACGTTGGCATTTGGTTCGGTTACCTTCACCATGACATCAGCAGGTTCGCCTGAAATTCAAAACTGGATCCCCATCAAGTATTTAGGCACTTCGCCTTATGCTGCGTGGGAAGTGAGCCTAGTTGTAGCAATTTTTATGGCGTGTTTTGGCTACTGGTGGCTGAAAAAAATGATTGGTAAAGCGGTGGCTAATGGCGAGCAGTTCGAAGCGCGCGATGACGACCCAGAAATCCCCGAGCGTGATTACCCGCACCCAATAACTGGGCTTATTCCGCTATTAGTGGTGTTGGCACTGTCATTTATTTTGCACGATAGCTTACAGCAGGCCGCTTTGATTGTGGCGTTATTAGGTGGGGTATTGTCAATTGTGGTGATTAACTTTAAACACTTTCACAATCTTGCCAAAGCGACCACCGAAGGCACTAATGGCGCACTGATTGCGATTGGTAATACCGCCGCTGTTGTGGGGTTTGGTGCCATTGCTAAATCGTCTGAAGCGTTTACCGTGGCAGTTGATTTAATGACGCAAATTCCAGGCAACGAGCTGATTGGTGCTGCGGTAGCGGTCAGTGTGATTGCGGGGTTAACGGGCTCAGCCTCCGGCGGGCAAGCCATTGCGCTGCCATTAGTCGCGCCGCACTATTTAGATGCAGGGGTTAACCCTGAACAATTACACCGAGTGGTATCAATTTCATCGGGTGCGCTTGATACCTTGCCACATAATGGGTATGTGGTAACTACCATTCGCGCAATTTGTAAAGAAACCCATCAAGCTGCATATTGGTCTATGGCGGCATTAAGTGCGGCGGTACCGTTACTTGGCGTTGTGTTGGCATTGTGTTTGTTTATTTGGTTTTAAGGGCTGATTATGAAAATAATAAAAATGATTACTTTGGTGTTTTTGCTATGTTGTTTGCATGTAAATGCCGAAACGCTACTTGTTGAAAAACAAACATTTACTACAAAAAACTTTAAAACCTTTGGTGGTAAAAATATTGCCGAAGTAAAGGTAGGTTTTGAAAGCTACGGCACGCTTAATGCCAAAAAAGACAATGCTATTTTAATTACCCATTTCTTTTCGGGTAATTCGCACGCGGCGGGCAAATATGCCGAAAGCGATGCGCTACCAGGTTATTGGGATGCGATTATTGGCCCTGGCAAAACCATTGATACCAATAAATATTTTGTCATTAGTGTGGATTCACTTGCCAATGCCAATGTAAATGATGGTCACACCATTACTACAGGCCCTTCGTCAATTAACCCTGCCACAAACAAACCGTATGGCCTTGATTTTCCAGTGGTGACCATTCGCGATTTTGTTAACGTGCAAAAGTTAGTGCTTGAGAGTTTAGGCATAAAAAGACTGCATGCGGTAATGGGCGCATCAATGGGGTCGTTTCAAGCGCTTGAATGGGCGGTAACCTACCCAGGTTGGGTTGGCAAATTAGTGCATGTGATCGGCGCTGGCCAAATGGATGCATGGAGTGTCTCGGCGCTAGAGCACTGGGCATTGCCAATTCGTTTAGATAAAAACTGGAATAATGGTGATTACTATGGCAAAGCTGCGCCTATCGACGGGTTAACTGCCACTATGCTCAATATCACCCAAGATGCAATGCACCCGAATATGTTTGCGCTGAGCTTCCCTAATTTTAAAGTGCTGGATAAAGGGGCACTTAACGATATTCGCACCCAACCTGAGGTAGTGCAAACCCTGTTAAGCCGCGCCAAGCTTCGCGCTAAAACACAAGATGCCAACCATGTGCTTTATTTAGTGCGCGCATCGCAGTTGTTTGTAGCGGGCCATCAAGATGACTACTTAGCAAGCCTTAGCAAAATTAGCGCGCCAAGTTTAATTATTCCTGCCAGCAAAGATTTATTGCTACGCCCAGAGATGGGTCGTGCCCTTAATAGCGCATTAAAAGCGCAAGGAAAACAAACCGATTTGGTAGAGCTCACCGGCGATTGGGGTCATTTAGAAGGGGTATTTGCAATCTCAGCACAAAAAGAACGTATTCAAGAGTTTTTGGAGGCCGAATAGTGAATAAACATATTTTGATCACCGGCGGTGCCAGTGGTATTGGTTTGGGCATGGCAGAAGCACTTGCCGATAGCGACACCTTAATTACCGTAACCGATTTAAACCAAGAGGCTGCACTTGAGGCGGCAAAAAAACTCAGTTGCAAAGGCTATCACGCGCTTGGTGTAGCACTAAATGTGACCGATGAAGCTGCGATTATTCAGCTACTTAGCGAGCTGCCTGCACCGGTTGATGTGTTAATTAATAATGCAGGTATTCAACATGTTGCGGCGCTTGAAGAGTTTCCGCAAAACCAGTGGCGTTTGCTGGTGGATGTAATGCTTACCGGCACGGCACTAATGACCAAAGCGGTATTACCGAGTATGCGCGAGCGCAATTTTGGCCGCGTGATTAATATTGGCTCAATTCATAGCTTAGTGGCGTCGCGTTTTAAGTCAGCCTATGTGGCGGCCAAGCATGGTTTAGTTGGCTTTTCGAAAGTGATGGCGTTAGAAACCGCCGAGCACGATATTACCATCAATACCATTTGCCCAGCGTATGTAAAAACCCCGCTCGTTGAAAAGCAAATTGCCGATCAGGCAAAAAACCATGGCATTAGCGAGCAACAAGTGATTGAGCAAATTATGCTCGCACCCATGCCAAAAAAATCATTTATCGATATTGCAGAAATAGCCCACACAGTGCGTTTTTTAATGGCAAAAGAGGCGTGCAATATTACCGGGCAAACCTTGGCGCTAGATGGCGGCTGGACCGCACAATAGGAGTTTAAAATGGCAGGATTTAATAAGGTAGTTTCAAGTTACAGAGAGGCAATGGCTGGGCTCGAAGATGGCATGACGGTAATTGCGGGCGGTTTTGGCCTGTGTGGTATTCCAGAAGGTTTAATTAGCGAAATTAAGCGCCAACAAACTAAAGCGCTTACGGTCGTTTCAAACAACTGTGGTGTTGATGGCTTTGGTTTGGGCATTTTGCTTGAAGACAAGCAAATAAAAAAAATGGTGTCATCGTATGTGGGTGAAAACGCTTTATTTGAGCAGCAACTATTGGCGGGTGAATTGGAGGTACAACTTACTCCACAAGGCACGTTGGCTGAAAAAATGCGTGCAGGTGGTGCAGGTATTCCGGCATTTTATACGGCAACAGGTGTGGGTACTTTAGTTGCCGAAGGTAAAGAAATTAAACAATTTAATGGCCGCGATTATTTGCTCGAGCCAAGTATTGTTGGTGATTTTGCCATTATTAAAGCGTGGAAAGCTGACCGCTATGGCAACAGTGTTTATCGCCATACTGCAATGAACTTTAACCCCATGGCAGCTACCGCAGGCAAAATTACCGTGGTAGAAGCAGAAGAAATTGTGGAACCTGGTGAGCTAGCGCCAAGCGAAATTCATACCCCAGGTATTTATGTAAACCGCGTTATTAAAGGTGAATTTGAAAAACGCATTGAGCGTGTTGTGACACAGGAGCAAAACTAATGGCGTTAACCAGAGAACAAATTGCACAGCGTGTGGCACGTGAACTTGAAGACGGTTTTTACGTAAACCTTGGCATTGGTATTCCAACACTTGTGGCAAACTTTGTGCCTGAGGGCATCGAAGTGATGCTGCAATCAGAAAATGGCTTACTTGGCATGGGTCCTTATCCAACAAAAGATCAAGTAGACGCCGATATGATAAACGCCGGTAAAGAAACCGTAACCGCAGCTACAGGCGCTGCTATTTTTAGCTCGGCAGAAAGTTTTGCCATGATCCGCGGCGGTCATGTTGATTTAACCGTGTTAGGTGCATTCGAAGTGGATCAGCAGGGCAATATTGCCAGCTGGATGATCCCAAAAAAATTGGTCAAGGGCATGGGCGGCGCAATGGATTTAGTGGCAGGTGCCAAAAACATTATTTGTGTAATGACCCACGCGAACAAACACGGCGAGTCCAAATTACTTAGCCATTGCAGCCTACCGCTAACAGGGGTTAACTGCATTAATAAAATTGTTACCGATTTAGCTGTGCTAGAAGTAAAAGACGGTGCATTCCATTTACTAGAGCGCGCACCGGGCATAAGTGTGGATGAAATCATCAGCAAAACCCAAGGCAAGTTAGTGGTGCCAGAATGTGTGCCTGAAATGGTGTTTAGTTAAATTAATTTCCAGTTGTAGCGCAAAATAAAAGGGGAACGTAATAGTTCCCCTTTTTATCGAAACATGCAATCAAACTATTCTGATGTTTCAGTATCGGTTTGTTGGCCCGTTTCCTGACTCAATTGCTGCGAATTTTCGTCATCATCTGGGGTAATGAAAAAGTCATTGGCATTGATTTTAGCCAGGTTGTCAAACTGCGCTTTGCCAAGGCTAAACCAAGGTGCAAAGTCGCTGCGTTTTACATAATAGCTGTCTTCATGTTGAGCAAACTCAAAGTCGAACTGCTTTCCGTCGGCATCTTTCACGCTGAGCTTTTCAATCTCTGCAAAAGCAATTTCTTGCTCGGCGATTGCTGTGACCGTTAAACTCGAAAATTGCGCAAGCAGCTCATCAATACGCTCGGTATCGAGTGTTTGACCTTCAGGCAATTTTGCAGGCGCCTTAACTTGCCATATGGTTTCAATATGGGTCTTTGAGCTGGCGTTTGCATTTATGATATCTGGTAAGGCAGCGCTTTTATCTGTGATAGACTCAGTGCGTTTGTCTAGGTCAACATCTTGCTGTACTTGGGTTTTTTCAAACGCTAATCCTGCTTGGCTGATTTCGCTGATATCTTTTACCGACAGCAATGACTTACTCAACCAATCATTTTTATCGACACTAAGCTGATAGCCGCTGAACTCTATGGTGAACACATCGTTATTGTCGCCATTACGCACGTAGAGCTTTTTAAAGCTGGGTGACTCACCTAACAATATGTCAACTTTATCATCACCAAGCTTGTAGGTAATGCGTTTTTCGAAATTGTCATCGGCCACTTTAAAACGTTCGTGACTAGCTTCAGTGCGTGACACAGGCCAATTCACCTTGCTGTTGATTAAAGTGTCGGTTAGAGCTGACACTTTATAATCAAGTAAAGGTAAATTTGGGTAATCAGCCAAATGCCAATCTTCACCGTTCTTCACCAATGTAAGCGGCTTATCATTATCACCTTCTTGTAAGGTAATTTCGTTGATGGTTTGCTGTTCTAGGCTTAACAATGACACTGGCGCTTGTGTTTCAAAGCTATTTTGGCCGTTATAAAATAGTGCGCCAGCTAAAATCACTTGTGCGCCTAAAACCACAGATAAAATAGTTACTGCTTTATTCATGGTTGCACTCCTATTGCGAAATCCAAGTTAAATACTCACGCTGCTTGCGCTTTCTTCGTTGACGATCAAATAGGGCTAAGCCCATTAACAATGTGAATGCCAGCGCATAGTTACCGTATTCCCATATAAGCTGCTGGTCGTGCTCCATCGGTGGTAGGGTGCGATTGAAATTGCCGCGCGCGCGAATGCTCATTAACGCTCGGTCTTCTAGCGACCAATCCACGGCGTTCATCATCAGCTGCAAACTATTTAAATAATCGTTTTGCGATACGCCTGCGGTCAGTTGCAGCACTTGGTCTTGTACAAAGTCGTTTGAACTGAACAAGATAATGCGTGCACTGTCTGGCGCATGTTTAATCACACTGCTGACATCAAACTGTGTGTCGCTCTGGGCTTCACTGTTTTCAGACTCATTCTCAACGTCGTCAGCCGATGCATCGCTTTGAGAATTGGACTCTTTGGCAGCTAAAAGCGGAGAGTTTTTATCAGCAAAGTATGAGGTAAATTTACCTTGTGCCATCACACCCATTAACTGCTTCGCGGTGTCACCTTCTGAGATGTAACTAGTCTCGCCTTGCGCGTTTAGCTGCGGCATCACATCAAGAGACGATGACGTCCACGCTTTGTCAGAGCTTTCAATCAATTTAGTGAAAGTTATATTGTCTTTATTCTCTGCAAGTATAATGGGCGATGACCAAGCCATTGTCAGTTGCGGTAGTTCAGAGGTGATTAAACTGTCTTGATTTAATCCATCACGGATATCTGCAAAGTACGGGTAATCCAACATACGCATTTCTTGCAACTGGAAACCTCCAACATTACGGGTCACCGGAATTGGGAATGCCGCATTGGTGGCATCCATCACTAGGCTGTTTTCAATGTTTAAACCATGGTGCGCCAACCAGTCTGTTAGCCCACTGTCGACTGAGCTCATATTCAAACTGCCACCAGCAAGATTGATGCTATAAGGCGACGTTGCTGCGATCACTGTCCCACCTTTCATTAAGAATTGGTCTACAGCAAATAACTGTTTCTCGTCCAGTGATTTAGGCGCAACAAGCATTAGGATGTCGGCTTCACCCGATACACTGCCATCGCTTAAATCTTCATTGATGATGTTCAGCTCACTGCCTAGCATGCGCTCTAGCTCTCTAAAGCTGCTGCTTGGCATGCCGTAGCCATAGCTTGGGGCTGAAGCGGGTTTTACCAGCGCTAAGTTTTTCGTGAACCCTGATGCAAACCGCTTAATTGCCGCATCGAGGTTGCGTTCAAAGCTTGCGTCGCTAAAGTCATCCAGAGGAATTTGTACGATTTGATCTTCGCCCGCCAAAGTCAGGTAAAAGTAGAAGGTTTGATCTGAGAAAAAGCTGGTTGCCATTGGCTCAAAGCCATAGTCTTCGGCTATCTGAGTTGCAACTTTACCACCTTCGGCTTCTGGCTCGATAAAATTAACTGCCAGCTTATTGTAAGACGTGGCTTGCACATCATTTAAATGCTTTTCAATGCCTTGCTTTAAGGTTTGTAATTGCTCAGGCAATTTGTCATTTGCCGACACATACGCGTTAAACGTCAGTGTTTGCTTCACAGTGTCGAATAAGTTACCACCGCTTTGATAGTTTTGCAGTACGGTTTTAATCGCGCGGGTAATGTCGTGTTCAGGGTTACGTAACAGCACTTCAACATCTGACTCAGCGCGGGCATTAACCTCAATTAAATCCCTAAACCCTAATACTTGATGCTCGTCGCCGTATTGCACCAGAATATTAAAATAAGAGCTGACAATTGACGCTTGATAACGGTCGGCCACTTGGAACGGCATTGGTTTAATGCCAAATTGGGTGTTAGCTTCTTCTTCAAGCTCAGGGTGCATTTGCGGGTCAATAAACTCAACGCGCACTCTGCCATCGGCAACAACTTCGTACTCTTGTAATAAGTCTTTCACTTGGGGCACCAATGGCGCTAGTAACGGGTGGGTTTTATTGCTGAAATATCCTCGGATCAACATAGGCTCTTGTAATTGCGCCAAATAAGACTCAGTTGCCTCAGAAATCGAGTATTGTTTGCCTGCGGTGGTGTCTAAACGCAATTGTGGTAACTGACTGAGCCACACGTTAGCTGTGAGTAAATTTACTACTAGCAAGCCTGTCACTCGTTGCCAGGTTTTATGGTGCCTTGATTGTATATTTGCTTTATTGTCGTTTTTCGCCCAGCGCTCTTGCTCTAAAAAGTAAGTATTTAAAGCTAAGAACACCAAAGTTAACGACACATAATACACCAAGTCTCGCACATCAATGACACCACGGGTGATGTCGTCAAAGCGCGCACCGGTGCCGAGTTGTCTTAAAAATTCAGCCCCTTGATGGGAGAAAAAGTCGGTGATCGCAGCAGTACCAATAAAGTAAAAAATACCACCAATTACACATGCGGTGATCAAACTGACTATTTGATTGTCACTGCGCGCTGATACCGCTAAACCAATGGAAATATAGGCACTGCCCAGTAACAACACCGCCAAATAACCCGAAATAACAGGGCCCCAGTCTAACTCGCCTAAAAAACTAACGGTGATCGGTAAAGGCAATGTGATTACTAACGCAATCGCCAACAGAGCCAAGCAGCCTAAAAACTTGCCTAGCACAAAATGCCACAAGGGCACCGATAAGGTATGCACGTATTCAATGGTGCCGCTGCGTCGCTCTTCACTCCAAAGCTTCATGGTTAAGGTTGCCGATAGAAAGATAAGCAGAATGGGCATCCACTCAAACATCGGGCGCACATCGGCAATGTTACGAGAGAAAAATGCCTCAGCCCAAAAGAAGATAAACAAGGTTAACGACACAAATGCGCCAATAAACAAGTAAGCTATGGGCGATGAGAAAAATAGCGCGATTTCTTTTTGCGCAATACGAACAGCATTAAACTGCGCTGATTGACTAGGCTGCATGCGCGGCTCCTCCCTTAGTGTTATTCGCGGTTGCGACGAATTCGTCGTTATTGATTTGGTTAAAGACGGTTTCTAGGTCACGTTTTTGCGGGTAAATGGCAAACAATTGCGCGCCACTTTCAATAATGGTGTTGCTGATAGTGGCCGCTACTTGCTGCATGTTCGACTTGTCTTCTAAACTCACGATGAATTTTTGCGGCTCGTGTTCAACAGCAAAAATGCCTTTGATGTCGGTGAGCTTTTTCACTTCTGCTAAGTCGCTTTCGACCACCAGCTGTTTGCTTCGCTGCAATGCTTCGAGTTGTTCATCGAGCACCAGTTGCCCCGATTTCAAGATCAACACACGATCACATAAAGCATTCACCTCTTGCATAATATGGGTTGATAGAATCACCGTGGCTTTTTTGGCTATGTCTTTAATCAGCTCACGCATATGCTGTGTTTGCTCTGGGTCGAGGCCATTGGTTGGCTCATCCAAAATCAATAGTTTTGGTTGCCCCAAAATAGCTTGTGCCACACCCACACGCTGCTTATAACCTCGCGATAAGGTTTCGATGGGTGCCAATAATTTTGCAGATAAATCCGTAGCTTTGATGGCACGTTTAATCTCAGCTACTTTAGTGTTGCCCTTTAACCCTTTTAAATCTGCGGCGTAATCTAGGTACTCGGCCACGCTCATTTCTGGGTAGACGGGCAAACTTTCGGGTAAATAACCAAGTTGGCTTTGAAGTTTTTTTGGGTCTTTAGAAAGCGTTACGCCATCTAAGCTGACGTCGCCAGTGTCGGCTTCAAGATAGCCACTGATCATTTTCATTATGGTGGTTTTACCCGCGCCGTTGTGCCCAAGCAGCCCGATAATTTCACCTTTTTGGATTTTAAAACTCACAGAATCTACAGCTTTAAAACTGCCATAGCTGCGAGTTAAATTACTCACCTCTAACATGGAAGTCTCCGAATTAAGCTTATTACTGGTTGTTTATAAATAGATTTTTATTTGAAAAGAGTGCTTGAGATGTTATCGAAAAATACATTGTTATTATCTCCATAGTTGCAGGGTAAATTCCCCAAACAAAGTAAAGAACGAATCGTATTTTCTGATATGGGCAAATTAAAAAAGTTCAAGAGGGAGTGGTTATTTTTTGTTGCAATATCAAGTTAGGCAATAGAGCTAACCATAAATAGCGGAAGTTGACGAGTTTGCCTGTGTTGAAAACTGCTTATTTATCTTTAGTTTCAGCAAAAGGAGGTGGGGGCTAACAGATAAACAATACTTTCCAGCGTGTTAACATTTAGCTAATTGTGCTTTAAGCCAGCTTTCAGCCTCGTCTAATGTTTCAAAAAACGCGATATTTTGTTGTTTAAGCGCGGGTGTTCGCGCGAGTAAGATTTGCTTGGTAACATTGTTATCAATGATAAAGGCTTTTGCAATAATCGCCTGTTGATTTAACCATTCATTGTACTTATCGAGTGCTTGATATGCGTCTGGCGTGCCCCCTTCGATTTCAAGGTTATTAATTAGCATGGCGAAGGGTTGATTTTGAAAGCTGTTTACGAGACGTTTAATTTCATTTGCGTAATTTAGCACCGCTGTTTCATTAAAACTACCAATAAATGCAGCCGAAATAATACGTTCATCAATTAAATTGATTTCACATTTTCCGTGGCGGTTAGCAGCAATAGACTTCATAAACAAACTACAAAAAGATAAATACTAAGTGTAACGGAAAAATAGCGATAAGAAAGTTAGCAATTGGTGTTAGATAGCAGGAGGAGCTGAGGCAAGTAGATTACTTGCCTCCGGAATTTTTGCTTATAAAACCACTAGGTTTTCAGCTTGAGGTCCTTTTTGACCAGTCGTTACAGTGAACTCAACTTTCTGACCTTCAGTAAGGGTACGGAAGCCGTCACCAGTAATAGCACTAAAGTGTACAAATACGTCTGGGCCTGATGATTGCTCGATAAAGCCAAAACCTTTTGATTCATTGAACCACTTAACAGTGCCGTTTACTTTTTCTGACATGATATAAATCCAGTATATAAATTTGGGTGTAACAATTGCTCATAATGAGCGTGAATAGCGTCAAAATAAAGCAAAGTGTTAGTGACTACAGGACGTCGTACAACATATTCGGCGAAATGAAGAAATAATACTGTAACTCAACTTATTAGCTACTAACTCAAGGTAACTGTCATACAAGGCAAAGTCAATGATAATTTAATGACAAAATTGAGAAGTTTTTACCCAAAAGTTGTTTGTTTAATAATCAAGTTCAGTTTTCCGTGCTAAGCGAGTTTTAGCGTTGTACTTGCAAATAATTAATTGATGAATAAGAAATTAATAGAATTTTATGATAATTCCCCACTATCGATATTAAGTTAAACAAAGCCAATGGACCTAAAAAAGGGGCGTTTAGGTCCGATGGCTATTTACAGTTTGGCAAATGAGCATTGTTTACTCACTGAAAAATGCAGTATTTTTCACTCATTTCTTACGGTGCATTCCTCTTATTGGATAATTGTTATCCGGGTTTCGGATCCACGCTAAGCCATTTACTAATGCTTCCAACTCAGGACGGACAAATGGGTTGTTTGATATATCGACAACTTGAATGTCACCCTTTGCATTTACAACAAATAATCCTGGTTCAGCAAAAGGGTGATCGGTTTCTTGTTCAGAGCGAGGATCGGAAATATAAAGACCCAGAGTTTTCATTTGCTCTATTGTTAGGCCATAAGCAATTGGAAAGTTCACCGTAAGCTGCTCTAAATGAGAAGCTAATTGTTCTTTACTGTCACCTGAAATGGCCACTATATCTACCCCAATTTCAGATAATCGCTCTTGAAAAGTCGCTAATTGATTGAGGTATTTAGTGCAAAGCGGGCAGTGTCGACCGCGATAAATCAGAACTAATTGCCAATCATGATTGGCGGTCGGTAAGCCAATCTCAATCGTCTCACCAGATAACAGTGTTGCATCAAATTTCGGAAATACCGTACCTGCATGTAATTTTTGTGTGTATTCAAAAGACATTATTTACTCCGTTAAAAGTGATTATTGAGATGAGCTGTAAAACGTTCTAAATCGTTTTCTACATTTGCGTTTTTCATCACATCAAAACAGGCAAATGTTGGTAATGCGTGCATATCAAAAAATTTAAAATTCATGTGCATAGGAAAGAGTAGATCATCTACCGATTTACCGTTAAAAAACTCACTTGGATCATTAAAAGCTTCTTCCGGCGCATTAAATGTGACAGACATCATGTATTTAGTACCTGTTAGTGTGCCACCGCGCCCATAATGTTTTTTTGGCTCTTCGGCTGTTCGACCGTCGCCATTACACAATGCGCCGCCCATTCCAGCTGTGTAAACTTCATCCATGTACTTTTTGAATGACCAAGTCACGCCCATCCAATTAATCGGTGACTGAAAAATAACAACGTCTGCCCATTGGTGATTTTCAAGCTCTTTCTCAACATCTATTTCGTCTTGCATTGTTACAACGTGTGTTTCGTGACCTTTTTGCGTCAATAGTGAAACGGCTTTGTCTACTAAGGTTGCGTTTAACTTACCTTCTGAAAATGGGTAATACTGGTGACCATTAATAATTAAAATATTGCTCATATGTTACTTCCTAATGTTAGGTTTCATTAAAAGTGTTAATGAGGTATATTTTAGGAACCTAGTATGTTAATTCAATTAGTATACTTTTAGTAACCTAGTATTTAGAGGCATATTTTTAGTGGAAAGTTATGTAAAAACAGACACTAAAGGCAAGAAAAAAGTTTTTAATGTGTGTGATGAACCATGTGCCATTGAAAAAGGCATGCGTTTAATTGGCGGAAAATGGAAGGGCTCAATTATTTATCATTTAAAAGATCAGCCTGTTCGCTTTAATGATTTAGTCAGAATGCTAGGTGGTGCAACTAAAAAAATGGTTGATCAACGCCTAAAAGAACTCGAACAAGAGGGCATGGTTTTACGCAAAGTCATTAATGAACGCCCAGTGGCTGTGACTTATGAATTAACAGAGTTTGGTCGCTCTGCACTTAATATTTTAGAGTCGCTGAGACAGTGGTCTGAGTCACATAATTTAGCCATTAAATAAGCTTAAATATCACAGCTTAACGGGCTTTTAGATAGGCTATTTTGGCATACAATTAGCCGTTAATGCGCAGGAAAAATGTAAACTTATCAACTAATGTTAAAGACATCTCATAAAAAGAGGCTTAGCAATCTAATTGCTTAGGCGCTTTTTAGTTATGTAGCAAACATTAGGTTGAGAATGTTATGAAATTTGTTCATAAGGTTGCAATTGCATCTTCGCTGTTACTTATTATCACCATTGCCTTTCTTGGCACCATTCAATTTTTCACTGTTAAATCAAAACTTCAAACAACCATCGAAGAAAGTATTCAAGACATTGTTCACGGTGTTAAAAATACAGTTTCGTCGGAGTTAGGTGGGAAAAAAGCAATTGCCAGTTATGCTACATCGCTTGCGCAATTAGACCCTTCTCATCAGCACATTACCGATGTCATTCGTATTCCAGAAATTAAACAAGAGTTTTTACTGATCGGCGGCGGCTACGAATCGGATGGTTCAAACTTTAAAAGTGATCCTAATTGGGAGCCAGGAGCTGGTTGGGATCCAAGAGTAAGACCTTGGTATGTAAAAGCAAAAAATGAGCGACAACTTATTATTACTGAACCTTATGCTGATTCAGCGACAGGTGAAATACTGATTTCTGTTGCCACACCTTTGATTAAAGCGAACGAATTTATTGGCGCGATCTTTTTTGATTTGAGTTTGTCTGGTTTATCGGATTTAGTTAATCGCGTGCAACTGTTCGACGCGGGTTACATTTTTATTGTGTCGGAAAGTGGTGTGGTAATTGCCCACCCTGATGCCAGTAAAAATGGCAAAAATATGAGTGAGTTTTTACCAAACTCTCGCATTCAGGTTAATAACATTGAACACCCAATCGTTGATGGCGAAGAATTTAACTTAAGGTTTGCTAAAATTCCTGAGCAGGATTGGTACATAGGCGTGTTGCTTAACGAAAAAATTGCGTATAAAGCAGTTACCGATATGCGTAATCAATTGATTATTTTCAGTATTATTGCTTTAGTGGTAAGCGTACTCGTGTTGCAATTTATTATCAAAAAATTACTGACGCCACTAAATGCACTTAATAGTGCGATTGAAAATATCGCGACTGGTGAAGGTGACTTAACAAGACGCTTATCTACCGACACCGATCAAGAGTTTGCTGAACTTGCAACCGGGTTTAACCTCTTTAAAGAAAACCTAAGGGAGCAAATTAAGCTCTTAAAATCAACCGGTGACGACGTATTGAGTAGTATGCAGGTATCGCAACAAGGGGTGCAAGACTCAAATGCAGCGGTATCTTCTCAGTTACAAGAAATTGATTTGCTTGCAACGGCAATGAATCAGATGACGGTGACCGCTTCGGAAGTGGCAAACAATGCACTCAGTGCAGCTGAAGCAACCAAAGAGGCCGACAATGCAACGCAGACGGGTGTGCACATTGTTGAACAAACAACCTCGCTTATTGGTACGCTATCGTCACGCATAGAACAGGCCGTTGCAAATGTGGAAGTTTTAGAGAATGCAACGCACAACATTGAAACCATTTTACAGGTGATCAATGAAATAGCTGAGCAGACCAACTTACTAGCGTTAAATGCAGCAATAGAAGCAGCTCGCGCGGGCGAACAAGGCCGAGGTTTTGCTGTTGTGGCTGACGAAGTTCGTACACTGGCGTCTCGTACCCAAGATTCCACAACTGAAATTCGCGCCATGATTGATCAACTACAATCGGGTGTAAAAACGGTGGTTGAAGCAATGAAACTAAGTCAAGGTGCGGCGCTCGAAACTGTCGAACAAGCACAAAGTACGCAACAAGCTCTCGATAGAATTTGTGCAGCAATCAATTTAATTAATGATATGAATACACAAATTGCGTCGGCGGCCGAAGAGCAAAGCTCGGTATCGGAAGAAATTAATGAAAATACCGTTAAGATCCGTGATATTTCAGTCAATGTGTCGAATTATGCGCATCAAACGAGTGAATCAATAGAGTTACAAGCAAATAGTATTCAAGAACAAAAACAAATACTTGACCGATTCAAGGTGTAACCAAGAGCGCTTTTTACTTCAATGGCGAGCAGTTTAGCCAGTTAGTCATTTAGAGGAATATGCCGATGAAACGCCTTACAGTAATGCTTATTTCACTGCCCTTGTTTTGTCATGCTGCATTTGCGAATAACAGCCAAAAAAGTGAAATTGAGTTAATAAAAAAGCAGTTAGTAGAGTTGCAAAAACGCTTGGCTGATTTGGAAGCAAAAGCAAACCAGCAAAGTGAACCCAATACACAAAACGTAGCAACAGCTAAAACAAACACTGCTCAACCCAAAAAGCCAGAGGATGGCACCATTAAGCTCTATGCCACATTACGGCCGACCTATGGCTACATTGAAGAGCAAGATGATGAGTTTATGGATATTCAAGATGCTTTGTCTCATGCGGGTTTTAAATCAACTTATCAATTTCAGCCTGGATGGCAAGCTATAGCGCATGGTGAGTGGAGTATTGATCTTGGCAATAATGGTGACTTTGGTAAAGCTAGACAAGTTTATGTAGCGCTAGACTCGCCCATAGGGCAAATCGGTCTTGGTAAACAAAGGCCTGTTCAATATACCTTAATTGCTGAATATGTTGATATTTTTAATCATCGCAGCAGCCCATTTGCTTATGACGTAGAGAGCCCATTTTTTGTTAATAACCTGGTGACGTATGAAAACCAATTTAACGACTTTAAGTTTATGATTGGTGGACAATTTGATGGTGATAATGGCGATGATTTTGCTGATTTTATTAATACGGGGTTAGGTTATAGCAGTAATGGCCTGCATTTATCTTTAACTTATTCAACACAAAATGACTTTAACGAGCAGCAAATCAAAATAGGTGAAACAGAAGTGTTAGCTGGCATGGCGGCACTCGATATTACTGACAATCTGTACGCAGCTATTGCGTATCAGGATGTTGATTATCAACGATTAACCCCTCGTAGTGGTTCTACACTAGATGTGTCTCTTGGGTATCGTTTTCATCCCTTGTATCGCGCAAAACTCGGCTTTTTTGATTTTGATGATGGGATAAATGCGTATGGTAGCAATAGTCATCAAGGCGCAAATTTGACTCTCGAATGGTTGCCAAGTGACAATTTACGCTTTCATTTAGAATATTTAACCAAAGACTTTGATTTTCTACTAGACTCACAATCTATTTCTATCGGATTTCGCTACGATTATTCTCAGCAGTGGGCTTATTAAACAATATGGATTTTGGTTTCTACAAATATTTGCGCTTTTTAATTGGCTTTGTCTTGCTGCTTTATTTTAGTGCTCAATTAGTTGCCAAAGAAAGCCAAGAAATACGTATTTTAGTTGATGATGATTACCCTCCATACAGTTATGTTGAAAATGGCAAAGTAAAGGGGGTTTACATTGACTTTATTCGCCAAGTAAGTCGAGAATTGGCACCAAACTATCATATCCGTTTTTTACCTTTGCCGTGGAAGCGAGCGTTAATGCTTGTTGAGCAAGGAAAAGAGTTCGCTATTTTACCTCCATATAGGCACACCTCAACCCGACCTTTTATCTCTCATTACTCTGAAAGAATTGGGCTCGAAGAAGTGGTGGTGTTGTGTCATAAAAATGTTCGCCTTGGCGATTATTTCTCAAAGTCTGAAGTATCAAAGCCTTTAAGTTTAGGTATTAATGCAGGTTATATCTTGTTAAATGATGCGTATCAAAAAGCGGTTACACGCGGGGCAATTTTACTCGAAAGTAATAAAAGTACTGAACATAATGTGGAAAAACTGCTTAAGCGACGCATTGACTGCTACATAAACGATAAAACATCTACCTTACTGGTGCTCAAGGAAACCATGGTACAAAATGATATGCCAAATAATGATGATTTTATTGTAATGGAAACCATCTCTTCACAATCTGCACATATTGGTTTTTCAAAAGAATATGTTAAACATTTTGCTGATTTTGACATGTTTTTAACTAGCCTAAATGGTGCAATCAAACAGATATCAAACCAGCAGCAACCCTCTTTGAATAATGACGATTAGGTGTATTTTTTTGCTGAAAATAGATAATTACACTTTCACCAATAAGTGTTCAAGTGGTTTTAAATGGGCGCGTTGATACGCTTCAGCTGCAGAATCGGCCATACTTTGTTTTACGAGCATTTTAGCTACGGATAAGCTTACAGTATGTTCTATGTCCATTGGCACGTCATATACTTTGTCATCACTCTCATAAAGGTCTGGTACAAGCTTGCCTAAATTGATCAATTCGTCATGGCCATATTTTGCGTGTGGATTGCCAACCCATGAAGAACCCGCGTCGATATTTTCAATTGAGACTAAGCGCGGTGTTGTTAGCGGATCGTTCGGGTCTATTTTAAACTTAAATTCCATTTTTGGTATGACGCTGTTATTACTATCTTGCTCGTTATGGAATACGATTATCTCAGAATTGGGATCTGATAACGGGATGTATCGGTGAACAATCTCATCAAAATCGGGACGCAATTGATTGGTTAGTTTTGCGGTATTTGCCGATATTAAGTGTTTAGATAAATCATCTTGTAATGGTATTGCTTCATTAGCCTCGAACCAATTACCCAACCTTTCAAGAGCATTGTGTGACAAGCTTAAGTGATCACCAATCACTTTCGGCGTGAACGAACCTTTAGATGTATCACATTTAATAAGTGTTTTTGTTATTTCGTTTGAGGCATCACTTGTTTTATGAGAGTAAGCAATTAAATAGTTTTCTCCTGCTAAATTAAATGGGCTTGATAACGAGATACGATCCAGTGGTTCACCATCCAATGTACTGTGTGATGAGCTAAACAAAGAGCTTGTCTCTGATATGCGATATTTAGGCTCAAGTGATAAAGAGAGCATATCTTGACTGCGAAGAGAAACGAGCTTGTTTGCTATGTTTGCATCATCAATACCACGCCAAGTACTGCTCTCTAGCTGTGATTTAGCGGTTATTTGCGATTCAAATCGATCAAAAGAAAGGTTGTTCTCTTTTAAAGTTAATTGCATGTTTTTTGCAAACTGCTCTACGTTTTCAGTACACCATCCACCTGAGAATTTTTCTAAGTGTTGTTGTAAATTTTGTTTCAGGTGAACATGCGCTTGGTTATGTTTGAAATTAAAGAACGGCTTCAGCGTTTTATTATTTGCTACTGAGAGTTCAAAAAGTACATTGTCTAGTTTTTGTTCTGAACAAGCAAACTGATGTGCATCTAATATCATCATGGTTTGCAATTGATCACTGATGGATTGTGAGCCAACTAAACCATGAGTTTTTAAAGTCGCAAATGCTTGTTGAAGCACACTTAATTGCTCTTGCGTATTTAATGCTTGTAGTGACCCTTTTATTTCATCAGGCAAAGAATCATTGATGATATGCTGATGAAAATGGTCAACTAAGTTTGTTAGTTTTTGATATTCGTTTTGCTTTAAGACTGTCCCTTGCACATAATTTTGAGCGTCAGTTTCAGTTAGCTGAGAGGGCGTGATGTTTTGCTCAAAATGATTACTTATCACGATATTTTTGGCAAACTGGACTGCTTTTTCAGCAAGTGTATTGATTGCTTCTCGTGCTTCAATAGAGTCGACACTTGCTGTAAGTAACGATGTGTCAACATCGCTATTTTGTTCAATCATATGTAGCGCAAATGCGAAAATTTGACTTTTGATTGCATCAGATTGTTGTTCATAACTACGAATTTCTTTATCTGTTTCTATCAGACGTTCGATACTGATATTGCATAGCTCATTGCCTGTAGGGTTTGCTATTTTGGGGGTTAAAAAGCACTGTTTAACAATAGGTTGCTTTGAATTTAATAACTCTGAATCATTTGTTTGGTTTGTATGATCGATATTGTTAAATTCGTTATCGCTGCTTAGTAAGTTTTGCAAAAATGTTTGCCAATGGGCGTCATCGCTTTCAAGTGAGCTGGTGCTTGAAATGCTGTATTCAATATCAGAATCATCAAAGAATTCATCAAAATCGGTTTGGAAAAAATCGTTATCATCGATATTTGATAATAAATCTAACTCATCGAAAGTCATACTTTGCTGATCAAATTCAAGGTCGTCAATGTGCGTAAAAAACGCTGACATTTGCAAATTAAATTCAGTGGCTATGGCTTGTGTAGCTTTGCCAAGCTTGTCAATTTCAAGTGACTGTTTAGCCGTAAACTTATGAAGATTTTCAAGCGTAATTGGATCGCTTATATGCTGCTCTAACGAATCGTGATACTCGCACTCTAAAAGGATTGAGAGTTCGCTATTCGATAACGATATATCTAACAGATCGTTGTTTGATTGTGACTGCTCAGTTGTATGTGTTGTGTGTGGGTTATTTAGGTTAGTTGTATTGACTGAGTCGGTCGTAAATGGCATGAATTAAAATGTCCTTATTTATACGCGAATCGTAGCTTCAAGAGGGGAGCGCATTACGTTGGAAGTGCTGGAGTCAGGCAGCTTTTTTATCATGCCTTGCCATACAATGTTTTTGTTGAGTAAGTGAATTGCGATTTTGCGTAAGCTGTTGGCATCTAAATCACTTAAGCTCACATGTATCATCAACAAAAGTGCTCCCTGCGGCTGTGTCATCGACACAAATACGCCGCCAGTTTTTTCACTTTGGCTATTAAAGCAAAGTAAAGATTCGAGCATCTTCTTGGGCAGCTCCCTAAGCTGTTTGGTAATTGGTGTGTAGAGTATTAGCTCAGGCTTTTTGCTAGCGTATTTGATAAATAAGGCTTGGCGTTGAACAGACATTTCCCAGCGTGCATCTTGATACTCTTTTAACAAAGTTGCGTTTAATAAACTTCCCGTTGTCTCAATTAATACGCGCGCTGTAGTTTTATCCACGACGTGATCTCATAAGTGCTACCAGATAGGGTAGAGTAACCCTAAGCTTGAATAATGGCTGCCTTAAATGGGCGCTTTTTTTTAGCTTTTAGAATATAGTCACTAGGTAGTTGTATGCCTTTAAACGAATGCATGCATCGTTTTAAGGCACCCAAGTTCACGCTGATACAACACTATAAACAGAGTAAGTAGTGTATCAAGCTGTATTCACATGGTTTCACTTTTTAAGAATTATTCAGCACGTTGTTTGGCTGAGCTTAAAGCTTGATTGATGACTCTTTCAAGTAATGGCTTATCACTGCCTGGGCCAATGGTTAATAGTTTGGCGCCAGTATCAGGTTTTCCTCGGTAAGGTCTAACATAAATCTCACCATCTGGGCAGCGCTCAAAATACATATAGCTTGGCTGGTTTGCGATAGTGGTGCACCCTTTTATTCTTAAAATAGATGGCGGCAATGCCTCGCAAATATCTTTAATGCATTGATAATCCGGTAGGGGTGGCAGGTCGATTGAGCTCGATGCCCAGTGTGCTTTATGATGGTCGAGTTTTGTTGCTATGTTGTTAGAGGGGGCAACCTCAGGTAACTGAGTTAAGTCTAATTCGGCGACACTAATAATGTGTGCACTTGGATTGAGTTGTTGAAGCGCAACTTTAACGTTATTTAGGCGGCTTTCATCCACTTTATCTTCATGGGTAAGCACTAATATAGACGATACTTGGATTTGATTTGCTTCAAGCTCATTGTAGATATCACGCTGCTGCCAGTTATTAACATCGACAACCGAAATTTGAATGGGTGGTAAAAAGCGTTCGTTAATGCCAACGCCCAGAAAGCCCATTAATGAACATGCATCCGTGGTGCCATTTGCTTCAATAAAGGTAATGCCATTTTTACGCTCAGGAATGCGATTTACCGAATCTCGAAGCTCTGAAATACCACTACAACAAATACAGCTTCCGCTTAGTGCTTTTAACCATTTAGCGTCTAGCTTTTCGCTGAGTTGGGCAATGTCTAAGTCAGCGCTTTCGTAGTCATTAAGCACAACAAAAGGTTGCCAATCTCGGGCGGTTGCATCATCAACTAGTTTTTTTAACAAGGTTGTTTTGCCTGCGCCAAGAAAGCCAACAATGACGACGATTGCTTCCATTTAATTTCTCCAAATAATTGTGCTTATTAGTTACTTCTGAATCTATGAATGTAATGATTTGACAAATGCTTGGTAAAAACGCACACGCTTATTGTTAACTTGTAATAAGCATAGTGCGTTTGCATCGTTAAAAACTGCTAAAGAGTATTAGTCAATAAAATCGAGAGTGATCACCAATCGTCGTTGATCTTTTGCTTGGTAGGGTGAGCGATGAACAAGACCCGCGTGCTCATTATTAATCCAGCCAGAGCCTTTTAAAAGTGCAACATCACCGGCAGCTAATTGTTGTATCTGAGCTTCATTTTGATAAACACCTGATTCTTCATCGCTTAAACCAACACTTGCGGCACCCAATTTACTGTGGTCAACATCTTGATGTTGTAGCCACTCTGTTGCAGTTCCACTAAAAGTTGATACCAAGCGGCACGGTATTTTATCGACATGAAACTTTGGACACATCGCTTTGTCTAGAATTGTTAAGCGTAAGCCTGCCCGTTTTAGTTCAAACAAAGTACAAAACATATCAAGTAACGTGTGAATGTGCTGACAAAGTGCGGTGTGACTTGCTAATTCGCTGTGCTCTGAAAGTTGTTTGATTATGTCGTTTGGTGTTGCAGCAATAACAAGGTTGAGCTGTTCACTATTCGCTAAAATAGTGTTTGCGTCGTCGATTGCTTGTTGATTTAAACTTTCCTGCCATACCGCGATATTGACATCTTCACGGTAAATATCTGCCAGTACATTTGGCATATCTGATATCGCTGCACGGCGAATATCCAGATCGTAACTTTCTTGAATAGCTTGAACGCTCATTTTATTGCCCCAAAAAAGTGAATAAGCCCAAATGAGCTTATTCACATAAAATACATGCGCTTGATTGTAATGTTATACTGTAACATTTTGCAAGGGCAAATATTGAATCGTGATGTTAACGGTTAAATACCAACGGCATTGCAGAAACTGTGTCGTCAATAATATCGCCATGGCTGTATACGCATTGACCATTCACAAAGGTGTAGCGAATGCTATGGGAAAACTGATGACCAGCAAATGGTGACCATGCACAGTGATATTGGGTATTATCGTGTGTTACCGCTTCATTCGCGCTATTGCTCACCACGGTTAGGTCGGCAAAGTAGCCTTCTCGAATAAAACCACGTTCATTAATTTTGAAGCGTTTTGCGGGATTATGTGCTGTTTTTTCAACAACTTGTTCAATAGTTAATGCACCGCGTTTTACTTGGTCAAATAAACTCTGCAGAGCATGTTGAACCAGTGGTAATCCTGCGGGTGCTTCACTATAGGGTACTTGTTTTTCTTGCCATGTATGCGGTGCATGATCAGTGGCAATAATGTCTATTCGGCCATCGTTTAATGCGTTTAATAAAGCGAGGCGATCATGCTCTGATTTAATCGCAGGGTTACACTTAATTAAATTACCAAGGCGGGTGTAATCATCTTGGTTAAACCATAAGTGATGGACACAGGCTTCTGCGGTAATGTGTTTATTATCGATAGGGCCAGCTTCAAATAATGCTAGCTCTTTAGCTGTTGTGATATGCAAAACATGTAAGTCACTACCATACTTTTTAGCCAAATTTACCGCGTAAGAAGACGAAGCATAACACGCTTCAACATCGCGAATAATCGGATGGTCGTGAATCGTTAGCGGTCTATCTGCCAACCCTTTTAAATTGTTGGCTATAATATCGCCTTTCTCACAATGTGTGGCGATAAGTGTTGGGCATTCCTTAAAAATTGCTTCAAGTGCAGCTGGGTGCTCCACTAATAAATCACCTGTTGATGCACCCATAAATACTTTTACACCGCACACAGTTTTTGGGTCACACGCCTTAATTTGATCAAGGTTGTCAGGCGTCGCGCCTAAGTAAAATGCGTAGTTTGCCAGTGAATTGACCGCGGCAATATCGCGCTTATGCCTTAAAGCCGCATGGTTTGTGGTTGCAGGATTTACATTGGGCATTTCCATATAGCTTGTAATGCCACCGGCTACCGCCGCGCGCGATTCGCTGGCAATGTTTGCTTTCCATTCAAGGCCTGGTTCGCGAAAATGGACTTGATCATCAATCATGCCCGGAAGTAACCAATCCCCATTTAAATCGATAACCTGTTCATTTGGTTGTGCGTTGAGGTGTTTGTCGATGCGTTCTATACGGCCTTGATTAATCCGCAAGTCTGCTTCAAATATGCTGTTTTCATTAACAATTTTGGCATTTTTTAAAAGGGTTTGATTCATTTTATATTCCGCATAAGGTGAACGTTAATGGTTCAAGACGAACACGCTTGGCAAACGCCTTGAAACTCGTATTGAGGTGATTTAAGTTGAAATCCATGTTTTGCAATATGCTCACTCAACTCAGTTGTAATGGTGTGTGGAATATGGATTTCGGTGACTTTTTGGCAGACGTTACAAATTAAAAATTGACTGTGAGGGTGATGTGATTGGCATTCTAAATGTGCACAGGCTATGTATTTGTTTACCAAATCTAATTTATGAACAAGGTTAACCGAAACAAGTAAGTCAAGTGTGCGGTAAATTGAGACCACGGGAACAGAAAGCGAAAAATCATGCTCACAAAAATGTGCTAATTCGTAGGGAGAAAGCGCACGATTAGCCAATACCAAGGTATGAAAAATTTCCATTCGTTTTTGCGTTGCTTTTACTCCCGCTAACTTGAACCGTTGCTTTAGCTCCGCTTCCTTCTCAATTGATAACATTTGCGCCCCTGTTATGATTTTGTGAAATGTTATATTATAACAAATAAAGCCAAAGGCAAGATTCTCTGTGATTTAATGACAATAACGTCTGAGTAGAGTAGGTTAAAAAATATAATAAAAGGGGCATTAAATGGTTTCACGTAGGCAATTTACTAAAAACACAGTCAGATTAGCTTTTATGGGTTTAAGCAGCAGCTTACTCGGTTGTGCTATTAATCCTTCAGCTAACCCTACTCGAGTCAAAACCCCGAGTGTTAGAGGGTACGGCAATTTAGTAACTGATAAGAATGCATTAATTGACCTGCCAAAAGGATTTAGCTACCGCGTTATATCTTCTCTAAATAATAAAATGAGTGATGGCTTAACGGTGCCAGATCGCGCTGATGGCATGGGCTGTTTTGCACTTGATAATGAGCGCGTTGCGTTGGTTCGTAATCATGAATTAAGTCCGCAGCAGTTGGCTGAGGCGTCGACTGAAATACAACATCACGTTAGTGAATTTGCCTATGATACGCACAACCATAAAGTGGCATTACCTGGTGGTACGACTCACATTATTTATAATTTACGCACGAAAAAAGTGGAACGTGAATTTTATAGTTTAGTGGGCACAATTCGTAATTGTGCTGGTGGTATAACCCCTTGGGGCAGTTGGCTAACTTGTGAAGAATCTGTCGCAACCCCTGACGGAGAAATTAGTCAATCACATGGCTATGTATTTGAGGTGCCAGCAAACGCAACAGGGTTGGTAGAGGCAAAACCACTCCGCGCTATGGGGCGGTTTAATCATGAAGCAGCTGCGGTCGACCCCCGTACGGGCATTGTCTATCTCACAGAGGATAGAGGCGATAGCTTGTTTTATCGTTTTATACCAAACGTAAAAACAAAACTGCATTTGGGAGGACAATTGCAAGCGCTTGTTTTTAAGTACGCTAAGCAGTTTGACACACGAAATTGGCAGGCATCGGATTTACCTCTTGGACAGTGGTTTGAAGTGGAATGGATAGATATTGAAAACCCTGAAAGCCCAGAAGACGACCTACGTCAACGTGGTTTTGAAGCGGGTGCGGCGGTTTTTGCCCGTGGCGAAGGCATTCATTTTGGTGAAAACGAACTTTATTTTTGCTGTACTAACGGTGGATTAAAGCAGCTTGGTCAAATTATGCGATATCAACCTTCAGCCTTTGAAGGCACAAAAGATGAGGTAAAACACCCCGCGTTATTGCAGCTGTTTTTAGAAAGTAGCGATAAGTCATTGTATAACTTTGGTGATAACTTAACGGTAACGCCAAAAGGACATTTATTGGTATGTGAAGACCAATACAGTTTGATCCCGAATAACTATTTGCGTGGTGTAACTCCGAGCGGTGAGGTGTATCCATTTGCAAAAATAAATATTAATACCGAACCGGCTGGAGCGTGTTTTTCGCCTGATGGAAGCGTACTCTTTGTTAACTTATATTCGCCAACGCGTACCTTAGCAATTACCGGTCCATGGCATGAGTTTGAAAATGTAATTGTGTAAGCGATGCACTTTTGCCATGATGATTGACCTCTCAAGCTAGTTTTTGCTTTTTTATAAATTTTAATAGGTTAGGACAATTAATATGGTTGGTAAATGTGCGCTATTCTCGTTTTTTCTTGCGAGTTTAAGCCTGAGTGCAGCTGACTCACAGTTAACTATTACACCATTAAGTGAAGGTGTTTATGAGCACATTTCTTACCAACAAGTCGGTAAGTGGGGCAATGTTGCAGCACGAGGTTTGGTTGTTGTTGATGATAAAGATGCATACATAATTGATACGCCATGGTCGAATGATGACACGCTCAAACTTGTTGAATGGGCAAAAGATCAAGGTTTTATGCTTAAAGCCGCAGTTGTCACGCATTTTCATCAAGATGCAAGTGGTGGTCTTGATGTGTTAAACAAGCGCAATATTCCGACATATGCTTATCAAGAAACAAACCGTTTACTAAAACAACATAAAGGCTTATCTGCCAAACACACTATTGAAGAAACCCCGTTTTCCTTGTTGCAAGATAAAATAGACGTATTTTATCCGGGTGGTGGCCATACTGCTGATAACGTTGTGGTGTGGTTAGAACAACATCAAATGCTATTTGCGGGTTGCTTTGTAAAGGGGCTTAACAGCAAGCATTTAGGAAACTTGGAAGATGCAGTTGTTGCACAGTGGCCGACATCGATTGAAAATACTCTAAATACGTACCCAACTATCAAACAAGTGTTTCCGGGACACGGTCGCTCTGGCGATCAGTCATTACTACTTCATACCGCCAAGCTTGCTGAAAATTACCTCGCAGAGCAAAAAAGTAATCCTAGTTCAGGGTCAATATTAAAAGCGCACTAAGATGCGCTTTTAATATTTGCCAGCAAGTCATTTATTAATCCTTCACGATCATTTTTCATTCGCTCTAAAACCTGCGCTGGTAGGTTCAAACCTTTTCCATGCTTACTACTCCAAACAATCATTTCGAGCAATATTGGTAAGGTATCCTTACCCGCTTGAGTAAGTGTATAGAGCTTTTTTCGCTTATCATTTTGCGCTGTTTGCTTGCTAATTAAACCAACACTTTCAAGTTTTTCTAATCTACTCGACAAGATATTCGTTGCCATTTTCTCTTCAGAGTGTTGTAGCTCAGAGTAAGAGTGTTTATTGAAAAAAATCAAATCCCTAAGGATTAATAAGCTCCATTTATCACCAAGGTGATCCAATACATTAGAAATAGGGCAAAGTGATCGTTTAGCCATAAATATGCTCAATTTTAAAAAGTAGAGAAAGTGTAATTTACTTGCAAAACGCAAGCAAATAATTTAACTTGCAAAATGAAAGTTAAATTATTTTGAATCTTGAGAGAGTATATGAACAAGCCAAGTATTAATATTGCAGCCTTATTGAAGCCCCATTGGTCGGCACAAGACAAAGAAAAAGCAGAAGCAGTTATCGCTTTTATTCAACTGATAATGAACGATCACAACTTTGACGAAGTTACTAAGCAGTATGGCCAAAATAGTTATAAACAACATAACCGTACTATGGCTGACAATATTGAAGGCGTAGTGAAAACCGTGAGCAATCTTGTAAAAACATCGCCTGAATTTAGTTACGATGTTAAACATGTATTTGTTGATGGTGATTACGTTATTGTTCACTCACATGCGACACTTAAGCGCAAACATCGTGGTGATGATTCGCAAGGTTTCAATATTATCGATACATGGCGTTTAGAAAATGGCCAATTAGTAGAGCATTGGGATGCCGTGCAAGGTTTAAGTTTTTCGATGCGTTTATACAGTTTGATGGTGGGTGGTAAAGTGCGAAATAGTAATGGTGTGTTTTAAAGTTAAAGGGAGTGAACACTCCCTTTTTGTTTATTCAGTTTAGCAGTATAAGTTAAGTCTTCATGAGTTGATTTTTAATGAGCTAAAAAACGTTCATTGTAAACTTACATCTGAAAGAGCTGCTCTGAATATAATGGGAGTGATATACACATTAGGAAAATTCTATTAGATTATTTACCAGTGATTATCAGCGTTAATTCCCTGCGCTTACTAACCGTAGACAGCAATGAAAAAAGCGTTGAGTAAGATAGTTCCTGATTAATATTTATGATTAAATAGATTTGTAAGATACTATAAATTAAAGGATTAATGTGGCTTATTCTCTTCAACGCCTTGCCTCAAAAAAACTTATCTTTCTTAGTTTAATTGTTTTAACTGGTTACTGTTTACTGCGAGTTGCCGCTTTTTTTGTTCATCAGCCGGTTCCTCTATCAGGTGACTATTTCTCATTTGAAGGTAAACAAGTTAGGTATGTCTGCACAGGAAGCGGAAAACCGTATGTATTTTTTGAATCTGGTTATGGTGATGACTCCCAAGAGGTCTGGTTACCAATTTCTGAGCAATTACCAGAGACATTTACGTCATGCTATTACGACCGATTAGGTCATGGTGGCAGTGACGATATTCCAACAAATTTTACGACAGAGCAGAAGGCTGAAGTTCAAGCATCGCTAATACAACATATTGCGGGTGACAATCCGGTGATTTTAGTTGCTCGGTCATACGGCGGCATTATCTCAAGACGCACCGCTGCTAAAGCCAACATTAATTTAGCTGCGCTAATATTGTTAGACTCAGCTCATGAGAATCAACATGAAATATTACGCGGGACTTTCTCTCCTATCTCTTCCTATGTGCAACTTTGGCATTATGCAGATCCAATCCTGGGGATATCCGATATCAAGAACCTGTTTAAGAAATATGACTCTTCATTGACCCAAAGGCTAGACCAATACTATTCCAGCCTTCGATATGCCAATGTGATGGCTGCTTACCGAAACGAAGGTGGCTTCTTCACGCCCTTAGAGAACTATAATTATGACTTCGGCGACTTAAAAATGGTGGTAATGAGTCATGACCGAGAAGCTTATAAAGCGGCTCCTCGTTTTTACAACGTCGGTGATAAGTGGGCAGACATGCAAAAAAGTATCGCGCAACTTTCTCGCAATTCAGAGCATATAGTTGTGAAAGGTGCCACACATAACATTCCGGGCGATGCACCTGAAGCGGTGGTAGCCAAAATCCTTGAGACAGTTAGGTTTGTTTCGAACTAACCCCTTGAGATAATAAAAGCGCAATGCCCAAATTACTTTGCGGAAGTAACCCTCTGAATTTAATTATGTATCTGGCAGAAATGAGCGAAAAGTAGTCATTAGAAAATTATTTTTCAGCACTGATTTTATGACCAGTTGCTATGTGTTTCTCTTATATTCAGGAAAACGACCCATTTGGTCGTTTTTATCCTTTTTATTATTTCTATAATGATTAAAAGTTTAACTGTAGCAACAAGTTAGTTAGTGTGGTAGAACTGGTACAATGATAAAAATGACCCGAGGCTCAGTAGAAAAAATACCCATTGGGTCGATATTAAATTGTTAGGTTTTCACCATGTATTCTCTTGCATTAGCATTACTCCTAAGTCTTGGCTCTACTGAGTATGGCGTCAAAGGTTGCGGAGACCAAAGTATAGAGGTACTTAATGAGTTTCAAACCTCAGTTGAATATTTAGATAGCACACCTGTAATATTTGAAAAAGGTACATTGAAATTGAGAGGTTTCCTATTAGGAGCCTGTTCAAGAATTAATGCAAAAGTACAAGTTGAGTTTGACGTTTCTTCAAATGGAGAAATAGAAAATTATAAAGTAATTGAAGCTATTCCAAAAAGGGTTGCTGATAGAGAAGTTAAAAGAGCTTTATATCACGCTGAATTACTCAAAAGTTCTTTTGGTAGCAAGAAAAATAAGATAATTGTTCATTACTTTCAATTTAAAAACAAAACCTAACAAACGCATTAAAAATGACGCCAAACGCTTGGCTGGCGCTCATTCTTCGCTAATTATAGCCAACATTAATACGCCGCTTATCATGGCGTTATGTTTACTTTGAGATTTGCTTATGGACAAAGAACAGAAGAAAAAACTCAAAGCTCAGTTCAAGCAAAATGAACATGAAAAATTAGTAGCTTCATTACCGTTATCAATTGAAGTATTAAAAGATCTCTTATCGTTTCTAAATAGAGAAGATGCTCCAAATTGTGATCACACACTAAGAGAAACAACGGATTTTTTAATTAGTCGTAATTTAAACCCTGAAAAAATAATTCCTTGGTTAAATGAACATGGCGGTTTTTGTGATTGCGAGGTTATTTTTAATGTCTATGATGATGTCGGTGATATTGTTGGTTGGCATCTAGAAGAGTAAACATAACAAGGCCATGAAGAACGGAACCGTAACAGTTGGCTAGGTTTCGCTCCGCTACACATTTTAGCCAACAATTACTTGTCCGCTTATAGCGGCGTTATGTTTTGCGGAGAACTTAGGTGAATCCTGAAAAGTTTATATCTGGTGTTAGAGGTGACTGTATAAATGAACTGGTATCAGATTATGGGAAAGAATTCTCGAAAATTGATATTGAAAAGTGTTCCGATAAATCAATTAAGCCTTTGCTGGAATACTGGCAACAAGCTGATGATGAAACTAGAAAAGTGTTATCGGAATTTATTAGGTTAGGTGCTCAAAATGGAGTTTCATCACTACTCTCAATTATAAGCTCAGGTGGACACTTTAATGGTGAATTTAAAGAGTTCGAATTAAGTTCTATAAGTGGAAATTCAAAAACTGAATTTAGTGAGGATTTACTTGATATCTTCTGGGAACAAGAAGAAATCTCAGGTAATGTGAATGTCAAAACATAACAAACGCATCAACGCATGGACTAATAAAGCTTGGCTTGGTTCGTGCCTCACCAATTTTAGCCAAGCATTATTAGCCCGCTATGCGAGGCGTTATGTGTCATCGAGGGATTGATTTGATTGAAGTAAAAAACTCCTATAAAACCATTGACATTGATGATATTGATCAAGCGCAAAAAGCTCTTTCTATTAAACTCCCAGAGCAATATGCTGAATTCCTCTTAAAGCACAATGGTGGAACAATATTTCCAGATGGTGTTATGGTTGATGGCAAACATTTTGATTTCGTAGCTTATCTTTACTCTATAAAAAATAAATTAGCGGTTGATGACTTAGTAACAAAATGCAATGAGTTAAAGGGCATGGTTTTAGATCATTATCTCCCATTTGGAGAAAGCCCGGGAGGTGATGTTTTCTGTTTTAGTCTACTCAAACATGAGCTTGGTGCTGTTTACTACTGGGATCATGAAGAGGCAAATTATGAGGGAGAGCCTTGGGAATACAACATGACCAAAGTAGCTGATAGCTTCAGTATGTTTATTGAACAATTATACGATTGTGATGAATAACACATAACAAACGCATCAACGCATGGACTAATAAAGTTTGGCTTAGTTCGTGCCTCACTAATTATAGCCAAACTTTATTAGCCCGTTATGCGGAGCGTTAGCAGTACTATGAATATCGAAACACTTTGCGAGAATATCTACGAAGATTTAGAAGGATATATAAGTAGCATCGAAAGCACTTATATGGGAGTCAGCTTCACATATGAAACTGATCATTGGGACGAGCATGATAAAAGAGTTCGATTCAAAATAGAATGTGAAGGTGTTGCTGAATCTACGTTAAACCTCGATGCGGGAGGCACATTTAAGCTTTTAAATGAACACCCAATATTAGATGAATACACAGGTGATTCAGGTTCGCTATTCTTTTCAAGCAAGCCTGAAAATCCAAATGAAATTATTGGATTGTTGTATTCTGCGCACCTGTCATACTTCGGTGAATGGCGCGAGCTATCAAAGTACTTAAATACCAACATTTCATTTGGTGAGTTACTTAGCAGTGGTAATGGTTCATTAGCTACTGCTCCAATTAAAGTTCTAGAGATATATAAAAAAGCAGTATCGGATTACTTAAAAGTTAATATTATTAAGTCTCATGCAAATGACGGTGGATTTCAGCTCTTATTAGTTGAAGATACTTATATTGTATGTAAAAAAATAAGTGTAAAGTACTGCTAACAAGTCAATAATGGCGTGGACGCAAAACGCATGGCTTGCGCTCCTTCGTCGCTAATTATAGCCATGCATTTGTGCGCCCCATATTGAGGCGTTAGGCATACATGACTAAATATTCGAGTTTATTGTTAGTATTTTTATTTCTTCCTAAATTGGTTGGTGCTTGTATGTTCCCAAACCAGGGTAACGAATACGATGCGTTAATTAAACTTGAAAAATTGGAAACTAAAAACAGATACCGACTATCTGTCCCTCGAATTATTGAAAGCTCTAGTGGTTGGCCAACAGTTACTTTAATCTACTCCTCTCATGAATTGGATAAAGGTTGTAAAGAAGGAACTCTTATTGATGGTACTCAAACAATATGCCTTCCCCAAGAACAAATACGCGAAGAAATTAATCTAAATAATACTTGGGAGAAAGCAATTGACTGGGTGTCAAATAAAAATTCATATGAAGGAGAGATACAGATTATGGAAAGAGAAAACTTTTCCGTAGAAGTATCAGTAATGTGGGAAACAGAAGTTTGTTTAACATTTGGTCGTAAAGTAATTATCAAGTAGTATGCCTAACAAGCGCATAAAGCAACGGGACACGCAACGTTTGGCTCTGTTTCGCTTCGCTACACATTATAGCCAAACATTACTTAGCCCCTTATGCGGGCGTTACGAATGACAGCTTATGGCACTTATAAGCCTTTGACGGCGATTGTGAAAAGAGCTGATCATTCACCTCACTGTAAAATGATCAGCTTGCAGGAATATAAAAATTAGTTATAGGCACCACTTGCGTAGTGTAATTCGTAACTGTGGCTGTAAATTTCTAAAATATTGCCAAATGGGTCTTCCATGTAAATCATACGGTATGGCTTTTCACCTGGGTAATAGTAGCGTGGTTTTGCCATACGCTTTTTACCGCCAGCAGCAACGATTTTCTCAGCTAATCCTTCTACATCTGGGTCTTGCACACAAAAGTGGAAAATACCTGTTTTCCAATATTCAAAGTTATCTTCAGGGTTTTCTTGGTTTTTAAATTCAAACAATTCAACACCAATACGGTCGCCTGTCGATAAGTGTGCAATGCGAAATCGTTCCCAGCCAGCACCAAATACGTCGGTGCACATTTCGCCGATAGGCGAGGTGTCTTCAACGATTTCAGTGGGCTTCATAATTAGATACCAGCCTAACACTTCTGTGTAGAATTTTACTGCAGCTTCCAGATCTGGCACAGAGATACCAATGTGCGAAAAACTTCTTGGGTAAGTGTGTGACATTGTGCTTCCTTTTTAAAAAAGACTATTAACTTGTGCTAAGCCTAGTAAATAAACTAAATTAAACAAAATTATCAAATTTTAGAAAATCCATAATTTAAAATTATAATGTTAAATAACATATGGTTAAGAACCTATATCACCCTTGTTGAGACAAAAAGTTTTACTAAAACTGCCGACTTATTAGCGATGACGCAGCCAGGGGTGAGTCAGCATTTGCAGAAATTAGAGAGTTACTGTGGCAAGCCGCTAATTAAACGTTATGGCAAAGCGTTTGAGATTACAGAGCAAGGCAAGATAGTGTATGAGTATGCATTGTCGACGTTTAAAGGTCATTCTAATTTGTTAGAGCAGCTTAGCTTTGATGATAAGCATAGCGGTGTCTGTCGCATTGCGTGCTCTGGAGCTAATGCGCTATCACTCTATGAGCAGTTAGTAGCTCTGCAAGTTAAATTTCCACACCTTGTATGTGAACTTGAAATCGCACCTAATGAACGTATTTTGCATCACATTCAACAGGGGACGGTTGATCTTGGTATCGTAAGTCATTATCCCATTGATAAAGGCTTTACAGCTACGCACTTAACCCATGAACGAATCGTGGTGGCGTTGGCAAAATCTTGGCGCGCTAAAGTGAGCTCGTTTGATGACTTATGTCAGCGCGGTTTTATTAATCACCCTGATGGAAAGCATTACCTTACGATGGTATTAAATCATCTTAAAATGCCTGCTAGTAGGGTTGAGTCAATACATGTTAGCGGTTACATCAATCAGCTTAACCAAATACTGTTGCCTGTTTCCAGGGGGTTAGGGTTTACCGTATTGCCTCAAATTGCAATTACGCATTCGCCCTTTAAAGAATCACTTTGTGAATTTGAGCTATCAAACATCATTACACAGCCGAGGTACCTTGTTAAAAAATCTCAGCGAGACTTACCAGCACGTTTTGCTTTGGTTACTGATACGATTAACACTGTTTTTGAATATGCCAAGGAGCACTTACCAAAATAGCTGTGTGATGATTTCGTGCATTACAGGCAGTACGGATAACACTAATAATCCTGCCATCGATAAATTAAATACACGTCGCTGAGCGGCACTGTTTAAGGCATTTTGTAACAGTGAACCGAATAACAACCACACACCTACACAGGGAAATGACACAAAAAAGAATGTAAGTGAGATAATCATTTGCTGGCTTACTAAATCACCACCACTTGAGGTAAATGCTGCGATTGCGCCGGTTGCTACAATCCAGGCTTTAGCATTGACCCATTGAAATAATGCCCCTTTCATAAATGAAAATGGCTTTGTCTGGGTGTCGCTTTTAAGCTCAGAGCTGCTTTTTGCAATTAGCCAAGCTAAATAAAGTAAATAACCTACACCGATACATTTAATAATGAAATGTAACATCGGGTAATGGGTAAAAAGCTGTGCGAAGCCAAACCCTACCACTAGCAGCATTAAACTAAAACCAATACAAATGCCTAACAACAGTGGCAAGCTTTTTTGAACACCAAAATTCACCCCTGATGTCATCACCATGATGTTATTCGGTCCGGGCGTTACTGATGATGAAATGGCAAAAAGTGCAACAGCCAGTAAATAATCCATATCATTCCTAAAGCGGCTGAGCGTCGCTTAATTGTGCCTCGTGTTGCCGGGTGCGTAAATATAAATAGAGTGGCAAGCCACATGACACCCCAACACATACGGTGCCAATAATTGCTAAATACCAGTAAGCGATTTTATTGACTTTTGCATCGACCACAATGAAACCAATTAATGTGATGGCAGCAATCAGCACATCAAGCCAAGCAAAGAGACCTACTGAGCTAGCTGAGACAGCTTGAAAAAGTAACTTTAAATTAAAACCGTTAGCCATGAACCATGGAAAAATGGCACTAAGGGGAATTACCGTGCCGGCAATCGTGGCGAATAAGTAAAAGTATTTCATTATAGGTCGAACATCCGTTTCATTGGTTACTAAGTAATGTGGCTATAAATACCTTGCCTTTTACACATTAATTTATGCACTTAGATTTCTCAATTGATTATTTTGTTACTGTGCGTTTTAAATGTCTAACACAAACTTTTTATTAAATCGTGATAATTTTGTGAGATTTTAGTGATGGGATTGCGAAGTTTGTTTTTCATAGTGAAACAGTCAAAAACAACCTGAGAACAAATTATGAAGACACAAATCCTTTCGCTTTTTGCCACCACTGCACTGATCGCAGCAAGTAATGCAAATGCAGCAGATATAGATGTAAAAATTACTAACTTAACACAAGGTATTTATTTTACACCGCTTCTTGTAACAGCTCATTCTAGTGATGCGATGTTGTATAAATTAGGTGAAGCGGCTTCACCTGAACTGCAAGCCATGGCTGAAGGCGGCAGTTTAGATGGGCTTGTAGCAATTGTTGATAGTATTGGCGCAGATACCATGGCAAACCCTGCTGGTGGTTTATTAGCACCTGCTTCAAGTACCATGACTAACATTATGACAAGTGATGGCAATACCCAGTTATCAATCGTCGGTATGATGTTACCAACCAATGATGGCTTTGTAGGCCTAAATAGTTGGAGCATTCCAAGCGAAGTGGGCACTTACACTATTTATTTAAATGCGTATGATGCGGGTACTGAAGCCAATAATGAGTTAGTAAAAGATGGATCTGGCGCACCGGGTGAATTGGGTATTCCAGCAGCACCTGGCGTTGCTCCGGGCGAAAATGGCACCGGCGTAACGACTACAGAAGAAAATAAAATGATTCATGTTCATCGTGGTAATCTGGGTGATGACAATGCTTCTGGCGGTAGTAGTGACTTACATAATACAGTTCACCGCTGGTTAAACCCGGTTGCTAAAGTAACTGTAACTGTGAAGTAATTGGGGGTCATTATGAGACTTAGTAAAATATTGATCCCAGCAGCATGTTTAGCGCTTGTTGCATGTGGTGATGACGATAATGACACTATGACCGTTGAACCGCCGGTAGTTACACCACCGGTTACAATGACCTATGAATTTATGGTTACTGCTGTCAATTTGACGCAAGCCCAACCTATGTCGCCACTTGGCAGTGCGTTACATACCTCAGGTCAATTTTGGCAAATTGGTGAAATGGCATCTGAACCTCTCGAAGTATTGGCAGAGTCGGGAGACAATTCAGGCCTGCTAGCGCTGGATGTCGTTAATAGTAGTGCATCAAGTGCGGGTGTATTAATGCCAGGCGAAAAAGCAGAAATAATGCTGACAACAGAAATGATTGAAGGTCAAAAATTATCATTAATTTCGATGATGGTGAATACAAATGATGGCTTCACCGGTCTTAATGCAATAGATGTTTCTTCCATGAGTGTTGGTGATATGCAGTACTATAAAACCTTTGCTTATGATGCGGGCACAGAAGCTAACTCAGAAGCGGCCGGAACGATACCTGGTCCTGCCGATGGTGGTGAAGGCTTTAACAGTGCGCGTGAAGAATTAAATAAAGTTGCGATGCACCCAGGAGTAGTTGGACAAGAAGATGGATTAGGTACTTCGGTACTTACCAGTCTTCACAAGTTTGATAATCCGTTGTTGGCTGTCACCGTAACACGCGTTAAATAGGCCGGCGATTTGTTTTACATTTGAGAAAGGCATGCAAAAACATGACTGTTTTTGCATGCTAACTCAGGATTGCCCTTGTTGTTGTCATCGTCGGCCTATCTTATTGTTAAATAAGCAGAGGTGTGATGATGCAACACTCGGTATTAATTGTTGAAAATGATTTTGATATTGCGGGGTTAGTGCAAGTTCATTTAACTGAACTTAACTTGTTGGTAGATCATGTTACGACAGGTGACGCTGCACTGACTAAATTAACAAAGCAAGACTATCAAATTGTTTTGCTGGATATTATGTTGCCTGGCATAGACGGGTTAAGCTTGTGCCGTGAAATCAAAACAAAAATGCCTCATGTAAGCGTTGTCTTTCTCTCCTCTAAAAATAGTGAAATGGATCGCATTATTGGTCTTGAAATGGGCGCTGATGACTATATCTGTAAGCCGTTTAGTTATCGCGAACTGCAAGCGCGCATAAAAACACAGTTGCGTCATATTCGCTTATTGCAACAAAATCAAACCCAACCAGCACTCACAACCCCTCAACACCAAGCGCTAAATTTTGGTGCATTACACATTGACCCTGCAAGTCATGAAGTGCGATTTGAAGGAGAAGACTTACCCCTTACTGCCACTGAGTTTGAGTTGATGGTCTTTTTTGCGAAACACCCAAATCAGGTTTTTTCTAGAAGCCAGTTATTAGAGTCGGTGTGGGGCTATGGACATTGTGGCTATGAGCATACAGTTAACTCGCATATAAACCGTTTGCGTGGCAAATTAGAAAAGTATGCGAAACAACATGTTATTGAAACTGTATGGGGAGTAGGTTACAAACTTAATGCTAAATCGTTGGCGGTTGCGGCACTTTGAAACCTTTGGCAGTTAAACAAAGCATGTAAATTATCCGTTTGTTTTCTTCGAATATAAATGCTCACCCTTAATGTAATGCTAAAGGTTGTAAGATAAGAAATACTTTCTTTTTCATCAGGTTAGTGAAACACGGACGTTCACTATTTTATTTGAACATTTGATTCAGAAGGCTTACTCTTTAATAAATACATAAGGTTTTGCCTTAAAAATAAATTTAACCACCAAAAGATGTACACCTGCTATGACTGCTCACCGAGGCTTTACCCTTATTGAAATGATTTTAGTGATTGTTGTGCTTGGCGTCATTGCGATAGTTGCAGCACCTAAGTTTTTGTCAGTAAGTCGCGATGCTAATGTTGCCACAATCAAACAAGTGGCAGCAGGGCTAGAGCAATTAACTGACAGTATTTATGCTAAGGCGGTAATTCAACATAAACACAAAGTGAGTAATGAATCCGTAGTGATTAATGGTGTTAACATCAATACTTACTTTGGCGCACCGCAAGAGATTTGGAATAATGCCTTAGGTAACTTGATGGAGGGAGACTTTAGTTATGTGGGTAACGGTTATTATGATTTAGGCTCAAGCTTAGTTTCAAGTTATCAGTGCCAGCAGCGTTTATGCGTGATTGATCAAACTCCTGGATCGTATGTTAATAACAGTATTCAAGGGTGGGGCCTCTTTATTTTTCCTAAGGGCTATCGTTTGCAAGATGGGTGCTATGCATATTACGCGTTTGCCGAAAATGGCAGTCAAGTTACAGAGAAAGTGAGTGCATGGGTTGTGCAAGGTTGCTAGCAAAAAATAGCACTCATCACATAACTATCTGAACTTTATCACTGAGTTAAACGTATTAATTCACCAGGATGAGATTAAACTATTGGTGAAAATACGTGGTCAAAACTCTTTATTGGTTCACTCATGATTTACGCTTAAGCGATAACCCTGCACTTGAATTTGCCCTAAATAAAAGTGAGCACATCGCTTTTGTTTATGTACTCGATCCCGCCAAAAAAATTGCCAGTAATTATCACTGTCAGTTGCTGGGTGAACATCAAACCCGCTTTATCCTTAACTCTTTACAAGAATTAGCTGATGAACTGCAAGCGCTTGGTCATCAATTGATTGTGTTAGAGGGGGAACCACAAAGAGTTTTATATGATTTTATTAACACTCATGCCATCAACCAGCTAGTGGTTGCGGAGCAGGTTGGCGTTTATGAAAAACGTCAAATAAGTGATTTACAAAACGCATTCCCAACATTACCAATAGCCTTATTTTGGCAACATACCTTATTTTCACAATCTCAAATTGACATGCTCGATTGCATGTCTGGTAGTTTTAGTAAATTTCGCAACAAAGTCGAAAAACACGCCCTACCAATTGCTGAGCCGAGTTCAAACGAGTGCAATGTCTTCCCCGAAAAATGGCCGAGCGCTATTAAAATCGACAACAATTTTGTGTTGTTAAACTGGTTTGAACGCATTGATATGTCGTATTTATTACCAAATGATATGCCATTTTTTGCAGGAGAACACGCTGGCAAGTATCACCTAGTGAGTTACCTTAACAGTGGTGCTGCAAAAACCTACAAAGCAACGCGCAATGAGCTTGATGGTTGGCAAAACTCAACCAAATTTAGTCCTTATTTAGCGATTGGTAACTTATCACCGCGCCAAATTTGGCATGCCGTTTCACATTACGAGCAATCAGATGGTGCCAATGAATCAACTTATTGGATTAAGTTTGAGTTGTTGTGGCGCGAGTATTTTCAATGGCTGAGTGTAAAATTAGGCAGCAAAATGTATGCTTTTTCAGGTTTACGTGATACTAAACCTCTGACCAGTTTTTTTGCCGAGCGTTATCAAAAATGGTGCAGTGGCAACACGCCTTACCTAATTGTTAATGCTTTAATGAAACAACTCAATGCCACGGGTTATATGTCAAATCGCGGCAGGCAAATTGCCGCAAGTTGTTTGGTGAATGAACTACAACTTGATTGGCGTTATGGTGCGGCTTATTTTCAACAACAACTTATCGATTTTGATGTGGCATCTAACTGGGGAAATTGGCAATACATTGCGGGTGTAGGTGTTGATCCTCGTGGTGGTAGGCACTTTAATCTTGATAAACAAACCGAACAGTTTGACGCTAAAGGTGAGTTTATTCGAAAGTGGCAGGGGTCAGCGGTAGGCTCTCAGCTTGATGCCAACGATGCTGCAGATTGGCCAATTTTGAGCGATGTTACGTAAATGAGCATTGCAGTTGTTTGGCTTAAACGCGACTTACGCCTATCAGATCATGCGCCATTGTTGGCGGCAGCAAAAACGGGATTGCCTGTTTTATTAGTTTATTGCTTTGAGGGTATGCTGCTCAATGATGCCCATTATTCTGAGCGTCACTGGCGTTTTGTATCGCAGTCTTTGCGTGATATGGCAAATAAATTACCTCAAGGTGCCTTGTATGTAGCGAAGGATGATGCGTTAGAAATGTTCCAAGCGCTACACGAAAAATACTGCATTTCATCAGTTTTCTCTCACCAAGAAATTGGACTCGATAATACCTTTTCTCGTGATAAGGCCTTCTCACAATGGTGTAATGATAACGGTATTTCATGGTGTGAAACCCCATTAGGTGCGGTGCAACGTGGCCTTACTCATCGCCTCAATTGGGATAAAAATTGGCAGCAAGTGATGCGCTCAGAGTGTACCAATGTCAATCTAAATTCCATGTGTTGGTTTACACACTGTGAGTTTGAGTGCCAATTAACTTACTTCGAAAAGCGTTATCAAAGCATTAAAGGACAGTTTCAAAACGGGGGGGAAAGTGAAGCTTTTCAGGTGTTAAATGATTTTTTTATTGCACGTGGGAAAGATTACGCATTTAAACTTTCCAGTCCCAGTTTAAGTCAAATTCATTGCTCACGATTATCTCCTTATCTGGCGTGGGGTAATATTAGTTTACGGCAGGTTTATCAAACGGTCCTCAATCATTGGCAAGTTCCCGGTTGGCGGCGAAGCCTTGTTGCGCTTACCTCTCGGTTACACTGGCATTGCCACTTTATTCAAAAATTTGAGAGTGAATGCGAAATGGAATTTCGCCATGTTAATAAAGGGTATGATGACTTACCCCGAGTGACAGGCGAGTTAGCCGAGCAACGATTACTTGCTTGGAAAACGGGTAATACAGGTGTGCCCATGGTGGATGCTTGTATGCGATGTTTAATTGAAACCGGATACATTAATTTTCGCATGCGAGCTATGTTAGTAAGCTTTTTATGCCATCACCTTGAGCTAGACTGGCGTGCTGGTGTCGCGCATTTAGCGAGTCTATTCTTAGACTTCGAACCAGGTATTCATTACAGCCAATTTCAAATGCAGGCAGGCGTTACCGGTATAAATACCATTCGCATTTATAGCCCAGTAAAACAGGGTGAGGAAAAAGATGAAAGGGGTGATTTTGTGAGAACTTGGGTGCCTGAATTAACAGAGGTGCCGGCTCCATTAATTCACAGTCCATGGCAACTTTCTGAAATGGAACAGGTGATGTATGGCTTCAAGTTGGGCGAAGAATACCCAAAACCAATCATTGATGTGAAGCAAAGCTATAAGAATGCACAAGCGTTACTTTGGCAGTGGCGCAAAAAACCAAAAGTAGTCATCGAAAGTAAACGGTTACTCGCGCGCCATGTGAGGCCTAATTAATGAAGAAATCCGATTTACCAACAAAATTATGCAAAGTTTGTGAGCGCCCATTTACTTGGCGAAAAAAGTGGCAACGCGATTGGCAAAATGTGAAATATTGCTCTAAACGTTGCGCAGGTAATCGACAAAAAGGAAATAACAATGGCGAATGAGTTACGTCTAATTTTGGGCGATCAACTTAATGCAGCGCATTCTTGGTTTAAAGAAAAGTCGAGTAATGTTACCTATGTGATTGCTGAGTTGCATCAAGAGGCTAATTACACAACCCATCATATTCAAAAAATTTCAGCCTTTTTTGCAGCGATGCAGGCATTTGCGAGTGCATTAGAAAAAGCTGGGCACCGAGTTATTTACCTATCCTTAGACGATACGCAAAACTATACTGATCTGCCAGCATTAATCAGCTTCTTGATTACTGAGCATGAGATAAAAACGTTTTCTTATCAATTACCTGACGAATACCGTTTAAGAGAGCAATTAGCTGACTATTGTAAACAACTCACTATTGATTCAAAGGCATACGATACAGAACATTTCTATTTAGCTGATAATCAACTGGCGAGTTATTTTAAACCAGGTAAAAAACATCGCTTGGAGCATTTTTACCGAAAAATGCGAGCGGAATTTAATGTTTTGATGGACGATGATGGGCCGCTTACCGGCCAGTGGAACTTTGATAGTCAAAATCGCAATAAATTTAAAGCCAGTGATTTAGCAGAGATACCTGAACCACTTGTATTCGCTAATGATGTCAGTGACATTCTTAAGCGAATTGAAAGGCATGACATTAAAACTATTGGTAAAGCTGAAAAACAATTGTTATGGCCAGTTAATCGTAGTCAAGCAAATGCGTTATTAGCCTTTTTTTGCAAAGAGTTGTTACCTAAGTTTGGCCAGTTTCAAGATGCGATGACAGGCAAGCTTATTGAGTTTGGTGAGGATAAGGGTTGGAGTTTGTATCATTCGCGATTGTCGTTTGCTATCAATGCCAAAATGATAAGCCCACAAAGTGTCGTAAATGCGGCAATTGACGCGTTTCATCACAATGGCAATATTGATATTGCCCAAATAGAAGGGTTTGTTAGGCAAATTCTAGGTTGGCGTGAGTTTGTGCGCGGTATTTATTGGGCGAACATGCCACATTACGCCGCATTAAATGCCCTTGATGCCAGTTTGCCTCTGCCTGAGTGGTTTTGGACTGGAAACACTAAAATGCGTTGTCTTTCCCATGCGGTGACACAATCCCTAGATTTTGCATATGCCCATCATATTCAACGATTAATGGTAACTGGCAACTTTTGTCTCATTGCAGGCATTAACCCAGACCAAGTCGATAATTGGTATTTGGGAATCTACATTGATGCTATTGAATGGGTAGAAATGCCAAATACGCGGGGAATGAGTCAATTTGCTGATGGCGGTATAGTGGGTTCCAAAGCCTATGCTGCCAGCGGTAATTACATCAAGAAGATGAGCGATTATTGTGGCGATTGCCATTATAAAGTTACCAATACAGTTGGCAGTGATGCCTGTCCACTTAATGCTCTTTATTGGCACTTTATGGATAAGCATAAAGAAAGCTTTACCAATAATCCACGCACTAAAATGGTATTAAGTAATTGGCTTAAAAAACCTGAGAGTGACCGTAAGGAGGTGCTTACTCGTGCTGATTTTTTGCTACAAAACCTTGATAACTTGTAATCGCGTGGCGCCGTTTATGCGTATAGCAAAGTAAATAAATTATTGGCAAACAGAATGATTAAACACATTACCCAAAACGATATTCACACCATGGAGCAGCGTCAACGTGCTCGTTTAATTAATAGTCTTTCTGGCTTTAAAAGTGCAAATTTGATTGGTAGCCAAAGCGACACTGGCGTGACAAATTTAGCCATTGTTAGCTCGGTGTTTCATTTAGGCGCTAATCCTGCCTTGATTGGTATGATTATTCGTCCTGATACCGTACCGCGAGATACTTTAAGCAACATTAAAGCAACGGGTGTTTACACTATTAATCATGTTAATTCATTGATTTGGCAACAAGCTCATCAAACATCAGCGCGGTACCCAGAAGAGCAGTCTGAGTTTGAAAAAGTAGCGCTCACAGAGCAGTTTGAAACGGGAATTAATGCACCTTTTGTTGGCGAATCCCAAGTTAAATTTGCGCTTAACTTGCGCGAAATAAAGCCGCTTGAGATTAATGGTACAGTGTTAGTGATTGGTGAAATTAGTCATATTGTTGTGCCAGATATAGCAATAGCTAAAGATGGTTATATTGATATTGAAGCACTTGATACTATTGCAATTTCAGGTCTAGATAGTTATCACACAACAGACCGTTTAGGGCGCTTAAGTTACGCTAAGCCCGACGTACAGTTAACAAAAATCTCGGTTGACGGAGAGGCTTGTTAATTACGTAGCACTATAAAATGAAAGAAAACCCCTACACATAAGCGCAGGGGTTTTCATGCTAGGTAATAAGTTAAAAAACCAGATCTACACCGAAGGTAATAAGATCTGCATCATTGTCGATAAGATCATCTTCAAAATGCGTGTACTCTAACTTAAATGCTGCCGCGGGATGGAAGTCATAGCGAACTGTAAATGAGTAAGAGTTCGACTTTGATGCCTGCGAAGCAAGGGCAAGATTGGTTGCATCTTGTAGATAAAGCGGTGGATTTGTACCAGGAATTACCACGGGTATTAAGTTACCTCCTGGGCCCGGAACAAAACGCGGTACTTGATTGAATTGATCACTAGAGTTTTTATCGTCATTGCCTTCATACGTTGCACTTAATGTAATTGAATCCATGCGATAACCAACAGACACATAATACTGCGTTTGTTTAGCTAATACGCTGTTATCAATTTCAAATTGTGTGTATTCTGCGTCAACTAAAAAGTCGTTGTAATCAATACCAAAACCAATTGCAGCAAAGTATGAATCATCTTCATCAATGGCAATGTTATTGTATTGCTCATTCAGCCCATATGCTTGCAATCCCGCTAACAATCCGCTCAATTCGGGGCTTCCGCTCGCATCAATTGTGGTTTCAGTGACAAAATAAGCTACACGCCCTGTAAACCAGCCATTAGTTAGCGTCCAATTTACGCCAAGCGTATCTTTAAGCTCACCTTTATCTGAATCTGTAATTGCTGCAAACTCAGTATCAACGGCACCTGCAATGAGCTGTAGGCTGCTATCCCAATCTGAAAAAGATGAGTTATAGAGATAACTTAACCCTTCATAGGTTGAGAAATTCAAGTTATAGACTGATTGTGGCGGACGCACCCAGCGATAGGCATAACCTACATCCAGAAAATCCGAATATCGGTAAAATGGAATACGCATTTTACCGGCGCTTAATTGCGCATTATCAGAGATTTCGTAAGTGAGATAAGCCCATTCAAACTCGGCATTAAAGTCTTCGCTACCACGCGCAATTAATTGTGCTGTGGCAGATAAGCCCTCGCTGACATCAGCACTGACTTGTACTGCAAACAAGCTGTCATTTTGCCAATCAAATTCATCGGTGTAGCTGTATAGCGTGTCATTACTGTTAAGTGTTTGTCCGCCATAGATTGATGCGAACCCGTTAATTCGAACATCGGCAAAACTTGGCATTGCTGCCACGCTTAATAGTAATGAAGTAAGCAGATAACGATTTTTCAACATAATCTCACCTCACTAAAAGGATTGAACAACCTTTACGCTACCATCAGCGCTGCCTTGTGATACAAAGCCAATTAAATTTGGATTTTTAGAAACTAAGTTGATTACTTCAGCATCGTTAGCGGCTTCTTCTGGTGGTGTACCTTTACCGGTAAAAACCAATTTGGACCAATAGGCTTTTAACTGGCTCGAAGACTTATTTAATACATTTTGATTAAATTCATCTGTCACTGGGTTGCCATCTGCTTGGGTGATTGGCAGCGCTTTTGAGCCATCAGCAAATGATTTTGCTTTGCCAGTAAAGATTTTTTTAATGTCACTGGCATCAATTGCGTTTGCATTTGAAGGGTGTACGACAACATCTACCGCAGCGCTTAAAGAGCAAGATGTAAATAGAATCAGTGTTAATATAATTAAATTTTTCATTGCTTTACCCTCAATTAAAATACCATGTCTACGCCGATAGTAATGGCTTTACTGTCACCAGCCACTGCCAGTGAAAAGGAGTTGTCTTCAACTTCATCGTATTGAATTTTAAACGCAGCGTTTGAGTGAAAATCCCAGCGCACGCCAACTGACGTTGTATTATGGTTTTCACCATCGTCACCGTCTTTTTGATCAAACGTCGAGTATGAAACAAAAGGCGTAAAGGAATCGATGCGATAGCCTAAGGTCAACATTGCTGTATCTAGGTTGCCATCGAGATCTAAGCGGTTTAGTTCACTGAGAATAAAGAAGTTACCAAAATCAGCATTGACCGCTAATCCATAGAAATTACCATCGCGCTCATCTTTACCATCCCACATTGACGGCTCACCATCTATATAACGCTGATTAGTGTAGGTCATTGCAGTCGCGCGAATTTCGAGCCAGTCATTACTGGTTTGGATTACACCACCGAGAATATCTTTCCAAATTTCGCGTGTTTGAGCATTAAAGAAAAAGTCAGAAAGTAGCTTATTTTCCTTATCGTCTTCACGCCCCATATAAATATTACCAGACAGCGACCAGTCACCAATCGAACCTGAATATAACGCATTAACGCCGTTGTAATTAAAAATTTGCCAAGTGTAGTTATCTGCAGGCGCACGCATCCATACGTAAGCATAACCAACATCATAGAAATCAGAGTAATAGAACAGCGGTAAGCGTTTTTTACCTGCTTGAATGGTCCAGTTTTCATTTACTTCATAGGATAGATAGGCCCATTCAAATTCAGCGTTAAAGTCATCTGCACCCCGCGCAACTATTTGCGCGGTAGCGCTCAGCCCTTCGCCAACATCTGCAGTTACTTGCAAGCCGAAAAGAGATTCAGGCTTAAAAGTAATATCTTCGTTGTAAACACTTACTATTGGATAGTCAGCCAGAAATGTGGGTTCATCAATACCAAATTGAGGGACGCCTGTGCCACTGAGTACCTTGCCCGCATTTATGCTAGTAAAACCAGATATATTGACATCTGAAAAGCTTGGGAAAGCTGTAAAACACAATGCACAACCTAATAAAACTTTATTGTTCATAATTGTTTCCTAAATTGCTTAATTTGCATTATTAGCGAAGTAAGTATAGTTAAATAAATAGAATTACTAGCAAAAATTGAAAAATAGACGACAATTTAATGGTTGGTGTTTAACAACAGATAATCAGCAAGGTTAATCTATTAGGAATAACGGTGTGATGAGAATAATTAGTAATTTAAGCATAAATAAAAAAATACATTTAATTACTGGCTTAACAGTAGTGCTGCTACTGGCAATTTTGGCTGTCAGTCGCACTACTATGGTCGATAATGAGAAATCGATAAATGAAATTTCTAGTGTTAGTTACGAAGTTGTAAAATTGGCAACAGCTAATAAATATTTGGTGCAAAAGCTTGATGAGCTCTACACCCAATCCGTTACTTTTGGTGATGAAGAGCTGATAGGAAAGGCGGATGAAACTGGCGAGATGATACAACAAAATCTCGAAAAGTTATCACGACTCTCACCGGAAGATGCCAGCAGCCGAGACATAAAGCTACTAGAAGATTACAGTAAAGTAGCTAAAGAAATCGCTTCAGGCATGATTTCTGGTACTGCTGATTTTTCTAAAATTCAACAACAAGCTCAAGCTAAAACTGCTAAATATGAAGAATTAGTAGACCATTTTGAGTCCTTTCAACGTAAATCTGATGAACGCTTTCAAGCCTTGATCAACGATACCCTCGAACGTTCTAGTGACGCCATTAGTGTGACCATTGGCATTATTGTTATCGCGATTATTGTTTCAACACTGTTAGCTATTTATATCGCGCAAGCTATTAGCCAGTCCGCAAAAGAAGTCGCATCGTCATTGGAGCAACTGGCAAATGGTGGGGGCAGTTTGAGCAGTAAATTAGAGGTGCGCGGTGAAGATGAAATAGGCCAAGTGTCGCAGAACTTCAATGGTTTTATTTCCCTATTGAAAGATTCGGTAGAAAATGTGGTATCGGTAGTGAGTCCGTTGATGGAAAACTCTACGCGTTTGGTGCAAGGCATGGAGCGTGCTGAAAATGCTACCAATCAACAATCTCATGATGCCGAAATAGTGCGCCAATCGATGGAAGAAATGAAACTTAGTGTTGGCGATATTTCAAACTCAGCGGCTAGTGCTGCAGAAGCTGCGAAAAGTGCTGAGAAAGAAGTTGAAGTGAGCGCGAAGCAAATTGAATCTTCTGTAATGCAGTCAAACTCATTGCGAGATGAAATTGAAGCAGCTTCAGGCACGATTGACCAACTAGCTAACGATACACAAAACGTGGGTCAAATCTTAAATGTGATTACTTCGATTGCGGAACAAACTAACTTGCTAGCACTTAATGCGGCCATTGAGGCTGCGCGGGCAGGTGAACAAGGTCGCGGCTTTGCTGTAGTGGCTGATGAAGTGCGAGAGTTAGCATCTCGAACTGCAAAATCTACCAATGAAATTCGCGATTTATTAAACGTATTAACGGCAGCTGCAAACGAGTCTGTAACAGCGATGAACTCGGCAATGGAAAAAGCGAAGTTAAACTCTGATAACGCAGAAAAAACTGGTGACTCGATTCGAAAAATTGCAGAGCAGATTCTCGCGATTAATGGAATGAACGCGCAAATTGCAACTGCAACAGAAGAACAAACCTCAGTGGCATCAATTGTGGTGGATAATGTCTCTAACATGCATTCATCATTTGAATCGACATTAAATTCTCTGGAACAAGTAAGAAATGTGGCAACCAATTTACATGGTTTATCTGACAAATTATTAGACGCGACATCACGCTTTAATTTATAAGCTTTTATGAGTGAAAATAGCTTTAGCACAAAATGGATTTTGTGCTTGTTTTAATATTTAGAACGCAGTTTTGAGATTCCAATCACTGTGTTCTTTTTGTTTAAGCATTTGACTGTGAAATGTACTCGCTTTTTAGCATGCCGTATTTCAAGTCATTGCACCATCTCCCATTAATTTGATAGTTATCTCGCAGTTTCCCTTCTAACTTAAAGCCAAGTGACGTTAATAAATTGCTTGATGCTATATTTCCATCGGTTACTGTGGCTGAGACTTTGTGGTACTGACAATGATTAAAAGCAAAGTCCATAATTTTTAGAGTGGATTCTTTGCCATAACCCATCCCTTGAAATGTTGGGTCAATTAGAAAACCTAACTCAGCTTGTTGGAAAGGTTGCCACTGTGAAAGAAAACCGGTTACACCAATTGGCTGAGCACTCGATTTTTCAATCATTATCAATGTTAGCCAGCGATTTTTTTCTTTTTGCCAACTGCCAATTCGCTCATTGAAGCGTTGCTGTATTTTCTCGTTTGACGGTAAATCTGCAACATAGCGCATTACTTCAGGCAATTGATGTAAGTGTGAGAAAAATTGGTAGTCAGCCTGAAATAATGGTCTTAAAAGTAATCGTGAAGTGTGAAGTTCCATTTTATAAATTGTTTTATGATTCCTGGTGGTAGAGTGTACTGACACACATTGTAAAAAACCAGCGGGCGTTATTGAGGCTGTGCGAAAGGATATCGCTGAATATTATTTATTCTATGAAGAGTGCATTGTTTAGTTGGTACGGTCTACAATGTAAGAGTTGTATTTAAGTATTAAGGCGGGTTATGCGAATAACATTATTCACATTTATGCTGATATTGCTGACAGCATTTTCGCTTACAGCATATGGCAAGAATAATTTAACTTATTGTTATGAAAATCAGCCTGTTCTTCCACATTTTTATGGCTCAGGTGCTAACGTACCGGCTGAAAACCCCGGACCAGCCATTGAAATTTTGCAACATTTAGAACGTCTTACGCCTGATCTTACTATTCACTACGTACGCTTCCCTTGGAAACGTTGTCTCAATGATCTCTCGCTTGGGAAGGTTGATGCGGTTATTGGCAGATATCATCCATTAAGAGAGCAAATTGCGAAGTACCCTAAAACAAAAGACGGTAATTTGGATAATGTTCGCAGCTTTTCAATCTCTTCTTCGTGTTTAGTGTATAAAAGAAACGATATAGTATGGGATGGCACGAATTTAGTATTTGAAAAACCGGTAAGCATGTCTGTGCCAAACGGGTATGGCGTGATTAGCGATATGCGATTAAAAGGGTTTGATATCTATCAAGCGCCGTCAATTGCCAAAGCGCATGAATTGCTTTTTAAGGGGCGAGTAAATGTATCGCTTAGTAATTGTCAAATGGACTCTTTACCAGAAGGGTTTGTTGAAAACGAGATTCCAATCAATGAAAGTATTGGCTATTTGATATTTAGCCATCAATTTTATGCGCGGCGACCTGAGTTAGCGCACAGTCTGTGGGACAACTTGTCGAAAATAAATTCGCTTGAATATTATGATAAGTATTTTGATAAGGCACTTTCTGGGCAGACTTTTAAAACGTCTACTAAGCCAGAAAATAAGTAAAGGGTGTTTTGTTAAAACACCCTTTCGATAAGTTACAAGGCCATTAGCGAGCTCGCAGTCTTACCTTTTGAACAACTGTGCCTTTTTCATCAATAACAAAAAGATGATCTGTGGTGGGTAACTTCACTGTTTTTGCAATGGTATTGCGTTTTTTCTTGATCAAAGTCACACGCTCATTACTGAGTAAGCTCACTTGATGCTCACACTCGGTATAGTCTTTTTTACGGGAACCGACTTTAACTTGACCTAAGCACATCACTACAACAGGTGCGGGTGAATCTTTCGTTCGACGTAAAATATCACGTAGTAATAATTCATTTGCAGAGTCCCAAACTAACAAATAAAAAGGGTTACCTTTAAATTGTTCGTAGTTAATTTTTTCTCGTTTAAATGTTTCACCAAAATCAGCAGGAATGTTGACGCCCACATCAAGTTTTTGTGCGAAAGCGTTGTTTGAAAGTATTAGTAAAAAAGAAAATGCTAAAAGATATTTCATAAAAACGACCTTGTAATTAATGAAGCATCATCTTTCCAAAGAAATATTAGCAAACTGTTTAATGAAGATTTTAATCTGTATGTAATTGTTACAATTTATTTTTTTGAAAAGTTTACCGAATGCTTAAAACTTTTTTCAATTTTGCTGCGACTAATTCTTTAACAACCAATATTTAGCAGGATTTGAACAGCCATGAAAAAAGTAATGACATTAATGATGATCACAAGCGTGTTATCGGCATGTGCAATTTCGCATGCAAATTCTAATGAACACATTAGCAGTACTGATGAGCCTCTAAAAATCTATGTTTTTAATGACTGTAAAGCAATTGATGAAATTACCATGACGCCATCACAAATTGCAGCATATAAAGCAATGAAAGCCGATGAGATGACGCTTAAAAGGTTAGAAAAACCACTGAGAGTCATGGAAGAAGCACTCGCTAAGCATCAAACAGAAATGGATAATTTATCGGGTGAATTGGTAATTGAAGCAAACGATGAACTTATCGTAAATAAAAAGCTTATCAAGCAACATGAGCAAGTCGCTCAAAAAATGGAAGCAATGGTGCGAAAACATCAAAAAGACATTGATGCACTTGAGCTCCATGCTCAGGATTTTGAAAATACAGCACATGAGTTTGAGAAAGCAATCAAGCCGACACTAAGCCAATATGGTGGGCATAATATTCAAGTAAGCATTGGCAAAAAGAATCTTGATTGGCAATGTGAAGTTTAACCTTTTATAACTCATCTAATGCCCCGAATGGGGCTTTTATTTTCTAGCTTTTCCTAAGCGAAGGTGCATAAAAAAGGAAGCAAATGCTTCCTTGGGATGTGACAACAGAATCCAATTTTTGGCTAGAATTGGAACTAGAATTTTCTTTTAAGCGGTCAAATACGTTAACACGTCAGCGCTATTAACGTTTAGTGCAAAAGTGAATGAACTTACACTAACGCCTAGTGTTGTAGCCTTTCTAAAAGAGAAAATAACCACTTATAGATATGTTATATTGTATCATAATATCAAAGTGAATTTTTTGCGACGAGTGGCAGTATTTTGTTTTTTACTAGCTAACGCCAAGTTGTTGTCTTTCTTGAACTGTCACGTTAAAGTTGAATACTAATATAACTGCTCTAAAGCAATGAAATAATGATTGATTTACGAAGCGATACCGTTACCCAACCCTGTGAAAATATGCGTAAAGCTATGGCTGATGCAGAGGTTGGCGATGACGTATTTGGTGATGATCCCACGGTAAATGCCTTACAGCAAAAAGCTGCTGAATTAACAGGACACGAAGCAGCATTGTTTGCCCCAAGTGGCACGCAAAGTAATTTATTGGCGTTACTCGCACATTGCCAACGTGGTGATGAATATATTGTTGGTCAAGATGCCCATACTTATAAATATGAAGGGGGCGGAGCAGCAGTACTTGGCAGTATTCAACCACAACCAATAGAATTTGAACAAGATGGCAGCTTGTCACTCGAATTAGTTAAACGAAAAATTAAGCCGAACGATCATCACTATGCGCGCACGCGTCTTTTGTCGATCGAAAATACGGTATCTGGTAAGCCCCTACCAATGGCTTATTTATCAGATGCTCGTAAATTTTGCGATGCGCATGGTTTAGGTCTGCATCTAGATGGCGCTCGTGTGTTTAATGCTGCTGTGCACCATCAAGTATCGGTAAAAGAAATCACCTCAGAAATGGATTCAGTATCTATTTGCCTTTCAAAAGGGCTTGGTACACCACTTGGCAGTGTATTGTGTGGCTCAAAGGCATTTATTCATGAGGCACATAAATGGCGTAAGATGCTTGGTGGCGGCATGCGTCAAGCGGGTATTGTTGCAGCTGCGGGTTTGTATGCCCTTGAAAACAATATAGAGCGTCTTGTTGAAGATCATGAAAACGCAGAGTTTTTAGCTGGTGAGCTTTCAAGCCTTGCTGGAATTGCTGTTGCTGGTTGTGCTACCAATATGGTTTTTGTTAATTACCACGGTACAAAACCGGTTTCTGAATTTGCCGAAGCGCTCTACAATCAGGGTGTTAACATCTGCGCTGGCGAGCAAATCCGTTTGGTGTTGCATAAAGATGTAACACGAGAGGATTGTGTGTCAGTGGTTGAAGCAATCAAGAACGCGCTTTAGCTGGTATTGCATGACTTAATAGAACCAAAATTGAGGCGGATATCGAATATCTGCCTCAACAACAGTTTAATTTTAAATTAAGCTGCAAGAACAGTTTTGTATTTACCAATAGTAATCGAAGGTAAGGTACCACGCCGCAAAGTCCCCTTGGTTGATTTGCATATTGCGGTCGAAATAAGCATCTTGATTGAGATATTCAAGGTACAGCCATCCCGGGCCATAGTCGTAGCGCACGCCCGGCGCAAACGCATAAACGGTATCACCGTCTACCCCATTTGTGTTTGATTTAGCTAAGGTCACATCTAATACAAAATACCAATTTCCTATTGTATAACCGAGTTCACCCGCATAACGGGTGTTGTCGATTGTGCTTGCGACATCGGGATTGGCTGCAAGATACGCTTGTGGTAAATCACGTTTACCATCAATGTAACTGAGCTTAGTTGTAAGTTGGTCAAATTGTCCTTGGTAATAAATAACATAAGCGCTGTGATCACCGTCAGTATGCCTATCACCGGTTATCAACTCCTCTAACTTACCCTGTTGGTAAGATGCAGCAAAGGTGTGCTGATTATTCAATGTATAAGAAAGATCGGCTACAGCCGTATCCACTTTTCTGTAAGTTGAACTGCTGCCCCAGTGACGGTTGTCATCGGTGCTGTCGGTTGATGTACTCGCCCAATCATCGGCAAGGTAGTATGCGAGCTGATAATTGAGTTGGTTAACACCACCTTGGTATTTAACGCCAACATCCATTTGATCGCCATAAGCTGCTAAAAACATATCTCCTGGCCAGAAGTTAGCGGTTTTCCAGCCAAATGGGACTTGGCTTTTACCGACTATTAATGAGTTACTTTCATTCACTTTGTAACCCAGCCAGGCCTTGTGTAATACATAATTTTGCCCGCTAGTGTTATTTTCGACATCAGTGAAACTGCCTGGGCCAATACGAAATTCACCTGAATAAAAAAACGATGAGTCGTTAGATTTTGGCTTATCAAGATATGCGATCAGTGCTTGGTCACCAAAGTGCGTGTCGTAAGAATTTTCATCGTAACTATAGTTAATCCAAAACCCGCCAGATAGCGTTGGCTCAGCTGCGACTGAGCAAGTCATTAGAATGGCCGATAAAAGGGGTAATTTAAGTCCAGCTATGCTCACTTTTTAATCCCGAAAATTTGTTGCTTTAAAATAGCTTAGACTAAAACTGACGAAGTTGACTAGTGCTTCATTGCAAACCATATTTAACGTTACCTTGGTTGCATTTAGATAAAACTATGTCGATATCAAAAAAACTCATTATTGCATTTTTGGTGACGATGACATTGCCAATTTTAGTAATTGCAGTGCTCATGATTAATCAAACGCGTAATTTAGCGCATGATAATTTTACCATTTCCAATACCCGTGAAGTAACTCAGATTGATAAAGCGATTTCGTTATTCTTTGACGAAATTAGCAAAGATGTCGTTTATATCGCACAACACCCTGATTTAGTTGCGGCAAATACAGGTATTAAGTCGTATATGAGTGTGAATACCGCAAGCCAAATGACACCAGAGCAAAACAATCCAACTGAGCAACGTGTATTTGACTTGTTCACTCAGTTTGGTGATTCGCACGAAGGCATTTCCTATATCTATATGGGGAATCAGCAAGGTGGCTATACTCAGTGGCCTAAGGGTAGTGTCGGTGCTAATTATGATCCAAGGCCGAGACCATGGTATATAACGGGTACAGGTGCAACCACGTCTCCTATTCGTACACAAGCCTACTATTGGGAGCCGGATGATGCGGTAATAGTATCAACCGTGATGTCGATCAAAGATAAGTCCGGCAGAAAATTTGGCGTAACGGGCATGGATGTGTCATTAAAAGGCCTCACTACGATGATCCAAAATATAAAAATGGGTGAATCGGGGTTTTTAATGCTGATTGAAGATTCGGGAAAAGTGTTGGTTGACGCAAAGCACCCAGAAAACAACTTTAAAGAACTAAGCGACGTGAAAAATGGGCTCTTTAAAGAGTTAAGTAACATGACGCAGGGTGATACCACTGTCGAGATTGATGGTGATGTTTATCTGGCAAATGTGTATACCTCACCAAAATTAAATTGGAAATTTATTGGGTTACTTAAAAAGTCAGAGGTAATGGCAAAAGCGAATACACTCACGCTCGTTATCATCGTGGTGAGTTTAATTCTTATTGGCGTTTTCTCGGCGTTATCCGTTTATATTTCTAAATTAATATCACGTCCCATTGTTGAGGTAACGCAAGGTCTTGAGGATATTTCGCAAGGGGAAGGAGATTTAACAAAACGTTTAAAAATTCGCACGCAAGACGAAACAGGAAAGTTGGCGCATAGTTTTAATCAATTCTTAAATTCGATATCCGCTCTTGTAAAAGAAATAAATGCTTCTTCAGCAAATGTTAGCAATGCATCTGAAGTGAGTTCTCGTTTAGTAACCTCAATGAATTCATCATTAACGTCGCAACAAATGGCACTTGAACAAGCTGCAACCGCTATTAATGAAATGGCAGCTACGGCTAATGAAGTGGCATCGAGCTGTGCGTCAGCAGCGGATTCGGCAAACGCAACTAAGCAATCTGCGATAGAAGGGCAATCATTGATAAATAAAACCGTATCGAGTGTTACAGGGTTATCTGAAACGATTTCGAATACGGAACAAAATATTCGTGCTTTAGATAGTGAGAGTGAGAGTATTACCACAATTTTAGATGTGATCCGCGGCATTGCAGAGCAAACCAACTTACTTGCTTTAAACGCTGCAATTGAAGCAGCCCGAGCCGGTGAACAAGGCCGTGGCTTTTCGGTTGTTGCTGATGAAGTTCGGGCACTTTCACAAAGGACTTCGGAATCGACAGAAGAAATTGCGCAACAACTTGGTAAGCTAAGAAACATGACCCAGTCAATCTCTAAAGAAATGACGCAAAGTCTAGAGATATCATCTCAAACAGTTGATTATTCTCAACAAGCTCAAGCTAGTTTTGATTCGATTACCCATTCTGTTGATATGATAAGTGATATGAATTCTCAAATTGCCACCGCTGCTGAAGAACAACAACATGTAGCAGAAGAGATAAACCGCAATGTTGTGGATATTAAATCAGGCGCGGATGAAATCTCGGACTTAGCAACTGACGCTGATGACAATGCAAATAGCTTATCAAGGCTTTCAGCTGCACTTACCGAGCTAGTGAGAAAATTTAAAACGTAAACTTAACTTTGTGATTGTTGTTTATATTGTACGGGCGTTTTGCCCGTATACTTTTTAAAGGCGGTGTAAAACGCTGATTTAGAATTAAAACCCGCATCCATTGCAATATCGAGTACCGTTTTATTGCTGTTTGTAAGTTCATTCTTGGCGTGCTTTACACGGTAGCCATTTACATAATCAAAAAAGTTAACGTTTAAACGCTCGTTCAATGTTTGAGAAATATAGTTAGGTGAGGTATTGATACTTTTTGCAAGTAACGGCAAGGACAAGGCGGCATTTAAATAGAGCTGCTTTTGCTGCATTGCATTTTCCAATTTGTCTGCAATGTGCTTTAAATTGTCTTCAGTTAATGCCGAAGTTTTATATTTATTCTGCTTCTTTGACAACGCACTAGGTTCATCATCTTTAATAATTTCATCAAATATTTCTTCAAACCCTGGTTTTTGGCGAAGCGACCAAGTCGCTAAAAAGATTACTGCGATCAGTAATAGTAAGCTTGAAAAGGGCGTATACATATCACTTGGGAAGAGTAAATTATTGAGTGTTAGATTGACGGCAAATAACCCCCAAGGAATACCCACTAAAAGTGCCAGCGCTGTAAGCCAACCCATTTCTTTTTGTTCTGTTGTGGCAAAAATGTCTTTTAAATGGGCGCGGTAACGGTTTAAACGAACAATGGTTTTAACCACATAAAATGCCGATTGTACAACCCAGCTTATCACCAATAAAAAGGTGATAATTAACCCCGTATACACACTATATCGTAAGAAGGGGGATACACTTTCAAGCACCACATCATCACCGTCAACCAAAAGTCCGTGTTGAACTCCGCTAGGTAAAACTAATGTAAAAAGTGAAATAAATAGTCCGACTAAAGGCAATGCAAAATGCCATCTTTCGTGTTTGGTTAACGTCCATTTCGATTCTGCTGTAAGGCTTTTAATATAAAACCAAAAGCTTGGGGCAATCGTTAATAACGCGGGCAATGATACGATAAGTTGAGTTTTACGCCACTCTGGTGCGAGCAATTTTAAGCTGGGTTGGCATATCACAATTGCAATGGCAATAAAGCAGCAAGCAAGGGAAGCATAGCCGAAATTTTGCCCTTTCTTAGCAATAAGTAAACTTGCGTTAAAGCCTAATAAGGTCATTGTGGCAATATTAATTGCAAATAAATAGATCTCAGTCGCTTGCAATTTAAATCCTTTTATTTCTTTTTAAACAATGAGTTATTTATTTTCAGTGTTTCTTTTTGGTTCTGCTCAATAGATTAGAACGACATTGCTTTATGCATTTTACATAATCAATTCTAACTTAACTAGCGTATGGCGTAAGGAATAAAAAATGACATACCAAAATGCAATGATTACAGAACAAAATAATTTTAATACGCCTTTTAATTGGACCGGCGTTGGCTTTTTACTCTTTATGATAGGTATTCCTGCAATACCTGCAGTATTTATTGTTGCTTTAGTTGTCATGGGAAGTGGTGTTGAGTCACCACTCAGTGGAATGGTTAATGCGCGCTATTTTGATATGCCGCTAGTGATTATTTGTCATGGCATTTCAGGGATTGTGTTTTTTTTAACAATGCCATTTCAGTTTTCTCCACAGTTAAGGCAAACAAAACCGGGTTATCACAAAGTTAATGGCTACTTTGCTTTTGTTTCTGCATGTGTGATGGCGGCGTCTGGTGTGTGGATGCATCATGTTTTTTCGCCTAATGAATTTGGCGCACGCTATGTCAGTTTGGTGATAGTTGCGATAACGATTTGTATGACGTTTGTTGTTGCTGTGCTTTATGCAATTAAAAAGGATTTTAAACAGCATCAACGCTGGATTTACTTTGCAGCAGCTGCCAGTTTAGCGGTTGTTAGCCCATTATTTTTAGAAATTATTGCGATGCTAATAGGCAATGTAGGAGCTGAACTTATGTATGACTATGGGCGTTTAATCGGCTTGGCTTTGAATTTTCAAATTGCATATTGGTTATTTAAAAAGAACCATAGCTAGCGATTAATTTGTGTACCTTGAGGTATTTCATTTAAGCGAAATGAAGATGTTTAGAGATGAGCACTAATGCGGGAAGAAACATCAACTAAAGCACTTTAGAAAAAAGCCAGTAACACGGTTACTGGCTTTTAAGGCTGAAACTCATAGAACTGATTTTATTACAGCTAGTTTACTACGCTTATATTATTGCACTTATTTTTACTGAGCTTCTTTTTACTGAACGAGGCTAATGATCAGATTAAATGCTGATTCTTTATCGTGAGCGGTCTCGGCATGTAAAATAAGTTGCTCACCTAAAATGAGAGTTTGCTGCTGTACTTGCAGTCGTGCGGTTTCATCTTCAATACCATCTACGTCTGATACATGGGCAAGACCAATGGTGCGGCGCACAAGTTCAGTACCGGCAAAACCAAGTGCGTCTTTAATGATTTGGTTGACAAAATATTCTGCATAGCGTGGTGCCTGAAGCGATAAATCACGGGTATGCTGATTAGCAAGTGAAAGCCAGGTTGCTGTAAATTCGTTGATTACTTGCTGAATCGTCGTCAGTAAGTAGGTTTGCATTTGGCGACGCTTTGGAATTTCACTAATACGGGCATTTTGCGCACAATAATTAAGTAAAAAGTTACCAATAAACGAGCCTAAATCAAAACCAATTGGGCCAAAAAAACCAAATTCTGGATCGATCACCTTAGTCGACTGCGCATCAACAAAAATGCTGCCTGAATGCACATCGCCGTGTAATAAACTCTGCGTCGACGATAAAAATAGTTGCTTTAATTTAGCTACTTTAATGTGCAGTTCGGTGTTTTGCTGCAGCTTCTCTACTTCACTTTTAAGTGGTGTTGGGTAGTTATTGCGATCAGATGTGCGGTACGGATCATCAAAGAATAAGTCTTCAGTAATGGCGCACAGCTCAGGGTTTGTGAACTCACACACCAAGGCTTTCTTTTCTGCAGGTTTTAAGTAAAAGTCTGAGTAAAAGAAGCTAGTGGTTGCCAAGTAGTGTGCAATTTGGCTGCCTAAGTTTGGAAAGGTTGTTGCCTGGTTTAGTTCGCCACGCAAAATTGCCATATGGCCTAAATCTTCCAAAATAGTTAAGGCTAGCTCGGAATTTTTGTGCAGCACTTTTGCTGTGAATGATTCGCACACTGCACCATGCTTTTCAAGTACAGCAGCTTCAATACGCGCTCTATCAAGGGTTAACGGCCACGACTCACCAACACAACGGGCATAGGGCAATGCCTGCTTTAAAATAACGCAGTTACCATTTTCATCTGCAATGCGAAAGACTAAATTGAGGTTGCCATCACCAAACTCATTACAGGTTAATTGAGCATTAGGGGCAAAAAATTCGTTTAACTGTGCAACATAGTTAAGTGCACGCTCATTATCAAAAGCAATATAGTCAGCCATGGTGTTCGCTATTCAAAAATACAGACAATTACGGAATTCTATACTGATGAATGTTTAGATGTCTATACTTCTTTGTGTCTTGGTGTAAAATGAACGCGTTAATAATTTGGAGTTTCTCAGCATGCAAAATTTGCTCGCACGCAGTCTAAAATACCATGGCGGACAGATATTCGTTTTAGATCAGTATCTTTTACCACACCAAGAACATTGGCATGTGTGTAACAGTGTGGTTGAGATGCAAGAATTGATTTTAACGTTAAAAGTGCGAGGTGCACCGTTAATTGGTTTAGCTGCAACCCTGCTAGTAGCCCATTTGGCAGAGCAAGGCCTATCGCAAAGCAAACTTGCTGAAGCCATTAATGACTTAGAGGCAACGCGTCCAACTGCGGTTAATTTAATGCATTGCATGAAGCAAATGCGCCAAGCATTAGCTGAAGACAATTTTGTTGACGCATTAGTAGCAACTGCCGAGCAGCTATTTAATGAAGATATTGCGCTGTGTGAATCAATGGCAAGCCTTGGTGCAGCGCTTGTAAAACCAGGCGATAATATTTTAACTCACTGCAATACGGGCGCATTAGCAACAGCAGGGGTGGGTACTGCACTGGGAGTAATTCACCACGCCCATCAAAAACACGGTGATATTCATGTTTGGGTGGATGAAACACGCCCGTTACTGCAAGGCGGTCGTTTAACAGCATTTGAGCTTGAAAGTTGGCAAATTCCTTACACCCTAATTTGCGACAATATGGCCGCAAGTTTGATGGCTGCGGGTAAAGTCGATAAGATTTTTGTGGGTGCCGATCGCATTGCAGCTAATGGTGATTTTGCCAATAAAGTCGGCACCTATAATTTAGCTGTGCTGGCACATTTTCATAATGTTGAATTTTATGTGGTTGCGCCAATTACAACCCTCGATATTGACTGTGAAAGCGGTCAACATATCCCGATTGAAGAGCGTGCTGAATCTGAAGTAAAAGGTGTCAGTGGTAGCTTTGGTGAGTGCCAATGGGCACCAAACAATGCCAAGGTATTTAACCCTGCCTTTGATGTAACGCCAGCACACCTAGTAACGGGTTGGGTACTTGATACCGGCGTTTACAATTTACAGCAAGTAAAAGATGGCGCGTTAAAACAGCTCTAATAAGCCTTATTAAATATAAGAAGAGCACCATTCAGTGCTCTAATCCAAGATTGGAAACTCATTGGCAATTTTGCTTTCGGTACTTTGTGCTACCCAACCTGCTTCGTTATTGAAAAAACGAATTGCGGTAAATTCAGGATCGCTGCCCATGTCAAACCAATGTTTAGTGTTAGCCGGTACTGAAATTAAATCACCTTGTTGGCAAAGCACTTGATACACTTTGTCGTCTAAATGCAGGCAGAATAAGCCTTGGCCTTTTACAAAAAAGCGTACTTCGTCTTCGCTATGCGTATGCTCAAATAAAAACTTCTGTCTTAATTCAGCCGCCGCTGGATTACTTTTAGCGAGTGAAATAACATCCACCGTTTGGTAGCCGCCGTCCTGTTGCACACGTTTAATATCGGCGTCATAGGCGTTTAAAATATCATCTGAACTGTGGCTTGCGTCAATTTCAAATGCTGCTTGCCAGTTCTCAAATACCACACCTACTTGATTAAGTTGTTGCTGAATTTCAGTAAAGTTTTCGCTCTGTAGCAGCGCGTGGGCTGCATCGTCGTGACGGTAAATAGTGAGTTTGCTCATACAAATAATGCTTCATCAAATTGGTTAAAATCGTCAATTGCTTGGTGTTGGTCGCTTTTTTCTTGGTTATCACGCCATAACTGCAAGGTGTGCATGCCCGCACTTTTAGCGGCATCAAGCTCTTCAACGATGTCGCTTAAAAACAACACCTCAGAGCCTGAAAAGCCAATCTTTTCAAGAATATTGGTATATGAACTTGCGTCTTTTTTACCGCCAACATGGGTATCAAAATAATCGCTGAACAGCGGGCGAATATCACCATAGTCAGAATGTTCAAACAACAAATGTTGTGCTTTTACCGAGCCAGACGAATAAACAAAAAGGCTTATGCCCGCGTCTTTTTGCTGGTTTAAAAAGTCATAGGCATCTGGGTAAATATGGCCTGTGAAATCACCTTGTTGATAACCCGTTTGCCAGATTAGTCCTTGCAGTTGTTTAAGTGGGGTAATCTTTTGATCCGTTGCAATCCAATGTTGCAATGCATCTATGACTTCAGTAAGGCTGGCGTCTGGCTTGGCAATTTCCGCTTTTACTGCATCAATTTGTGCGCTTACCGTGACATCACTTTGGTTTTCTTCAACAAATGCAGCAATATGTTTTGCCGCATAGGGAAATAAAATATCTTTTACAAATGAAATGCGGGTAATTGTGCCTTCAATGTCGGTAATGATGGCTTTAATCATAGTGATGACTCCAACTTAATGCGCTCAAGCTCGCATGCGAATAAAAACTCTAACCCTTCAATGTGGCGACGCGTTTCAGCCACACTGTTGCCCATCGCATATAAACCATGACCGCGAATAAGCACACCGTGGATCACAGGCTCTTGTTCGTGGCGTTTAGCAACGTGCTCTGCCAAGCGGGCAATATCTTGGTCATTATCAAAAATGGCAATAGTAAGCGTACTTTCGTGACTGCTGATGCCGCGTAATGATTTTTGCATTTCATAGCCGTGAATTGCCAAGGTATCACCTTTTATAAAACGCGATAACACAGTGGCGGCAACAGAGTGAGTATGTAATACACATTCAGTGCTTGGCTGAAGTTGGTACAATTTTAAATGAAGTGCCGTTTCGGCAGATGGCTTTCCTTGGCCTTTACAAATAGCACCTTGCTGGTTGAGCTCTAAAAAGTGTTCAGGGGCTAGGTATCCTTTATCATGGCCACTAGCGGTCACAACAAATCCCGTGTCTGTTTTAATTGAAAAATTACCACCCGTTGCTGGTACCCAGCCTTTATCGCTGACCCAACGACCCGCTTCAATCAATGCACTTTTTGCGGCATCATTATACATAATAGGTTACTCGAAAATAAAAATTCAAAACATTTAGACGGCTATACATCCGTTTTCGGCAATGATAGCATCGCTTTTGTTAAAGCACCATCAAGATTAGAGGTATCGTGTGCAAAGTAAATTACCAAATTTAGGCGTCAGTATTTTTTCGCAAATGACCGCATTGGCAAATGAACACCAAGCGCTTAATTTATCGCAAGGTTTTCCAGAGTTTGATACGCCTGAAGCGCTTAAAAACAAACTGAACCTTTACAGTGCACAAGGGTTTAACCAATATTCGCCATCCAGTGGTGTACCCGCATTACAACAACAAATTGCTGATTTGGTATTGCGAAAGTACGCTTTAACTATTTCACCAGAGGCATCGGTAACCGTTACATCAGGTGCAACAGAAGCGCTTTATGTCGCAATTCAGGCACTCGTAAGCCCAGATGATGAAGTGATTGTGTTTGATCCTGCCTATGATTCTTATCAGCCAGCGATTGAACTTGCCGGTGGTAAAGCGGTTCATATCGCGTTAACGGCGCCAAATTACCAAATAGATTGGCAGCAGGTAGCTAACGCAATTACAAATAAAACCAAAGCGATTATTATTAATTCGCCACATAACCCAAGTACTAAAACGCTAAAACAAACAGACATTAATGCTTTAAAGCTACTGCTTGAAGAGCATGATTTGTACCTCATCAGTGATGAAGTGTACGAGCATATTTGCTTTGATGGTGCCACACATTTAAGCGCGCTTGGTGATGACGCACTGTTTGCCCGCAGTTTTGTGGTATCGAGTTTTGGTAAAACCTTCCACTGCACGGGGTGGAAAATGGGTTACTGTGTTGCCCCTGAAAAGCTGATGGTGGAGTTTCGTAAAATTCACCAGTATGTGACATTTTCTAGCTTTACCCCCGCGCAACTGGCATTAGCCGATATGCTTAAAGAGCAGCCAAACCACGTTGACGAATTAAGCACGTTTTATCAGCACAAGCGCGATGTGTTAAGTAATGCATTAGCAAATAGCCGTTTTACACTGTTACCAAGTGAAGGTACCTATTTTTTACTGCTTGATTATTCCACCATCTCAGAATTAGATGATGTGGCATTTTGCGAGTATTTAGTAAAAGAAGTGGGTGTTGCTGCTATTCCTCTTAGCGTGTTTTATGAAAATGCCCCTGGCGATCGTGTGATTCGATTGTGCTTTGCTAAGGAAGACGCCACCCTAATCGCCGCTGCGGAGAAGTTATGTCAGCTATAAATAACAGCTTGAAAGTCGCGTTAGTGCAAAGTGATATTGCATGGCTTGACGTTAATAAAAATTTAAACAACTTGAGCGAACAACTGAGTAATCAAGGTTCGGTTGATTTAATTTTACTGCCCGAAACATTTGCTACAGGCTTTGCCATTAATTTAGATGTGGCTGAACCAAAGCAAGGGCCAATTTTAGATTGGATGTTGGTACAAGCAAAACGCTTAAATGTGGTGGTGGCAGGTTCAGTGTTAGTGAGCCACCAAGGTAAAAAAGCGAACCGCTTTTACTGGTGTTGGCCAACTGGCACGGTGGAATTTTACGATAAACGCCATCTGTTTTGTTTAGGTAACGAAGGCGATTTTGTAAATGCGGGTGTTGAGCGAAAAATCATTACAATAAATGGTTTTAGGCTGTTGCCTCAGGTCTGTTATGACTTACGATTTCCTGTATTTCAACGAAGTCGTAACGACTATGATGTGATGGTCAATGTGGCAAATTGGCCTGCGGCACGTCGTCGCATTTGGGATACCTTATTGCAGGCGAGGGCAATTGAAAATCAATGTTATGTACTTGCTGCAAATCGGGTGGGTGATGATGGCAACGGTGTTGCACATAATGGCGGTACGGCTGCTTATGATTTTACGGGTGAAACGCTCGTTGCCGCTGAAGATAACCAAGCGCAAGTAATCACAGTTGAACTGACTAAATCGGCGTTAAACGTGTTCAAAGAAAAGTTCCCAGCCCATCTAGATGCGGACCAATTTACTCTTGCTAATATTCAATAGGTGAATATTAGCTGGTAACAACTCGCTAGGTAATGTGTGGTTTATTAAACCTAAAAGCTGTTTTAAGCGTAATAACTTTATACCTCTAAACAGCTTAGGTGATAAATGAAATCGTCTCTTGCAACGGGTTTGTTGCTTATAGCAGCAAACGCAAATGCCAACATCAATCTAAACCAACTAGAATGGATGGTTATTAATGACTCGGTAATGGGAGGCGTTTCCAATAGCCGAGTTATTGTTGGTGATAATAACTTAACCTTTACGGGTGATGTATCACTTGCCAACAATGGCGGTTTTGCATCATTTAGAGCGCCCATATCATTTGAAAATACAGGCACAGATACACTTAGTTTTAAGGTGGTGGGTGATGGCAAACAATACCAACTGCGCTTGCGAGTGGATGGTTACCTAGATGGTCCTGCATTTGTGTATCACTTTAATACTGAGGCAGGTAAAGAACATACCTTTAATTTATCTGAGCAAGACTTTGTTTTGATGTTTCGCGGCAGGCAGTTTGCGTCGGACTACCAACTTCGTTTTGATGATGTGCGATCTATCGGTTTTATGATTAGCAATAAACAAGCTGGCGACTTTACGCTTTTCTTACAGCAAATAACTTTATCACAAAAAATATAAATAGTTGTGCGGTTAATTTCTGGTTAAGTTTTCATCTTTTACACTACACACAACTTAAACAAATTGTTACTCCCTTAGATTTGTCAAAGTTAGTTTTCCCGAGTAGTTGTTTTATTGTTTTAAAACACATTTTAGCCCACACGCCTCTGTGGGCTTTTTTTTGGCTAAAAAAAGGCGCTTAATGCGCCTTTGTTTGATTGTAGCTTCACTCGTTATTTAATATCAAAACGATCAAGTTGCATTACTTTAGTCCAGGCTTTAACAAAGTCGTTTACAAAACGTTCTTTTGAATTATCAAAAGCATATACTTCAGCAACAGCACGTAATTCAGATGAAGAACCGAAGATAAGATCAACTGGTGTCGCTGTGTATTTAACAGTGCCCGTTTTACGATCTTTACCTTGATACACATCGCCTGCTTTTTGCCACTTCGTAGACATATCAAGTAAGTTGACAAAAAAGTCATTGCTTAATGTGTCTTTTTTATCTGTAAATACACCATTACTTGAACCGTCAGTATTGGTATTCAGTACACGCATCCCGCCGACTAACACTGTCATTTCAGGCACCGTTAGAGCAAGCTGGTCTGCTTTATCTACCAAGGCATCAGTTGGTGATTTGTAATAACCATTTTCATAGTAGTTTCTAAAACCATCAGCACTTGGTTTGAGTAACGAGAATGAATTTACATCAGTTTGTGCTTGGGTCGCATCACCTCGTCCAGCAACAAATGGTACGCTTACTTTCACCCCTGCATTTTTAGCTGCTTTTTCAATTGCCGCCGCGCCACCAAGCACTATCATATCAGCAAGAGATATTTTGCTACGCCCAAAGGTACGATCATTAAACTCATCTTTTATTTCAGTAAGTTTGGCAATGACTTTTGCAGTTTTCGCTGGGTTATTTACTGCCCATTCTTTTTGTGGCGCCAGTGCGATACGTGCACCATTTGCACCGCCGCGCATATCCGAATCACGATAGCTTGATGCTGACGCCCATGCTGTTGCTACGAGTTCAGATACTGACAGGCCTGAATCTAAAATTTGTGCTTTTAGCTTTTTAACCTCTTTGTCACTGACTAGTTTGTAGTCTGGTTTGTCGATAGGATCTTGCCAAATGTGTGCTTGTTTCGGATATTCGTTACCTAAGTAATTATCAAGTGGCCCCATATCTCGGTGAGTTAATTTAAACCACGCTTTGGCAAATGCAAGACGGTATTCTTCAGGATCTGCTAGGAAACGCTCAGCAATTTTTCGGTATTCTGGGTCAAACTTTAATGCCAAATCTGCCGTCGTCATTACAGGTGGGTTAAACTTCCCCTTAACGTGCGCATCAGGTACTGATTTATGTAACGATTCATCGGTAGGTACCCAAATAATCGCACCTGCGGGGCTGCGTGATTGTTTCCACTCAAAGTTTAGTAAGTTTGATAAGTAAAGTGATGTCCACTTTGTCGGTGCTTGTGTCCATGCACCTTCTAATCCACTGGTGACAGTATCCTCAGAATGGCCTTTCCCGCATTTATTTTTCCAGCCGAAGCCTTGCTCTTCAATGGCCTCTGCACCTGGCTCTTTGCCAACACATTTACTTGCTTTGTGTGCACCATGCATCTTACCGAATGTATGACCACCGGCAATAAGTGCCAGCGTTTCTTCGTCATTCATTGCCATGCGGCCAAAAGATTCACGGATATTTTTAGCTGAACCTAGTGGATCGGGCACACCGCCAGGACCTTCAGGGTTTACATAAATAAGCCCCATATGTACTGCCGCAAGCGGACGTTTTAGTTTGCCATCGCTATCGCGACGATCGCTTGCTAACATTTCTACTTCTGGTCCCCAATAAACCATATCAGGTTCCCAGTCATCATCACGGCCCGCAGCAAAGCCATAAGTTTTGAAGCCCATATTTTCTAGGGCAACGTTACCCGCAAGTACGATTAAGTCACCCCAAGAAATAAGCTCGCCATATTTCTGCTTAACTGGCCAAAGTAAGCGACGGGCTTTATCTAAGTTTCCATTGTCTGGCCAGCTATTTAGTGGGTCAAAACGTTGCTGACCACCACCTGCGCCACCTCGACCATCAAGGGTGCGGTAAGTCCCGGCGGCATGCCACGTCATACGAATAAAAAATGGGCCATAGTTACCCCAATCAGCAGGCCACCATTCTTTTGAGTCAGTAAGTACAAAATCAATGTCTTTTTTTAGCGCTTCCATATCAAGCTGTGTAAACGCTTTTTTATAATTAAAGTCTTCACCTAATGGATTTGAGCGTGCATCGTGGTCGCGAAGTGGCGATAAATCGAGTTGATTTGGCCACCAAAATAGGTTTGATTTTGCTTGGTTTGGCATCACAGTGCCCATACCCGTTGCGCCTTTTGGTTTGCTCATTGTGTCTTTAGCAAATGCAGATGTTGCACTTAAAGACAGTGCTACAACAGCGGCAATAGAAGTGTATTTTAATATCTGAACGGATTTCATTTATGAATTCCCCTTATGATTTATGGGTGTATTTTCGCGGTTAAGTATAGAAGGGAATTTCAATAACTAAATTTGATAATAACTAAGTTGATATTCGTTTTTTTAGATTATTACTTGGCGGGATATGGTCAACATATTTGGCGCAAAAACACTAATCAAAAAAACATATGATCACTATCTGTATTTTTGAACATTAATATAAAGTATTGATCTATATTGCTTTAATTATTATTAAGACGTGTTCTTTTGACATTGCCCAAATTGGTGATGTGGTGATTTCATATAAATTGATTATTATTTAAAAAACGTTCGATTTATAAGAATTATAATGATTTCATTAAAACAGCTTCACTATGCCTTAGCCGTTGAGAAAACGCTCCACTTTAAAAAAGCAGCAGATAACTGCCATGTTTCTCAATCAACCTTAAGCACAGCGGTGCATGAGCTTGAGAAACAGTTGGGCGTTACAATATTTGAACGCAACAACAAACATGTATTTATTACAGACGAAGGGCAGCTAATTCTTGAAAAAGCCAAGCGAATTAAACTCGAAGTAGACGAATTAACACAGTTAGCAAAATCTAATAAAGAACCACTAGCAAGCCCTATGACAATTGGTGTTATCCCAACAATTGGCCCTTTCTTGTTGCCAAAAGTATTGCCAAAAGTGCGCACTGAATACAGCGACTTCAAACTTAAAATTGTGGAAGATCAGTCTCATGTTTTAGTTGAGAAATTGCGCGAAGGGGAGCTTGATGCTGCAATTTTAGCGCTGCCATATGATATAGATGGCTTAATGGCATTTAACTTCTGGCAAGAAGATTTTTATTGGGTGAGTCACAAAGACGAATGTGCACTTAATTTAAGTGAAATTACCACCAATGAGTTTGATCTTGCAAAGTTAATGCTTTTAAAAGAAGGGCATTGTTTAAAAGAGCATGCGCTCGCTGCGTGTAAGTTGGAGAACACGAATCATGAAAATCAATTGGATTCGGCCAGTTTGCATACTTTGATTCAAATGGTTGCCGGTAAACTAGGCACAACACTCGTCCCACAAATGGCACTTGATCAACTCGTGAAAAACGAAGGTGAACTTACAGCAGTGCATTTAAATGAACCTGGTCCGCATCGCAGTATAGCGCTGATTGTAAGACCAAATTATGTAAGAACTAACGATATTGTCTTACTACAAAAGCTGTTTAAAGCTGAGCTAAATGAAAAATGTATTTCAACTTAAGACACAATCTTTAAAAGTTATTTTTAGAATAATGCAGCTGTCTAGCCTACAGTTATTAACTTGTAATCACTTTATGTTCAGTTTTAATTCCATACGATAAGTTTTAGGTAAATGTTTAATCACAAATAATTTTTCCAGCAAAGGAAGAGGAGATGAGCAATGTCATCAAATAAATGCCCATTTGCATCAGGAAGTATTACCCAATCAGGTAAATCAAATACTGATTGGTGGCCAAACACCCTTAATCTCGATATTTTGCATCAACATGACCGCAAAACCAATCCACTTGGCAGTGACTTTAATTATCGAGAAGCACTGAAACAACTTGATTTCGCGCAGCTAAAGTCAGATCTGATAGCGCTTATGACGGATAGCCAGCCATGGTGGCCTGCTGATTGGGGGCATTATGGCGGTTTAATGATCCGCATGACATGGCACGCCGCGGGCAGTTACCGTGTAGCCGATGGTCGCGGTGGTGCAGGTACTGGTAATTTACGTTTTTCTCCGCTTAATTCATGGCCTGATAATACCAACCTAGATAAAGCGCGCCGTTTACTTTGGCCGATTAAGAAGAAATACGGTAACAAGCTAAGCTGGGCAGACTTAATTGCCTATGCAGGTACAATTGCTTATGAGTCGATGGGGTTAAAAACTTATGGCTTTGCGTTTGGTCGTGAAGACATTTGGCATCCAGAAAAAGATACTTACTGGGGTGCTGAGAAAGAATGGCTGGCTCCATCAGAAAATGACAATAGTCGTTATTCCGGTGAGCGCGACCTAGAAAATCCACTAGCCGCAGTTATGATGGGCTTAATTTATGTTAATCCAGAAGGGGTGGATGGTAAGCCAGATCCGCAAAAAACTGCCCATGATGTGCGTGAAACCTTCGCCCGTATGGCAATGAACGATGAAGAAACCGTGGCACTTACTGCAGGTGGCCACACAGTAGGTAAATGTCATGGTAATGGTGATGCAGCGAAACTTGGCCCTGAACCAGAAGCAGCTGATATTAACGAGCAAGGGCTTGGTTGGAATCATCAAGAAGGTAACGGCTTAGGTGCAAATGCAGTTACTAGTGGCCTTGAAGGGGCGTGGACAACCAATCCTACTCAGTGGGATAACGGCTACTTTGAGTTGCTTCTCAACCATGAGTGGGAACTTAAAAGGAGCCCTGCAGGTGCATGGCAATGGGAGCCTGTCGCTATAAAAGAGGAGGATAAGCCACTCGCGGTTGATGGCAACGGCAAACGTAATAACCCGATTATGACCGATGCTGATATGGCGATGAAGGTTGACCCAGAATATCGCAAAATTTCAGAGCGATTCTATAACGACCCTGCTTATTTTTCTGAGGTGTTTGCACGTGCATGGTTTAAATTAACGCACCGTGATATGGGACCAAAAGCGTGTTATATCGGCCCTGATGTACCAAAAGAAGATTTAACATGGCAAGATCCTATTCCAGCTGGCAATACGGCGTATGATGAGCAAGCGGTTAAAGCTGCAATTGCTGCAAGTGGGTTATCGATTGCTGAAATGGTAACAACAGCGTGGGACAGCGCGCGTACTTTCCGTCATTCTGATAAGCGGGGCGGTGCCAATGGTGCACATATTCGCTTGGCGCCAGCAAATAATTGGCAAGGCAATGAGCCTGAAAAGCTTGCGAAGATGCTAAGTGTGTATCAAGCAATATCAGATGAGCATAATCTAAGCGTTGCTGATGTGATTGTGCTTGCGGGTAATGTTGCAATTGAGCAAGCGGCAACTGCAGCAGGGTTTACAGCAAACATAGCCTTTAACAAAGGACGTGGTGATGCATCGCAAGATAGTACTGATGTTGAATCATTTTCTGTACTTGAACCTGTACATGACGGTTTTAGAAATTGGCAGCAGCAAACATTTGCAGCGAGCCCTGAAGAGTTATTGCTAGAACGTGCCCAATTATTAGGGTTAACTGCGCCAGAAATGACCGTGTTAATAGGCGGTTTACGTGTACTAGGCTGTAATTATGGTGACTCTAAAGCAGGTGTTTTCACCGACCGCATTGGGCAACTTACTACGGACTTTTTTGTCAATCTCACAGACATGCGTTATGAGTGGCTGCCAACAGGCGATAATCAATACGTACTGCGTGATAGAGCATCGAAAGAGGATGCTTGGCAAGCTACGCGCGTAGATTTAGTGTTTGGCTCAAATTCAATTTTGCGTGCTTATGCAGAAGTGTATGCGCAAGATGATAATGGTCAGAAGTTTGTTGATGATTTTGTTTCGGCATGGAGCAAAGTGATGAATGCGGATCGCTATGATTTAGCAAGCTAGTATTTCGCCCAATAAAAAAGCCTTTCTATTTAATCGATAGAAAGGCTATTTTAATTGTTTTCTGAATATATAAATTAACTTGTTTGTTTTTGCCATAGGCATATTTCCTTAAGTTTTGTTTAATTCATCTTACTTAAATAATAAGTAACTACCACCTACGGCTACACCTGTTACAATTGCAGCTGTCATACCTGCGGTTACTAAACCAACTACCACAAAAGCTGTTAATGCAGCGGTCATTACAATATCAAATACGTTGTTCATTTTTTATCTCCGATTAGTTTTAAAATTATTTAGTTAACATGTATGTGCCGCCAATTGCTGCACCTGCCATAATAGCCGTTGTCATACCAGCAGTTACAAGGCCTGCTACTACAAATGTTGTTAAACCAGCTGCCATTAAAATCTCGATTGCGTTTGATGTATTCATTGTTCAATTTCCTATTTAAGTTTTAGTAAAGCGTGTTGCTTGAGTTAAATAATAGGCAATTGATATGAGGATTCTTGAGCTTTGTGATGTTTGGCTAATTACGGTGATATTTGGTTTTATTGCGGGATGAAATAATGTTTTATTCAGTGAATGAGCAAGGAAGTTTTTACATGCGCAAGTATTTAAGCAGTTTCCAAAGCCTATGCTGTATGGATTTTAATACGTGTTACTTCACTGCTTTATTTATTAGGTGTTAAGTCATTACAGAATTAACAAATATTGCAGTTAGCATAAACCCCACGCCTACGGCGAAACCAATTAATAATGCTTTTAAAATGGTCGACTTTTTATTTGTTTTTAGTGGCTGATTACTCATTGTGATTTATTTCTCTATTTTGACCATTTAGTTTCGTAAAAAAGGTGGAGACATAAAGTGACTGGTTATTTCGTATCTGTGCCATTTTTGTGCTCATCACGCTCAACAATTTGAGAAAGCTTCTTTTGTTCCCATTTATCACCAAATGGTTCAAATACATAAAATGCGAAACCCGCAATCATGACAGCAAATGACAAAAAAACGGCTACTAAAGAACCAAAATTTTCCCCGTTATTATAGTTAGGTAACATGAAAAATATGAATACGACAGTTAGAAAAGTGCAAAAACCATAGAAATACTTAATCAATTTAACTTTTTCTTTCGCGTTTTTTAATTGCTCATCAGTTACATTTTCTTGTGCAGTTTTTTGGCTTGCTTTTGCCGGCTGAGTCTCTTTATTAATTAACTCTAAAAGCTCAGATACAGTGATTTCGAAAACAGCTGCCAATGACTTTAAGGTTTCGCTCCCTACTTTGTTGCCTCTTTCAACTCTTTGGATCGTTCGAACGTTTAAGCCGCTAAATTGTGCTAATTGTTCTTGTGACCAGTTTCTTTTGAGCCTGAGAGATTTCATAGGCGATCCCTGTTTATAAAAATTGGTTACATACTATACCAAATTGGTGCTGACAGTAATGACATTTACCCGACAGTTACCTGACACGGGTTCAATAGGCGCAATATAATAGTGTGATAGATGGGATTTTGAGAGGTAATCGTTTAAGAAAAAGGGGTATGTCTAATGTTTATTTTTAACAAAAAACCTTTCTATTTAGCTGGATAGAAAGGTTATTTAATTTGCTTTTTGAATTTATAAATTAGCTTGTTTGTTTTTGCCATAGGCATATTTCCTTAAGTTTTGTTTAATTCATCTTACTTAAATAATAAGTAACTACCACCTACAGCAACACCTGTTACAATTGCAGCTGTCATACCTGCGGTTACTAAACCAACTACCACAAAAGCTGTTAATGCAGCGGTCATTACAATATCAAATACGTTGCTCATTTTTTATCTCCGATGCGAATTACGATTATTTAGTTAACATGTATGTGCCGCCAATTGCTGCACCTGCCATAATTGCCGTTGTCATACCAGCAGTTACAAGGCCTGCTACTACAAATGTTGTTAAACCAGCTGCCATTAAAATGTCGATTGCATTTGATGTATTCATTGTTCAATTTCCTATTTAAGTGTGAGTAAATCATCTTGCTTGAGTTAAATAATAGGCAATTGAAATGGGGTTTCCTGTGCTTTGTGGTGTTTGGCGAAACGCGGTGATATTTGGTTTTATTTGGTGATGAATGTTTTTGGAGTTATAAAATGATTACCTTGATTTAAGAGACTTACTCGTTTGAATAAGGTGTTTCATTTAAATCAATAATTGGCAAATTTTAGTTTCAAGTTGAGGTTATAAAGACTTATTTCTTGATTAGCTAACAAAAAGAAAATATTGAACTTTTTTTGTTTGCCTAGTTCCTAGTATGAAAACATGCAAAAGGATAAAACCATGAAAAAAACAATAATGACAATGGCAGTTGCACTGGTGTTAGGTGGTTGCACCGCTACGATAAAAGAATCCCGTTTTATTCAACAAGATGACAAAGTTGAATTCTATACTCAGTCTTTCATCACTGATTTAGATAAACGCACACCTAACCATCAAGTGATTCAAATCAGCATGCAAGCTGATAATGAAGCACTTACACTCAATGGCTTACACCTTGATCACCCCAGTACAAGCAATACCATTTTATATATTCCAGGCAATGGCATGAGTGTCGAGAAAGCAGCTAAAAAAGCACTGATAGAATTGGCTGAATATGGCAGTGATATTGTGATATTTGACCGTCGAGGTTTAGGTGCGAGTGACGGTAAAGCAACGATTGCTAACCTAATAAGTGATGCTAATTTAAGCTTTGATTATGCTAAAAACACACTAAAAGCCGAAAAAGTAATTGTTCATGGTTATTCGTTAGGCAGTTTTGTTGCTGCACAAGTTGCGAAGAATAAGACAATAGATGGTTTGGTGATGCAAGGTTCGGCCACTAATGTCGATGATTGGATTGATGAAGCAATGCCTTGGTATTCAAAAGTATTTGTAAACGTAGACGTTGATGATGCGTTTTATAAGGTTGATAATCGTCAAGTTGTTAGTGAGGACTATAGCGGCCCACTACTTGTCATAGGGGGTGGAAAAGACAAACAAACCCCAGCTGTATTATCGCAAAAGCTTTTTGATGCGAGCAATAGTGAAATTAAACAGTTAGTGATTGCTGAAGAAGCAAATCATGGCCAAATGTTTGATAATAATAAGGTTAAAATGGCCTATAGTGGTTTTATCTCTGCGCTTTAAATCGCTTTTGTATGTCAGAGTTATGTGACTCTGGCATGCTCGCTTTTAATAGAATTCCATCAGTTCATGAACAATACCTGAGGGATCTTTGAAAGCAGAATAACGCCCCCACTTATTTTCATTAGGGGTGGTATGCACAAATTCCACGCCTTGATGTTTAAGCTTTTCAATATCAGAATCTAAATTTTGCACATTAAATATCAATGTTGAATTTGCATTGACCCCATGATCATACTCAACAGCATGATATCCGCCTTCAAACATCAAAATGATATGGTCACCAAACTTAAATTTGATTGCAGTCTCAAGCTCTCGGATATTTCAAGACCAAGTATGTTTTCGTAAAAGTTTTTTGAAATTTTTAGGTCGTTAACGACTAATAATGTTGCCAACTTCACCATTTATAGCGCTCTATTTTTTTAATTGTGTGGTTAGGTTACAGCTTAATAAATTAAGTGAACTTTATATGAACATCTTGATGTTAATTTATTGTTCTGTCGTTTGAAAACAAAAAAGCCTTTCTATTTAATTGGATAGAAAGGCTATTTAGTTTGCTTTTTGAATTTATAAATTAGCTTGTTTGTTTTTGCCATAGGCATATTTCCTAATAGTGCGAATTTATTTAAAAAGTAAGTAACTACCACCTACGGCTACACCTGTTACAATTGCAGCTGTCATACCTGCGGTTACTAAACCAACTACCACAAAAGCTGTTAATGCAGCGGTCATTACAATATCAAATACGTTGCTCATTTTTTATCTCCGATGCGAATTACGATTATTTAGTTAACATGTATGTGCCGCCAATTGCTGCACCCGCCATAATTGCCGTTGTCATACCAGCAGTTACAAGGCCTGCTACTACAAATGTTGTTAAACTAGCTGCCATTAAAATCTCAATTGCGTTTGATGTATTCATTTTCAATTTCCTATTTAATACCAATTCACTTAAGTAGCTGATCATCCTAGCGGACTAAATATCATGCTAACTGCGTTAAAATTTATCAATGTAGAACAACTACATAAGAAAAATTCCGCCTTGTTACCATTTCATTTATCCAGCGCTATCACTGCTCACATACTTAACAGAATTGGTATAAGTTTGAGTAAAGCGTGTTGCTTGAGTTAAATAATAGGCAATTGAGGATAGTATTCTTTTGCTTTGTGATGTTTGGTCAATCTCGGTGATATTTGGTTTTATGGAGTGATGAATGAATTGTGTTATTGACGAAAGGGTGATTTTCAGGTTGTATAAACAAAAAGCCGATGCAGGTGCATCGGCTTTTTAAGCGTTGATTCTGCGGCTTTACTCTTCCACTAGGACTTGTTTACCATCGCTATTTACAACCAGCAAGTAAGACTCGCCAAAGTCACCGGTGCACAAATCAATTGCGCGGCCATTAATGGTTAAATCAAGGGCGCAATTATCGAGAGTTAAAAAGTCAGATACTTTACCGCGCTCAGTGGTCATCACTTGGCTGCCTTTTAATGTCACTGGATACACGCCGTTTGCGAAAATACGCACGTTGAAAGTATTGGCGTTATCGCGCTCTTTTTTCTCAAGCAGGGAAAGGTGTTTCTCCACACCATTTTGCCAAGCAATTACCCAATACTCATCATCGTCACTTAAGTTGGTGTGCATTTTAACTTCATTACTATTACTCATAGCGCCGCGCATACCAATATTAACTTGATTCATTACTGCTGGGTAATCATAGTCGTATTCACTGGAGTAGCCATTCACTTGTATATTACCTGCCACTCGATTTTTACTATCAAATAACCCACTTGAGCCTGTGGTTAAGCTGCGCTTTTGTAAGTGAAAATCAAGGCTATAATCCATGGCATTTACAAATGAAAACTCAGCTTCATGGGTTAATGCATTATCTAAATCATCCGTTATAGAATCACTGCAGCCAACTGTCGCTAAGCTCAATACACTTGCAACAAATACTGCCTTCCCTGCTTTTTTATTCATAATTTGCCTAATCTCAATCTAGCCCAAAAAAACTAGTGCGATAATAACATAGTACTAGTTTAAAAAGCGTGAAGATGGCAATAAACTCGCTACTCTTGTGTAAGAAAGTATTTAAGTTTATTACAGTTCCTTACGTTTATTGGCTAGGCGAAAAGATGCCCTCAATAGAGGGCATAGCATACTTATAGTCAGTCCTTGTTATGCAAAATGCGATAAAGTGCTGGCAAAACAAAAAGTGTTAGCAAGGTGGATGAAATAACCCCGCCAATAACCACAGTCGCAAGCGGTCTTTGCACTTCTGAGCCAATGCCGGTATTTAGTGCCATTGGAATAAAGCCAAGTGAGGCAACAAGGGCGGTGGTAAGTACTGGGCGCAATCGCGTTAGTGCCCCGGTAATAATGGCGTCATTTAAGCCAAGCTTATTTGCTCTTAACTCACGAATAAACGACACCATTACTAAGCCATTTAAAATCGCAATACCAGAGAGGGCAATAAAGCCAACAGCAGCCGAAATTGAAAACGGAATATCACGCAGGAATAGCGCGAAAATACCGCCCGTAAGTGCCAATGGCACACCGCTGAAGATAATCATTGAATCTTTAAATGAGCCAAGGGCGATTAACAACAACGCCACAATAATCGCTAAAGTTAACGGTACAACTAAGGTTAAACGCTTGGTTGCTGATTGCAGTTTTTGGTAAGTACCGCCGTATTCTATCCAGTAACCTGCTGGAATATCTGCATTTTGTTCAATCGCCATTTGCACATCTTTTACAAATCCACCTAAATCGCGGCCACGCACATTGGCTGTTACCACAATGCGGCGTTTGCCATTTTCACGGTTAACCTGATTTGCTGAGTTTACCTTTTCAATGCTTGCTACTTCTGATAGCGGCACATAATCGCCATTGGCTAAGGTAATGGGTAGGTGTTTAAGATTATCGATATCACGGCGTTTATCATCGGGTAAACGCACAACTATATCAAAACGGCGATCGCCTTGATAAAACTTACCAACATCCACGCCACCCATGCTAATGGCAATTTGCTGTTGTAAATCGGCCTTGGTTAAAGCATAACGCGCTAACATCTGATCAATTGGATTGATGGTTAAAATGGGCAAGCCTTTAATTTTTTCAACTTGCACATCGCGAATCCCAGCAACGTTTTCAATTGCACTTTCAATGCGCTTACCAACAATTGCAAGGGTATCAAAATCATCGCCAAAAACCTTAATCGCAAGCTCTGAACGCACACCCGAGAGCAGTTCGTTAAAGCGCATTTGAATCGGTTGCAAAAACTCATAACGATTACCTGGAATGGTTTCAACTAGTTGCTCAAGCTCAGCTACCAGTTGGGTTTTTGGCTTGGCTGGGTTTGGCCATTCAGCACGCGGTTTTAGCATAATAAACACATCCGCAACGCTTGGTGGCATAGGATCGGTGGCCACATCAGGAGTACCAATCTTTGAAAATACACTTAATACTTCGGCTTTTTCAGCAATTTTTTGCTCTAGTAGTTCTTGCATTTTAATCGACTGAGTAAGTGAAGTGCCCGGTATGCGCATGGCATGCATGGCAATATCACCTTCATCTAAATTAGGCACAAATTCACTGCCGAGTTTGGTACTCATAACGCCAGCAAATGCCATTAGCGCAATGGCTACAGCAACAACTAACCAGCGCATTTTTAACACAAAGGTTAAGATTGGCTGATAAAGCGCAGTGCTTGCTTTCATTACGATATTTTCTTTTTCTTGTACCGGCTTTTTAAATAACAGAGCAATGCAAGCAGGTACAAACGTAATTGATAAAACCATGGCACTCACTAGTGCAATTACCACTGTCATTGCCATCGGATGGAACATTTTGCCTTCCACGCCGGTTAGGGCAAAAATCGGTAAATACACTGCGGTAATAATAAACACACCAAACAGGGCAGGGCGGATCACTTCACGGGTGGCATCAAATACCAAGGCCAAACGCTCGTTTAATGGCAAGGGCTGCGCTTTGTTTTGACTATTATGAGCTTGGCTTAAGCGGCGCATACAGTTTTCTACGATAATAATTGCGCCATCAACCAGTAGGCCAAAATCGAGCGCGCCTAAACTCATTAAGTTAGCGCTTACTTTAGTTTGTACCATACCTGTAATGGTCATTAACATGGCAAATGGGATCACCATCGCGGTGATAAGCGCCGCTCTAAAATTACCGAGTAATAAAAACAAAATCACAATGACCAGCAGTGCGCCTTCAAGCAAATTGGTTTTAACGGTATCGAGGGTCTTATTCACCAGTTTTGTGCGATCGTACGCAGGGTTAATCACCACCCCTTGCGGTAAACTTTTACTTATTTCTGTTAAGCGTTCGCCTACCTCTTTTGCCACTTTTTGACTGTTTTCACCAATTAACATAAAGACGGTACTGAGCACCACTTCATGGCCATTTTGTGTTGCAGCACCTGAGCGTAGCTCTTTACCTTCAATCACATCGGCAACATCTTTAATGTGGATCACCGCACCTTGCAAATTAGTGACGGGTACATTTTCAAGCTGGGCTAAATCGCTTAATTGTCCAGGAATACGCACTAGCCACTGCGAACCATCACGTTCAATAAAACCCGCCCCTCGGTTTTGGTTATGGCTGCCAATAGCTTCAATTACATCTTGTTGTGATATGCCAAATGCCAACAGTTTTTCAGGTTTTATGGCGATTTGAATTTCGCGCTCAAAGCCGCCAATGGGGTTTACTTCAACAACGCCCTCTACTTGTACAAGTTGTGGGCGAATGATCCAGTCGTGCACGGTGCGTAAATCGGTTGCGGTGATTGGGCTGCCATCGGGGTTAGTGGCACCTGGCAATGCATCAACCGTAAACATAAATATTTCCCCCAGCCCTGTTGAAATCGGGCCAAGCTCTGGCTCTACGCCAAAAGGCAATTCTGATTTTGCCGAAACCAAACGCTCATTTACTAATTGGCGGGCAAAATAGATATCGGTGTCATCACTGAATATGGCAACCACTTGTGATAAACCATAGCGTGAAATAGAACGTGTGTAACTTAAGTTGGGCACGCCTGCCAGTGCGGTTTCAAGCACGTAAGTAACACGTTGCTCTACTTCCAGCGGGGTATAACCGGGCACTTCGGTATTGATAACGACCTGCACATTGGTAATGTCGGGCACGGCATCGATGGGCAATTTGGTAAACTGCCAAGCCCCCAATGCTGCAACTAAGATTACCATTGCAAGTACTAACTTACTTCGCTCAATCGCGAATTTTAAAATGGACTCTAGCATAAGTAACTACTCACTTTTAGTGGTCGTGCGACGCGCCTGACTTTTCAATGTCAGCTTTTAAGATATAACTGTTGTCGGTGGCGTATTCGCTGCCAACATCAATGCCACTTAACACTTCAACCCACTCACCACTGCTGCGGCCAAGGGTTAACATACGAACCTCAAATTGGTCGCCAAATTTGGCAAATACCACATTAAAATCACGAAACGCATGCAGTGCTTTTTTCTCAATTGCCATCGGTACTGTAAAGCTTTCAAGAGTGATGTCGGCGCTAACAAATTGGCCTACTTGCAGTTGGTTATTGGGGTTGGGAATGAAGACGCGATAGGTTTTTGCTTGATTGCCAGCAACTGAAAATAGGCTGTCTTTAATGGTGGTATTTATTGGCGTATTTAAGCCATTTACATTAACGCTTACTGCTGCGCCTTGGCTGATTTTTGCTGCGTCGTTTGGAAAAACCTGTAGCTCTGCAACAAGCTCAGTCATATCGGTAATTTCTATTAAACTGCGCCCAGCCGTTTGCTCACCAAGTCCCACATTTTGTTTAGTTACAATGCCATTTATTGGGGAAATGACACGGTAGCTTTGTAAGCTGTCGTTACTTTGAATGGTCATTATGTGCTGACCTTTTTTCACCTGCATACCCAAAAGCGCAGTGAGTTTGGTAATTTCACCATCAAAACGCGCACTTATTTGGCGTTTAGCCCCTGCTGGCAGGGCGAGTTTGCCATAAACCGGCAAAGTTTTTGTCAGGGTTTTTGCTTGCACGGTATTGGTGTTAATGCCCAGTTGTTTCGCAATGGGGGCGGCAATTTGCGTTCGTCCTTCAAAATTATCAAAATGCCACTCATAGACTTCACCTTGATACGTGGCGCTTATTTTAACGCTAAATGAGTGAGGTTCGTTAATCGGTGATGTGCCTTTTAAAAAGGTGCCATCTGGTTTAAATGAAATGGTGTCTTTTTTGCCACCTAATCGGCTAAGGATAACGGTAACGTCCACATCAGTGGGCGCTACCGTTTTTTCGTGATCTTTAATAAACACGCGGTATTCGGGTGCTGTTCCTTGTTCAAAGAGTTGCAGTTCCAAAGAGAAGTCACCTGTTTTGAAAAGTCGTCCACCGTTTGGTCCTGTAACTGCATCGCTGTGCTCGCTATCATCTTGCCTGTGGTCGTGGTCGCTTCCGGCAAGCGCATCAAAATTTGGCAAAGTGAGAAATAGGCTCACTAAAAATGCATTTATTAAATTTGATAATTTCATCGCAATCTCACTTAGTTGTTAGGCTAGCGCCAGTTAAGCGCTCAAGTTCAACATTGAGTCGTTGAATATTGGCGTAGGCTTGTATCAGTTCCAATTGGGCTTGTATTAGCTCTTGTTTTACTGCGAACCAATCGGTGTATCGGTAGCGTCCTTGTTGATAGGCAAGCTCGGCTTGTTTACTTGCGGTCTCGAGGGCGGGAAGTGATTCTTTCACAAGTGCATTGGCAATATGGGTATTGTGGGTTAGCTTGTGGTTAAGCAGTAACGCTTGGGTTTGGGCGCGCGCAAGCCAGGCTTTTGCCTCGGCTGCTTGCTGCTGTTTACTGGCGTTAAGCGATGCAATTTTCCCTTCGCTACGAGATGCACCCCCTAACGGAATTGAAACGCCAGCACTTAGTGAAACGTCATTAAGCGCTTGGTCGCGCGTAATGCCCGTATTGATTTGCCAAGCGGGTATGCTCTCAGCTTTTGATAGTGCAATTTCTGATGAGATTACACGCTGTTTTGATGCAAAGAGTGAAAAACGCGGCGTGTTTTTTAATTGTGCTTTGGCATCTTCCAGAGAAAGGGCATTGGGTAATTGGGTTAAATCGCCAGTGACATCAAACTCAGTAGTGCCTTGCCACTGGGCTGCCAACTGTGATTTTGTTGCTTCAATTTCAAAGTAAAGATCTTCAACGACTAATGTTTGCTTTGCTAAATCGGCCTTTGCGCGGTATTTATCAATACTGTTTACGCGGCCTGCTTCTACCCGTTTGGTAATCTCAAAAAGGGCTTTTTGGGCTTGTTTTTCCGCCAGAGTTGCCAGTTTTAATTGGGCTTGCTGCTCTAATAAGGTAATAAACAAATTGGCAGTTTCGGCTGCTAAATCGAGCGCTTTTGCTTCTTTTTCAACAGCATAAATCAGCCCTTGTTGTTTGGCGAGATTCACTCGTGCATCCACTTGCTCACCATCGAGCAACCACGCAATACTCAACCTTGTTTGGCTATTGGAAAAGCCCTGATAATCGCCAGTGCCAAGCGCGTCTTCAACACTTACATCAAGGGTAACAGGGCTTGCAACCCCAGCCTGTTGAATAAGCCCGTGATTTGCTTGTTGCAAATAAATTAGCGGCGTTAAATCAGGATGGTTTTGTATGGTCTTACTGATGGCGGTTTTTAAGCTCACGACTTCGCTTGCGCTAGCGCCCTGTGGTGCGAGTAATAGACTTGCAACGACAAGGTTTAACCCTATCAATAACCGACTGTTAATCGGTTTTCTTGTTGTGACAAATTTTATAAGCATACGCTCACTCCTAAAATTTAGGCTTTATACCGATTGTTAATCGGTTTTTTGAATTTGCAGAAATACCTTTAAAGTCCATGATATTAGTGACTCGTGAAGGTTTCGATAAAGTGGTGGATGCTATCGACTGAGGTCAAGCATAGGAAAAATGCGGCAATTGCGAGCAGCATCATAAGCAAGTGATTAACTGGTTTTAGCGATAATTGCCCAAGTAAGAAGTACACACGTTGCTCTAGCACATCTGCGCCAAAATTAGCCACCATATCAGTGTTTTTAAGGGTAATGCCAGTGGCATTTAGTCTTGCTACTTTTACAAGGGTGCCCGCAATATCAAGCGATGAAGTAGTGTTTGAAATCACGGCGTTGTCTGCATCTTGCTCCATTGCCAAGGTCATATGCAGGACTAAACGCTGTTTAATGTTAGGTATAAAAAACGCCGCGAGCAGAGCAAATAACCACTTTTTAAATGGGTCACGCTTATTTGCATGGGCAAGTTCGTGTTGCATAACTATATGGTATTCAGTCTCGCTAATTTGCTCGCGCATGCCTTTAGTAACAAAGCACTTAGGGCTAATAAAACCTGCAGTAAATGCTGCGGCATCATTTGAATCGATTTCGAACGAGTTGTTATCAAGCTTACGAGAAAGCGCCATTAAGCTTTTAATTTCGTGCTGATGGGCACGCAGCTTTAGCAACCTTGAGCTTATTACATATGCTAAAAAACCAAGTGCGCACGCGGTCACTGCGCCGTGCCAACTGAGCCATGAAAAGCTATCGATATGATGCCAATGACTAATACTTGAGGCACTTTCAAACGGTGACAAGCCATTGGCTGCGTAAACAAAATAGGCGGCGGTCGAAAAGGCGCTAAACCAAGGTAAGGTCGCTAAAAACCACAAGGTGATTTTGCGAGATTTAACCTGTAACTTTAGAAATCGCGTACTTAATAAAGTGACAAACGCAGACACCGCAATGTTATGTAGCACAAAGCACACAACGGCAATGGCTAATAAATTTAACAATAAAGTGAGGGGTTCTGCGCTCATAACTTAGCCTTGTTGCTTAAGTTTTAATTTTTGCTGTTCGATCAGCGATTCTAATTTGTCCAGTTGTTCTACGTTGAACTCTGATGACATCGAACTAAATGCGGCAATTAGGCTGCTACCATCGTCTTCTCCAACAAAATCTGTGGTGACTGATTTTATTAGTTGGCCTATTAACTCGTGGCGCTCAACGCGAGCTTTATAATGAAATGCATGCCCCTCTTTATGACGCGATAACAAACCTTTTTTGTAGAGGCGTTCAAGGGTGCTTTGGTAGGTGTTTAAACTGCCACCACGGGTATTTTCAAAGTGAGCAAAAACGGTTTTTACGTCAGAGCAACCGTGTTGCCAAAGGTAGTGTAAAAGCAACTTTTCTAAATCGCCGAGTTTCATTGTGATCACCTTAAACTAAAAACCGATTAACGATCGGTATAATAGATTTAGTAAAACCGATTTGCAATAGGTTTTTTGCTTTAGGTTGTGATTAGAGAATTAAAAAAGCCTAATAGACGATCTATTAGGCTTTTTTAACAAGGGGTTTATTTGCCCTAAAATTAGGTTTTATCGCACTTATTTTTGTGTGAGTGGCTTAATATAACTGAGCCCTAAGGTATAAAAATAGTAGAACCAGGCTAAAATTCCGGCCATTTTTGCGCTGTCTTCAATGGCATAGCTGTGGTACTTATCTGGTAAGATCATGTCGTAACCTACAGAAAGTGCGAAAAAGAAAAATGCACAGCCAAGTATTAGAAAACGGGTGGTAAAAATAAATTTAAAGTAGCAAGTCAAATAAATCAGAATCGATAAGCCGTACAACATCATAACCATGGCTTCGGATACACCAAGGGATGGAAATACATCTTCGTGCAGTAAAAAGGCATCGTCTAACCCAAGCATTAAACTGATACAAGCTGATGAGATAAAAAAGGTTTTAAGTTTTATCTTTGCTGTGGCGCCACTTAATGCATTGGCAAGAAAAAAACACAGTGCTGCACTTGCAAACCATACAAACAAGCCAAGCTGTGAGTAAAAGCCGTTATAAAAAGGTGCATTGGCAATTGAGTTTGGATCTCGTACAAACTGACTAAGAGGAATACCTGTGAGCGACTTTGCCATAACTACAAAGCCCATTAAGATCACAGTGATAAAGCCAATAATTACGATAGCAGGTAAACTTTGTTTTACCTCCTTGATTAAAAGTGAAATGAACATTAACCGTCCTTTGAATTATTTTTATTAAATCGGGTAGTTGAAAATTTTAATTATTTTGCTCAGTACTATGTGTCCAATCAGTCCAACCAATCGCCTTACCGGGTTTGGCTGGAGTCGGGGCTGGAAATTGCGTACCGTATTCATAATTAATGATATGCGGTTGCCAAGTATCGTCTCCTTCAGCAGGAAAATTGGCTTGTTCGTGAAGCCATGTAAAAGCGCGAAGCAAGGCATTATCAGACCATGCAAAGCTATTGTAACCTGCACGTTTTAGCATGACTGCTTGAGCAAGCGCACCTTGCAGACCTTCGTAAACATAGTTTTCTTTTTCGGGTGGCCAAGCGAAATTGCCGCCACGGCGCTGCTCGTCAGGAAGTACTCCATCAATACTATGACCACGTTTTTTAGAGCCTTTAGGGTTGATGCCTACCGGTTTTTTAGGATTAGCTTGCCACCACTTTGTATCACGGTATTTAAAGTCACTGTAACTGTTTCTATCGCCAAGCCAGCCTTTAAACACAGCTGCAGATGCCGTTAATTCTTCGTGATCTTTGAAATAAATAGCAAGCGCAATTCGACTGGCGCCTGCATGAGTTCCCCAATTATTGGGTCTGTCTTCATGGGTCGATTTTAAGGTGCGGCCACTTAATTCTTTATTCAGAGCTTGGCTTAGCCAAGCATCAAAAAGGCTTTTCTTATCATCAGGTAAGCCGACAAGTTGTGCCGCGATAATATAACTAGAAAGCTCTCTGCCAAACGCTAATGTTGTGCCTGCTTGTTCAGTACCAATTGCCTGCATGCATGCATCGATCACTTGTTCACGATACTTCTCATCTTGCAGGCGAACATAGACTAATGCTTTTGCTAACACATAAACATTCGTCATATCATCTTGATTTGATAAGTTTGGCGATGAAAGAGGTTTATCCGCATTATTTTTAATATTTTGCCACGCTTTACCACTGACGGGGAGCTTGGCAATTTCATCTGGAGAAAGCCAAATATAATCTGGCATCGATACTGCTTTCGATGGGGAAATAAAAAGCATGCAAGACAACACTAATGCTGCCTGAATGATGTGTTTAATTAAGGTACGCATAATGGATTTTTAAAAGCAGTTTCCGGTTTATTGAGTTTAACGCAAAACTGTTTATTGGTTATGTTTTTTTATAGCGAAATCGATCAATCAATTTTTTAATAAATGGCAAACGTTGCTTTAACAATAGTGCGATGACACGTTTGTAATTTTTAGTGCTAATAATGGCAAAAAAATCTTTAATAGAAAGTTGTTTTCCTGAAATATGAAACCGTAAAAACTGAAATGCTTTTTGCTGCTTTGACGACATAAGATGTTGGTGCTTAGCGAAAAAAATATCGAGTGCATCTAAGCGCTTTTGCGAAGAGCTGCTAATGCGATTTAATTCGTGTGCAGTATTTAGTTGGTAAGTCGGCTCTGAAAGCTTTAATCCATCACCAAATTGCTGACATAACCTTAACCATATATCATAGTCTTGAAAAGCAGGTAAATTCTCATCAAATCCTCCGATTGATTTTAATCGTTCGGTTAAAGTGAGTACTTGGTTGCCCGCTTTATTGTAATAAAGCATATCGTCTAAAGTAATTATGCCAGTATCTAACGTGCGTTTAATTGTCCTGTTTCCCTGATTTTCAAGGACAGGGCTTGTTATAAAAGCATAATTCGAATCAAAATTTTCCACTAACTGTGCTATATGATTTGGCAAAAATTTATCATCATCATCAAGCCCTGTAATAAGTTCGCCCCTAGCAGCTTTGATGGCTAAGTTTCTTGAAGCACACGCGCCTTTTGCTGTTTCATTGGTAATGACTTTGATGCCATGTTCTTTTTCATAGCGGCGCAGTACGTCATCTGTATTATCTTTGCTACCGTCGTTTACCACGATGAGTTCAATCGGTTGATAGCTTTGCGCAAGAACTGAATTAATTGCAGTTTCAAGCATTTCAGCCCGATTATGGGTTGGCATATAAACAGTCACTAACATTAATTTTCGCCTTTTTCGCGCTTTAACTTTTTTAATAGCTTTGTGGGAAGTGCAATGTGCTTAGATTTGGCTGCGCGATACAGTAAGGGCAAATACATCATCAAGAAAATTAACCCTGATAGTAATTGAGATAATAAAATAGGCCAATTGAGCGCAGTGAGTTCCATTGAAATCAGGTAACTAATAAGTAACACAGAAAATGGTAACAAACAGCTCAAGGCTTCTTTGACAAATTGTGAAAACGGCAGCTGGTATCTGCTGTAAACAAACCAGCTCAATAATAAGAATAAGGCGACAAATGAGAGGGATGCAGCAAGGGCTACTGAGGTTAAGCTGTTACCCGTATTGAGTGTTATGACAAGCATCAGCACTGCAATTAATACAGCAATAAAAGCAACTAAGGAAGCTTTCGCTTGCCATTGATTAAATACAATAATGCCACGTACTGGGTAACTTAGGGTTAAGAAAAAAGCACCAATTAGTAACCATTGCGCGGGTAAAATTGATTCATTAAATGCAGGTAAAAACCATGTGATAAACACAGGTAAGGCATAACACATCACAGCAATAACAAGTGGCATAAGGTAAGCATTCAAACGAATACCTTTTATCATATACTGTTCTAAAATCGCCTCTTTGGCCGCTTGTTTATTTTCTGCCATCAGTAACTGTTCGGTTACTTCCCGCGAAGACCCCGGAATATTGATCATCACGCCAACTAAAATGCCTGCAATGGCATAAATGCCCAGCGCCTTTGCACCTAAAAATGATGCAACGAGCACTTTATCAATATTGCGCAGTGTTAGGTTAACCAAATCGAGCGCCATAATCGGACTGCCAGTTTTTACTAATGACTTGGCAAGTGGCATATTGGCAGCACTTGGCGTGCTTATTGGGGTTTTTCTCAGTAAGAAACACAGCGCAATAAAGCAGGATAAGCCCAGAGCTAAAAGCGCACCATATAAACCCCAAAACCAAATAAAACTGAGGCCAAAAACAAAGTTTAAGGTATAGCGAATAACGGTTGTTTGACTGACTAACGTAAAGTTATGGTAACCCTTCGCTTCTGCACCATAATGTTCATACAGGGCATTGAGAAAAATAATAATGGCCATCGCATAGAGGCCATATTCCATTTCAGACACGAGTGGTGTGGTTAATGCGTAGCCTGTCATTATGGCTGCAATTACAGTGGTCGCAATTAAAGTAACTACCAGAGTAGTATGTGTATAACGTTTAAGTGAATTGTTATTTTTTTCAGCTAACTCAGCGATTTTAAAGCGCATTGCGGAGCGTGTACCAAGGTGCGCAAAATTGGCATAAAACGGAATTACGTTTAGCAAACTCCAAATACCAAAAAGCTCAGGGCCAAGTAATCCTGGGCGAAAAAATGCAGTGGCAAGCCCAAGCATATGGCGATAAAAATTGCTCGATGTGAATTGAACAATGTTTTTTAACGCCGATTTTTGATGGGCTGTTGGCACCTGATTTTGACTCATTTTATTGTGGCTTTACTAATCTTAAGCCTGAATAAAAAGCACGTGAGCCGGGTTCATCATAATGCCTACGAGAGCACTGACCTAATTGAGAACCCTTATTCCATGCACCGCCGCGTTGTGCGCGATAAACATGGCCGTTCATAAAATGATAGCTATCATCCCCTGCATAAACAGGCTGGTGGCGACGATGTTTGCTGTAACCATCTTTTGTAAATGCATCGAGTGTCCATTCCCACACGCCATCATTCATATTGTTTAAGCCAAGATCTGATTGGTTTTCATCCTTTTGCTGAGAAGGGAAGTATTTGATTTTTTCACCTTGGTTACGACATGCGTATTCCCACTCAGCTTCAGTCGGTAAGCGATAAATTTGACCCGCATTGCGGTTTAATTTACACATAAATAGTTGTGCATCTTTCCACGAAACTTGGTTTACAGCTGACGTTGCACACGTTTCGCCCTGGCAAGGTTGTTTGGACGGATTATAACCCAGGGTATCTTGCCATAGTTGCTGGCTTACTTCGTTTTGTGCAATCCAATACCCACTCAAACAGACCTTATGAAGCGGCTGTTCGCTGCTAGAACATTGCTTGTTCCAAGGTCCACACCCCATTTCATAACAGGCACTACCAACCCACGTAAATTGGGTATTCGTGACCTCATCAAGCCATGATTTAATTTGCTCGTTTTCATTCGGAAACGGTTTTTGGGGCTGCCAGTCATGGGTTGTAAATGTATTAAGATACTGGCCGCTTTTACTGTCCCAAAAGTGCACATTATTACGTTCATCACTGGTCATGATAACGCCATCGTTATTAACGAATGCCACGCTTTTAAGATTGTACTGCGAATTGCTAATATTGAGTAAGCTGCGTTTAGTTCGAAGCTCCCACAATGTAATATCCCCATTTTGATAAATGGCGATCAGTTTTTGTCCATCACTTGAAATATCAAAGTGGTTTATTCTGCGACCTTCAGGGTCATTAAATAATGACTTTTGACCAGTCGATGTTTGCCAGTAATGGATACCGCTTCGGTTACTGGCGCTGATCAGGTAATCATTTTTTTCATCAAAACTTAAATGCGTCACAGTATCGTTATGAATAGGAAAATGCGCCTCCATTTTCTGCGTCACTAGATTCCATAAGGTGATGTTGCCATCGACATCCGCAGATGCGGCATATTTACTGTCGGATGAAAGTGTTACTGCAGAAATGGCAGCTTGATGCTTTCTGAATGTTTTGATTTCTTGGCGTTTAACTAAATCCCACAGGCGAACTTCACCATCTAAACTACCTGAAATTGCCACTTCTGCACTGTCAGAAAAGGCTGCTGCGGTAATCGCAGATAAATGGCCTGTAAAAGACTCAAGTTCACTGGCAGTTGCAACATCCCATAAAGTAAGGCGTTGCGATGTACCACCAGATAATGCGAGCAGTTTATTATTCGAAATTGCAGACGTATAAATTTTGCCTTCCTTCGCTGCCAAAATATTTTGTGGGCATGCCGCTTGCGTATCCCAAATAACGAGTTCACTCCCATTATTCAGTAATAAGGAGTCACCATTTCCTGCTAATGCAACTTTGCTGTGTTTTTCAAAAAACGCGATTGTCGAAGGTTCAATGCTTATTTCTACTCGACGATTTAGGGCTTTGCCTTGCACCGTTGTGTTATCTGCAACCGGGTTCGCTTTACCCTTAGACTGCACTGCACGTATGCGAATTTCATTTTTTAAATGGGGTTGAAGAAATGCTTTCACTGCCAATGCACGTCTTTCGCCCAACTTTAAGTTGTACTCTTTCGAAGCGCGACTATCAGTATGACCGACTAAATCTAATTGGAATTGATACGCTTCAATTTGCTGCAGTTGTGTGATTAGTCGTGTTAATAGTTGCTGATATTCTGGCGTAATTTTGGCTGAATCGGTATCGAAGTATACATTGACTGTAAACGCATCATTTTGCTCAATTAAGCTCGCTACTTTTTGTTGGATATCAACATTAGAAGGCATTGAATAGGCATCATTTGCTGATATTTCATGACAAAAAAGCACGGATGTCATAAGTAAAGCGGGTGAAAGCACCTTGCCAATAGCGCGGTTAAGCTGGCTGCCATTTTTTATTGTGTTAGTCATTTTTGACTGGCTCCCATTTGATGACACGTTTGTTGCGCACAAAATCTAACATTCCTAACAGTACACCGATATTGCCCAGCACAAAATAATGTATTGCATTAAATAGCTTTGTTAGTTTGTTTGGTAGTTTAGTTACAAAAGGTGCGAATAATGCCACGAGATAAAATCCACACTGTAAAATCATACTGATTTTAAAAAGTAAATGAACGGGTATTAACATTAAGTTTGATGCAAACAGTAACAGCAGCGAGACCGGTAGCAAGCGGCGCATTACTTTGTTAATGAACAATCCTGATGCAAAAAAGCCTGACTTAAATGGATTCAATAATGCGGGAAACATGGCGATGCCCGTTAAACTGCGACAGGTGATCCGTCTACGGCGACTGATTTCATGTTTACTATTGCGTGAAGGTGTTTTAATAAATGCTTTTGCTTGGCCTTCAAAAACAAATTGTTTACCTTGGTTAATAACAGCGAGTGCGCTGTAAAGATCGTCAGTGACACCCTCTGCAATTGGGCTATGATGTTCACGTCTTATCGCATAAAGTTTGCCATCGTTTGATGTTAAAAAGCCTAATTTGCTCTCTTGAACCTTTATCCAGCTATCGAGTTTGATGTATTTCTTTTGCGCATCTTTAAGTGCGCCTGTGTCACTTGCAATAGCGCGTTGACCACACACGCCACTGACGTTAGGTTGAGAAAAGTGTTTGGTGAGTTGTGCTATTGCATCGGGCACTAAAATCGCATCGAGATCAGAAAATACTAAAATATCGGCTTGGGTATGCTCTGCTGCTCTGTTTAAAGCTTTTGCTTTACCAATATGTTGCTCATCATAAAGCACGGTCATAGCGTCGAACTTATGGGTGTTTAACAGATCAAGTGTATTATCCGTTGAACCATCAGAGAAAAAGATAAAGTTAATTTTGTCTTTTGCATACGCTAATGCCCGACAGTTATTAATTTTATCTTCGACCAAGCGTTCGCCATTTCGCGCTGCAATTAACATGGTAACCGTTGGCTCTGATGCCGTGCCTTGGTTTTGCACATTTATTTGTCTTGGCGGTGCTTTTTTAAAAAAAAGTAAGCATGGATAAACGGCAAAGACACACAGTAAAGGAAGCAATGCCAGTGCACCAATCAGCAATGCAGCAATAAAAAGGTTATCCATGTTGTTTTTTCTCTACTAGGTCAATTGTGCTGTAACGTAATGCAAGCTGTGAAAGTGCTAAACCGACGAGCATAAACTTGTGATGCGTTTCACTAAAGATAAGCAAGTAAAATAAGGTGGCAAATAAAAAGAGCCGTAATCCAGCAATAAAGTCAGCCTCCTCTATCATGCCTGCTTTTAAATATCGTTGCTTGGCGATGGTAAATGCGCGAAGTGCAGTAAATAGCAACATTAAGAACGTAATTAGTCCTATGATCCCTGTACCTACAAGAATTTCGAGGTAACTATTGTGAGCATAACGGCCAAGCACTTTTCCGCTTTCTTTATCAATTTTTGCGTATTGTGTTTGCGCATAAATTTGATAAAAACTATCTAGCCCATGGCCGAATAGTGGTCGCTCTAAAAACGCATCGGATGCAACTTCTAAATAACTTGCTCGCCTAACAAGCGATGAATCTTCCCAAGAGGTTAGTGATGTTTGTCGTTGCCAGAAAGAGTCTGGCATAACAACGACAAAGGTGGTTAAGCTGATGCTAATCCCAAGTAGAATAAAGCCTATGTATTTAACACGAAAGAAATGGCGAAACTCAAATACAATTAATGCCGATATCACCACAAAAACCAAGAAACCACCTCGGGAAAAAGTGAGGCCAATCCCTAGCACGGCATTAATCAGTAACGCGGCATAAGCTAATTTGGAGATTGCTCGTTTGGCATATAAAAAACCATGCACGATGATTGGCATGCTGGCAATGATCATCAATGATAGGTTGTTAGGATCAATTGTTGCGCCAACATTACGGGTTAAGTTCCCGCCCATATGATCTTCGGTAAATAAACTCAAACCAAATAGGTAGTCTAAGTTGCCTAAAAATGTACTCACAGCGACACTTAAAATGATTAATTTAGGCAGTGTTTTGCGAAAGCCATGCTTGGGCACTAAGGCAAGTACCAATAAAATGTATAACAGGGATGCAATCCAGAGTTTAAAGTCTTTAATCGATGCCGCTAAGTAAGGAGACAACCAGGTTGAAACAATGGCTACTAAGAAAAATAAAGTAAGCCACATAGATACTGGGTTTCTTAAGTCATTAAAGGACTTTTTATGGATGATGCGATCGGCGATAAAAATTAAAAATGTCCCACCTGCCACAATCCATGCAAGGTTTATCTCGACGCCACCAACCATAATCTTACGAAATGCCCCAAATGGGATCATAAAGACTAAAATATACACGCCAATTTGCGGTTGCTTTGACATAATTAAACTGGCGACAACGAGAATACTGGGTACCGCAGCTAACACAAAGTATTTAGTGGTTAACAGTAACACCGTAAGCACTATAAGTGCTGATATTATGAGCAGGCGCGCAAGCCCGATGTTAGCCAGTTGTCTGCTCATATAGTCAGGAAATACTCTTATATAAAAAGTATTTATGTAGTTTTAATTGATTCAATGGGCTGAGCTTGCGCATTGAGATCACATACAAAAACTTGTCAGGATATTCACTGCTGGCATCGCGCTTAATCTTTAATTTAGCTTCACAATGAACAGATTTATGTCTCGCTTTCGACTGAAACATAGGTTTGTATTGGGTAATTAATTCAATTGCTGCAATGTCGTTTGTTATTTCATGCGGCAGCGCAATGTATACATCATCTTCATTAATGTTAATTACCTCACCTTGTAGATCACTGAGGTGTATATTTAGGCTATCAGCATTTCCTTGGTCTGTGTGCTTGTACCAAAGATTAACTTTGGTTCTGTGGCAATTAACTCTGTCTAATACCCGTCTTTCAACAGGGCTTTTGTAAAGCGGTGATAAGTGTTTAACAACTTTTACAGCGACTTTTGGCAATTTGCGAATCAATTTGAAAAGCAAAACGCTCAAGGCATAAGACAATAAGACAATATCAGACTTAACCTCGTGGCTGCGTTTTAAGTAGAAATTATCAATTAATGCACGGGTTTTTTTAGATGCGCTGTGTGGTGTAAACAGCTGAGAGTAACCAATTAACCCTGGCTTTACGGCAAAGCGTTTATCATACCATGGGATTTGTTTACACATTTCATCGTAAACAGTCTGTCGCTCAGGGCGCGGGCCGATAATGTCCATATCGCCTTTAAGTACATTAAATAATTGCGGCAATTCATCTAGGCGAGTTTCACGTAAAAATTTACCTATTGGTGTTTCTAGTTTGAGTGTACTTGTCGATACTAACTCCGCACCGATAATGGCCTCTGCATTTTCTGTTAACGTTCTAAACTTATACATGGTAAAGGTTTTTTTATTTCTACCGAGTCGTTCTCCAGCATAAAATGCAGGGCCGCCATCTTGTAATCTGATGATGATAGGAATAATAAAAAACACAGGAAGGCTCACCAAAAGCAATACTAGCGCTGCTAATTTATTAAATAAGGTGTTAGCAAGTCCTTGCTTGGCAACATATCCACTATCAAAGTGAAAGGGGTGATCTTGTTTCATAAACTGCATACTACCTATTGCTATTTATTTGATGTGCGTTTTAGCTTTTTGGGTAAATTAATGAAAAACCTTATAATGCGTGTTGTGTAAGACGGTTTTGTGGTGACTTCCTTATTACTTAATGCACTAATGGTTGGTAACCCTAAATAACGTTCCGAATCACTGGCACGCTTTATAGAGTCATCAAAATACTCGTTAATAAACGCAACGGTTAATGCAACTAACACTGCAATTACTAAGCCAAAGGGAATGAGTAATCGTTTATTAGGGAATGTTGCACTACTGCTTGCCCAAGCTGGGGTCAGAACGATAATTTGCGTATTTAAACTGGCGCTTTGAATTCGCTCAAACATTAACGATTCTTCTTTTAAGCGATAATAGTTTTCATAGGTTTTTTCTAATAAACGCTTTTCTCGTTCTAACTTTTCAAGTTGCATCTGGTATTGCGCAAGCGCACCATTTCTAACATCAATTTCATCAACCTTGCTTTGTAAGAATCGAATGCTGTCTCTTACTGCCATTAACTCGTTTTCTTGGTGTTCCATTAATGCACGTACTTCGCGCACTAGGGTACGGTATGATTTATCAAGTTCCGCTTTCATGCTTTTAGCACGTTCACTAGAGGCGACGAAATTCCGGCTAATTTTGGTGTATTCTTCAAGCTTGAGATGAACAATATTAGCCATATCACGGATTGCTTGGTTTTCAATATTTGAAAAAAATTGGTAGGTTTTCTTTTCGTGTCCCGGCAGACGGTTGGCATTAAATTGTGCAACCTGATCAACCATATCTAGCTGCTTTCGCAAATATTTTAGTTCAGATGTTAATGCAAGGCGGCTTTTTTCAAGGATCCCTAACTGTAACTGGTAATCTTTTTTAACTGCTAGGTTACTTTCTATTTCTTTCGAGGATTCTGGCGCTTTTATTTTTGTAATCACCATCGCTATTTCAGATGACTTTACATCAATTAAGCTTTGATAAGCCGCTACCGTTTGATCATAGAAATCTTTTGTTTGCTCAGGCTTGTATACGGCATTTCGATAACTTAAATATTGATTTACCAATTCTTTTAAGATTGCCTCACCTTCACTTGGCGAACCCCATATAATGCCTAGCTCAAGCACTTGAGATGAACGTACCACAGTAACAGATAATGCAGATGCTAATTTGCTACTTGTTTTAATCAGTTTTTCTTCGGCGGCTTCGTCTTTCGCTTCATTACCATTTGTCGATAATGGAATATCAAAGACTTGATCATTTTTAGCCAGTGCTAAAATAGTGCGTTTTAATACTTCAACTGAGGCGATGATTTCGGCTTCGGAATTCAAATCTTCACGTGTTATTTCTTGTCTTTTTTCCTGTAACTGTTGAACAATTTCAGGGTTACGTTCAACACGTTTGCCTTTTACGAGCAGAGTTGACTGCGCGGTATACTTTTTGGGTGCAAGCAAGGCCACAGCCAATACAGCGATAAATATCAATGCAATCGTATCAATAATCAAACGCTTATTGGCAAAGACAATAAAGAGTATTTCTCTTAAAAAGTTTTCAGAGTTTTGAGATTCAGTATTCACTCGTAGCTGCCTTTATTAGTCTTCATCGATTGGCGCTCTGCGTAGCTGCCAAGAGAAGTTTAATCCCCAGCCTCTAAACATTAAGACGTCTGCCACTTGCTGTGACAAATACGCGGCATCGGAAAGTGGCGTTGATGGTATATAAACAATATCGTCAGGCATTAGGAAAAATAGACTGCCATTGCCTGCCATTGAAAAAGTTTGTTCCGCATTGACGCGCGTAGCAATCATTTGCTTACCCTTACGCCTGATAACATAAACTTCATCAAGCTGAGCATCACGATTGTGTCCTTTAGCAAGAGCAATCGCTTGGATAACAGAGGTTGGTTTAGTAATGTCATAAGCACCAGGGCTTTCGACTTCACCCATAATATAAATCTTTGAGCCAGCGTGTTTTTCTAAAAACAGGTCAACATGTAAACTGGTGCTGATATTTTGATATTGTTTATTAATGGTGTTTTTAATTTCAGGAATCGACTTTGCTGCTACAAATACGTCCCCAACCATTGGGAAGGTTACATAACCATCCGGGCGGATTGTCACCAAACGACTTAAACCACGTGCAGAGGTGTGTAGATCTTCTTTCATTTCGCGAATTTGCGATAAGTACTCAGGCACACTGACATAAAGAGAAGGGGAGTTTAGTACACCGCGATAGGCTTGTTTTAGTTCTTCTGCAACTTCAGAGGCGGTTTTACCATATACTTTAATAGTACCAATATAAGGCATTGCTATGGTGCCATCAGGTAAGACTTTTTGTGTTTGATCGAGCTCAGCTATGTCTGGAAACTTAACCGATACGGTATCACCTAAAGAGATGCGATAAACAAGTTCTGGCTGCCAAGTTTGTATTTGGAAAAGTACGTCTAAAACATCGCCAGGGGAGAGTTTATATTCGGCTAAGTGTTCAAAATCAGGCGGGCTAAAGGAAAAGCTACTTGATTCAATTGTTGCTTCTTCACCGAGTTTTAGGCCGGTTTTTTCTGAGCTACTGCAACCACTTAAAATAAGTGCAGTGAGCAATAAGGGGAGCATATATGGTTTAACAAAATACATCTATTTATTACTCTTAACCGTAGAAAAATTGCGGAATATAAAATTGCCTGCGATTGAGAATAGTACCGAGCAATTTTCCATTAGAACTGGTGAGCTTGTCTGCGGCTGTTTTAACCACTTGCCATTTGGTCGACTCACACTCAACAACCAATAGGGTTGCATCAAAGATACTGCAAATCATGCTGACCTCGGAAGTACCAAGCACATAAGTTGAATCAACAATAATGTAATCGTAATCAGCTTTTAATTCAGCGATTAGTTTCTCTAGTTTTTGATCTTTGATGATTTGAGAGATGTGTCCTTTAGGGATACCAAGTGGCATGATTTCTAGGTTTTCATTGTCAGTAGAATGACATGCTTGGCTGATTTCTGCGTTGCCATTCAGGCATTCAGACAAGCCCGGCTGAATTGGTAAAGAGAACACATCGTGTAATTTTGGTGATTGTATATTGCTGTCAATCAACAGCACTTTGTAATTATTTTCGAGTGCAAATTTACGCGCTAAACTAATCGCACTCATGGTTTTTCCTTCACCAGATTTGCTGCTGGTCACTAATATAGATTGCACTCGCTCACCATCAGACGCTTCCATCAAGTTACTTTCTAAAAGTTTGAGCTCATTTTTAAATGAATCGGCAAGCGCGATGTAGTTGGATGACATTGTTTTGACCAGCTTATTATTTGATTTTCATACAATCAGTAACAAATGTTACTAAAATAGCAGATTACCGTAAAGCAATTCGTGATATGTTGTAATAGATACCCAATTAATTCATTAGTATTAGTTTTTTGATGGATTATTGTTCAATTATAAACGCATTTGTGACCATGCTACGCCTTGGCTAGCGGGCATGGTAGTATTAGCAATTAACTTTATTTGTTTTCCGGATACTACTCACTATCAGGCGAATTTTATGTTTTTACTTCGGAGTCCTCGCACATGAAAGTGGCTTACCTGATGTCACGTTACCCAAAAATTACCGAAACCTTTATTCTGAATGAAGTCTTGGCGCTTGCTGATACAGGTGTTGAAGTATCGCTCTTTCCTCTGCAAAGAGAAAAAGCCAGCGTGGTGCATCCCAGTGCATTGGCGTTAATGCACAAAGTAACTTTTACGCCTTTTATGTCATTTAGAATTGCGCTCGCGATGCTAAAAGTGCTTTTTACGCAGCCAATCGAGTTTGTTAAAACTTTATTTAATGTCATCCGATTTAATTTTGCATGCCCAAACTTTTTGCTCGGTGCAATCGCTTTTTTCCCTAAGGCGGTTTATTTTTCAACGCTGTTTAAACAACAAGGCATTACGCATATTCATGCGCATTTTGCCAATCATCCGGCCATGGTCGCTTACGTCATTAAGCAACTTTCAGGCATTGGCTATTCGTTTACCGCGCACGGGTCAGATATTCATAAGCGCCAACATATGTTGTCAGAAAAATTTAACGCAGCTAAGTTTGCGGTGATGATCTCTCAGTATAATGAACGATTTTTTTATACACACACTGGCCTTTTACATAATGACAAGCTTCAGATCGTAAGATGTGGTGTTGATACGCAATTATTTACCCCAAAAATACACACTAATAATGATATTACGCAGATTTTATGTGTTGCTTCGTTACGCGAAGTTAAAGGGCATTGTTATTTGATTGAGGCCTGTGCACAGTTAAAAAGTCAAGAGATCCCTTTTCATCTAACGTTGATCGGTGATGGCCCTATGCGCGGCGCACTTGAAGCACAAATTAATCAATTAAACCTGGAAAACGAAGTCACTTTATTAGGTGCACAGCCGCAGCAGAAAATTCTTGAAAGCCTTGCTATCAGCGATGTCTTTACCTTGACAAGCTTTCAAACGGCATCAGGTAACCGAGAAGGGATACCCGTGGTGATTATGGAAGCAATGGCGTGCGGTTTGCCTGTGGTTGCTTCTGATGTAAGTGGCATTCCTGAATTAGTGAATAACGGTAAAACAGGCCTACTGTGTGAGACGCAAAATCCCAAGAGCATCGCCGATAAACTCTCAATCTTATGCAGTGATAGTGAAACACGTCGCACCATGGGTATGGCTGGACGTACTTTTGTCGAACAAGAATTTGATTTAGTGAAAAATGCCTATAAGCTTGCCAAACTTTTCAAACGCTATGCAAAAAATGACTAATCTATATTTTTGTGAATCAGTGATTGATTATAGTTAGTGGATTTATTCAATCCCGACACAGGCCGTGTAGCGTTTTGCGATTTTTACGACCGTGTCTTTTGATTCAACAACTTCATTGTCATTTTTAAAAATACGTTGTTCACACATATTACGCATATTTGAGAAGGTTCTTAAACATTCACGGGGACTTTTGCCGCCGGATAGTTGAAATGATTCATCATTGCAAAATTCTAAGGCAAGCACATTTGAAGCAAGCTTTATTTCGCTTATTTTAACATCGGTTCGTTCTGCTTTTTGTAGCAAATCTTGGTAATTAGTGATGGGCTTTGTGGTGTATTTGGTGTGGTAAAGATAAATGCCACTGAGCACAATGCAGAGCAGTGCAATAAACCTCATAATCATTCCTTTGATATTGATTCTATTATGTTAATTATTTGTTGACGGTGGATTCTACCCTAGCTTTGATCGAAAAATAAACAGTTTTTTTAGCGAATAATAATTAAATAGAAGCTCGCATTGAGAAAAAGGCACTATAAGTTTGGTTGCGGTGCTGATTACAAGGTGATGTGTATCTCTCACGCCACCTTATAATCGCATTGTATTTAATAATTATTTAATGAGGGTCCAGTGCAACTTCGGCATCTTGTTGCGCCTTTTCTAACTTTTCAGCAGCAAAATAATTAAATAGCCAAAGGGCAAGGGCTGTAATAAAGGCTATTGCAGCACATAACAACCAAAAACTCCCAGGCTCATTGGCTTCCACAGCCCACTTGTTATAGCCCCAACCAGAGAGCTTACCTGCAAACAAAAAGCCAATAGCAGAGGCTGTGTAAAGATAGCCTTGATACATTGCTGCTTTATCTTTTGGCATCACTGAGGCCACGTACTCCTGCTGTTTTGGTGAAGCCATCATTTCACCTAGAGAGAAAATCAGCAAAGCGGCAACCGCGAGCGAGCCACTGACAATAGCCCCAGCATTGTTGTTAGCAAGTAGCAGATAACTGCTGGCGATCATCAATGCGCCGGCAATAATGACATAGAAGGTTTTAAAGCGTGCACTTAAAGCTGAAACCAGCACTTGCAATAGTACAATAGAACCAAAGTTAACTGCGGCAATATACTCAGGCTTAAACTGACGATAATCGTTTGCCCATTGTGCCGCTAATGCTGAAATTTCTTCTTGGCTTAAATTATTTAATGACGTTAGGTGCTGTGTTAATACGTCGCTGGGAATGCGTACATTATAATTAGTGAGTTCAAGGTAGGCTTTGTGAAAACTGGCTGATTGGTTGTAATCAAATTGTGTCGCAAGTGCTGTTATGGCTTGTGAAAGCTGCGGCACATTGACATATGAAGCCGCTTCACCAAAGCTGGGATGAAGTAAGTACGCCAGTTGCACTAAATCTGAGCTATCAACATAATCGCGGATAAATAATGGCAAGGTAATAAAAATTTGCATATATACCAACCAGAAACCGCTCAAAATCAAAATAAGTAGCAGAAAGGGTTTATTGCCCATCGCTATTTTACTGGAGTACCACGCTTTCCCAGATTTTGGGGCTAATACATGCCAAATTAAATTAATTACTAACCAGATGCCAATAAAGCTGTAAGCGAATTGCTCTGTAATTAATTTTGTACCGGGTAACATAAACGCAATGAGTATTGGAAAAACAAGTAGCGCAAAACGACCATTGCCCAGTACTTCACGCATTTCTATCAGAATATCTTTAAGTGGTTTGGCGGGCGTGTTTTTACGGATTTCTTCTGTTGGGTCTTTATAAAAGAGGGTGACAGGAATAAAGTTAATGGCAATCCACACTGCGGCCATAATAAACACCATATCCCAGCTTGTATCACGCATAATACCTGCGATCACCGGGCCTAAAAATCCACCCACATTCACCATCATATAAAATACGCCAAAGCCTAAACTGCGATTGCTGTCATTGGTCGCGTGCGAAACGGTGCCGGTGATCAATGGTTTGAAAATACCAGCGCCAATTGCAACACCCATAAAGGCTAAGAAAAATGTACTGTAACTATTGACTTGACCAAGCAAGTAGTAACAAGGCGTCATCATGGCAAATGCGACAAGCAGCATTTTTTTGTAACCATAGCGATCACCTAATGCGCCTGTAAGAGCAGGCAAAAGATAAATACAAAAGGGGACTAGACCTTGTAAAAACCCCCGCTGCTCATCACTGAACCCCATACCACCTTGCAACACTGGGCTAGTCATATACAGTGACGATACGGTAAAAAAGCCATACCAAGCTAATCGTTCAAATATTTCCATGATATTGGCAACATAAAAGCTGCTGCCAAATGGACTTCGCAAACGCGTTTGAGTTGTCATATTTATGCTTCTTTTTATTTTGAATATTGTATGCAATATATCAAAGGTAGCAGTTTTAGCAACAATGACGCGATTATCCGCATGTAAATCTGGGTATTGAGTTTATTTTATTTCTACCCAAATGACGTTAAATGATTAATAAGTAGAATTATATTTCTCAAAAGTGAGCGATTTTTTTTAAAAATCTGTATAACAGAAGCATTGTCCATAAACTGAGTAATTTAAAATGAACTACAAAAACACATTACTTCCACTGTCAATTATTGCAGCAAGTATGCTTTCTTTTTCTACAGCGGCAAATGCGTCAGCAGGTATCGACAACAGTCATCGAAGTGAAGCAAACCAAGCGCGAGACGAGTTTCGTAAACCTTATCAAACGTTGGCCTTCTTTGGCGTAAAACCCACTGATAAAGTTGTTGAAATAATGCCAGGCGGCGGTTGGTATACTGAAGTACTTGCGCCAATGCTTGCCGATCAAGGTCAGCTTGTTGCTGCTCATTACCCAACTACAACAAGCTCTAAATACCGTAAGCGCTCACGTGAAAACTTTGAGAAGAAGTTGAACGATAATAAAAAGGTGTATGGCAATGTGGTCATTGCAGACTTTGACCCGAATGCAGCGGTTGATAGTAAAACCAAAGATGCGGATGTTGTATTAACATTCAGAGGGTTACACGGCCTACAAAATGGCAATCAACTTGCTGCAGCGTTTAGTCAATTTAACCAAATGCTTAAAAAAGGCGGTAAATTAGGTGTTGTACAGCACCAAGCACCAGCAGGGTTTGATCCTGTGGCGACTGCGAAAAAGGGGTATTTACCTAAATCGCATGTGGTTGCTGTTGCCAAAGCGGCAGGTTTTGATTTAGAAGCCGAAGCGTATTTTCACAACAATGCAAAAGATCGCATTATCATTGAAAACGTAGAAGCAGGTGTATGGGCTTTACCTCCTTCTTTAAACGCTAAAGATGATAAAGAGAAGTTTCAAGCGGTGGGTGAATCGAACCGTATGACGTTATTATTTAAAAAGCGTTAATCATGACCCTAAGAGGGCAAGTTAGTCTGGCCCTCTTTTAGAAAATTGCTATAGTTAATATGAAAGTGATTTTTATTTATTTGGCACGGAGTGGTTTATGGAAGAAGCATGCCCACTAACCTTGTTTTCTCGTCGACGCTATCTTTCGTCCCGTGATGTTTACCAAAGCTTTTTAGAAACAATACTTCAGTTATCAGGCAGTCAAATTGGTTATTTACATCTGGTTAATCAGGATGAAATTGCACTTACTGTGTGGTCACAAAAAGTCTTTGAAATGTGCTCAACTGTGCACGCCAATCATTATAAATTATCAGAAGCCGGTATTTGGGCTGACAGTATCAGGCAATTAAAACCTGTTATTCATAATAACTATCAAGATATCGACGAATCACAAAAAAACGGCTTACCAGCAGGGCACTTCCCGGTCATCTCACATGTTAGCTTTCCTATTTTAAAAAAGGCTCAAGTAATTGCCGTGTTAGGTATTGGGAACAGTGATTTGCCATATGAGCAGAGCTTTGTTGAAGAAATTAACGAGAAGATAAATCGCAATTGGCATCTGGTTGAAGAAAAAATCGCATCTACTGAGCAAATAGAAAGTCAGTTACTAGCACGCTATGAATCTATGCCCAAGCAGGAAGTGCTGTTAAAAATGCTTAGCGCGCTTTCTAATGCATTTGAACTACGAGACGAATACACCAGCGAGCATCAACGTAATGTTTCGATAATTGCATCGAAAATAGCACGTACAATGGAACTCCCTGAACGTATTATTGAAGCGGTGACAATTGGTGGCTTGGTGCATGATATTGGAAAAATAGTGGTGCCATCTGAAATTTTAAATAAAGCACGCAAGCTAATGCCTGCGGAAATGGAATTGATAAAATTACACCCTAAAATGGGCGCGGATATTTTCCGCGATATCGATTTGCCTTTTCATTTAACAGAAATGATTGAACAACATCATGAAAGGTTGGATGGTTCTGGTTATCCAAATGGGTTGAAAGGTGAAGATATTTCCCTTGAGGCACGAATAATCGCGGTAGCAGATACATTTGATGCCATGGCATCTGACAGGCCTTATCGCTATTCACCAGGAAGAGAGGCCGCAGTGGCTGAATTAAAGGCGAACCGTAATATTAAATATGACGTGTACGTTGTTGACGCATTTCTTGAACTGTTGGAAACCGATCCCGATTTACAGCCGGGCTTAATGCACGCGTAAGGCTACTAGATAAGACCTTAGTCTAATCTTTCCAGCATATACTAGCCCTAGTAATAGGGCTTAAATCTTTATAGTATCGAATAAAAATAATAATGGGGAATGAACGTGGCGGATCCAATTAAAAGAATCGTTATTGTAGGTGGTGGCACGACAGGATGGATGGCGGCGGCGAGTTTATCGCGTTATGTTCAAGATAAGGATATGACGCTGACGCTAATAGAGTCACCAGATATCAATACGGTAGGGGTGGGCGAAGCAACCATTCCAAATTTTGTCGATTTTAACCGTAATTTAGGCATTAACGATGCTGAATTAATTAAAGCCACACAAGCGACCTTTAAACTTGGGATTGAGTTTGAAGAGTGGTCGCAAAAAGGCGAGCGTTTTTTTCACCCTTTTGCAGCTTATGGCGCACCCATCGAAAATTTGGATTTTCATCAGTATATCAACAAGCTAAATGCAGAAGGCAAACAGCTGGATATTGAAGATTACAGTTTCCCAATTCAGCTTGCCAAAAAAGGTGGATTTGCACAGCCAAACCCCAATCAAAACAATCCGCTGGCGCAATATTCCTATGCTTATCATATTGATGCTGTGTTATACGCCAAGTTTTTAACAGAGTTTTCAGTAAAACGCGGTGTGGACCATATTTTAGCGAATGTCAGTGAGGTTAAACTCAATGCTGAAAATGGCTTTATCCAAGCGCTCACCCTTGATAATGGTAAACACATTGAGGGTGATTTATTTATTGATTGCTCAGGTTTTAAAGGTGTATTAATTGAAGGGGCGATGGGTATTGGCCTTGATGATTTGAGTCATTTGCTACCTTGTGACAGCGCTGTCGCTGTGCAAACGGAGTTGGTGGGTGAACCCACGCCTTATACCCGCGCAATTGCCAAAGAAGCCGGTTGGCAATGGTGTATTCCGCTGCAGCACCGTATGGGTAATGGCTATATTTATTCAAGCAAATTTACATCTGATGAAGAGGCGAAACAAAGCCTGCTAAATAGTGTAAAAGGGCGCACAATTACGGATGTAAAAACCTTTAAGTTTCCACTTGGCAGGCGCAAAGTGAGCTGGCATAAAAACTGTTTTGCCCTTGGTTTAGCTGCTGGCTTTCTAGAGCCGTTGGAGTCTTTAGGGATTTCGTTAATTCAAACCGCGCTTGCTAAACTGATGACTTTCTTTCCTGATATGTCGTTTAATCAAGCAGATATTGACGAGGTAAATCGCCTGCATAATGATGAGTTAGACCGCATTGTTGACTTTTTATTAGTGCACTACAAACTAACACAACGCACCGACACCGCTTTTTGGCGCTATTGCCAAGAAATGCCCATTCCAAAAACACTAGAACATAAAATTGCCATGTATAAAAATCGTGGTCATGTGGTAATGTACGACAATGAATCATTTCAACAAGCCAGCTGGCTTTCAATGTTTTATGGCTTTAATGTTAGCCCATCTCGTTACGATGTACGTTTAGATCACTTTAATTCAAGCGCGATTGCTGAAAGTTTGGCGAAAATGAAAGCGCAAATTACGATGGCAGCGAATAATTGTTTGAGTCATCAGGCATTTATTGATAAACATTGTAAAGCAAATAATGATGTCAAAAATTAATCATGTTAGTACCGTTTACAAAAGACCATATTGAACAACTTACAAGCTGGTTTCCAGATGAAGCCAGTCTTGTTAAGTGGTCAGGTCCTGGGTTTCGTTACCCTTTTACAGAAGACACTTTCTTTCAAGATTTAAACACAGAGAAGCTACCTTCATTTTGCTTGTTTTGCGAACAAGGTAAGTTTGCTGCTTTTGGGCAATTTTACAATCGCCTTGAGCGCATTCACCTTGCGCGCTTGGTAGTGAATCCAGAACTTCGTGGTAAAGGTATCGCAGAGCGTTTAATTTATAGTTTAATCCAAAAGGGTATAGCCCAGTTTAAGTTAAACAGTGCTTCGCTGTTTGTTTTGTCAGATAATTTACCTGCAATAACGGCCTATCAAAAAGCTGGGTTTGAAATTGCAAATTACCCCACTGAAATCCCCTTAGAAAATTGTCGCTATATGATTAAAGCGTTATAAGCTAACGGTGCTTGTACTGTGTTTTACAATAACCTCTTGAGATATCTGGATTTCGCAGTTTCAAATGCTTAGTGTTTCGACCAGTTACGCGCGCTCGCCATAGTCGAAAGCTTGCTGGTTTTAACGTCTGCCTCATTAAACGAATTACGTTTTTTTCAGATAGGCCATACAGAGTTTCAATGGCTTCAAAAGGGGTTCTATCTTCCCATGCCATTTCGATAATTCGAGATTGTTCAGATTCGGTCATGTGTTTTGATATCAATTTAGAAAGATAGTTGTTACGCGTTAACAGCGGGTATTGATCAGTGAAACATATAAATAAGCTGTTGGTATGTGTTTGTGTACTTTGCTTACACGTAAAATTTTAGCGCTTTAATTTATCCTTTTGAGCAAACCTGCTACCCTTCGCACATTCATGATTGAGAGCTAAAAATATGATTAAAGATAACGACATGATTAACACACTCGACGAACTCGAGGCGTTTTTACTATTAGTTGAAAATGGTGGTTTGGGTCTTAAAAATGTTGAAGGTGTTGCACTGGCAACTAATAACAGTAATGGTCGTCCATTTGTTGCAGTATTAGATGATAAACATCAATTACTGCTTGGGCGCTGGGTGTCAGATGAAGTATATGAAAATGGTAAGGATATGGTGCGTTACGGTGTAAAGAAAACCCATTAGTGTGTTATCGATTGCATTGTAAAAACCAAGTTTCGACTTGGTTTTTTTACTCTTTCTCCATGGTTGGCTCGTAAAGAGAAAACCCGTGTTTACCACAATGCTTGGTATGAAACATAGCTACATCTGCTTGTCTTAGTAATTCAGAGGCGCTGCAAATACCCTTGTCGCTTTGAGAGATACCGATACTGACAGAGACATTGTTTTGTTGTTCAGCTGCAATGGGCAACTCAGCCAAAGATTGATTTATATTGTTAGCAATCTGTGCCAATTTAGAATTGGTAATTTGGTCATGCATAATAATGACAAACTCATCTCCGCCAATTCGACACACAGCATCTTGCCCACGCACGGAGTTTTTGATTGAAGAAGCGACCGCTTTTAGAATAGAATCTCCCGCAGAGTGCCCGTATTTGTCGTTAATTTTCTTAAAGTTATCAATATCAATAAAAAGAATACTGAGCGTGGTGTTAAGCCTGTCACACTCTTTTAGCTTTTGATTCAAAAAGTCAAAAGCAAACGTACGGTTATAAAGTCCTGTTAGGTGATCATGATTAGCCTGAAAGCGAATCTCAATTTCTTTATTTTTACGCTCGGTAATATCACGGACTAATAAAATAAAGCGTTCGTGTGTGCTGCGACATGCCCGTGCCTCAAACCATTTTTCACACTCATTAACGGGTAAAAGGTATTCTACGCTGGTGATACCTTCTTTATGCTTAGCTGCGTCTAACGCACTTTTTATCAGTTTTGCCGTTTCTTTGGGTAACACACTGCACATGGATTGCCCTAGAAACTGATTGGGGGGTAGGTAGAGATCGCTTGTATTGCCAGCGCGATATTCTTTAATGATATTATTGGCATCAAGGACAAAAATGAGATCGGGAATGACGCTAAAAATCTCATCAACAGTGATGCTTTTGTAATGCTCTGTATTCACTTAGCATGCTCAAAAAACGTCTATAACTTAAGTTAAGCATAAATTATCTAATTGTTTAGTAACAAAACAAAAAAAGCCAAACAAATGTTTGGCTTTTAGCATTCAGATCAAATTTATTCTGTGACGTCAGATTGAGTCTGCCAAGACCACGGACTTAGCTCAAAAATCTTATCTGAATCGGTGTTTCCATTTTCGCATACGCTATCATGGCCGATAATTCTCACTGGTAGCTTCTCGGCATAGGATGTTTTCACGATATCATATTGATAGTTTGCAACAGGTGACGACAAATCAAGATGCCACGTCAGGGTCTTGCCATCGATAACACAGCTTTCAAATGTTGAATTTTCACTCATTACATCTAAACGAAGGTATAACGATGTATCACCATTATCGCCTGAGCGCATCACTAGTTCACTCACTGTTCCATATACGTCATTTGCAGCGCTAACAGAAGCGGATAATAACGATAGTGAAACAAGTACTAAATTTTTAACTCTCATTTTTATTCCTTTGATGAGATTGTTAAATCATACACTCTAAAATACATTATCTATGTGTTTTAGGTACAAACCTGATCATTATTGTCTAAATAATCAATGAAGTAAAATGGTACAACCAGTTAATTGATACAAAAGATTTCAGATACGTTAAGGGCGTTTAATAGCCACTGACGCAAGTGCTTTTGAAAGTACTTAATTTGTGGCACCATTTGCTTTAACTAATTTATTGCCAGAAGCGTGCTATGAATCTTAATTTTTCTGACTTTTCTCCGACGCAAATTTACCATTTAATGACGCAAACAATTATTCCTCGCCCAATTGCTTGGGTAATGACCGACTCTGGTGAGGGCAATTATAATTTAGCACCATTTTCTTATTTTACGGCGGTTTCAAGTAACCCGCCATTGATGATGTTTTCGGTTGGCAAAAAGCCTTCTGGCGACATCAAAGATACCGTAAAAAATATTATTGAGACGCGTCAATGTGTGATTCATATTGCGTCAGTAGATGATGCTAACTTAGTAACCCAAACTGCTGCGACACTTGCTCACGGTGAATCAGAAGTGGCGATTAATGATATAAAGCTGTGTGATTTTGATGGCTTTTCAATGCCACGTGTTGCAGGTTGTAACATTGCATATGGTTGTGAACTATATGAAATTAAAGAAATGGGTGACGTGCCGCAAACATTGGTATTTGTCGAGATTAAAACCCTATTCATTGGCGATGATGTCGTGACTTTAGATGCCAAAAAACGGATTAAAGTTGACGCTGACAAGGTCAACCCACTTGCACGATTAGGTGGTGGAGAGTATTCGGGCATCACACGTGCGTTTGGTATCGAGCGCCCGCAATAAAAAACGCACAGTGAGCAGCTAATTGCTCACTGTGATGCAAGGTTTAACTGATTAAGTTTTTGCTTAAGTTCAGTATTTTCTTTTTGCAGGTTGCGCATATTCAGCACCAACTTGAGTACGTTTTTTAGCTCAAAATTATCCCAAGGCTTGGTTAGAATTATTGCTGCAATTTCATCACTAATTGCCCGTTGGCAGAGTTCCATATCCGAATAACCAGACAGTAAAACACGACCGATAGTGTCATCGAACGCTTTTACTTGCGACAACAGCTCTACCCCATCAATAACTGGCATTCGAATATCAGAGAGCACTAAATCAATGTTATGTAGTTTTACAAGTTCAAGTGCATTTTCAGGCTCACTGCATTTAGTAATGGTATAGTCTTTTCGCAATAATCGTGCGATTGCGTTAGTAACTTCTGGTTCGTCGTCAACCAGTAAAATATGGACCATTTCTAACTCCTTTTTTATTAATAATAAACTACTTAACTAAACTTGGCATAATGCATTTACCCGCATAATGGCAAGTCGTTTCAAATCAGAGCACAAATGTTTTAGATGACGCTTATGGGGATACTCTTTAAATGCTTTAAATGAAAATGAAATTGCAGTGGTTAAATCATCATTCTCACGGTGCATTTCTCCATAGGATTCAAGCAAGCGCGCATTCGCTTTACGACGTGTGGTCGCTTCAACATTACCCAGTGTGCAAATGCGCTCTGTGATTTCTGCCATGGCATCAATGCGGTTTTGTTTGTTTGCTGTAATGGAGTTCGGGCGCATTAAATAATCCATTGTGATGTCTTCACAAAAACCAATATCACTGATCAGCGCAATACGCAGCCAGCAATCCCAATCGCTAGCACTGCGAAGGCTTGGATCAAAACCGCCTGCGCGTTCAATGATCTCTTTGTTAACCATTACACAGGACGTGCCAATCACGTTGGCAATCAATAGTAAATCCAGTGCATTTTCCAGTTGCTTATAATCAGGGTTATTTGCATCGCGGTGAGTTTTAAATTCTGGCCAATATGAAAAGCAATCAATTATTTCTTGATATTGCGTGTCGACATGTTGGTAGTTGGTAAAAGTCAGGCCACAATTTGGGTTTGCGAGCATATAATCTAACTGTTTGCGAAGCTTGTTCGGGTACCAGTAATCATCTGCATCTAGAAAAGCAATAAACTTACCGTTAGCTTTTTTAATGGCACGATTTCGCGCAGCGATAACGCCCATATTAGCTTGTGAAATAACGCGAACTTGATTGTACTTTTTCTCTGCTTGCTGTAACCATTCAAGCGACCCATCCGTTGAACCATCGTCGATTACAATCAATTCAAAGCGCACATCTTGCTGTTGTAGCACACTATCAACGGCCTTTGGTAAATACTCCAAACAGTTGTAATTGGGCATAACAATTGAAACTTCTTTACACATAGTAAATTCCTCCAGGTTGTGAAGGAACTACGCAAACAGTGTGCCGACAGCAAATGCCGTAAATCACAGCAAAAAAGCAAAATTGCTTTGCAAATTGCAAATTTGCAATTGCAATTCGATAAAAACTCTCCCATTTGGTGATGATTTTTGTCGGCATAAACTTTGCGATAGTGAAGTATCGACCTTGTTAGGAGAGCACCATGAAACACATTGCTATTTATGTCCCGCAGTTCCCGGTACCATCCGAAACGTTTGTGATCACTGAAATAGAGGCGCTGAGAGCGGCTGGTCATAAAGTAAGTGTGTTAACCATGGAGCTACTTAAACACACAAACGAATATGACTTCGATATTTTTGAGCTTAAACGAGAACGTGTTCTTTCCACTCTAAAAGGGCTATTACATGTTCGATTGAAAGGCGTTTTTAATGCTTATAAAGCGGCATCAAGTCAAAAATCGATTCGAAACTTATCGCTACTTTATTTTGGTTTACAGATAAATGCTTTAATTAAGCAGCAGGGCATATCTCATATTCACTGCCATTTTATGCACAGCAGCTTGGCTTATGGTATTGTTGCAGCTAAGTATGCAGAAATCGGTGTTTCAAGTGTTGGGCACGGTCACGATGTATATGTTAACGCCAATGATCTCAATGCTAAATTAGCTTTTTGTGATTTCAATATTGCAGTTTGCCAAGATATGTTCAATCTGCTGAAAAACCTAAAGACCCATGCAATCCATTTAATTCATTGTGGCGTTGATGTAACTAAATTCACCCATCATGACGCACCAAACAACCCGCAGCTAAAACTACTGTTTGTCGGTCGGCTGGTCGATAAAAAGGGCATTGAATTTGCCCTTCAAGCCCTCGCAGACATTACATCAAAACAAAGGCCGCACTTTGATATTGTTGGCAGTGGGCCTAAACGTGATGCATTAGAGCGAATGGTTAGTGAGCTTGGTTTATCCACCTGTGTTCGTTTTTTAGGCCAGCGCAGTTCATCTGAGATTATCCAATTATCAAAACAATACGATGCGTTTATTGCGCCTTTCTGTATTGCTGAAAATGGCGATAAAGATACCGGTCCTGTGGTGTTAAAAGAAGCGATGGCAATGGGTTTACCGACCATCACTACAAATATTATGGGCTGCACTGAAATAGTTGATGAAAGCTGCGGTTATACAGTAGCAAGTAAAGACAGCTCGGCATTAAAGCAGGCCATTTTGTCTTTTTGTCAGTTGTCGGATAAAGAACGCAGCAACATGCGTGTAGCAGCAAGGCGTCGTGTTCAAGCGCATTTTAATGCACAAGCACAAGGTTTGAAGCTTTCTCATTTAATTGAGCAGGTGGCTTATGAAAATTAATGCTCCGGTTATTCATTATGCGTTGGCAATTGCTGTGTTAAAAGGCATTAGTTTGCTGATGTTGCCGATTGTTACGCGGTTTTTATCTCCTGAAAGTTATGGCGAGCTTAACTTCCTGGTCAGTATTGGCGCTATGTTAAGTATTTTCTTGGGTTTTGGTATGGCTGAAATGATGTTTCAATTTACAGCCAAAATAGATTCATCAGAATTGGATGCATTTATTGCTCGCTGTATTAAGTTTATCTTTTTGGTCAGTGGTGTATTTGTAGTGATTGCGCTAGTAGGGGTTGAGTTCTGGCTTAGTATACTTCCGCTACCGATTGACCCGAGTCACTTTATAATCTTAATGCTTAATTTGGCAATGAGTACGATTCAAGCGATTTATCTGACGCGATACCGCGTACTTCAACAATCAAAACACTATATGGCGGTAGCACTGTGTCAGGGCATAGCGCAAGCCACTCTAACATATACACTTTTAGTTATGGGGTTAGGTATTTTAGGTGTTTTAATCAGCGGCTGCGTTACGTCTTTTTGCATCACGTTAAGTTTGGTGATTTATCATCGGAATTTATTATCTACAAAGGGCGCTTTTCTAGCGCGTAAACATATTCGATATGGTGCTTATATTGCACTCTCAGCGCTCTTTCTCTATGGCTTAGGTGGCGCTGAGAACTGGTTTATTGCCAGTTCGTTAGGGCAGTCTCAGTTAGCTTATTACTTTATTGCAACGCAGTTTGTTTTAGCCCTTTCACTGGCATTTGAGCCGTTTCGTTTATGGTGGTATCCAGTGCGCTTTAAGCGGTTTTTTAATAACTCAGAACACGCTGCAAATGGTGCCATTTTGGGTTGCTTTATTATCACACTAATGGCACTGCTAATGATGATATTTGCACCCACTATTATCTCGTTACTTTTACCGCAAAGCTATCATGCTAGTTCTGAATATATTGCAATTCTCAGTATTATCTTGGTGATTAAAACATATTCCGAATTGCTTAATTTGGGCTGTTATCTCGATAAAAAAACATACTACGTGCCAATTATTAATGGTATATGCGCTGTGGTGGCACTGGGAAGTATGGCGTTTGCAATTCCTAAGTGGGGCATTAATGGTGTGTTCACCAGCCTTTTAACAGCACACGTTTTACGGTTAGTAGCTTTTTATTTGGTTAGCCAGCATATCGCGCCTTTGAATTATCAATTAAAACTAGTAATCACTGCCTTTAGCTTATTGCTATTGAAATACTTAGGTGAAGATACTGTGTGGATGAATACCGTGTTATTGCTGGTGGCACTGTTATGCTGCGCTCAGCTGATAATGAGTTACAAATCAGTCCTACTAGGAGACAAACATGCATACTCTTAGTCAACAACACAATGCCTCTACGTCACCATTTAAACTGGCAATAATGGGGTTGTTAGTCAGTATTACAGTTATTGCACTATTCCAAATAGCCGGTCCAGCAGCACCGTTTGCGTTATTATTGCTGCCTTTTGCGTTGTTTTTCACAATCCGTTATAGCGTTATTTTTGTCATTCTGTTTATTCTGTTTAGCTACTTTAGAATTCATGAGGCATTTCCCGTTTTAATGCCGTTAAAGATCCCTAAATTACTCGCTCTAGCTTCTTTATTTGGCATTGTTTGGCATCTTGTTTTAAGTAAAAAGTTGTCGCCTTTTTGGCATCCTGCTCACACAGTATTTATCAGTTTTTTCCTGTGGCTCACTATATGCGTGTTGATGGCGACCAATCGAGGTATGGCTATTGAATATTGGAGTTCCACGCTGAGTAAAGTATTGATTATGGTGTTTGTTATTAGTTGGTGGGTAAATAGTCCACGTGCTTTTGGTATTGCCAGGTTTGGTATTATGTTTAGCGGTGCGCTGATTGCATTTGTGGCGGTTTCCAATAAATTAAATGGTATTGGCCTAGTTGAAGGCACACGGGTGACTATTTCGCGCCACCTCCAGTCGCAAATAGGCGATCCCAATGATCTTTCTTTGGTATTGCTGTTTCCAGTGTCATTTCTTTGCGCAGAACTGTTCAATAAAGAAAGTACTAAGCTCTACCGCATTGGCGCATTTTTAGTCCTTTGCTTAGTGGTGTATGGCATTATTGCGACCCAAAGTCGAGGTGGGCTGTTAGGTGTAATGGCAATTGTGGCCTACTTTCTAGCGCGTACGATTAAAAACCCAGTGGTGTTACTGTCAATTCTTGCTGTTGGGCTTGGCGTGTTGCTTGTCGCTGCTGGGATCAGTGATAGGCAAAGTGGTGGTGCTGCAGAAAGTGGTATTGATGAGTCTGCAATGGGGCGCATTTATGCGTGGCAAGCCGCAATCAATATGGCTCTGTCTAACCCCTTAACAGGCGTTGGGGTAAATAATTTTTATGTTAACTACTTTTTTTACAGCCCTCATTGGGATGGCAAAAACCATGCAGTGCATAGTACGTGGTTTCAGGTGCTCGGTGAGACTGGTTTTGTCGGAATTTCGCTTTTTGCAACGCTAATCGCAACGATTTATCGCACTTTAAAACGCAGTGGTTCATTAGTTAAGTACTGCACAGAGCCTAATCTGTTAGTCAATGTACAGGCCTTAAAGGCTGGATTAATAGGCTTTGTGGTGTCTGGTACTTTCTTAACGCAAGCATTTACATGGCCTATCTATATTGTTTTATCACTTAGCATTGCATTGGAACAAATGCTGCAAATGATCAGTAAGTCTAATGCGGAGGTGACTCATGATAGCTGATGTTAAAAATTGGGTAAAAAGCAGTGATACGGGTTTTGGCAAGCTATGCCGTAATAGTTTTTATGCATGCAAACACATTGAAATGCCTGTGCTGCCGGTTCTGTATAATGTTCTGTTTGTCACTCATAACAGTATCAAAAACGTGTGGCACAAAGCATTACAGTTTTTCTACTTTACGCCCATGTTTAAGAGCCAAGTAACAGGTACTAAAAAGCGTTTAACCTTGCAATGCGGTATGCCCCAGATTTTGGGCGCATTAGAGATAAGCATTGGTAATGACGTCAGGATGTCAGGCATCGCAACGTTTTGTGCTCGATATAACCCTCAGTCTAAAGCGCAACTAGTTATTGGCAATAACGTGGACATAGGCTGGCAAAATGCCTTCTCTGTGGGTACTAAAATTGAACTACATAATGACGTGCGCTTGGCTGGAAAAGTGTTTTTAGCCGGCTTTCCTGGACATCCCCTCAATTGTGCAGAACGTGCTAAAGGAAAACCGGATCTCCCTGAACAGGCGGGTGATATTATTATTAAACAAGGTGCTTGGATTGGAACAGGTGTCACTGTATTAGCTGGTGTGACCATAGGCCAAGGTGCCATTGTAGCTGCAAATGCCGTTGTTACTAAAGATGTCCCTGACTTTAGTTTAGTAGCAGGGAACCCTGCAAAAATAATCAAACAAGTTAGCTAGGAGGCACTATGAGATTTGTCGTGTTCGCTGAGGACTGGGGACGTCACCCCAGCAGCACCCAGCATATTTTTAAAGTGATTGCCGAGCAATATGATGTCACGTGGTTTAACTCAGTTGGTATGCGAAAGCCTAAGTTTAATCTTACGGATATTAAACGGGTGTTTGGTAAGCTAAAACTGATGTTGTCAAAACCTTCGCCGGTTTCAATGGATAAAATACCTGTGGATGCACGGAATCCATTTGTTCTTCCTTGGCATGATAGGCAGTGGGTAAGGGCTTTTAATAAACAACAAATTGCAAAGCAGATTGATTTAACCTCTGCCGAACCCATTGTTTATTGGATCAGTGTGCCAACGGCAATTAATATGATTCAATTACGCCCTCAAGATAGTTTAATTTACTATTGCGGTGACGACTTTTCTAATTTAGCTGGGGTAGACGCTGATTTGATCCAAGAAAGTGAGCGTCGTTTGATTCATCAAGCTCACAATATCTTTGTTGTGAGTAAAGTACTGCTCGATAAAATGCCCAAACATAAAACGCAAATGCTCGAACATGGCGTTGATTATACGCTTTTTAGCGAATTGAAAAAGCGTAATAAGCAGCTTAATCAATTGGATAATATTATCGGATTTTATGGTTCGCTTTCAGAATGGTTGGATGTTGAACTCTTGATTAAACTCGCTAAAGCGCGGCCACAATATAATTTGGTATTAATTGGCAAAGCGGATATCGATATTAGTGCGCTAGTGGCCTTACCTAATGTGACTTATATCGCGCAAATGGCGCATCATCAACTCGCCAGCTTTTCCCAGCATTGGCAAGTTTCGCTCTTACCCTTTTTAGATAATGGCCAAATAAGAGCGTGCAATCCACTGAAGCTAAAAGAGTATTTGGCTGCTGGTAAACCAATTGTATCAAGCTATTTTCCTGCGGTAGAGCGTTACAAAGATACCGTGCTGATTGCTCGTGATGAAGTTGGGTTTATCGCAAGAGTTGATCAAGCCATGGTGATTTCGAAAAACCCATTTTTAGATTGGCGCACTTATTCTCGACAATTAGTGGAAAAACATAGCTGGCAACAAAAAGCAGCGTTTGTGATGGAACAATTAAATTAAAGCGTTGCAAATTGCAACGCTTTTTACTTCTTGAAAATAATTTTACTTTAAATTCAATGCATTAATTCTGGTTCTTAAATTGCACACCCTATGATACTGACTTAACGAAGAGGTGTGAAAAATGCGTACCAGTATTCTAAGTTTACTCTTTCTGTCCTCATGGGCAACTGCAGCTCCGTTCGATACATGTCCTTCAAAAGCGTTTTTAGTGCAAGGTGAGACCGCCACCATTTTTGGTGTTAACTTGGTTTCAGGTTCATATAACCGCTTTGCTGATAATGTAGGCACAAACAAAAAGGTTAATGGTTTTGGCTTTAGTGTGCATGATCGTTATTTGTATGGATGGGATTATAGCCGTCGTGATATTGCCCGGATTGGCAAGGACTATGTATTAGAGCCTTTAGTGACATCTGGGTTTCCTAATATTGATTTCTATGTTGGCGATGTATCGGTACTTCAAAATGCCTATTATGCGTATCGTAAAGGTGCCGACTACGGTTTGTATCGGGTTTCTCTTGACCCTGATAGCAATGACTATCTTGCTGCTACTCGAATCGTGAATGGCTCTAGCTTAAACCTTAATATTTTTGATTTAGCGTTTCACCCAGATCAAAACCTTGCTTACAGTGTTGATAGGAATGGCAACCTTAGAAGCATTGATGTTGAAACAGGAAGCAGTGCTAATTTAGGTTTTACTGGAGTGACTGGTACGTTTGGCGCGGTGTATTTTGATGTTGAAGGCTTTTTATACATTAGCCGCAATAGTGATGGCCATATCTTTCGTGTAGATGTAAATAATCCCTCACTCACTACGTTATTTGCTTATGGTCCAAGTTCGGGTAATAACGATGGTGCACGCTGTGCCACAGCCCCTATTGTCGATGAAAGCGAACCACCGACACTCGATTATGGTGATGCACCAGATAGTTACGCAACTTCGTTAAGTGCCAACGGTGCGCGTCATGGTAAAGGCAGTTTGTATTTTGGCTCAAGTGTTAGTGCTGAATACACACCTAAAACAGTGGATGATGATGACGGTGTGAATTTTCTAACCAGCCTAGAAACAGGGCTGGATACATTACTCTCTTTTTCGCTTTCGGCACCAGGTTATGTCAATGCATGGGTCGATTGGAATGGGAATGGCCAATTTGATGACAATGAGCAAATTATTTCACAGTTTCTAGCGAGTGCAGGTGAAAATCGTATGCTTATAGAGGTACCAATTGATGCATCTGAAGGCAGCACGTGGGCACGTTTTCGTGTATCTAACACCGCTTCGATTTCAGCCATAGGTGGTGTCGACAGTGGTGAAGTTGAAGATATAAATGTCTCTATTGTTGCAAGTGGTGTTGCCGAAACAGCCACTGCATGGCAAACAGCTGCGTTTGAAGATTTGTGGCCACAACAAGGTGATTATGATTTTAATGACGTAGTTGTTAAATACCGCATTTTCAAAAGCCAAGTAGGTAACCAAGTTGTGCGCTTTAAAGTGCAAGGTGAGTTATTGGCTGTAGGCGCAAGTTATCACAATGCATTTGCTGTGCGTTTTGGCAGCATTCGAAGAAATGACGTTAATGAAGCCTTAGTACGTTTAACTATCAACGGAGAACAGGTAAATAAAAACGCCCTTGAATCAGGGCGCAGTGAAGCCATTTTAGTTGCCCTTGATGATACAAAGGTGATTGCGAATGCACGCGCAGGTTGCAAATATTTCAGAACAGAGCCCGGTTGCTTAGATCAAGCACCAGTACCATTTACTGTCACCTTACCTTTAATTAATAGCATTAATGATAGTGTGTCATTATTCGATGAGATAAGTCCTTTCATCTTCGCTGTGAATGGTTTTGATCATGGACCTTTTGTTGATATCAATAATGCAAGAGGTTGGGAAGTGCACTTAAAAAACCATTCACCTACCGAGGCGTTTAATTCAGCTTATTTTGATCAAGGCGATGATATGTCGGGCACAAATGGTAATTTTCAAACTCTCAACGGGCTGCCATGGGCGTTAATTATAGGTACCAGTTGGGATCACCCAACCGAAAGCACCGATATGCTATTAGCGTACCCAGAGTTTAAGAGCTTTGCGGAGAGTGCAGGCAGTACTAATACTACTTGGTTTAACAACGCGATAAGCGGTTACTCAGTTCAGAATTAGGAGAGCGTTATGAAACAGTTAATTTGTTTAGTGTCAGTATCTTTAATTACAGCATGTGGTGGTGGAGGTGGCTCAGAGCAACCCGTTTCTAAAGCGCCAGCTGTTGTCGAGACACCGCCAGCAGACACTCAAGAGCAAGGCGTAGCAGCTCTGAATGTGCCAACTCAGTTTGATTTTAAAACAGATTTCACAGTGACGGTAAATGTCGCTGCCAATCTAGTCAATGAACGGGCGTTTATCAATATTTGTGAGGCAGATGCCGCATTAACGAATGCCGATACATGCTTTGTTAGGTCACCGCTCACAGATAATGGTTTAGAAATGTCGTTTACGTTGCCGCACCAAGGGCAAAAGGTAAAAGCAAGTATTTGGTTCTATGACACTAGTAGGGCCCCTTTAAACTATGAGTGGCAATTTAATAGCAGCCAGTCTGAGCAAGTGTGGCGTATTAATTAAAACCACGTTAAAGATTCATTTTTCTCACCCCAACACAGCGCCGCAAGGCGCTTTTTTTATGTTTTGCAATAGTTGGCTTCAAACTTGCGATATTAGTATGAAAGCCGTGAAAAAAAGATGTTTTTCACATTTTGAAACGACAAAACGCTAAATTGCGTTGCAATTTGCAAATTAGGATGAGAAATGGTTTTTACGATTGCGCAAATTAAAAAGTTAGCCTATCTCGCTTTATACACTATGTATGAGCGCTGGTTGCTTATTGCGTTACCGATGATCATTGTGCCGATTGCAGTAATTGGTATTTCATTAACCAGTGAGAAGCAATACACCAATCACGCGACAATCTTGATTGAAGAATCAGCGTTACTCAATCCATTTTTAGATGAACTTGAGTTTTCATTTGAACTTTCCGCTCGTATGGATGCATTACGTACATTAGTACTTAGTCGCAAAAATCTGACTGAAGTAGTAAAAGAAGTTGGCTTAGTTAAAAACTTAAACGACAAACTTGAAGTCGAAAAAATGCAACAGAAATTAGCCAGTGCCATTTCTATTTCATTAGTAGGTGATGAATTAGTTCGCATCCATTTTAAATGGACAAAACGCGAAGAAATGAAGCCGGTACTTGAAGCATTAGTTGAAAAATTCATTGAACGTTTATTAGCGCCCACCAAAGCATCTCTCGATACATCAGAGACCTTTCTAAAAAATCAATTAGAAGAAATGCGTGTGCAACTGGAAACGGCTGAAGACAAGTTTGCGCGATTTAAACGCGATAATCGAGAGTCGTTACCAGAACTGATGAATTTAAACCAGGATACGCTTGCCCGTTTAGAACAAGAAAAGCAGCAAAAGACTGTTGAGTTAAGTGGTGCAAAAGCCCGTCTTGCGACACTTAAAAAACAATTATCAAAAGCAAACCCTGTAATGGGAAGACTCATTGACAGCATCATGCGCATTGAAGCAGAGATAGCTTTATTACGCACCCGTTACACGGATAAACACAGTAAAGTACAAGCGAAATTAAGAGAGCTTGAAACGTTAAAAATCCGCAAGCAAGAAATCGATGAACAGTCACAACCTTTTGAAGAAGCAGATTTAGATTCGCTTTGGCAAATTGCTAACAGCATGCCACTTGGCTCAAACGAAAAAGACAGTGCATTACTCGTGGCTCAACTTATTACATTCGAAGAAGCTGAGAATCGAGTGGCGCAACTGAATGACGAGCTCGAAATGCTGAATAATCAATTGCAAGTGGTGACGACACACTTATCTAGTTCAAGTGAAATTGATAAGTCATTACGTCAACTACAACGTGACTACCAAGTAAAACAAACACTTTATTCAGAGATGTTAGAGCGCTATGAAATGTCAAAAGTGACAGGTCAGTTAGTGCGCTATGAAGGCCCAGATAAAGTGAAAACCATTGAACGTGCATACAGCCCAACAGCACCAATTAATCAGCCGCTTGTAGTGAGCATTTTACTTGGCATTGTGCTTGGTTTATTTAGCGCAATTGCACTGACATTTGTTGTCATGATCACAGACTTACGTATACGCGATGAAGCGACTATTGAAGCAATAGCCGGACAACGTGTATTAACCAGATTACCAATTTTGAATGATGAGACACGTCATCATCTCGATTCATCGGAGGTGTTATGAATAATATTATGCAACTGATCCAACATCCTTATATTGGGGGATTGGAAAAAATGGCATTTGGTTTATGCAGCAGTCAAATAACAAACGCGAAGATGTTTTTAGTGGCATTAGAAGGGACTAAAAAGGGTGCAATTAAAAGCTGGCCTGATCTTGCTGAGCTTGATCACTTTTATTGCTTAAATAAAACGGGCGGCATCAGTTGGCGAACAGTTAAAAAGCTTGTTGCTTTAATTGACCGTTATCAAATTAAAGTGATTCATAGCCATCATATTGGCCCTATGGTTTACGCAAGCCTAGCAAAGATGCTTCGTCCGAAGCTTAAACATATCCATACACTTCACGATGCTTGGTACTTAACTGACTTTAAATATCGTATGTTTACCAAGGTAATCGATAGCTTTACCCCGATTACAGTCGTGGCAGATGCTAAAGCGGTCGCTGAGGTCGCTAAATCTCAAGCGAGCGTTGTAGCAGAGCACATTGTACATAATGGCATCGATACCGATTATTTCACCCCATCATCGCGCTATTTAGCAAGGCTGAAACTCAGCTTACCTAATAACCGAATTTTAGTTGGTTGCGCTGCACGAGTCGAACAGGGAAAAGGGCACAAAGCCATGTTACGTGCTTTAAAAAGCCTACCTTACAAAGTGCATATGGTGTTTGCAGGTAGCGGTAGCTCGTTAAAAGAAATGCAAACTTATGCAGCAAAATTGGGTGTTTCCGAGCGAGTACACTGGTTAGGTTGTGTTAATGCTATGCCCACTTTTTACTCGGCGATTGATGTATTTTGTTTGTACTCAGAACGAGAAGGTTTGCCTTTATCTATTCTTGAAGCCATGGCTTGTAATCGCCCTGTGGTTGCCAGTGATGTTGGTGGTATTAGCGAAGTGGTCAATGAAAAATACGGCTGTGTACTACCAATTACAGAAGAGCAACTACTAGCACCGAGTATTATTAGTGCGCTTAGGCTCAATTATGGTATGGACATTCGCCATTACGCTCTAAAGCAAGCCACCTTAAAAGTTATGGCTGAACGTTACAACGAAATTTACCAACATGTTTTGGTGTGAGGAGAACATTATGCTTTGGTTTATTACTATTTCAATTATTACTGTGTTTGCTTATCACCACTTCATCTACCCTTTTTTGCTTCAGCTTGTGGCAAAAAAACAACCGGAAAAAGTGGCTTCTCAACGTAAGCTAAGCCACCGGGAAACACCGTCAATTGGGGTGTTTATCGCAGCGTACAATGAAGCCGATTTTATTGAAGAAAAAATGCATAATTTAGCCTCGCAATTGTACCCGAATGACAAAATGGGCATTCACATTGTTGGTGATGGCTGTACTGATAACACCGCAAGTATTGTTAAAAAAGTGAGTGCACACTTGCATGAGCAGTTCATCTATTGCACGTTTGATGAACTTGACGTCAATGCAGGAAAAGTAAATGCGCTTAACCACTTAATTAATCACTATCGCGACGAGTACGACATTATCGTTTTCACCGATGTCAGTGCTCTGCTGAGTGTTGATTGCTTGGAGCAAGTAGCCATGTCGATGCAACACCCAGAAGTAATCGCTGTATCAGGTAATTATCAGCCGAACCCTGATGCGCACCAGAGTTTAGATAAATATTGGCAGTATCAAAATGCAATTCGTTATTTAGAAGGGCAGCTTGGTGCGGTGAACGGTTTTGCTGGTGCTATGTTTGCAATGCGTGCTGAAGCTGTAAAGCCACTTGCATCTGAGACTATTAATGACGATTTCGTACAAATCGTTTCTGCACTTGGTAAATCGAAATGCGCAAGTTTTAATGACGCAATCTCAATTATTGAGTGTGAACCTGATGATCAACAGCAAGACTTTAAACGCAGAGTGCGTATTGGTGCTGGCAATTGGCAACAATTGAGCGCCATATTCAGTGCCTTAAAAGGCTTTAGCAAAGCGCAGTGGTTTAGTTTTGTTTCCAATAAAGTATTGCGCGGTGTTATGCCTATATTGTTGCTTGTTTGTGCGTGTGCATTGATTTTACTTGCTTCATCAGGTGATTTTGTTGCTCAAGGTTTGTTAGCAGGTGCATTTATGGTTCACCTTGTGGGTATTACAAAAGCGATGTTCAAGTGGCGCGTAAATTTGGGATTGATCGATTCAATAAACTACCTTGTGGCCAGTTATGTTGCGGCATTAATTGGTATTTTAACCTTATCTCGTTTTAACAGACCTTGGCGTCGAGTTTCAAAAACCAAGTCTCGTTTTTCAATGATTGCAGTATGTAAGCGCACGCTTGATATTTTAGGCTCTGTGGTTGGTTTAGTGCTATTTAGCCCAATCATGCTGTTAGCTGCTATCGCGATTAAACTCGATTCAAAAGGTGCCGTGATATACAAACAGCTGCGTGTTGGTCGCATCACTGAAAATAAATCAGAACTTATCTATGTGTATAAATTACGTACTATGTGTATGGACGCTGAAAAAGCAACGGGCGCAGTATGGGCGCAAGGCAACGATCCACGTATTACGCGTGTAGGTCGTTTTCTAAGAAAAACACGTATCGATGAGTTACCACAGTTTTGGAACGTATTGCTTGGTGATATGGCATTAATTGGTCCTCGCCCAGAACGTCCAAGCTTCTATAGTAAGTTAGAAAACGAAATTCCTTTTTTCATTCAGCGTACCTATGGCATTAAGCCGGGTATCTCGGGCCTTGCTCAAGTAATGAATGGTTATGATGAGAGCGTTGAAGATGTGCGCAACAAAATTGCATGGGATTACTCTTATGCGTTATCGATGACTCGTTTTTCTACCTGGCTAACAACGGAATTAGACATTGTATTTAAAACAATCAAAGTCGTTATCCTTGGCAAAGGGCAGTAGCATTGCAAAATGCAACAAGCGTTATAAAGTTTGTTGCATTTTGCTAATCATAAATATTTCACTCTTCTAAGTTATTGAATTTTAATGTAACTAAATTTGGCATTGAAATTGGTTGTTTATAGTCATAGTCGCTAATGAGGATTTGATTATGAACAACCTTCTACCAATTAAAGAGCAAAACAACACATTGATTGTTGAGCTACCACATGATTTTTCTGGTTTAAATGTAGATAAGTACCGCGATCATTTTGAATGTTTTGCAGCAACGCAACATGATTCAGTCGTACTTGATTTTGGCAATACAGAATTCATTGATTCGTCAGGCATTGGTGCCATGGTGTTCTTGTTTAAACGCATAGAGCAACGCGGTGTTTCAATGACCCTGCTCGATGTGGCTGGCCAACCTGAAAAGCTAATGAAGCTGCTTCGTGTTGACGCCACAATCCCCTTTGTTAATTCGTCACCTGTTGCTTAACGAGAAGGAAGTGCCGCTATGGATAAGTTATTGCCCCTTGCATGTGTTGTTGGTCTGTGTACCGGCTGCTCAACTTGGCCTGAAGAAGGCCGTGGTGGTTGGGCTGAGATTTATCATCCTGATGCACCTAGTACCACAAATGGGTTTGAAAATGCTGCGCCATTTCAAGTGATGAACGAGTTTGAACATTTATCTCTTAAACTTGATTGGCTTAAAAGTCGCGGCATTAAGCACTGTATGCCGGGTCAACTTTATCAAGCGGAGTTAATGCTAACGCGCATTAATAGAACACTGTCAGCGCAAATGTATGCTGAAGCGCAACTAGACTTGCGCACCTTTTATCATCAATTACATCAGTTAGAAAATCATTTTGAACGGGTAATTAGCACAACACATTGCGGCACGGATACCCAGACGGACGATAGCAAGCTGATTGGTAAACTTGAAACCTTACTTAACAGTGATAATCAGTTTGCATTTGATAGCTTCGAGCTAACACCAAAATACCGTGTAAACCTAGCGCAAAGTGCAGAGCTATTAAAAATGTCACCTGGTACGCAGGTGTTACTTGTTGGTCACACAGATATAAACGGTGACAAAATCAGTAACTTTGAACTTGCTTATAAGCGTGCTGAGAGTGTGAAGAGTTGGTTAACTTTATACGGTGTCAACCCAGAGCAAGTGAATACTTTGGCACAAGGGGCACAAGTACCTTTCTCAAACGAACCTGAAAGCGTGCAAAAGCAACACTCTGATCGCCGTGTTAACGCATATATTTTATCTAGCTCATCTGCAGCCAGTGAACTGACTAAAGTGAAACCACTTACCGAGTGGACGCGCGCTTTAGAAGATAAGGAGTAAATAGTATGAAACAGCTAATTTACCTTACATTATTTCTATTTTTCAACATTGCTACTGCGAACGACAATGATGATGAAGCCATCATTGAAGTAGGGAATAAGGTTTTCTTTAATGTGCCAGGTGAAGTTGATTTTGAGAAAGCATTCGAAGTAGATGACAAAGGCTTTGTTGATTTACCTGAGATTGGCAAACTAAAGCTTGCAGGCAAAACGCCGAAACGTGCAGAAGCGGAAGTTAAAATGAAATTGGCCGGTGTGTACAAAGCATTGGGTAAATTTTACTTAGAAGTTCGCTCTAGAGACTTATTAGTAACGGTGCTTGGTTATGTTAATAATCCATCTCAAGTAAGCGTGCCTGCTAATGGCAATATTCAAATGGTGATTGCAAAGGCTGAAGGGATAAAGCCAGGTGCGCAGCTCAATAAATTGCAAATCCGTCGTGGTGATACAACAACAACATTTGACTACAAAGCTTACCTTGATAGTGGTGATACAAACTTGCTACCGCCACTACGTTCGGGTGACACCGTATTTGTACCTGTGTCTCCTTTGCTTGGTAATGTACAAATCGATTTTGATGCACAAACTTTAGCAAGTGCAGGTGATGCGGACGGGCAGGGACAAGCGGTTACGTTATTTGGTGAATTACATAGCCCGGGCAGTTTTTCATATAAGCCAGATATGACGATTATTGATGCCCTAATGCGCGCTGAAGGGGTAACGCGTTACGCAGATGTGACTAAAATTCGCGTTATTCAAAATAACCAACCCACCATCTTTGATTTAAAGCAGTATCTTGATTCAGGTGACACAGGTTTATTGCCTAAGATTAACGCAGGTACCACCATTTTTGTACCAATTATGGTTGATGATGTGAACACCACGGCTCGAACTGTTTACATCATGGGTGAGGTACAAAAACCAGGTGCTTATGAGGCGAGTAATGGCTTTGGATTCCTTGATATTCTTGCAAATGCGGGTGGTCCTACACGTTTTGCGGAAACACGCCAAATCAAAATTTTAACCCCTGAGGGCAATAACATTCTATTTGACTTATTGGCCTACAGTGAAGGGTATAGCACGGTAGGTATTCCTACCATTGCTGCGGGTGATGTTATTTTTGTGCCTGAAAAAACGGATATTAACGAAAAAAGCTGGCTTAAAGTAGCACCCACTCGTGCGGTGAAAATTATGGGGGCGATTCATCACCCAGGTCGTTATGAGTGGAGCGATGAAATGGACTTTACAGATCTATTTGCTCACGCTGGAGGCCCAACAAAAGGTGCGAACGTCAATGACATTAAGATCATTCGTCAAGGTCAGTTGCTTCAACGCTTTAGTTTAGATGAATACGCAAACAGTGAAGATAACAACTACTCTCTACCTAACATCATCGCTGGTGATACCATTATTGTTGAGGAGTTACCGCATGATCCGAAAGACAATAAATCACAATGGGTACGTCAAGATGCAAAAAGCTCTATTTATGTACTCGGTCAAGTGGGAGCACCTGGACGTTATGCGTTTGATAAATCACTTCACTTTTTAGACATTATTTCTGCTGCGGATGGTCCAACGGATGATGCTGACTTGCGTAATATTCGCATTACACACCGTAATGGCACTCAATCGCGCGTTAGCAAGCTAAACTTGGCATTGTATTTTGAAACAGGTGATGAAACCTTGTTCCCCCGTGTATTACCTGGCGATACTATTTTTGTTCCAGAAAAAAGCAAAGACTGGTTACGTCAGCCAAAAGATCAAGTAGTTCGTATTATGGGAGCGATAAAGCAACCTGGTCGCTACAGCTTTGATGACTCGATGACGTTACTCGATGTATTAGCAGAAGCTGGTGGTCCAACATCGGAAGCCTTGATCAGCAAGATTGTTGTAATCAATCACGGCTGTTGTAAGGAGCAGTCGCGTCGCTTTGATTTAGAAAAATTTATTAAACAGCCTAATTCAGCCAATATTCCACTATTACGTGCCGGTGATACTGTTTACATTCCGGATCAAGGCCAAGACTTTACGCAACGTGCAAAGAGTTCGCTGCTTGATATTTTAACTGTTGTAGCATTGGCGGTGAGTTTATGAAAATTATTCCAAAAAACTATCAAGAACTTGAAGTGATCTTTGAGGCAATAAACAGCGAAAACTCACGGTGTATAGCATTTGCCTCACCAAATGGTTACTCGGGAGCTACGTCACTAGCCATTAGCGTTGCTAAACGGTTAAGTGGTCGGAATGAACGGGTGTTAGTGATTGATTTAAATACGTGTAATCCAATCACTAGCGATGAGTTAACGAGTATACCAAATGCATTAGCAACTTGGTCTTTTGGAGATATTAGTTGTCAGCTTAATGCTCAAATGGTAGAGGATTTCTACTTTTTGAGTATTACTCAGCTAAAAGATTTGGCGTTAGTGCGAGAAAAGGATGTCTTTGGCATGGCAATTTTAATGTTAAAACAAGAGTTTGATTATATTTTGTTTGATATGTCGCCAATTTGTAAGCGTAATCATGCTAATTTTCCTCTGCATTTACTGTTTTCAGTTACTGATTTATTACTACTTGATATTGCCATCGGCAAGACGACGCAAGAAACACTGGATACGGTTGTCAGTGAATTAAAGCAAGCACATTGTAAACGCTACGAAATTGTCGTGAGTCAAATGTATATGCCGCCTCTTGGGGAGAGAATAATCGACAGTATTAACCAACGATTTGCTAAATTACCTAAACTAAAACATCGTTTAATTAAATTGGTAAATAAACAACAGTGGTTGTTTCATGGAGTGTGACTATGAATGTTTTGTTTTACCGTCGTTTTAATCTGATTTGGTCAACCTTACATTCGGTCAGAGAAATTTTATTGACCTTGCTTGCTCGACTCGATGTCGAAAGTGATGAAATTGATAATACTGGGCTAGTTGTTACTGAATATCTGACAAACTTAATCCGCCACAGTGAGGGAGAAGATGAAGCGGTTACATTGGTTATTGGGCGCACTTTAAATAACATCACTATCGAATTAGTGGATCCGACAAGTTATTTCCACCCGACCTTATCACAACAAAATAACACTGATTTAAGTGATGGCGAGTTGCGAGAGGGCGGTATGGGATTGGCCTTGATTGCCCATTACTTTCCGGATTTTAAATACTTTTCAAACGCAGGTAAAAATCATTTTAGCTTTACCTTGGCACTCAAAAAAATTAAAAACCGTATTGTGATCATTGATGATGACAAGGCCAGTTTGCAACTTATTAATGCATATTTAACAAGCGATTACGAATGTCATGCGTTTGATGATGAACATCAGGCGTACCAATACCTTATAGGTCATAATGTTGATTTACTCGTGATTGATATGAATTTAAACGTCATGCTAGCGGATGAGTTTTTATCCAATATCAAACAACTCGAGCACCTTAATAGCATTGGTATTATCGTGATTTCCGGTGATGGTAGCCGTGAAACAATGTTGAAAGCGCATTTGTGTGGTGTTGATGACTATTTAGTCAAACCCGTCAGTAAACAGCAACTTGAATTAGTGTGCGAACGCGTTAAAAGTCGCTGCGATACACGAACATTGCAGCGTAAAGTAAGTGCACAGGAAACACAAATTGCCACTTATGCTTGTGATGAATTGTTGCTTTCAGCATATGGGAATATTGCCTCAGGCGGCGGTGGAGATGTGATTTTGCATCATGCTATGGAAAAAAACACCTTTGTCTTTTTTGCCGATGTAATGGGACATGGCGAGAAGGCGCAACGTGTCGCGCTAGAACTGAGAGGGTTTGTGAAAGGCTTACTGACTTCGCCTTACAATGATTTTACTGCTTTTGTGAACACATTGGCTCGCACCTTAGTGAAACAGGCATTTATGCAACAAACGTTAGTAACCTTTATTGCCTTAGAAATTACTCAGCGCGAAATTAGCTTTATTAATGCAGGCCACCCAATTCCTCTTTGCATGTCCAGCCAACAAGATGCGATTCAAGTTGGTTCAGTACAGCCTTTATTGGGGTTATCATCAAACTATCAATACCACAAAGAACACATCATACTAGATGAGGGAGATAGTTTAGTGATGGCGACCGATGGTTTATTTGAAAATCATGAAAATTGCAATGCATTAACCGAGTTGATAAAAGTAATTAATGCATCCAAAACAACATTAAACTGTGATTCGAGCGCACTTTGGTCTAAATGTTTGCCAAGATTGTCAAAAGAGATTGACGATTCCTCTCTCCTGGTACTTAATTAGGTTAAGGAAAATTATTAAATGTGATCAGGAGGTTGCCTATGCCGAATAAGATCTTAATTGTTGAAGATACCGAGTCACTCGCTCTTTTATATCAGTCTTACCTTATCCCTACAGGCATGCAAACAGAAATTGCCTATACAGGGCAAGAAGCGCTTGATTACCTAGCAAACAACAAACCTGATCTGATCATGCTCGATGTGATGTTACCCGACATGAGCGGGATGGACATCCTTGCACAATTACCAGCCAATGATCGCCCGCGGGTTGTAGTTTTAACAGCACATGCCAGTAAAGAATTAGCTGTTGATGCGATTCGCTATGGTGCCGCAGACTTTATTGAAAAACCTGTAGATGCTGAACGCTTTCGTATTACCGTCAACAATGCATTAAAGCTTAATTCACTCAGTGAAACGGTTGAGAAATATCAATCGCGCTATGAGAATGGTCGCTTTTGTGAGTTGATTGGCAGTTCAGCCCCGATGCAATCGGTCTATCAAATTATTAGTAATGCTGCGAATAGTAAGGCGACCGTATTTATTACCGGTGAGAGCGGAACAGGTAAAGAGCTGTGTGCCCGTGCCATTCATCAATGCAGTGAGCGAAATAAAAAACCGTTTATCGCGATTAATTGTGCTGCCATTCCAAAAGACCTGATTGAAAGTGAAATTTTTGGTCATGTTAAAGGGGCGTTTACAGGGGCTACTAATAACCGCGAAGGTGCTGCGGGTATGGCAAATGGCGGTACCTTGTTTCTAGATGAATTATGCGAAATGGATTTGAACTTACAAAGTAAGTTACTGCGCTTTATTCAAACTGGGTGTTTTCAAAAAGTAGGCAGTGAACAACAGCAACAAGTTGACGTTCGGTTTGTTTGTGCAACGAATCGCGATCCTTGGTTAGAAGTTCAAGCGGGGCGCTTTAGAGAAGATTTATATTACCGTTTGTATGTTATCCCTGTGCAGTTACCGCCGCTTCGTCAGCGTGGTCAAGATGTAATTCAAATTGCTGAGGCGCTATTCTCTCGCATTGCAAGTGAAGAAGGACAAAAATTTGAAGGGCTAAGTGATGATGCTAAGCACCACTTAATGGCATACAGCTGGCCAGGTAATGTGCGTCAATTAGAGAATATGATTCGCAATACGGTGGTGCTTAACAATACCGCATGGATTGAAAAACGCATGTTTCCACCGTTTCCGCAAACTAATACGGCACATGAAGGAACAGTGGCCGCTCAAGTAAGTGCGCCGGCAACACTTTCGACCCCAAGCATAGAAACCACCAATCTATTACGTAGCAGTGATATTGAACCACTATGGATAGTTGAAAAACGTTATATTGAAAAGGCCATTGCTGCCTGTAATGACAATGTGCCAAAAGCCGCAGCGTTATTAGATATCAGCCCGTCGACCATTTATCGCAAAATGAAAACATGGGAGCAAATGGCTGAGCAAGCATATTAACTAAAATACAGCTTACTCAGTTGTGCATATTGTGTTTTACCAGAATAAAATCGGTGTAGCTGGCTGGTGGCATTTTTCACTAAATAATTCCGCTCTTGTTGGCTCATAAAAAGGACGGTTTTTATTTTAGTGACTAATGCTTGGTGTGTTTGATTGTCAGTGATAAGCCCGGTTTGATTGTTACTGATTACTTTTTCAATCGCACCCACTGCATTGGCGATACACAACACTTTATTATCCATTGCTTCAAGTAATACCATGGGTAATCCTTCTTCCCGAGAGCAAATAACCAAGATATCAATATTTTTCCATAGGGTTGAATCTGTTTGGTGGCCATGAAAAATGGTATTTGCTGACGCTGACTTTTTGAGTTCAGAGGCCATCGGGCCATCGCCATAAACATGAAACGCGAGTCTATCTTGATGCTGAAATTGAGTTGCTAGTTTAATAAACCTGTCTGGCGCTTTTTCATAAGATAAACGCCCCACAAAAGCGACATTAAGTTGTTTTTCCGGTGGTTTTTTTAGTGGATTATTGGGCACAATAAAGTTTGCAATAAATTGGCTGTTTTTTACTCTTTCGCTGAGTTGCTCAGCAACAACTAAATTTCTTGATAGCCTGCTTGTAATCTGATCAAGCCAATTGTACACACGCACCCTGCCAGCGCCTTTTTCGCCAGCATGGTATGTGGAAACACAGGTATGGCCTGTAACTTTGCAGGTCAGTCTGCCAATAATGCCCGCTTTGTAGCCATGGGTATGTACTACACAATCTGCATTTTTTTTGAGATAGTGGAAAAGATCCTGTGCTCTGCCGCTTAAACATTGATAAGCACATTGATTTTCTGTCAGTAAATCATAGAGCTGCTGATTACGGTGATCTTGATAGAAAAGCACAGAAACAGGGACATTTTGCGATTTCATTAGTTTCACTAACTCAACAATGTGTGATTCAATGCCACCAAATAGGCTAGAATCTAAAAACAGTACAAGATTTCGCATAATTTATCTCCTCGACAAGGAACGCTATGTTTAATCAAACAACCTTAGAACAACTGGAAGCTGATGTTGGCAAAGAGGTGCTTGCCCAACTCTTTGACGTTTTTAAAAAAGAAGCAACCAAGCTTACAGAGCAACTGATGGCGTGTACCACGCTTGACGAAGAATGCATCCGTCTTAGTCATAGCCTTAAAAGTTGCGCCCGATCGTATGGTGCTGATCAATTGGCGGCGCTTGCCCAAACGTTAGAGTCACTAGCCAAAGAAAATGATTCCAGCTTTTTTAACGAACGCGCGTTATTAGTTGAAATCCACCAAGCTACCATGGCCGCTTTACCAAAACGCTAATGCACCTTGGCGCTCATGGTGGTTGTTTGCTCACTGGTATTAGGTAACCATTGCTCAATAATATGTTTTAGTTGCGATTTATTATGTGTATCGGTTGATTGCTCTTTTTCGATGGCACGTAAGTCCATTGCCTCAAATGCATCGGGTGTCAGGCATACATCAAAAAACTTGTAGCCTAGAATATCCATCGCTTTTGCAAGTTGCTCGTTTGATGCGAGCTGATCAACAACACTGTGTTCAGGGGCTAAATTTTCGATAAAAATACGACAACCCGCTGTGCGACATAATGCATCACGAATGTCGTTAAGTAATAAGGGTGGCATTACACTGGTGAGTAAGCTTCCTGGACCAAGCAAAATTAAATCAGCCTTGTAGATCGCTTCAACTGCTTGCTGATTCGCAATCACTTGTTTAGATAGACTCAGGTCTGCTGGGAAAGTCGAAAGTGCATCCACATTACATTCTCCAAAAATGGTGTCACCTGACGCAGTGGTAGCAATTAAATCTACCGGCGTAGTTGTCATCGGTAAGACAGCGTGTTTAACCCCTAACATGGCACAAAATACGTTGACCGCGTCATTGGCGTTTTGAGTTAGCTGACACAAAGCACTTAATAAAATGTTACCAAAACTATGGCCTTTAAGATCGTTGTTTGATTCAAAGCGCTGTTCGCTCAAAACAGACAGCACATTATCTTGATTTGCCAATGCACTCACGCAACGTCTGATATCGCCGAGTGCGATTTGGCTTTGATCTTGACGTAAGCGGCCAGTACTGCCACCGTTATCAGTGGTAGTGACAATCGCCGTGAGTGAACAGGGCATAGTTTTTAATGCACTTAATACTTGAGAAAGGCCGTGCCCTCCACCGATACAGACTATATTCATAACTTGCCCTCAGCTGGTTTGATACAGTTAATGATTCAATTACTGTACCAAGATAAAAGTGGCTAAAAGGGGGGGGATCACGGATTTAATTTGCATTTTGCAATGCACCTTGCAGGTAGTTTCGCTAAACTTAATTAAAACTTCGTTAAATGTTATTAAAGAGGTGTCATGGAAAGACTAAATGCTTCAGCCATGTTGCAGCTAGTAGAAGATCTGATTAGTAGTAAAAATGCATCAGAACTGCTGGTTAAATTGCAAATAGGGTTAAAGCCTATTGCGATATTTTCGGATATGCTCATTTTAACCCAAGATCAGCAGCAGCTTTGTGCGCTTGCAACGACATATGAGCCTTTATCTGGAGTGTGTCTACTGCAACATGACGCGCTGACCAAACGAGTATTTGATAGCAATGTTTTGGTTGTTAATACACACCAATTACCCCAGGAATGGCAATTACCACAATCGGCTGAGAAAGTGGCACTCGTTGCTAATAACTTTGCTGAGCGTAGAGGCATATACATTTTATTTTTAGCTGATAAGGCAATTGATTCAGCACTGCTTAAAAATAATTTAATCACGTCAATTAGTGTGTTTCGTCAGGCATTTATTCAACTTGATCAACAGCATCAGGCATCACAAATGTTGCTGGATCGCACTTACGCATTAACGCAAAGTCAGCAACGCTTTCAAGCGTATGCCGAGCTCGCTTCCGATTGGTTTTGGGAGACAGATGAAAGCATGTGCTTTACCTATTTCTCTTTTACTGAGCAAAGCAGGCCGAGTAATTTCGCCCACTTTTTACATAAAAGCCCGCTTAACATCCGCAGTGATAATGAAAGCGTACAGTTTAAAAAGTGGGAACACTTTTTACACCTTGTAAGACAGCATCATGATATCTTGGACTTCGAATTCGAAGCAATTGATAACCAAGGTCATACAGTCTGGATTTCAATTAGTGGAAAAGCCAAATATAACGCAGATAGAAGCTTTGCTGGTTACTTAGGTATTGCGAAAGACATTAGTTTTGCTAAACAACGCGAAGCAGACCTTAAATTAGCAAAAGAAAAAGCAGAAAGTGCAAACACCGCAAAATCACATTTTCTCGCTGTGATGTCACATGAAATACGCACGCCAATGAATGCTATTTTAGGTATTTTAGAACTATTAGAAGATACCAAGCCAAACGAGAAACAGCGTGAGCTAATCGATTTTATGCGCGGTAGCGCGCAACTTTTACAAGGTGTGATCAGCGATACTTTAGATTTTGCAAAAATAGAATCGGGCACATTAGCGCTAGAAAACAGCACTATTAACTTACACAAATTGATCAAAAATTTAGTTCAGCAGTTTGAAACTCAGGCGCTCAAAAAAGGCATACATTTTAATGCTATTTTAGGAAATGGTGTACCCGAGCAAATCAACACAGATGGCGTCCGTTTATCCCAAGTTTTGCTTAATTTACTGGGTAATGCGTTTAAATTCACCTTAGAAGGCGAGGTAAATCTCACGGTAAACCGCAGTGATACCGAGTTATTAATCTCGGTAAAAGATACGGGTATCGGCATAGAGCAGGCGCAAATCGACACCTTGTTTGAACCCTTTTCACAACTTCATGATAAACAAATTGGTCGACAGCAAGGTGTTGGCCTTGGCCTGAGTATTACAAAACGTTTGTTGGAGTTAATGAAAGGGAAGATAGAATGCCACAGTGAAATTGGTGTGGGAACTGAGTTTTCTGTGTGTATTCCACTGGAAATTGAAGTAACAACATCAGATAAAGCTGGCGTAGGGGCAAGTACACCAAATACATCAAGTTACCGGATCTTAGTTGCAGAAGATAACCCTGCAAATCAATTTATTATTAAAGCTATTCTAGAAAAGCGGAATCATATTGTTGAGTTAGCTGATAATGGCGAAAAAGCCGTTCAAGCAGTAAAAGAATCGCATTTTGATTTAGTGCTGATGGATATGGTGATGCCGGTGATGGATGGCGTCAATGCCGCGCGTACCATTCGCAACGAACTTGGGGAAATGGCCCCACCGATTATTGCGTTAACGGCAAATGCAGGTCTTGGTGATAAAACTAAATGTTTAAATGCAGGTATGTTGGATGTGCTAACTAAACCACTTAATAGTGCGTTGTTAGACGAAAAAATAAAAGAATTATTTACCACTTAAATATCAATCAACTCTGTTGGTTTTCGTGTGAGCGCAAACTAACAGAGTTGACTGTGAATAACCCATTAGTTGTATCCTAGGATGCAGTCATAATCTTCACGAATACTCGGTTCTGCATACTCATCTTTGATTTGCTGCAGCATACGCTCTTGTTGTTTGAAACTAAAAATTACTTTACGACGGTAATCGATAGAACGATTAAATAGTTCTAAATCAATAAATGGTCTCATTGCTTGAAGCTTTTGATCGATTGAAAATTGTTGTTTGGCATTGTTCATAACACTTCTCCGGTATGTTCTTAAATCTCACTTTTACTAAAGCAAATTATAAACCAGCTGTAATCCTATGAATTATTGAGAAATTTATTTTATAGTGTGACACTTTCTGAAAAATGCATCGCATTATGCAAAAACATTTAGGCAAATTGAGTGTGTTACTTATAATGTGACATGTGCTAGTAGGGAAACATTTGAAAAGCGAGCAGCGCACTGTTAGTGTAGTAAAAGTACATAAAATCAACTGGCTAGAAGTCATACTTCTAAAAGTCACTAAATTATTTGCGTATGCTCTGTAATCTAAGGAATAGATATGAATAGACCTCTCATTTCGTTTATAAGTCTCACTTTTGCGCTTTTCACCACGATCACTTCAACTTTTCTACATGCTTCAGAAAGCACAGCCAGCAACCAGGAGAAAGCGAATTTAGAGAAGTCGCTTTACTGTATGGAGATCCTTGAAAATCGTCCAGATATGGCATCAAAAGAGCGGCTTTCTATACTGCGAAATGAATGCTTTTCAGAGCATTACATTCAACATTCACCTCATATTGAAGATGGACGAGACGCAGTTTTAGCTGTGTTTGCTAAGCGATATAAAAAATACCCAAACTTATCAATGTCAGTTAAGCGTACGGCCGCTGAAGGCGATTTAGTGTGGATGCACTTGCATGTTAAACGTACACCTGACTCTTTGGGCGCAGCTGTAATTCATATTTTCCGTATGGAAGATGGAAAATGGGCGGAACACTGGGGAGTTGGTCAACGGGTACCAAAAGAGTCAAAAAATAAAAATACCATGTTTTAAGCAAAGGTTGCTAAAGCGAAACCGAGAGTTGAAAAACTTATTACCCACTTAAAACATGTTTTCGTTGGTAAAGCATGGGTTATTCAAGGAAGAGAATCATGAGTTATAAATTATTGAGTATGTTAGCGTCGGGCGTCGCCTCGGTGTTGGCGATTTTGCTTATTACTTACCCAAATATCTTATTTTTACTGTTTAGCATAGAACCAGAAAATGGTGCATTTTTTATCGGTCGCCGAGCTGCCATGCTATTTTTAGGAATTGCGATATTAACTTGGGCTACCCGCCATATTGCACATTCAGAGGCTCGCCAAGCGATCTGTTTAAGTATGTGTACTTCAATGTTGGGATTGGCGCTGCTAGGCACTTTTGAGTATCTTCGAGGCGTTGCAGGAATCGGCATTTTACTGGCGGTTTTGACTGAAGTTATTTTTGCAATATTGTATTTTAGAATTTGGTTTCATCACAAAGCTGACTTTTTACCCATTAGCATAAAAAATACCTAAGCAAGGGAGGGCGTCCGCTTGCGTCTTCTCTTAAAGAATGAAAACTAATGAATCTCATGAAAGGAACTGGAATGAATAGCGAACTACAAGGAAAAGTATTAACACGTGGCGAATCAGGTTTAATTGCTGGCGTATGCAGCGGCTTGGCTGATTATTATACGTTAAGAAAAAATGGGTTACGCCTTGCGTTTATCTTCACCAGTCTTTTGTTGGTATTTCCAATCATAATCTATATTGTGCTTTGGATGATTTTACCTAAATACCCGTCAACACAAGCCATGGCGAGGCAGCTAAGACGAGAAGCATTGGCAAAAAAATTATAAGTTGTCTAACTTAGCGTTGATTAGATTGACTCATAAAATGCAATTTTAAATTCAGTGCCCACACCCACTTTGCTGTTCACTTTCACTTTAGCATTGTGCTGTTGCAAAATACTGTAAGAGATAGCCAACCCTAAGCCTGTGCCCTCTCCCGGTGCTTTGGTAGTGAAAAATGGTGTGAAGATATCGGCCAAATGAGAAGGGTCTATTCCGTGCCCTTCATCTTTCACTTTTACAATCACTTTATTGCGATCTTTTTCACTGCTTATCGTGAGGGTGCCACCATCGGGCATCGCGTGTTTCGCATTAACAAATAAATTAATAAACACTTGCTGTAATTTACCCGCGTTACCCAGAATACTTGCATCAGGTATAAGGTTTTTCACAACTTGGTGATGGTATTTAAATTCGTTACTGACAACATTTAACGATTTGTCGATTACTTCATTGAGATCAATGCTATCGAGCTCATCATTGTCCATGCGAGAAAACGTACTTAAATCAGAAACAATGTCTTTTACTCTGACTAACCCCTGTACCGAAGAGGTGAGAATTTCTTCGCTGTCTTGCAATAAAAAATCGCCATCGAGTGTTTGCCATTCATTATGCATCGCATTTACTTTTTCTTGATCGTTTAGCTGATCGTTTTTTAAGGGCGATAAGATACTTGAAAAATCGGTAAAATAATCTCGCATTGTATCAAGGTTGCTCAATACAAAACCGACGGGGTTGTTGATTTCATGTGCAACACCTGCAGCTAATTGACCAAGTGATGCGAGTTTTTCTTGTTGTAAGAGTTGCTGTTGCGTTTGCTCTAACATGCTATTGGTGGTTTCAAGCTCTTTTAACCGATCTTGCAACGATTCTTCGGCGCGTTTGCGCTCAATAGCAACCGAAAGCATGCTCCGAGATGACTCTAAGGTTTGCAGCTTTACAATATTGATATCATCTTGTGATTCGTACAATAAAATGGCAATGCCAATGCTTTTACCAGAAGTAAGTTCAAGATTGTATAAAGGGACAATAACAGAGTAGCTAAAGTATGGATTTGAAGATTTACTGATTTCGGCAAGTTCGAAAATTTGAGACTCATTTTCAGTAGAGACTTGCTGATACAATTTACTGCGAATTAGTTGACTTAATACCACCTTATAGCGTTCTGGCAGCTTTTCAGATTGCTGTTTAGAAGCTTGGCAGTAGTATTGAAATTGGTGAAACGAGAGATCAGCATGAAGTTCGACAAATATATTATGGGCATTACTCATAAAGGTATTTGTACGTTCTAAATAATTAGCAACTATTTTTTGTAAACTAGGCTGACGCCATGTCTCTGCCAGTAAGCCGGTTAAAAATTCCAGCTGGCCTTGCTGAGTTGCAACTTCTTGCTGTGTTTGATGAACCGATTCTTCCTGCTGATACAACTCGCGCGAGTAGTCCTCGAGTTGTTTTTCCGCTTCCTTTCGTGCAAGACGCTCGCGCTGTAAAATACGTTCAAGCGCCGCGACTTTCTCCAAGGCTTCTTTATTGTCCATTAAACGTTACTTCTATTTCGCAGCAATCGGCCCCTTGATGCATGCAGCATTTTTGCGAGAGCGAAACTGTTTCCTTAAAATGTTCAGCTGCCCCCAGAATAAGCCCCTCTGACAAAAAGCACAACTTTCTTGGTGAGCGATAAATCATAACTAATTGTTCATCAATATGGTCGTCATAGTTGAACTCAGGCAGTTGAGCATCTTTATAGAGCTTTTTTACTTCCACATGGATCAGCTCGTCAACCATCATCAAAAACGCCCGCAGTGACGGGGCATCTTGTGCTTCTTGTGGCGCTTGCGGCATTAATAATGGAAATAAAAAAACACCAAATGCGCGAACAAGGTCAGGTATAGGCACTGCTAATTTTTCTGATAAATAGCCAACAATCGCAAACAGCTCACTGTCGTCATATTGCTTGGTTGATGTGTAAATGCCATGAGAGGGTAACGTGGTATTAGTGAGTGCGTCATCCCATACTTGGTAGCCATGCCCTTGCTCAACAAACTCTTGCAAAGCGTTGAAGATCGCTCCTTTCATAATATCTCCGTTTTTCACAAAATCAGGTTGATCTATTTAAAAAATAGTGTCACTTTTTAGTTAAGGCAATGTTTTTATAGTAAATAGCGGATATCGCTTTGTTTGGACATAATCATGACTGATAAGCTTAAAATGATGGTCGTAGATGACGAAGTCGAAGTATTAAATGCGCTTAAAAGGCTATTTAGAAAAGACTTTGAGGTTGTTGCGTTTAGCGAGCCTGAAGCGGCGGCTGCAGCGCTGTCTGAAACAAGCTTTGCGGTTATCGTGTCTGATATGAAAATGCCAAAAATGAGTGGGGCAGAATTATTATCGATAGCCCATGAAACATGCCCTGATACGCCAAGAATTCTGCTTACTGGCTATTCTGATATTGACTCAACTGCGATGGCCATTAACCAGGGCAAAATTAATAATTATATTAATAAGCCATGGAATAATGACGATCTTAAAAATATTGTGTTGCAAGCTGCAGAGCAATTTCAATTAAAGCAATCAGTTCAACGATTAGAAAATGAACTTAAGCTAAAAAATGATTTACTGCGTAAACAAAACCAAGATCTTGAGAGTAAAGTACAAGAACGCACCCAATCGCTGTCGAATCTGAATGAAAAATTAAAATCAGCGAATGATCGCCAACGCAGCTTGTTTTACGATGTCATTGAGATGATAAATTTAATCATTGAAGACACCACTGGCGGCGGTGATGGGCACGTTAAGCGGGTCGCTGGCCATTGCCGCATGCTCGCACTTGAAATGGGCCTTGAAAAAAACCAAGTGACACAAGTGTATCTTGCGGGGCTTATGCATGAAATCGGTAAGGTATCGCTTAGTGACAATTTAGCTAAAAGCATTGAAAACGAACTCACTCGCGCTGAATTAAATGAAAAGCAGTCACATGCTGTTAAAGGCGCTGAAATTTTACAAACCGTGCCGCATTTAAAAGCCATTGGTGTGGCTGTTAAACATCAATATGAACGCTTTGATGGTAGCGGGCTGCCTGATCACCTAATTGGTACCAATATCCCATTGGCTTCACGCATTTTAACTGTGGTTAATGAGTTCGATAAATTGGTACTGGGTCGCATTAGTTCACAAAAGCTTTCGCAATCGCAAGCAATCGATTATTTAAAGAAAGAAAGTAAAACGTTTTTTGACCCCGAGATTGTTGATGCATATGTCACACTTCTTAACAGTGAAATCTCACTCGATCAGCATAATATCGACCTGTGTATTGGGGTCGATAAGCTTGAGCCTGGTATGCACTTAAGTCAAGATTTACTTAATAAACAAGGTGGAGTAGTGCTGACCCAAGGAACCGAAATTACGCCTACAGTCATAGCTAAACTAAAAGCTTATGAAAAAGAGTGGCGCTATATTTTTAATATTTTTGTGCATTAATCCCACAACTCTAGAATCTTGTTTCGAAATATTTTCATTTCTCAACGCTTTCAAAAGCACTTTATCCTGCTTATTTGTTGACCTATCTCTTTAGCTACATTTAAATTTCTTATGGTTAACATTTGGCTAACGCGGTGTGTCAAAATGTGACCAAAAACACACTTGCTTACCTAAAAAGCCCATTTTGCAGCCCATCTTATTTCTTTGAGCGTTAAACTATTTCTCACTTTCTTGCGACTAATTTCTAACTATAGTCAAGCACGTTGTTTGCGAAAAAATAAAATAGGGAACGCAATGAACATTACAACTCGGGCTTTAAAAAATCCGGCGGGGGTGGCGATATTTGTTACCTTGTGCTTGGTACTTGGAATAGTGAGTTTTACCAAACTGCCTATTCAACTCTTTCCAGATATTGAACGACCACAAATTACTATTTTTACAAGTTGGCGCCAAGCATCGCCAGCGGAAATGGAATCTGAAATCCTTGAGCCACAAGAAGATGTATTACAAGGCTTACCAGGGCTCACCAGTTTAAGAACATTTGCCAATTCAGGTTCATCGTTTGTGAATTTAACTTTCACACTCGATACCGATATGGATAAAACCCTGATAGAAGTCATCAGTCGCATGAATCGTGTGCCACCTTTGCCACGTGATGTTAACCCGCCGGTGATAAGCCTAGGTGGGTTTAATGGTGGAGCACCTGCTCTGACATACTTCTTTTTACAAGCTTTACCGGGCAATGAAAAACCAATTGGTGAGTACGCAACGTTTTTTGATGACACCATTCGCCCACGTTTAGAAAGTATTCCAGGCGTAGCACGTGTTCAGTTACAAACCGGTAATTCACGCGAGCAACTACAGATTGAATTTGACGCTTATCGCGCAGCAGAACTTGGCATTAACTTAACGCGAGTCAGCAACTTAATTGGGTCGGCAAATGATGCATCGGGTGGTTATGCTGATATAGGTCGCCGTCGCTATACGTTGCGTTTTGCAGGTCGCTTTGACCCTACTCAGCTAGGTAACTTGGTACTGGAATGGCGTGATGGAAAACCGATTAAACTCAGTGATATTGCAGAAATTAAAGTCACGCGCGACGCCGACAATGGCAGTGCTGTGCAAAATGGTAACCCTGCAATGTCGGTGCGCATTGACCGTGAAAGTGGCGCCAATGTATTAGCAACGCTTGAACGTGTAAAAGCCGAAGTTGATAAGATCCGCAGCCAAGTGCTGGAACCGCAACAATTAACGATGCACCAATCGTTTGACGCATCTGTTTTTATTTATCGTGCGATTAACCTAGTATCGAGCAACTTAGTGTTGGGCATTTTACTTGCCGTTGGCGTGCTTTGGTGGTTCTTACGACAGCGTCGTGCCACTTTAATCGTGGCAATGGCAATTCCAATTTCCATTATGACGACCTTTATTGTACTCAATATTACTGGTCGCTCACTTAACGTTATCTCATTGGCGGGTTTAGCCTTTGCCACAGGCATGGTGCTAGATGCGGCAATTGTAGTGCTTGAGAATATTGTCAGGCTGAAAACTCAAGGCTTGCGCGCTGATAAAGCCGCTGCGAAAGGCACTCAGTTAGTCTCAGGTGCATTAATGGCCTCAACGGCAACTACCATAGCGATTTTTATTCCGGTTATTTTCTTACGCGATGTGGCGGGTCAGTTCTTTGCTGACTTAGCGCTGACCATCGCGATTGCTGTATTTATTTCACTGTTAGTGGCACTCACTATATTACCTGTGGCTGCAAAAATGTGGCTTAAGCAAGCCGTTGAAGAAGATAGGCTTGATGGTCTTTGGCAAAATATCACAGCTAAAATTATGCAGTTGACTAATTCAAGCAAAAAACGTGTAGCAGTGATTGTTACTCTGATGGCGGCACCAGTAGCGTTAACTGTATGGTTATTGCCGCCACTTGATTATTTACCGCCAGTAAAACGCGATGCAGTGGACGCGTTTGTGAGACTTCCAACTGGCTCGAATCAAGAGTTTGTGGAGCGCGAATACATCAAACCTTTAGTCGAACGCCTGCAACCTTATATGGACGGTACCAAACAACCTGCACTTAAAAATTACTATATTTTATCTTTCCCAGGTAATGCCAACCTTGGTGTGCGCGCGAAGGATCAATCACAAGTGAAAGAGCTCGAGCGAGTGATGCGTGAAGAGATCTTAGTTGATCTGCCAGATACACGCGTATTTTCACAGCAAGGCAACTTATTTGGAGGGTTGGGTTCAGGTCGTAGCATTCAAATCCATTTGCAAAGCCGCGATACTCGTGCCATGGCTGATGTAGCCGACAAAGCACGCGATATTTTGCAAGCTCGCTTTGAGGGCAGCAATATCAACATCAACCCAGGGACCCAAGACGCGGAGCCCGAATTACGCCTGTTGCCTAACGACCGACGAATGATGGAAGTGGGCTTTAATCGTCGTGATTTAGCGCAAATTACACGCGCCATGGGCACAGGCCTTTATGTTGGTGAATATTTCGATGGTAATAAACGCCTTGATATGATTTTTAAAGCGGAAGGTTGGCAGAACCCTGAAGAGCTCTCATCAATGCCAATCACAACACCAAGTGGCACGGTTGTTCAACTTGGTGAGTTAGTGGATGTGACACGCACTGTTGGCCCTTCACGCATTCAACGTATTGATCGTCGTCGCACAATTACCGTCAATGTGAATCCTCCGGAAGGAATGTCATTACAACAAGCGATGGCAATTATTGAAAGTGAAATCGAGCCACAAATTAAAGCGCTAATGCCAGCAGATGGTTCAATTAACTATGGTGGCAGCGCTGATAGCTTAAAACAGTCAATTCAAACCATGGGACAGAACTTTTTGCTAGCTCTGGGGTTACTTTTTATTCTGATGGCCGGTCTCTTTAAATCGCTAAAAGATAGCTTGATGGTAACGCTAGCAATTCCACTTGCAACAGTGGGTGGCGTAGTGGCATTACAATTAATGAACCTGATTCAGTTCCAGCCGCTTGATTTGTTAACCATGATTGGTTTCATCATTTTACTTGGTCTCGTTGTTAATAATGCGATTTTGCTGGTCGATCAGACCCGTCAAGGTGAACGCGAAGGCTTAAGCCGTGAAGAGGCCGTTGAGCAAGCGCTTAAGCTACGTTTACGTCCCATCTTTATGAGCACCTTAACCAGTATTTTCGGCATGCTACCGCTGCTTATTATGCCGGGAGAGGGTAGCGTGATTTACCGTGGCCTTGCAGCTGTTATTGTCGGCGGCATGGTGTTCTCAACATTATTTACTTTGGTCTTGCTGCCTGCACTATTAAAACAGTTTTCAACGCGCACAAGTGTTAAACCAACCCCTGTTACTTCTACTCAAACGCAACTGGAAGGGAATTAGTTATGAGATACATTATTTCAACCATTTTATGTAGCTTACTGGCATTTTTAAGCTGTTTTGTAAGTGCCAATGAGCGTCCCGATCCGCTTGTTGCACTCGGTGAAGTCGAGCAGGCAGAAATTGCTGAACAAATGTGGGTGCCAGGTACCGTAGTGAGCCGTTTTGATTCGCGTCTGACTACTGAAGTGTCAGGTGTGGTAAAGCAAATTGCTGAAGTTGGTGAACGCTTCAAAAAAGGCGACACGATTTTGCTTTTGGATGACGCTTTTTTACAGTTAGAAAAGCAGCAAGCCAGTGCCAGTATCAAAAGTTTTAATACGCGCGTGAACTTACTGGAACGTCAGTTAACGCGCATTGAGAAGCTTGGCAAAAATGCCTCTGTTGATGCTTTAGAAGCAAAAGAAGCAGAGCTTATGATGGCAAGACAAGAACTTGAACAAGCAAAAATCACCTTCCAACGCATTGCATTACAGTTAGCAAAAACTCAGCTCGTTGCACCGTTTGATGGCACCATTGTGGAACGTTATAAACAGGTTGGTGAGTTTAGCCAAACTAATGCACCAGCGGTGCGATTAGTTAGCCTTGATGATTTGGAAGTGCGTGCAAATGCGCCACTTACGCATACGCAATTTAACCAAGTAGGGGATGAGGTTTATATCGCTAACAAAGCAGGACGCTTTAGCTCAACAGTGCGTGCACTGGTCCCTGTTGGTGATGAATTAAGCCGTACCATGGAAGTACGTGTTTCGCTTAACGATCGCGCGTTACCGATTGGCAGTGCAGTGCGAGTGAGTCTTGCCAGTAGTGCCAAACACAACGCATTAACTGTGCATCGTGATGCACTTATTTTACGTCAGGATAAAGTGTACGTTAATGTGGTACAGGATGATTTAACGGTAAAACAAGTTACTGTGACCCCAGGTAGTGGCTTTAATGAACTGATTGAAGTGAAAGGGGCGTTATCGTTAGGTGAAAAAGTTGCTATTCGTGGCAGTGAAATGCTGCGTGATGGTGCCAAAGTACGTGTTAAGTCGAAAGAAGATTTAGTTGCATTGCGCTAAACAAAAAAAGCGAGCCTAACTGGCTCGCTTTTACCTAATCAAAATTGATGGGTTAGTATTTACCTCACCATAATCGTCAATGGTGGCGACAGAATCCTCTAATGTCAGCACCGCTAACTTACCGTTTCCTAAGTTTCGAACAAATGCTAAGTCATACCCATAGTTGTGTAAATCATAAATGGCTATTCTTTGTTCATCCGTTAACATATCCATATGTTCATTAAATTTAGGATTGTTTACTCTACGGTCAATCATATTTACTGCTCAAAAATTAACCCTGACTTTTAAATATAGTTCGTATTTATTGCTGGGTAAATTTTAGCCAACAAATAATTGCATATAGGCGTTTGCTGTTTTTACACAAATTGATTAAAGTTTGCCTCTTTTCTTGGCACGAAGATGTGATGTTTTCTTCTCTTTTTCCGTTAGTTGCTTTAGTTTTTCTAGGCTATCTAGCCATTCGCAAAGGTGGTGTAAGCCAAAGTACCATTGCCGAACTAAGTAAGGTGACGTTTAGTTGGTTGTTTCCGCTCTTTTTATTTATCAATATCGCCGAAGCTGATTTATCCGGTTTGCTTTCGTATTCGGTCTTTTTAGCATTTTATGGTGCTGTACTTTTCACATTTTTAATGACTTGTTGGCTCTCACCAAGCTTATTAAAAACGCACAAAGAGAGTGGTGCTGTGTTTGCTCTTGGCAGCACTTATTCCAATACCATTATTGTCGGTTTGCCAATTTTGATAAGTGTGTTGTCGCCAAGCGTTACTGCGCAGGTCTTTTTAATAATCAGTTTTCACAGCGCGATGCTTTTTGCTGCTACCAGCATTTTCGCAAGTGTGGGTAGCAATAATACATTTGACTTTAAATCTTTTCTGGTTGGGCTTTTGAAAAACCCTCTGCTGATTGGTATTTACAGTGGATTAATCATAAATTTTATGGGCATAGCCTTTGCTGAATTTATCAGTAATACATTGCACTTAATCACAAAGCCTGCGTTGACATTGGCATTGTTTATTCTTGGTGCCAACCTTTACCAATATCGCTTATCAGGTAGTTATGGGCACATCATCTCTGCCAGCGTCATTAAATTGCTGTTATTACCATTAATAACATTGCTTTTAGCACACGGGGTCTTTCGCTTGAATAGCGATATTGTGATGATACTCGTTGTTTTAACGGCATGCCCAACAGGTGTGAATGCTTATATTGTTGCCTGCCAACAAAACCAAGGGCAAAGTGTGGTTGCAGGCAGTGTTGTAATGAGTACTTTATTGAGTGCTTTGACCATTCCAGCTTGGTTACTCTTATTAGAATATGGTGTGTTTTTGTAACACATCCTAAACTACCCAAATTTATAATCGGTTGCAGTGGCACTGCTTCTTTTTAAATATCTGTCTTTCGTTCAAACCTGAACATCAGTATCGCCATTCTTAGCATATGCTTTATTTGCCCCATTCATGTTACAACTTTTAGACAACACCCATTGCTCTTGTAGCCTTAGGCAAAAGTCAGCTGATTAGAATTGAAAATATCTTATGACGGCGATCATGCTTCATTGCCGACGACTTGATTAAGGCGGTTTTAATTTAGATGAGGTATTTATGGAGAATTAAACAGCACCATTACCCATGGAATTGATTAGTGTTCTAACTAATGTTATATTTGTTCGAGTACTAACTAATTTTCAAGAGACTTTCACCAGTTAGAGAAGCTGAATACTCTAATGTTAAATATTTATGAACTATTCCCTTCAATATTTTAATTATCATATTGCTATCAATTCTAAAGATGTATGCCATGTTTTACATTGACTAAATTAACCATTAGACAATTAAATTTTTTACACAAATTAACTGCAAGGATTATTAAAGATGACAGCGACGCAATTTGACAGTGAAATGAATCTTACTGGAAATAACATCCGATTTGGCAAACTCAATGACCGAGTTTACATCACTGATGCAACCATTGAGTTGCCAAACGCGTTTCATAAAGAAGTTGAAGACTTTGCTAAAAAAGGCGGCTACAGCAAAATTATTGCAAAAGTTAAAGATGCGCAAGTGCTGCCTTTTTTACAACGTGGCTACCAAATTGAGGCAACGGTACCAGGCTATTTTGGTCTGCAAGATGCAATCTTTATATCTCGCTTTTTTGATGAATCGCGCGCTGAGTGTGATCATAGTGATCTGAGTGATGGCATTATCAATGAAGTTCAAAATGCAGATTTGTGGCAACCTTCTTCATTCTCTCAACCAGTGCTGTTTCGCAAGTGTAACCAAGCAGACGTTCGCGCCCTTTCCAAACTTTATCAATTGGCTTTTTCAAGCTATGGTTCACCAATCGGTGACGAAAACTATATCTCTCGAAGCATTGACAGTGGTGTGGATTATTTTTGTGTTGAATACATGGATGCCATTGTTGCCTGTGTTCGTATCGAGTATGAGAAGGATGCGCCAAACGCAAGACTTTACGATACTGTGGTGTTAAGTCAATTTCGCAATGAAGGGATTGCATCTGCGCTAATTTTTGAAGCGAGCAAATACCTCAAAAGTAATGATGTTGAGTTTATTTATTCGGTTTGTAGAGCATCTTCATTTGCCATCAACAAAGTATTTGCGCGTCTTGACTTTGAGTATGGTGGTCGCTTGATAAACAACAATCTTGTGAATAACAAACTTGTTTCAATGAATGTGTGGTCGCAAAAACTGTAATATCAGATTACCTTGAGGGAGAGGCGACAGATGAAAACAGTTTTTAAAGAACAGTTAGATAATTTAACGCATCAGCAAAACTCACGGTTTTTTACTAGTCAAATAAGCCAACTACTAACAGAACGCGCTAATGCACTCGATAATATTCTGATAGAAATGTGGTGCTCGCATGGCTTAGATAAAAGCAACTGTTCATTAAATGCTGTGGGCGGTTATGGCCGTGCATCGTTACATCCATTCTCAGACATTGATATTGCGATTATTCTACCTTGCAATGACGAGCAAATTCCTGAGACGGCACTGCGCGCATTTATTGCGGGGTTGTGGGATCTCGGACTCGACATCGGCCACTCTGTTAGAACCTTATCACAAGCAAAACACTATGCCGTTGACGATATTACGATAGCGACAAACTTACTTGATATTCGCTGTTTATATGGTAATTGTCAGCACAGTGAACAACTGCGTGCGTTTTTGTATGATAACGAAGTCATATCTGATAAAGCATTTTTCGATGCAAAATTACTTGAACAAAAAACGCGCCACAAAAAAGCCTTAAATACAGCGCTTTATTTAGAACCAAATATAAAAACAAACCCAGGTGGGTTGCGCGATTTTCAGACGATCGTTTGGGTAGCGCGAAAACATCTTAAATTGTCGAATAATGAGTTACTTGTGGAAGGTGAATTACTGCAAGAGGATGAACAATTTGAGTTGATAGAATGTCATGACTTTCTCTGCCGTATTCGTTGGGCACTGCATTGCGTAGCAAAGCGGCCGCAAGAGGTTTTGTTATTTGAGTATCAGGCACAAGTTGCTGAGTTTTTAAAGTTTGGTCGGGGTGATAGTGCCCAACAGGCGATTGAACGTATGATGAGACAATTGTTTCGTGCAATGACGCGCTTACAAGAGCTTAATCAAATCTTATGTGACAATGTACACCGTTGTATTACACATAACAGAGAGAAGAACACGTTAAAAATCAATGAGCAATTTTCATTGGTTGATGGCTTTTTAGAAACAAGTTCATCCAGTGTTTTTATTGATAAATCACAGGTTATCAGTTTATTTAAACTGCTTGCTGAGCATCCAGATGCTCACGGTATTTCGTCAAACACATTACAATTATTGAGAAAAGTAAGGCACCGCTTACTTGGCGAGTTACAGGATTATCAGAGCTGTCGTGAACTATTTATTTCTCTATTTGAGCGACCTAAAACATTAAAAAAAGTATTAGGATTAATGCATCGCTATGGTGTGCTTGAAATGTATGCAACACAATGGGCACAAAGCGAAGGGCGCATGCAGTTTGATATCCATAATGCCTACACCGTAGATGAACATGTTTACAAAACGGTGTCATACATTTCTGATTTTGCGAATCAAAATGACAACCATGAAAGTTACCACCTTGCATATGGTCGGGTGCAAAACAAATTAGCACTATGTATGGCGGCGTTCTGCCACCACTTAGCGGGTTCTCAGGAAAGTGAAAGCCACGCCACAAGTGCCATGCTTGCAAAAGAGTTTGCACGCTTTCACAGTCTGAAAAAGGCATCGGTAGATCTGATAGTGTGGCTAATTGAGAACCAAGATCTATTGATAAATACTAGTCGAACGCTCGACGTATATGACCCTCGTACAATACAGTCATTGAATAAAAAGGTGGGTTCATTAGAGCGTTTAAATGCGCTATACACGCTTACAGTGGCAGATATTATGGCCACTAATGAAGAAGCGTGGAGTGATTGGCAAGCCGCCATGTTAGAGCAATTGTACATAGCATCTCGAGAAGCATTTAAAACCGACGGTAAAAGCATTTTTGAGCAGCGAACTGTGATCCGCGAGAATAAAGCCGAGGCGCAAACACGTTTAGCGAATAGCACTATCTCTGAAGATGAAGTGATGGCATTTTGGGCCACCTTACCCAATAGCTTTTTTACGTTTACCAGTGCCAAAGAACTATCAGAAATAACTGAAAAAGTAGTCTCTACGCACCAATTTCCATTAGTGTTTTTAACCCAAAGTGAACAAATAGGGTGTTCAACTTTAGTGGTTTACACCCCTAATCGGGCAAAACTGTTTGTCGATATTTTTAACACATTAACGCGTGCAAAAGTAAATGTTAAAGATGCTGAATTGCTTGAAACAAAAGATGGCAATGTGCTCGAAATATTCCGTGTACTTGATGTTAATGACGAACAACTGTGCGAACGTTATCGTATTGAGCGCGTTATTCGTCAAATAGAGCAAGTGATCACAAAAGGCTATAAAGAGTGTAAATTGCCTGTAGCGAAGAAGATTAAAAGCTTCGAATCAGAGCCTGTTGTGGAATTTATTCCAACACCAAAACGTGATCGTACCTTGCTTAAAGTGACCACCTTAAATAACCCGACCTATGTCGACAAAATTTGCTCTGTATTTCGCAATCATACGTTGTCGATCCACTCAGCAAAAGTGACCACTTTGGGTGAGAGTTTAGAAAGTGTATTTTTACTTTCAGACAGTAATAATGAAAGCTTGAAAGAAGCGATGCAAAGCAAAGTGTTAGATGCCTTTGGCTATAATCTATCCTAAGATTTTTTTTCCTCGTTTACACTTACACTCATAGGATCAATTTCAAGCATAGGTGCAGCATCTAAATCATTTGCATCCATCATGCTAGCAATACGTTGCATTGAAGAAAGTAATAAGCTCTGTTCCCATTGCTCTAGGCCACAAAAATTTTGAATAAAGTGCTCTTGCAATGGTTGTGGCGCATCAATTAACGAGGCTTTTCCTTTTTCTGTAAGAAATAAACTAACTCGACGTTTGTCTTCTTTGCTGCGCACGCGCTCGATTAAATCGCGCGATTCTAAACGATCTAAAATATTAGTGACGGTAGCCGCACTTAAATTAATTTCTTTGGCAACGGCACCCGCTGTAACGCCTTTAACACGGGCAATTTCTTGCATTATTAATAATTGTGGACCGGTTAAACCCGAAGATTTATTGAGCTGTTTTGAATGTAAATCGATGGCTCGAATGACTTTACGGATAGAGACGAGCAGTTCTTCGTATTTTTCCATTATTAGATCTTAATGAGAGAATATAATCGTTAATTTTCCGAAATAATAACAAAATCTGAGACGCAAAACATTTTAATATTTTGCTCTGCTAACAGTTTTGATTGGAATAGAGCGAAAAGTGGGTATTCATATGATTTTTAGCGCGAATATGACTAACCTGATGGTATAGATATGCCAACTTGTAGGCTTTAGAATGACAAAGAAAAGTTTTAACTTTGAAGATATTGTTCAAATATGTGTGGGGGCATTTGCACTTGCCGTACCAATATCTTTTTCTGAAGAAGCATGGCAACTAGCTGAAACGTTACCACTTACCAATTTATTATTACTACTGTGCTTATCGCTTACTTTTTTAACGCTTTATACCTACCAAAGTGTCTTTCAACGAAATATCAATACGCGTCGTTTTTTGTTTATAACTCGTATAGTCGTTGCCTACTTAATCACATTTTTCATTGTCAGCTTAGTACTATTAAGTATTGATAAACTGCCCTTTGTCAGCGACCCTCTTATAGCCTTAAAGCGAGTTGTGGTGATATCCATGCCTGCGTCTATGGGAGCCATTATTGTTGATGGATTTGACAAAGAATAATCACGCCTGCCAATGAGTGACTTTTAGCGGTGGCCAAGCCCGCTATCAAATTGTTTTTTAACGAGTGTCTGCCATACTCAAGTGTACTTTCATTGTAATTTAAAAGGATGTCACTTGAGCACAATGACTGAGCAGTTTTTGCGTGGTGATTATATGCCCCATGGCCACTGTTATCTTTGGCAACCGCATATTCTATGGACCCATGTTGTTTCCGATTTGCTGATCGCGACGGCTTATTTTTCAATACCTTTTGCGATTATCCTCTTTATGCGAAAACGCCGCGATATTGGCTATCACAAGGTGTTTTTACTGTTTTCGTTGTTTATCTTGTTTTGCGGAATTACCCATTTGTTTGGTATTTGGACAATTTGGCAAGGTGTATATGGTTATCATGGCATTGCAAAAGCTTTAACAGCGGGGATATCAATGGCAACCGCGTTTTATCTTTATAAATTATTGCCTGAACTGTTAAAAGTACCGACCATTTCTCAGTACGAAGGGATTAAGTCAGAGTATGGCAATACTAAACGACAAAATAAAATCCTGACACATTTATTACAAGATCATACCCAAACAAAATGGATGTTAGATGCATTACCGCTAAGTTTTATCTTGGCAAATGAACAGGGCGAAATTGTCTTTACAAACGAACATTTTAAAACTGAGTTTGGTAGTACATGGGATAAGTTAGAGGCACTTCTCACAACCAACAGTCAAGATTTTGAAAAGCTTATACAGACAAACTCGAGCACCCTAGTGTTAAATCAAACATTGAGTTTTATTGGCCATATCACAACTGAGAAAGAAACTAAGAGTGTTGAAGTCAGCTTAACAAAGAAAGAATTTGAAGGTGAGGTTCACCTGTTTGTTACATTAAAAGATTTAAAAGAAGTGGCTTTGTTAAAACAACAACTTGTTGAGTCTAACGCGCGTTTTGAAAGGGCCATAGGTGCCACTAATGATGGTATTTGGGATTGGAATATCGTCACCGGTGAACAAGTATGGTCGCCAAAGTTTTTTGAGCTTATTGGCTTGTCCCATAGTGAAGAAGCAAAGTATGAAACTTGGTTTAACCATATTCATCCAACGCATCAGGAAAAAGTACAACAAGCAGTTGATTTGCATCTTAAAACAGGTACCCATTATGAAGTGGAATACCTCGGTAAAAATAGCCAAGGCGAGTATGGTTGGTTTTTAACACGCGGCAATTCTATATGTGATGAAAACGGTGAACCGATCATGATGTCTGGTTCATTACGTTATATTGATGAGCAAAAGAAATCACAAAATTTATTATTAGAGCGCACTCGATTTTTAGAAGCCTTGTATATGGGGACGAATCACGGCATTTGGGTAGTGGAATACGTTGACGATGACTTTATTTTTACAACCTATAATAATACGGCGCTCAAATGGACAGGAATTACACAGCAACAAATCATTAATAAACGACTCTCCGAGTTATCCTTTTTTAGTGATGAAATAAAACAGCATGTTTTTTCACGTTATTTAACCTGTATCACACAAGATAAGCCACTAGAATACGTTGAATACATTCCATTTGCGGGAGACGCTAAATGGTTTAAAACCTCTCTGTATCCAGTAAAAGGCGATAATGATACGCACTTTTTAATAGGCAGCGCAGTTGATATTACGACCGAGAAAGAAACGCAGCAGCAACTTGCAAAAAATCATAACTTCCTCGAAAGCTTATTAGATAGCTCTGTCTGCGGGTTTTATATTTTCAATTTAGAAACACAGCAAAACGAGCGTATTAACCGAACCTATACAGAATTACTGGGGTATGAGCTAGAAGATTTTGCAAATGATGTTGATCTACTCGAAAAATTCCATCCCGATGATCGGGATAATGTCATTGAGCATATGCAGGTTGTGATGGCGTCCTCAGACAATAGTAAACATTACTTAGAGTATCGGTTTCGGCATAAAAATGGTCATTGGGTGTGGTGTTATTCGGTTGATTCAGTGTTAGAGCGAGATGAAAGTGGCAATCCAAAACGCATGCTGGGTACATTTGTTGATGTTAGTGATAAAAACGAACTATTAAATAAATTAAAATCATCGAATGATTATTTAGAGCAATTTGCGTTTATCGCATCACATGACTTACAAGAACCATTACGAAAAATCTCAGCTTTTAGCGAGTCTTTGTACCATCGACTTCATGGACAATTTGACACGGATCCTGATAGTGAATTTGAGTTAGAACGTCTACAACTTGCAGCTAAACGTTTAAGTAAAATGATTGAAGACTTGCTTAAACTTTCACGTATTAATAGTGATGCATTAAACCTTGATACCGTGGAATTTGGACAAATTTTAGCGCCAGTAATTGACGGCCTAGAGTTAGCGATAGAAAAGGTTAAAGCATCCGTACATTGCGAAAATGAAGAGCAAATTATTACTGTTGATGTTGGACTTTTTTCACAGGTGTTACAGAACCTTATTGGAAATGCAATTAAATTTGCCAAACCCAACACTGCCCCAAAGATACACATTCTTGTTGATCAGCGCGAGATATCAATCGTCATTAAAATAATTGATAATGGTATTGGCCTTGATCAAAGCCATGCGAAACGTATTTTTGAACCATTTAAACGTTTACACACGCGAGAAAAATATGAGGGCAGTGGTATTGGTTTAGCCATAGTTGCGCAAATATTGAAAGTCCATAACGCTCACATTTATTGTGAAAGTGTTGAAAATGAAGGAGCAACCTTTACTATCGAATTACCGAAGGAGCAATAGCTGTGTTGAATTTAATTTTAATTGATGATGACCCTGATGAAGCCTACATCTTGAAAAAAGCATTAAAGCAGGTCGATAAAGACAAAGAATTTACTCACTTTGATGATGGCAATCAGTTTATTGCTTCATTGAATCAGTATCTGGGCTCAAAGAGTTTAATTTTATTAGACTTAAATATGCCTCAAAGTGCAGGCTTTGATGTACTTCAAAAGATCAAAATGAATAAGCAAGCTGCTAATTTACCTGTGGTAATTTATTCTAACTCAAATAGCCCACATGATATCGAAATGTCATACCAAAAAGGGGCGAACTCATACGTGCGAAAGCCACAAGGATTTAATGAAATGGTTGATTTTCTAACTGCACTGTTAGATTACTGGCAAAGGATCAATAAAACATGAGTGAGCAAAAGATGTTTAAATCAAATCACTTGATCTATTTACTCGAAGATGACAGTGATGATGCTTATTTGATACGAAATGCATTAAAGAATGACAAGATAATGAGTCATTCTATTATGACTTTTGATTCCTTAGAAAAATTAGTAAAAGCACTGAGTAACTTTAAACCAGACCTGATTATAATGGATTTAAACGTTACTGACAGTGATGGCTTTAATACCATGTTGACAGTTAAGCATAGTGCCCAATCGGTGCCGATTGTCGTGGTGACAGGTATGGCTGATGAAGCGATGGGAGATAGACTCATTCAACTCGGGGCGCAAGATTATGTGCCAAAATCAGAACTTACCTCATCACTTTTGCAGCGCGTTATTCGGTTTTCAAAAGAACGTCATCATCTGTTGCAAATTTTAGAAAACTCAGCGAATAGAGATGCACTCACCATGCTTTACAGCCGAAAAGCATTGGATTCTAAACTGGATGAGTTAGTAAAGCATGCTGAACGATACGGTGAAAAGTTTGCTGTATTATTTATTGATTTAGATAACTTTAAACCAATCAATGATCAGTTTGGTCATGATGCGGGCGATCAATTATTGCAGCATGTTGCTAATCGCCTGACTTTATTTAGCCGCTCTACCGACTTCGTTGCGCGTTTTGGTGGTGATGAATTTGTAACCTTATTACCGCATGTTAAAACTAGAGACGACGCAGAACAAGCCAGTAAACAACAGCTTAATGCCATTTGTGATGACTTTTATGTGACTGACAGCGATGGTCAAGCTCAACAAGTGCATTTATCAGCAAGTATCGGTTACGCGCTTTATGGGGAAGACGGCGAATGTGGCGTTGAATTGATAAAGGCTGCGGATGCTGCTATGTATCAAAACAAACAAAACCGCTAATACTCCTGTGGTAATTAAAATAACCGCCAAGGTGATGCTCTAGCTTTAAAGCGTCAGTCTTGGCGGTTAGCTGTAAAATTTCAACAAGTACAGTTAATTTGATTAATCGTAAAAATCGAAGTGGTTATTCGCTAGTTGCCTATTGAGCTTCGCTTCATCTTTTAACAATTCAATTCGTTGCCAAGGCGATAAACGTTTTTTGTTTTGCATTGGCGCCGGTTTTCCTGATGTATAGGAAATTTGATATTTCACTTCCAGCTCATCATCATAATCGAAATCAGCTTCGTCAATATCCATCTTTAAACACCTTTTAAACTCATTACTTGGTATTTTTAATACAACAATTAAGGTTATAAACAAACGGCTTTTCAGCCCCTCTTTGGCGACGACTAAAAGCCATTGCTTGCGGTCATCGCGAATAGAAATTTTTGCCACAGTTTTACTGCGTAAAGTGTGGCTGCTTCTTCACTGTTTAACTCGGCTACAAACATTGCTTCTTCTGCGTTTTCAGGAGAAAGTAAGCCATTTTGCAGTGCGAATAAGGTGTCACCATAGGTAATTAATACCTCCGATTCGTTACTGGTAAAGTAGCCGCTTCTTGCTATGCCTAGTGGGAAAATATTATTCGCATTAAAAGGTGATTTACCTCTTCGAATTGCCGTTTCCACTAGTCTTCACCTGATTCTACATATGCTATTAATGCTCTGTAGTTAGCGAATGGTGTGAACCCATCACCTTCTAATTCTGTGTTAACACAGTTGAGTAAGTTTGTTTCGTGCTCACTATCATTATCAATTAGAATACCCTGACAATACTCTAAATAATTAAGCACTATCGACGGAGGCGCTTTTGCAGCTTCTTCGGCTTTAACAATCGTAGGACTTGTCATCACAAGTAAACCAAATACGATTATTTTAATAAGTTTCATGTCCAGTCCTCTGGGTTAGTTTCTGCGCTAAATTTAGGGCCTGATTGAGCAAATGAAAAGCAAATAATTATTGTCGATATAACAAAAAATCTTTAGATTAATAGGGCGTATAAAACTAGGTAAAATCATGGATATTAAGGTTTTTAAAACGTTCATCGCAGTGGCTGAAAATAAACATTTTGGTAAAGCCGCTGAGCAGCTATACATAACGCAGGCAGCCGTGAGCGCACGTATTAAGCAACTCGAAGAGTATTACAATACGCCAATGTTTATCCGCGATAAAAACAATCTAACGTTAACCCCCGCAGGATCGGCATTATTGCCCTTCGCGCATTTAGTAATTGAGCAAATTGACCAATCAAAAACAGTTGTGGGCAGTGCCAGTAAGCAAAAAGAGCTTTTTAATATTGCTGCCACACCGAACGTTTGGGATGCCTTTTTAAGTGGTCACATGAGTGAGATGAACGCCAGACTCAACTCAGTTGTGGTCGGTACCGAAATATCTGTGCGCGAAGCGATTCAACGTAAATTAGATGATAAAAGCTTGAGCATTGCCTTTTTAACGGATCCTATAAAAGACAGTGATTTTACTAATACCTTAATTGGTCATTTTGATATTACCTTGGTTGGCACTGAAGCTGAATTCAGAGATGATGTGAGCAATTACATTTTTGTTGATTGGGGAATCACATTTGCGAAGGAACATACCTCGCAACATAAAGTGCAAGCAATGCACCGAACTTCCACCGCGGTAATCGCGTTTGACCTTATGCTGGCTCACAGTGGGTTTGCATACTTGCCGACCCACTTAGTACAAGGGCACATTGATGAAGGACGACTTTATAATATTGCCAGTTCGATGCAACTGACACGCCCGGTGTATTTAACCCATAAAAAATCAGCGCCGCAGGCGGCGCTGATAGAAGAGATCATAACGTTACTAAGTGTGAAATAATCAATTAGTTGGCATATCAAAGAAATTTCCAGCGTCGAAATAAAACCAATGCAAAGACACCAATACCTGTGAGGATCCCACAAAACAGATAAAAGGCATTAGGATTCTCTACCCCTGGCATGCCGCCAATGTTAATGCCAAATAGACCGGTTAAAAAACCAAGCGGTAAGAAAATCCCCGCAATGATTGATAATAAATAGGTATTGCGATTCATAATCTCACTGTGTAATTGTGAAATGCGATTATTTATGACATCAATTTGCGCAATATAGAAATCAATAGTGTCTACAATGCGTGATAAGGTGTCCAACTGATTCGCCAAATCAACCTCATACTCATGAAAAGTCGTCACTTTGTTTTTACACAATGATGCTAATGCATACACTTGAGGCTTTAAAAAGCGATTTAGACGCAGTAATTTACGATTTTGTACGCTAATTTCGGCAATTTCATTTGAGTTAAAAGAATCATTGTCTTGGGAATCAATAAATTGCTCTATTGGCTCGATAACTGATTCAATTTTGCTGTTGAGCTGATTCAGTATTTCCAACACGAGGTACTCAAGTGTTTCAGGGCCTTTACCCGTTTGCATTTGTGTCGAAACTGCTTCTATTGCGCGCAGCCGTTGTAAGCTACAAGTCACAACGCGCTCTGGTGTATATAACAGACGAACTGTGAGCATATCATCCGGTTCTTTACCTGGGTTAAGGTTGACACCGCGTAGTATTAAAAAGAAGCGATGCTTATCAATTTGTTGAAAACGTGGTCGGGTATCAGTTGCGAGTAATGATTCGATAATTGATTCATCTAAACCAAGTTCTTTAAGCCATTGCTCAAACTCATTAGAGGATCTATCACAGTGTACCCAGTAATTTTGGTTTTGTAATTGCTCGCCAGTTTCGACTTTGGAAGGTGCTGAATTTGCGTTGATCTGCCAACCTTCAATAATAAAATTTTGCTTCATAGTCTGATAACCTTTCTAAAAATTGGCTTGTAAGACGCGCTTACTATTGCCCATAGTGATAGCCATTTTTAATCATCGCCAATGTTACTGAGTCACACATGCTCTACTAAATTAAATTGGCTCAGTGTGTAATGTACATCCTGTTATTACGCCACCGAGCCATTAAAACCTAGGAATTTGACTGCTGATTTACAATGTTCAGCGTGCCATCAAGGTGAATATCACGCTGTGGAAAAGCGATAGTGATATCCGCTGCTTTAAAGGCTTCATCTAATTCAAAGCGTATATTACTTGCTACTAATCGTAAGCCGCCCTCAACCTGCGAATTAATCCAAAAATACACCTCAAATAGCAGAGAGTTGTCGCCAAAATCTTGGAAAAAAACCAGTGGTGCTCTGCCATCTTCATTGAGGGTTTCTGGCTGCGCATTGGCCACTGCTAACATGATTTCTTTGACCTTTTTACAATCGGTACCATAGGCCACTCCAACAGCAACAGTACCGCGCACCAATTTGTCTCTAAGCGTCCAGTTAGTCACCGTATTTTCAAGTAATTTACTGTTTGGAATAAGCATGTGAACACCGTCAACGCGACGAATTCGCGTTGAACGTGTATTGATCTCTTCAACCACACCTTTTACGCCTTCAACTTCGAGAAAGTCGCCTATACGAATAGGCTTTTCGCCCATTAAAATCCAGCCACTGATAAAGTTGTTAATAATATTTTGTGCACCGAAACCGAAACCAATCGCGATAGCACCGGATAAAAATGCAAAGGCGGTAATTGGCACGTTGACCATCGACAACGTCGTCATAAAGATGATAGCTAACGCGATAACATATAAAATTCGCTGTACTAAATGAACAATATTCGGATCTTTGTTCTTTTTAGTTAAACGTTTGCCAATTAATTTAATTAAAAAGTGCGAAAACCACACACTGGCAATTATCCAAAGTGGTACAGCTAATACTTCAATTAATGTGATAACACGTTCATTAAATTTAAATAGTGGGTAATTCAACCAATATTTAAGTTGTTCAAACATTCACGTTTCCTCTGTTATTCGTTTTTTTTTGAGAATATGGCTGCAAAAATGCGTTGTTTCTACTCACAATTTTCAGCCATTGACAGCAAAGGGGTTTTACTTATATTTCGACTTTAAAGTTCCGTTTGCGACGCAACAAAGCCATTTGCCGGATCGATATAAAAATGATCGCCCATTGCTTGTCGTCCTAACAACATAAGATACGTCATATCTGATCGATCTGTTAAAGTGATTTCGATATGCCACTTGTGATTTCCCAAAATAGCGGGTGTTTTAATGACATAACGTTGTTCACTCATACCATTTGATGATTTCACTTTACGAATGTCATGCAAAATAGCCGTACAGCGCACCGTTTTTTCGACATTGTGTATCTCTGGGTGAATGTCAAACGAAACCGCAGGCTTTTTATCAAGCTTTGTGCGCTGAATATTATCCACGTGTAATGATGATGTTTGTGCACCTGTATCAACACGAACCGTCATTTGCGTAATGCCCAAATCGGGTAGGTCAATGTTTTCTACATGACCGATTATGATTCTCTCACTCATAGCAATCCCTCACTGCTTTCAATATGGTTTACCAACTCTTCTTCGACACTACCAATATGTTCTGCAATTTCCTCATCGTCTTCTTTAAAGTAGGCAATGTGGTACATGGCCTCGCCTTCTTGAACTAAAGGAATGTTTTGTTTTCCGATGATCACACCACTTTTATTGGCAAGTACTTCGGTCAGTATCTCACCATATGGACTGCCTATTTCGGCAAGCACTTGGCCTTTTTTAACTTGATCGCCCAAATTAAATAAGTGAGTGACAATACCACTACTGGTGGCCCGTACCCAGCCACTGTTATTTGCAACAAACTGCGTCACGGTTTTCTTACGCGCTCTGCCTTTTGGTGTCATTTTTAAATGACGTAATACATTTACAATACCCTTGATGCCAGCTCGAATCGAAAACTCATCAAAGCGTAGGGCTTCACCAGCCTCATAAAGCAGTACTTTTGTGCCATTATCTACCGCGGCATCGCGCAGAGAGCCGTCGATAATTTCCGAATTTAAGATGACTGGTGCGCCAAATGCATTTGCAAGTGCAAGCGTTTCTTCATCTGCCAACTGTGCGCGGATCTGTGGTAGATTCGAACGGTGAATGGCACCAGTATGTAAATCAATTCCGTAGTCGCAATGGCTTACGATTTCTTTCAAGAAAATATTCGCTACACGTGCTGCTAATGAACCTTTTGCAGAGCCCGGAAAGCTGCGGTTTAAATCGCGTCTATCTGGCATGTAACGGCTTTGGTTTATTACTCCATACACATTCACCATTGGCACTGCGATTAATGTACCTGCGGAAATTTTAAATCCTTTTAGGTTCATCAAACGTCTGATGATTTCAATGCCATTGAGCTCGTCACCATGAACCGCAGCACTGATAAACATGGTTGGGCCCGGTTTTTTACCGCGAATAATATGCACTGGTAAATGCACTTCGGCATCGGTATAGAGTTTTGCCACTGGCAAATCGATTTTTTTCGTTTCGCCAGGCAAAATGGTGTGTTCACCAATAATCAATTTGTCCATCGTTATACGCTAACCTTTTAATTAACCTTGACCTTTGGTCTTATTCGTAGCTGACTTTGATGTTTTTTCAATAAACTCAATCAGTTTACCTGCAACATCAAGCCCTGTAGCACTTTCAATACCTTCAAGGCCGGGTGATGAATTTACTTCCATTACCATTGGACCATTATGTGAGCGAAGTAAATCGACACCACAGAAATTAAGGCCCATTACTTTTGCTGCGTTAACAGCTGTTGCGCGCTCTTCTTTTGTGAGTTTTACAAGTTCAGCACTGCCACCACGATGCAGGTTTGAACGAAACTCGCCCTCTGCACCTTGGCGCTTCATTGCAGCCACAACTTTGCCACCAACAACCAAGCAACGAATGTCTGCACCACCGGCTTCTTTGATGTATTCTTGCACCAAGATGTTTGCTTTTAAGCCCATAAATGCTTCGATGATGCTTTCAGCAGCTTTCGCTGTATCAGCTAATACCACCCCAATACCCTGCGTACCTTCTAGTAATTTAATCACTAATGGCGCACCACCAACATTTTTGATTAAGTCTTTAATGTTGTCTGGTTTACTCGCAAATCCAGTGCGCGGTAAGCCAATACCTTTACGCGATAAAAGTTGTAATGAACGAAGCTTATCGCGAGAACGGCTGATTGCCACTGACTCGTTTACATTAAAGGTGCCCATCATTTCAAACTGTCTTGCAACTGCGGTTCCGTAAAAGGTAACTGATGCACCAATACGTGGAATAATCGCATCGTATTTAGGTAATTCTTTACCATGGTAGCGCACAGCAGGTCGACTGCTGGTGATGTCCATGTAGCAGTGAAGTGTGTCAATAACATCTACTTCATGACCACGTGCAATGCCAGCCTCTTTAAGGCGGCGTGTTGAATATAAGTTTTCGTTTCTAGATAAAATAGCAATTTTCACAATTTGGCTCCCAATCGGTTCTTTATTGCCCATCCATAATTTATGTTTGCAAAGTTAGTTGATAATTTTTAAAAATAAAAACAAAATAAAATATGTTGTTTAATAGAAAAAATTTATCAAACAGGCGCTTTTTGTATGAAAATCGATCTTTTAACCACGTTTTTAGAAGTAAGTCGTACATTACATGTACGGGTTGCAGCGGATAATTTATACCTAACACAAGCTGCCATTAGTAGCCGAATCAAATTGTTGGAAGAAGAGCTTGGCGTCCAACTATTTGACCGTACACAAAAAAGGTTAAAACTTACAGCAGAAGGGCATCGCTTGGTGAAACACGCCAATGAAATGATCTTAATGTGGCAAAAACTTAAGCAAGATGTTGGTGTTGCCCAATCAAATTCATCGCAATTATCGGTGGGTTCAATGATTTCAATTTGGGATATTATCCTCCAAGATTGGCTGCAGAAAATTCACCGAAATCTTGATGATGTGCACTTGTTTACGCATACATTCTCGCCGTTAGAGCTTCGAAAACAAGTAATTAGTCGTTTGATAGACATTGCTTTTTTATTTGAACCACCGTTTGTCGAAGACATTGTTAATGAAAAAGTTGCGACTGTGCCATTACAGCTAGTCTCGACTGAAAAAGGCATTAAACAAGACGAGGTAGATAATATGGTGATGGTTGAATACGGTGAATCGGTTAATAGCCAGATCCTGCGAGATTACAGTGAAACAAATGCGATTCGCCATCATATGAATCAACCTAAAATAGCGATGAATTTTATTCTCGAAGCGGGTGGCTGTGCTTATTTGCCTAAGCAGATATGTTTTGAACCAATGCGCAAAGGCAAGCTGTATCGCGTTGAAGGGGCACCAGAATATAGTCGTGATATTTACGCTATTTATCTCGATAAAAGTAGTAAAAGGCAATTAATAGAAGATGCCTTGTTTCTATTTCCATACATGCGGAAGTAATCGAATTAATAAAAAATATTATTCGATATTGATTTTTTGATAATTTAAATTTATTAACGTAGTTTTTTTGTGTGTTTAATGCGCAATTAAATTTAAATAAGCGCTTCATCAATGTGCTTTTTAATATGCGGATCTCATTATTTTATTCAATAATTAATGAAACTAAGCGTTACTTTAAGCATCATGAATATACAAAAAATTCGTCACATTGGGATCTTTACCGATTCAGACAATGTGACAGCTTGGCTCTCGTGTTCACTTAAATTGACAACGCTATTAGTTGACACTGTATCCATCATTAAAAAAGCGGATCAAGCAGTTTACCTTGCCAAAGAAATTGAAGGAACGAGCTTTGTGATTGTGTAAAGGTGTTTTTATTTATTGCTCTCGTCTAAAGTTACATAGCAAAGATATTTAAAATCAATCACAAATAAATCGAGAGTTTCTGCTATTGGCCGATACGTTTGTGTTCAGTGTAGAGCACTATGATGACAGTTTATTGCTAAATACCGTATTAGTAAGAGGTGTTCTAGCATTACCTATTTATATAAACAGAGGTGTTTAATGTTCTTTAATTGGGTGAACAAAAGTGAGCTTGAAAAATTACAACAAGAAAACCAAAGCTTACAACAAGAAAATTTTAAATTACGCCAAGCCCTTGAGCAAACAGAACAAGAGAAAATAAGTATTTCAGGCGACATTGATAAACTCTCAGCAAGAGAGCAACATCAAGAATCAATGTGTAAATTAACCCTGCAATCGGGTGAGCTGCTCAGTCAAATTAGAGAAAGTTTAGCGGCGTCTTCTACGGAACTCATTGCCCACAGAGATGACTTTAAAGCGTCACAACAATTATTTGATCAAATAAAAGATATGCTTGAGTCAACGATTAGTGCCACTTCTATTATTTCTAATGATTCCCAACAAGCGTCTACCTCTGTCAATGAGCTCAATGAAGTAACCAAAGGTATTAATGAGTTTGTTAACATTATCAAAGGAATATCCGATCAAACTAATTTGCTCGCACTCAACGCAGCTATTGAAGCTGCTCGTGCAGGTGAGCAGGGCCGTGGCTTTGCGGTTGTGGCAGACGAAGTAAGAACACTAGCGCAACGCTCTGCAGAGGCATCTAACGAAATTTCAGTATTAATTGAACAAGTTAATAATCAGATGAAAGACGTGGTTACTAGCATTAGCGGTGTAGGTGAGAAAAGTATAAAAATAAACGACAGTACAGCGAGTATTGATAAAACCGCAAATCGAATCGTTGAATTTTCTCAAAATATGTACACAGTGATTACTAACTCTACTTCAGACGCCTTCTTACAAACCGTTAAAATGGACCATGTTGTGTGGAAAATGGATGTGTACCGGGTGATGTTAGGATTATCCAACAAGTCTCCCGAGGATTTTGCTGATCATACAATGTGTCGATTAGGTAAGTGGTATTATGAGGGTGAAGGAAACAACAAATACACAAGTTTTTCCGCTTTCAAAAAGCTTGAAAAACCACATGCTGAAGTTCATAGAAATGGTTTAGCCGCTTTAAATGCAAATCTTGAAGGCGATAAACAAACTGCTGCACATCATCTTGCACTTATGGAAGCAGCAAGCTTTGAAGTTGTGGAACAATTATCCCAGTTATCACACCAAATAGCCGGTGAAGTCAGCTTATCTAAAAACCATACCGAGTTATTTTAAATGTAATAGCGGATTAAGTTACTTTCTATCTATTAGAGGGTAACTTTTTATTTTTCATTTTTTAGAAAATCAAAATACCAAAACTCTCTCACCTCCTTACTTTTAGTGAATGCAATTGCATGAAATTAATTCACATTCGCATTAATTTAATTCGCTTGTACCTTTTTCAATAGATTCTATACTCATTTGGCTTATATTTTGCGTTAAAAGGATATATGGCGAATATTTAGTGTCAATTCGTGAGATTTGCATCATAAAAGTGCATAAATAGTTTTTTCTGCACTGTCACGAAGCGTAAATATTCCTATGTTTAGATAATCACAGTTATGCGCTAGGCAGTTTGAAGCGTGTTAGTTAAATGGAAAGGAAAGGCACAATGTTAACTAAACGATTTTTTAAGACCAAGCAAGAAGCAGAAGTAACATTTGAATTCGCAGCTGAAGCAGATACGCAAGTATCATTGGCGGGTGAGTTTAACGATTGGCAGCCAGTGTCAATGAAGTACGTTAAAAAGGATCAGGTTTTTCGTACTAAACTGCGCTTACCAATTGAGCAAGATTTTCAATTCAAATACTTAGTTAACGAGCAAGAATGGCAAAATGACCATGCTGCAGATCACTATTTACTAAACGAGTTTGGTACTGATAACTCAGTTGTTTCTACAGCGCGAGTTTAATTTGAGTGAATGCAGTAGAACAGCTCTGCTACCTACAAGGGGTAGCACTCGATTATGTTGATTATTACGGACAGCAAACACGTATCAGTGATGATGTAAGGCAACACATACTCAAAGCGTGTGGTCATGATGTTACTAATCAGCAAGCGATTCGCGAAACAAACTTTCGCCTTGATGCATTGCCTTGGAAAACACTCGTTAATGAGTTTCAAGTAACGTCAACTGAACATGCCTTGCTAAAGGTGCGTGCGCAGAGTTACGAGCCAAACAAACACCTTGAAATTGTTATTTTACAAGGTGGTAATGCGTTTTGCCGTTTGGCAGTCGATCTCTCAGAGAGCATTGAAGTAGGTAACTATGTTATTGATGATGTGCGTTACTCAGAGTATCAGATTGACTTACCGGCACTTGAAGCAAACTACTATCAAGTTGAAGTTGTTTTCACTTCACAAATTTCAAAAGCTCAAAGATCAAATGCGACATTAGCTGTGGCACCACCCAGTTGTTTTTCATTAAATGAAAGTCAAAGACCGTGGGGAATTTCGTGTCAGCTTTATACTTTGCGAGATAAGCGTGAAAGTGGTTTTGGTGATTTTTCATCTTTAAAAGAATTGGTTCAGCGAAGCAGTGAGAAAGGGGCGGATTACATTTTGTTAAACCCCTTGCATAAGCTGTTTGCAAAAGAACCTGAAAGAGCGAGTCCATATAGTCCAAACGACCGTAACCAAATCAACCCGCTTTATATCAGCCCACGTCTGTGTATTGATTACAGCTTGCCTAATGGTGAATACCGCAGTGAGCAGCCATTTATTGACTACAGTGAGGCTACGCAACACAAGTATCAATGCTTTAAGGTAATGTACCTTAATTTTTGTGAGCTTGAGTTAGCCAAAAACACCGACAGGGCTGTTGATTTTGAGCAGTTTGTTGAGTGCCATGCTGACTGGCAAATTTCACAGTATGAGTACTATTTACAGTGGGTTGCTAAGGAGCAATTAGGTTATTGCCAGCGCTACGCAAAATCAAAAGGTATGAAAATAGGGTTAATCCTTGATTTAGCGGTGGGCTGCACCCGTGATGGTGAAGAATATGCTCGCAATCGCTCGCTGTTTGTGCAGCACGCCAACATTGGTGCACCACCCGATCCTTGGGCGCGTGATGGTCAAGATTGGGGTTTAGCGGTGCAAGATCCTGTTAAGTTAAAAGCCTCTCACTACTCACATTTTATTGCCTTAATTCGTGCAAATATGATTGCGGGTGGTTTGCGCATTGATCATGTTATGGGACTACTGCGCTTGTGGTGGTGTATTAGTGTAAATAACAATCCCGAAGGGTGTTATGTCTATTACCCCTTTCAGGAACTGTTGGCTATTTTGTGCCTAGAAAGCCATCTCAATCAATGCTTAGTAATTGGCGAAGATTTGGGGGTTGTACCTGATCAAATTAAACATGATTTAGATGCAGCACACGTCTATGGCAATGATATTTTCTATTTTGAAAAAAACGCTGAAGGACAGTTTTTATCACCCAAAGAGCATCGAAAACATGCCCTTTTGATGGTTGCCAACCACGATGTCGCGCCATTTTATGCATGGTGGCAAAAGCTTGATATAGACACTCGAGCTAAATACCAACTTTACTCAAATGATGCGCAATATGGTTTCGATTTAACGCAACGCGAACATGACAAGCACGCACTGATTAACTGGTTAAAAGAAGCAAATGAAATGCCTGTTAAAAATGATGCAGAGAGTATTTATCGTGCAGTTGTACTCACACTTGCAACCACAAAGGCACAATTTTTATGCCTTCAACTGGATGACTTAAGTGGTGAAACCCTTGCCGTTAATATCCCAGGAACCGACCAAGAATACCCCAACTGGCGACGTCGCTTATCTTGCTCTTTAGCGCACATTTTTGGCCCACTCAGTAGTGAAGAGCAAGCAATCAATGTTGAAAACAGACGTTTTTGGCAGCTATTAAATGCTAGGAGAGATCATGTCAGTAGCTAATTTAGTTTCACTTAGCCAGCTAAATGAAGAACAACAATCCTTAGAAAAAGCGCATTCATTACAACGTGCAGATTTTATTAATGCGTTTAGCTTTTTGGGTAAGCACGTTATTAACCAAGAATTATCGATTGTACGTTGCTTTATACCAGGTGCGAAGAAGGTGTCAGTGTGCGCCAATAAGCAGTTGTTGAAAATGGAGCAACTGCAGCAGACAGGCCTTTTTCAACTGGTCGTTAGTAACAACAAGGTACCAGAGCCAATTCAGCTGGATATTGATTTCGGTGACTGCCAGGTGCAGCGTTTTTTACCCTATAGCTTTGCATCTACCCTCGATGATGATGCTATGTATTTATTTAATCAGGGAACACTTGCCCATGGTTATCGCCATTTTGGCGCGCATGTGATTACTCATCAAGGCATTAAAGGTACCCGTTTTACAGTATGGGCGCCTAATGCGAAGTCTGTTTCAGTAATTGGTGATTTTAATCATTGGGATGCGAGCTGTTACCCAATGCGTTTTCACCCAGCTTCAGGCGTATGGGAAATTTTTATTGCAGAAGATTTGTCGGGCAAACACTACAAATACTCGCTTTTAACCGAGCATAATCAGCGTATTGAAAAAGCAGATCCATTTGCCATGCAAATGCAATTACCGCCTCATACCGCTTCTCAAGTTGCAAGCTTGCCACAAAATCATCAGCCAATAGCACTTATCAATCAATTTAACCAAGCGATCAGCATTTATGAAGTGCACTTAGGGTCTTGGCGTCGCAATGTTGAACAGGGCAATGGATATTTAAATTATACCGAGTTAGCAGAACAGTTAATTCCATACGTGTTAGATCTTGGTTTTACTCATATTCAGTTAATGCCAATTAGCGAATTTCCATTTGATGGCTCTTGGGGATATCAACCTGTGGGCTTATTTGCTCCAACCAGTCGCTTTGGTGATATTAATGCGTTTTCCGAGTTTATTGGCAAAATAAAAGCGGCAGGCATAGGTGTATTAATTGACTGGGTACCGGGACATTTCCCAAATGATCCCCATGGCTTGGCAATGTTTGATGGTACTCACTTATATGAACACGCCGACAAGCGTCAGGGGTATCATCCTGATTGGAATACACATATTTATAATTATGATCGCGCTGAAGTACGCAGCTTTTTGCTGTCAAATGCAACCTATTGGTTAAATGAATTTGGTATTGATGGGCTCCGCGTTGATGCTGTGGCGTCTATGCTTTATCTCGATTACAGCCGTAAAGAGGGCGAGTGGGTACCTAATTGTTTTGGTGGTCGCGAAAATCTCGGGGCGATTAGTTTGCTTCAGCAGATCAATGCCACTGTGTATGGTGAGAATCCAAATATTGTCACCATTGCCGAAGAGTCAACTGCCTGGCCGGGTGTCACCAAACCAACAGACCAATCAGGGCTTGGCTTCGGTTTTAAATGGAATATGGGCTGGATGAACGATAGCCTGGAGTATATTAAAAAAGACCCACTTTATCGTCGTCATCACCACAACGAAATGACCTTTTCGTTAGTATATGCCTTTAGTGAAAATTACATATTACCGCTGTCCCATGACGAAGTCGTTCATGGCAAGGGATCCCTAATTAATAAAATGCCTGGAGATGATTGGCAAAAATTTGCAAATCTACGCGCATTTTATGGCTTTATGTGGGCACATCCAGGCAAAAAGCTGTTGTTTATGGGGGGGGAGTTTGCGCAATACCATGAGTGGGATCACGATTTTAGCTTGGATTGGCATTTACTTGATGAAGCAAAGCATCAAGGTGTTTACACCCTTATTAAATCATTGAATAGCCTCTACAAAGCCTATCCTGCATTTTATGAAATGGATAATAGCGGTGAAGGCTTTCGTTGGATTGATGGTGGCAATGCTGAGCAAAGCGTATTTAGCTTTGTGCGACAAAGTGGCGAACAGTCAAAGGTCATTGCAATATGTAATTTTACCCCTGAAGTACGCACACAGTTTAAATTGGGCGTGCCCAACGCGAAACGCTACAAATTAGTGCTCAATACAGACGATATTCAATTTGGCGGTAGCGGTGTGCCGGTTGAAACAGACATTGCTGTGCTAAATGAAGCAAATCATGGCTTTGAAAACAGCATTTCGCTCACTTTGGCACCATTAGCTACCTATTATTTGGTGGAGAAATAGCCGTGTCAGCGCGCTTTGCTATTCGCCCTGGCAGTACCTCGCCACTTGGTTCAACACCGAGTGAAAATGGTACTAATTTCGCTATTTTTTCAGAGCGTGCCAGTAAAGTTGAATTGTGTCTATTTGATCAAAGTGGTCACAATGAAATTGCGCGCATCCCACTTTATCGCGATGAACAAGGTATTTGGCATATTTTTATACGTGGCGTGGGGCAAGGGCAGCTTTATGGTTATCGGGTTTATGGCAACTACAACCCAAAAAAAGGGGAATACTTTAACCCCAATAAGCTGCTGTTAGATCCGTATGCCAAATCACTGTTTGGCGAGTTTAATTGGGGTAATTCCCACAAATCAGACGACGCTTTTAGACAGCTTGATTCAGCAAGTGATATGCCTAAATGTAAAGTGGTGTCATTACCACACTATGAAGGTATCAAACCCAATATTCCATGGCATAAAACGGTGATTTATGAATGCCATGTTAAAGGCGCTACTCAATTATATAGGTCAATTCCTGAAGAGTTACGGGGTACTTACTTGGGCTTGGCACATCCTAACTTTATTTGGCATTTAAAAAGTTTAGGGGTGACGGCCATTGAGCTATTACCTGTCCATAGCTTTATTAGTGAAGCTTTTTTGCCAGAGCGAGAGCTCAGTAATTATTGGGGATATAACACACTTAACTTCTTCACGCCGCATTTAGCCTATACCCACACTAAGCAAGAACAAGAATTTCAGCAAATGGTGTCAGTGCTTCATGAAGCTGGCATTGAAGTGATTATCGATGTGGTGTTTAACCACACAGCAGAAGGTAATGAACAAGGGCCAACTTTGTCACTACGCGGTATTGATAATCAAGCTTACTACCGCTTGCAGCAAGATAACTTTGCTTATTATGTTAATGATACGGGCTGTGGCAATACCTTGAATATTTCACACCCGAAAAGCTTACAACTGGTAATGGATAGCCTGCGACATTGGGTGCAAGTGTATGGCGTTGATGGCTTTCGCTTTGATTTAGCAAGTATTTTAGGGCGCGATCAAGATGGCTTTAAGAAGCATCACACCTTTTTTCAGACCCTTGCCCAAGATCCAATATTAAAAGGCATTAAATTGATTGCTGAGCCTTGGGACCTTGCCATCGATGGTTATCAACTTGGTAATTACGTAGCGCCTTGGCGCGAGTGGAATGACCAATACCGTGATACTGTGCGCAGCTTCTGGCGGGGTGATATGAGTATGTTGCCTGGCTTTGCTCGCTTTTTTCATGGTTCCAGCCACTTATTTGAGAAAAAAGGACGTTCGGTCACATCAAGCATCAATTTTATCACCGCCCATGATGGTTTCACGCTAGCTGATTTAGTCAGTTACAACAACAAACACAACTTAGCTAACAAAGAAGATAATCGTGACGGGCATGATCACAACCGTTCTTATAATTGGGGTGCGGAAGGGGTTACCGATGATAGCGATATTGCTGCATTGCGTATGCGCGCACAAAAGAATTTCCTACTCACATTGTGTTTATCAAGTGGTGTGCCTATGTTGTCCGCAGGCAGTGAGGTGTCACATTCACAAGGTGGCAACAATAATGCCTATTGCCAAGATAATGAAATTAGCTGGATCAATTGGCAAATTGATAAAAATACGGATATTCAACAACATGCGCTTTATCAGTTCATTAGTCGCGCCTTAAAGTTGCGCAGCGAGTTCTCGTTATACCGGCAAAATCATTTTATTCACGATGATGATCCGCGCTTTAGTGTGACATGGTTAAACGAGCATGGTGCCCTCATGCAAGATAGCGATTGGCATAATGCAGAGGGTCATTGCCTTGGCTATTTAATGGAAGATATCCAAGATGATAAGGCACTTTTACTGTTATTTAATGCGTCCAGCAAAAATGTGATGTTTCAACTGCCTTCGCAAGAAGCGCATCACTGCTGGCGAATTCGCCTTTATACCTTTTCAAATGAGCGCGATGACGAATGCTTAGCTCCGGGCCAAACCCTGCTGCTAAATAGTCACAGTGCTTGGGTTCTTTCCAGCCATATCAAAATGCCTGCTAGCAAGCAGGAAAGTGAAGATGCTTCCCAAACGTTCAATTTAACTAAGCAAGGAGTTTAGTGTGAACAAAAAAACTAATTTAGCGAAAAAGAAAACCCCGATTTCAGCCAGTGTGATTGAAAACTCTGACTTGAGTGAAGACTTATATCGCCACTTTTACTACACATTAGGACGTGACCAAGTCAATAAATCACAACGTTATTTATACCAAGCATTAGCGCTGACTATTCGCGATAGGCTGGTCGCAAAATGCCGCGCGACAAATCAACATCGTGAGACTACGCCGCACAAACAGGTGGCGTATTTATCGCTTGAGTTTTTAATGGGCCGGGCACTTAACAATGCAATATTGAACTTAGATTTAGCACCTCAAGTCACCCAAGCGTTAACGCATTATGGCAGTGAATTAGAGCAAGTTGCCGCTGCTGAACATGATGCAGGGCTTGGCAATGGCGGTTTAGGCCGTTTGGCTGCGTGTTTTTTAGATAGCTGTGCGACGTTAAAATTACCCGTGGTAGGTTATGGGTTGCGCTACGAATATGGCATGTTCAATCAATCGCTCGAACAAGGACGTCAAATAGAGCAGCCCGATCACTGGCTACATGAAGGCCACCCGTGGGAAATCGCCGCACCTGAACAAAGTCAGCGGGTTAAGTTCTTCGGCCATGTGGAAGTGTATAAAGACAAAAATGGCCGTGAACATCGTGTTTGGGTAAATACGCAAGATGTACTTGCTGTACCTTACGATGTGCCTATTCCTGGCTACCGTAATGACGTTGTAAATCGCCTACGCCTTTGGAAAAGCGAAGCAACTGAAGAGTTTGATTTAAGTGAATTTAATGCCGGAAGTTATCCTGAAGCTGTGGCGAAAAAGAACCAGGCTGAACAAATCACCATGGTGCTTTACCCGAACGATGCCAGCGAAAATGGTAAAGAGCTGCGTTTACGTCAGCAATACTTTTTATCAAGCGCAACACTGCAAGATATTATTGCAAAATGGGTTAAACAATACGGTGAAGACTTTCATAACTTCCCGAAATTTCATGTTTTTCAATTAAACGATACACACCCGAGTATTGCCGTTGCTGAGTTGATGCGCATCTTACTTGATGATTATCAGCTAGATTGGGATAAAGCCTGGCAAATTACCTCAAGTACCATGGCGTACACCAATCATACCTTGCTGCCTGAAGCGCTAGAAAAATGGCCTGTTAGGCTATTTGAACGTTTATTACCGCGCTTGTTAGAGATCATTTATGAAATTAATGCCCGTTTTTTACAGCAAGTAGCAACCTGTTGGCCGGGCGATACGCAAAAGCAGCGTGATATGTCACTGATTGAAGAAGGCCCAGAACCTAAAGTGCGCATGGCGTATTTAGCGATTGTTGGTTCTTACTCGGTGAACGGGGTGGCGGCGCTGCATACTGAATTATTAACAAATGGCCTATTTAAAGATTTTTATGCCCTTTGGCCAGAGCGTTTTAACAACAAAACCAATGGTGTGACGCCAAGACGCTGGCTGTCGCACTGCAACCCTAAATTAGCGAATCTCATTAACCAACAGATTGGTGATGAGTGGGTAAGTGACTTCAGTAAGGTGAATGCGTTACGCGCAAAATTTGATAATAAGTCTCTGCATAAACAATGGCAGCAAGTAAAGCTTGATAACAAACAAGCGCTGGTGGATTTAGTGAAGCGTGAAACCGGCGTTGAGTTTGATGCGACTATGCTGTTCGATGTGCAAGTAAAGCGCATTCATGAATATAAACGTCAGTTGCTTAATATTTTGCATGTTATTCATTTATATGAGCGTATTCGAGAAGGGGAACTTGAAGGCTTTACACCACGCTGTGTGCTATTTGGTGGCAAAGCAGCGCCGGGCTATTTTATGGCGAAACTCACTATTCGTTTAATCAATCATGTGGCAGACGCCATTAACAATGACCCTGTCGCGAAACCCTATTTACGGGTTGCTTTTTTACCTAACTACAATGTAACCGCCATGGAAACCATTTGCCCTGCGACCGATCTTTCTGAGCAAATCTCGACCACAGGCAAAGAAGCGTCAGGCACCGGTAATATGAAGTTTATGATGAATGGCGCACTGACTATTGGCACATTGGATGGCGCAAATATTGAAATTTCAGAAGCTGTTGGGCTTGATAACTTTTTCTTGTTTGGTGCTAAAGCAGAACAGCTTACGCAAATTCGTGAGCATTATAATCCAAATGAGATTATTGCTAATTCTCCCAATCTCTCAAGGGTTATGGGGTTATTAGAAAGTGGGCATTTTAACTTATTTGACCCAGACTTATTCCAGCCGCTGATTAATTCTATTCGTGATAATCATGATCAATGGTTAACCGCATATGACTTTGACAGCTATGTGAAAGCACAAGAAGACGCAGCAGCACTTTACCAAGATCAAAGCGCTTGGACTCAAAAAAGCATTTTAAATACGGCCGCATCAGGTATGTTTTCGAGCGACCGCACCATTAGCCAATACAACAATGATATTTGGCAAGTACAGGCAATCGAATTCAACAAGGCACAAGGAGAACGCAATGCCTAATTCCGCAAATCGTTATATTAGTAACCTTACCCGCGATACGTATGCACTTATATTGGCAGGTGGTCGAGGTTCACGTTTAAAAGAACTAACCGATTGGCGTGCCAAGCCTGCGGTGTATTTTGGTGGTAAATTTCGCATCATCGATTTTCCCCTGTCAAACTGCATTAACTCGGGCGTGCGTAAAGTGGGTATTGCGACACAATATAAGTCGCACAGCTTAATTCGCCACGTTAATCGTGCATGGGGTCACTTCAAAAAGGAACTCGGTGATTCAGTGGAGATTTTACCGGCATCACAGCGTTACAGTGACGATTGGTATTGCGGCACTGCCGATGCGGTTTATCAAAATATGGATATTATTCGTCATGACTTACCAAAATATGTGATGATTTTATCAGGCGATCATGTTTATCGTATGGATTATGGTGAGTTGATTGCTAAGCACGTAGAAACGGGCGCAGATATGACAGTATGTTGTTTAGAAGTGCCAGTGGAAGAAGCGGCAGGCGCGTTTGGTGTGATGGCTGTAAACAACGAAAAACGTGTTCAACGATTTGAAGAAAAACCAGCAAACCCTGCGCCATTACCAAATGATCCTACTAAATGTTTAGCGTCGATGGGTAATTACGTATTTAATACTGAGTTTTTGTTTGAACAATTGAAAAAAGACGCGCAAAACAGCTGTTCTGGCCGCGATTTTGGTCACGACATTATCCCATCTATCATTGAAGAGCATAATGTGTATGCGTATCCATTTAGAGATACCCGCCAAGGAGGCACACCGTACTGGCGTGATGTTGGTACGCTAGATTCGTTCTGGGAAGCCAATATGGAGTTAGTGTCACCAACACCTTCACTTGATTTATATGATAGAAATTGGCCAATTTGGACTTACCAAGAACAGTTACCGCCGGCTAAATTTATTTTTGATGACGAAACACGTCGCGGCATGGCAGTGGATTCAACGGTGTCAGGCGGTTGTATTATTTCGGGCTCAACAATCCGTAAATCGCTACTTTTCTCAAATGTGCATGTACATTCGTATTGTACGGTGGAAGAAGCAGTTATTTTACCGGGCGTGGTAATTAACCGAAATTGTGTGATTAAAAAAGCCATTATCGATCGCAGTTGTGTGGTACCAGAAGGGCTAAGCATTGGTGTTGACCACAAACAAGATGAAGCCAATGGCTTTAGAATCTCAAGTGGCGGTGTGGTTCTTGTTACCCGTGACATGATTGCTGCACTAACAAAAAAGTCGCAACAAGTGGATGCTAAAAACACCGAATCACAAAGCCAAGTAGCGATTGCATAAGAGGACACTATGCGAATTTTGATGTTAGCGGCTGAAAATGATTGTATTTCAGGCGCGAAAGTAGGCGGTGTTGCCGATGTAATTCGCGATGTGCCAAAGGCACTTGCAGAACATAATGTTAATGTAGACGTTGTGATCCCCGATTATGGCTATTACCACAGCCATTATCAGGGGGAGTGTGTTGCTGAAGTGAGTTTTTCATTTGCTCACCAGCAGCATAGTGCTTACTTATATAAGCTACATGCTATTTCAAGCGAAAAAGTAGCACAGTATGTAGTGGTTCATCCGCTATTTCAGCAAGCGGGGGAAAGCCGTGTTTATTGTCATGATGAAGATAATCGCCCTTTTGCCAAAGATGCCACTAAGTTTGCGCTCTTTTGTAATGTGATTGCCGAATGTATCCTACAAGGTCATCTCTCGGCTGATATTTTTCATTTGCATGATTGGCATGCTGCCACTTTATCGGTGCTATTAAAATTTGATTCACGCTACCGTGATTTTGCTAATACTAAGCTGGTATACACAGTTCATAATCTTGCGCTACAAGGTACACGACCTTTTAATGGCGATGATTCAAGTTTAGAAGCGTGGTTTCCAAGTCTTAGTTATGACGGCCAACAATTATGCGACCCGCGCTATCCGTTTTGTTATAACCCAATGCGCGCAGCGATTAGTTTGGTTGATAAAGTTCATTTTGTATCAGACAGTTATGCTGAAGAGGTTCTCTATGCCAGCGACCATCAAAATGGCATTTATGGTGGCGAAGGGCTGGAACAGGTACTTGCAGGAAATAGTGACAAATTGGTTGGTATTTTGAACGGGTGTGAATATAGCAATGAGCCAGAGCCTAAAGTCACGCTCGATTGCTTTTTACGCAGCAGTAAATCTTGCCTTAGAAACTGGATGAGTCGTTTTGAGCAATTAAAAACAGTGCATTACCTCGCTAATGAACAGATTACACTTTGGCAAGACAGCCCACAGTTCAAAGGCCCCATTGTGTCGAGTATTGGCCGATTAACCGAGCAAAAAGTACGCTTATTGCTTGAACGTGTTGACGGTGAACTCGTATTAAGCACACTGCTTTTAGCCTTAGAGCAAAAAGGTGGCCGCTTTATCATGCTAGGCAGTGGCGACAGCCACTACGAATTTCAATTAATGCAACTTATGGCAAAACATGGAAATTTCTTGTTTCTCAATGGCTATGGCCAAAGTTTGTCAGACGATCTTTATCTTTTAGGGGATATGTTTTTAATGCCGAGCTCGTTTGAACCTTGTGGCATTAGCCAAATGCTCGCACTAAAAGCAGGCCAACCTTGTATTGTACATGGTGTAGGCGGTTTAAAAGATACAGTTAAGCATAATGAAAATGGGTTTGTATTTGAGGGGGATACTATTAGTGAACAAGTAGTCTCATTGCAAAATGTGTTTAATGATGCGCTTAATTGTTATATGAACGAAAGTAGCCATTGGCAAACTATGATCAATACCGCAAAAGCCAGCCGCTTTAGTTGGCAAAGCAGTATCGAGCAGTATTTATCTAAGCTTTACAACTACTAATGTTATAAATAACAGTTAGTTGCATTGTTTAATTTAAATATAAATGATAGGGTGGCTAATAGGATTTAGTCACCCATTTTTATGTGTGTCTTTCTATTTTAAATAGTAATTAAACGGATTTATTTATGAAGTCAAAAATAGGGTTTCTTGCCCTTTTCCCACTATTTGTAAACGCACAACCAAGTTTAGATAATTTACCAATATCAACCCCATCAGATTTTCTGAAATTAATCAAAGAAGATGGTTTTGGTAACATTGCACTTAATGATGTGCTCTCACATATCAAAAATAAAAAACCTTTTAGACTGAAAAAGCGCTATGGGAAATGTACAGTGGAATCTGATGCAGGGTATGAACCCGAATATGGCGGTTTTGGCGTATCTTGCAGTGATGAAGGAGAATCATTCGATATCACTGAGCAAGCAGTTAAAAACGCATTTGCAGGCTTTAAAAATTTAAAGGTAGGCAAGTTTGGCGAATCTACTTCATTTGACTGGCAAAACTCAAAGTTCAAATGTACGGTATTTGTCGATGACAAACACCGTTTATTTGAATATATGTGTAATTACAGCAAGGATTTGTAGATATGAGACAGTATCAAATCGAGATTTTATTGCTCTTCGTTTCATTAATAGCGTTTAATGCTAACGCAAAAATTTATAAATGGACTGATGAAAAAGGCAACGTACATTTTTCTGATAAACCTACTCATCAAGATGCACAGACAATCACTGTAAACTCTGGACATGGAATAAAATCAAATGCTAAACACTATGACTTTTCAACGAGTAGTTCGTCTAGTTCAGTAAACTGCAATAAAGCCAGTAAAAATGCTCTATCCATATTGAAAAAAATGTCAAAAAAAGGCAGCGAATCGTATGCCAAACTCGCTCACCCCAGTGCGCTGCCTACTTTTATTGCTAAATGTAACAGCGAGTTATCAACGTCAAATCGAAAACGTTGGGAATGTGCTCAAAATGCACGTGGCGTACTTGAGTTAATTGGTACGTGCAAGTTAATGGAAGACTAATCTTTAAAGCTGTTTTCCTTAAAAACAATACAGAAGGGTTAAATATGCGAAAGCAGCTACTTTATATATCCGTTACAACATTATTATTGCTTTCATTGAGTTTAACGGCAAAGCAAATAGCCTTTACCTTTGATGATGCGCCGAGGCAAGCTAACGGCTATTTTGATGGGCCAACCCGCGCGAAAACCCTGATTAAAGAATTACAGGATCACGGTATAAAACAAGCGGCATTTTTCGCAACCACTAGCCATTTAAATGAAGAAGGCAAAACGCGCTTAAAGGCGTACGCCAATGCTGGTCACATTATTGCTAACCACACGCATACACACCCCGATATCAATAAAACGACTTTAGTTGCCTATTTAGAAGAAATTACAACGGCTCATAACCAGATTAAAGATTACCCAAACTTTAAACCTTGGTTTCGCTTCCCCTATTTGCGAGAAGGCGATACTCAACAAAAGCGTGATGGGGTACGCGCTTATTTAGCCAAAAATGGTTATCACAATGCATATATCACACTCAATAATTACGACTGGTACATTGAAAACTTATTACAAGATGCGCTTAAAAGTGGCAAAGAAATCGACTTTGAAAAGCTAAAAGAGTTTTACATTGATGTAATTATACAAGGTGCGCAATACTACGATGAATTAGCAGTAAAATATTTAGGCCACTCGCCAAAACACGTTATTTTATTACATGAAATGGATATTACCGCCATGTTTGTTGGCGACTTAGCCGATGCTTTTCGCCAAAAAGGATGGCAAGTCATTTCGCCAGAAAAAGCCTACCAAGACCCAATTGCCAGTTATCAAACAGAGCGTGTGATGAAATATAACCCAGGACGCATTGGCGAAATCGCAAAAGATAAAGGCCAAACAAAAAGGCTTTGGCACAACACATTAGATGAAACGTATTTAAAAGCGCGCTTTGACAAGGAAGTAGTGAAAAAGTGAGGGAGTAAAAATACGCAATAAATAGTATTTAAAGTGAGAGCCTTGTTAAATGGGTATAATTTTTTAGTAAAAATCTTTGGTTTATTAATACTGTCAACTAGTGATGAGTTAAAATCCGAGCCGCAAAAAAAAATTAAACTTTTAAAATTATTTTTGCATCAAAGCAATGATGTACAGGCAAAAAACCTGCTATGACTAGTTCTGGTTACTATTAATTTTTGAAAATGATATAGAACCCTTTTTAAAGTCGAGCACTGCGTGAGCAGTTTGGCCCCACCAATCACATTCTTTAAAACAATACCCTTCAACTTTAATCGCCTTAGACGAATGCTTGCTGATGCCATTGAGTGGAAAATACCCTTTAGAGGATTCAAGACCTGAATAAAGCAAATGCCATTTTCCACCGAGCTTTACAAAACTATAAGCAAAGTTTTCATACACAGGCTGGTTTTTTGTTTGTACTTGCACAAAGGTAAAAAGCTCAGTTGAAATGCGTGAAACCGAAAACCATGTTTGCATCTCGTTAAGCAATTTCTCAAAGGCCTTTGTGGATGTTAATTTGAGCGGCACAAGTGTCAGGTTAAACTCATTTGCCGTACTAGCATCAAAATTTTGATTTAAATACTCATCAAATTTGGGCAAGTAAGCATTAATCGTTTCTTTTTGCTTTTCAATGAGTTCAAAGTGACCCAAGTCACTTTCGCAGAATGTGGCAGAATCTGACGTTATACTTTTATCAAAAGTTGAAATTGCATTGGGTTGGCAAGTAAATGCATAACTTGGGCTTATAGTGTTAGTTTGCTCATAATAACTATCTGGAGCGGCTATAATTGGGTAAGTTTTAAATCCAGACGCTGAAGAAATAACAAGCTCCGAGAAAGGCAAGCCGACACCATCATTAACAGCCGTGATTTCAAATGCTAAATAAGGTTGGTTTTTAAGTTTTACAATGCGACTTACATGTAAGCCATTACCGTGGTTGTAATAGCGATGATTCCCATAAGTCATTTCGATTTCTGCATCACCCTCTAAATCATTAATTACTGAAAACTGATAAACATGTTTACCATCAAGTGTACTAGCTGAAAAACTGGTGCGGCCAAACTCTTTAAATTTTCTATCTAAGACGGGATCAATGACGTTGATATCAATGCGATAATTATTTTGGTCATTCGCTAATGCACCTGTAGCCGATAAAGCCAATAGCAAAAAATAAAGTAAGATGAATATTCGCATTATGAGATGAGCCTTTATCTGCTTTAATTACATCTTAGAATACGGATATTAAATGTATAGTGTCTAGTTTAGTAAACACTAATAAATTAGCTTGTAAATCTAAGTGGGGTTATCCGTAATAATGTATATAAATCGATCATAAAATCATCATAGAGGTAAATATGAAGACAATGGCATCGTTGACTACAGCGTTAACGTTAATTTTGTCGAGTGTTAATTTAGCTGCCAAGCCGTTGATTCTAAAAAAGCGTGATGCAGCAGGTGCTATATACAGTCAAATTGACTTGTTTTTGCATAAGCAATGTCAACGTGATGTTGCTTCGCAATTTGCATCACACTATAACGGCATTAAAAGTGGATTAAACAGCAGTAACACAAAGAGTGCTGAAGACTATGAGGCTCGAGCAAAAAGAGTACAGGTCATTATAGATTATACTGATAATCACAATTGTACTGTGGATATGCCTTTGCTTCCTACAGGTAATGCTAGTGTAATTTCCGAACCCGGACGTAACATTAAAACCTATGTACTGATGATATATCCTTATTTTTCAATGTAATAAAAATAAGAGACTGCAATATGAAAAAGTGCCTAATTTTATTTGTAATATGTTTGCTTCCGATCATATCACTTGCAAATACACCCGCTAACGCTTTAGAAAATCACCTTAATAAATTAAATACAGCGTGTTTAGCAAAAGTTAAACAATCAGCTAGTAAAAAAGGTGAAGTAATTGATAAGTGCATTACTCAGCTAGATGAACTGCTAGCGACAAAAGTTGCCAAAAACGATATTGTTAATGTGCAAAAAATTTATATGCTTGAATACATTATGCAAGACTATAAAAACGATGCAACCTGTCTTCAATTTCAAAGTTCATTGCACGGTATACATGAGCATTTCACCCTTGAACATCTTGATGCACTGTCAGACCATGCACTTAAATGGTATGACTTACTGTGTGATGAAAATCGCTGGAAGGATGAGTAGAACACTTTGAATGCACTTAAGATATAAAGTTTATTACTTTGCAGACTAAAGCTTTTCGTCTAAAATTTTCGCAATACTCCAAGTCCACTGTAGCGAAATTAGCGATGTATTAATTTTATAATAGCTTGGAGGAATCTATAAAATACAGGAAAGTTTGAAATGAAAAAAACCTTGTTATTATTTTGCATGATGAGCAGTTATGCACAAGCTAATAATTGTCTGAGTGTGATAACCAACTCTAAATTAGTAAATGAAAGGCAAGAAAGTAGAGAGACAATTAGGTCGTTTAAAAATAATTTTTGCCAAGAATATCGAAGAAATGAGTCGAACAATAATACTAGGGCCCTAAACGCGAGTTACAAGCTGTTTTCAGGTTCGATTAATCGCGGCAACTCTTCAACAGATGAGCTCTTTCAGAGGTATTGTAGATCGGAAAGTAGCCAACTCGATGATGAAAGATTGTTCAAAGAACATATTCAAACGATTGCCCCAGCTGCTTACACTGCTTATGAAAGTTGTCTGAGGTTCCAGCAAAATGATCCCGTTGATTTTTCACTTTTTAGAAATATGCCAACAGAATTTGGTATCCAAATTGATTATCAGCCAACAAATATAGGCTCAAAGGCTCAATTTGAAGTAATGCCCTCAAATGGAGTCAACTGTAATTCCGGAACAAACGAACAAGAGGTAACAAATTTCGAATTAACATACACCAACCGTTCGGTTGTTATTAGTTGTTCAAGAAGTGATTCAAATCAACAATCTGAAGTAGGCATTGTCAGAAGAGATCAAAGTGCGTCTATCAATTTAACTTGGCCGAGATACGTTAATGATGGCAATGGCGATTATGTACCGGTACCTGAGTTAGTTAATTTAAATAAAAAAGTTGCTGCCCTCGAAACACAAATCCAAGAGATGAATATTCAGGGTGAAGTAACAGCATTTAAAACTACTACTTGCCCAACGGGATGGGAACTTTTTGAAGAAGCTTATGGTCGCGTTATACGTGGCATTGATCCAACAGGCCAGATTGACGTAGATCGTGCAAACTTAGAGCTAAATGAAAAAGTAGCTTCGCTGCAAGAAGATGCACTACAACAACATGAACATAATACTGGTTCATATGATGCAGGTGGCGGTAATAAGGGTGCATTTCGACGTATGTATAACTATGGTCCTCCAAAACCTACTGAAGGGATTGCTGAGGGGGCAAGGGTATCTAAAACAGAAACACGAATGAAAAATGTAGCTCTTTTATATTGTGTTAAACAATAGGTTTCATTGCGTATTATAGTTAGCACAATATAGCGTAGTAGTACTTAATACGAGAGGCTTTTATTTTTGATAACAAAATTAAAAGCCTCTTTTTGATTTTAGATACGTATTTTATATTTGAAAGTTATTTAGGCTGATGTAGCGATGCTCAATAAGTACACAGTTCCTATAACTAATTTTATAGAGTAAAGTTATTATGAAAAGTTTACCTTTCATCTTACTTATGTTCTTCTCACCCGAAGTATTTGCTTCAGAATTAAAAAAAGGTCAACGCTGGCCTCAGTCAAGCGAGATTAAATCTTCAGGTGAAGCACGGCAAACATTGTCAGGTAGCAGCTTGCGAGATTGTATGAATAAAAGTGCAAATAATTTACCAGTTTTTAAGTTTGAAGAAGGAAATTTTACGGATGTGCAAGCTTCAGAGAAATTATGTGCGGCTATAATGGATTTAAATAAGTTGGTAATGAAAGAGTGGCCTGGTAAAACACTTCGGGTCACAGAAGCTTATGATCAAGATGGTGAACATGCTAAGTTTAGCTTGCATAATGAAGGGCGTGCAGCTGATATGACAGTCAGTGACAGAGACTTAAAAAAGCTTGGGCGCCTTGGGTTCTTGGCCACAAAAGCAGGGTTTTCATGGGTATATTATGAACATAACCATATACATGCTTCAGTAAAACGTTAATGTTTGTTCACTAAATACAAAATATTTATTTTAAACCTCACGAATCTCAGTTTTTGACCGGATTACTCTAATAATTACATTAAAAACTGAGGTTTCGATTATGAAAAAATTTATTCTTTTAGCACTTTTATTCTCACCTTTTGTTTCATCGCACCACTTTCAACACTTACCGGTACCACAATACCAAACCTATACTTGGCATCAGGGGCAAGCACCCGTTTTAATGGGGCATGTTAATATGTGGTATTGCAGCTTAAGTAGTGTAAGCGGCAAGTTTGAAGGGGGCGGTGAGCAGGTGAGTGTCACAATAAATCAAAATGGCTTTTGGCAACTCAGTGGCCGCTCACAGCAAGTGTCAGTTGAAGCACAAGCAATTTGTATTAGAAGGTTTTAAAAATGCACCAGCAATTTGTAAGCAAGGTGACATATTTATTGGCGGTTAGTTTGTTTTGCTTTAATTCAGCAACAGCAAACGCTAACCAAGGTATGCCGGTTATTTGTACCGCTAACACACAATTAACCTTAGAAGCTGTATCAGAACGCTACCTAATCGTACCTGAGCAACAGATTTGTACGTTAAAATTACAGAATTCTCACGCACTTACCCCAAGTAAATTAGAGCTTAGACAAGGGGCGCAGCTTGCCGTTAAAGCAACTGTAAATAGGCACTCGCGCACTGTGGTGAGCCTTGTAACTGATTCAGTCTATTTTGGCAAAGATGCTGCTATTCGTTTAGCTGGCGCTGACGGGGCCAATGGCGTTGATGGTAAGGACTATAGCCATACGCAGGCCAACTACTGTACAGACGGCATCGCTGGTGGGGATGGTAGCAATGGTTCAGACGGAAAAAATGGCTTAAGTGTGTATTTAAACATTAAACTACACGAAAAAAGTGAGATGCCAACCATTACAACTTATGGTGGGCTTGCTGGCAAGGGGGGGCTCGGCGGTTTAGGGCAACGTGGTGGTGGTAAAGCTAACGATGAAGTGATTTTAAAAGCAGCACATTCAATGCAAAAATTATTAGGCAGCTTGGGTCATAAAAAAAGCGTGATTGACCCAAGCAAACTCGCATGTAAATCAAACAACCGTGAAGGACGAAAGGGAATTAAAGGAAACGATGGAAAGCCAGGAAAGCAGGGGCGTTCAGGCAGTGTTTGGGGGCAAATTCAATTATCGAAAACCAGCAAACAAGCTAAGCTGAACCATACTCGGTTTATCAAGTCACAAACCAATTATCATGGTGATGCTGGGCTTTTTTTCATAGTTCACCCTAATAGGGCGGGGGAAAATCCGTCTTATCAAGTAACCAGTTATATTGATTTGGAGATTTATCAGTGATCCACGGGTTAATTTATCAAAGCCCGTGTACTAGTCGGGTTGAGCCGATCATAGTGATGAAAACAGCAGTGCCATTAAAAAATGAGCACAATCAGCACTTAGTTTGCGAGTTTATTGGCCAGGCGAATGAAGAACAAAAGGCTGCTTTAGCAAACGTTGTTGGCTTGCTAAATAAAGAACTCGTTCGTTTTTTCAAACCTACTTCGCCTATTATGTTGCGCTTAAAATGGCACACATTACAAGCGAGTGAGATTAGTGGTCAGAGCGCACAGTTAACACTAGCGCTGGCGATTGTACAATATTTGATTCGTGAATCTTTACTAATTGGTAGCTTTGTCTCATTTGATGAGCAGATTAGTTTAGTTGCATGTACAGGCGAGCTGGATAGTTACGGTAACGTTAAAAAAGTGGATAGCATTATCGGGAAGCTTGAAGCGGCGCTTAACTATAAAAGTGAACGCAAATTATGTCTGTTTATTCCTAAAGAGCAGTTGAAGCTAGTAAATGAAAGCCTTGATACTAAGCTACAAAGGGAAGGTGTCAGCATTACTGGGGTAAGTAGTTTAACGGATTTATTAGATAAAGCGTTTGCACTTAATTCAAAACGCAATAAGCTGCGGGCATGGTTTAATCAAACGATTAACAGACGGGTTGTAAAAGGGTTAGCCTTATGTGGCTTTGTTTTTATAACTTATTTTATTTACGTTTTTATTGCCAATTTACAATACCAAATAAAAGTAGAGCAAGCACAAAAAGCATTGGCTAGTAATGATTTTCGTACTTTGAAAACACATTTAAATTGCTTTGAAAAAAGTTGTATACAAGCTTTGCAGTTACCGCAGGATTTCAAAACAAAATTAAGTGAAGCAGTACCGCAAGCTTTAAGTAATGATAATAGTACTGCAAACTTTTCAGGGGCGAGTCAGGCATATATTTATTTTAACGGTGATGCAATTTCAGTGAATAACGAAATAGCTTATTTAAGTGATAACAACGAAACTCGCCCGTTACTCAATATACCTTTGCCGTGGTCAGACAGAATAATAAAAGGCTCATTATGTGCAAAGCAAAATGCCGATATGAAGTATGCGCAATTGCGATATCTCACCCATGGCGGCTTTATGGTCGAAGTGAGCCCGTTATCGAGCTTAGTGAGTGATAGGCACCCTCTAATTGAGCATATGGCACCTGAAGATAATGCATTTGAGTTTACACGCTACACCAGCGCAAAGTCACATGACTGTCAATCTTGGCTTTTAACAAGCGAAAATGACAGTGGTGAAGTAAAGCTCTCTCTCTATAATGCTAATCAGCCTTCAACTCAGTATCACTATATTGATAATGTATACGGCAACCAGTTAAACGTGCTGGTCTCATCCGTTAATAAGGTTAAACCTTTAAAAATAAGTGCAGGAAACCGTGAACGGATGGCCATTTTCAATAATCAAATTATGTGTCTTATTGATGCTGCTAAAGGCTCTAATATTGTTAAGTTAAATCAGTATGAAATTGAGCAATATGTAAGCTGCTCTGAAAGTAAATACTTTATTGCAAAACTAAACCAACATTTTCATCAGTTTGGTTCGTTAAAGGCGGGTCAATTTAGAGGGAGCATAGCGATTACCATGCAAACTGATTCGCAAAAGGTGTTTTATCCGTTAATTAACTTGACTGGAGGTGAATATGAAAATTGAAATTACAGGTGAACACCTTGAAAAGCTACTGGTTAAACCTCGGACACACCACAACGTATTGAGTGATGAAATCATTGAGATTGCACGGAAAAAAAAATTAAAAACCAAACTATCAAAAGTGGAGTTAGATACTGTTTTTGAAACACCTGCAAATTTTGAGTTTGTATTTCAGCAGTCGCTCACTGTTTCAGCATTAACTCGTAAAGCCGCAGATACCGGTAGTCAGGCGGACTGCCTGATTGTATCTGATGCACATTGTATTATTTACTTAGAGCCAATGGGCGAAGGGGGTAACCGCTTGTTGCTCACGTTTATGCCGATTGATGATTACTTCTTTGGTAAAACAGTTTACGTTTATTATATTGTTAAACCAACATCTCACTCGGCGGAACTAGCAGAGCCTTTAAGTGGCGTGTTGCTTCAATTTGAAGTGAATAGTATGGAGCAAATATGCGAAGAAGTTGAGTTTGTATCTTTTCCTAACTCAATTGCTGAGGGTAACTTTTCTAATATTTTAAACTTCTTTGACTTTGAAGTGCTGTCGAATAATCAGGGTTAACATGAAAACAATTGTTCATTATTTTTCAAAGTTGATGGCGTATCAATTTATCTTACCTCAAGAACGCGCTAACAAGATTAACAACCCTGCTTTTATGAAATCGTTGGTTTTTAAAGAAAAGGTAACGCAAGCAACTAAGCTGTTTGAAAATCAAGTAATAAAAACAGAAAATGAACATGCGCTCAGAGATGAGTTTATTGCAGGTTATGAAACCGCTGCAATGTTTCAATGCAAACAACACGCGCGATTTTCAGAGCTTATTGCTGGTTTTGACAGTTCCAAAACGGGCAAGGCTTTTGTTTATGAAAAACCTCAATGGCAAACAGCGTATGAACATTTAATGAGTGTATATTATTCACTAAACTCAAATGAAAACTTAAAAGTCACAAAACTCAGTGAATACTTAAAAGATGGTCTCGCACCAGAAATTGTTAAATGTATTGAGTTGTTAGTTTATTCATATTGGCAAACAAACCGCTATGGCGTGGTTGATAAAGGTATTGATTTACAGCTGATAGCAAGCAACACATTATTTTATTGTGTGACCTCTTTTTCTCCGCTTAAGCATGATGACCTCTTAACATTTATACGCTGGAAATTTAAAAATAATGTTTTGAGTACGCTTGACGCATATAAAGATACCCTTTCAATTGAACAAAGCAATGAACAGCATCAAGCACTAAAACTTGAAAATAGACTGTTAGAAACCGAAGATTTATATGATGTATGTTCTGGCTTTGTTTCGTTTATTGTTAATGAAAATGGCCTTAAGCTGGATACTGTGTGTGGGGTCGAACAAAAAGATGAGCACAAAGTTCATTTTTATCGCGAAGATGCGCGCTCACTTGTGCATTTAGCTGTTGCCAACTTGATTGCGAAGCTTGAAAATAAAGACAACAAGCTTGCTGAAGAAAAAATAGAGATATTAAAACAGATGCTTTATGGCGACAATTTTGCCAACCGTGAAATCATGGGGGCAACGTCGTTTTCTGAAAACCAAACAAGGCAACGAAGGGAAAAAGTTATGGCTGAACTAAAAGAAGAGGTGCAGTCAATTTTAACTGATTATCCAGAAGATTTTCTCTTATAGTTTTATTTAAAGCACTCTATTTTTAGCCACTTTCCCTCCCAGTCACATTGTTTTACTGCGAGGGGCAATACGTTAGTGTTTAACGATTGCTGCATTCGCGCTTGGCGATACGTTGGCAGTTGTCTTTTGCTGAGCAAAGCTCAACTTTTCCGTTATTATCTTTATTGTGTATCGCAATCTCTTCGTCAATTGTTTCGCCTCCTCCAGAGGTTGCTACGTCATTACCATCATCTAACCAAGTGACAATTCCACCATCTTTACATTGCGCAAAAAAGATTATCTCATTATCAATGGTTGTTAGTTTTTTAACTAAGTATGTGTCTTCGGCAAATAGATTAAAACTGAAGAAAAATGTCGCAAATATTAAAAAGTTGAATTTCATAGAGTGCTCCCGTCGTAATAAGCAAAGATTCGTATTATTAATGTGAATTTAACAATTAAAAAATTATTTAAAAAATAAAAATCAGTTTTTTCTTATAAAAACCACGAATATTAAATTAAGCAGAGATTTTAGAGGTAGCACTTCTAATCAAGAGACTAATATGAACTCTGCACCTCCAAAAAAAATAACACATGTTAAAGATTGGTATTCAGTTATATATTGTGAAAAGGGGAAGTTTCAGCAGTCGTTACTGTTAATTGCCAAACGCTATTTCTCTAATGCGATAGAGGCTGAAATTGCCTGCGACCAAGTAATGAATAGTATTGAGCGTGATAACTTCGCAAAGTTACATACTTACAATCCAAAGTCATGCCCACTAAAGTTTATTTATAGGGTATTTAATAATGCATTATTAGATGTATTTAGAGCAAAGTATGGCCGCTACAATATACCGAAAGCTTTAAAAACGCAGCCTGAATTACACCAACGCATTCATAATGCACTATTCTTCAAAGATACTCGCCGAACTCAGCTGATAGAAGAGTTAATGCTAGAAGGTGTACAACAGTCAGTAATTGAACAAGCTATCAAAGATGTTACCCGCTTACATTTTAACGCTACCTATAATAAAAAGAAGCCTCTTAAGTTGTATCGTGCTGATATGAGTTATAGTGAAGAATTGAGTACCACAGCAAATACTTGCTCTATAAATCATGAAGCTACAGATGAAATACATATGTGGCTACAAACTAACAATATAGATTCGCTTTGTGAAATAAAGCACTTACTAACTGAAATAGACAAAACGGTTTTAGTATATGTCTTGCAGGGTAAATCGGTTTCTGGAGTCGCTCGTAAGCTTGGTGTTTCAAGGTCTAAAGTTGAAACCGCTTTGAAAAATACACTTAGGTTGATGTCTACTTACTTTAAAAAGTTAGAGATAGATTATTCTGAGCTTGATATTGCATTATCTTTTATTACAAGTGTTGAAACTTTATTAGCTCTTGATGCTTTTTCTGGCAATGTGCCATTTAAAAAAGCTGCTTAATATAGAAAGAGGTGATGTCGAATGGTTTATAGTTACCTAGTTAATTTTCTAAATGCATATTCCATTAAAAAGAAAATCGTTCAAATTAATAAAAGAAATTTAGAGTTTGTGGGTCATCAGCCACAGTATCGTAAAAAGGTAAATGCAATATGCTATGAAGCCATTGAAGAGATAACGTTTATTCGTTTGGCCCAGCCGAAGATAGATTACATAAATGAACTCTATGAAACATACCAATATTTATATGATAACTACGTGATGTATGACCCAGAGGGTATTGGTAAAGGGACTTGGAAGGATATCTTATTAATGTTAGAAAAGTATTATTTATAGTTTGCTGTAACTTCTTAAACTTATACCACCTTTGGCCTCGTTAATATTGAGGCCATCTGTTTAAATTATATAAACGCTTTTATTTAATCATCTTTTCGTTGCCTTAAGTATGCAGGGATACTGAAAAGATCGTCTGGGTGTATTTTATCATTTTGTTTGTCCTCTTCATGCTCATCGGTTTCGTAGGTTTGCTCAACGTTAACATTAAAGGATTGGCATTGGTTTATACCTGTTGCAATGACCAGTATTTCAAATGGCGTTGACAAGTTTTCAATCATACTGACGCCACAAATAACAAGTGCCGTTGCAGGTAATTTTTCTCTGACCTGCGAAATAACTTTGTTATACGAGCCAATGCTAATTTCTTGCGAACAACTAATTTGAATGATGGCACCTGAGCTGTTGGTTAGATCAACAGCTTCAACCAATGGGTTATTAATAGCTGTATTCACTGCATTTGTAAGTTCATCTTCCGTATCGGCTTTACCAACCCCTAAGATTGCATCGCCTTGATTATTCATAACATTTGCAAAGTCTTTAAGATCCACATTGATAAGACCATGGTTTGATAACATATCGAGCAATGAGCGAATAAGAGATTGCAGTATTTGATTACTGTGCCTAAAGGCATCAAAAAGTCCGATATCCTCCCCTAAAACTTTGATAAGTTTGTCGTTAGGTAAGTTGATTACTGCGTTAGCTTTACTTTTTAGTGATTCAAGACCTTCCATTGCAATCTTATTTCTTAAAGGCCCTTCTGATTCGAACGGGCTTGTAGCAATAAAAATGCATGGTTTATCAAGCTCCTTATTGATAATTTCAGCTATTACAGGGCTAGCGCCAGTACCTGTTCCACCACCAAGACCTGTTGCACATATAATAATGTCAAAAGGCTCAAGCATATTGGTAATATCGCTCATACTTTCTTCGGCTGCCTTTTTACCGATTTCAGGATCGGCCCCAGCACCAAAACCCTGCGTTAAGGTCGAACCCATAAGTAATTTTTCGTGACTTGCACCATGCTCAAGTACCACTTTATCTGTGTTCATTGTAAATAATGTGACTGAACTAGATTCAATTGCTGGATATATACTATCGATAGTATTGCACCCACAGCCACCAATACCGATTACTGCAACTTTAATAATCACTTCAGGTTCTATTAATTCAAACATAATCACTCTTTAATAATAAATATTGTGAGAATGCGGTGTTTAAAAATCCGCTACATATAACTAAACGGATAAAAGGTGGGAATTTAACGTTTTGATTTCACAATATTACATTTACGAATATTTTCAGTTTTTAATATATTATTTAATGCTTCTGCTGTTCGCTTTGTTGAAATTACAGGCAAAACCACTTGATACCAATCATTGCTTATACGAATTTTGCTTTTAATAGTTTTGAGATCAATGTATTTGCTTTTGTATTTTGTAAGTTCGATACGGTTGATTTTTGTTCTTAAATTTTCAGCCGCTTTAAGGGAACGAAATGAAGCACAGCGCATTGTGAATATCCCAGCTTTTTTAGGTTCTTGCACAGCTACTTCAATTGAGTATTGCTCAAGCTGCTCACTAATGTTCATTGAGTTTATTGCATGCTCTTTGGCTAATTCAGATGAAACTGATGGCTTAGCTTTACTTTTTTTCGGCTGCTCTGCTGGTTTAAGCTGCCCTGAAAAGCTGTATAGAAAGACTAAAATAATAATTGATGCCACAACTATAGCGCTCTCAATTATTTTTATATTGGTCTTTCTTGTCTCAATTTGTTTAGCGGCCGGTTGTATTTTTACAAAGTCTCTAGTCATTTTTTAATCCATATTTTTTTGCTTACTAAACATGACGGATTAATTTAGGTATTTGGCACAAGTGATGATTAATTAAGAGTCTATTTTATCTATTGAGCGCTATTTACATGAAAAATCTTTATAAGGTTACAAGAATGTGTTTGTCTTAAAGGTCTCTCCAATGATATTCGCCTACAGGCAAAATTAAACTTGTGTTTAATTACTCTGGAGACATTGACTGAATATCAGAACTTTGTCTTTGACTAGTTCGATTTCATTACTCTGATTTATTTTACATCTTGGTGGAAAATTTTGCCTAGAATAATGGCAGGCTGGCCTTTTTTAAATCAATTATTTTTTCTATAGCTTGCCGGTTTGATTAACTGCTTTCATTAGACGGTTTTGCTAGCAATTTTGCACAAAAAATTTAAAAAACATTATTAGATGAACTAAGCATATTCATCATGCATCGACAGCTCACAAAGTGATGAATTTTTGATAATTATTTAATTCAAAAGTTAGAATCTGGCTAAAAGCTTTTTTATGTAAAGCAGGAAGAATCGATAGAGCAACTTTTGTGCTAGTTCGAAATAAACATTGGGTAAAATGAGAAGTCCATGAACACTATAAAACAAGAAAATAAACCCCTTGATAAGTCCAAAGATTTTATAGAGTTGGCAAGTTTTACGCTTGCGTTTTTAATACTACTGCTTGCAGATTCATGGCATTCAAATAGTTATTGGTTTAGAACTTGGAATATTTTTATAGGTCCTATATTTCTTATAGCGAATATTCGTATTTTAAAGACTAATTCATCAATCAGTATATGGACTTTGAGTATATGTTATTTGTACTTTATTTACTTTACTGCATTTTATTGTGGTTTGTTTTCTGAGGTATCTTTTTTATTTGCTGCATTAGCTGTTATATCTGCTTATAAACGATTACCCCTACTGAAATATAAATACTATCTACTGTTTTTGATGCCGGCAATCTTGCTTGTTTTTTATTTCTCATGGCAAACCTCTACACGATTATTTGCTTGTCCATACGGGTTAGCTCCAAGCTATTTTTGGCTTACTTGGGTTTGGGATGATTACCAGCTTTTAGTAATTCTTTTACTTATCAAAATATTACTAACTTTATATGTAGTACCTAAAGTAGAAAGTAAATAAACATGGCGTTTTGATTTGAAACTCTAGCTATTTTACTGAGGGTAAATTGTACCAAAATACGAATCGGTTAGCGTTGCTCGGCTCTAATCAAACCGAACTAAACAGCAGAATTTTTGCAAGAAGCTTAAGCATTAGTAACTGAGCAAGGTTACAGCATACAAGAGCAGCCGCATATTTAGGTAACACAGACAGATTACTATATTACTCGAAAGCTAAGCACTTAATAGAAAAGTGGTAGCACTAATAATGTAAAGCGTGGCAATACACCCAAAGTCAGTGCCGATGAAAAAGCAAAAGATATCGCACGTTGTAACCGTTACAAAGAAAGATACGAGCGTTATAAACGCGAAGGGATTTTAGGTTACAACGTTGCGACCGGACAAAAACGCATGATGACAAAGTCAGAAGAGAAATTTTGGCTAAAAAGCACAAAGGAAAACATGGAAATAATGTGTTCGGGTATTTAATAACCCCCGGGAATAGCTACCTTTCATTGTTATAGCCTAATAATGCATAACTAAAAAACCACCTACATTTAGCGTATTAATGCAGGTGGTTATTTTGTATTGGTGGCATGCTGTTGTGTTAGTTTGCAATAAAACACGGTGATTCTGTATCACCACATTTCTTTGTGTTTGCGTTTGTTTACACGCTTATTGCCAGTAAAATCCACTTCATTAAAAAAGCCGATAAAAGTAAATAGCCCCACCCACATTACCCATAAGTAACTCGGTGCAGTCACTAGGTTAATTAGCGTAAGGCCAATTAATAGAGGTAAATGTCTTAAGCTGTATTCAATAAAATGTTTGATTAGGTTATTCATGGTGTCTCTCCTTGATTAGTTGTTATAAATATAGTGGCAGAGAACACGCCCCATAACAGCTAGCAATTGTCATCAATTTACTATGACAATTGTCATAAGTTGACCGTGATTAACAGCCGGAGAGTTGGAATAATTAAGATAAACCGAGAGTAATTGGGCTTTAGCCTTGCCTTAAACGGCAAAGAAAAAAGCCCATAGGTGCAAGTTAAAGTCGCTCTATACGAAAGGTATCCATATTGGGTGTGCAATCCCATTTTGCATTACGTTCATTTGATAGCTTTCGGGCATCCCATTCTAAACCACAAGTTTGTCCACTTGCTTGAGTAACAATTTTTGTTTGGTTGCTGTCTTCAACCAGCCACAAGGTGATTAAATCGCCCGATGAATTTTCATCAAATTTCGCATTGCGCTCGTTCGACGATTTAGACGAATCCCACTCCAAAGCCCCTTTTCCGCCTTGTGCTACAAGGTAACCACTTACTATTAATTTGCTTTCATCGTGTGTTACGTCGGTAACCGTCAAAGCCATCGGATCTGCATTGCCGCTGCAATCCCACTTTGCGTTGCGCTCATTAAAAAAGCGATTATTGTCCCATTCCAGCCCACAGGTTTCACCGTTTACTGTGGTGGTAATTACTACAGGGTAGCTTTGGCCAATATCTAAATGTGAGTGTTTGGTTAAATAGCGGTTTTGCACATTATTAAGCAGCGAATTAAGCTCAGCGCCTTGCCCTTTATTATAAATAGTGCGTACTTCGTCTAATGTGAGTGCACGGCGCCACACTGCAAAATCGTCAAGGTCCGCTTTTAGGTTATAGGTGTAACTGCCTGTGCCGTCTTGGCCAATATTCCAATTAAGTTCTGAGTTGATATCGCCGACATTGCTGATATCACCTGCGATGATATTGAGTTCGCCTGTTGGACTACCAGCATACATGGTGGCCACACCTTTTCGGTCAAATGTGGCAACCAATAGCCACCAACCGTTAAAGGTGTAATCAATTGGATCGATGTCTTGTCTATCCGCACTGGATGACGCGATATTAATGCCAAAATCATCGCCATTGCCTTCGTTTGCCAATAACAAAGTACCGCGGTTTGCACCACTTGCCCAATTTTTATTGCCGACAATTACAGGATCACCTGATTGATCGCCACTTACTCTAAACCAGGTCATTAAGGTGAAATTTGTGTCTTTACCAAAGTCTAATTCGCTCGGTTTACCTAATGTCAAGTATTCTTGGTCGTCATTGAGTTTCATATATTGACCAAACTTACCGCCAGCCTTAAGACTCGGTGTGCCACCTGCTACCTGAGCATGCAGTTGATTACCTGAAACGTCTTGATAGTTGCCATCAAATGGCAAATAGGTCGTGAGGTCTTGCTGTATCCCTTTGTCATTTGCAGGGCGAATATTTTGCCCCTGGACAATGCCATCCATGTTTGCTGGTACTGCTAACCCATGGTGGGCTAAGGTTGTGGGTGCGGCATCGTAATTGTGAGGAATGCCCGCTAAATAACCTTGTTGCACGGTTTTAGAACTTACTAAAAATGGGATAGTGTAGTTATCTGCTGCATGAATACCATGAGATGAACCTCTGCCACCATGATCCGACGTTAATACGATTTGCCAATCTTCATTAGCAAAGTTAGGTCGGTTTTTAATGGCAGTGAGCACACGGCCAATTTGGCTATCAACGTCTTTAATTTCATTTACATAGCCATCATCAGATGCGGTAAAACAACAGGCATGGCCTGCACCGTCTACATCATCTAAAAATAAAAAGAGGGCATCAACATCACTCCCTTGTGGCCAATTCGATGCGCTGAATGTACCACTTATAATGTCGACCGCATTTTGCGTATTGGTTGCATCATCTGCATCAATTTTGATATCGGCAGAGTTAGTGATTTGCATATCCGTACCCCAAGTAACGAGATAGGCGGTGTTGAGTGACGGGTTTGATTGTTCTAGCAGCGTTAAATAATGCGGGTAAGTGGCATAATTACCACCGCCAACATTACTGTTATTGGTTACGCCACTTTTTGTCGCAGTAACACCCGTCATAATGCCAACATGGTTTGGGCCACTGTTTGGTGCGGCATCTGTCATGGTTTGGGCATAATGTGCAAACGCTGTTTTGTAACCGTTTGCCCATGTGCCATTAATTACTTTATCAAGATTGGGCGTGTGCGCATTTTCAATACCATCACCGCGTAAGCCGTCTACTGCAATCAGTAATGAATGGGTACTGGCAAGCGTTGGGGTTGCCAGCCCCAAGGCAGTTAAACATAGCGATGTTTTTAGTATCTGTTTGAGTGTTTGGCACACCGATTGTGTGTTTGTTTTCATTGATTTTCCTGTTAGCTTATTAATAGTTGTTTTGGTCTAGACCAATAAAATATTAAAACTAACATGTGACTGTTCAGTGATTTGTCTGTGACAACGGCATAACGTTTTGGTTAAAAATAAATCAAAATGTCATCATGTCGTTGTGTTGCTTTGTTGCTAAATTTTATGCACGGCGATGATTGCATGAAGGGTTGAGAGGGTCTTTTGAACTACGAAAAAGCGCAAAAATATGCGTATTAAAGCGTCAAATTAAACCAAAAATTACGCAAGATACTAGATAGCTAATTCGATTACTGAAAAACAACAACGAATATTATTTAACTTTTACGATATTTTTATGAAATAAATGCTAAAATTGCTTTTTGTGTATTAATCGTTTGGTAAAACAACAGTTAACTGTTTGATTTATCAAGATTACATATTAATTCAATTTTGCTAAATGCAATTGTAGATAAATGCTTAACCGCTTTTGCTGCACAAAATTGAAACAAAACGATTATAAATTACCGATGAACATGTCGTGCTAACTCTAGCAACTTCTCGGTATGAGCAAAAAGGCGCTACTTAATGACAACATCTCACTCTTTCTTGCGTTTTAGCAAGTTAAATTCAATCACTTTATCTTTGCTTGCAGTTTCAAGCTTTGCCACTGTGGCAAAGGAAGCCAATGAAACGCAAACGGCTAAAAAAGACATCGAAGCGATTACCGTAACTGCAACTAAGCGTTCACAGGTTATTTATGAAGTACCGATCGCAATGAGTGCATTTAGCGGTGACAAACTTGCTGAACAAGGTATTTCTGAAATCACAGATGTGGGTAAGTTTGTACCTAATTTAAGTATTACCGGTTTTTCAGCAGGTCATAACTCGTCAGCTAACCCGTTTATTCGTGGTATTGGTTTACAAGATCACCTGATCACAACAGATCCAGGTGTAAGTGTATACGTTGATGGCGTTTACTTGGGTCGCCAAGTGGGTCAAAACTGGAATTTAGCTAATATTGAACGTATCGAAGTACTTCGTGGCCCGCAAGGTACACTTTATGGTCGTAACTCAATCGGTGGTGCAATTAACATCATAACCAAACAAGCTAGTAGCGAGTCTGTGACTAAGCTTTCTGCTGAAGTTGGTACGCGTGAACGCGTTAAAGGTGATGTGTTTATTAACCGTGGTCTAACAGAGAACTTGGCATTTAACTTTAACGCTGGCTATAACCAACGCGGTGGTTTAGGTGAATTCATTAACTTGCCAGAGGCTAAATACGATGTCGGTGAAAACCGTGAATTCCACGGCCGTGTATCGGTTAAATATGATGCGACGGAAGATTTAAGCTTTATTGTTACTGCTGATGCAAATGATGCAGAGGGTGGCCTGCGTCCTTACACTACTTTAATTGATGAAATGCCAAATGGTGCTTACTACACAGGTATGCGTTTTGGTAGTCCAACACCAACAGGACCATTACGTAACTCTGACGTTGCTGCAGACCCATACGACAATGCTACGGGTTCAATTGAAGTAACCGAAGTAACCAATAAAGCCAGCGGTGTATCACTTACAACAAATTACAATATTTCAAATGAGCTTGGCGCAAAGTTTATTGTTAGTAATCGCTCATCTGAATATAAAGCAGGCCTTGATGATGACAGCACAATTTATGCGCTTGATCATTATCCAGAGCGTGGTGAAGCGGATCAAACCTCAGTTGAATTACAATTAAATGGTTATTTAGGACAGTTTGATTTTGTTTCTGGCTTATATTGGTTTGAAGAAGAGGGCAGTAACCGACAAGGTGACGATTCTAGTTTTAACGGTGGCGCAAACTTACTCGAATTAGACCAAACGACAACGAGTAAAGCGGTATTTGTAAATGTTGGTTACGACATGACAGATGATTTACGTGTGTCAGGTGGTTTACGTTATACCCAAGATGAGAAAGAAGCGATGGCAAACGTGGGAATTGGCCCAACGTATGCAAAAGACGATTGGAGTCAGTTGAGCTACGATTTATCAGCTAACTATACCCTTGAAAATGGCTTAAATGTTTACGGTAGTATTCAAAGTGGTTACCAAGGGGGTCAATTCCCTGCGCGTCCATATTGTCTATTTGGCGATCCAAATTGCTTTGTTGCAACCGATAATATTACCGCGGTTAACTACGAGGTCGGTTTAAAAGGCCAAGTAACTAGCGACTTTAGCATGAGCATTGCGCTATTTAATACAAACTACGACGATTTACCATATCAAGTGAGTACCACATCTGAAGGTGGTTTTGATACGCGTAACTTAGTGGTGTCACAAACGTCACGTGGTATTGAGTGGGAAGGTACGGCATACATTACCGATAACTTTAGTATTCATTCGAGCCTAGGTTATATGGATGTAGACGTTGATGAGCAAGCAGGTGTGAAACCGGTTGCGCCATTGACTCCTGACTTAACAGCATCTATTAGCCCTAACTATGAGTTTGCTCTCTCTGATGGTTCGTTAATCAATACGCGTATTGATTATTCATACCGCAGTGATATGTATGGTGAACCGAGCTCAGATCCAAATCGTCTGACAAAAGTAGAGTCGCGTGGTCTGGTTAACTTTACTGTTGGATACTCGCCAGCGAATGCTAACTGGCGTGTGGACTTATACGGTCGCAATATTTTTGATGAGCGTTATGATGACGCACGTTTAAATACTGGTGATTACGTATTGGTAATTAAGAGTAACGACGCAAGTGAGTTTGGTGTGCGTTATTCAATGACCTTCTAACGGAACAGTTATTTTACTAATAAAAAGGCGCTTATGCGCCTTTTTTGTTTTTTAACTACCTACAGGTTAAACCCAGTAAGGCAATCAGAAAATTGGCTGAAGTTTGTCGTGCAGCTTTTCTATCGTTACATGTGAAATCACCGAAAATAAAAGCAAATTTTAAGTGTGAGACGGTGGCATAAAGTGCCACTTAGTTTGTTTACATTTTATTTACATTGAGTGGCGTATAAAATAATACTGATTAACTTAATAAAATTGCCAAAGCAATCACGCTAACCATTTATCATTGTGTTATTTGATAAATAAAAGGCATGTTTAGGTTAGCACTCAAACCCTTTACTAAGACATTTTAGTGACTAAAACATATTGTTTTAAATGTAGTTTTTTTATCATTCTTTTTTATTATTTTAATTTTTCAGTTACAAATATTTACAATGCATAAACTATTTTTAAATAACTGCCATTTAGATTTTAATAGCTAATTTTTGTATTTAGTAACCTTAATTAAGTATAAATCATACCCAAAACAACAACCTTTTATCGGTACAAATGTTAATAAGATGAAAATGAAAAATTGAACTGTGTATTTTTTGAGCTAGGTTTTTAGCAGTTATTAAAACCAAGCAACAAGGAAACGTCATGTTTAAATATTCAAAAACAATGTTACTAATAGCGTCTGTATGTTCAGCTAATTTTGCTTATGCAGACAGTGAAAAATTAATCCAAGTAAACGCCAGCAAACAAATCCCCAATAAATATATCGTGGTGTTTAAAACTGTTCCAACGAGTTTCGCGAATGTTGGTATAGCAGAACAAACAAGTCAAAATGTAGATAAAGTTCTCGGCAAATATGGGATAAAGGCTAATAAAGTTTTTGGTAACACGTTAAACGGTGCTCAGTATACGCTGTCAAAAGGTCAGCTAAAACAACTATTAAAAGAAGATTTGGTGCAATTTATTGAGCCTGAGCAAATTATTTCTATTGATCCACAAGTAGCGACTAACGCTAATCAATCTAATGCTATTTGGGGTTTAGACCGCATTGATCAACGCGATTTACCGCTTGATAGTAACTACCAGTATAATTTTGATGGCTCAGGTGTAACCGCTTATGTAATCGATACGGGTGTTCGTAATACGCATAACGAATTTGGCAATCGTGCTACAAGTGGTTGGGACTTTGTTGATAATGATTCGGATGCGTCTGACTGTAATGGTCATGGTACGCACGTAGCTGGCACAATTGGTGGCCAACAATACGGTGTTGCAAAAAACGTCAATATTGTTGGGGTTCGCGTGCTAGGGTGTAATGGCTCGGGCAGCACATCAGGTGTTATTGATGGCATTAATTGGGTGAAAAATAATGCCAGTGGCCCATCTGTAGCTAATATGAGTTTAGGTGGTGGTGCATCCACCGCAATTGACCAAGCAGTTGAGGCGGCGGTTGCTTCGGGTGTTAGTTTTGTTGTTGCAGCGGGTAACGATAACAGTAACGCGTGTAACTATTCACCGGCACGTGCTACAACGGCAATCACGGTGGGATCAACAACATCAAGTGATAGCCGTTCAAGCTTCTCTAACTATGGTACCTGTTTAGATATTTATGCGCCTGGTTCAAGCATAAAATCAGCTTGGTATAACTCTGATTCTTCAGAAAATACTATCAGTGGTACATCAATGGCAGCACCGCATGTTGCCGGTGTAGTTGCTCTTTATCTTGATGAAAATAGCAGCTTAACACCAGCTCAAATCGACAGTAAATTATCGGCGGGTGCGAGCAAAAATAAGGTATCTGATGCTAAATCGGGTTCACCTAACGAGTTATTGTTTGCGCTTGAAGGCACGGTTGATCCTGAGCCGCCAACAGTGACTGAGTTAATTAAAGATCAAGCTGTTTCAGCATCAGGTGCTGCAAGCAGTGAAACTAACTACTTTGTTGATGTGCCTGCTGGACAGTCAAGTTTATCAATCTCGCTTTCAGGTGGCCAAGGGGATGCGGACCTTTATGTAAAACAAGGCTCGGCGCCAACCACAGGTAGTTATGATTGTCGTCCTTATAAAAATGGCAATAATGAAAGCTGTGAATTTAATACACCGGCTGCAGGTAAGTACTATGTCATGTTGCAGGGATACTCTGCGTATTCAGGTGCAAGCTTAGTGGCTACCTATAGTGCAGACTCTGGCTGCACGGATTGTTTGGATAACGGCGTGCCGCAAACTGATTTATCGGGCGCGGCAAATAGCCAAGTATTCTTCAAAATAGATGTTCCTGCGAATCAAACACTTACAGTGAGCACCGCTAATGGTAGTGGTGATGTGGATCTGTATGTTAAAAAAGGTTCACAACCAACAACATCTGATTATGAGTGTCGTCCTTATCGTTGGGGCAACAATGAATCTTGTAGTTTAAGCAGTGGTGCAACCGGTGGTACGTATCACATTTTATTAAATGCGTATTCTGCTTACTCAGGTGTAACGCTAACAGCGAGTTATTAAACGCGCATTTTTCCATTCCAGCCAGCTTAATAGCTGGCTTTTTTAATGAATTAACGACTGTAATGGGATCCTCAGCTGCATTAATAAACAAAGATCAGCAAGGCTTTGTTGTTTGATAAAATGCGCCTTAATTTAAGAAGTGCTCATAACCTTTAAACCTATTTGAAAAAAGCTTCGTCTAATAAAGCGACATTAATAACAATAATAATGGAATAAGATGATTATTAAGCGCTTAATTTTAGTATTGCTCTGTGTGTTTGCTTTTTTGGTTAACAATGTGTCGGCCACTGAACACATGCAAAACTTGCAAAATATGTTAACGCCAGCGCAGATGAAAGAAGATATAACTGCATGGCAAGACTTTGTGAATAACACTCACCCTGATTTAAGTATTCGCATTAAAAACCCTGCGGCATTTGACAAGTCTCTCACCGCATTTAAGCAGTCAATTACAAAACCAATGTCAGTGAATGAGTTTTTGTCAAAATTTGCGTTGTTGAATAGCCAATTTAATGATGCACATATGTTGGTTTTTACCCGCAGCCAAAAAGGCCTTGCAAAAGAAGTGATTAATAATGGTGGGCTATTTCCTTTTGAAGTTACGGTTAAAAACGGCAAAGTGTACCTTGCAAGTTTACTTGGAGGGCAACACAGCCCGTTTGCAAAAGCGGAGGTGATTAGCATTAATGAAAAGCCAATTAAGGATATATACACCGATCTTATAGCGCGTATGTACGGGGATACGGTTAAGCACCGCGAACGTTTATTATCTGATAAATTTGCACTGTTTTATTGGCTGTTTGTCAGTAAAGGAGAGCAATTTAAGCTAACGCTTCAAAATGGCAGCATCTCTCAAACGGTTGAAATGCCAGCATCTAAAACATTACCTAAATCGTTTAATGGCAAATCATTTGAGCAAACTTTTAAGTTTGAAGTGTTAGATCAACAACAAGCGCTTTTAATCATTGATGCCTTTTGGTGGCGAGATAAACCGCGTTTTTATCAGTTTACGGAGAACGTTTTTAAACAACTGAAAGAAAAGCAAATTGAGCATCTGATTATTGATATTCGCAATAACGGTGGTGGCGATGACGATATGTGGAAACAAGGCATTGTTAAGTACATTGCAAATAAACCATACCAACATACCAGCAAATATACGAAAAAAATCATTGCTAAATATATGGATGAAGGTGAGACAGAAGGTGATGTTGTCACCAAGGTATTTGATCGTTTTGAGCAGCCTGTAAACGATGAGCCGTTAAAGTTTAGCGGTAAAGTCTCGGTTGTAGTGGGAAGTTATACCTATTCATCGGCTATTTTATTTGCAAACACAATGCAGGATTTTGGTTTTGCTGAAATTGTAGGTGAAGCGTCTGCAGGATATTCATGGCAAACTGGGGGCATTCAATTTTTGACACTGCCAAACTCACAATTAAAAGCCGTAACGCCTCGTTTTTATTTAGTAAGACCAAATGGCAAACAACAAGGATTACCAGTAATTCCTAATAAAGCGTTTCAAGATGATGTGCTAAAGCCACAGCAGTTAATTAACACAATAATGAATGAATTTAACGCGCCAGCTAACTAAATAAAAAAGCCTTTCCGTTGGTGTTTTGGAAAGGCTTATTTTAATAATGTTTTATTCAGGTAAAACTGTTTAAACGTTTGCTTCATAGGCATATCCTAAGGGTTATTTTGTTAGCATATAAAAGCCGCTAATAGCTGCGCCAGTTAGAATTGCACTTGTCATTCCGGCAGTAATTAAACCTGCAATTACAAAGGTGCTAAGTGATGCGACCATTAAAATATCGACTGTGTTTGCATTGTTCATTTGCACATTCTCGCGCGTTAAATCAGTTATTTTGTTAATAAATAAGCGCTGCCAATAGCTGCACCAGTTACGATTGCGGTTGTCATACCTGCGCTTACTAAACCTGCAACGACAAATGTTGTTAAACCAGCAGCCATTAAAATTTCGATTGCGTTTGACGTGTTCATAATCTCTTTCCTATTCAGTGTAATGTGAGTAAAGCGTGTTGCTTGCGTTAAAGAATAGGGGAAGTATGAATCGATTCCTGCCCTTTATGATGTTTGGTCAAATAAGGTGATGTTTGGATAATAATAGGGATAAAACTATTGGCTTAACGGAGATAGTTGTTAAGCCTAATTAATTAATAAGTTGGGAATAAAGAAGGCCAGTATCACTGGCCTTTTTAATCACCGAATCTAATCTCTTAATAGGTGTAAAAAGTGAAGGTGTTTTTCATATTGGTCGATTATATCGTTAATAACAGCTTGCTCTGTCCAGCCCATAATGTCGTAATCTTGTCCGCCCTCGGCTAAATGCACTTCAGCCCGGTAATACGTATTACTTTGTTCATCATTGCTAAAATCGGGTTGGCAATGTTGTTTTTTCTGAACTCTGTAGCAAAAATCGTGTTCATCACCATGTTTTACTGAGAGCGTTAACCCATGCTCGCCTTTTGCGATACTTGCTTCGATATCACTCACATCAAGTTGTTCTTGGATCTTTTTAAACGCAGTTAACACGGTTGATTTTATGAACCTATCGACATTGTCTTTGCCAGGAGTAGAGAGAATATTATCAAGACGCGCTTGCCAATTGTCGTTTTCATTTTGAATCTGTGAAGATGTTGAACTTAATGACAAGCTTACTTGTTTAGCAGACTCAATTCGCAATGCTTTTGCTAGGCCATAACATGCAGCTAGCAGCACAAAGCTAAACGGTAAGGCACTGGCAATGGTCATTGTTTGCAGTGCTTCTAGCCCACCCACCATGGTAAGCGCAGCAGCCAGACTGCCAACACATATCGCCCAAAATAGCCTTTGCCAAACGGGTGTGTTACTACTGCCATTTGAGCTAAGCATATCAATAACCATGGCGCCTGAATCGCATGATGTTACGAAGAAGATCACAATCATAACAATAGACAATGACGTAAGTGCTGTTGACCATGGCAATGATTCAATAAACACAAATAAGCCGACAGCCGCATTGCTATTAACCATTTCCGCAAGACGAGAAAATCCGACTTCAGTTATTTGGTATAGCGCAGAGTTACCAAAAATAGTCATCCAAAGCAGGGTAAACGCGGTTGGTACAAGTAACACACCGATGATAAATTCTCTGATTGTGCGACCCTTAGAAATTTTCGCAATAAAAAGGCCGACAAATGGTGCCCAAGCTAACCACCAACCCCAATAAAAGATTGTCCAACCGCCAATCCAACTCTTTTTTTCATAGGCAAAGAGGTTGAACGTATTCGATACAATATCTGATAAATAACTCCCAATATTTTGAATGTACGCTTGTAGCAAAAAGATAGTTGGCCCAACAATGAAAATCAGTAACATCAGCAAAATTGCCAGGCCCATATTAAGTTCAGATAAGAATTTAATGCCTTTATCTAAACCTGTTGCCACAGAAATAGAAGCAAGCAATGTGATACCGAGCATAATCAATAATTGATTGGACTCATTCACTTCGATACTGAATAAGTAATTTAAGCCGGCATTGACCTGAGATGCACCTAACCCTAAAGATGTTGCCACACCAAAAACAGTGCCGACAACAGCAAAAATATCAACTAAATGACCTGGCCAACCATAGATGCGATCACCAATAATTGGATGCAGTGCTGAGCGCAATGTCAGTGGTAAACCATGGCGGTAGCTAAAATAAGCTAAGATTAACGCTACAATGGCATAAATAGCCCAAGCATGAAGACCCCAGTGGAAGAAGGTCACCTTCATGGCTTCTTTTATTGCCGCAAGGGAGTTTACTTCAGCTGTTGGTGGTGCCAAGTAATGCATCACAGGTTCAGCAACGCCAAAAAACATCAACCCAATCCCCATACCTGCTGCAAATAACATTGATAACCAAGTGGCCATTGAGTAATCGGGCGTTGAGTGATCCGGGCCAAGTTTTATTGCGCCAAACTTAGACACACCCAAATAAATTACAAATCCTAAAATGATTGCGACTGTTAAAACATAAAACCAACTGCCATTGGCTGTAATTTTAGCCTGAATAAAATTAAAGCTATTTGATGCGATTTCGGGTGCAATAAACGCAAAGAGCAGTAATGTGAAGATACTAATTATTGCAGGTATAAAGACGGGCTTATTAATTTTATCATATGATAAATTCATAATAATTATTTCAACTCAAATTATGTTTTCGGGGGCATAAATTCAATTTGTTTGAATTTAATGAATATTATGATGGTTCTAGATTTATTTTAGTTGAAATTTAGTTTGATTTAAAACTGTTTGAGATCAAATTAAAAAGCGTTGCAGTATTATCTTTAAACGTTTGTTTGGCTTATGACACAAAAAAGCCTTTCCGTTGGTGTTTTGGAAAGGCTTATTTTAATAATGTTTTATTGTGGTAAAACTGTGTAAACGTTTGCTTCATAGGCATATCCTAAGGGTTATTTTGTTAGCATATAAATGCCGCCAATAGCTGCGCCAGTAAGAATTGCACTTGTCATTCCGGCAGTAATTAAACCTGCAATTACAAAGGTGCTAAGTGATGCGACTATAAAAATATCGACTGTGTTTGCATTGTTCATTTGCACATTCTCGCGAGTTAAATCAGTTATTTTGTTAATAAATAAGCGCTGCCAATAGCTGCACCAGTTACGATTGCGGTTGTCATACCTGCGCTAACTAAACCTGCAACGACAAATGTTGTTAAACCAGCAGCCATTAAAATTTCGATTGCGTTTGACGTGTTCATAATCTCTTTCCTATTCAGTGTAATGTGAGTAAAGCGTGTTGCTTGCGTTAAAGAATAGGGGAAGTTTGAAGCGATTCCTGCCCTTTATGATGTTTGGTCAAATAAGGTGATGTTTGGAAAATATCGGTGATGAAGCGTTTTGAACAGTTCGATGACATAAACTAATCAGAACGCATCAATACATACTTAAAATATTACTGTGTTCTGATCCGATAATTCATAGATTCTTACAATATTGATAGGGCATTTAAGGTCAAAAGCCATTAAAGTTCAGCACAATTTTAAAGCCCTGTTAAAACTTTTTAACACCTTAATTTTTAAAAACAACTGTTTTAATTAAGAAAATCTGGAAGAACAATGTTTAACAATAATAATAAGTGTGTACTTTCTTCACTGTTGTCAGTGATGGTCTTTTCTGCCCTGTTTGCCCCATTTTTGGTGAGCGCAAAACAACCACTTAATCAATATATTCAAGATGTAATGGCTGAACGCCATATTCCAGGGTTGCAACTGGCTGTAGTAAAAGATAATAAAATAGTTAAGCTAGCAAGTTTTGGTTTTGCTGACTTACAGCATCAAGTCCCCGTAACCGACAAAACACTATTCCCAATCAACTCAATGACAAAAGGCTTTACAGGTGTTGCAATTGTGCAACTGTCAGAGCGTGGTTTATTAGAGTTAAATGATCCCATTGGTAAACATCTACCTGAATTGCCCAAGGCATGGCATCCGCTGACCATTAAACAGTTAATGGCACACACCAGTGGTTTGCCCGAAATCTTAGCCTCAAATAGTACGCTGTCACTGCTTGTACCCAATAACATCGAGGCGTCTTGGCAGGCAGTGCAAAAACGCCCATTTTTATTTAATACTAATGACTACTTTAAATACAACCAAACAGGTTATGTACTGCTTGGCAAATTGATTGATAAATATGCGCCAGAAGGCTTTCCAACATTTATTACAGAGCATCAGCTTACGCCAGTTGATATGACTCAAACGGCAGAAGCAGGCTTTGATAACCTAGAGTTGATGGTGCCTCATCAAGCCAGACAATACATTTACCTTGGGGATGGCACTTACAAGAATTTTTATGGCGAGTTTGATTACTTATTAAGAACAGCAGCTGGCATGAGTTCAACGGCTATGGAGCTGGCAAACTACATGATCGCGTTACAAAGTGGCAAGTTAGTGAAAAACTTAGATACACTTTGGCAACCGCAAACGCTTAATAACGGCCGTACCGAGGGTTTTAATAATAAAGAAAATGGTTATGCAATGGGTTGGCAAGTTGGGCAGCGTAAGTATCACCCAACTGTTAGCGCAAGTGGTGGTAATGCTACAACCATCATTTCATACCCAAAAGATAATGTGTCAATCGTTGTGCTCACTAACTTGCTAGGCGCTTTGCCGATTAGTTTTGTGGACGATATTGCTGCTTTTTATATTCCTGATTTTAACCAAACAGAAAAATTAAAAGCGTATAAGCCAATGGAATATCTCAATGAATTAGCAAAACTAAATAGTTTTAAGGGTTTTCAAAATACCTTTGTGAAAGCAGAGCAAGATACCGGCATTATATTCGACTTAGATATAGTGGCTGAATGGGGCTTTTCTTTATTACAGGCACAAAAAATTGAGTACGCTCTCGAAGTGTTTACCTTTTTAGTATCGCAGAACAAACAAAAATCATGTTTCAATTATGGTTTAGCCAAAGCGCACGACAGTCTGGGTAATTATTCGCAAGCACTCGTGAGCTATCAGGCTGTATTGGCGATTAATCCGAATGCCCAATTAACCAAAAAGCGCATTGCAGAGCTAGAGAAGCAAATGCAGTAATATAAAAATTTAGCTAATTTGGCGAAGGGTGTTTTGCATCCTTGTTAGAACGCAAAAATGCCACGATAAAGCGCCTAAACAGAGTGTTAAGCCGCATTAAATTGTCACTGAGCGCAAATATATAGGCGTTTATGTGTTGATACACGTATGATTAACACGTATTAAATAAGGGGTATTCAATGCGACGTTTAATCTTATTATTTGTCACCACGGTACTTTTAAGTGGCTGTAGTAATTCAAATTGGCGAACAGCCAGTCGCGAACCTGCGGGTATTGCGCCAAATCCTATGCTGGTTAATGAGGCTGTAATTGAATTTTATGGCGCAGACGCCTTTAGTTGGCGTGGCTGGTTTGCGGTGCATACTTGGCTTGCGATAAAACCGGAAAACGCTAACGAATACACTGTGTATGAAGTGGTAGGGTGGCGCGTGAAACGTGGTTTACCTGCATTGACAAAGTACACCACAACAACGCCAGACCGTTACTGGTATGGCGCTAAACCTGAAAAGTTTCTTTCGATAACTGGCGATAAAGCAGCCAAATTAATTCCAGATATTATTGCTGCGGCCGAACGTTATCCTTGGGCCAATGAATATACCTTATTGCCAGGACCCAATAGTAATACGTTTCCTGCTTGGATTGGTTTGCAGGTGAAAGAACTTGAACTTGAAATGCCATTTAGCGCAATTGGCAGTGGCTATGCTGACTCAGATACAGACAATGAGTTAACTGTTGAAAAGAATTAAAAAGTTTGATGGCTTTTAAAAAAGGTTAGCTTTACTTGCTAACCTTTTTTGATTGTTGATTACACGCGCCTTAGGTTATTGACTAAAGTGTTTTATTAGCAGCACTCAGCTTTTGCTCTAAGCGTGTTAACTGCTCGGTAAGTGCAGCTTGAGTGATTTCTAATTGCGCAATAGTACCCCCAATTTCAACTTGTTTTGCATCGCGGCCTTGAGATTGCGCCTTTAATTCATCCAGTTTTGAATTCAGTGTTGCCAGTTTTGTTTTAAGGGTATTTGCTGCTTGTTGTTGTTCTTCTAAGAAAGAAAGCTTTAAAGTGAGCTCTGACTGAGCTTGCGATAGTGCACTAATTTTGTTTGTTGCATCACTCACTGCTTTCGTTTGTTTTGTTTGATTGCTAGCGGTTAGTTCTGAGAGCTTTTTAATTTCAGATTGATTTCGACGCCATGCTGATGCCCACAATTTATCCATTTGTGTCCAAAGCTCATCAGTGCGTTTACTTAATGACGATAGCTTAGCTTTAATCGCACCTGCTGATTCGCCCATTTCTTCACCCGTTGCGGAAAGCGCACTTTCTAGTTCGGCAATACGTTGTTCAGATGCGACTAATTGCGCCTGAGTTTTAAGGTTTTGTTGATGTAAAAAATAACCGCCAGCAGATAATGCCAAAATTGCTGCAAAGCCTAACCATGTCGTTAGGTTGTTTTGCTTTACAGGAGCAGCTTGTTGCAATGAGCTCTGCTCACTTGAAGGTGGTGTACTGTTTGATTGAGAAGAGGACTGTTTAGTATTTTCAACCTGGTTTAAATCGGGCACTTTGCTAAATAATTCAGGTTCAATTCGTTTGTTCACAGTACTTTCCTATTTCTTATTTTGTTACAACGTAAAGCAGCTTACTGTAAAACGTAACAAGATGGAATCAACAATAGGTAAAGTGCCTTAAACAAGTGCTTTTGCGACGTGTTTATCCGTTATTTTTATCAAGAGGTATGAACAAGGTTTGTTATGTTAAAACACGTTTCAGGGGTTACGTGGATTAACTAAGCCAATCTTACTGGCTACACTTCAAAGTATTGAACACCTTGATAACCTGCATTTGTAATATGTACTTCAAGGGGGGCGCCATTTAAAACCTGTTTTTGTAGATCTTTAGCGAATACTTCTAGTTCACGCATTAATTGAGGTGCGACATCACCGCCTTGGTAAACTGGGAACTTGACGAGCCATTTGCCAGTCTCTGTTTGCTTGAGTAAAAATAATTCCCCTGTTTGACCTTGGTAACTGTTTTTATCTAACAGAAATTGATGGATTGTCTGAGCCATTTCGTCATTAACGCTTGTAGTATCATAGACAAACTTAGCGTCACCATGCTGAATGTAATCAAAGTCATTGTTTAACACGATCGTTGTTATCACAAGTGTGATAGTGATCGCTGCAATCATTAAGCCTTTAAGCATTTTTATCTCACATTTATAAAATCAGAAGACATTGTAATAAAAAGCCAACATAAAATGTATTTTTAAGATGAATAGCCGCGCTGGATAAATAAACACTCAAAGCCCCTAACTTGCCAGCATATTATTTGTTAGTTGGCATTATCATTGTAAATCGGTACAGTGTAGTCGATTGTATTCATTAAAAAATGCTGAGAATAATCTGTGCTCAGCACTAATGTTAAGGATGACTTTATGAAACAGCTTCTTTTTACCCTGCCACTATTTTGTTCATTTTCTCTCTTAGCGGGTGACTATGATGCGCAAAAAGCGCACTGTGTCAGTGCAGCATCGATTGTAAAAAACCAAGATTACGATGCGTTTAAACAACTTGTGCCGCTTAAAATTCGGGGCGAAGAGCAGGCTATAAAACGCTTGGTGGACAAACAAAATAAGAAATACACTAAGTCACGTTATGCTGGTATTAGTAATTTCGCCATTAAAGATTATGAGCTAGTGGCAGATCCAAAAAGCCATAAAGTAATGGCTATTAGAAGCAACGTTGAAAAATGGCAAGCAAGCCAAGTTTTAAAAGTAAACTACACATTCGACACTCGAATTGTTAGAACCGATAAAGAGCAATCGGTGGGCGGTTATTGTTTGTTTGCCTTAGTTGATAATGCTTGGTATATGACTAATTTGCTTAAATAAACGATTTTTTTTAAAGGGGAGTGGATTAATAATGACTAGTAAACACTCCCATGATACTCACTGATAGTCACTCATGCTTTTGCTAAAGTTGTGATAATAGTTAATGCTAGTGCGCTCAATTTAACGTAAAATAGCGTCATTCTTTGAGTTTATAAGCGCACAGACTGCGGGCTTATAAATCCACTTCTTTTACTCAGCATGCTTATTGCACACTTGAGTATTTCTTATTTGAAGGCAACCATGAAAAAAACATTCGAATTAACGCATCCTAAAATCAAAATCGCAAGGCGAGTTGATGCGGTAAAGCATGAAGTTAAAAAATACATCAAGCGTGAGCGCAATAAAAAATTACCACAAGGTGCTGATTACTGGGACTTTGATTGTAAATTTGGTAACACGGAAGCAGAAGCCGAAGTCGTACATTTATCACAAATCAATAAGATGATTGATAAAACCCAGCTTGAAAACTTAACCTCATTTTACATTGAAATTCTAGCCAAGCCTGCAGTTCGCCAAGCTAAACCATCGCATGATGATTATGACTTTGAAGATGATTTTGATGACGAGTTGGAAGACGAATAGTCAGACTATTATTAAATAGTGTTAGTCATTGAAAAATAAGAACCGAAGCAACCAGCTTCGGTTTTTTATTGTGTTTTCTCACAGAAAAACAACCTGTTTAGGCTTAACGACGTTTTCGCTTATTTGATTTTTTCTTGTTAGACGAATCTGGCATTGGCTCAAAATTGCCATATTCATCGTCGTCAAACTGATGTTTACTCGCTTTTTTATTGCCCTTTTTGCTCTTAGTGGGTGAGTTATCTTTTGCGCCGCCCCACATTTGTTCTGCTCGTTGCCTGCTTGGCACAAAGCCTGCGACAACGTCACGTGAAAATGTGCGATTAATTAATCGCTCTATGGCGTTTAATTGCTTTACTTCATCGTCACTAAAAAGCGAAATAGCGTGCCCTTTTTTACCCGCGCGACCGGTGCGACCAATGCGGTGCACATAATCTTCAGCCACATAGGGTAGATCAAAATTGATAACACAAGGTAACTGATTAATATCAATACCACGCGCAGCAATATCTGTCGCTACAAGCACATTTATAGTCTCATTTTTAAACTCAGCAAGGGCGATTGTGCGGGCATGCTGTGTGCGATTTGCATGGATAGAATCCGCTGAAATCCCCGCGTTTTTTAAACTGTTAACTAACGCTTCGGCTCCTTGCTTTGTGCGACTAAATACCAGTACTTGAGGCCATTTTTTCTTTTTCAATAAGTGAATGAGTACATCAGTTTTTTGATGTTTATCAACGTGATATAAAGTTTGTTTGATGTTGTCTACCGTACTGTTTGCTGCTTCTACTTCAATCAGTACTGGGTTTATCAACATGGTTTCTGCAAGTGCTTTTATTTGGTTTGTAAAAGTGGCAGAAAACATCAAGGTTTGGCGTTTTGTCGGCAATAAGGCTGAGATTTTTTTGATGTCATCAATAAAGCCTAAGTCCAGCATGCGATCCGCTTCATCGAGTACTAATAGGGTTAGCTGCTCAAAATGCACAGCGCCTTGCTGATATAAATCCATTAATCGCCCTGGCGTTGCAATAAGCACGTCTACACCATTTTCAAGTGCTGTAATTTGTGGCTCTATTCTTACTCCGCCGAACACAGCCAGCGAGCTTACATTTAAGTGCGCTGCATAAGTGTTAATGCTGGTGGCAACTTGAGCTGCTAGTTCGCGTGTTGGCGTGATAATAAGCGCGCGAATATGCTTTGCTTGGGTTACCTGTTGATCGGCTAAGAGCTGTAACACAGGAAGGGAAAAACCGGCGGTTTTTCCCGTACCTGTTTGGGCAATGGCCATCACATCTTTGTGCGCTAAAATAGCAGGTATGGCTTCACGTTGAATGGCTGAGGGGTCTTTATAACCTTGCTCGGTTATAGCCGTTAATAATGCGTTAGTTAAACCTAAATTATTGAAGCTCATGCAAGCTGTTCCTGATAAATAGTGAAAATTAGCTTGCTTAAACAGTGGATGTTGGGGAAATGCTAATTTTGAATGAATTTAGTTTTGCATTGTTAATTTTAACACTTTTAGTTAGAAAGTCGGCGTTTTTATTGCTGCAATTTCCCTTGTTTTATCAATATACAATTATGGGTTTAGTGCATTTCAGCAAACCCATATTATTACTTTTGTCTAACACGCCTCTATTGCTAAGCGTTTTCATTAATTGAAAATTAAGTACCTCATTTTTTACGGCCTGTTTCCAATTCAGTACATTTTGAAGCAATTATTTTAAGTTGGCTCTTGAGTCTAAATTTTGTTCAGGTAACAATCACAAACGGATAATTTAAAAGGAATAATTATAATGAAAAAGCATTTTCAATTCGCCGCAGTCGCGTGCGCGCTTGGCCTTGCATTAGCTGGCTGTTCACAAACAACACAGTCTGATAAGCCAACTGAAGTGGTGCAACAAGCCCAGACCGTTAAACACTATGATGCTGAAACTTTCTTTGATACTACCTCAATAAGGGGCAGTAGCTTTTCACCTAAGGGTGACAAAATTCTGGTAAGCAGTGATGAAAGTGGCATTTACAGCCTCTATGCTGTTGATGTAAAAACTGCTAAGAAAACCCGCCTAACAGATTTTCAAGACAGTACCTATGCGGTGCGTTATTTTCCAAATGACGAGCGCGTGATTTTTACCAAAGACTCTGGCGGTAATGAACGTTTTCATGTGTATATACGCGAAGTAGACGGCAGCGTTAAAGACTTAACGCCAGGAGAAGAAACCCGCGCGCGTTTTGCCGGTTTCACAGAAGATGGTAGTCACTTTTACATCACTAGTAATCAACGCGATGCTAAGTTTATGGACTTGTACCGTGTTGATGCGAAAAGCTATGAAGTAACCCCTGTTTATCAGAATAAAATGGGGTTAGATGTGGGAGCAATTAGCCCAGATGGCCGTTTCATTGCGCTTTCTAAAAATAACTCAAACAAAGATAGCGACGTGTTTATTCTTGATACGATGAAAAAAACACTTAAACCAGAGTTAATTGCAGGCAAAGGTGTTGAAGCCACATTTGGCCCCGAAACCTTTTCGCGAGACAGCAAGGCACTTTATTACTCAACCAACGCAAAAGGCGAATTTGCACAAATTTGGCGCTATGATTTAACCTCGGGTGAACATCGTCTTGCACTCAAAGATGACTGGGATGTTAACTTTATTTACTTCTCTAAATCAGGGCGCTACCAAGTTAGTGGTGTAAATGCTGATGCCAGCACCAAAGTCACTGTGATAGATACACAAACTGGGCAATCGATTGCGATGCCAAGTTTACCTGCAGGTAATTTACGTGGCGTAAATTTCTCGGCAGATGAAAAAACCATGGCGTTTTACCTAAATTCCGATACGTCACCGAATAATTTATTTGTTTGGCAGGTAGGATCATCAAAGGCATCACAACTTACCAACAGTTTAAGTGCTGCAATTGATCAAAATGATCTGGTTGAAAGTACCATAGTGCGTTTTAAAAGCTTTGATGGGCTAGAAATTCCAGGCGTGTTATACAAACCAAAACAAGCAAATAGCAATAATAAAGTGCCAGCACTTGTGTGGGTGCATGGCGGACCAGGTGGACAAAGCCGCACCGGTTATAGCGCTATGCAGCAGCACTTGGTAAACCATGGCTATGCTATTTTTGCGGTGAATAACCGCGGTAGCTCAGGCTACGGCAAAACCTTCTTCCATTTGGATGATAAAAAACATGGCACCGATGACTTGCAAGATATCGTGTACGGTAAAAAACACTTACAAAGTTTAGATTGGGTAGATGGCGATAAAATTGGCATTATGGGCGGCAGTTACGGCGGCTTTATGACCGCGGCAGCACTTGCGTTTGAGCCAGAAGAATTTAAAGTAGGTATTAATATTTTTGGTGTAACTAACTGGGTAAGAACGCTTAATTCTATTCCACCATGGTGGGAGAGCTTTAAAAAAGCGCTTTACGATGAAATGGGCGACCCAGCAACAGATGGAGAGCGTCATCGCGCTATTTCACCATTATTCCACGCTAAAAATATCACTAAACCATTAATGGTAATTCAAGGCGCGAATGACCCTCGTGTACTGCAAGTGGAAAGTGATGAGCTGGTGGCAGCGGTCAAAGCTAATGGTGTGCCGGTAGAATATGTATTATTTGATGATGAAGGCCATGGTTTTACCAAAAAAGAAAACCGCATTGAAGCATCAAATGCTTACCTTAAGTTTTTAAATACCTATTTAAATAACTAATTAACATTTTTAAAATTGTAAAAAGCCGGAGTAATCTCCGGCTTTTTTGTTTATTTCATCAACCCTTTAACGAGTGTTAGTACATCCTCAGGTTCGGCTCTTAGGGTGTAATCTTCTTTTGCAAAAGCAAATTGAATCACGCCATTTTGATCAATGACATAGGTTGCCGGTAAAGGTAATTCATAGCTGTTGTCGCCATTCGCTTTTGGAATATCAAGACCAAGTTGGTGATACACGGGCACTAAACGCTCATCAAGGGTAAATACTAAGCCACAGGCTTTTGCTAAGGTATTTTCCACATCGGAAAGTACAGTGTAGGCAAGCTCATTTTCGTTTTGGGTAGAAAGTGAATTGTCTGGTAACTGTGGTGAAACAGCAACTAACTGTGCGTTATGTGCTGCAAATTCAGCTGAAATTGCATTAAGCGCACGCAGTTCTAAATTACAATAAGGGCACCACCCACCGCGATAAAAGCTCAGCACCAATGGGCCTTTTTCTAGTAACGCGTGTGAACTTACCAAAGTGCCATCGCTATTCGGTAAGATAAATGCTGGCAGCGTATCACCCACTTTTAGAGCATGTTGGCTTAACTGCGCCGCAATTAGTTTATCCGTGGTGATATCCATTAAATCTAAAATATCGTTACTAAGATTAGCTTTCTTTTCAACTTCAAACGCGTCGATTTGGCTTTTCAATGTCATGTGTATTCCGCCATTTTGTTTAAACAATGGGCTCAGTATAGAGTTTTATTTTTTTAGATATACAATAGAAAAACGAAACCTATATTCGAAAAAGTTAAATCAATGCTATGTACAGTTTATGTGATTTAGAAACCTTTATTGCCATAGTTGAAAATCAAGGTGTAGTGGTTGCTGCAAAAGCACAAGGCCTTTCGCCTGCAACGGTCAGTCATCGTTTAAATAAGTTAGAAAAAGCGCTTAATACGGTACTTATCTTTAGGGATAGTCGGCGTATGCGATTGTCGCCTGCAGGAGAGGTATTTTATCAACGCGCGGTGGCGATTTTAGAGGCGTTGTACGATGCAGAACATCAAATTGGTGCCCGAGGATCGGCCATTTCAGGTGTACTAAGAGTGACCATGCCACCGTGGGTTTTCTCAAAATTTGTATTACCTGCACTTGCAGCGTTTGAATCAAACTATCCAGACTTAAAACTGGATTTTATGATCACCGATCAATTTGTGAATGTGGTGGATGATGCGCAAGATGTGGCAATTCGGGTAGGGCAATTGGCCGACTCTAATCTACTGTCGCGTAAGATTGCCCGTAATTCACGTATTTTGTGTGCATCACCCGCTTACTTGGCAAAGCATGGCACACCAAAATCGATAACCGATCTTACTAACCACCATTGGGTCTGTTTGCCGTGGCAACGACAGCTTAAATTCAAAGAAAACGATAGTGTCATTAACCACAATGTGGTTACTCACATAACAATTTCTAACTCAGATAATATGACACAAGCGGCAGTTGCAGGGCTGGGCATAGCAATTAAATCGCGCTTGGCAATTCAGGATGAATTAGCAGCTGGACGACTAGTTGAGATTCTACCAAACACGTTAATGGACGATGATGCGCCGGTATGGTTTTTAAAACCACAAAACAGTTTAGTCACGCGTAAAACCGAGGTGTTTTATGAATTTATGAAGTCGTTATTTTATAACGCTTAGTAGCGTTAACAATTTGGTAGGCTATCAACCTGATTACTGGATTTTCTTAATCCAAAGTTGTTGGCATTTTATTATCATAAACCAAAGATGCATAGTGATTATCTATTTGATTAGTATGTGCTTTAAATGCTATCAACTGTTCGCCTTCTAGTTGGACATTGCTTGGTTGTTTCATATTTAGCGGGTTAACTGCCCGACCATTTTTATGTACTTCATAATGTAAATGACGTGCTGTAGATAACCCCGTGTTACCTAAATAGCCAATTGTTTGGCCTTGGCTTACGCGGCTGCCTTGTTTTATGCCTTTTGCAAACCCTTTTAAGTGCGCATACAAGGTGCGATAGCCATTACCGTGATCAATTAACACACGGTTACCAAAGCTTCTACTGTAACTTGCTTTAAGCACTTTTCCTTTGCCAGCAGCCATAATGGGTGTGCCAATTGGAGCACTGAAATCAATGCCTTTATGTTGACGTGTATATCCCAGCACTGGATGTTTTCGCTTGCCAAAATAAGACGATAATCGCGCGCCATTAAGTGGTGTTTTCATCAAGAAATTTTGTGCTAATTTGCCATCTTTAAAGTAAAAAGCGTTTTGAAACTGATATAGGCTGTATTGCTTAGTTTGGTTTTTAAAATTAATCGCCACAAGTGTTTGCGGTGCTGAAAACTGATTGTATAAATGTGCGTTATGAGTCACTTCAGACACAGTGAAGTTAAGGGTAATCGCATCGCCTTGTCGAATTTCCCTTTGAAAGTCAATGAAGTGAGACATTGCTAAAACAGCACTGTTGATGATGTTATGCGGTATTTTTTCCTGATTAGCCGCGTGATAAAGGCTATGATTGATGGCAAAAGAACGACTCATTTCATGTGTGATTAGTGTTGCTTTGACTACTTCAATTTGCCAAGTCTCATTTAGTAACGTTGCTTCAATAAGCTTGGCGTAATCGATTGCAAATCGCAGTACCTTCTTGTTTTCGGTTTCAATGGCATCAAATTGTGTACCGGGTCTTATTTTTTTAAAATCGTAATGAGGCTTTACCGCTTTTGCTAAGCTAACAATATTTGCCATGTTAAAGCCTGCAGAAGCTAAAACATGGGTCAGGGTTTCACCTTGATTTAGGGAATAAGTAAATTGCTTTTCGTCAGAAACTGCAAATTTTGTTTGGGTATTAGTTTTGCGACTTTGCTGGCTTTTATTCTCCGTAACTTCTTCCTGTAGTTGTTTTTTTGGTAAGTGAACCTTCTTTGTCTCATCTTTACATGCACTTAACACTAACAGCATTAGAAAAATAAAAATGTACGGCATATTAGTACTCATTAAGGTAAGTTAATGGGTCAACGGTTTTGCCATTATGTGCAAGCTCAAAATGCAAGTGGGTACCCGTGACCTTACCTGTATCACCCATTTTACCAATGACATCACCCTGATTAACCCACTGATCTTTATTGACATTAATTTTATCCAAATGTGCATAAAGCGTTTGCCAGCCATTCGCATGCTGGATCACAATCACATTACCGTAAGCATGCGACAGGGACGTGGCGTCAGCAATGATGACCTTACCTGATTTGGCTGCAAGAATTGCACTGCCTTTGGTATCTACTAAGTCTAAACCTTTATGAGGTCGTAAATTGCGTACCTTTGCAATATGGCCATAATGTGAGCTGATATTGACGTTGCTAACAGGAAATCGCCACGCTTCTTGTACATTTTGTAACTGAGCAAATGCTGATTTAGTAAAAAATAGAATAATGCAAAAGGTGACCAACACTCCCATTGCTTTGCCGACTAAAATAGGCGGTTCTTGAATAATCAAATCAAAGCGTCTTTTATAATTATCTAAGCTGAGTGATTGACCATTAAAAGGTGTTGCAAATGGGTTTGATACCGTTTGATGAGAGAGTTTAATGCTCAATAAGAGTGTGCTTGCGTAGTCTTCTTTTAGAAGCTTATTTTGTGCAATTGTTTGTAAATCGCAGCGTTGCTCCATAGCATTAAGGTAGAGGTTGTTTAATTTTTTTATTGCAGGGTTAAACCAACACACTTCAACAATTACTAACCAAAGCCAGGCTTGCCAGTGATCGCGATTATTTATATGGGTTTGTTCATGAGCAAGAATAATATTCTGCTGCGCCTTACTTAAGTGCAAAAAATATTGTGGTAAAACCAGAGTTGGTTTGTTTATTCCAATCACAAAGGGCGATTGATTGCTTGGCATTACAACACACGCTAACTTGCTTTTGTTGTAGGGCATGCCAGTTGAAATCAGCTGTTTTGCTTGAACATACCGTTTGATAACAGCGATTAATCGAAATATGGCAGTTACAGCCAAAAGCGTTAACACGATTGAATCAATGGGGTAGCTATTCTGAGGGCTGGTTTGTTTAGCCACATGGTCAACATAAGTTAAGTGTTGCTGTGCTTTTTCATTTAACCAAGTGAAGTGTGTGTCTGCAGATTGCACCCACTCAATATTGGGTAAAAATATGCCAAGCGACAGCACAAGTGCAGCCCAAAAAATACTTGGGGGCAGGCGATCTTTTAATGCGATTTTATTGAGCGTGAACGCAAGTAAATAGGTAATCAGTACCCAGCCAAGTAAAGTAATTAACAGCATCATAATTATTTTTTTTGTAAGTTATTTAAGTGGGCTTCAAGTTCATTTAATTCGTCATGTTCAAATAATTGGCTGCCTGAAAACATTGCCACTGGTAATGCACCATCAATTTCAAGCACTCGCTTAGAGAAATCTTTTACAAAGGCAGCAAGCGTTGGCACTTTATCAAGTAATGCAGTGTAGATTTTCTTATTGCCTTGCGCCTCCACACTTACATATGCCTTTTGCGCCATACGTTCTAATGTTTTTCTTGTGGAGGAATAGCTCCATCCATATAACGATTCCATCCGCTGATGAATTTCTTTGCCAGTAAGAGGCTGTTGTTGCCAAAGGCACTTTAAAATTTCGAGCTCAGGTGCAGTAAGTTGCAAAACAATTTCCTTTAACAATTACAAATTTTTGTGTGACAGTTGTCGCAATTTAACAGTTAATAAACTGTGACACAAGTCGCAGTTTTGGATTTATTCGAAGAAAGGGCTTATGCGTTTGGTTTAAAAAGGTTTTTTAATTGGTTAAAACAACTAATAGTTAGGTTTATTCACAATGCTAGTTATATTGATAATATTAAAAACATTAAATATCAACATGTTAAGTTTTGGTATGCTGCTTGCTGTTTAGCGATTCGTTAAAGAATAAACAGAATGGACTTTGCACTTATGCACTCATGTATTACACGTCTAACGAAAGCAGCCTTACCTATGGTGGTGGTGCTAATGACAACGGGTTGTATTGGAACGGTTGGTCACCAATATATTAAAACAGACCCTTCAGGTAAGGTGACCGAACTTAAAAAGTATTATGTACAACAGGGAAACGAATTCCTTGTAACAGCGGATTTAACCGGCCCAGTTGTGCTAAGTGACGATACACTGACGATTAAAAAAATGACCGCAGGAAGCAGTATTCGTATTAGCAATACGGAGTCGGAAGAAGTATTAAAAATTACCGAACAAAATGGTAAGGCTACTTACAGCTTGTTACAGCATAAGCGCAGCAGCGAGCCATCAACAAAACAAATCAACATTTACATGCAAAGTTTGTTTAATTTCACGCCATTAGCTGCTGAGGAGCGTATTAGTGCGTTAGTGAAGCACCAAGGTGTTGCTGCAGCGGTGCAACAAGTTGAGCAAGCGCAAAATGATGACACTAAATCGGCTTATATATTGGAGATTAGTAAACTAACACTTGATAAAAATGCACAAAAACGTGTGCTTACAGTGCTTTCATCAATTAGCAGTGACTACAGCCAGAAAGTAGCTGCCTTGGCGTTTGTTGAAACACAAACAACCTTGTCTCAAGATATATGGCTTGCATTGTTTGAGGGATTAGAAAATGTAGCGTCAGACTATGAATTACGTACATTGTTGTCATCTATTGCAGCGAAATTACCAGACGATAATGCTGTTCATAGCGCGTTTTTTGATGCAAGCGAGACCATTGACAGTGATTATGAAAAGTATCGTTTAGTGAGTGAAATCGCCACCCAAGCAACAAGCTTACAGATTAAAGATATGCTAGCCGCAAGCAATGATATTGGCTCCGATTATGAAGCATACCGATTAATGAGTGATATAGCGCAAATAGCAAAATCCAATGACGATATAAATGCCATGCTGGTGTTTATACAGTCAATTGACTCAGATTATGAAATGCAACGTGCGTTTAAAGTCTTGCCTTACAGCTTAATGAGTGAAGCACAAACAGCAAACGCACTGGATATTGCAGGATCAGAAATTGGTTCAGATTATGAACTCGCGAAAGTGTTGGTGTACATTTATCAGCAAACTCCTCACAAAGTAAACCTGGCAACTAATGTTAAACAGGCAATGCAAAGCATTAGTAGTGAAAGCGATAAATTAAAGGTATATGAAGTGCTTTAGCAAACAACCAAGATTTATTGGTATTTATGAAAAAGCCAGTGTTACTACTGGCTTTTTCATAGGCAACGGTTAATCAATATGCATGCTAGCTATCAGTTAAATGCCACTTTGCAAGCAGGATTCTGTAATGTCCAGATTGTTTAATGGTGTCAATCGCTGAGCGAATTGCTTGTTTTGACTCATTAGAGAGCTGCTTATTCGCCGTAATATGAAGTTCGCTGGGAAAGTCGTTTAAACGCAGCTTTTTCTCTATGCGAGTAGGATCAAGGCCAATACTGGTTAATTCATCTTCAAGGTGTAATGTATTCGTTAACACCAAATCAGTGCGATCTTTGTACAGCATTTTCATTAAACTGGCGGGTTCCGGTGCTAGAACAAGATCTTTTTCAAGGGTAAACCCTGCTTTTTCTAAATAACCTTGGCTGAAATAACCCCTAACTGTACTAACTCTTAAGCCCCGTGCACTTTGTAAATTAGTTAATAGAAACTTTTTCTCTTTTTTGCCTACTAAATAAGCATGTGCGGTATAAACTTCCCCTAAAAAGTCATAATTTTCAGCACGGCTAGGTGTTTTTAATAACGACATCATTAAGGTGTTCGCGTCGTTTTGTAATTCTCTAAAAGCGCGCGCTTGAGGCATAATTTCGATGGTGCCATCACAGTTACATTCATTAATTATGGCATTAACAATATCGACTAGAAAACCGTCTGCTTGCCCTTGCTTATTTATAAAATGAAGTGGATATAAATCTTCGGCTGTAAAACGTAGCGTATTAGCCTGCTTTGCTTGACAGTCAAAAAGCAATAGAAACGATAATAGGCAGACAAAGAACAGGTTTTTCATAAAGCGAGCACGCTAAAACAACATACCGTTAACATTGCCTAAATTATGAAAGATTTTCCAGCCGTCTAGCCAGATTTTTTTAAGTTATTTGCAGGGACAGGTTCTAATAAAATGTTTAGGTGAAACAAGTTAAGAATAATGCATTCTGGCCAATGTATTATTGCACAATGCACCATAAATTTTTATGATGACAATAAATAGAAGTCTATATGTCTAAACTGTGATAAATCTTGTCTCCCTTTTTCGCCCCAAACAAAGTAACAAACAACCCGAATGGTTTTTATGCCACAAAAAGAAAGGGCTGTATCATCATCAGCAGTTTCATCGCATTGATGAAAAACAATATCAAATGCTTGTGCTTTTCAGTAAAAGCAACGGCGAAGTTATAACCAAAGACACCATTCTCGATACTATTTGGCAGGGAAAAATAGTAACAGAAGATGCTGTTTATGTGCTGATAAACGGTTTAAGAAAACTATTGAATGATAAAGCGAAAGACCCCAAATTTATCCTTACCGTTTCAGGTAAAGGCTACCGTTGGGTTTATGAAGATCTAGCGTATCAAAAGGCGAGCAACCCTAACTACTCATTCTTGTTTATTGGTGTTTTTGTGCTGCTTATTTTGACTGTGAGTGTGTGGCAACTATCAAATCGCAAGGAGAGCAATTTAACTGAAATACAAAGGGAGCAGTTTTCAAAAGCTCGCTATATCTTAAATAATCAAAGCGAAAATAGTGAACACGCAGTAACGATCTTACGCCAGTTGTTACTTCAAACGCCAAGCTATGAACCTACACATGAGGCATTAATTGATGCCTTATTTAATAAAGCAACTAACCAAGGTTTTTCAGACAAGGTGTTAGTTGATGAGTTAAAGAAACGGTTAGATGCGGCACTTAAAGTGAATCCAGATAATCTGATCTTTAATTATTTCCAAGCAAGGGTCGCTTTTTTAGTTGATTGGCATTTTGATAAAGCAAATAAACATTTTCAAAAAGCACTGCCAAATGTGCAAGCTCATAATCATTACGGCCAATTTTTGTTGGCCATGCGTGACTTTGAAGGTGCGCTTTACCATACCAAACAATATCAATACTTAGACGCAGATGGCTATTCCAGCGAAAGCGCTGCTTGGGTTTATATGATGAGCGCGAACCGCAAACAGGCCATTATTGAATTGGAAAAATTAAAGCCATATTCGGATGATTCATTTTATTATCACGTTTGCTTACAAGCACTTTATGAACAAGTTGGCGAAGAAGATAAATCGTTCTCAGAACTTATTTGGCTTATGCGTGCTGTTGGTTATGATCAAAACGATATTGATGAGATAAGTGATTTTTTCCAACAAAATGGACTAAAAGGGGCTTATTCTTGGCTACTGCTGGTTGATAAAAAACAACTGAATATTGGTCAATATGAAGCGCCTATGTCACTTGCTCGTTATGCAGCTTATATAGGCGAACACACACTTGCCGTTTCGTATTTAAATGCAGCCAAAAAGCAAAAGCAATTGGCAACATTATGGGTTGCAGCTGACCCCAAATTTAAGCCACTTTATCAAAATAGTGCATTTCAAGAGTTTTTAGCATCAATTAACTTGTCATTATAAAACAAAGGTTTAAGAACTTTTAAGAATCTTAAAGATAGAAATAAGGACGCATTTTACGAATTTTCTTACTGTGCTGGTGCAGAAAAAGGGAAAGGTAAGATGCGTATTAAAACGAAAACGTTAGTGTTGCCCGAAAACGTCAACTGGCAGTTCCAACAAAACGCTTACACACACTTAAAAACAGATTATTTTTGTCATCAATATTATGAATTGAGTTACATTTCAAATGGTAAGGGGGTCATCCATTTAGGGCAACATTCAGAAATTGTGACAGATAAGCTCATGTTTCTCAGCCCACCCGGGGTGGCACAAGCAATTAACTTAACAAGCTGTCGTGATTCAGAGCGGTTAGAAGTAAAAAAGCTGCTAATTTCGAGTGAGTTTGCAAAAAAATTACAGGCATTTTCGCCCGAGTTTGCGGTGCTTACAAAACTGTTTTCTGGAAATTTAGCTGGCATGTTATTCGTATTAGACGAAAATGATTGGTGCGTATCTCAGTTTGAAACTATGCAGAGACAGTGTAATGGAAAATCAATACTTTGCTTGTTGGAGATATTGCTAGAGTTATCTCAAAAGCAGTATAAAAAACTTATGGCAAAGGATTTGGATGGTGTAAAAAAGAGAGGGCAGTGTCCGTTAGACAATACTATCCATTATATTATTAATAATTTCGAAAAACCGCTGAGATCTGATGAATTAGCCAAAATGGCACACATGAGTACAAACCATTTTCATCGAAAATTTAAGCAAAAAACGGATTTAACATTAGTCCAAATGCTTAATGAATTACGCCTTGAAAGGGCCTGTAATCTTCTTATTACTAGCCGTTTACCTATCGCCGTAGTCAGTGAGCAGTGTGGGTTTAGCAATGTACCTTACTTTAATCGTCGATTTTTAGAAAAAAAAGGCTGCCAACCAAGACAGTTTAGGATTGCGAACACTCACTAACTATTTATAAGGCGAACAAGGGTTCTGATGAGGTTTAGTCATCAGGCCCTTTAAGAGTAAACTGCAGGTGTTTACGCATATCTTTTAATACTACCCCTTTTTTCACAAGTGCCGCACTTAAACGTTTTTGCCATTTAAGTAAATCTGGCTCTGCAGCAATAAGGTGTTGCTGATCTTCAAATTGGAAGCAAAGTAATAAAGAGCCTGGGAATAAGTGATATTCCACATCAAACCAACATTGCACCATGCCTGGAATTTCAGCGCGAGCTTGCTCTTCTAACTTATCGGCAATTTCGAGTACTAATGCTTGTTGTTTTTGTTGAACCTTGGAGAGCTTTTTCATTATGTGATCCAAATGAGGGTTTGATTTTACAGTGCCTAGTATATCTGTGCAGGCAGGACGTGAAAAATAAAGTTATTCTGTTTGCTTGATTTTCATCCAGGATAGAGTACGAAGTCATTTAGCATGAATTAACTGAAATAGACTGTTAAAAAACTGCTTTCGCGGTTATTCAAAATAACCTGTTTTATATGCTTCAGAAATCTTTTTTTGGATCTCAGCTTCATCTATGCCGAGTTTATTTTTTTTACTAAATCCAAAAAAGGTTTGTTTGTTTCTCATTTCTTCGAGGGCAATAGGCGAAACCTTGAGGTTTGCTGCGTTTATTTCATCGGAGAAAGCGGTGATCATGGCAGGGCTAACCATAATTAAATCAATACGTTGTTTTTGCAGTAAGCTAAAACCAATTCTGACATTCTGTATTTCAATCTTTTGCAGATCGTCGTCATTATCAAAACGATTAAAATAGCGAACACCTCTGGAAACACCGATAATTTTGTCTTTAAAGTCGTAGTACGATGATATTTGCAGTCCGTCTTTAGAGATCACCCTAAGCGCATCTGCGGGTTTAAAAGGAGCAAAAAAAGCAAAGTCTTTTCGTTCAGCTAATGGATTGAGTGCCGCAATAACATCAACTTCACCGCGCTCTAAAAAGACAAGACAGCGAGCAAAGTTGGGGGATTGTAAAAATTTAAGGTCGCGTTCTAATAATGAGGCTAATTTATGTAAAGCTGAAATATGAATGCCCCGTGGGGTGTCGCCCAGTATTTGATATGGGGGATGATCATCAATACACGCTAACAAGTCCTTGTTTTTGGCACACGCAGAGAATGAAAAAAACAATGCTAATAGCAAGAGCATGTTTTTATGCAAGAAACTGTTAGAGCTAAAAATCGTCATTTAATTTACACAAACGTCTTTTAAAGTTTTGAACTGGGTGACAAATGCGCCCATTTCAAGAATCGTTTACTCCACAATAACTTGCAGTGACTTTTTCTCTGATTTTAAAAAAGTAAGTGAGTTACACGTTTTGTGGCTTATCGTTCATTATACGTGCATTTTTAAAGATTTTTAACGATTATTTTACGATATTAAATAATTAGTTATTCGCCAATATCAACTCTGTGACTTCTTTCTTGGAAAATTTACGTAGTGATATTAACAACTTGTCATTGTTAATATCATCGATGCTATCGAGGTTTGAAGGCAGCGTATCCAGGATCGTTAATGACTCTTTAGTTAAATCATAGGCCCAAAGTTCGAAGTCATCGTTAACGCCATAAAGCACATTATTGCTGACAATAAAGCCTAACTGCTCATTAGCTTGACCATTCAAATGAGATAAAGCGACGTACTCTGTGCCACCTGATAACCAAAAACGCTCCATTTTATCAAGGTATATGACTTGCCCTTGCTTTGTTAAAGCTGCCGATAAGGCACCTTCATCATTTATTATTTGGTATGCATTAGTGGCCGGATTGAGTAAGGCTAATTTAATACTGCCATTGATACGAATATTTGCGAGAACCTGATTTTGATCGCTATTCCAACCAAATAAACGGTGAACAGGGTAACTAAAATCAAAGTGTGTCTGGTTGCCATCTAATGATAACTGAGTGAGCTGATCATTGGCATTTACCAGCAATGATTGGCCATCACGAGCCCATTTCACACCATAAATATAGGTATCCATAGGGAATTGGCTTAGTTGATAGTTGTTGTTTTGATTATTTATCCAGATCTGTTCATCGCCTGAACGTTCAGATTTATACGCAATTAAATTGCCTCCTGGCTGAAAGTGACCGTTGTCTTCGGACATAATAGTTTTACCAATTAACCTGTCTTCATTTGAGCCAGTTGAGGCTGAGCTCGCACTGACATTAGGCAGTGTTTTCACAACGATATCACTGTCGTAGTATCCCTTGATCATTAATATACGATTGCCCTCAGGGTTAAATGAAGGTGATCCCATGGGTTCATCCAGTGGAATATTCACCTTAGCAATATCGCCAGCATAAGATAGCGTATAAAACTGTCTGCCAGTGCTAAATACAAGTTGTTCTTTTAAAGGAGAAAATCGTGGGTATATCAGTCGATATTTGGCAATCGATGGTGGTTTGATAACGCGGTTACTAGAGAGCAGGGCGCCATCTTTTGATAATAAATCAATATAATCATGGCCGTCGGCATGAATGGTGATAACTGCAAACAGTCCCAGTGATTCTGAATAATCGTAATACACGATACTGCCGTCGGATACCTCGTACAGTAACTCGCTTTTGTTTTCAGCCACTGAATATTTAATTAACTGCCAACGACTTTGCGTTTTCTGCATCAATGCAATATGAGAGTTACCAAGCCATTTTGGCGTACGAATTTCAGTGTTCCTACACTGCATTAACTCAGTGGGCGTTTGAGGAGACTTTAATGCGGCATCAAAATCGATGGTTAATAACCGATAGCACTTCTTTTGTGTAATCGGTTGGCTACAGTCAACCGATTGAACGAATGAAAGGGTTTTCCCATCCTCAGAAAAACTTTGGCTGCCATATAAATCCAAGTTTTGTGTGAGCTGAAATTCTTGTTGGCCAGCAATGTCTTTCGCCCAAATGTTATTGATGCACTTTTCATCCGAAAAGCGATGAAACACTATGTATTTGCCATCAGGCGAGTAAATGCCTGAGCTTTCCTTATTTTCGGTTGCCGTTAACGCACGCATTTGTTCAATCACGAGGGGGGATTGTTCTTTGCTGGTATCTCCTTTATACCCAATAAATAAAGTGGAGAGCACAATAGCGCAGAATAAGAATGCCATTAACCAAAAAGAAAACGCGGTTTTACTGTGTACCGGTGGCTCTGCCCCTGATGCCTCATTGTCGAACTGTTCGGTTACGTCTTGCTGTTGCACAGGAGTATCAATGATTGGCCGCACTTCGTCTTTTGGGCTAAGGCCTGTCTCTTTTAAACTATCACGTGTATTTGAAACAGTGTTTTGATTTTGCCATTGTACTGAGCACTCAAGGCTATAGCCTTTTTTGGCATGAGTTTTAATATATTGCTGGCCTTTTCCATCATCACCGAGTGCTTTTCGTAATTGTGCGATACTACGTTGCAGTGTATTTGGTGAAACAACGCTGTTTGGCCATACTTTTTCGAGTAACGTATCTTGACTGACAACCTGACCTTGTTGTTCAGCTAAACAAGTTAAGACTGCCAGCGCTTTTGGCGCAAGTGTAATGGTTTGGCCATTATGGGTAATTTGATTTCTCGGTAAGTCGATAAAAAAACCACCAATCCAATATTGCTCTGCCATACACCCTCTAAATACTCAGTTAGCTTCCTCTCGAATGAAGGAAAATTGGTTTAAGCATACCTCTGATTTTTTCCTGAAACAACACTACGAACCAGATAAAAAGCCAGTAAATTCAAGCGTCAGCGAAACGTCAGGCAAAAATCATTTTAACGTCATGTTTTTTATTTTCAGACAGTTATTGTTAAGACAAAAGACATGAAGTAACGACAAAGGATTTACAGATGAAAACGAAAATATTGACGATTTTCTTATTAACCCCGCTGGTTATTTGGCAATTGTGTATGGCTGCATTTGCCGCGGACTTACAAACATTAAAGTACCCAAATGTATCGGTAGCTGCCATAAAAGATAACGCAATGGACAGGCAATATGAGCTATATATCAAACTGCCAGAAGGTTATGAGGCTAACCCAAAGCAACATTATCCGGTTATTTATTTTACTGATGGTCTATGGAATTTAGAGGGATTATCAGCTGCCACAAATTACATATTTCAAGACGTTATTTTGGTTGGTATTTCATGGCAAATCGATATTGATAGTGGATTAAAAGAAGATGTAGGTGAATTTTACAGTCGCTTCCGAGATTATTCATTTAAACCATTAGAAGATGCAAAAAGACAAGAAAAATATCAATTAGGTCAAGCGAGTAAGCACCTTCACTTTATAACAACAGATGTCTTTAATTATGTAGAGCGTCATTTCCGCGCAGACAGTAATAACCGCACTTATTTTGGCTTTTCAATGGGTGGATTATTTGGTGCCTATGCACTTGTAACCAAACCTACGGCATTTAATAACTATATTTTAGGCAGCCCAAGTATTTGGCAAGATGGCGCTGACTTGCTTGCACTCAGAGAAGCCAAAAGTGATGAAAAAGTTGAACAAGTTAATGTGCTTATTTCAGTTGGGGAATTAGAAAAAGAGTTAAAACCTCATTTAAACGAGTTTATTCAAGCGATTAAGCGCTCAGATTATCCCCACATTAAACACATCGAGCATATTGAAATTGCCAATGCAGGCCACAGTGATTCATCGCCAATGCTGAGCGTAAGAAGCATTAATTGGTTAGCAAGTTTACAACAAAAGGAAGCAAAATAATGAATACGGCGTTATTGAAAAGTTGCCTATTAGGTGCAGGTATATTGGTAAGTGCTAATGCGCAAAGCGAAATACACTACCCCACTTTTGAAGGTCCATTAATGGGCCAAAAAGCCCCAGGTAAAATTGCCGAACCATTTGCGCCAGGCGTTATTTCCACAAATAAATGGGAAGTAGAAGGTGTTTTCTCACCTGACATGAATGAGTTTTATTACACCCGTAAAATAGACAAAGTGATTACAGTGGTTGGTTTTCGTAAAAGCAACAATGTGTGGCAGCAATACACGCAATTTAAACGCCGCGGTGAAGTGACCTTTTCGCCTGATGGCAATCGCATGTACATGGCCAATGGTTACAAAGACAGAGACGGTGATGGTTGGTCTGCAAGAAAAAGTCTTGGTCCACAAATCGACAGAAAAGACTGGGGTATCATGCGTTTATCAGCATCATCTAATCAGACTTATGTATTTGATGATTATAAAGGGGGGGATGTTATCCGCATATCCAACCTGGTTAATGGCGTGCGTCAAACGCCTGTAAAAATGCCAAAACACATTAACTCAGGCAAATGGACTGCCCATCCATTTATTGCACCAGATGAAAGTTACCTTATTTGGGATAGTGAGCGCTCAGATGGTTTTGGAGACTCAGATTTATACATTAGCTTTAAACAAAACGATGGTACTTGGGGGAAAGCGATTAATATGGGCGATACTGTCAATTCAGACAAATGGGATGCCTATGCAACGGTGTCATCGGATGGAAAGTATTTAATGTTTAACCGTGGTGTAGGCGAAGACAATAATGATATTTATTGGGTTGATGCCAGTATTATTGAAACGCTACGTGCAAAGCAGTAAATAGCCATCACGCTATAAGTATTGATCTATTGGCGAGTGAACTTTTAGCTTACTCAATATACGAAATGGTGAAAAATACGCCATGCAGATACTGATAAGCAAAACTTACTTTAAATTGGCAGTGAGACCTTGTATGGTCAGCCTCCATTTTTATCTGGAGCTGAATTTATTATGAGCACTGCTTTTTCTCGCCGCTTTCTCTCGTTAATTGATCAAATCACCGAAGGTAACAAAAAGCGCTTTGCTGAAGTCACAGGACGTTCTGCTTCGACTATTTACAGGCTGTGTCGTGGTGGCAGTCGCCCATCACTTGCTTATTTAGAACAATTAAGCGAGCAATTTAGCATTGATTTAAATTGGCTTATAACAGGTCAACGCGCCACCGATGAGGTTGCAAATAACACAAAATCTGAAATGGTCTTAGCGCCAAAGTTTGATGTTGAAGCCAGTGCGGGCTTTGGCCAAGTAGGTGCTGGTGAGGAAATTTCGGATCATTTTGGTTTTTCTAAGCAATGGTTATCATCACAATTAGGTGTGCACTCAGAACAGCTTGCGTTTGTTTCAGTTCGCGGTGATAGCATGCAACCTACTTTGCAACATGGTGACATGATTCTAGTCGATATGTCCCAAAAACAAGCACATAAAGAAGATATTTACCTTGTGCATACAGAAGATGGACTGCTTACTAAACGTGTAAAACCATTTAGTGGTGGCATTAAAGTAATCAGTGATAACCCAGAATATCCGAGCTTTGAAATTACCCATGCGACTGGTGAACAAACACGTATTGTTGGTCGAGTAGTGTGGTTTGGTCGTGATATTTAGTATTAAGACTGAGTAAAAAAAACCGAAGTCATTGACTTCGGTTTTTTTTGAGCTTAGTTTAGTCCACGATTGCGAAGAAGAGCATCGGTTGTCGGCTTTCTGCCTCTAAACCCTTCATATGCTTCAAAGTAATCGAGGGTGTCACCACGGCTATAAATAAAGTGATATAACTTCTCTGCTGTTTCAGGGTCAAAAATATTTTTCTTTTCCAAGAAAGCATCAAACCCATCTGCATCTAAGATTTCAGACCACATGTATGCATAATAGGCCGAAGAGTAACCACCGGCAAAAATATGGCCAAAGTGTGTACTACGGTGACGCATGATGATTTCATCAGGCTTACCGTATTTGCTCAGTACATCGTTTTCAAAAGCACGCACATCTAAGTCTTTTACTTCGGTTAATTGGTGATACGCCATATCAACCAGCGCAGACGCAGTAAACTCAATGGTTGCAAAGCCTTGGTTAAAGGTACTTGCTTGCTTAATTCGTTCAATTAGTGCTTTAGGCATTGATTCATTGGTTTTGTAATGACGCGCAAATTTTTCGAGCATCTCAGGTTGAGCAATAAAGTGCTCATACAGCTGTGCAGGGAATTCAACCCAGTCACGAGGTACGCTAGTACCTGCAAGTGTTGGGTAGGTGACGTTTGATAATAAACCATGAAGCGCATGACCAAATTCGTGGAATAAGGTTACGGCATCAGAGTAGCTCATTAACGTTTTTTCGCCTTCGGCTGGCTTATTTAAGTTCATATTATTGATGATGATTGGCTTCACATCGCCAGCAAGTTTTTGCTGTGTGCGAAATGCACTCATCCACGCACCAGAGCGCTTAGTGGCACGTGCATAATAGTCACCAAAGAACAACCCAATGGCATTGCCTGCTTTGTCTTGCACTTCCCATACGCGAACCACTTCGTTATAAACAGGAATATCTGTACGCTCGATAAACTTGAGGCCAAACAATTGCTGAGCAACATAAAATTTTGCTTCAAGCATGTTTTCAAGTTCAAAGTATTCGGCAATTTCACCTTGGTCTAGGTCAAATTTTGCTTTACGTACTTTTTCGGCGTAGTAGCGCCAATCCCAAGCTGCGAGTTCGTGTTCTACGCCCTCTGCAGCCATTTGCTCTTTAATCCAAGTACGCTCTTGCTCTGCTTTTTTGATAGCCGGTTGCCAAACTTTTAACAATAAGTCCATTGCCGTAGCAGGTGAACTTGCCATGGCATTCGATAGCACATACTCAGAGTGGTTTTTGTAACCTAGTAGTTGAGCGCGTTTAGCACGTAACGACACCATTTCAGCAATAGTGGCTTTATTATCAAATTCATTATCGTTATCGCCACGATTTGCCCAGCCTTTAAAGGCTTTTTCTCTTAGGTCGCGACGACTAGAAAACTGCAAAAATGGTTCTACGCTGGCGCGGTTTAAGGTGATAACGTATTTACCAGGTAAATCTCTTGCTTTTGCAGCTGCAGCAGCTGCATCTCGTTGCGCTTGTGATAAACCGTCAAGATCTGATTCTTCTAGTACCAAAGTAAAGGCACGAGAGTCGTTTAAAGAATTTTGGCCAAATTGCGTTGAAAGTTCAGAAATACGCTCATTTATGGAAGCGAGTTCAGCGCGTTGCTCTTGCGTTAGGTTAGCGCCTGTTCTAACAAAGCTATCATAAAGTCGATTCAATAAGCGTGTTTGCTCAGGGGTTAAGTTTGCAGCATCTCGATTGTTATAAACATGCGCTACACGCTTAAACAAGGCTTCGTTCATGCGAATTTCATTATTATGGCGCGTGAGCATTGGCGACACTTTACGCTGCAGAGCCTGCATTTCATCATTGGACTCTGTGCCTGTTAAATTAAAAAACACACGTGAGACACGCGTTAATGACGCGCCTGCAAGTTCCATTGCAGCGATGGTATTATCAAATGTTGGTGCGTATTCACTTTGTGTAATCGCATCGATTTCTTTTTTATGATCAGCCATGCTTTTTTCAAAAGCCGGTAAAAAGTCAGCTGTTTTTATTTCACTAAAAGGTGGAGAGCCAAATGGTGTGTTCCACTCTTTAAAAAATGGGTTTTGTGTTAGCTGACTTGTGCTCTCTTTCGAAGTGGTTTCACTTACTGCTGTTTGTGTTGTTTTAGGATTCTCTGGTTCTTTGGAACAGCCTGACAGCATAACTGCTGCAGATATTGCCAAAGCCAGATAGGTTTTATGTTGCACAACTTTCCCCTTAAAAGGCTTGTTATTAGATTATTGTCAAAATGATACATTATAACAAAACTGTTTTGGGGGATTTTATCGCAGAAAATATATGACTTATCTTAAATTGAAATAACGAGCACGAATCGATGAAGAGCGGCATATGCGTTTGGTGTAAGGTTTTTGCAATACGCATTTCGCATGATTACTTTTTATAATTCATAGGGTTAATTACTTGTTTTCCAGAATTTTTTGTCTTGCCAGTCGCACGTTGTGCCATAACCGTTCTACATCTACTTGGTTTTTATGGTAGAAGTTGCGATTAAAAGGTAAATACCAAAAAGTACGCTTAATGACGCCCTTGCTACTAATAACATTGTCTTGCTGTTTTAATTCATCGACCCGTGCGAGGCCAATGCGCCTTTCGACTAAATAGCCATCAAGACGATCAATTGCGATTTGGTGAATGCCTAAACTTAAATCATAGTCGATAAGTGAGGCGATGCCGTTTTGGCTTAGAAATTGTTGAAGTACATAACCAGCGGGCGCTTGCAGACCAAACTGTTTGATTTCTTTGTAAAATGCCAGGTTGAACTCACCGTGATTATTAAACAATTTTCCCGCTTGCTCTGCACGGTGAAGAACGGAATCTCTTTTGTATAAAATGACATATTCTACTTCGTTTAAGTAGTGCTGTTCATTTTTGGGGTAAGCGAACTCTATTTCACGCTGCGGGGTTTTTATCATCGCAAATAGTCCATCATATAAGCCATCTTTCACACCTTGTTGGCATCGTTTCCAAGGCAGTGAGGTGAAATAAAGCTCGATACCGGCGTTACTGGCTGCTTGCTCCAAAATATCGATTAATAAGCCAGATGAAGCAGTAGTTTGATTACTGCTTACAATGTAGGGAGGGTAGCTCTGATCTTCATGACAAAAACGCCATGCCTTAGCATGACTATTTAAACTAAACAAAAATAAAAATATAAGAAAGCTGTTTAAATGCATAATACTTCTGTGCCATTGAACAAGCTTAAGTATATGTGATTTGCGCCATAATTCTATTGCAATAACCTAGTTATATTAGGGTATAGAGTAAGTACGATGGAAAACCACAAATTTCTCAGCAGTCCGCTAAATAGTTTTGTTCATAACTTACGCAATTTTGACGGCTTAATGCCTACTCTCTTTAGGAGGTATTTTAGTACTGAACAATTTCTGGGTGTGCTTTCACAATTCGATGAATCGTGCTGTTGAGGGTATCAATAACGTCATCGGGTACGTGTTTATTGCAGGCATAGCCCAAAAAGGAGTTAAGTAAAGGTTTGATCACCTTAAATTGGCTTTGACTCAGGTTGGCGCGTTTAAATTGATAGCGTGCTATCACATCACCATAAGCGATAAGATCTACCCGTTTATGTTCGAGCATTTGTACTAGCTCAAAACCGGTTTTTAAGTAAACAAATTGAAAGCTAGGAATACCATACTCCATCAAGGTTTGATGACCAATATCGTTTTTGACAACGCCAAATCGCAAATTAAAGTCTGTTTTTAGCTGCATTTCATCAATAACCGAATCGGAGCGACCAATTATGGCCACAGTGTTAGGCATTACGGTACCAACAAAGTTAAAGTCTTTTGCCCTTTCGGTGGTGTAGGTCATTGAAAATAAACATGCGTTGGGTTCGTTTTTTAATGTGTAATATGCGCGTGCCCACGGCATAATTGAAATGTCTTGCGTGTCTAGTTGCCATTCTAATTCGGCATACGCTTTTTTAAGAATGTTTAGGGCGATCCCGTTTAGCTCATTTGCTTTTTGGTAATTAAAAGGCGGGTAATCTTCTGTATACCATTTTAGATTTGGGTTTTCAGGTGCAGCATTAACGTGGCAAGTAAAAAGCACCGCGCACATCATAAGCAAAAAAATTGAGGTACGTATTTTTAAAAAAGTATGTAAAGCACCATTAGTTATCAACAAATTAAGCATGCACCTTAATTAATCCCACTAAGTATAATAGTGGCACAAATACACTAAAGTGCGTTGCTTTTTTTAATGCATTACGGACTAAGCGCTGATTTTATATAGCTAATTTATTGCGCTGGTGTCACTAAGAGTAATTCCCCCGATTTTCCATCTGTTAACACAGCAATACTGCCCGAGCGCGTAATAAAAACATCGCGCAATCGGCCTGATATTTCAGGAAAGATAGCGGATTGGCTAAAGTGGTTGTTGGCTAAATCGACAGCATACAATTTTCTATCAACCAATGTGGTGATTAATACCTGTTTTTGTAGTGATGCAAATTCAGTATGGCGCGTGCCGTAGTAAGCCATGCCTGAAGGGGCTATGGAAGGCGTCCAATTTATACTGGGCTGATTCATGCCTTTATATTCGGTGAAGGGGGAGATGCGCGCCTGCGAGTAGTCTTTACCATAAGTGATGACCGGCCAGCCATAGTTCTCACCGGCGCGTAAAAAATTCAATTCATCTCCGCCTGCAGGACCATGTTCATGGCTGACAATACGCTGAGTATCATAATCGTAGACGAGCCCTTGTGGATTACGATGACCTAAAGTGAATACTGCATGGGCTTTGGTATCTTCATGACCTGTAAATGGGTTGTCGCTGGGCACGGTACCATCCAAATTAATGCGCAACATTTTACCTAGTTGGTTTGGAATTATTTGTGCTTGCTCACGGTAGTCAAAGCCATCGCCACTGGATACGAGCAATGTGTTGTCGGGTAATAACAGCATGCGTCCGGCATAGTGTTGTGGGGTGCCTTTGTCAGTTGCAATGTGATAAATAATGCTCGGTTTTGAAAACTTACTGCCATCAAACTTTGCTTTAGCAATTACTAATCGGTTCGCTTTTAATTTGCCTTGTGCATAGCTTAAGTAAATGGTTTTTGATTGCGAATAATCAGGCGCCAAGATAATGTCTAATAATCCACCTTGACCCGCAACATATAGGCCACTTAGATCGAGCTTGGTTCTAGTTTTCCCTTCTTCGTTAACAATCACTACATGACCGTCACGCTCTGTAATAAGCCAGGTTCCGTTAGGCAGTTCTACCATGCTCCACGGGGAATTTAAGCCAGTTGCAATGGTATTGATTTGGTACTTTTCTATTGGCAAAAAAGCTGCATTGGCAAATGTTGTAGTGCTCAACACGCAAAAGGCAAAAAACAGCAAATATTGTTTGCCAATAAAGTCTTTGCTAGTGTGAAGGTAGTTCCTGTTTATAAGTTGCATAAATTTTGAATTTTTTAACACGCTTATTACCTTCATTTTTGATTGCTTGGTTACTCAGTTTTACTTTAGCTAGCTTGTTCCATAGTCAATATGTTGTCAATCAGTTAGTTAATGTAGGGGTTGCTGTGAGCCTTGATGATCGTATGCGGTTAATCTTAGATGATTGGCAAGGATTATTGTTGACTTATGGCGTTATTATTGCTGTCGCGCTTACTTTGGCATTTCTCACAGCAAACTGGCTCAATGGTAAAGTTAAACAATCCAATGAACTTATTTTTACATTGGCAGGTATCGGTGCGTTCGCAATTGTATTAATCATTATTGAGTCAATTATGAATATCAACATTATTGCAGGTGCACGAGGGTGGGGGTTTTATGCGCAGCTTGCCAGTGGCGCTGCTGGTGGTTTTATATTTGCCAAGATTACCAGTCGACTTGGCAACACAAATTCACCAAAAGATGAAGAATCATAAGGCTTCTTCATCTTTTCCAATTTGCTAGTAAAGTTTGTTATCACCTAATGATACTTCAAGCTCATTATTGCCCTTAACAGGCCCACCAATCATTTCATCGTAAGCACTGCTTTGACGTATCACCTGTTTTTTAGCTTTAACTTTTTGAAAAAGCTGCTGAAGTTGCAGTAAATTGTGGTGTTTAATGCGTTCACCTTGTTCATCGGTAATTATGTACTCTTGCCCTTCAACGACTGCACTTACATTGTAAAGTGCTAAGTCGAGGCTATGAAATACAAGCTTTTCCACTTCAAAATATTTTTCTAATTTGCTTAACTTCATTATTTAATCCTTAAAATTCACTACAAATTTTGTACGTGAGATAAATCAAATTGGATTAATGCGTTAAACATCTTAAAAAGGTGATAAATAAACTTAAAGCAAGCGGAGGGGGATTCCGCGTGATTTTTGCAATTTAGAACATTTGAAAATAAGGCTCTATGACACTGATGCCAATAAACAAGTGCTCGGTGTGAGTGCAAAATTCAAAGCAATATTGTCTTACGTATGCAAACTTAATTAACTTAGTGAGCGCCTTACAAAAAAGTTATTGGGTTTGTTTATATCTGTTTATCTCAATACGAATAACACCCTCATCAGAGTTCGAATCAAAATAGAAGGGATGATCTTTAAACTTTTTATCGTTTTTTAACTGTTGTGCGATTTCTCTTGCGGCTTCAATGGGGTCGCTTTCATTTGCAAACACATCAACTTTACACATCGTTTCGCGGCAATCTATTTGCTTCACATCTAAATGAGAAAGGGCTTTATGATAGCTAAGAAAAAAGAACAAATTATCGGAAAAGTCTATCGACCATTGTTCGTCGATATCTTGCTCTGTAAAGCTTTGTTTTGTGTGTGAGAATAACTTACCTTGCTCAATCACATCTGTACTTGTTTCATTAATGTTTGATGTATTATCCGTTTGCTTAAATGCTAAACGTGGTTGCGATTTGGTAGGCAAGTGGGGTGTTATTTGTTTGCGTTCTACAGCGGTTGATGCACTTTTTAAAGACTCAGCTAACTGATTTTCTAGTTGCAGGTTATTGGCTTCTAAATCCGCAATTTTTATATGTAAATAAACAACATAAAGACACACTAAGCTTAAAATTATTATTATTTTTTTCATTTAAATTCCATTTTATTAATTGCTTTAATTCCTTAAGAAGCAAATTAATTTCTACCACAGAGAGCTAGGATATAATATTGATTTGATAGCCGTAGCCAACCCCAAATTTGTTTTTAGTTTTTTAGAGGTTGGAAACCATCCAATAATCTTATAGCGTTATCATAATACGTTAAAAAAACCTTCTATTGCTCGAGAGAACTATTGAACAGTTTTCGCCAAGATGTGGGGCTCGTATCAAATCTTTTATTGAAATGCTTACGAAATATTTGTTCAGAGCTAAATCCCGTTCGTTCTGATATCTCGGTGACAGAAAAGTGCGTGGATTCTAATAATTCTAAGCTTTTGTTAAGCCTAAGATTAATCAACCAAGATGTAAAACTGATCCCATTGGATGATTTAAAGTTTCGACTGAAACTACGAGTGCTCATCATGCAGAAGGCAGCTGCACTTTCTAAAGTGTGATTGTATGTAATGTTTTGCAAAACAAAACTTATCAATGTTGCAATTCGCTCATCCCTCGGCTTTTCTATGGTTGGATTCTCTATATATTGTTTTTGTCCGCCACTCCGTTCTGGAGATGAAACCATTACTCTGGCAATTTTGTTCGCTGTTTTAACCCCGTAGTAGTGCCTTACAATATAAAGGCAGCAATCGATAGCTGCAGCACTTCCTGCAGACGTGATTATGTTATTTTCAGCTAAATATAGGGGGTTAATATCACAAGAGGTTTGAGGAAATTTTGTTTTAAAATCATCTCCGTATTTCCAATGAGTTGTCGCTTTCTTGCCTTTCAGTAGTCCGCTATACGCTAGTGCATATGCTCCTAGGCACAAACCAACGATTAACTTTTTATTATTGTGTGCGTCGACGAGCAGTTTTATCAAATTTGGACTCGGAACCTTTTCAGGTTGCCAGCTAGGAATAATGATTATATCTGCTTGATGAATAATAGAGGGGTCGTTTTCAATATTTATGCCTAACCCATTTGCAGAATTTATTTTTCCATTTGTTTCTGAACAGACACGAACATTAAACAATCTTTTTTCTTCCAGTACAGCGTCTGCAAAAATAGCTATTGGCACTGAAAGGTGGAACAAGCTAATTCCTTCAAAAGCAACAATGACGACTTCTTTCATGTAATTTTGGCCAGATAGTAATGTTTAATGCCATTATAGCCATATCGTATGAAATTTATACCAATATAATGGATGCACTAATTTAATTATTGAAGGGTGAAATATGGAAATCGTTACTAGTTTTAAACTTGTTGATGAAATTTTAGAGCAGTTTCGTGATGTAATTAGCAAAGATTTTGACGGCTATAGAAATCACATAACCAGAATGCTTAATTATTGTCATTTCTTATTGCCAAATATTTCAGAGCAAGACAGTAAGAAAATTCAGATAGCCGCAGTTTTCCATGATATTGCACTGTGGACTCACGACAGAGTGGACTATCTTGTTCCATCGTATCAAGACTGTCATCAGTGGTTAGAAAAGCAAGGTCTTGATGACTGGAAAGAAGAAATTCAAATTATCATTGATATGCACCATTTGATTACTGAATATAAAGGCCCGTACAACGAACTTGCAGAAGTGTTTAGAAAAGCAGATTTGGTTGACTTCTCATTAGGCTTTATAAAAAACGGCGTAGATAAATCCTTTATTAAGGAAGTGAAACGGGCTATTCCTAATGCAAACTTTCACAAGACGTTAATTCGCTTTACTTTCATTCAGTTAGGCCGAAACCCATTGAATCCGTTGCCGATGATGCGAATTAAAAATATTTACAAAAATTAAGCTTTGAATGTCTGCAATTTCACAAATCGGAAGTAACTAACTGAATTTAATTATGTATCCGACAGAATGAGCGAAAAAGAGACCTTCAATTCTTCTTCATTTCGCCTCTTTTCACCCCTAAAATACTCTACTTGCTTCCTGCTCAGCTAAGAGCGCTTCGTTTCATTACAGCCAATTTAACTTTTTTCCATATGCGACCATCAATTGCCGATAACCCGAATGCAATTAGTCCCATTCCTAAAAAATGTATTGCAGTTAACGACTCATTCAAGAAAAGTGAACCAAGCAGTATTGCGGAAATAGGTATAAGCATCGTGACTAGCAATAGGTTTGTAGCTCCGGCTAATTCTAAAATCCTAAAATAAAGCACATAGGCTACAGCGGTAGAGAAAATCGCAAGACAAATAACAGCACCCCATGTATTTGTGTTTATGTCTTGTACATTGACTGGACCATCAATAAACAATGTTACAGGAACTAATATAAATGTTGACGCAGTTACTTGACCTGCTGCAGTTATGATTGGGTTAATTTTCATCGATTTGAATCTTCTACCATATACTCCAGCAAAGGCGTAAGATATTGTTGCTATTACAATTGCAATTTGCGCTAACAACTTACCTTCGCCACCGAATGTAGGTACACCAATCATCACAACCACGCCAGTTAATCCGATTCCTGCACCGATGACTTTTAATATAGAAGGACGCTCATCTGGTAGCATAATGCCCGCGATAATGACAGTAAATATAGGTGTCGCGGCATTGAGAATGGAGGCAATGCCAGAGGCTACTTGAGTTTGTCCCCATGCAATTAGCGCAAATGGAACAACGTTGTTCAATAACCCAATTGCAAAAAATGAAATCCAAACTTTCATTTTTTTTGGCGGACGGTGTCCTACAAGAAATGCTATTCCCCATAAAATGATTGCGGCTATGGCAACTCTAAGAGTAACAATTGTGAATGGAGGTAATTCATTAACCGCTACACCCACAAAAAAGAAGGAACCACCCCACAGTACAGAAAGAATAATGAGCATTGCCCATACTTTAACGCTCATTGTATGGCTGATGGATGTTGTCATAGTTGGTTTAACCCTAAGAGATAATAATTGCTTTCAATACTAACTATCGCTTCAAATTCAAAACATCCGAATATTGCTATTTATTGCAAATTAAAAACTAGAGTAAAAAATAATTCCTTAGCAAGATTCAGATGTTTTCCAAAGGTTTTATATGATTAGATAGTATTCGTCAGGTTAAATGATGAGAAGGGTTATGCCAGATTTATCTGAAAGTAAAATGAGAAAAGCAGTAGCACTAAGAGATAACGCCTTTGATGGGCAGTTTTTTTACGGAGTTGTTACTACTGGGATATTCTGCTTTCCATCATGTTCAACCAAATCACCAAACCATGAAAACTTGAGGTTTTTCTTCAGTAAAGAGTCAGCAATGCAGGCAGGTTTTCGTCCTTGCAAACGTTGTTTTCCCTCAAAGCAAAATGACCGAACAGGTTCAATGATTGAAGTTGTTCGGTACATTGAAAACCACTTCGAAGATAAAATTACGTTAGCTCAATTAGGTACTGTAGCCAACCTCTCATCTTCTCGATTACAACGAGTATTTAAAGAAATGTTCGGTGTCTCGCCAAAGCAATATCAAGATGCTGTGCGTATGAGAAAATTCAAGCGCTCGTTAAAAAGTGGTGAAGGGGTTACAGAAGCTATTTACTCATCTGGTTTTGGTTCAATCAGTCGTATCTATGGTGAGGAAGCCCGGCACATAGGTATGACACCCAAAGCATACAGGGCGGGTGGTGAAGGAGAAGTCATTCATTATGCATGCAGAAAAAGCGCTATCGGTTACATGATAATGGCAGCGACAGAAAAAGGAGTATGTTCAGTACAATTTGGGGAAGATGAAGAAGCACTCGTTGCAATACTATCTAAAGAGTTTCCTAAAGCCCAATTAGTTCATTCTGAAGCACAGAATGCCCCAGAGCTAGATGAATGGATGATTGCATTGGATGCACACATAAGTAGAGATGCACCAAAACCAAATATTCCTCTCGATATTCGGGGAACAGCCTTTCAAATCAAAGTATGGAAATTTCTGCTTAGTATCCGAGAAGGAGACGTAGCAAGCTATGGTGAAGTTGCCTCTCATATTGATAATCCAAAAGCTGTTAGAGCAGTAGGAATGGCATGCGGTAAAAACCCAATAGCAGTACTTATTCCATGTCACCGCGTACTCAGGGGAGATGGCTCCCTAGGCGGTTATCGTTGGGGGTTAGCAAGAAAAAGGACATTATTGGACATCGAAAGACGAAAGAAAAAGATAGAAAACAAAGAAATTTAAGTTAGTAAATCTTTGTAATTTAGTATAAACACAACCATATGTTTTTTCCGCATATGTTTTTTTTTGTTTTATGGAGATCAAGTAAACATGTACTTATTAATTGCAATTAGCTCTATTGGTCAATTGTTTAACGTCTGCTAATGACGCCTTAGCGGAAGTAACCCTCTGAATTTCATTATGTATTCGGCAGTAATGAGCGAATAACGGCCGTTTAAAATTGTAATATCACCATGTAAAATACGAGAACAGAACCCATTTGAGTGTTCTCAGTTTTATGGGTTGCTAATTTCTTTATTTAGCCAATGTTCGAAAAAAGTTAAAAATGCTTTTACCTGCATTGGCAGATATTGCCTGCTGGCATAAATGGCTTGTACGCCGACAACTTCGGTATCACTATGACTAAATCCACGTACATATTCATCTAATAGTAATACTAGCTTGTTGTTAGATAAATCTTTTCTTACGTCAATTAATGACTTAAAAGCAATACCATAACCTTGAACTGCCCAACGTCTGATTACTTCACCGTCTGAACATGATAAGTGCGGCTCTACTTTTATTAACTGTCGTTTGTTATCTATTTCAAAATACCAATCGTTTAATGGTTGGCCTGAGCGCTCTAGGATCAGACAACGGTGCTTGGCTAGCTCTTCTGGATGTCGCGGTAATCCGTTGTGCTTTATATAGTTGGGAGATGCGCATAACACACGTCGATTTTGAGCTAAAGGTTTACTAATAAGATTACTGTCTGGTAAATTGCCGAATCTAAAGGCAATATCTACCCCTTCATCGACGATGTTGATTAAGCCGTCAGATAACATCAAATGAGGAGAAACATCAGAATGGTTACTGGTAAATTCGGCAAGTGCTGGTCGACATATTGTCGGCCAAAATCAGATGTAGCCGAAATTCTTAGGCTTCCTCGCAATGTTTCTTGCGACTCTTGTATCATGTTTTCAGTATTTTCTACTTCTTCAACGACACGTAAACAACCGCTATAAAAACGCTCTCCAGCATAGGTTAACGAGATGCTTCGTGTATTTCGAGTCAGCAACCTTGTGCCGTAACGCTTTTCAATTTGGTTAATGCGTGCCGTCATACTTGCGGGTGAAAGCCCTAATTTTCGTCCTGCTGCCGCTAGTCCTCCCGCTTTTACTACGTGAACGAACAACGCCATATCATCTATTTTTGTCATTATTCTTCAGTTTTTCTGAATAGTGATTTAACTCTACGAGTAATTATCAATTTAGTCAAAACAGTTAAACTGATGTCATCGCTTTAAGGAGGTAGATATGCAATTAAATCACGCATTACTGCTGGTATCTGATTTAGATGAGATGTCGCAGTTTTTAATACAAACACTTGGTTTGAAAGAGGGTCAACGCCCACCGTTTGGTTTTGCTGGTGTTTGGTTGTATGACGAACTCAATGTGCCTTGTATCCACATTGCGGGAAGAAATGACATTAACCCTGAGCAATCTTTTTATTTAGGACATGATGAAAAGCACAGTTCAACACCGAGTTTGCCAACGGTTGATCATTTAGCGTTTAGCTCAAGTGACTACCAAGGACTTAAAGGTCGTTTGTTAACGTATAACGTGCCTTTTGTTGAACGAGAGATACCCGAAGCAAACGAACATCAAGTATTTATCACAGGCCCAGATGGCCTAAAAATCGAAATTTTATTTTCGAGAAACGACATTCATTAGTGAGGTTAAGCATATGAAAAACGCATTATTTAACACAGGCAAACTTGGCAATCTCAATACCAACAATAAAGTCGTGATGGCACCTATGACGCGTTCTCGTACCGCGCAACCGGGTGATATCCCTACTGAGTTAATGGCGGCTTACTATGCGCAACGGGCAAGTGCAGGCTTTATTGTTTCAGAAGCGACTCAAATTTCAGCACAGGGCAAAGGCTACTCCTTTACACCGGGCATTTATACACAAGCGCAAATTGATGGTTGGAAAAAAGTCACCAATGCTGTTCATGATAATGACGGCATTATTTATTCCCAGCTTTGGCATGTTGGTCGAATGTCACACCCTGTGTTTCATCCTGATGGACTACCTGTTGCACCGAGCGCCTTAGCTCCAGATGCGCAAGTGTGGGTAGTGGGTGATGATGGCGTTGGCCGTATGCTTGATTGTCCTGTTCCACGAGCATTATCTACGCACGAAATCAAAGGTATTGTTGAAGACTATCGTCAAGCGGCTGTAAATGCGATTGAAGCAGGATTTGACGGTGTAGAAGTACATGCAGGAAATGGTTATTTAATTGACCAATTTTTACGCGCAACATCTAACAAACGCAACGATGAATATGGCGGTAGTTTAGAAAATCGCATTCGCTTTGCCTTAGAAATTATTAAAGCCATTAGTGATGAAATTGGCGCAGAGCGCACCGCAATAAGATTAGCGCCATTTATTACCCAAAGAGGTATGAATGATCCAGAAGCCATCGATGCCATTTTGTTGTTAGCAAAACACTTTGATGAATTGGGTATGGCCTATATTCACCTTGCCGAAGCAGACTGGGACGACGCGCCTGTTGTAACTGAAGCGTTTCGTCAGCAATTACGTGAAAATTTCTCTGGCGCCATTGTTGTTGCCGGTAACTACACATTAGATAAAGCAGATGAGTTAATTAATAACAATTTAGTTGATTACGTTGCCTTTGGGCGTAAATTTCTAGCAAATCCTGATTTACCTTATCGCTTAGAAAATAACCTACCGCTAAATGACATTTCAGATCCAACCACCTTATTTGGTGGTGATGAACGAGGTTATACCGATTATCCCGTTTATGGTGAGCAAATTTAAGGAGATTACTATGAAAGCCATTGGCCTATATCGGTATTTACCTATAGAAAATGAGCAAGCACTGCAAGATGTAGAAATCGCTAAACCGTCGGTTGCTGGTTACGATTTACTGGTGAAAGTTAACGCTGTTTCGGTGAATCCGGTTGATACTAAAGTACGTGCGCCAAAAAAAAGCTTGAAACATCGTTGGGATGCTGCTGGCACGGTTGAAGCGATTGGCGAGCAAGAGTTATCTCCCATCCGAATTAATGTCGTTTCTCCGGGGTTAACGCAAACAGAAGCATACTCTTCCCTAAGTGAGAAAGCCCGTGAAACATTATTCAGTGATGCAGCTAAAAGATTGCCTGCGCAGTATGTTGCTACAGCGGAAGATCAAGCTACAGGATATTTATTATTGTGAACGAATCCAGCAATAACTGGTGCGGTTATCGATATTGATGGTGGCGCTTTGGTTAATTAATGGTTACTGATTTAATTAAATTCACTATTGAGGTTTATATGAAATTTTTAAAAACAGTTTGGCTAGGCTTGCCACTGGCGATAGCCGCTTTCTCGGCCAGCGCCACAGAACTAAACAACAAAGACACTTTTTGGCCTGACGATGCACAGTTAGTTATTTCAATTTCGATGCAATTTGAAGCGACGGCCCAAGATAAGCAAGATCCGGGGCCATTCCCGGCACAAGAAGCGGGGTTCCCAGATACTATTGCACCTTCATGGTATCAATATGGTATGAATGAGGGGATCCCACGGCTATTAAACTTATGGGATAAACACAATATAAAGGTGACGTCACACATGGTGGGTCGTGCCGTTGAACTTAATCCTGAGCTTGCTAAAGAAGTTGTTCGCAGAGGACATGAAGCTTCAGGTCATGGACAAACGTGGACGCCACAATATTCGATGACACCTGAGGAAGAGCGTGCTTCTTACATTAAAAGCGCCGATATAATAGAAAAAGTGACAGGACAACGTCCTGTGGGATTTAACGCGTTTTGGATGCGTCATTCACCAAACACATTAGCCATTTTGAAAGAGCTTGGCTTTATTTACCACATTGATGATTTATCAAGAGATGAGCCATCTTATACTCCAGTAGGTGATAGCTCAATTGTTGTGGTGCCTTATACGTTTAGAAACAATGATATTGTGCGCTACACAGGTAGCACTGCAATGACAGGAAAAGCTTATTTACAAGAGCTGAAAGATGAATTTGACGTACTTTATAAAGAAGGAACAAAACGCCGTCGGATGATGTCAATTAGTGCACATGACAGGTTAGCTGGTTCACCAGCTCGTGTAAAAGCGTTAGATGATTTCATTGCTTACGCTAAGCAACACAAAGCTGTCAAATTTATGCGTAAAGATGATATCGCTAAATGGGTGTTAAAGAAAAACAATGTACCAATTAATGCCCCTAGAAATTTTAATAATTAGGTGGGAATAAACATCAATTAAGAGGAAAGCTAGCAGTAGTATGGCTCAGGTCTATTCCAATACAAATATTGATTAAGTTTCCTCTTCGTTGATTTTGGTCACTTTAACCTGCTATTTATGCGGATTTTACAAATTACCGCTTATGGCACAAAGCGGAAGTAAGCCTCTGAATTTCATATGTATCTGGCAGTAATGAGCGATCAACGGTCGTTGATAAAACTTTGAGCACCATGCAAAATGCTAGACCAGACCCCGAATTGTTCGAAGCGAAGCAAAATGTCGGTATGACACTGGCTGTTGGTGGGACACCGAGTGCCACGGTCGCAAATGTTCAGGGTGCTGCTGCAGTCGGAGGATGGTTATCGGTCGATTTTAATAATGTGGATATTAACGCCGGTGGATACTGGAGTGCTGAAGGTGGGTCAAAGTTAGGGTTGGCTAATTTCAGTCTAGATTTAGGGATAGAAACTACAATTTTTACCTAACCATCGTATAAAGATGCTTTATCAGGCCCTTATCAACTCTATGGAGCAGGCTACAATCAAAGTTCACTTTCATTCATAAAGGCCGACACTGGGAGAATTAATGGCTACCAGTATACTTGGGATTTTGCCAAACCGAGTAAGTCGTTTATAAATTACAAACATGACTTTAGTGCTGTTTATAGTAGTGGGTACGGTGGTATCTGGGGAGGTAATAACTAATGGAAGTAGTAGATAAATATAAAAATATGTTTATTAACTTTACATATTTACTATTTATTTTGTTATTTTTGTATGGGGTAAGTAAATCTATCCAAGCAAAAATTTATATCAATGAGTTATCTAAATTTAATTCATTGTCTACATATCTAATTCAGGACAATTATTCTAAAACAGGTGTCAGATTTGATACAGGCAAGTTAGGAAAGTTTTATACCTGCTTAAAATCTTATAAGCCGTTAGGCTGGAGTTCACCTAAAGAAGGTGAGGCTTCAACAGTTAAAATACGCATAGACAACTCCTATCTTTTAAGTGCCAGAGTTGCTAGTGATACAGTGTATAGATTTTCACTTTATAAGGTAGATAATGGAAACTCTGTAGAGTGGAGTAGCAACAGTTATGCGGTGAATTGTGATTTGAATTTACTTAATGAATTTAAAGAACATAGTAATACAAGGTTGTTGGAGCAACTAAGTAGTAAAAAGGCCTACAAGGAATTATTTAAGAGTAACCCCGAATTATCATTACCTAAAAATCAAGGGCGGTTAGGTCTTTTTCATTCTTGCTTAATCAAGAATAAACCATGGAATGATAAAACCCCAATTAGTGATGAAGGGATGGTCAAGTTAGATTTATTAGGTTATATCTTACATTTAGGAGTGGTAGGTAATAAAGTTATTAACTTTTCAATAGAACGCTACGGCTTAAAACGTGAGACTTTAGCGTTAAGCAAAACATACAAGGTAGATTGCAACTTGAGCTTACTTGATAGGTAATTAACTCTAGTCGGCTAATCACAAAGGTTAGCTGATGCCTTTGGCAGTGCAATAGGTTTAGAGTTAGCACGAATGACAGTTGTTGGCACAAAGCGGAAGTAACCCTCTGAATTTAATTATGTATCCGGCAGTAATGAGCAAATAGCAGCCGTTCACAATTATGATTTCAAAAGATCATACCTATGTTAACTTTTTATTTCGTTGAATACCTGCAAAGTATGTGTATTTGCACAGGTATAATAGCTAACCAATCAAAAATGTGATTTTACTTCCTATTAAATAGATTTATTAATTCTCGCTTTACCTAGCCCATAAAATTCAACTTATTGATTAATAATTAGATTATTAAAGCTATTTCGTATTTAATAGGACACAACTAAGGGCTCGATAAGACAGGTCTCGCTTTCTTTTCGAAAATTAAATATGTTAGCGCCCTTTAAAATGTAATTTATTAATATTAATCAATTGCTTATTGTCATTTTTTATCAAATTTTAGGTGATGTCTGAAAATTACATATCCGGCATTCTCGATAATAAGCGTTAGAGCTACAGGAAAGTATGAACGAATCTGAGAAGAAAATAGTAGAAAACATAGATAATTTTGATTGTCATGTAACTTCAGTATTTGACCCAAATGGAGTGGAGCCAAACTTCACCTATTCAACCGGTTTAACCAAAACTTTAGGAGTGCCAGAATTAATTGTTGTGGGCTTGTCGCCTGAATTAGGTCATTCAATTGTAAATAATTACAGGGACAGAGTTAAAGCTGGTGAAGTCTTTACTAACAAAGAATTCTATTCAGATTTTTTAGAGGGATTTGATGTAACTTTTGATTCGGTATCAGATGAAAATAAAAAGGAATTCTTGTTAAGCTCAGTTTGGTTCTATGAAGAGGAATTTGAGGCAATTCAGTTAATTTTCCCTACAACTACCGGTGTATGGCCTTGGGACCCTGATGCGACAGAAAGCTTCCAAAAACTGCAACCATCTTTGTCAGGCACCGGAGCTTGGTAGCTCTAACAAGGCCGTTAAACCTAGGACACAAAACAGCAGGCTTGTGCTCCTACGTCGCCAATTTTAGCCTGCTATTTTGTGCCGTTTACGGCAAGCGTTATGCGTCACTTTAAATCTCTGTCTTTACAGTGGTTTTTGCCTCAAGTCTTTTCTTCAAATCAGCTTTTAGGTACAGTGGCGCAATTAAGTTTTAAGTTGGTCTTGGCTTTTCGTTTTTCAATTTAAGCTATGACCAGAATCATCATTCACCAGTCGAGCGCTTCTTTGAATTTTTGGTTTGGTGAGTGTTTTTTAATTTAAGTTTGGCTTATTAGTGCAGGCGCAAGCGCTTTTAAATTTGAGTGTCAACGCATAACAAAGTCGTCAACGCGGACAAAAAACTGTTGGCTGCTACGCTTCGCTTCACATTTTAGCCAACAATTTTTTGCCGGTTACAACGGCGTTATGTGTCATCGAGGGATTGATTTGATTGAAGTAAAAAACTCCTATAAAACCATTGGCATTGATGATATTGATCAAGCGCAAAAAGCTCTTTCTATTAAACTCCCAGAGCAATATGCTGAATTCCTCTTAAAGCACAATGGTGGAACAATATTTCCAGATGGTGTTATGGTTGATGGCAAACATTTTGATTTCGTAGCTTATCTTTACTCTATAAAAAATAAATTAGCGGTTGATGACTTAGTAACAAAATGTAATGAGTTAAAGGGCATGGTTTTAGATCATTATCTCCCATTTGGAGAAAGCCCGGGAGGTGATGTTTTCTGTTTTAGTCTACTCAAACATGAGCTTGGTGCTGTTTACCACTGGGATCATGAAGAGGCTAATTATGAGGGAGAGCCTTGGGAATACAACATGACCAAAGTAGCTGATAGCTTCAGTATGTTTATTGAACAATTATACGATTGTGATGAATAACACAAATCAATTAGGGTCAGAGTCGTTGATACTATTAAAATGATTAACCCTCGTTTCTGTTACAGCTTATGAAGAAACGGAAGTAATTAATTTTGCATCTGGCTGAAAGAAATCAATACCATTACTTTAAAAACTTAGATATTGATAAGTTTTGTAGTTAAGTTTTAATGGCAATTAATTCCATTTAATTGCCTCAACTCTTATTACAAACCTAACTTTGTTAACTCTTCAGCGGTATCAACGAAAATACCCTGAATATCTTTTGCTTCGCGTTCAGTTTGCCCACCATGCTTTAAAAATGCTGAGATAATGGTTTGAGTTTTCTCTTCTTTAGCTCGTTCTAGAAAGTATCTTAATTCTAATTCAGTACCCGCATCTTCATCTATGATAGAAGCGGCAATGATTTCTTTATACATCACAATATCACGAACTTCCCAACTACCAACAATTGACAATAATTGCTCTAGAAAGCCATCCATCTCATTTTTAGGTATATATTGAGTAATGATGTTTAATTGCTCAGCTTGTTGTGCGGTAAAATCTACGCCTGTTAACAGTGCTTGAAGCGCTTTCCCTTTTCCTAGGCGAAGAGCAAATTGCACAGCCCCTTGGCCTCCTGTTGGGATGTTAATATATAGTTCTGGCTGAGCAAAAGCTGAGTTTTCAGTGCCATAAGCAAGATCACAGGCCATTACAAATTCATTACCACCACCTCGGGCAACACCATCAACAACTGCAATTGATAGCTGTTTCATCTTTTTGATGTTTGCAATCATGTGATTGAATTCTATTGATGCGGCTTGTCCTCCTTGAGATCCATTTATAACGTTCAGATCTAAATGCGCAATAAAAAATGCCTCATGAAATGACTTAAATACAACCGCTTTAGTCTCACGGTCATCTTTTAGCGATAACACGAACTGATTTAACTCGTTAATTAAGTCAATAGTTAGAATGTTAACTGGTGGATTGTTAATTATTACGGTAGCAACCCCCGCGTCTTTTGTGATGATCAATTTGCTCATGGCTCTCTCCAATTGATTGGTAATTACGTCACTCGATATTGACTATGTCGAGTGAATGAAACGAATGTAATGTTATTTTTGGTATCCAAAAACAGACAGAAGTGAATTACAATGTTTCCTTATTGGAATCAATTGGTGGGTTTATGGATCTCGCAAGCAGACTTTTACTGTTATTAGAAGTTTCTGAATTAGGCAGTTTTGCAAAAGTGTCGGAATACCGAAATGTCAACAGATCTGCCGTTTCTAAGCAAATAGCAAAGCTTGAGGAAGAGCTTGGAGTTCAGTTACTCAACAGAACCACCCGTTCGCTGTCACTAACAGTTGCAGGGAGCGAAATGGTGGGTCAAGCAAAACAGTTGAGAGATTTACTAACTAACTCTAAACGTTTAGCTGAAAACTATCACAGTGAGCCAAGGGGAGAGCTTAAAATTTCCAGTTCTACACTGTTCGGCCGCCAACATGTTCAAAAAGCCATATTAACGTTTCAAACACTCTACCCAGATATTCGAGTGGAGTTGTTACTTGAAGATAGAATGGTTGATATTGTTGGGGAAGGTTTTGATATCGGTTTTCGTATTGGAGAGCCAAAAGAGTCAAATCTTGTAGCAAAAAAAATTGCTCGAAATCGATTATTGATTGTCGCATCTCCTGACTTTTTACAAAAATATGGTACGCCAACAACAGTGTCGCAATTAGAAAGTTTGCCAGCGGTTGTTTATTCAGCCCAAGGGCTAGTCATTGATAAATTTAAATATACTGAATGTTCAGGCAGTGAAGCTCATTTTCAGTTAACGCCAGCTTATAAAGTCAATGAAGTAGAAATGCTGATTAATACAGCTTTATCAGGAAATATGCTAACAGTAACCACAGCTCAGATGATAGAAAACGAGATACTGGATGGTAAGCTTGTTCCTATAATGACTCATCTAAACTTAACCGACTACGGTACATTTTATGCTGTTTACCCTCACCGAAATGCGCCGATGAAAACTAAATTATTTATACAAACACTTATCGAAGTTATTGGGGAAAAAGTACCAATTTGGGAAACCAGAATTCCGAATTTTGATAAGATGTATAAGCATGATAGTTAAGTTTTTTATGGTGTTTTTCTGCTGCCATTAGGTGAAAGTAGATAATCATACTTTCAATTTCATTGCGCTCGTTTTTTAACATCTTCTAATCAATGCTTTAACCACCTTAAGCGTTTGCGTTTCAATCTTAATCTATTGTTTTAATTCATAATCAGTTAGAGTAATTACTGGGAATGTTTAGTTAAAACAATAGAATGAGCAATAATGTTATTGAAAGGGCAATAGAAACTATTCGCTTAAAGTCACAAGGGGCGTGTGGCGAAATTGATAGCTTTGTAACCATTAATTTTCACCCAGATAGGTTTACTAAAGATAACGTGCCGCTGTTAGTTGCCATAGCTGAAGCTGGTTGCTTAAAATCGCAATTTGAAACAGGTACGAGTAATGGTGGCTTATCAGCTTTTTCAGGTGGAGAGCGTTGGCTTTGGGAGCAGCGTGTATTTGATGGCGCTTACGATAACGCTGCAAATGCATTAAGACCAAAATATGGAGCACTGAATTTTCGTCATTATGAAACGGGGGCATCCCCACGTTTTGGTTCTGCTTATTTTAAGTTAAAACGTCATACACTTACCCGCACGACTTTTTGTTATCCAGACAGCTATTTTGAGCCAAATGATTTTGCTGTCTCAAGCCATCTGCAATCATTAATAGATAAAGCAAACTCAGCAAGTGAAGACTTACTCGATGACTACATCGAGGCGCATATTCATGGTGAGATTTCGTTAAAAAATGACATTGAATGTTTAGTATTAGATCCCATCTACCGCGCTACCGAAATTGAGCTGCAAGCAAATGCATTAGGAGTGCCTGTTGAGTGGCACCAAGGTTTTACACTGAGCATTAAAACGATGCAAAAATACCCAAATTATCGTGGTCAGCAGTTTATTGAACTCGCAAAGCAGCTTGCATTAAACGAAGAAATTAATGCCAAAATTGTTGGCGAAGCTGTGACAAAACTTGGCTATGATGAACAAGACGTTAAAAAAGTGTGGCACTATTTGGCAAGGTTTGGTTACCCACTTTAACGTACTGTATGCAGGCCTCATTATTAATTTCTAATATCTATGTTTTGGTGCTGGTAGCGTTTATTGTTTACCTTTCTTCACAGTCTTATTCGTGTCTTTTTTTAATTATTATTGCCTCCTTTTTTTGCCTGGAAAGTCTAATTTAAATCTTCTCGAACGCCTTATAGTCAGAGGGGTATAACTTGGTTTTGGTTATTTTTAGTTTGTAAATCAATTGCTGAGCAAAGTTGTGAACCTTGTTTTACTTTAGTTTTTACCTATTGACAGCGTTGTCAAAAAGTACCAGTATCCGGTACGTTAATTAATTGTTAACGTTCTAAGGGCAGAAGAATGAAAAAAACAAATTTAGTGTGGGCGCTCCAATTGGCATTGGCAGCACCTTTAGCAGCTAATGCACTCAATGTGCAACCCGATCCACAAAACCCTAATGGTTATGTGTTATTAAAAAGCGAAGTCGCAACAGCGGCACAAAATAAAACCGCAAACCCGATGTATGCCATTTGGTCTAATGCGCTGCGTACCGCCGATAATAGTTTAGTTGAATCTATTGTTCCAAATGGCGCTACCAACCCTGTAAACGTTAAGCGTGCTGAGCGAGTTTTTGGTGAGCTGCAATGGAATTTTCTAACGCAAATGGCTGCGCCAGAATATACCTATACGCGTTTCTTACGTGCAATTGGAAAGTTTCCAGCCTTTTGTGGTGATTATACGGATGGGCGAGATGCCGATGCGATTTGTTTACGTTCAATTGTGACGGCATTTGCACACTTTGCACAAGAAACAGGTGGTCATATTGCTAAAGATAATATTTCCGATAATCCGAACGGGCTAGAGGAGTGGCAACAAGCACTTGTTCATGTAAGGGAAATGGGATGGTCTGAAGGGCAACCAGGGTATACAACAGGATGTGGTCAAAATGATTGGCAGAACCGTCGCTGGCCATGTGCACCTGAACAGGGGTATTTTGGTCGCGGTGCCAAACAACTTTCATATCACTTTAACTATGGTGCATTTTCAGAAGCCATGTTTGATGGTGACGCCACGGTGTTATTAAATAACCCGGCATTAGTAGCCGATTCATGGCTAAACTTAGCGTCTGCAATTTGGTTTTTCTTAACACCGCAAGCGCCAAAACCAGCAATGCTACATGTTATTGACCGTACTTGGTCACCATCGCAACGAGAAAGCTCGGCAGGTATTGGCTATGGTTTTGGTACCACCATCAACATTATTAATGGCGGTATTGAATGTGGCGAGCAAAATAAAAATAAAGGCCAGCCAGTTAACCGTATTCGCTATTGGGAAGGGCTTTCTGCACATTATCAAATCCCCATTGAAATGGATGAAGAGAATACATGCTGGCAGCAAACGCCATATGGCAGTTTGAATTTGGAAGGTGCAAACGATGTACTTTACACTAATTGGGAAGGTGATTGGGCTTACTATGCGGATAGACCAGGAGGTTATGCGTTTGAATGTAAGCTAGTTGCCTATCAAACGGCATATTCTGCACTAGTACCTGGCGATTATGAGAAATGTGTCACTAACTTCTATTTGTCGCATGCAAATTGGCCAGAAGTAAGACTGGTTGATACTTTACCGGATCCGGTAGAGCCACCTGCTACGGGTAATGCGTGGTCGGCAGATAAGGTTTATTTGCAAGGTGATAAAGTGGTGTATGAAAATGCTGAGTATCAAGCAAAGTGGTGGACGCAAGGCGATGTACCCACTGCGGGAGGGCCTTGGCAGTTGCTAACGAACACGCCGCCGCCAACAGAGCCACCAACGGAGCCGCCAGTTGAGCCACCAGTAGAACCCCCAGTTGAATCACCAGTTGCACAATGGCAGCCTGGTGCCGTGTATGTTGCGGGCGATCAAGCTGTATATGAAAACAAAACTTATACAGCAAAATGGTGGAACCAAGGTGAACAACCAAATCAAAGCAATGCTTGGCAATAAACATTAAGCTAAGCGCAATGTTCGAATATTAAAACCGCAAGCTCGCAAGCACGCTAAAAGCGCCCTTGCGAGTTTTTATTGGTGTATTTAACTCGAGCACAAAGCTTAATTACGCTCTGTTAACTCCAATATTACGGTTAGTAGGCAACACCAAACACCCCCCGAAGATCTCAGCGAGCATGCTTGTTTAGTGCATTTAAACCAAGATATTTGGCAGTTTGTAAAGGGACAACAAAGCATGGCTGTGAGAGTAAACGGCCCATTGGTGTGCAATGATGTTACCACCCTTGTTCAAGCCACCATCAACGGCACTGGTATTGCGAGAATACCCTACGATATCGCAAGTCACGTTATTGATAATCGCCAGTTAATACCGATTTTACAAGATTAAATCCATGCCAGTAGTCAACTATGGGCTGTGTATTTATCTCGTAGCTATCAGCAGCCAGTGGTGAGAGCGTTTATCGATTTTGTCGCGGAACGCTGGCAACACGATATTCTACCGCCAATAGAGAGTTAACTTTTTATTGTTAATTAAATCAATTAGTAAACTTACTATTGCGTTATTGTTGTTTTGCTTTCAAGAGTCCCTGTATACCAATTATTGTGTTTTTTTGAATACTTTTGATTTATTGGCAGGTCTATCACTGTAGATTTAATTTTGAAGAGACAGTGTGACATAAATGAAAGTGATATCCAGCAGGTTTTTGGTAGGTGTTTTACTTAGCGTATCAGGCGCGCTTATGGCAATAAGTTCTTTGCTTATTGGGCAAGATGTTAGTTTAAACCGTGTTTTAGATTTTTATTTGCTTGAAGGATTAATCAGTCAAGAGCATGCCAGCTTAATTGCAGCGTTTGCCTTTGCCACCATGGCGATACTGGCTGGATTAAGTATTAAAAGTGATAAGGCGCAAAAATTGCTCGCGATTTGTTTGCTAATTATTAGCGTTACACCCTTGTTTACTTTATTAGATAGCAGCCGATGGATAGCCGAGCTGGGTGGTTTTCCTGCCATCGGTTCGGGCCAAGGTATTATTAAATACTTCGCGTTAATGGCGATCGCCATTCACCTTTTTTATGCACACAATATGACATTACGCCAACAACAATGGGTGCAACTATTCCCCGTTGTTTTAGTGTTGTTATGGATTGGAGGCATGAAGTTTACTGAAATAGAGGCACAAGGCATTGAAGATCTGGTTCGCTCGTCGCCATTAATGAGTTGGATGTATCATCTTTGGTCAGTGCAAACAGCGTCAAACCTGATTGGTATTTACGATTTGATTGCGCTCGGCTTGCTGGTTTTATCAGTATACTTCCAGCGCGTATTGTGGCTTGGTATTTTAATGGCTGGGGCAGTCATGCTTACCACTCAAACATTCCTCTTTACATGGCCTCCAGCGCTATCAAGCGATACAGTGCTTAGCTCAGGCGGGCAGTTTTTGATTAAAGATCTGTGGTTTGTTGCTAACTTGGTGCTGTTTACGTGTTTGGCAATTAAGCAATCAAAACAAGCACAATTGAGAGATTAATAGTCCGCTAAATCCACTCATTTATTTGCGTGTTACTCGCATTACCTGTATCAATTTTGATTCAGGTAATGTGAGCTTCCTTACCTTCATTTATACCTGATAGTTACTGCCATATACGTTATTTTTGAGGTGCAAAAAATAATCGCTTGTTATTTTTTAGACGGTCGGTCTATAATCGATTTATGACAGAGAAAACACCACAACCTCGCAAGCGAGGACGGCCGAAGAAAAGTGAGCGAGCTCACCTCGACACACGAGCTGAATTAATTCAAAGTGGTTTGGCGCACTTTACAGAGTTTGGCTTTGTGGCGTCAGGCATTGATATGATCCTGAAAAAAACAGGCACACCGAAAGGTTCTTTTTATTATTATTTTGACAGTAAAGAGGCGTTTGGTAAGGCAGTAATTGACAATTACGCTCGGTTTTTTGCTAAGCGATTAGATGGCTGTTTGCTTGAACATTCGGTTGACCCAGTAACGCGAATTACTCAGTTTGTCGCGTTATCTAAACAAGGTATGGTCAAGCATCAATTTACGCGTGGTTGCCTTGTTGGTAACTTAGGCCAAGAAGTCGATCTGTTACCTGAAACGTTTCGAGCTTTACTGCTAGCTATTTTTAGCGAATGGCAAGATAAGCTGGCGCTGTGTTTAAAAGAGGCGCAACAGCAAGGGCTTTGCGATAAAAGCAAAGACCCTCATGCCTTAGCTGAATTTTTCTGGGTTGGTTGGGAAGGCGCTGTGAGTCGCGCTAAATTAGCGCAGTCGACCAAACCACTCGATAGTTATTTAAATCACTTTTTAATGTTGCTGAAATAAAATTTTTTGTAATTTAATAGACGACCAGTCTATATTTGGAGGTAATACCGATGAAAGCAGTGCTAATTGAAAAAGATGAACAAGGTTATCGTGCAGCCTTACAAGAACTTGAACCGAGCTTTTTACAAGGTGGTGACGTCGTCGTTGATGTTGCCTACAGCACGTTAAATTACAAAGATGCGCTTGCCATTACAGGTAAAGGCCCGGTTGTAAGGCAGTTTCCGTTGATCCCAGGCATTGATTTAGTGGGCACTGTGGTCGAAAGTGACAGTGAAAAGTTTAAAGCGGGTGATAAGGTATTGCTAAATGGCTTTGGGGTCGGCGAGCAATATCATGGTGGCCTTGCTCAAAGAGCCTGCGTTAAAAGTGATTGGTTAATTCATCTGCCGCCACAAATCACACCCTTTCAAGCGATGGCAATTGGCACAGCTGGATATACGGCGATGCTATGTATTATTGCGCTTGAGAAACAAGGGATTACTCCAGACTCTGGTAAAATCTTAGTAACTGGCGCCAATGGCGGGGTGGGCAGCTTTGCCATTTCATTGTTAGCAAAATTGGGCTATCACGTGGTTGCTTCAACTGGGCGCGTGTCAGAGGCTGATTACCTCATTCAGTTGGGCGCAAAGGATGTTATCGACCGTAATACCTTGTCAGAACCTGGTCGACCATTAGGGAAATCGTTGTGGGCGGGTGCCATTGATTCGGTTGGAAGTCATACGTTAGCAAATGTATGTGCTCAGATGGAGTATGGTGGGTCAGTCGCGGCATGTGGACTGGCACAGGGTATGGATTTTCCGGCAACTGTTGCGCCATTTATTTTACGTGGTGTGAACTTGCTTGGTATTGATAGTGTGATGCGGCCAATTCCAGATCGTGAAGCTGCTTGGCAAAAACTGGCAAAGTTGATTGATGACACCATGTTAAAAGATATTGCAACGACCATTTCACTGTCACAAGTAGTCGAAGTATCAAATGATTTATTGGCGGGTAGGGTGCAAGGTCGAGTTGTCGTTGATCTAGCGCTTTAAAACAGATGGCAAAACGGTTGCCTGAAAAGCATAGGTAACCGTTTTTTATTTATTCTTTTTGAGAAAGCAGCTTTATTGACTAGTTATGGTTTTGGCTCTGTTGTGCGTCAATGTCTTCTTGAAGTGCGGAAATTTGTGCTAATACCCCGACAAACTTTTCTCCAAACTCAGTAATTGTGTATTCCACGCGCGGGGGAATTTCGTTGTATTCAACTTTATCTAAAATGCCAAAATCAACATTACGCTTTAGGCATTGATTAAGCACTTTGGTCGACAGTCCATCGACACTGCGAACCATTTCACCGGGTCGATTAATGCCATTTTCGAGTAAGTGGTAAACGGTTAGCGACCATTTACAGCCAAATATTGTTTCAACCATGCGTGCACTTGTTTGCGGTGCCATTTTTCGTGTAAAAAACTTTTCTTGTGATTTCATAAAGATGTACCAAAAAGTACCTACCTAACCAAATTGTACTTACTATTCAGCTACCTACAGATGCTTTTAATATTACCACGAGTTTAATTATAGGAAGAAGAATATGACAAATTTTAATTATCAGCGTGCTTTGGTTATTGGTGGTTCTAGTGGCATTGGTTTTGAAGCGGCAAAGCAGCTGCTTAAAGCGGGCGTATCGGTTTCGATTATTGGTAATAATGGGAAAAAGCTAGATGACGCGGTAAACGTACTTTCTAACTATGGTGAAGTAAATGGTATTCAATTGAACCTTTATGATGAAGCGGCCGTAACACAATTCATTGAGCGCCTTGAGGGTAATTATGGTTATTTAGTGAATGCAGCTGGGTATTTTAGCCCTAAACCTTTTTTAGCACACTCAATTGCGGATTATGAAAAGTATCACGCCCTGAATAAAGCAACATTTATGCTGACACAAGCGGTTGCTAAGGGCATGATTTCATTAGGTGGAGGCAGCATTGTTAACATTGGTTCGATGTGGGCAAAACAGGCAATTGCCGCAACGCCTTCATCAGCTTATTCTATGGCGAAAGCTGGGCTGCATGCATTAACGCAACACCTAGCAATGGAATTAGCAGCGCACAATATTCGTGTCAATGCAGTTTCACCAGCCGTTGTGAATACACCCATTTATCAGCATTTCATTGAAAAGGATGAGGTTGATACTGTACTTAAAAGCTTTGATGATTTTCACCCGATTGGTCGAGTTGGGTCGCCAAAGGATGTTGCTAATAGCATCACCTTTTTATTGTCAGAACAAGCAAGCTGGGTAACGGGTGCAATTTGGGATGTTGATGGCGGCGTGATAGCAGGTCGAAATTAAGGCATACACGCGCCTAGTGTTAGGCGCTTTGGGGTAATTTAATGATTAATATGAATTTTGCACAAAGGGTTGTGATAAATACATCCGAGCTTGACTGGGTTTCGAGCCCTGCTAATGGCGTACTAAGAAAACCATTAGAACGCGAAGCGAAAGAGTCAGGTCACACGACAAGTGTTGTTCAGTACGGCCCAAATACGGCGTTTGCAACACACCCACACCCCAAAGGCGAAGAGATTTTTGTGTTAGAAGGTGTTTTTTCGGATGAGCATGGTGATTACCCTGCGGGCACTTACTTACGCAACCCACCAGGTAGTTCTCACGCGCCCTTTAGCAAAGACGGTTGTATTATTTTGGTAAAACTCAATCAATTCTCTCCAGGGGATACTGAGTTGGTCAGAATAAATACGCGTGAGGCCAATTGGCTTGCGGGACATGGTGGATTAGAAGTGATGCCGCTTCATGATTTTGAGCATGAACATGTGGCGCTGGTGAAATGGCCTAAAGGTGAGGTTTTCCAACCCCATGCTCATTTTGGTGGGGAGGAAATATTTGTGTTATCGGGAGAATTTATTGATGAACTTGGCAGGTATCCGAAAGGAACTTGGCTAAGAAGTCCACATATGAGCAAACATCATCCTTATGTTGAACAGGAAACCGTAATCCTAGTTAAAACGGGACACCTACCGATTGCCTGAAGTTTTATACTGAAAACAAAACGGTTACCTATAAATACAAAGGTAACCGTTTTTAGTTATGATTTATAAAAGCTATTTACAGCTCACTTGGCCTTTTTATGCGTAAAGTGAGCGCAAATCATTACTGACAGCTTGGCGCATCGTATTCTACTTTTATCGTAGCACCTTCTGCGCCGCCTGTGACTTTCATATATGACCAGTATTCAGTCCCCGCTGCAGTACTAAAACACAACGATGTTTCACCACTTGCAGCTCCTTGGTTATCACTTTCGCTTGGCCAGCCACCATTTTTATAGAACACATTGAGCGTGCCGGTACCATGGCCTGCTGTGATGGTTACTGTATTGTGGCTACTGGCATCTGCGAGACTAAACCACATGGTGCTATTGGCACCTAAACAGGTTGCCTTGCCATTTTCTAAGCGACCTGATGTTACTGGTGACTGTACTGCACATGCGTTGTCTAAAATTGGCGTAACAGGTTCTGAAATTGATACTGTGTAGTCTTCCACTTCACCATCACCAATAGCGCCGCAGGCAGATGTGGCTGCACCATTATATTTCATAATGACACGCATGCGCGTGGTGATGCCACTTGCACTAGCAGGGATTGCTAGATCACTGCTTACTGTGTTTTTGCCAGACAGATTGGCGATGACTTGTTCGGATTGTTCAAACGTACCATTTTGGTTGAAATCAATATAGGCAGTCCAATGCTCAGTGTAATTGCCGCCAGCTGTTAGCGAAACCGAGTTATTGCCGACGCTCAGAGGCATGGAGATACCTGTGAAATCGCCATATCCCTCTTTTGCACTACTGTGCGTTGTGCCTGCTAAGGTGATTGATTCAATCCATTCATAATTGGTATTACCCGATGCATCGCAATAGCCTATATCAGTGATAATTGCAGACGTAGTTGCGCTGGTGGATTCACCTAAATTATCTGTTGCGGTTAGGGTAACTGTGTAGTTGCCAATCTGCGAATAGGTATGGGTAATTGTTTCGCCTGTTTTGGTGGTGCCATCACCTAATTGCCACTCAAAGCGCGTAATTTCTCCATCATCTGAAGAGCCAGTAGCAGAGAAAGTGACAGATTCACCAAGCTGTGCGGTGACTGAATCAGAAATCACTACGATAGGTGCTTTGTTGGTGTCGTTAATTGTTACCCTAGTAGTATCGCTTGCAGTATTGCCGTCGTTATCTGTTACGGTCAGAGTCACGGTGTATTCACCGACTTGCGCATAAGTATGATTTACTGTGTCACCAGTTGCTTGGTTACCGTCTCCTAAATCCCATTGATAGCTGACAATAGTGCCGTCACTGTCACTGGAACCATTACTAATTAGGGTTACACTTTCACCAATTTGTGCGCTGTAGGCACCGTTCGCTTCAGCGATAGGTAAAGTTGCGTTGGTAGCGCGCTCATAATATGCACGTAAGGTTACGCCGCTATAATCCAAGAAGGGATCTATCATCACATTAAGTGTGCCACCGCCAGCTGGCAGCTCGCAATATTCACTGTGTCTGGGTGCGCTAAAAGGACCACAGTCAAAGGTACTGGTTGTTGGTATTGCATCAACACTTACGTACATATCAGGATCGCCCTGATAGCCGCCAGGTAATACTACAACGGTACGAATTGCATCGTCTGGAATGGTAAACTGATATTCCTTAACCGCATCCCCTTTATTCGCTGAGAGGTTCGTTTCTTCTGTTAAAAATATACGTTCGCAGTTATTGCAAAGGGTTGCGTCATCTACTGCAATAACCTGTAAACGTGCATTAGTGTATGCAGTGAACGCATCAACCGTGCTGTGGTAAGTCGCATTAATTGATGGCGCTGACACAGTGACTAACTCTGGTACGCCCGCTGATTTAAATGAAATAAAATCGGCATTCCACTTATCACCATTTTTTGTTGGTGCACTTCCACGAGATACATATAAATCAGGATCTTCTGTGTACCCGTCTAAGTAAAAAGCGACGGCTTCTGTGCCTTGGGGAATGGTCACTTCAAAATTATCTGACTCACCTTTGTTGGCTGACAAGTTGTTAAATGACTCTAGAGTGTTACCTTCTGGTGCAATATCTAAACCACTGCCATCCCAGTAATGGTCTGCGTCAGAGGTGTATTCTTCAAGGCCTGTTGCGATAAGGTTTTCATTACTCCATAGGCTTTTTCGTGCCGGCCCATGCAGTGCAGCTGTCATGCGCTGAACTTGCCCTTTAGTGAACATGGCGTAGTTGTCAGAATAGTGCATGAAGTTTTCGGTATTTGTCTTTTGACCTAAACAGTTAAGAGCATTGTTTTGTAAAATGCTGCTACTCATTTGTGGCGTATCACAGTTGTTGTCGCCGGTTGCGGCACAAAATGCTTCTTGATGCACAGAACACACATCACCATCAAAAGTGTGTGGTAAATTGAGCCAGTGGCCAAATTCGTGGGTTAATACTGAGCGAAAGTTTTCGCCTGTGTTGCTGCCAAGATAATTACCATTATAAACAACACGTGCCAGGCCGTTTTCAGACATCGACAAGCTTGGGTACCAGGCGACACCTGAACTTGTTGTGCCGCCGTCTGCATAGAGATCTTGCTGGATATAAATGTTCATGTATTTGAAATTATCCCACGCATCGGCCGCAATTTGGTCGTCGACACCTGAGCCATTGCCATATCCAGATTTATTTGCGTAGCGAACAATACCGTTTGTTGCATTACCATTTGGATCTTTTTTGGCAAGCACAAACTCAATGTTCAGATTTTCTCTAATTGCTTGGAAAAGCGGGTCGATAGGCCCATCTTGCGTGTTTGTGCCTAAAAAATCTTCATTACTTTTATTGAGCGCATCAATGATTTTTTCTTCGGTTAAACAATTACTGGTTTCATCGGAACAATTATAGGTATCGCCATAAACATGAACCACCACAGGAATATAATAGCGGCCTGGAACGCCATTTCCTGCAGCCACAACCGAAGCGAGGTCTTGATCAACAGCACTTGGGTGTAACTGTTTTAGCTGCGCGAAAGTCACATATTGCTCTTTGTTTAGTTTTTGCAGTGCACGCCAGTCTTGGTGGTTATCGTCGGTGCCACAGATATGGGCAGCTGTTTTTTTATTATCAAATAAGAGTTGTTGTGCTTGTGTTGAAGGCAGTTGAATTGTGCCAGCAAAAGCGGCACTTGTGGGTAAAGTGAGCGCTAACGACAATAACGCCATACATTTATTTTTATTAAACATTTGATTTCCCTTGCACTCTATCTTGAGTACTTATTCGTTGCTTTTAAAGAATGTATTAACCTGAATTCATAAAATCCCTACTGCATTGATTAATCACTATCCAATTGATTTGCGTGTATACAATATACATAAAATGTATCAATTAAAAGGTTGTTTTCAAAATTTTTACATAAAATATACAAAGTAATGAGTTCTATCGTATTAATTTAGCTTGGTCTTAGCGCACATTTTGATGCTGTCTGCTAAATAATTTATGCATGAAAATTGTGCTAGCTGGATATGTCTAAGCAATATGCCTATTTAGTTAATTAAGTTTGTTGCTATCTGGTAAGACCACTTGTAGTCTATAAAGTATGAAATTTTTTTAAGTTGCATAACCCATGGCGAACTTTGTTAAACAAGAAATTAAAATTAGTTGTGAAGATAATTATGTTTTAGCCGCAACGGCTTATTTACCCGATAAGGTAAAAGCGGCGGTTGTTATTGGGCCAGCGACGGGCATAAAACGTCAGTTTTATAATGCGTTTGCAGAATATTTAGCAAGCAATGATTTTGGCGTTTTAACTTACGATAATCGCGGTATTGGGCAATCAATTGATGGCGATATTGCGACGCATACTGCGAGCTTGCAATGTTGGGGGCAATTAGATAAGCCCGCCGCCATCTCCAGTTTAAAGCAGTTATTCCCAAATACTTCATATCATTTAGTGGGCCATAGCGCGGGTGGTCAGCTTATAGGCCTTGCCAAAAATGCGACCGAATTAAGTTCCATATTTAATTTCGCAAGCTCGTCAGGGCAACTGCGTAATATGAAACTGAAAGATCAGTTTAAATCACATTTTTTTATGAATATGTTTATTCCGTTTTCAAACACAGTGTTTGGCTATACAAAATCTCAATGGTTTGGCATGGGAGAGCCATTGCCAAAACAGGTTGCAAAGCAATGGCAAACCTGGTGTAACGGCAGTGGCTATGTAAAAACCGCATTTAATAAAACGGTTTTCACGCACTATTACAATGAGCTCACTATGCCTGCGCTATGGGTAAATGCGGTTGATGACTTTATTGCTACTGATGAAAATGTGCGAGATATGATGTCGGTTTCTCCCAACTTAGCGGCAAAAACACTGACATTGTCGCCTGGTGATCATAATTTAAAAGAAATTGGGCATATGGCTTTTTTTAGTCGACGTGCAAACACATTGTGGCCAATTGCACTTGATTGGTTGAACTCACACTCTTAGCTGTAATTCTTTTGATTCATCCTATTACTACATTTAAGCGTTTCTTATAACGGGTAGGGTAATACTGGCAGAACAAATAAGTTTATTTTCATGTTTAGCAGTGTTATAAAGCAATACATCATTCATCCGGTAGGTAGTTTTTAATAAAAGACGGATGGCTTATTAAACATCAATAGTATGCTGTTACCTTAAAATCATGTGAGAATACGCTTTAGCGACAAAGCGACTCAAACTGGCATTTAGAGATTTTAATGCCAGTTTATCCTTCTGACTTGCTGCTCTTACTAATTTGGCCATTTAGCGAAATATTCTAATAAGTAATCGATTGCAAGGCGTGCTCTTAGTGGCATAAATTGTTTGTTTTGATACACAATCCAACTTGTTGCGCCAGTAATGCAATAGGGGGCTAATATTGGCACTAATTTTTTTTGTTTAATTGACTTAGTGAAGGTGCTGTCTGGCATGTAGGCTATACCTAAACCCTGTTCACATGCATCAAGCACCACATTTGAATTGTTACTTTGCCAATTACCACTGACTTTAATGCTTTGCTTAATCCCATCAATATTAAAGGTCCAGTGGTCACTGTTTGCCAAAATGCAGCGATGACTTTTTAATTGATTCGGGTGATTTGGTGTACCGTACTTGGCCAAATAGTCAGGACTCGCAACAAGCATCATAGAGCGACTAATGAGTTTTCGCGCGATAAGGTTTGAATCATTTAATTCGCCATAACGAATAGCAAAGTCTATGCCGTCTTCAATGAAGTTAACCATGCGACTATTAAAGTCGATATCAATGGAAAGCTCAGGGTGGTCTTTGGCAAACGTCATAAGCGCGGGAGCGACAAAGTTTTCAGCAAAGCCCCCTGCAGCACTGACTCTAAGTGTTCCGTTTAGTTGATACTGCTGCTGAGTAACTTGTTCATTAGCCTGTTGTAAGCCATTTACTAGATATTTGCATTGCTGGTAATAAAACTCACCGTTTTCAGTCAAGCTGATTTGTCGCGTGGTGCGGGCAAGCAATCGGGAGCCTAAGCGTTCTTCTAATCGCGATACTTGTCGGCTAATGTGGCTGGTGGAACAACCTAACTTTTTAGCCGCGGCTGAAAAACCACCGCTTTCGGCAACGGCAACAAATTCAAATATACCTTCAAAACTGTCCATATAACGACTCCATTATAACAACCCGCTTTGTGTTAACGTTTTTTATGATAAAGCACACATTTGCGTTGATTGTTGCTAAATAGCAAAAGAGTTTAACTGATTTAGGTAATTATCATTGAAATAGAAACAATATAAAGTGGTTTTAACTGATTAAAACGCAATAAAGGTATTTATTATGAAAAAAGTACTTATTCCAGTAACAAATCACGCAACCCTGGGTGAAACCGACCAAGCAAATGGCACCTATGCGCCAGAGCTGACGCATGTTGTTCACGTATTAAACGACAACGGAATTGCGTTTGATATTGTATCGATTAGTGGTGGTAAGGCACCGCTTTATGGCACAGATATCGAGGGCGATGATGTGAATAACCAAGTACTTGGTGATGCGTCATTCCAAACGCAGATCAACAATACGGTGCCTGTATCACAAGTTAATATTGATAATTACGATGCAATTTTCTACCCAGGTGGCTTTGGGTTGCTGTCTGATTTAGCGAGCAATGAAGAAGTTGCGAGTATGGCGGCTAAACATTATGAAGCAGGTGGCATTATTGCTGCAGTATGTCACGGTCCTGCGGCATTGTTACCTATCACATTGAGTAACGGTGAACCATTAATTGCGAGCAAACAAGTAACAGCGTTTACCCGTGAAGAAGAGGTCGATTTTGGCACCATCAATGATATTCCGTTCCTACTTGAAGAAGCCTTAACACGTAAAGCCGCGCAATATAGCAAAGTTCAGCCTTGGGGTGAGTTTGTAATTGAAGATGAGCGTGTAATTACTGGGCAAAACCCAGCAAGCGCACATGCTGTTGGTGAGTTTTTGGCAAAGCTATTGGCAGAATAATTGGCTAATACCCTGTTCAACAAGAAGGATTTAATATGAAGCAAAATCGTACAGTAAACCGCCAAATTACTTTAGCGTCGCGCCCCCATGGCGCACCAATACCCGCGAATTTTAATTTAGTAGAAAGCAGCCTACCGATTATTGGTGACAATGAAATGTTGCTTCGTACCATCTATTTATCGCTTGATCCCTATATGCGCGGGCGAATGAATGACGCAAAGTCTTACGCAGATCCCGTGGCGATTAACGAGGTTATGGTAGGCGGCAGTATTTGTCGCGTCGAAGCATCTAATCTCGAGGGATTTGAAAAAGGTGATTTGGTTGTCGCATTTGGTGGTTGGCAAGATTACAGCATTTCAAATGGCGAGGGCGTAATCAAGTTAGATAGCGCAATGGCCAATCCATCTTATGGGTTAGGTGTTCTGGGTATGCCAGGGTTAACCGCGTATATGGGGTTAATGGACATAGGCGCACCAAAGGCTGGAGAAACCCTAGTTGTTGCGGCGGCAACAGGGGCAGTAGGTAGTCTTGTTGGTCAAATTGGTAAGCTGCAAGGCTGCAAAGTGGTTGGTATCGCAGGTAGCAAAGAAAAATGTGATTACGCTGTAAACGAGTTAGGCTTTGATGCCTGTTTAAACCACAATGATGCGGATTTAGTTGAACAACTGGCAACAGTGTGCGATTCGGGTATTGATATTTATTATGAAAATGTAGGCGGAAAAGTGTTTGATGCCGTACTACCTCTTTTAAATAGCAAAGCACGTATTCCATTGTGTGGCTTAATTGCGCAATACAACGCAACGGATTTACCACCTGGCCCAGACCGCCTTGGTTTATTAATGGGCAATTTGCTTGTTAAGCGCATAAAAATGCAAGGCTTTATTGTATTTGATGACTACGGTCATCGCTATGGCGAATTTCAACAAGCCATGGTGCCATGGCTCGTATCAGGGCAAATCAAATATAAAGAAGACAAAGTAGTCGGTCTTGAAAATGCGGTGTCGGCATTTATCGGCTTATTGCAGGGCGAGAACTTTGGCAAATTGGTTGTGCAGGTTGGCCCAGAACACTTGGATACAGAATAAATAGGAGTTGCTTATGATTACAGTACATCATCTCAATCAATCACGCTCAACACGCGTTTTGTGGTTACTTGAAGAACTGGGTATGCCATACCAAATTGAACATCATAAACGTGATGAGACAACGCGATTAGCACCCGCTAGTTTGGGTGAAATTCATCCGCTAAATAAAGCGCCAATCATTGAACACGACGATGTCGTAATTTGCGAATCAAGCGCCATTATGGAGTACATTCTCGATCAAGACGAAACGCAGCGTTTGCGCCCAGAAAAAGGCACAAAAAGTTATTACCAGTATCTTGAATGGTCGCATTTTGCTGAAGGATCGTTAGGTTTGCCGATTATTGCGACCTTGTTAATGCAAATGGAAAAACGTGATGGCACTAACCCTATGGATGGCTATATTGCAAAAGAGATTAACCTAGATTTAGGTTACATTGATGCAGTACTAGCTAAGCAAACCTATTTTGCTGGCAACGAGTTTACCGCTGCGGATATTATGATGACAATCACGTTAGAGTTTGCGGCTAATTTAAACTTGCTTGAAAACCGCGATAACATTACCCGCTATTTAGCAGATGTGCAAAGCCGTGAGGCATACCAAAAAGCGCGTTCATTTGGCTAACGATTATTGATATACAACTACACGCCGTATTTGAACAAATAGCGTGTGTAGTAAGGAATATTTCGCTTGAAATGAAAAGCGCACTGGCAAAGTGCGCTTTATTAGTCAAATGGTGAAGGGGTGTTTGGCTAGTAGCGGGTAGTTTTTACCCTTTCGGCCCTTCATTAAGTTAAACGCTAAATCGTTAAGATAAGATCAATTTAATTTAAGATTTTCTAAACAACACTGAGGCAGGGATATATTGTTGATTTTAGAAAGACGTGTTGTCGCATAGAGTGGCTTTCTGTCGAGGCTTGGTTATTATTAAATTATTTAGAAGATTTTTATAAAAAGCGTAGTTATGTCGTTTGAACAACACGGTACGTATCATCTTTGGTGTGTTGACAGCGTTTTATATGCGGAGCTTTTAGGCACTTGGAATAAAGAGGCTGCACTAAACTTTTCCCGAGACTTTAAAGCGCTTGCAGGTCAGTTTAACGCACCATGGGCACACCTTGTTTATCTTGAAGAATGGGGGCTCTGCACCCCTGATGTGATTGAAGTGATCCAATCTTTAGTTGAATGGTGTATCGAGAATGACTTGCGCCGAGCTGCTCAAATTTATTCTAAATCGGGGTTGAAAGAAGCATTTTTGGGTAGAATGGTTGTAGAAGAATTTGGCAACTTTAAACGCGCTGTATTTGATGACCCGATTAACGCTGCAAATTGGTTAAACCAACAAGGATTTAACGCCTCAACTCATAAACCGCATGAAATGTAATACCCTTAACTTTTATGTCTAACAAAGAACACGCTAAGCATATCATCTAACAATGGCAGCCAATTCTTCCAATTGTGCCCCTCATTATTCTCAAAATAATGCACATCAAAATTGAGTTTTTCGAGCGACTCCTTAAATCGTCTGCCCGCTAAAATATTATCGTTTTTTGTACCGAAACTGATAAACACCCGAGCAGGTTGCGGTTTTGCTTTATTGTAGGATTTTCTGATTACTTTAAGCATTTCTGTGTTGGCTGGTGAAAACATGGCGAGCCCGCCGAAATAATCGTCGATCATTAAACCAAAACACGCCGCATTTAATCCGCCAAATGACACCCCCATAATTACGTTGTCTTCACGCTTTTTTGATGAAGGGTAATCTCGTTGAATTTGAGGTAATAACTCGTTTATAAAAAAAGTGGCATACTTGGGGTTACACATAAACTGTTCATTACGTCGGTTTAGTTGCAAATTATGAGGGTCACGGCTATCGATAAACACACTAATAATTGGCTCAATATTATTGTTACTTATATTTGAAGTTATCACCTTATGTAACTTGCCATTAAAGAGGAATGATTGCCCGTCAACTACATACAGCGTTTTATACTTTTTACTTTGCTCTAAATTTGCTGGAACATGTACTCGATACTGTAAATCGTAACCAAGACTTGGGCTTGAAATTAGTTGATTAGTTGACAGTGTATTGGCGAGAATTACAGGGGAAACAAGTAAAAGAAATAACATAGTAATCTTTAAACAAGACAAAACTTTCATTATTTCTCCAGAGCACTTAAAAACACACAATGCAGTTTTTGATAATATCAAAAATGCCAACTAATTTAGTTTTAGCACAGCAAGGTTCACCATTTCAAAATACAAATGCAACAAGGTTTTTCAATTGTCATTTTATAAGATTGATGACTTAGGTTTTCATTGGTATGCTAATCATGCTGATTTATAACTTTACGTCATTTAAATTGCTAATATTTCCCGCACCCAGCTCAGCCAAACAGTGTTCGCGATGACATGTATGGGTATTGCTCAAAAGTTGAGTTCAAACTGCCTTTTAATTGCGCGTTTAAGCCGTAATTGTTGGTATTCGCTATTTTATTAACATCCTTTATTTTAAAATTATCGCATCGGTTTATAAGGAAAAATGATGATCACAAGTCAGTATGTTGCGAAACACCCAGATGGTAACTACATCGATATCACAATTGAAATTGCATTACCTGAGCCAGATCCTGAGATGGGAGGTGATTCTCGCTGTAAAGTGTCAATTGCGGCACTAGAGATAGAGCAGTACGCCTTTGGTGTCGATGATATTCAAGCATATTGCTTAAGTTCAAAGCTGTTGCAATTAAAGCTGGTTGAAAAGCAAAACCAAGGTTGGCAGTTTTATTTTCCAGGTTATTTAGACCAACCTCTAGACTTTAATCAGGACTTCTTTTAAAAGCGTTTTTTAAGTTTTAGAGCAGCACTTAGGCTGTCCACATGACTTCGAATAACTCTCAAAAGCGATAAATTAGTCAAGTACGCGATAACTGAATATTTCATGTTCTTTCAGCATTATCTGTTGAAATAGCGGCTTTAAATTATTTGAGCTAATGAATGTTTGGTTGATTCATCTAAAAATAATAAAGTTGAATGACTGCAACCAACTTATTACAGATATCAATTTGACTTAAATATTTAGCGCTTGGTAGGTAGTTTAAAAGTTGATTTTTAAGTATCTAAACAAGACTTCATGACTGTTTTTTCTCGTTGATTTTATTTACTATTACAATTCGAGAAGACTGGATAGTTAACCAAGTATGGCCGATAAAAAATGGACACTCAAGAGCATAGCTGCACATTTAGGTGTTTCCAATGCCACTGTTTCAAATGCTTTTAATCGACCGGATCAGCTGTCGAAAGCAAAGCGTGAAGAAATCCTCGCAGCATGCCATGAACTCGGCTACTTTGGGCCAAATAAAGCGGCACGTTCGTTGCGAAAAGGCACGTTTAATATTGTAGCGTTAGTACTTCCTGACAGCGTTGAATACATGGTGTCCGATCCGGTTGCGAGCAGTTTTATGCGCGGTGTTGCCAAAGTGCTTGAACCACAAGGCATTAATTTACTGCTTTTCTCAGGTAATGCTGAAAGCGTCAATGACATTGTCGATTTTGTTGATGGCTTTATTTGCTATGGCCGTCCTCGTAATACCAAATTAATTACCCACCTTGAAGCGCTCAGTAAGTATGTTGTCACGGTCGATTTTGAGTTAGATAACAAAGCCAGTGTTAACATCAATAATCATGAGGCCGCTTACACTGTCGCGAAACAAGCATTTACAGGTTTTGAAACGACAAGTGATAACATTGAAGCAGCGATTTTAGGCCTACGCTTACTTGATACTGAGCTTATCTGTCGTGTTTATGACCATCATTTGCCTGAGCTCAATACCTCGATTGCACATCAACGTCTAGCTGGGTTTCGTGAAGCTATTAATGAGTTAGGTGTCGTTATTGCTGATGATAAAACATGGAACATACCAGAGAGCAGCGAACGTTATGCGCGTATTGCAGCTAAAGAAGCATTAAATACATCGCCTCGCCCAAATGTGTTGTTATGTATGAGTGATTTAATTGCACTTGCCGCAGCGAGAGAAGCCCAAGCGCAGGGCATTAATATTCCTGAAGAGCTCAAAATTGTAGGCTTTGACGGTATTGATGAAGCTGCGTTATTTCAACCAGCCATTACCACCATTCATCAGAACAGTGAGAATAAAGGACAACAAGCGGCTGAGCTATTTATAAATAAGGAAAAGCAGCAAGTTATGCTGCCTTTCAATCTAAAGTTAGGTCAGTCGACCTAACAACTTTGGCGCAACTACATAGATACTATGTAGTCTGCGTTTTAGTTATAAGATTTATATTCAGAGTTCAGTTTACTTAAGTAAATCCGCTATATTGAAACGCTTAATGCCTTTTCCATCAGCAAAGGTCATTTCAAAGTGCTGTGTTTCAAAATCAACCTTCAAACAGGCTGTATGTTGCTGATTTTCCCACTCCATGATTAATAAATTGTCAGCGCCTTGCAACGAGAATGCACCATTAAAAGCTTGGCTTTCATTACGTAATTTAATGAGTTTTGACAGAGCTTTAACCACAGGTTTTTGTAATTGAATATCGACCTTTTCTGGCGTTAAGTAGCTGCGGTTAATATCGCGGCCAACATTGGTGCTCTCAAGTAATGCCATGTCATTATGCAATGCAAGTAAACCTCCATAATAAACTTGTGGTACACCCGGTGAGAAGAACTGAATAGCTCTTGCTGTTAAGTAGTTTAAGTCATTGCGGGCGAGGGCATTATAATAGGTGCAGTTCACTTGATATAAGTCGACATTACTGGCTGCTGCGCCGGTCGCTTGACGACTTTGTGAATTGCTATTTTCATGGATCTGTTCAACTAAGTTGTCGACTTGTGCCGCATTGAGCAAACCCGGTTTTTCACCTTCAGGACCCGCATCAACAATGCCAATACCATCGTGGGTGTCGAGCACAGTCAAGCAGTTACGCGGCGCAATGGTCAGCCAAGACACCAAGGCATCCACATTTTGCGTAAACAAAGTGTGCAAGATGAGTGGTGGCAGCGCAAAGTCGTACACTCGGTCTACTTTCTCTGCAACCGCAATTTGGGTCTGATAATGGCTGTGAATTTCGGCAATGGTTTCCATGCCCATTTCATTGGCTTGTTTTGAGAGTTGTTTAATAAAAGCAAAGGCTTCATCGATCATAAAACAGCTAGTACCTGCACGCTTAATGGCAAAACCTGCGGCATCTAAACGAATGATCTTCACACCATTGTTGGCAAACAAGCTGAGTACTTTATCTAAGTAATTTTTACCCGCTTCTGTTTCAACATTTATATCAATTTGGTTATCGGTAAAGGTCGTCCAGAAATTAACAACTTCGCCTGAAGCCAATGTTTTTGGTGTAAAACAGCTGGTGGGTCGTGGTCTAAAAACAGCGGCGGCTTCTTCGTCTGAGATGCCATTTGGAAACACATCCTGCTCTTTTAAAAACATACTCCAATAATCAGACGCCGTGCCATTTTCAAGCACATCCAAGAATTCAGGAGATTGACCAGAAGCGTGGTTGACGATGAGATCAGCCATTATTTCATAGTCTTCGCCTAGCGCTTTTAAGTCTGGCCAGCTACCTAAGCGACTATCAATTTGTGCATGGTCAATTGGGTCAAAACCCGCATCGCTACCGTCGATAGGGTAGTAAAAAGGCAAAATATGTACGCCAGAGAATAGACCCATCAGCGGCCCGTCAAGCATCTGCTTTAACATTGGTAGGCCACTGCCTGTAAGCCTGTCTGCATAGGTGATCAATTGCACTTGGTTTTTCATAGTCGCACTCAATATCTCAAAGTTGATTCTTAATCGATTAAGTTATATCTTTAATCAGCAATCAAAGATATTCAAGTACTATTTACAATAAAAATTGGCTGAAGCTGGCCTGATACAGGCTAGACTTATTTAAGATCAGCCAGTTATATCAACTGAATTAATCACTTAATAAAGTTGGTATTAACCCTCGAGGTAATCATTATGACAACACACAACTTATCGACGCTTCGCTGGTTGACCTACATGATGTTTTTCATGTTTGCGATGACCTCAGATGCGGTGGGCGTGATTATTCCAGAGCTGATCAGCGAATATAACCTAACCATGACACAAGCCAGTGCTTTTCATTATGCGCCCATGATTTGGATTGCCATTAGTGGTCTGTGCCTAGGTTTTTTAGCAGATAAAATAGGCCATAAACCGACCATAATTATTGGCTTTTTATTATTCTCAATAGCATGTTTTGGCTTTGCTGTCGGCAATACATTTACGTTATTTGTCGGCCTGTTAAGTATGATAGGCCTGGCAATTGGCTTGTTTAAAACTGCGGCGCTTGCCTTACTGGGTGATCTGACGCCATCAAGTAAAGCACATACTAAAACCATGAATACCGTAGAAGGGTTCTTTGCAGTGGGGGCCATCGTCGGCCCTGCCATTGTTAGTTATATGTTGGTTGCTGGCGTCAGTTGGAAGTACCTATATTTACTGGCAGGCGCCATGTGTGTATTGCTATGTTTGGCGACTTTTAAGGTGTCTTTCCCTGCTAAAATAGTTAAGAAAAGCAATGAGCAGGCGAGCTTTAAACAAACGCTTTTAATGTTAAAAGACAAGCATGCCCTCGGTTTTTCTGCTGCCATTGCGCTTTATGTGGCGACTGAAGTCGCGATCTATGTTTGGATGCCTACCTTGCTTAAAACCTACCAAGGTGATTGGACGTTACTGGCGACTTATGCATTGACTATCTTTTTTGTACTGCGTGCCGTGGGTCGATTTATGGCTGTATGGCTGTTGAATTTATTCTCGTGGCAGGGCGTGATGCTTGCACTTAGTAGCGCGATATTCTTATGTTATTTAGCAACTTACCTATTTGGTGTCGATGCGGCTGTGTTTGCATTGCCACTGAGTGGCTTATTTATGTCGATGATTTATCCAACCCTTAACTCAAAAGGGATCTCCTGTTTTGAAAAACATCAACATGGCTCTGTTGCTGGGGTGATTTTATTCTTTACTGCGTTGTCGGCAGCGGTTGCGCCGTTATTGATGGGTATTGTTAGCGATCACTTTGGTCACATCGAGTATGGTTTTGCACTGGCAACTGGCTTTGCTGCCTGCCTGATGCTCGGCATGTTGTATAACTATTTTAAAGATCCAGCTAGAGCGCGTTTAGCTCACGCTTAAGTCACATTTAAACCAAATCCCCTTGTTAAAGTGTTCAACTGCACCAAATCTGCCAATTGGGTGCACCGAGTTGGACACTTTTTTTGTATTTAATAACAAGCACTTAAAAAGTAAGTATGATATTTGAGCACTTTTTTATTGCAAAAGGTGACATTTTTGCTAATTTACTTAATCGATTAAGTAATAAAATCCACATTTGTGGTGCCATACTTTAAATTGACAAAAATGAGGCACATTATGAGAACACATAACCCCACTTGGTTTGCCCTAAGCGCAATTGCATTAGCGGTGAGCAATCAAACATTGGCTGAAGAACAACAAGCAAATACTGCAAAGCCACAAAATGAATTAGAAAAAATAATTGTTACGGGTGTGCCTCAACGACGCACCGTGATGGCATCAAGTGTGTCAGTGAGCAGCATTTCTGCTGAGCAGATCAACGTATCAACACCTAGAACCACTGCTGAAGCGTTTAGAATATTACCGGGTGTGCGCTCTGAGTCGACGGGCGGTGAAGGTAATGCAAACATTGCCGTACGGGGCCTTCCAGTAGCATCGGGTGGAGCTAAGTTTTTACAGCTTCAAGAAGACGGGCTGCCGGTTTTACAGTTTGGTGATATCGCTTTTGGTAATGCGGATATTTTTATGCGGTTAGATAGTACCGTTCAATCTGTTGAGTCTATTCGTGGTGGTTCTGCGTCTACGGCGGCCAGTAATGCACCGGGCGGTATTATAAACTTTATTTCTAAAACAGGTGAAAGTGAGTCGGGCAGTGTATCAACGACCTTTGGTTTAGATTACGACGAATTTCGCACTGACTTTGAATACGGAACATATTTATCAGATTCTGTCCGTTTTCATGTTGGTGGCTTTGTTCGACAAGGTGAAGGGCCAAGAAATACAGGATACACTGGAAATAAAGGTGGACAAATTAAAGCCAACTTAACCAAAGAGTTTGATAACGGTTACGTGCGTTTGTATCTAAAGCATTTAGACGACCGAAGCACCAGTTATTTACCAATGCCAATGCGCTCTAATGGAGACTCACTCGCAACATTTGACTCATTAGAAGACACACCTCACTCTGCATATTTTATTAAAACACAAGGCTTGGGCGCAAATAATGAAATTCGCCAAGGTGATATGCGTGATGGAATGCATCCACAAGTAGACAGTGTTGGCGTGGAAGCAAGTTTTGATTTGGGAAATGACTGGAAAATTGAAAACCGTTTTCGTGTCGCGAATGTAAAAGGCACGTTTAATTCTCCATTCCCTGCTGAAGTTGGAAGTTCAACCAGTATCGCAGCAAGTATTGCTGGAGAAGGTGCGACCCTAAAGTATGCTAACGGCCCGCATGCAGGCTCAGCCTTTAATGATGATACGCTTATGCGCATCCATACATTTGATGTTGAAATGCGTGATTTCGGTTCAATTGTTAATGACACTAAGTTAACGAAAGCATTAAGCGATGATACGTCAGTCACATTTGGTTTTTATGCATCTGAGCAAACCATTGCCATGTCTTGGCTTTGGAATTCTTATCTGATGGAGCTGCAGGGGGATAATGCCGCGTTAGTCGATGTCTTTGCTGCTGACGGCACTGTCTATTCAGAAAATGGTCTGTACGCCTATGGCACTCCGGCATGGGGCAACTGTTGTCAACGTAACTACGACACAGACTATTCAACGCGAGCGCCTTATTTGGCGATATCTTCTCAGTTTGATGATCTTACCCTAGATGCAAGTGTACGTTATGACTCGGGCGAGGCAAAAGGTACCTATGCGGGCGCTGTAGTGTCACAACGCGACATTAATGGTGACGGCGTTATTTCAAAACCAGAAGAGCAAGTGGCTGGCATCGATATCGCAAACCCAAGCGCTGTGAACTATGACTGGAGCTACACCAGTTATTCAATTGGTGCAAATTATCAAATTAATCCATCACAAGCGGTGTTTGGCCGAGTCAGTGAAGGTGCGCGTGCAAATGCAGATAGATTACTGTTTGGTAAAGTAAATGCAGACGGTAGCGTGGCCAAAGAAGACGCCATTGATGAAGTAACCCAATATGAGTTTGGTTTAAAACAACGTTTTGATAACGGCAGTTTATTTGCAACGGCGTTTTATGCTGAAACAGAAGAGCAAAACTTTGAAGCAACTAGCCAAAAGTTCTTTGATCGTCAATACGAAGCAAAAGGCATTGAGCTAGAAGGGGTTTACTTTGTCGGGTCATTCGACTTTAGAGGTAACATGACTTGGACGGATGCTGAAATTGCTAAAGATGCATTAACACCAGAGGTAGTTGGTAATACGCCACGTCGTCAAGCAGACTTTATCTACTCTCTTATGGCACGCTACAACATGGAACAAGGGGCTGTTGGTTTAAGCTTTATTGGCACGACAGATGCGTACGCACAAGATAATAATGACTTAAAGTTCGATGGTTACACTCAGGTAAATGCATTTGCAAGCTATGACATTGCAGAAAACTTGTCGGTTTCACTCAATATTAATAATTTGTTTGATACGGTTGGGCTAACTGAAGCCGAAGAAGGGAGTGTACCTGCAAATGACATTATCCGAGCAAGAAGCATTAATGGTCGAACAAGCTCAGTCACTTTGAATTATCAGTTTTAATGAGAGTGGATATGTCAACACACAGTAAATCACAACTCACTTGTTTTGGCGAAGCATTGATAGACCTTTTACCTCACGATGGTGAAGCTTTGCTTCCCATTGTGGGCGGGGCACCTGCTAATGTTGCAGTGGGATTTGCCAAGTTGGGTGGTAAAAGTGTTTTTTTAGGTGGATTATCGCAAGACCCATTTGGTCATAAAATTGAAAATACACTGCAGCATTATGGTGTTGATACACAATTTTGTGTCAAAGTGAATGACGCTAACACCGCGTTAGCTGTGGTGCAGTTGGATCAATACAAAGAACGTCAATTTAGCTTTTATCGGGATAACACAGCCGATATCAAAGTTGAAATCGATGCCTTCGACAGTGTTTCTTGGCCAGAAAATGGTATCTTCCATTTTTGTTCAAATACCTTAACTGATCCTGATATCTCGCAAGTGCATATGGCACTGTTAAAACGTGCAAAAATGCATAATCAACTGATAAGTTATGATGTTAATTTGCGACTTAACTTATGGTTAGATTTAACCTTACTGCCTGAACGTGTCGAACGCTGTTATTTGCACTGCGATATCATAAAGTTTAGTCAAGAAGAGTTAGATTATTTGTGTCAATTGGGGAATATTTCATGCAAACGCTATTGTGATTGGTTGTTATCACTTGGTGTTAAAGTAATTATTGTATCCAATGGTAAAGAACCTGTTCACGTAATCACGAAAAAATCCGAGTTGTTTGTAGACACACCAGAGATTACCGTAGCGGATACCACTGGAGCGGGGGATAGCTTAATAAGCGGTTTTCTATTCTACCTATCAAATAATGAACTAGATATTTGTACATTGACTGAGAATACTCATGAGCTGAAGCAGGCAATTGAGTTTGCAATAAAATGTGGCGCATATACATGCACTGAAATAGGTGCGATGCCAGCTTTACCAACGCTTGATAAGATTGTGTAACACAGTTTATTTTCCTAGGTCATTATATAATTTATTCATTTGTATAATGACCAAGTTTAGCAAAAAAGATGTCACTCTCTTAAACCTAGATATAGAGTGACCCATCCAAATACTAAAATAGCTATGACATAAGCATATTGATTGCCATAGCAACTAAAAGCCCTGCAAACACTTTTTTAATGGTGGTAACGGGTAAATGATGTGTTGCTTTTGCACCAAGTGGTGCGGTAAACCAAGAAGTACACACAATGCCAATAAGTGCCGGTAAATATACAAAACCTACAAACCCCTGGCTTAATGATAACTGCTGGCTACCCGACGTGATGTAACCCACTGAGCCAAAAAGCGCAATCACAATGCCACAAGCAGATGCACAGCCAATGGCTTTTTTCATATCTACAGAGAAAAACGTAAGCAAAGGGACCAACAACGCACCACCGCCAATGCCGATCATGGCAGATAACCCGCCTGTGAGGGTAGTTAAAATGGTTAACACAGCTTTATTTGGCAGTTGGCGCTGGTGTAACGATTCATTTTTACTCGAAAAAAACATTTTAGCAGCGATTAGCACTACACAAACTGTAAATACAATTCGGACAATTTTATCTGGTAGAAGGGATGCTAAAAAACCGCTTATCAGCGCACCAATTGCCACTCCAGCCATTATCCAAGGGGCAATTTGCCAAGGTACGTTGCCATTTTTATGATGCGCCAGTGCCGATGATGTTGATGTGAATAAAATTGAAGTAAGGGAGGTTGCAATTGCACATACAACAGCTTGTTCAGCGGGCAATACATTAAAATAAAGCAAAATAATACTTAAAATAGGCACAATAACTAAGCCACCGCCGATGCCAAGCAGGCCTGCTAGAAAGCCAACAACACTGCCAAGTAATGCGCAGGCGACCATTAATACGAGTAGTTCGTTCATTTCATTTATCCCTATTTGTCTAACCACCTTCTGCAAAAATAAAGTCATTTAAATTAATGTTTTAGTGGTTTTTTAATTACTTAAATTTACGGCCGAAATCGCACCATCGATTAATGCATAACGTGTCTTGATGTTATTCGTCGCGCAGTATAGCAATATCTTTTAGATGAATTGCGAAACAAACGCATGGAAATTGCTGAATATTACTCATGTTGAAAATGAAAAAAATGCAATAAGGGTGTCTAGATGGCTAGATGTTTAGGTGTTTTCTTTTAGTTGAATTTAATTCATGGTCTAAAAGTCAAAAATTTGCTCGTGAATGGATTAAAAAAATGAATGTTGTTCATGTTTTAAGTGAAATAAAACCGTTTTTTTTCATCTTCGGAACGGCGTATAAATCTCTTCAGCGCTTCTTTAACAAAGAGTATGAGTTTGTAATTTCGGATGTGTATCAGCATGTATACCGAAGGCAAACTTAAAAGCTCTAGACGCAAATACTCAGGACTTTCACACTATAAATGGAAACACATTGCCATGAATAACGATTTTACATTTACCATTAAAAGCCAAGTGCTTGATGAAAATTACAAGCCTTCAAATAGTACGCGTATTACGACAAATTTTGCCAACCTAGCACGTGGTGAAAGTCGTCAACAAAATTTACGCAATGCACTCAAAATGATAAATAGCAACTTTAATGCATTGGCTCACTGGGATAACCCTGAGGCAAACCGTTATGCTGTTGAGCTTGAAATTGTCTCAGTGGACATGGCAATTGCTGGCAGTGACTCTGCGTTCCCATCCATTGAAGTGTTAAAAACGACAGTGATTGATCATCAAACTAATGAACGTATTGAGGGTATTGTTGGTAATAACTTTTCATCGTATGTACGTGATTATGACTTTAGTGTGTTATTGCTTGAACATAATAAAGGACGCGAGCGTTTTAGTATCCCTGAAAAGTTTGGTGAGTTACACGGAAAGTTATTTCAAACATTCATTAAATCAGATACCTACAAAGCACACTTTAAAAAGACGCCAGTGATTTGTTTATCGGTTTCAGATAATAAAGTGTATCAGCGTACGGATAACCAACATCCGGTGTTAGGTTATGAATATGTGCCAAATGAAGCATCGTTAACTGAACAGTATTTCCAAAAAATGGGCTTACAGGTGCGTTACTTTATGCCACCAAATAGTGTTGCACCATTTGCCTTTTATTTCTTTGGAGATTTATTAAATGATTACACCAATTTGGAATTAATCAGCACCATTAGCACCATGGCTGCGTTCCAAAAAATTTATCGCCCAGAAATTTACAATGCAAATGCAGTAGCCGGCAATCGCTACCAACCAAATTTAAAAAACCAAGATCATTCATTAACGCAAGTTGTTTATGACCGTGAAGAACGCAGTCGGTTAGCTATAGAGCAAGGTAAATTTGCAGAAGCGCATTTTATTAAGCCTTACCAAACAGTACTTGAAAAGTGGTCGGCGAATTTCGCTTAAGAAAAGATTAGGACATTATTTAGCATGAAAGTATTACTACCGACGTCTACTGCAGGCAGTTTACCAAAGCCAAGTTGGCTTGCAGAGCCTGAACAACTTTGGTCTCCTTGGAAACTAAGCGAGCAAGCTTTAGTTGATGGCAAACACGATGCGCTGCGCGTGACATTACACGAACAGCAATTAGCTGGGGTGGATATTGTCAGTGACGGCGAGCAAACTCGCCAACACTTTGTTACTACCTTTATTGAACACTTAGCTGGAGTGGATTTTGAAAACCGCAAAACAGTGCGCATTCGCAACCGTTATGATGCCAGCGTGCCAAGCGTGATAGGGCCAGTCTCAAGAAAAGCGCCAGTGTTTGTTGATGACGCTAAATTTTTACGTGCGCAAACAGATAAACCAATAAAATGGGCGCTACCAGGCCCAATGACGATGATAGACACACTATATGATGAACACTATAAAAGTCGCGAAAAATTAGCCTGGGAATTTGCCAAAATTCTTAATCAAGAAGCAAGAGAATTAGAAGCGGCAGGGGTTAATATTATTCAGTTTGATGAACCGGCGTTTAATGTGTTTTTTGACGAAGTGAATGACTGGGGTATCGCATGTTTAGAACGAGCGATTGAAGGCCTAAGCTGTGAAACCGCTGTGCACATTTGTTATGGTTATGGCATAAAAGCCAACACCGATTGGAAAAAAACATTAGGCAGTGAATGGCGCCAATACGAAGAGGTATTTCCCAAGTTACAGCAATCAAATATCGATATTATCTCCCTTGAATGTCATAACTCACGGGTACCGATTGAATTGCTCGCGTTGATCCGCGGCAAAAAAGTGATGGTCGGCGCAATTGATGTGGCTACTAATGAGATTGAAACACCAGAAGAAGTTGCCAACACCCTGCGTGAAGCATTGAAATATATTGACGCTGATAAACTTTATCCATCAACCAATTGTGGATTAGCGCCTTTATCGCGTGAAGTGGCAAGAGGCAAACTGAGTGCATTGGCAGCGGGCGCGGCTATTGTGCGTGCTGAGCTCAATGTCTAGTTAAACACTTATTCAATGTGTGAAAGCGTTGCTTACCATGCTAACGGTTTTATCATTTCTGCCAAGCTAGAGGGTAAACTCGCAATACACTATACTGTCAGTTCGTCGCATTAATGATCGTGCACTAACGTCTTGCTGTATAAACAAAGGATATATTTTAAGGAGTAAGCATGGGCTTGTTTTTAAATAAAATATTTTCTTTTGGTTTTGTGAGTTTGTTGCTCGTTAATGCATCCCAGCTGATGGCTGATGACAATAAACTGAACTGGCACAATGAAGCTGACTTGCCGATTGCGATGCAAGAAATTTATCCTGTAACTTTTAACCAACGCATAGTGGTTGGCGGCGGATTTGTTCCTTCAGATTCGCCTAGTTTTAAAAATGTTGCGCCAACTACAGCCGTTTTTCTGTTAAACCCCGCTAGACAACGATGGCGTCAGCTACCTGAACTGCCAGAAGCTAGGCATCACCTTGGAATGGTAAGTAACCAGCATTATTTGTATGGTATTGGTGGATTTACGGGTAACAAAGATTCAGCATGGCAAATTCAAAACTCGGTTTTTCGCATTGACGGTAATTTGCAGCGATGGCGCAATGGTCCCCAATTACCGATCCCGTTAGCTGAATCAAGTTATGCGAGTATTGGTAAGAATGTTCATGTGATAGGTGGCCGAACGGTATCCAATGAATCGGGCGGTAACATCGATACCAATGCACATTATATTTTGGTGAATAACGCTTATTGGCGAAAAGCGAAACCGGCAAGTATCGTAAGAAACTCGGCTGCAAGCGTAGTTATAGGTAACCAAATTTATGTTATAGGCGGTCGTAGCTACTCTCCAGAATTACAAAATTTAAGTTACGCTGAAGTATATGATGTAAAAACGGATAGTTGGACCCCCATTGCCCCTTTGCCTATTGCAGCTGCAGGGCTATCTGCAACAGTACATAATGGTAAAATTATTGTTGCAGGTGGCGAAGCGTTTACAATGAAATCAGGCAAGCTAATTGGTAGTACCTTTGATTCAGTATGGCAATACGACCCTAATCTTAATCAATGGCAAGAAATTGGTAAAATGCCTACCGCTCGTCATGGTCACGGCAGTGTGACACTCAATGAACAGGTCTATATTATTGGTGGTGCTGCAAAAGCCGGGGCACAGGACACTCTTTCATCAGTAATAAAACTACAAACGCAAGGCAAGCAATAACGTGAGCTTAAAAAGGCGAACAGTTAAATTATCACTGCTTGCCTTTTTGCTAAAGAGCTTAGTGGCTGTGTAGACGTTGCTGCAACCAATAATCAAGACTGACATACCGACCTGCTCCTAAAAAGAACAGGGCTAATAACATAATAAAATAGGTGATCGCGAATTCAACACCATTATTTAGAATGGTGACAGTGCCGTTGCTCGTTAACCATTCGTAATTACCATGCTCTTGCAAAATAGCGATAATCCGTTGCTTTTTTTCTGCAGCGTCGAGCACTTGCTGGTTTGCCAGCCAACTTGAGCTATCAGAAATAGCAAGCCACCCATTTTCAAAATGCACTAAAAATGCAGCCACTAACATTACCAGCATCAAGGGGAGGGCAATTAAGCGTACGCCTAGGCCTAATAATAAAAACACACCTCCAATAATTTCACTACCCAGTGCAAGTACAGTCAGTAATGTTGGCAAAGGCAAATTCAAACTGTGTTCGAACCACAGCACGGTATCATTAAATGCGAGCAACTTGGTCCAGCCAGCTTGCAGAAAAATAGGTGCTAAATAAAGACGAAGTAACAACGAAGCACTCCACTCAAAGCGTGAAGTACTTGGTAGCTTTAACAGGCCAGTATGTAACAAAGATTGCATTACTCATCCCCACTTACTGATAACGCTCCACGTTGTTTTAGATACGCTTTGAAGTCATCACAGCCGCCGATATGTTCGCCCTTAATAAAAATTTGTGGCACTGTTTTACGCTGACTTAACGACACCATTTCAGCAAATGCAGTCGCATTGTGTGTGACATCTATTTCATGGAATTGCCAGTTTAAGGACTTCATTAATGCTTTAGCTGTTTTGCAATAAGGGCAGTAATCTTTCGCATAAATTATAATTTCACTCATTTTGGTATTCCTGTTTGATTAAATTCTGCCAGCAAGTTTAAATAGAAGTTAGCTTTTGAAATATGTTGTATCTTTCTAAAAATATGTCTGAAAATCCTAATATTTATTTAAATGACCCTGATCCGTTAAGTGTTTTATTAAAGCGTTTATCTTTAAATGCAGAGGTATACGTAAACGGTGATTTTTGTGGTACCTGGGCGGTCGATACATCAGGCAGTCGCCGCATTCCCTTTCATTTGATTGGCAGCGGTGAAGCTTGGCTGCATATCGGTGATGAAAAACAAAAATTGCAAACACATGACTTAGTTATTTTTCCCAGAGATCACCAACATATTATTTCAAATAATGCTGTTAAACCGAGCGCTCAATCAGTCAACCTACCTATGACAAATGATGGCGAGACAACCAATATGGTGTGTGGTTTTTTTGAGTTTAAAAATGCGATGATTAATCCACTTTTGGATGCATTACCGGATGTTATCCACCTTCAGGCCAAACATGCAGATGGCAATACTTCCCTTAAGTTGATTGATCTTATGATTTTAGAACTCCAGAACGCACGGGCTGGCTGTTATACCGTTGTTGATCAGTTGGCTTATTTACTCTTTATTGAGGTGCTGCGAGAACAAGTTGCCAGTGACACATTAGACAGCGGGTTATTATTAGCATTATTTGATGCCCGCATCGGTAGAGCCCTTAATGCAATTCACCAAGCACCAGAAACTGCATGGAGTCTAGAACAGCTAGCAGAATTAGCGGCAATGAGTCGTTCAAATTTTGCCGATAAGTTCACTAAATTAGTGGGTACGAGCCCGATTAAGTATTTACTAAGCTGGCGTATGGTGATTGCACGAAAGATGCTTATTACCAGCGATATTAGTATTGCAGAAATTGCTGAAAAAAGTGGTTATGATTCTGAAGCGTCTTTTCGTAAAGCGTTTAAGCAAAATCAAGGCGAAGCGCCGGGCGCTGTTAGAAATAGCGCCCTTGCAGGTTAAAATATGGGACTATAAATGGTCAGGGTTTGTAAGTTCTACACTTGGCCATTGTTGATTTGCTTCAGAAATGTGTTTTGGTACAGCTTCTGCCCAAGCTTTATAAACATCTTGGTTTTTGTTTACAAATAGTTTGCCATCAACTATTTCAAATGCCTTGCCATCAATTTTAAACTTTTTACCAAAGGTCATACCGTAAGCGCAAAAGCCACCGTATTGCGGTGCATACTTTTCAGGGTTTTGATTAAATAAATCACGGTTTTCAGCAGATTTAAAGCGGTAAATTGCATCGTTATACACAGCGGTATAATCTGCATTACCTAATACAGGCTTTCCTTCTGTAAAATAACCAATGACGTCATGACCCGCTAAAATAACACCGTTTTTATCCGTTTCAGTGTCAAAGCCTGCTTCGGCGAATGATGAAAGACCCACAAAGGTGATTGCTAAAATGGTTTTTATTGACTGAGAAAGTGTCATAACAAGTGCTCCAATAGTGTTTTTGTTAGGGCACATGTTACGCACGCTTTCTCAGGCGCTCTATATCCAAAATCTCGAAAACTATGTCGTAAAATCCGAACTTAACTGAAACTGTTGTCGTTATTATTCCTTTGTTTTCGTAATTAAGGCGTCTAACTTAGCTTCCAATCTTAGAATATCTTCTTTTGTGGCAAAGGTTTGTTCCGGCTTACCTTCTTCTTCGTGCATGACTTGCATAGCATCCACAATAATACCAATAAACAAGTTAAGTACGGCAAAGCTGGTAATGATAATAAAGGGCACAAAAAACAACCAAGATTCAGGGAAGAGCTCCATGGTAGGCCTTACAATACCCATTGACCAGCTCTCTAATGTCATAATTTGGAATAGGGTATAGGCTGACGCGCCGATACTACCAAACCACTCTTGCATGTTTGTATCTGGGTGCTGACCAAACAATTTGGTGGCAAGGACTGCTGAAACATAAAAAATAATGCCAAGTACACCAATCACAGAGGCCATGCCCGGTAATGAATGACCCAGTGCGCCAATGACACGTCGCATTTGCGGTACGACAGAGAAAAGTCGCAATACCCTTAGTATTCTGAAAGCTCTGAGTACAGAGAGCGCGCCACTGGTTGGTGCCCAAGAAATCGCAACAATAATAAAATCGAACCAGTTCCAGCCGGACTTAAAAAATTGTGCGCGATAGACAATCAATTTAAGTACCAGCTCAAACGTAAAAATAAGTAAAATTACAAAGTCGATAATTTTTAAAATCTCGGTATTACTTTTGCCAAACTGAGTGGTTTCAAGTCCGAGCGTGAAGGCATTAAAGAGAATAATAGCAACAATAAAATTGTTGAAATATTTTGCTTCAACAATTTTTTTAAGAAAGGTGGTGAGTGCACGCATTGATGTCATTCAGATAAATCTATTAAACGAAGTAGAATGCTACATTTGGGCTTTTTGCTGACTTTTCAAGTTGAAGTTGCGCCAATAATAATGATGGATATTCACTGAGGCGCTTCATTTTTCGTTAAAAGTAAGTTGCGGACTTTTTAATTAGTAGTGTTTTTAATTGAATGGAGTTGAATACTAAGCACACTTAAATGCCGTATCCCATTTTAATTTTTTGATACTGCCCTGATTTTTTTATTTCTTTGATGCAACTATCTAGCTTTGTTAAAAAAGCGTTTTTATCTTTGATGCGATCACTGTTTTTAGAAAGCGCAACAAAATAGTTTTTGGTTTGAATATCAAATTCAACAGCAAGAATGTCTTCTCTCACACCTAAGGTAGTTGATAACCAATAAACGGTATCAACAGTGTTAACAAAGGTATCAATTTTTTCCTCTGCTAAAAGTGAAATTAAACTAACATTTGAAGTGACGCTTCTAACAAAGCCTTTTTCAAATTGCTCTTCAATATATTGATAATAGTCCTTTGAATATTTCAGCCCCTGCAAGTGGCCGATTCTAAGGCCTTTGAAATCTTCGATTGCTTGTATCTCAAAAGGCGCTTTTTTATTTATAAAAGGCTGATAACTGGTTTTGAACAAGGGCTCTTGACCATAAATCAAAAATGACTCACGAGAGGGTTTGTAAGAATAAATATGGAGGTCAATATCTCCCGACTCCATGTATGTTCGCATTCGTTTGATAGGGTGATAAATAAAGCGAGCCTTATAGCCTGTTTGAGGCAGGCACTGTTTTAACACTTCTTTAGCAAAGCCAATCGGTTGATAGCGCTCACCTTTGAAAAAATAAGGCGGCCAATCAGGATCGTTTACAATGATCTCGTTTGCAATTGTTTGATGGCTAAAGAAAATTGCAAAAGAAAGTAAAAACGCAAGGTTACGCATACACACTAAATGAGGGACAAAAGTTATCTTTAATGATAGCTAGCTGTCGAACTTTTTCAATTAGGGGTGACCCATTGACTGCTTAGTGTGGCAAAGAAACCTTCTGCTTTTAACAGGTTTATTGCATTGTTTAGCTTCTCTACAACAGATTTGTCGACTGACTTTTTACTCACCATGATAACAATGTCGTCACTGTAAATTGGCATTGGATGGGCTTCAAACTGATCCCAAAGCTGATACTTTTTGATAAAAGCGTGCATGGTATTTGGGTCAACTAACAATCCATCGAGGTGACCCTTTAAAAAAAGCGAGACATTTTGTTCTAAATCGATTGCTTCAATAATGTTTTCTTTAAAATCATACTGATTGATTAACTTTGCATATTCTTCACCGTAGTAGTAGCCACTTTCTACGCCAAGAATGTAATCGCTATTGATAAGATCTTTCAGTGAATTCATTTTAATAGAGTCACTGTGGCCTTTTTTAACAAATAGGTTCACTGTTTCTTGTCGATAAGGTTCGGTAAAGTAGGCATATTCAGCACGTTCAGCGGTTTTTGATGCCCCCATTGCTAGGTCTACTTTACCTGTTTTAATAAAGTGAAGGTGAGTTTTCCAAGGAATTTCAGCGATACTAAATGACAAGTCTGCGCGTTTCATGATTGCGTTGAATGCATCGATATCGAGTCCAACTAGCTCGCTATGATTGTTATGGTATTGGTAGGGGTACCATAGCTCCCAACCAGCAGACAGTTGTTTTGCTTTGACCGAAAAGGTTAATAAGCATGCTATTACTATTATTATTCTGAGCATGAGATATTCTGTATAGATTTTGTTCTTTACAGTATTAACTAAATTTAGCAAAACACAATAACAATAAGATTAGAACTAAGTTGCTAGAGCAAGTAGCATAGTATTAGCCTGCCTGTCGCATTTGTTTTTTATATTCAGAGGCTGTTTGTCCCATTACCTCTTTAAAGGCTTTACTAAAGGTGACCCGGTTAGCAAAGCCTGACTCAAATGCAATGCGTTCTAACGGCCAATGAAGAGATGTATCTTCAATCAGTGAAGTTGCGTGTTGAATACGATAACCATTAATAAGCTTATAAAAGTTCGTGTTCATACTTTGGTTAATTACTTGCGAGAGGGTATGGGCTTTAATATCGGTTTCATGTGCCAGCATGGTTAAGGTGAGCTTATCATTTAAGAAAAGCTGCTTGCTCTTAATTTGTTGTTCTAAATGTTTAGCTAAATGATTGCTTTGTTCTTCACTTAACGCTGAATGAAAGTATTTTATGTTGCTTGATTCTTCGTTTTGTAAAGTTACGTTCTGCTGTATCAATGCATGTTCTTCTTTATTTAATAACAAGTCAGTTTTTTGTAGCGCGACATAACCAATTGCTAACACAATTAGGGCGACAAATAGCAGCCAAACATCACTTACTAGCGCAAGCGTACCTACTGCAAAAAATTGCTGCGCAATAAACAGACCTACCCACACCAATTCGAGAGCAAAGAGCGACACCACAAGAAATTTAAGTTGTTTTAACACTGCCGCGCTATTATCTGCACGTAAGGTGTTGCACACGTTTTCAAACGTTTTAATGTGCTGCCAACTTAAATATAAATAAATGCTTAAATGTGTTTTGATTGCTAAGAATAAAAACACAAATTTCAGCGGCAAAATTCGTGGTTCTGTTTGCGTAAGCACAAACTGCCACATGTTAATTTTGGCATCGAATGATTGAAATACAGAAGGTGCGTTGTAACACCATAACGAAATGGCGGGGATAAAATGAAGTGCTAACGAAAGTGGCTTTGGCTTTTCTTCACCCACCATTACACTGATATAGACAAACACAAGCGGGCCAATGAGTAGCACTTCTCCTGGCAATAAATCCATTAAATGCGCTAAGTGTGTGTATAAACCTAAGTAAAGAGCACCACCTTCAAATAACTTATAGCAAACGATAAAGCAGACGATTGAAAGCCATTTTGCTGTGTCGGAATTAGCGTTACTCGCTTTTTTCCATAGGCTTATGGCAAGCATGAGTGCATGACTAAATGCAACAAAATAAATTATTCCTAACACTGTTTGAGACATAGTTTTTCCGAAAACGTAAAAGCACGATGTGAAGTTTAAAGGTGCAGTTAACACGTGTGTAAAGTTCAAGCCATTCTTACAGTTTTTTAGCTAACTTTATAGGCTTTAGTTGTCTAAATGGAATCAGCTAACATGATAATAAGAGTAAAAATCAAGCGCGAATTAAACGTAAATCAAGTTAACTTACAAAGTATTTAAGTACGTGTTTATTAGCAAGATAAACCCTTTTTATTCAATTGGTTAGGTTTTATTTTTGTTAATCTCAAATTAGCTTTACACACTAAAATCCTTAATAAGTAAGCTTATTTATCGAATTAACTTTTAAGGATAAATAATGCTTACTTTGTTTAAAATTGGTCGCATTTCACTGTGTACTTTCGTTGTGTTGCTCAATAGCTTTTCTGTAGCTGCAGTTACCAAAATTGACTCAAAATCGTTTTCAAAGCAAAAACACTACCGCCATATTATGTTCCGAGAAACGCCTTATGCATCGTACCGCGGTATTCATCCTATTTCAGATAACGTGTCCGAAACAAATGCGCATTATCAATTTAGCTATGATGAGAAAGGGCGTGTAAACGAAATACGTTATCAGATGGGGGACCACCTCATTAGTGGAAATGAAGTTTGGGATTCATTTATTTGGTTTGCCCCAAAAGTAAGTATTAGCTATCACAAAGATAAAGAAATTCACACCTATTACAATGCACATAATAAGCAGATTGCAGCACATGGCGGTGTGTTTAAAGCGGTTTATGCGCTAGATGAAAATGGTAAGCGTATCGCACTCAGTTTTTTCGATGAATCTGCAAACCCAGTTGAAAGTGCGTGGCAGATTCACCGTTATGAATGGCGTCACCACAATGGCAAAGTATATGAAAAGCGGTTTAATTTAAATAATGAACAACAACCACTGCGCCCAGAGTTTAAGTTTTATGAGGTCGAACTGACTTACGATTCAGACAACAAGCTAACGTTTGTTAAAAACTTAGGCTTGAATGGTTCACCGACGAATAATGATAGCGGCGCTGGTATTGATCGCATTATTTACGATCAGCATGGCAACTTTACCCGCTGGCAAGTATATAGCAAAGATGGCAATCCGGTGGAAGGTAACCGCCCGATGGTGCACATTGGAGAGCACCTCTACGATACATTTGGTAACAAAGTTGGGTTGAGAGGCTTTGATAAGTTTGGTAATCGTAAAGCCTTTAGTTGGGGCGCGTTTGAACATAAAAGTACTTACTACCCGAATGGCAATCAAAAAAGTCATCAAATTTTTGATGAAAAGAGGCAATTAAGTCGCCACTTACTACTGGAATATAATCAAGCGCAATCACATATATCTTGGTTAAAATCGCTCGATGAAAATAACAAATTAACAGCAAGCCCTATGCTAGGAGACGCTGCTGCACTGAAATATGAATACCTAGACGATGGTAGCCGAAGCCCTACTTTGTTTAATAGCGATTTAAGTGAATTTAAAGCGCCAAAAACCAAAACAGGTGAATAATGTTAATAAGGCTCTTACTACTAAACAGTGTTGTATTGCTAACATCTGGTTATGCTAAGGCAAACGAAAATCGCTTTAATGATGGTTTTAACAGCTTAGTTAATGACGTAACGACTCAGCCGTACTTGTCGCCACAACTTGACTTTGCAAATGCGATAGCGGTGCTTAAAAATCAACCGGTAATACCTGAGCATGTACTTAAAAACTGGCAGAAGCAGCTTAAAAGCCTTCAGCCGCAAACGCACTGCGAAAAAATTGCTTATAACAGCTTGGCAAAACAGCTCAAGCTGATAGAAAAGCGAGAAAAGTTAAAAGCAGGACTCAGTCAAAGCAGTCGTTATCAAGGCAGCTTTAGCGACTTACCCAATGGCAAAAAGTGGTATTTACATTGGCTAGATACGTGGCTTATGGACGATATCACTCCCTCACAACTTAAAAACATTGCCAGTGCTGAACTTGAAAATGCGTTTGCAGAATATCAAAAGTTAAAAGCAGAGGGAGCAGACGGTGATACTTATGCAATTCCTGCAACAGAGCATACCCGTATTGTAGACGCATTTCGAAAACGAGAGGAAGTTGCAAAAGCAAGCTTACAGCGTTTATTTGCACTCAGTGACTTTGATTCACCTTTAACCATTGCCGCATCTGGGTTGCCAGAGAGTTTTCCTGCCCCGGGTATTTATGACAATCAAAGGCAAACGTTTTTGTACCATCCTCATGGTGGTGTAATGACGCCTTCGCATTTTGATTGGCTTTATTTACACGAGGGGATCCCTGGGCATCATTTACAATTCAATGTTGCTCAAAAGCAAAGTCTTTGCCCAACAAATGCGTTTGCACCAATTACCTTTGTAACGAGTGAAGGTTGGGCGGCTTATGTTGAAACTCTGGGTAAGGAAATAGGCTTGTATCAAATGAAATCCTCTGAGGCTTACGCATTAAGCTGGCGAGTGTTACGTGCACTTCGGGTATTGATTGATATTGGCATTCATTACGAAAATTGGTCAGATGAAAAAGCACAAACGCTTTGGCAAAAATATTTGCCAGATCAGCCAGAGATCATGGAGCGTGAAATTAAGCGAATTAAAAATTGGCCAACTCAAGTGATTACCTATGTGTACGGCAAATATTTAATTGAAAAGGCCATTCAACCACACACTTACAATCGCACTATTGCGCTAAATCACGTGCTTAAATTAAGTAATCAAATGCCATTGGCACTGTCACATTTAGATGAATTTCTGCCAATAAATCAGAAGAATAATTAAGAGATGACTATGAAAATAAACAAACCAATTTTACTACTTTTAAGTACCCTTAGTGTTTTTGCAACTGATACAAAAAGTTACGCGGCGGAAACGAAAACCACAGTTTTAAATGAGTTACCAAGAGCCACTTTGCTCGGAGTGATGCCAAACCAAAGTGCTGATAGTGAAGGGGTCACGCTCGCACATGTTGCATCAAATAGCACAGCATCACTACTTGGATTAAAGGTGAGTGATGTAATAACCGAAGTAAATGGAGTAAAAACAAATGACTTTCAAATGCTTCTTTCAGCTGTAAGACCGCTTAAATCAGGCGATGATATTCGCATTTCTTTTTTACGCGATAAAAAATCGCTAACGGCGTCGAATAAAATGCAGCCAAGACCATATGAAACAAGCGATTATGCACACGTTGAATACAGCGCCGTAAGTTATGAAGGCAATACACTTCGCAGTATTGTGCATGTGCCAAAACAGTTGAATCCATCACAAAAAGCGCCCGCTATTTTCTTTATTCAGGGCTATACCTGTGACTCCATTGACTATGGCATGCTGCCAAATATCACCACACGACAAATGATCGATCAGTACACTCAAGCAGGTTATGTGGTATACCGTATTGAAAAGCCAGGGATGGGTGACAGTGTTTCAGAAAAGCCCTGCCGGGATATCGATTTTACAACAGAGTCAAAGGCATTTTTGCAGGGCTTAAATGCTTTAAAAACACACACGCAAGTTGATCCAGACAATGTGTTCTTATTTGGTCATTCTTTAGGTGTATTACATGCCCCAATTATTGCTAAACAGTCACCGGTTAAAGGCATTATTGGTTATGGTGGTGTGCTTAAAGGCTGGTATGATTATATGGTCGATATCTATTTAAAGCAGTCAGTTAAGCATTTTAATTTAAGCGAGCAACGGGCACGAGAAAATACCGAACTTGTCACTCCTTTCTTAAACCTGTGGCTTAATACCGATACGCCATGGCAACACATAGTAAATGATGAGCGTGTCAAAAAAGCAACTGCAGCAAACCTACTAGAAATTAACGGCGAATTATCAGTTAACCGTCATTACAGCTTCTTTAGAGATTTAAATCGCTATGACTTTACCAAGTTATGGCAAGAATTAGATACCCCAGTATTAATGATGCATGGCAGTTTGGATATTCAAGCGATTGAGCCATCATGGGCATTTGATATTGCGAAATTAACAAGGAAGGAACAAAGTAAAGGGTTACTCATTGATAAGGCAGAGCATGCATTTATGCGTTTTGATAGTAAAGAAACTTATAGGCAAGCACGTCAGTCTCGTCAATATAACCCAACAGATCCTAAGGAGCTATTTGATCCTCGCATTGGTGAACACACGCTAAGTTGGCTTGCACAATTCAAAGATAGTGCGAAACAAACCTTGTAGCGCATTTTGCAAAAGGGGAGGTTAATCCCCTTTTTGTTTTGTCCAAACACCATTCTCTGTTTTGCCTTGGAATTGGATATTTGTCTCATCAAAGCTAATTGGTAGCTTTTCTTTTAATTGCGTTTGATAGTCTTTGGTTAAATTAACAATGGTTGGCGTTAATAAATAAATTGCGTACACATTGACTAAAGTCATTAAGCCCAATGCCACATCAGCCATACTCCACACTAACTTTAATGATGCGCTGGCGCCCCAAAACACCATCAATAAATAAGCAAGGGTATAAAGTGTACGGCCGATTTTATTATCGAGTTTGAATAAATGCAGGTTACTCTCAGCATAGGCATAATTTGCCACCACAGAAGTAAACGCAAACAAAGTTATTGCTGCGGCAATAAATACCTCGCCTATATCACCCATATGACTGGTCATCGCATTTTGCGTCAGGCTGATACCTTCCATATCGCCACTTATGTGCACATCAGAGAGTAAAATAATCAGTGCAGTACACGTGCAGAGCACTATGGTATCAATAAAAACGCCAAGCATTTGCACATACCCTTGTGCTACAGGGTGATTAGGGTTAGGTGCGGCGCCAGCTGCTGCATGAGGTACACTGCCAGCGCCCGCTTCATTTGAGTATAACCCCCGCTGAATACCGTTTTTGATTGCTGCGCCAAAGGCCCCAGCCCCAGCTTCATTTAAACCAAATGCACTGGTTAAAATATCCCAAAGCATAGCGGGCAGTAAGGAGATATTCATTGCAGTGACAATCAATGCCGTGAGGATAAACGCAATACCTATAAATGGCACAATTCTCTCAGCAAACTTAGCAATGCTCCGCAGCCCACCAACAACAATGATGCCAGCAAGCACTGCGATGACTAGCCCAGAATAATGATTGGGTATTTCAAATGTATTATTAAGTGCCTCAGCAATGGTATTGGCCTGCATTGCACTGAATGAAATGCCGTAACCTAAAAACAAACACAACGCGAATAACACCGCAAGCCAAGGTTTGTTTAAACCCAGTTTTATGTAATAAGCTGGCCCGCCACGGAATTCGCCGTTTTCATCGCGGACTTTATAAAGCTGGCCTAATACACTTTCTGCAAAGCCTGTGGCCATGCCAAGCAATGCAATAACCCACATCCAAAAAACGGCGCCACTACCACCAAGTGAAATTGCGACAGCAACCCCGGCTAAATTACCGGTGCCAACTCTGGCAGAAAGCCCCGTACACAATGCTTGAAACGAACTAATGCCAGACTTGTTGCTCTGCATGCTGGTTTTCATCACCATCAGCATATGTTTGAAATGCCTAAGTTGAATAGCACGCAATTTATAAGAAAACCAAAAGCCAGCAGCCAGCAAAATAACAATAAGCAGTTGCCCTTGGCCCCAAAGAAGATCGTTGATTGGGTTGATAATGTTGCTAAGCATAAAACCGTGTTTTTGAGTAATGATAGGTTCCACACTAGAGCAGTGATTACATTAAAGCAATAAGCAATATTGTTAACCTATAATTCTTGAAATATTGTTAAGTCATATGCTTATAAAGCTTTTTAATAAAAACGCTTACCAAGGTTAAGAGAGTTTAAATCGAGACACTAACTTTGATAAATCGTTTGCGTCGTTGTAAGTCAGGCTAGAGAGGGTCTCGTTTTCTTTTGATACACCCAAACTTGTGCCTGTACTTTCGGATAAGGTTGTTAAGTTTTCACTGATATCATTTGCAACTTGCGATTGCTCTTCGGTAGCCGTAGCGGTTTGAAGTGCAACGTCAGAAACACGCTGGCAGGCTGTCGCAATTTCATCGAGTGCGTTTAGCGTACCCGAGGCGAGCTCAACGGTTGTTTTACTGGCGTCGCTACCGACATTGATTGAAGAAACCGCTTGTTTAACGCCACTATGCAGTGATTCGATGATTTGTTGAATATTTTGGGTAGACTCTTGGGTTCTGCTCGCTAATGTACGCACTTCATCGGCGACCACTGCAAACCCTCGTCCTTGCTCGCCGGCACGTGCAGCTTCAATGGCGGCATTGAGTGCTAAGAGGTTGGTTTGCTCAGCAATACCTCGGATAGTATCCACAACCGAAGCGATTTCATCTGATTTTTCAGATAAGTTGGCAATAACATTGGCTGCATCATCGATGGTAACAGATAAATTTTCAATTTCTTTCACGCTATTGTTGGTAATTTCAATACCTTCTCTCGTGAGGTTATTAACTTGATCTAACTCTGTGGTCGTTAATTGCGCGTTGTTGGCAACATCTTTAATACCATATGATAGTTCATTCACTGCTGTAACAATAACTTCAACACTTTCGGATTGTTGTTGATTGCGAATGGTCACTTGCCCCACACCTTGGTTAAGGGAGTCTACCCCTGTAATCACTTTGCTTGATTGATCTAAAATAGTCCCGATCAGTCCACCAAGGTCCGATACTAGTTGGTCAAAATCATTAGCAACTTGGCCAACTTCATCTTGCCTTTTAGAATTAATTCTTCGAGTGAGATCGCCATCACCACTGTTAAGCTTTTTAATTTGGTTAGAAAGTTCTATTAAGGCATTGGATAGCGCTTTTGGGCCAAGAAACCCAATTACTAAGGTGATAATTATTATTAACGCACTGATGAGCGTAAGTGTGGTTTGTTGACTTTCAACATGCTCGATGGTTTGTTGACTGACAAACGAGCTTTTTTTATCAGCTGCTTCGCCTGCTTTGTCGTAGTACTCTCTTAAATCCTCAAATAAGTTAAGTGCACGCGATTCACTCACACTCTTTGCTTCGGCGTAATTATTATTTTGAATGAGCGTGAAGATGTCATTAGAAGCTGATAGCCAGTTGTTGTAACTTGACTGGAAACCACTAATTGATGAAATGATGTCGGGGTAATCGCGCATCAACTTCTGATAATTGTTCATTCTGTCTAATGCTTGCTGGGCATTTTCGTCAAATGTAGCTTTATATTTGGCAAGATTAGATTGATTGCTTTTGTCGAGTGATAAAAGGTTGGCAACGCGGGCTTGGTATAAATCTCGGTCGGCATTTATCACATTTGAGATTGCTGGGTTGAAAGTGTTTCCGAGCTTAATCAGCGCGTTTTTGGTTTTTGAAATCAGTAATGAATTTAAAATAATAAAAACGACGAAGATAAGCGCAACGCTACAAAATAAACTGGTGTATCTCACGCGAATTGACTGGAAGTTCATATCCGGCACCTTACGATTTTCTTTAACTATAGATGATAAATGCTTTCGTAAAGCTGAAATATGAACTAATTTTTCAGACTGTTAGTTAATCGAAAAAATACAGCAGTTGGATTGGGTTTTACAAAATGTTAAAACCCAACCGTTAAACCCAATACCAAACGCCTTTCGGCTTGCGGTAAATGCGAGTTGTACCAACCTTGACTGCCATTCCAGGCCTTAGTATTGACTGGATCAAAACCAATATCGTTTAATAACGCAGTATTCACCAACGGGTCGTTAGCATCTGCATCCCGCACACCAGGGTGATAATAGGCTTTATCAAATAAGTTGGTAACCCTCACACTAAACTCAACATTAGTTAAACTCGGTAATGAAAATTGCATTGCAAGATCAGTCACACCGTAACCCGAAATATTGTCGATTGGGTTGGATTCAATCGTTTCACGCTTATCAATTAACCGGGTTTTTAAATTAATATTCAGATGTTCATTTGCTTGCCAGTTTAAAATAAACCAGAGTTTACTTTTAGCAATATCACCAATTTGGGCTGTACCTGTGCGTACTTGGTGAGTGAGGTCGATAACGTCTTCATCTAATTCTAAATAATGTGTGGCGTACATATTTATTTGCCACTTACCCCAATCAGAGTAGTCGAAAGACTTAACAAAATGATAATCGATACCTGTTACATTTCGTGCACCAATGTTTTCGCCACCAACAGGTGTTGTTACTATGCTGTCGGTATTTTTTATATGATAAAGCGAAACAAGATGACGATAGTCAGTGCCTTGATATGCAATGCTTGATTCAATGGTGCGAGAGCGTTCAGGGCTTAAGTCTGGATCTGCACCTGAGCCACTCCATGCACCATAAAGGTTTCGAGGTGTGGGTTCATGATATGCCTCGCCATACATAAACTTAACATTCCATTGTTGGTGATTGTAAATGTAGGCACCACGAAACGTTGTTTCTCCGCCATAAATATTATTGTCATCATAGCGAAGACCACCACTTAACATATGGGCTTGTTTAAATTTGTATTCACCTTGCAAATAAAATCCAAAGTCACGCCATATCTCTCGGTTAGAATCATCACTGTAAGCACCAGAGGCTTCAGTTGGTAATGCTGGTAATTGAGCTAATGGAGAGATAGGCCCTGCGGCAGAAAGTACATAGGAGCGCTGAAGATCTTGGTAGTCATATTTAAAACCGGTTAGCAGTCTGATTGCCTCGTCAAACTGATAATCAAAGTCTTGATTAAATGAAAATGCATGGTTCTTTGTCAGCCAGTATTGAAAGTACGTCATTCGCGCTGACTCGTTTGGCGCAAGCAGCGTCCCACCTACTAATTGCGGGACTTCGCTTGTATTCGTTACATTCCATGCTTCAACATCATAACCATCGCCTTTTACCCCGTCGCTTTGGCCATGGAACCGAGTGCGGGATTCAAGTTTATCTGACAAGTGTGTGGTGTACTTGAGCGTAGCGCCGTATTGGTAGATCGGCCACTTTCCAGAAGCTGGTAAGCGATCAGAAGGGTAGGTTGCGCCATACCCATTTTGTTCTAACAAATAAAATGTCGAGAATTCTAAATTGTTGAAGGCAATTAAGGCCTCTAAACCTAATCGTTTCGTTTTAGAGCTAAATTGACTGGTAATGAACGGCGAGTCTTCTATAAATCCGCCCCAAAGGTCATCATTGTAGTGAATATCTTGCAACCAATAATTTGTGTTGTTATCAATTCGGTCGGCAACATCAAAATCCTCATAGTGCAAGCTAAAACGCGTTGAAAATGACTCATTTTGATAGCCATAGCTCATATCGAGATTAATATCACCATCGACACTGCCCCGTGAATTCGCAATAAAAGAAGCCCCTGATTGTTCAGGTTTTTGTGTGATAACGTTAACAACACCCATAAAAGCGTTCGCACCATAAATAACCGAGGCTGGCCCATAAACAACTTCGACACGTTCAACACTGGTTAGTGGAAAGGATGCAATTTGGGTAACTTGATTAAAGTACAAACTATTTATTGTTACGCCATCAACCATCATCAAAAATGGGGTGCCAATGGTATAGCGATAACCACGCATATAATTTGAGAAGAACGAATCGCCATGGGTGTAAATCATTTCCATGCCGGGCAAATCTAAAAAGATCTCGTCTAGGCTTTCGTAGCCACGTTGCTTAATATCATCTTTAGAGACAACGATGACAGTTGCAGGTGCGTCTTTGATGCGTTCACCACGGTTAGATGCTGTGGTAATTTCGACTTGGAATAAGTCATTTAAGCTAAGGTCAAACACATCCTCATACTCAGACGCCCAAAGAAATGGTGTAAAAACTAAGTAAAATAAAGGCGATAAGGTTCGTTTCATAAAGCGTCAATAAGTTAGATTTCAAAACGTTATTGTTATTAAACAAGTGTAGTTCTTTTTTAAATTGATGATCAAATCAAATTACTTGCTAAATAATAGATGAATAACCTGATGAACTAATTGCTCGTTTCAAACGTAATTAATTTAGGGTTTTTAATACGCCACCATTGATTTTTTGTTATACAATAAAATTAACTAAGTAGTGGGAATTGTCTTTGACACATCATCAACTTTTATTGTCCGCTCACCGTCGCTTTAACCAGGTACTCAGTGGATTAGCGCTTAGCGTAGATATCCATCCTTTTTTATCTACCGTTATCTCATCGGTGGAAGAGTTTTTGCCGGGCTCTAAAGTCTCCATTTTGACGCTAAATCGCGAAACAAACACCTTGCATTGTGGCGTTAAAAACAATTTACCTGACTTTTATAATGATGCGATAGAAGGCGTTGAGATCGGCGAAAACGTTGGCAGTTGTGGTGCAGCCGCATATTTGAAAAAAGCGGTCATTGTTGAAAACATTAATACCCATCAGAATTGGCAACCTTATTTGGCCCTTACGCAAAAAGCGGACCTGCATGCCTGTTGGTCTGTGCCTTTTTGTGACGCACACAATAATGTGATGGGGACTTTTGCTATTTATCATCATGAGCCTAAAGCTCCTTCAGAAACAGAGCGCGAAATTGTTAATGTAGCTGCACTGATTACTTCTGTTGCAATGGAAAAACGTGAGCTTGAAGCCAAGCTGAGATACAGTGCAACTCATGACGAGCTAACGGGTCTTTTTAACCGCACATACCTTAATAATATGGGCGATTCGTTTATATCCTTATGCCTGCGCAAAAACCTAAACTGTTCAATTTTGTTTATTGATTTAAACAACTTTAAACATGTAAACGATAAATTTGGTCATGACAACGGTGACACCTTATTAAGCCAAATTGCAGGGGTCATTAAACAACAAACTCGTTCAAGTGACATTGCAGCGCGGTTTGGCGGAGATGAATTTATCATTGTGATGGAAAATACCAATGGCAGAGATGGTGAAACTGTTGCTAAACGTATTCAAAATGCAATTCTTGATTCGGTCTCTAGCGATATTCTTGCTCTTGGGTTTGGAGTCAGTATTGGCGTAGCGATGATTAATAATGAGCAGCAGTCACTAAACAAACTGATAAACATTGCTGATCAGGCAATGTATCATGCGAAGCGAAATCACTTAGGCGTTTATTGTAAGCATTAATTTGCCTAGAGCTTTTGACATAATCCTAACTTCTCTTACCTTCATTCTTTAGAACAATTAAAGAGCTTTGCTCTTTTCAAACAAAGTGTTTGCACGGCTTTTCATTCGATAAATGGACAATTGTGAGCTTTCTCACTATACCTAATTAAGCGTAAAGTAACTCTTAAGCATTGATGAAACTATCTTTTTATGGCACTCGTGGTTCGATTCCAACACCAGGACCTCAAACAGTTAAATATGGTGGAAATACGGCTTGTACTGTGATTAGTCACGATGATGATTTTGTGATTCTTGATTCTGGTACCGGCATTCGCGTTTTTGGTGAAGAATTACTCAAAGATAAGCGTCCAATCAACATACTGCTAACTCACCACCACTGGGATCACATACAAGGCTTTCCATTTTTTCTGCCTATTTATCAAGCAGATCGTGAGATAAATATCTACATCGCTAAAACCGAACCTTGTGACAATAATGCAATTTTAGCGCAAATGGATAAAAGCTATTTCCCAGTCAATTATCGTCAGTTACCGTCAAATATCACACTAAAACCTATTTCTGGGAAATCGTTTAATGTGTCAGGGTTCGCAATAGAGTGTATCCCAATAAATCATCCAAATAATGGCTTGGCTTATTTAATATCTCGTGATCAAAAACGCATTGCTTATGTCACAGATAATGAGCTGTTTCCTGAAGCGCATCAAACCACAGACTATGACCAATGGTTAAACTTGCTTTTGGATGTTGATGTATTAATTCATGATGGCCAATACCTCGACACAGAACTCAGTGAAAAGCATGACTGGGGCCATTCAAGTGTTGAGCAAGCACTATTACTTGCTGAGCAGTGTGGTGCCAAAAAAACCTTTATTTATAGTCATGCACCAGAGCGCACCGACGATGAAATTGATAGCTGTTATGCACGTCTTTCAGAATTAATGCCAAATATGAATTTTGATTTTGCTAAAGAAGGATTGCAGTTTGATCTTTCTCTTTTGAAGGAATTATAAGTATGCCAAGTTTAGATAAGGCAAGGGCGCTTAAACAATTACTTGAATTAAGCTACCGACTTTCAATTGAGCGCGACACAACAAAATTATTAGAAGATATTTTGCTATCAGCAAAATCTCTTTGTTATGCTGATGCAGGTACGATTTATTCTTTGAGTGATAATAAATTACACTTTGAAACGGTAATAAATGACTCTCTCGATTTGTATTTGGGCGGGAGTTCCAATAATGAAATTCCTTTTTCGCCAATAACGCTGTTTAACCCAGATGGCACAGCGAATGAAAATGCCTTAGTCACCCTCGCATCGCACTCTAAACAAACCATTCATATTCCGGATGTATACTCTTGTACTACTTATCCATTAACCCAAGCGAAGAAAGTCGATGAGCAAACAGGTTATCACACCACCACAGTATTAACTGTGCCAATGCTAAATCATGAGGGTGATATCAATGGTGTTATGCAATTGATTAACCCTATGGAAAACGGTGAAGCAAGCCAGTTTGATGAAGTCAAAATTGATTTAGTTGAAGCACTTGCTTCGCTTGCTGCAGTTGCAATGAGTAACCAAGCATTAATCGATAATATGGAACAACTGTTTCGCTCTTTTGCAGAATTAATCGCGCAAGCTATAGATGAAAAATCACCTTATACCGGTGCGCACTGTCGCAGAGTACCTGAACTGACAATGATGTTAGCCCATGCAGTGAATGATGTAGGTCATGGCCCATTTGCTGAATTTGAAATGACAGAGCAAGAAAAATACGCTTTAAATGTGGCTGGCTGGTTGCATGACTGTGGCAAAATAGCCACACCCGAATACATTATGGATAAAGCGACAAAGCTTGAAACAGTATTCGATCGCATCGATCTAATTAATACTCGCTTTGATGTGATTGAAAAAGAATTTGAAATTGCTTATTTGCGCAACGAAATAAGTGAACAAGCCTACCAAGAAAAACTACAAATGTTGGCAAGTGACAGAAGCTTTTTAGCCATAGTGAATATCGGTGGCGAGTTTATGACCGATGAGCAGTGTGAAGAGTTACAGAATATTGCAGACCGTTATGAGTACAATACAGCACTAGGAACAGTTAAATTACTGAATGATGAAGAGCTTAATTGCTTACAAATCCAGCGCGGCACGTTAACGGATGACGAGCGAAAAATAGTGAATAGGCATATTGATATTACAATAAGAATGCTCGAATCTCTTCCATTTCCGAAGCATTTAAGACAAGTGCCAGAATATGCAGGTGGGCATCACGAGCGAATGGATGGGCAAGGATATCCAAAAGGACTTGAAAAGCATCAGATGTCGGTACCTGCAAGAATGATGGCAATTGCGGATATATTTGAAGCACTGACAGCATCTGATAGACCCTACAAAGAAGCGAAAAAACTCAGTGAGTGCATTGATATTATGCTTAAAATGGCAAAATTTGGTCATATTGACCCTGAGATTTTCGCTGTATTCATCGAACAAAATGTCTATTTAGAGTACGCAGAAAAATTTCTAGCTGATTTCCAAAAAGATACAGTGAATAATATTGAAGTCTTGGCGCTTTTAAATGAAAAGCCTCATTGAAGTTCTTGCGTAAAAAGCGAGTAGAAACTAACTTTATTTACAGCGTTTATTAATTAAAAAGCACTTTTATGGCGTCAGCAGAGCAACCGGGACAAATATCAGCTCAAGCATTATTAGCGGAGCGAAAACGCCTAGAAGAAGAGTTTGAGGCTCGTTACACAAAACGTATTACGGTGATGTTTACAGATCTCGTTGGATCGACATCAATTACCGAAACCCATGGTGATATTCTTGCGCGTGAAATGATAAAGCATCATGACGATATTATTCGAGAGCGCATTGAAGCCAATCAAGGTGTACTTGTAAAAACCTTAGGCGATGGCACCATGAGTTATTTTTCAAATACACTTTGTGCTATTGACGCAGCTGTTTCAATTCAAAACGCATTAGTTGAATTCAATAAACAAAAAAAATTGGCCATGCCAATTCAGGTACGGATAGGCATTAACTTCGGCGAAGGTATTGTTGAGGAAGATGACATATATGGCGACGTTGTTAATGTAGCAGCCCGAATAGAATCGCAAGCGCAAGCCGAAGAAATCTATATTTCTGAATCAGCTTATCAAGAGCTCTCTGAAAAGGGAAAATATTACGCTCGTGTAATTAAAAGCACTTACCTCAAAGGTAAAGCGAAACCAGTGCAAGTTATCAAAGTATTTTATAAACAAGAAGAAATTGAAATTGATCGAAAACGAACAATTTTAAGTGACGTAAAAGATAAACTGTCACTTAAGGGAGTGTTTCGAGTTTTTGTTTTTTTTGCAGTGTTGATTGGGCTTGTTTATGCCTACATGACGTTTTCCAATTTATTGGAACAAGAGCCTAATGTGTCTGAGACTCGCAGCAAAAAAACCACGATGGAGTAATTGTTAAAAAGGAAAAGGAGCAGTACTAAGAGGACAGTGTAAACTAGTTTAGGGGATTGTTATGCAATCCAAAACGAAGCAACACTCAAGCTTACCTTTGAAATTAGCACTTGCAGCATTATTAATTTTTATTGGTACACTTGCGACGTCTTACCAAGTAAATGATGTCACCGTTTGGACAGGGTATGGTTTAGTTGTTGGCGCATGGCTCTTCTCTGGACGAAAATACATCAAGGGCGATAAATTTCGCATTTTCATCATTATGCTTTTAAGCTTTGTTAGCTTTCGTTATTTTGCTTGGCGAGCAACAAGCACTTTGGTGTTTACGGGACCTATTGATTTTATTTTTGTAGCTTTACTATTTTTGGCTGAACTGGAAGTGACGTTAGTTCACATTGTCGGTGTGTTTTCAAACATCTTCCCTATGAAACACCGTAAGCCACCTCATCTACCTTTAGATTTAAGCAAGTACCCAACCGTTGATGTTTTTATCCCTACTTATAATGAGCCCGAAGAAGTGGCTGAAATTACAGCTCTTGCATGTTTGGATCTTGATTATCCAAAAGAAAAAATAAGAGTATATATTCTTGATGACGGCGGTACCAAGGCTAAACGAGAAAACCCACAAAGCTCAGCAGATGCTTGGTTTAGGCATAGACGACTCAAACAGTTTGCTAAGAAACATGGTTGCTTTTATATAACGCGTGATGATAACAGCCATGCTAAGTCTGGCAACATAAACCATGCAATGGCGCAAACCAATGGTGAGCTTATTTTATGCTTAGATTGTGATCATGTGCCATCGCGAGAGTTTTTAAAGCATACGGTGGGTTGGTTTTTAAAAGACCCAAAACTCTTTTTAGTACAAACACCACACTTTTTTGTTAACCCTGATCCCCTTGAGCAAAACATGGATACTTTTGCAAAAGTACCCAGTGAAAATGAGATGTTCTTTCGTTCAACATTACCCGGCATGGATTTATGGAATGCAGCATTTTTTTGTGGTTCAGCAGCGGTTTTAAGACGTAAAGCACTTGAAGAGGTCGGTGGGATAGCGGGTGAAACCGTTACTGAAGATGCAGAAACAGCCCTAAAACTCCATGCAAAGGGGTATAACAGTATTTATTACAATAAACCCATGGTTTGCGGCATGACACCTGAGACGATAAGTGACTTTATGTTGCAACGTACACGTTGGTGCCAAGGGATGATCCAAATGGGTATTTTGTTTAATCCTTTCAAGCAAAGTGGTCTCACTTTGGCGCAAAAAGTGTGTTATTCAAGTTTCTATTTATTCTGGTTTTTTGGTTTAGCACGATTGATGTTTTTAATTGCGCCGAGCTTATTTTTAATCTTCGGTATGCAGGTTTACCATGCCAGTGTAGAACAAATAATGATGTATGCGGTGCCGCACGTAATAGGTAGTTTGATAGTGTCTAACATTATGTATGGACGCTACCGATGGCCACTTTTTTCCGAATTATATGAAAGTATTCAATCCATATTCTTAGCGCCTGTTGTATTAGGCGTGATCGCTGAGCCAAGAAAACCGGTTTTTAAAGTAACGCCTAAAGGCAATAAACATGGTGATGATGTCCTTAGCCCATTGGCTAAACCATTTTATTTTATTTGCTTTATCTTGTTACTTTCCTTGCCATTTAGTGTCTACAAATGGGTTGAATATCCGTTAATGCGCGATACCACGCTGGTGTGTTTTATTTGGCTATCTGTCAATATTGTGTTGGTTTTTGCATCGTTTGGTGTGTTTTGGGAGCGTCATCAAGTACGTAACCACCATCGCGCAATGGTGAACCTTGTTACAGGTGTTTCAGTAGATAATAAATCAAAACCGATTCCAGGTGCTATCCACGATATTTCTATTTCAGGCACCGCAATTACCCTAAAAACAGACATTTTATTTCTGCAAGGTCAGAAAATTAAACTACATTTTAAAGATAAAGTAGGCCGTCGTTATCATCTTGATGCTGAAGTTAAACGCGTGCAAGAACGAGCTGGTGAAGTTGTTATCGGATGTCAGTTTGCAAATGTCTCTGAAAACATTGCTGAGCTTGTGCACTTAGTTTATGAAGACAGTAACAAGTGGCAGGAATTTTGGTTCAGACCATTAAAACAGCCGAGCATTGCGCGGATATTATCACTTTTCATCTCTTGCGGTAGAACAGGCACAGTTGAATCTCTGAAAGCTTTTAAGCGATTTGTGCTTTTTAGAATAACTGAGAAAAATAAGGAGCGTTCGGCATGAAATTAATGAAATTTCTGCTGTTATGTTGTTTTGTATTTTCTGTTTGTCTTGATGCGAAAACCCTCAAGATCCCGTTGTCAGAAGTTTATCCTGTTGAAAGCTTAGATCTGCGATGCATCGATGCTAAGTACGAAATGAAGTTGCCGATACCGGCAAGGTGGCAAGTGAACAGTGCAAAATTGTTTTTTAGCTATGTTAATTCCGCATCATTGTTAAAAAAGAATTCACAGCTGGTTGTTAGATTAAATGGTACACCCCTTGCGCAAATGAAGTTAGATCCAAATGCACCCGAAGGGCACGCCGAAATCGATTTACCGAGTTTGTTATTACAGCCGGGCTATAACGATTTAGTGTTTGAAGTTAACCAACACTATGCCACGCAATGTGAGCTGCCATGTGTGCCTGAACTTTGGACAAGATTGAAACTTGATCAAGCTTATATGGAGTTTGATTACACCCTTGCCCCGTTACCAAAGCAACTCTCATTGGTGGCAAATACCTTGTTTGATGAACGGAGTTTCTTAGATAATAATATCAATATTGTGACCGAAGATTATCGCGATGAAAATCTGAGTGTTGCAGGCTCAATCGCTTCAGGGATCGGCGTACGTTTTAACTTCCAACCGACAAATTTTCACGCCCGCAAATCATTAATAGAAAAAATGGATAATATTGTGATTGGTAGTGAGCAATTTATCCGTGATTTCTTATCTCAATATAATTTAAATCCGATTATTGAAACGCCTACTGTCACGATTCTATCGATGATTAAGTCAGAGTTTGATGAACAAGGAAATCAAGAATACATTGAGGATGAGCGATACGCCTTGATACTAATTGCAGGTGATAGTCAAAAAGAAATTCAATTGGCAGCAGAATCATTCGATGTGCTTTCTCTGCCTTTTCCAGATACAAACTCAATGAGGTTACATGAATTTGAATTACCTGACATTCGCATGTATGCCGGTAAAAATACATTAGCGACTGGTGCTGATTATGAGTTCAATAAATTAGATTTTGCGACACACACTTTCAGAGGGTTTTCAGGTTCGCAAAAAACCATAAACTTTCGTTTACCGTCTGATTTTATGATTAAACCAAATCAATACGTAGATTTAAATTTAAACTATGCTTACGGCGCTGGCTCTCGCACAGACTCCTCATTAAATGTGTTACTAAATAAACAATATGTTGCATCAATTCATTTAGATGATCCTCGTGGTGGTTTGATTAGTAATTATCAAATTTCGATGCCTACATATCTTTTCAAAGAAGGTAATAATTCGATTTCTTTTCAGCCGACTATGACCCCATTAGTCACTGAGAACTGTAGCTTTATTCAAACTGAAAATTTATTTTTGACGCTCTTTGATAACTCGTCAATGCGTTTCCCAGAGATGCCACATAAAATTGAAATGCCTAGGCTCGATCTTATGTTTGTAAATGGTTTTCCTTTTACGCGCTGGCCTGATGGCTTTGAGGCGAGGATTGCGTTAACAGAGTTAAATGAAAACACTGTTGCTGCGGCTTATAATATGATGGCTGTGCTTGGTCAAAAAAATGGTTACCCTTTGATCAGTATGGAGGTTACTAATAAGCTAGATGAAAACTATGATGGCGAGCAAATCGTTATAAGTACAATGCGTGCATTACCTAAGCCCTTTGCAGAAAATGCGCCACTCAAAATAGGCGAGAAGTTACGCGTACCTTACCCAATTTATCAAGAATTAGAAGGTGAAACGAATGTCGCGATTTCGACCCAACAAAGCGATATTAGTTTTGATAAAGGGATGATTATGCAGTATCAATCGCCAGGTGTACTAGGGCGCAGTGTTGTATTATTTACTGCAAAAACAACAGAAGCTTTAAGACGATTGACAAGATTTACGACCCAAGGAGCACTGCAAAGTCAGGTGAAAGGTGACCTAGTAATGGTCGACATGTTTGATGAGAAACGCACAAGAGCATTAGAACAGGCCAAATTCTCGGCAGTTTCCGTAACGGTTGGGGATAAGTATATTACTGGTAAAGCGGGAAAAGTGAATGCCGTTGAATCAGTATTCGTGTCAAATCCAAATCTCTACTGGATAGCCATTTTGGTATCGATTTTATTATTTTCTTTATTGTACTACCTATTATTGAAGCGTCGTAGAGCAATGCGTCAAGAAAACGAGAGCTAACAAATCATGAAATGGTTTAGTGTGCTTTTCAGCCTAAGCCTGCTCTTTTTTCATACTGCAGTGATAGCTAAATATACCTTGGTGTTGAGCCAATCTCAGCACCTAAATGAAAGTAGAGAGCGAGCACTTATCGCCAGTGGCATTGTCCCGTTTAGCTGCGAGTTAGTGAATCAATTGGGCACTTATGTTGTGCGATGTGGTAAGCATTCAAAACGTCGTTTTTTCGAGCCATATGTTCAGCAATTGGAGAAGCTTGATATCTACTCAAAAATTGAAGGTTATCAGTCAGTACCAATTCTTTTTAGTTTCGAACCGATTACCTTAGGAGAAGAAACGCAGTTGTTTCTGCAAAAGCTTGCACAGCAAACACTCAATGTAAAAAGCAGTAAATCTGCGCATAAACCAGTGCAATCATTAGACGTGAACTGGGATAAAGAGCAATTTAAGCAAGGGCTGTATTTTATTGATAGGGGCTGGGCGGCATATCGAAAGAAAGAATATAAACTTGCCACAAATCTATTTGCATTGGCAAAACAAATACCGAAACTAGCAAATGCCGCAGATCATGGTCAAGCACTGACATTGCTTGCTATCGGTAAAAAAAATGAAGCGCTCGAAATTTTATGGCCACTATACCAGGCTGGCTTTAATCGAGAGCAAGTACTCCCGAGCATTTTGTCATTAGCAAATGAGTTAGGTCGTACAGATTTGATTGCAGAACTTGTACCTCAATTATCTATTGAAGAGCAGGAACGCTGGCAGTTAATTACACTTGAAGCAAAGCTTAAACAGCGGGTAAAACAAAATAAAGTAACTTTTCAAACCTTAATGAATGACTATGACCCGTTGTTTGAACAATGTTATGGGTTTAATACCTTGCTAAATGCAGTCAAACAGCTTACGAAAATAGTTAAAAAGTTAACCTTAACAGAGCAACTCGCTAAATATTGTGATGAAGGTGAACAACACCTTGCATTAGCGTATTTGAAAAGCAATCTTTTGAAGCAAAAAGCTGATTATTTAGAAACACATCAGAGATTTGAAAAACACAAAAAGCTTCTTCAAGATACCTCCGTTAAACAACATATTAGCCGTATTCAGTTTGACACTTTAATGCACATCGCAAGTATAGAGTCGACACCGCCAGAAAAAAAACTCGAAATTTACCAATTTATGGCAAAACGATGGTCAGGAAATACTGCACTGAAGTTCGCCACTGCATGGCACTATTACAATGCATCATATTTTAATGATGCACTTTCTTTGTTTGACGAAATTTATGAGCGAAGTCCTAATCCTGAAGCGGCAAAAGGCATAGTGCTATCGACATTGGCTCTGGGTGATAATCAAAAAGCACAGCTTTTGGCAAAAAAAATGGGTGATAAAACACTGTATTTGTCAGCCCTAAAAAAAGAACTTTCTACTCACCCCATACCTTCATTAGCGGCATTTGAAATTGCAGATGAAATACTAACGTTAGACTCACAATATGAAGCAGCTTATTCAGCGAGAGCTTGGTATTTTTTTGAGCAAAATAGAATTAGTGAAGCATTGGTTGTTTTTAAAACATGGTTTGAGCTTAACCCTGAAACGGAAGATGCATTACTTGGGCAAGTACTTTGTTTACAACGTTTAAAAGATGAAGCTCAGCTATTGGCATTAATTGATAAATATCCCAAGTATCAGAACAAGATTTATGAAGGATTAGCGCAACATTATTTTGACCAAAGCGAGTTTGTAAAAGCCAATGAATATTTTAGAAAGTTAGCACAAGTCAAATCGTTAAGTACCGAGCAGCAAGCCCTTTATGCATGGTCACTGAGCAAGGTAAAGCATTACGATGAAAGTAATATGATTTTCAAAAGCTTGCTTAGTAAAAACCATGATGAGAATGCATTAAGTGGTTTATTAGTTAATTATCAAGCTGAAGGGAAAACAAGTGAAATTGCTAAATTAAAACAACGTTATGCTTCAGAGCCCAAATATAAGGCTATTTTTGCCCAATTTGGACTCGGTGAAAAGCAATGGCTAAGTTTTGCAGACACCGTTGCTATTGACGATGAAAACGCCGCAAATAGTTTGTTAAACCTTAATAAGCCGGCTATTTGGTATCGTGCTGAAAGTATCAATAAAAAAGGCGACAATGGGAGTAGTAAATTAGAATTACTATCTCAGCAATTGGGTGGCTCGATAAGCTTTAATAAACACCAACTAAATGTGGCAATGCAACACTTTCAACTAGATAGTGGCAGTATTTCTTCGTTGAGTAACTTAGGCAGTAATTATATCGACAAGACGATCAACCTTGTTTCAAGCAGCGATTCAGAAAACTTTTGGCTTGCACAATATCACTACCAAGGTGAGCAAAAATGGACGTTCACGCTGGCTGAAGCACCATCAATAAATGAAATCGATAAAAGCTATCATTGGTTAGTGCAATGGCAGTATTCAGATTACAAAGTTAAGCTTTTTGATAAACCAATATTTGAATCAAAACTTGCGCTGGTAGGTGAAATTGATCCTTATACTGAGCAAGCGTTTGGTAAGGTGCACGATAAAGGACTTGAAGTAACCTTATCGAAAAAGTTAACCACTGCGTGGAATGCCAATTTTCTTGCTAGTTACAGTGAGCTTGAAGGCACGAATGTTATTGATAATTCGCGTATCAATGTGAACATCAGTGCGGCAACAAATACCCAATTTAAACGAAATGAGTTGGTGTACGGTGGTTTTGGTAATTGGCAACAATATCAACATAATAGTAATGCATTTTATTTTGGTCATGGCGGCTATTTTAGCCCTCAATCGTTATCGGTTGTCGGAGCGTTTGGTCGCTACCATCAATACAATCAAATTGATTGGTGGTTTATTGATGCATCACTTTCTTACTTTGATTACTCAACCGATGATATTGCTCAATACCCACTCAGTAATCGCCCAGAATTTATTTTGGGTGAATCAAATAATGGCATGGGTGCGAATTTCTCACTAGAAAAACACTGGTTATTGAGTCAACATGTTGAACTGGGTTTAGGGGCACAATATCAAATAAGTCCAGGCTTTGATTTTTACCGCTTTGGCATAAATTTGCGTTATTTATTTGGCAAACGCCAAAATCTATGGCCACGTCAACATGCTTTAAGCCAAGAGTCTCTTTTTCAATCATATAGTCCTTGGTTAGAATTGAAATAATAGGTTTTGTCTAATAAAAATGAATACATGAATGAAGTGATAATATGCGCCAAACATGAGTTATCTTTGGATGGTAGGGATCTAACTCAATAGATCCCCAAATGATGTTTATTGTCTAAGGCTTTTGATTAAATATTTATACTAACAATATATTCATTAACCTCATCCATAAGCATAAGATTTAAAAGCGGTAATTAAAACGCAATTGTCCATTGCGCTCCTCCCCAGGCATACCGCCTAGGAACATCGCTTTTTCGTAATATACTTTGTCGAATAAATTATTTAACTTAAGTTGTACACCCCAGTTTTCATCATGATAAGCAATACCCGCATCAAACACGGTATAGCTTGGGACATAACCATCAGGAATACCAAACGCGGTAGAGTTTGTACTGCGCTCATCAACATAGATGCCGCCAATACTGAATTCAATCGGGCTTTCGCTTGTAAAAGCATAACTCGAGTGGGTTAACCAAGCTCCCGCTTTTACATATGGTACTCCTTTTTGACGGGTATCATAGGAAGTACGCGTTGGGTCTTTTTTATCACGTGCATCTTGGTAAACCGCATTGATATTTAGTTTCCACTGCTGATTAAAATACGCATTTAAGTCAAGTTCTACACCGTTTGTTTCTTCTTTACCATCAAAGAAGTAACGTGGCACATCGGCTGCTGAAACACCTTCGTCAAAGTCTGGGTTGTTGTAGCGTAAATTAGTGCGGCTAGATTCAAATATTACTAGCGATGCAACCAGTTGATCATCGAGTGCTTTGTAACGCACACCAATATCGTTACTGATTGACTCCGAATCTTCACGGTCACTCTCGTTACCATAAATAGTGCCAAGCATACTATACGCGGTTCTGCCTTTGGCGTGATTTACAAATATCGATAAGTCGTCATTTATAAGGTAAGTAGCCCCTAAGTTATAGGTTATCCCGTCATCTGACGTATCTTGCTCTGGTGTTGGTTCCGCAGCGCTTGCGCGGTAACGCGGGTCGACACCAAAGTGTGCATAGCGCTGTGTGATTTCATTAAACGCTACGCCAATACGCGTAGTTAAACCAAAGTCAAAATACCCTACATGTTGAATACCTAACCCCCAAGCACTGACTTCTTTGTTGTAGTTGGCGGTTTTAAGCGGATCATAATCCTCGAAGCTGCCCGCACCCCAATTAGGTGTACGAATATCAAAAATATATGGCAATTGACCACGATAAATTGTGTTGCCATCTTTGTCTTTAATTACTTTATCAGCGTCATAGATAGAATACTGTTGAAAACGAATGTCACGGTCTTCATAATTCGCATTCACTAATAATTCGTTGTCGATATCACCAATTGAGAAGTCGTAACGTAAGTCAGCAAAATATTGTAAAGATTGTTCATTTGCTGCTACCTTGCGGTACTCTTGGCGTCTTGCGGCAAATGGGAAAAGCTCACCATCAACGACCAATGGTGCGCGCGGATCGGCATTAATAGTGCCGCGACGGTTCCAATACACATAATTATAAGCACCTGTTTGACGGGCAAAACCTGAATCGTAGTCACGATATTGTAATTGCTGATTAAAATAGAGGTTATCGCTAAGGTTAATATTGTGTGTTAGCTTTACACGGAACTCTTCACCTTCATTGTCTTTGGCCATAGGTGAAATGATGCCGTTATGACCGAAGGTATAAGGCGTTAAGCCATCATTGGCAGCAAGTGACTCAGCCAATTGTTGTCTTTGCGCATCGCTTAATTGAATACCAACGCCATTCGGGTCGTTTACTAAATCAGTCCAGCTTACTTCGCCACCACTTTTACCGTCCACCGATTCTGCATTATAAATGCGAATAGGGTGGCCGATTGAGTCAACCGCAATACCATCTTTAATATACGCAGTAGAGAGCATCACATCGTGGCTATCACTCAATACGTATTTGAAGCTAAGGTAGGCCTCGTCGCGGTCGTTATTTAAATCGCGATAACCATCGCTGCGTGCTGATTTAACTAATGCACGGTATGCAAGTTCGTCGGTGATTGCCGCCGTTGAATCAAGCTCAAGTGCGTAGGTGTTCCACTGGCCTAAATCAGCCGTCATGGTGTGAGATGCTTCAAACTCTGGTTTTTTCTCAATGAGATTAATTACACCGCCTGCGCTGCCCATGCCGTATAAACCTGTTGCGGGGCCTTTAAGTACTTCAATTGACTCAACATTGGTCATTGAACGGGTCGGGTTAAAGGTGTTACCAAGGCCTGCGCCACCATACATGCCGTCGTAAGTATAGTTAGCACCTAAGCCTCGGATTACTAGATTGTCGCCAATGCCGTAGTTGTTACCAGCTTGGGTTACACCACTGATGTTTCTGATAGCATCTTGTAAGTTGTCAATTAACTGAGAATTAAGTAATTCACTGTCTACCACAACAACAGCTGCTGGGGTTTCCATAAGCGACATATTCGATTTAGTGGCAAGGCCAGAGTTTAATACCACGTTATTTTGACGACCATAAACGCTGACCACTTCAATATCGTTGTTGTTTTTAGCGATTGTTTGGCTCGTGGCAAAGGTCTTGGTGGATGGTAAAAGTGCTGCACATGACAGTGCAATGAGCGAGAGATTAAACGATTTCATTGTTTGGTTAATTGTATTTGTAATCAATATGCGAATGATAACTGTAATCATTTAATAAATTCAATCGAGCAATGTGTTATTTAACATTAATAAAAGTAACGGTTAACGTTATTAACATGCTATTGCTGTTTATACGGCTTTTATATGAGAGATTTAAAGTAAAAGTTGGCTTTAACTAATCACACTTGGTGAAATATTTTTCTATTAGGTTTAACTTTCAATTTTGAAAGATGTTATTTAAAACTTAAAGCTGCAATCAGTTGCGGCTTTTTTGTAATACCTTAAAGTGAATTGCTTTACTTCCAATAGCGCGAATGCTCACCTGAAAAATAGAGCGAAAATTGGGATAGATGCTGATACAAAAAGTCTTTGGTTGCGGTGACTTTTGCCGCTGTTTTTAAATCAGAATGATACAGCAACCATAAACTCCAAATTGATGGCTTTACTGGTATATCTAGTCGGTAAAGATTTGAATTTTGTTGCGAATCGACTAAACCACAAGGTAATTTTGCAATACCCAAGCCATTTTTAGTCGCGGTAACAAGCGGGCCGAGTTGATCAAATCGCGCGATTACATTGCTACTTGGCAAGTATTTGTTATGCCAATCGGCTTCGAATTCTAGTTCCCACAATAACACGCGGTGCTGTGCGCGTGAGGTACTTAAATAATCATCACTTGCATAGACACCCCAATTTGATGCAAACAGTTTTCTGCCGATTAAATCGTCTTGGCTTGGTGATGGGGTAAATCTAAGTGCAATATCAGCCTCTCTGGCGTGCAAGTCTTTGTGCATTGAGCCAATTAGCAGGTTGGTTTGAATATTAGGATAAAGCGCATTGAACTCGTTAAGTGCGGGTACAACAAAGTCGTTTGCAAGTTCCGGGGTTAAAGCGATGTTTACCTCACCACTTAGCAGCTGATCTTGGCCAAATAGTTTGCGTTCAATATTGCGCTGTTGTTCTTTTAACAGCGCGATATCAGGCAACACCGCTTTGCCGGTTTCGGTGAGCTGGTACCCCTTAGGCACGCGCTCAAATAGCCGCACTTTAAAACGTTTTTCAAATGCTTGAATACGCCTTGCGACCGTTGTGTGGTTTACCTTAAGTTGCTTAGCGGCGCCAGATAAGGTACCGGATTGATAAAGTGCAACTATGTATTGATAATCATCATCCATGTTCATATGTGCATTATTGCACACTAAAAATGCGAAAATCACTAATTTTTTATTACTAAAGTGGCGTAAAGTGAGTGCGGTAATTAATTTAACTTTAGACAGGATGCTAATTATGTATACGCTTTATCATTTTCAAATTTCATGCTCTTCTGCGGTAAAAATGGCTTTAGAGATCATTGGAGTAGAACATAAAACTGTGGTCGTTAACCTATTTGAAGGAGCACAACACAAGACAGACTTTTTAGCCCTTAATCCGTTAGGAAAGTTACCTGTATTAGTTGAAAACGAAAAGGTTTTTACTCAAGGAGAAGCGATTTTAATTTATTTATCGCAAAAGCATAAAAATGCACACTTGATGCCAGATTTGGCAACCTATCAAGGTATGGATGCACTGAAGTGGTTAAACTTTATCGCCAGTAGTTTGCATGGGCATTTCACAAAAATATTTCACCCTGAAAAAATCTCGCATGATCATGACGTGGTAAAACAAAATGCAGAAGAGGAAATCGTTAAACTGTTAAATTTAGTTGAGGATAGATTAACGAACAGCCAATATTTAGCGGGCAATATGCCGTCAATGGCAGATTTATATTTCGCGGTGGTATTGGGGTGGGGGCAAGTACTGAGTTTTGATTTATATGAGCGATATCCGAACTTTGTAAGTTATAAAAAACAGCTGCAAACTAAATTTCCTTTATCCCCTACGTTACAAAGTATTTAACATTAGCGTGCTAGCAGTTGGCTGCTAGCACGCTAATTAATCAACTGCAGCGAGAAGCGTGAGCGCTATATAACATAACAGGCGAGCCATTATTATCGAGTGCTAAAGCTAACCATTGCCCTGTTTGTAAGTCGTTAAGCGTGTCACGTTGATTAATTAACCTTGCAATAATGGACTGTTTTACTTGGATCAAGGTTTCGCCATCGCAAGTTTCTAAATACCAATCAGTGTCTTTATTCAGTAGTTTAACGGCCACCATATTCTGATTTTCGATAGCCTGCGTTTGGTTTGCAAAATACATCGCTAATTGTCTTAATTGCTGTTGAGTGTTTACGTCAAGGGCATCTTTTTGTTTAGCAAGCGTCCATACTAGTGAATTTTCATTATTGTTAATTTCAGCCACTTGCTTGTATTGACTGAAATCGACCTGGGTTAATGAATGCATAGGTTGTTGAGATTGGTGCTTAAATAACACGACTGCAAATAAACTCACAGCAATAATACTCAATGCAAACTGTCCACGTAAAAACCAACTTTTAGGTTGTTGGTTAGATTTAGCATGCTGTATCGACTTAACAAAGTTGTGCTTGTCATGTTGTGAGGTACGCAATTGCGCTTTTCTTTTTTGATACAGTGCTGTTAACTTTTGATCATCGTTACTCATCGGACAATCCTTCTAATAAGGTGCGCAATTGCTTTTTGGCGTATCTTAAACGCGATTTTATTGTTTCAAACTCTTCATTAGTAATCTGGGCAATTTCGCTCACTGAAAACCCTTCTTGCTGTAATATAAATGCTTCACGCAAATAAAAGTTAAGTGAAAGTAGCGCAGCATTAAAATGAGACTGTATATCGCTGTATTCATGTGTTGGATTGTCAGTTGCTTCAAGATGCGTTTCATTTAATTCAGTTAAACGATTGTGCTTTCTAAATTCATCAATCAAAAGCCTTCTTGCGATGGTAAATAGCCAGGCTTTAAATTTATTGTGTGATTGATAGTAATGCCGCTTTTCCATTACTTTGAGCCACGTTTTTTGGGTGATGTCTGCTGCTAAATGTGCATTTGATTGGCTAATTAAAAAGTGCAGCAAATCGTCATAGTGTTGCTCCACTAATTCCTTTAAAAAGCGGGCCTTTCCGGTTTCTTGGTACTGCAACATCAGTTCTTCAGATGTTCGCGTTGGCGTCAGCCAAGTAGTGAGTGTTAACAGCATATTCTAACCACTCCTTTTCCATTTCATCGACAAACTGAATCAGTGCTACTTAGTATCATCACAGTAGCACTTCCACAATTACCCTTGTTCTAAGTTGAATTCAAGTAAAACAGATTGATTATATTGAATCTGTGCTTGGCCATTTTCAATTTTTGGCTTGTATTTCCAACGTTTTAGCGCTTTTAATGCCGCTTTATCAAATACTTTTTTTGGTTCAGCATTAACTACTTCTGCATCAATCACGCGCCCTGTTGGATCAATGTTAAAGCGCAGTTCAACCCAGCCTTCGATGCCATCTCTCGCCGCCACAGGCGGATATTTTGCTGGAATTCTGACGATGGCTTGAGCTTGTCCATCTTGTTTGGTGAAGTCGGTTCCGGCATCCGTGGTTTTTAGCTCAAACTCAATCATGGGTTTGAACGTTGGTGAATCTGTTTTGGTCGTTTCACTAGGTATATGTGTTTGCCTTTGCGGTTTTACTTTCATTGGAGGTGGCGGTGTTAACTTAGGCTTTATTTTAACATCGCTTTCTTGTCTTGCTTGATACAGTGAAATATCAAATTCAGGTTGAGCTTTTGTCTCAACTGAAGTGGGAGATGCAATTAAAAATTGCATGAATGCAAATAGGCTAAATGTAATGCCTATTGCAACTACAAAGATAGCCGGCGCTTTAAGCAGTTTTGGTGTTGTATTAAATGAATCGAGTTGAAGTAGCATAAGCCTTTCCCTTTTTAATGGTTCATCAATAAAACGCAGCAAAAAAGGAAAAGGGGTTAAATAAGTTAAAAAATTTCGGATTGTTAAAGCTGAAGAGTTTTAATTATACAATTCAGATGATTGTTAAATATCGGCGTTCAACTTCTTGCCAGTTAATAACATTAAAAAATGCGTTGATATACTCTGGTCTCCGATTTTGGTATTTCAAATAATACGCATGCTCCCACACATCTAAACCAAGAATTGGTGTTAGATTGTCCATTAGGGGACTGTCTTGGTTTGCAGAACTGGTTACTTTCAATTCACCATTTTGATCTACAACCAGCCATGCCCAGCCGCTGCCAAAGCGCGTAAGTGCTGCTTGCACAAACTCTGTTTGAAATGTTTCAAAAGAGCCAAACGTGTTATTTATCGCATCAGCTAATTTTCCTGTATGTAACAGACCACAGTGCGGTGACATGATTTGCCAAAACAAACTGTGGTTATGATGACCGCCAACATGATCTCTTACAGCATTTTGCAATGGGGTTGGCAAAGTATGAATGTTCTTAAGTAACCACTCATCTGATTCGTTGTTAAATTCAGTATCGGCCAGTGCTTCATTCGCTTTATTAACATAAGTTTGATGATGCAAAGTATGATGAATTTCCATTGTTTTTGCATCAATGTGTGGCTCAAGGGCATCATATTGATAATTTAAAGTAGGGAGTGTAAATGTCATAACGTTTCCTATGAGTTGGTGTGCATTAAATGATTAATGAATGTTGTGATTAATAATCGTGTGTGTATTGATTATGGTGTTGAGTTTTAAAAGTGAAGAGGGCTTATCAGCCAGCTGTTTTGCCAAAATAAAGGCATACTTTTTAAGTTTTGAAAGGTGTCGTAGAGCAGAGTTTTGCAGTTGAAAATCGCTTTTTTGAACGCATGACGTAGCAAAATTAAGCGCTGTTTGATAGCCAATTTCAAGTAATTCACAGGCACTTTCTATTTTATTTTGGGCAAGTTTTGAATCACATAAATTTAAGTAAGAAACAATTAACGCAGGTAGGTATTGGTCAATTATCCATGCTTTTGGCGGGGGTGAATCACAGTGAATAAATCGCTCAATACTCAGAAGTTCATCTAATCCAGCCTGGTAATTTAGTTCGGCTCTTGCGAATTGATTTGAAGCAAATGCGGCATTACCCTCAGAAACGTTTAATTGCCAATACTGCATTGAATAATGAACACACAATCGTAAATCTCTCAAATAAAATGAAAATCATTACCATTACGATTTTGTGTTTTTTCAAGTACTTTTTGTAATTACTTATTTTCAGCTTGTCTTGGAAGCGAAGAGAGCGTTGGTGGCATACCAAAAATAATTGGGATGTAGCGAAAAGTTAAAATGTGATTACTTATCAAGTCTATTAACTTTTAAATGCATCATTTTATTAAATTTAATATTTAAAGCGGGCAGTTTAAACAGCAGAAAGTACATTAAAAAACTGACTTTATTAGCTGTTACAATTTGAGCACTTTTGTCATTAAGTCTTTACCTTCGTTGGCGACATAATCTAAAAATACTTTGGCAATGGGGGATAATTGTTTTGATTTGGCCCAACAAAAAGACCACTTTGATTGAATAGGTAATGATTCAACATCGATCACTTTTACATTGTAACTATCGCCAAACGCAAGCGTATGAGCAGAAAGAATAGATACGCCCATACCGGATAACACTGAGTGAATAATGGCCTCGTTACTGGCTATGGTCATACGCACATTCGGCGTAATGTTTTTGGACTGTAAAAATCGCTCAATAGCGTAACGTGTGCCAGAGCCTTCTTCGCGAATAATGAAATTTTCCTGACAAAATGCTTTAAGCGAAACCTTTTTATGCTTTGTAAGCGGGTGTTCTGAATTTGCAATGGCTACGAGGTCATTTGACATAAACTCTCTGACTTCAAGATCTAACCCTTCCGGCACATAACTAAATACAAAGAAATCATCTACACCTTGCTCATAGCGTTCGATAACTTGTTGGCGATTTGCAACAGTAAATTGAATATCAATCCCAGGATATTGTTTACAAAATGGCCCTAATAAGTGAGGTATGAAGTACTTTGCAGTGGTGGCACAAGAGATGCGAAGCGTGCCTGATTTTAGGCCTCGTAAATTTGATAGATGCATATCAAGGGCTTCGCATTGCTGTAATATTTGTCTGCTGGTTGCAACAGTTGCAAGCCCTGCATCAGTGAACTGTAATTTTCGGCCAACCTGTTGATAAAGGGGTAAACCAATTGCTTCACTCAGTTTTTTCAACTGCATAGAGACTGTTGGCTGAGTTAAAAATAATGACTCTGCAGCCGCTTTTATACTGCCTCCGTCGTAAACGGCTAACAGAATTTCAAGCTGTCTAAATGTGCCTATATGGGCATGTAGTCGAGATGCCATTGTTGACCTTAAATTTCAATGAATAGATAAATATCTAATTTAAACATAGCTAATATCTATTTTTATCTAACTTGAGTGCTGTGTAAACTTTTTAAGTCGCTTAATTTGAAGGATAGGTATGACTATGACCAATCGAAGTTTTGTTTTATCTGTGATTACAAGTGCATTGTTACTGGCATTTTTTGCCCTCAGTAGCATCATAGGGCAACCGCAAATTGCATTCGCAATCGTTGCTGCCATGTTATTAAGCTTTGCCAGTTGGCTAAAGTTTTCTAGTGGCAAAAAACAGAGCGTTAAACATGCCAAACTATCTCATCCTTTTTACAGTGCGGGGCAAAAGTAAATTATGGTAATTGATGCCGTCGTTGCGTTTTTTATTCTCGGTATTGTATGTCAATTGCTGGGCGCCAAAATGGCATTTCCAGAAGGGTTATACAAAACATTAAGTATGTTTTTGATGATTGCCATTGGCTTAAAAGGTGGAATTGCACTGCAGCAGCATGTAGACCCTGCACTTGTTTCAATGTCGATAGCGGTGGTTGCTTTTGGTTTATTACTTCCCTTGGTTGCTTACCCTATTTTGCGCTATTTTGGCCAACTAGACAAAATAAACGCAGGCGCAATAGCCGCCCATTATGGTTCAGTAAGTGTCGCAACTTATGCAGTTGCTGTGGCGTTACTTGAAGCGCAAAACATTGCTTATGAAGCCTATTTCCCATTGTTTGTTGTGCTGTTAGAAATGCCCGCGATTTTGGTTGGTTTAGTGTTGGCAAAGGGGAGTTTTAAAGTTGTAAATGCCCACTTCGTTAAGCAAGAACTTATCGCAAATCAGAGCATATTGCTGATGCTAGGTAGCTTGATCATTGGCTATATTGGTGGGTCAAGTGTCACAAAGCTAGCGCCTTTCTTTATTGAGCTATTCTCCGGTGTGCTTGCACTCTTTTTACTTAAAATGGGACTTATCGCTGGCGAACAACTTTCATCGCTTAAAAAGAACAGTGTGTTTTTAATTAGCTTTGCGATGTTAATGCCACTGTTGGGAGGTCTTGCGGGTACTGGCTTGGGAGTGATGCTTAGCTTAAGTGCTGGTGGTATTGCGCTAATGGCTGTATTGGGGGCAAGTGCTTCTTATATTGCGGTGCCTGCGGCGATGAAACAAAGTTTACCTGAGGCAAATGCAGGTATGTCGATAACAGCTTCGCTTGGGATTACTTTTCCATTCAATGTGTTGATAGGCGTGCCATTCTTTATCGCGCTTGCAGGTTATTTAGCGAGTTAATAAAAAAGCCCCAACAGGGGCTTTTTTATTGATGTAACCTTATGTTAATTACTTAGTCACTTTTTCTCGTTTAGTGATCACAAGCTTAGCTTCAATTCGTCGATTCTGACTATGTGCTTCTTGTGTATTTGCTGTATTGAGTAGTTGGCTTTCACCATAGCCGATAGCAGTCAAACGCGATGCATCGATACCGTATTTATCGACCAAGACTTGTTTGGTTGCTTTTGCCCGTGCTTCAGAAAGGGTTAGATTATATTTGGCATTCCCAGGCGCAGAACTGTGACCTTCAATTTGCGCTGAAACATCGGGGTATTTCTTCATAAAGTCAGCAAAACGGCGTAAGTCTTCGTTCTCAGGGTTGTTAACTTTACTGGAGTTATTATCAAATTTAACTGACAAGGTAATACTTTCTTGCGCCTCTTCAAACAGTGTACAGCCATCAGAGTCTGTTTTATCAGATGAAGGGGTATTTGGACATTTATCCTGACTATCCAATACGCCGTCATTGTCGCTATCCATTGGCATTGCGCAACCGCTGGCATCTACTTTTACGCCTGCGACTGTATTAGGACATTTATCGTTATCATCAAGCACCCCATCGTTATCGCTATCAAGTTTCGGGGCTGGTGCCGGCGCTAAAGCTGTGGCTGTTGTGCTGCTGCCAAATTGATAAAGCAGACCAAATTTACCGCTAAAGTCTTTGTAAGACTCGCCAAAGTCATGATAAGCGGTTAACTCAGTGATGAGTTTCCACTTCTCTGTTAACGCCCAGTGTCTTCCTAACCCTAAATTACCGAGAGTGTATCCTTGATCAAGGGATTCAAATTTTAACCCCGCAAACACATAAGTATCATCTTGAAATGGGAAATACATTGCATCTGCGCCGTAACGACTGCCATCAATCGCTTCTTGGCCTGGGTAAGCTTCTAATTCGATACGCGCATACTCAAGTCGGCCACCCCAAGAAGGTGAAAAACGTTGCCCTAATTCAAGCCCCCAACCCCAGTCAATTCGGTCTTTTGGTAAAGGTTGAAACTTATCTTTATCAGCGTAGTAATATTCAGCAAACCCGCCTAACCACATTTGTTTATCGTTAGCCATTGTGGAAAACGCACATAAGGTAGCAATAAGTGATAGCGCAAACCGTTTCTTTTGCATTTGATTCTCCTTGAATACAAGTCTTAGCTTGTTAATTTTAATTATATCGAACATAAGGTTAGAACACGTTGGCGGTTTTGCCTATATGGGTACAACTAAGTGGGTAAATTAATGTGAAAATAATGCAATTGTGTGCCAACCAGATTGATTTACTGCTTTCAAATATGATTAAACCTGCTTGTTTGGTCTTGCGATCAAACCTTTACAGGTTTTCTGTGCTCTTCTATTTTTAGATTAGAAGGTTCATGCATCTTGTGAACCACTACCTTTACTAATGATGATTAATGCAGCTATCAACGTCTTCTTTATTATTGATGAGTGGTGTCGGGGTATTAATCTCGGCTATTTCGCTGCTTTTCTTATGGTTTGCCAATAGAGATATTCGCGCTGCAGGTTATTGGGCGTTAGCCCCTTGTTGTTTTACATTGAGCATGTTGCTCTTTGCAATTCAGGATGTACTCTCTTTTTCCTTACGTTTCACATTACCTAATTTTCTAGTTCAAGGGGCGTTTTTAATAATAATCGCAGGGCTTTTTTTGGCCTGCGATAAAGCTGTGCCAAAACGATTGATGAGCGTGTATTTTGCAATCTTTGTTACTTTACATAGCTTATTCACTTTTGTATTTCCCATTTATCAATGGCGATTTATCTTGGGTGTAGTGACAGTTACCTTGTCCTCTTGTTGGATAATATGGGTGTTATACCACCATGGAAGAGACAAATATCGCGCATCCAGCTTACTTATCGGTTTGAGCCTTTTCATCATGTTTTACTTCTCTGCAAACAAGCTGTTTTTATTTAATTCTCAAAATGCCAGCAGTTTACAACAAGATAACTCCATTGAATCACAGCTTTTTGTGATTGCTATTTTTGCAAGCCAGCTGCTGCTTAACTTTGCGTTTGCCATTATGATTGGGGAGTATCGAAATCAAAAAAACAAACGCTATCAACAACAGCTGATAGAAACTAATCATCAATTAGAGCAAGCCAAGCAAGCAGCTGAACACCACTCTGAACTCAAGTCTGAGTTTTTAGCAAATATGAGTCATGAAATTCGTACGCCAATCAATGGTGTGATTGGCAGTTTAGAATTAATTAACGATCGTGAATTAACAACCCAGCAAGCACGCTATAAGACCCTAGCTAACAGCAGTGCATATAGCTTGTTGGGAATAATTAACGATATTCTAGATTTTTCCAAGATAGAATCCGGCAAGCTGACGCTCCATTTAGAAGAGTTTGATATTTACCAACTTATTGATAGTGTGGCGAAATCATTTGCAATTGAAGTTACCAATAAAGATCTTGCGTTATTAATTGATACTCAAGATCTCTCTTCTCGTTATATTTACAGCGACCCTATCCGCATTCGTCAAGTCCTCACAAACTTAATAAGTAATGCGATTAAATTCACTGCAAAAGGCCGTGTGCAACTGGTTGTGGCATTAAAGCAGCAGGATAACTCGCATTGGCAGTTAGTAGCAGATGTAATTGATACAGGCATTGGTATTGATGCAACAGCAACCGACAAATTATTTAAATCTTTTAGCCAATGTGACGCTTCCACCACACGTGTTTTTGGTGGCACCGGGCTTGGATTAACCATAGTAAAAAGCTTATGTAAGATGATGCAAGGGGATGCGTTTTTGGTGTCATCTGAAAAAGAAAAAGGGGCTCACTTCCAATTTTTTGTCCATGTGGGTATTAACCAGCAAGCCGGATCAAAACGACCGCAATTTACTTTTAACGAAGTCGTCATTTATTCGGAAAATGACCTGTTGATTGCCAGTATTAGCAATGAGTTTAGAAAATACACCATTTCGGTCACTACTGCTGCATACGATGTTCTTCCTAGCAACAAACAAGCACTTATATTAATTGACTTGAGTAAAATAGAATACGATACAAAGCGCTTTGATAGATACCTTAATTATTGCATTGAGAATAAGCTAACGTTGGGCGTTATTTTGCCACCTAACAGTGAACTTGAAGCATACTTTAGTGATCATGCCGCAGTCTCATTTATTTGGCATTTGCCTGTTACAGCATTTGATGTGATTAAGTTAAGTGAATGGGATAGAGAAAATCAAACCCGCAATAACAAAGACGATCTTTGTGGAATACGAGTACTGATCGCAGAAGATAACCCTGTTAATTTAGTTATTACAGAGCAAATACTCGCTAATTGGCAAGTTGATTTTGTAAGTGCTAAAAATGGGAAAGAAGTGCTCGCAATGCTAGAACAGCATCTTGATGCTCCATTTGATGTGATTTTAATGGACTGTCAGATGCCAGAAATGGATGGGTATGAAACCACCAGAATAATTCGCAATGGCGCTGCTTTTAGCCATTGTAAAACGATTCCTATCATCGCATTAACAGCCAATGCAATGAAAGGTGATGATGAATACTGTTATGAGGTGGGTATGAGTGGCTATGTCAGTAAGCCAATTAATTCTGAAAACCTATTGGCTGAAATAAAACAGGTCATTACAAAAACGCAGTGAGCTGATAATTAACACTTAAACTTTGTTAAAGCACATATTTACCAAAAAACATCTGGTTAAGCCGTTGGGCACAAAAATGAAACCCTTGCCTCAAAAGCCGTTACTCTATGCAACAGTAAAGGAAAACAATAAAGAGAACGAAAAGATGAATCCCAAATGTCCAGAATGTAATCACAGTATTAATTTTTTATATAGTTTTCGTAATATAAATCCTTGGAAGTATTCTTGCCCCCATTGTAAAAAGCGTATTGAAGTTAGTAAAAACTGGAAAAACGCGACAATAGCGGGATTTTTTGTTGGTATATTTGTCGGCATCGGTATTAACGCTATGAACTTTGCTTTTTTGCCCTCGTTTTCGGTCGTTATGTTAATTGCTGTAGTGTTAAGTTGGATGTTATGGCAAAAAGTCACTTTTACGCACCTCGAGCCAAAAAGTTAACAAAATCAGAATTTAGTGCTTTGTTGTATGCAAAGCACTTTTTTATTTAAAAAACTTAGCCTTTTTGAACAGCTTTTAAACGCGCCACTAAATCCGATGGTGAAATAAGTCCTGAAATTGCTTCACCATTTTCCAGCAAGATTGTGGGTGTTGCGGTAAAGCCAAATTGCGCGGCGATATTTTGTTGGGCTTGCAGTTGCTGATTACAGCTTTCAGAAACATCGCCCTTGTATTTGCCTGAATACATTGCACTGTTCATTGCAAATTGCGGATTTTTAGCACATAGCGCTGCAGCTGTTTTGCTAAATGCCTTACTTCCTTTTCCCCCTCTTGGGATCATGACATAGTCAACAGTGATGCCTTGTTGATTAAACTCTTTAATATGTTGGTGCAGTTTTCGACAAAAAGGGCAATCGATATCGGTGAAAATAGTGACGATATGCTTTTGGTTTTTTGCTTTGTAACTCAGTAAAGCCTCTCTAGGCAAAGCGGCTAATAGTGTCACACGCTGATTTTTATATGCTTCTTCTGTGATGTTTAATTTATTTTGGGTATCGATTACTTGCCCAAGGTAAAGGTATTTTCCATCCGGACTTGAAAAGAAACGCTGTTCATCCGTAATAACGAGGTACAAGTCGTTGTTATATGGCTCAACTGTCACTTCGGTTTGTTTGCCAAGTAGACTAAATAGAGCCTGTTTTATTTTGGCAACTTGCTGGTTGTGGTTTGTAAATGGCTGCAATGTTTCAGAATGGACAAATGCAGCTGTTAAGAATAGGGATAACGTAAAAAAGAGTGTTATAAATTTATTTAGTAATGACATAAGTAACTCGGCTTGTTATTAAAAAACCTAACCTACATCACCTTTTGTTCAAACCCATTTAAAACTATCTATAATTAGCTATAAAAAGATATAAATCACTATTTTTCAATAAATTACAATTATATTTTTAATTACGTATAAAGTGGTTTTTCGTGGTAAAACAATGTGTATTCAGGCGTAATACTACTCTTATCTAGCGCTGAAATGGGCTGGGTAAGTTGTTGACAAAGTTGAGATACAGAGGCTTTTGCTTGAGACGCCTCCGTTGGAATGTTTGAGATTAACATCGTGGCTGAATTATCGTTTTCGGTCTGTGCAAGCGCTTTATTCAGCTCGGTATTTTTTGTATTTTCAATAATGGATGCAATCCGTTTGTCCACCACATGCGCACTGCATGTGGCAACTTCGCCTTTGATAAGTTGCTTACCTTTTACGGCAAAACGTAATGCTTCATCTAGTTGATTTGTTTTGAACGCAATACGACTTAACAAGTCTAGTGCTTGAGCGCGATAGTAGCTGGTTTCCGATGCTTTGTTTAATACTGCAAAAGCGAGCGTATTGGCGGTGTTATGTTGCTCTTGTAAATATTTCACCTCTGCTAGTAGCAGTTGCGCATCAATGGAATCGGGGTTTTCATTAAGGCTAAAATTCAGCCATTTCTCTGCTCGGGAATAATCCGCTTCTTGAAATGCAAGCACTGCATTGGAGTAACTGCTCATGGCTGGCATCATTACTTGTTTTTGTTGAGAGTGCTCAGAGTTGAAAAAAATAAGGCTTGAGATGCACGAGACACATAAAAGACTTGCTGCAACAGCAAAAGTTTTGATTCGCTTTTTATCGTTTGCAACCGTTAAGCTAACGTCAGTTTGCCAAATATAACCTGAGTTAGGTTGTGTTCGAATTAAGTTGTGTTCAGGCGAGAGTTTACGCAGTTCACTTATAATTTGAAATAAACGGTAATCTTGTACATCACTACTTTGCCAAAGGGCATGAAATAGTTGTTGTTTAGAAATAAGCCTATTTGGGTGTTGTAAAAAGTAAAGTAGGGCCTGCGCAGTTTTAGGTCTGATCGCTAATTCGTCACCTGCTTGAAATAAATTGAAGGTTTGATCACAAAATGTAAAATCAAGAAACTGATAAATAGCCATAATAATCCCTAACTACAAGACTGCTTTTTATTTAAGGTTATAAAGATAAAATAGGGACAAGGCAATATGTCTTCGCTGTTAATTACGTTTTTGTTATTTGCGACTATGAGATCCTAAAGTCTGCTTTCGCTTTTCTTAGCGCTGATAACCAACAAGTAATGTATTAACTTCGCCACTTTCAATAAGTGGTTTAAGTGCACTATTTAGTTTATTAAGTAATTTTGCGTTACCTTTTTTGACCGCAATTGCGACTGGTGTACCACGGTAATTTGAATGTACTATTTTCACTTTTACATTGTGCTTTTTGGCGAGATACAAGCCCACCGCTTTTGGCATAATTGCCGCATCGGTTTTACCACTTGCTAACATTTGCATGGCTTTTTCTTTGCTCTGTGTTTGAACTAAGCGGAAATGATCTTTAATATGCTTTTCTTGCCAAATGGTTTCAGTAATTGAATGTTTATCACCACTTATTTTTTTGCCATATAAATCTTGCACAACTTCGATGCTTGGTAATTCATCTCTTACGAAAACAGCGGTGTAGCGAAAATAGTAAGGCACAGTGAAATCAAAATACTTTTTGCGAGGTGCTGTGACTTCCATACCTGTAACGCAGTCGATTGAGTTAAACCGCAAACGATTTACCGTATCATCCCAGTGCGCTGCTACTAACTCTAATTGCTGTTGGCTATCAGTTAAAACGCGCTTTAATAGATCGTAATCTAAGCCTGTTGGCTGATTGTTTTCAAGGTATTGAAAAGGAGGGTAACCTGTTGCCATGCCACATGTAATGCGATCGTTACCTTCGGCAAAGGCTTGAGTGCAAAGTGCCGTGGTAACAAATAAAAAGATAAAAAAAGCAACGAAATACTTTGCCATGAATAATAATGCCCTAACAATAATCATCTGCGATAAGTGGTGAAGCAAACACGCTAACGTAATTATACACAGAACTTGCAGGATACCTTGCTATTTAGGCGAAGAATGCGCTTTAGTTGATCATCAACAAAGTTTAAATACTGTTTGAACTGTTAATTTGGCCAAAACTTTAAAAGCATACAAAGGCAAAGCTGTAATAAAACCGACTTTTTTATATTTGTACGCTTTTAATTTGGTGAATTGACTGTCACTCAGAGGCGCGGTTAGATCATCTTGTGATTCTCTGAGCAATTTGTTTTTATTGGATTTGAACAGATGTAGCGGCTTTTGACCGCTACAGCAAAAATAAAGTACCTAGCCCTAAAAAAGCAACAAAACCGACAATATCAGTGACGGTTGTTAAGATTACAGAGCCAGATAGGGCGGGATCTATTTTAAGCTTATCCAATATTACAGGTACAAAAATTCCGGCGGTTGCGGCGGCGATAATGTTAAGCAAAATAGCAAGCCCAATTACCACACCGAGCATGGGATCACCAAACCAAAACACTGCAACAACACCAATCACTAACGCCCAAATAATACCATTAAGCCCGCCAACTTTAAGCTCTTTCGAAAGTAGGGCGCCGACATTGGCAGGTGAAACTTGATTTAATGCTAATCCACGAATAATCAATGTCAGTGTTTGGCTGCCTGCAATGCCGCCCATACTGGCCACAACTGGCATCAAGACCGCGAGGGCAACTACTTGCTGTAAAGTAGCTTCGAACATGCCAATAAATGCGCTGGCGAGAAACGCAGTTAACAAATTAATGCCAAGCCAAACTGCACGGTTTTGTGCGCTTTTTTTTACTGGAGCGAATAAATCTTCATCTTCATCCATACCGGCAGTGGCCATTAGTTGACGCTCGTATTCTTCAAATGATAATTCAGCGGCGGTGGTGACATCTAATCGCCCCAATAATTGCTGATTTTCATCAACAATAGGCAAGGCGCCATAGCCTGAAAGTTGCACTTGCTTGGCTGCAATTAAACAACTTTCTTTATCATTAATCACTGAAATATCATCAAGGGCAATGTCAACAAGTGGCACATGCTCTGGTTGAGTATGTAATAACGCTATTGGCACCGCTTCTGAAAATTGACCAGAACGATTGGTTAGAAAAATTAAATCACAGTGCCTAGGGATATCGCGACGAATTAAACGAAGACCATCTCGTACTTTGGCATTTTGTGGTAACACCAAAAATGCATGTGATGCCCAGTGTCCAATTTCGCCCTCGGTATATTCATTTGCTTGAATAAAGTACGACTTTTGCACCTTATCCATTGCAGCATAAGCCTGTGCCAGCAGCTTTTGAGGTAATGAATCGGCCAGTTCAAGTAGGTCTTCAGCTTCAATATCGACAAATAGCGTATCCCAAAGAGTGGCGTCTGTTGACTCAATGAGTATTTCACGAGGATCACTACGCATTTCAATGAGCACATCTAATTTGCGTTTATCCGCGATGGTTTCCCATAATGCTATCCGCTCTTCAATTGGTAACGATTCGAGCAGCAGGGCGAGTTCTTTCTCATCGGACTGTGCTATTACTGTTGACGCATCATTGATAACAGATTGTGGTGTTGTTTGTTGAATGACTTCTTCAATTAAATTAGGTAATTGTTCCGACATTATTCATTCTCAATGTATTAAGCTTAAAGGAGTGGCTGCGATAGTTGTGCGCATTTAGGCTGCACATTAACCTAAACCTTTAGGTTTGTATAATCTTTCTTGATGCTATTATTGAGCTTAGTGGATGAAGGTAAATAGGCAATTTAAAATGACTTTTTACAGATGCTTCTAAGCGCTACCAAATTTAAATAAATCGATTTATTAGATTTATAAACTCGTGTTAGATATGCTAATCGCCGAACCTCCTAATTAAACTTTCAAGGTTGGATCGCGTATTGAGCCTTTACAAAGAAAAATACTAAAGTATGTATTTAAACCCGTTAGTTTGAAGCAAATACTGTAATTTCTTGAAGGGTTTAAAGGGAGTCACCAGTGCCACAAAATTTCTTAACGCGAGATGCCCTTTCATTACTTAAGCAAAAGAGCATGCTTGTTGCATTATTTGTGTTAGCAGTTAGCGTTGCTGGCTATCTCTATTACTTTTCTATTGCGGATTATCACCGCTTACCAAAGGTTGAATCAGCGATTCAAGCACCATTAAAACAACTTCCTAATTTCTCCCAATACACAGACGTAAAGGCTAAGAAAGACAAATTTTTTGCCATGCTTTATCCAATCTTGGCAAATGAAAACCAGCATGTCCTTGTGCTAAGAAAAGCCATAATTGAACTTGAAACATTAACTGAATTAAATGAACAGCAACTCAAGTGGCTATCAGATGTTGCAACATTTTATAAAGTAGATTCAACTTTGCCCCATGAACAACAGTTCAGCACTTTATTGCGTCGAATCGATATTGTGCCCATTTCGTTGGCATTAACTCAGGCTGCTATCGAGTCGGGTTGGGGTACTTCAAGGTTTGCTCAACAAGCAAACAATTTATTTGGTCAATGGTGTTTCACTAAAGGATGTGGTGTCGTACCTTCAGCGCGAGATAGTGGCAAAGGGCATGAAGTAGCAACATTTCCAACGGTTAATCATGCGGTGCGGGCATATATTCGTAATCTCAATACCCATCCGGCTTATAATCAATTACGTAAAGAGCGAGCAAAAATAAGAACAAATGGTGAAATCATTACAGGTATTGCATTAGCGCCAGCTTTAATTAATTACTCAGAAGAGGGCGCTTTATATGTTAACAAGGTCGTTAAGTTTATAAAACAAAATAAGCTGCAGCGTTTTAACCAGCAGTTTAATCATTCTCCTCTAAGCAAATAGTGCCCTTAAAGTACCTCGGCTTCTAACAAAAAGGTTAGCAATTAGCTAACCTTTCTGGTCTGTATCTTTGTGGAATTCAAGTGTTAATTAATCCGCTTTGATGAAACTTTTAATCGCCTGTAATGTATCGAACGGTTTGTAACCCAGCGACTTTAATTCGTCATTAACACAAAAAAGTACAGCATTATCTTTATTTTCTTCACCGTCTGCCATATCAAGACAGAATTCGTAAGAGTCTTTTACAGTGTCAACGCTAGCCTGTTCTTCGTTAGCAAGCGCAAATGTGCTCGCTGCGAGTGTTAATACCATTAAAAAAGTCTTCATATTTACCCTTTTACAATTTTGAAGTGTGTTTTAACGCCATCAAATTAGGGTGAATTGTCTATTATGTAAAACGATAAATAATTGTCGTAAAGGTAAAATTTATTTTGTTTTTATTTCTTAGTTTTTAATGCAAATTACGAGGTTTAAGTTTTACTACCTGAAATAACTAAGCGAATGAAATAAAAAAGGTTAATCATCAAGATCAACCTTTTATAATAATTGTTATATCTTGTAGTGATTACATTGCTGCGCGGAAAATTTCAGCGATTTCATCGGCAGTTGCTTGTATTGGGTTTGTAAAACCACAGGCGTCTTTCAGCGCATTCTCGGTTAATGTTGGAATATCGTCTGCTCTTGCACCTAACTGTTCAATGCCTGAAGGAATACCCACATCGTTGGCAAGGCTCACTATTGCGTCGATTGCTGCATCAGCACCTTGCTTTTCCGAGAGGTCACTCACATCGATACCCATGGCTTTTGCAACGTCACGTAAACGCCCTGGCACTGCTTTTGCGTTAAAGCGTTGCACATGCGGTAATAAAATAGCGTTACACACCCCGTGAGGTAAATCGTAAAAACCACCTAGTTGATGCGCCATGGCATGAACATATCCCAGGGATGCGTTATTAAATGCCATTCCTGCCATAAACTGGGCATAAGCCATTTGTTCACGCGCCTCAATATTATCACCATGGGTTACGGCTTCTCGTAAGTTTGTTTGAATTAATTCAATTGCTTTAATTGCGACCGCGTCCGTAATGGGTGTGGCAGCAATTGACACATAAGCTTCAATGGCATGCGTGAGCGCATCCATACCGGTTGCAGCCGTAAGAGAAGCAGGCTTTGCAAGCATTAATTCTGGGTCGTTAACAGAGATAAGTGGGGTTGTATGCTTATCGACAATGGCCATTTTTATATGACGTACTTCATCAGTAATGATACAAAAACGAGTCATCTCCGATGCGGTACCTGCTGTGGTGTTAATTGCGATAAGCGGTAACATGGGCTTAGCTGATTGGTCGACCCCTTCGTAATCAGCAATTTGACCACCATTTGTTGCTACCAATGCGATACCTTTTGCACAGTCATGGGGAGAGCCACCACCAAGTGAAATAACAAAGTCGCAGTTTTCACTTTTTAAAATCGCTAATCCATCGTTAACATTACTTACTGTCGGGTTTGGTTGTGTGCCATCAAACACTGCAGTTGCCACATCTCGCTCTGTTAATAGGGATTGTACTTTTTCAACAACACCAATCTGATTGAGAATTTTGTCAGTAACAATGAGGCCCTTTTTAAATCCTTGTGCTTGAATATTATTAGCTGCATCGGCTAAACAGCCGGCGCCCATTAAATTTATCGTTGGAATATAAAATGCGGTAGTCATACTTGATTTGTCCTTATTAAGTGAGAGTGACGTTCCTGCGACTAAAATTGTTACATGTTGCACCGTTAGTCATGTTGATTTAAAACAAATGCAGGTTAGGCAGCAATGTAGACTTTAATCTAATGGCGCTGGTAGGTACGCTGTTAACGCGCTGTGAAGGGCTTATAGACGTGCTGAATATTCGTTATCTTGTTTACTCTTATTGACTACTTGTATCAAAGCAGGCTTTGGAATCATTTAAATGAAGGCATAAAAAACGCGTAATAGCCCATAAGATGTTACTGATCCAATATTGGACTTAATGCTGTTTTTGTGTGTACTTGATAGAAATACACAAAACCAACTAATAGTAGAAATATACCAACGGTAAAAGGCATTAGGGCACTGGAAATAGCCTTATCAAAATTTAAAAAGTCGGGGATACCGGTTTGCCAAAATGTCCATTCAGATGCAATGTGAGTAGCAAGTTGATCGCCGCCAGAACTCAACACAATGATTGCATCCTTGTTGATGGGGTTGATACGAAGCGCACTATTAATAGCTGGCTCGTTTGCGCCATCATGGCCATAAACGAAACTCCCTTGTGATGTCGGTGCGTAAAGCATTACCCCCATCCCCCAAATAGGTGCACCAAGTTTATAACCTAATGGCTGAGTTAAAGTGCGGATGGTTTTATCCGTTTTATTATCGATTTGTTGTAAGGCAAGCACAAACTGGGTTAAATCATACGAGCTTGCTAATAACCCAGTTGCAGCAGGACTCGCGTATTGATAAAAATCAGCTTTTTTCCCCGCGCTATCATAGCTGTTTGCAATGTTTTTTTGCTTGCCAATGAATTGAAAAGTAGCACGTTTCATGTTTAGTGGAGTAAAGACGTTGTCTGCCATAAATGATTCAAAAGGTACACCTGTAATGTTTTCAATGATGTGCTCTGTGATCAAGTAACCGCCACCCGAATATTGCCATTGGCTTGTTGGCGCATAGCCAAGTTTAAGCTGTACGCTGCCATTAGCGCCTTGTGGATTTTGTAATGATTGCAATAAGCTTGGCAATCTCTGTGTTTCCGGGATATCAGCAAAACCTAAACCATCTACTAATCCCGAAGTATGAGAAAGCAATGTGCGCACAGTCACTTTATTATGATCAAAACTGGATGCGGGTAATTGCCACGCAGGCGTTAAGTAATTCGCAATGGGCGCATCTAAATCTATTTCCCCTGTTTTGGCCAGCTGAATGATGCCATAAGCGGTAAATAATTTGCTCATCGAGGCAACAGGGAACAAGGTATTTTGGTTTATCTTATCGATTGATGGCGAGAACTGTTGTGACACAACACGGCCACTTTCAATTACTGTTATCGCCAAATTACCTTTGGCTTCGGTTAACAGTTGCTGCTGTATAGCATTAATAAAGTTTTGTGTATCCCCTTGAGAGGCAAGTGACGTTAACCACCACCCATTGAGCGCGCCATAAAGGCATAAGCAACCCCAAGTCACACTTAATGTAATAAAGCTGATGATTCTTTTAAACACAGACATAACAGATCCTTGTAAGTGTGAGCTGGCTTAATTGGCTTAAATTACTTCAAGCTCTTCTCTTTCTTTGACGAAATAAATAGAGAGTATCAACAGCGCTGCTGGGAATAGGAAAACATTGGTAAACGCAAGCACAACAGTCATTTGTAAAATACACATCAATAGCATTAAAACGCAAAACGCTTTGAGAAGCGGGGGTAATTGTTTATTCACTAAGCTTACAATCGAAAAAACGGCTGCAACTAGAGTGAATATGCCCAAACTACCTAAAGATAAAATCATGGCGGCAAAACTGATATTTTCTGATAGCGAATTATATTGTGTTAACGCTAAATAGATATCAAACACTACGGTTAAATGAAATAGGGTGACCAGGCTTGCCATCATTAGTAATAAAAGACGTGCCGCGTTTGCATTTAAATAACACTTCAAATGTTTACTCAGGCTAATGTAAACGAATACCTCGAGAGCACCTATTAATACAAACAGTAGATCACGCCAGTTTAATGTGAGTAGGTCTTGCTTAAATGCCTCTTCAAACCCGTTAAATGACTGCCCTAAAAAAGTAATCCAGTAAAATGGAAATAGCACTGCCAACAGTGCAGGGGCAGCTGCAGATATGAAATTTTCTCGCGTGCTCATCATGTGTCCTTTCTTAATTTAATCCGACATATTGTCTGGTTCAGTTGATTCGTATTGCAAAATATCACCTGGCTGACAGTTCAGAGCGTGACAAATTGCTTCTAGTGTTGAGAACCGAATGGCTTTTACTTTGCCATTTTTAAGCAAAGACAAATTTGTCATTGAAATTCCGATGTCGCTGGATAACTGCTTCAAAGACATTTTGTTTTTAGCCAGTTCTATATCTAAGTTTATGCGTATAGTCATGGTTTAAAATTAATCAGTTGTTTTATGTTTGTCAAATAAAGTTTTATGATAAACGTAAAATTTTTGATGTTTAACATTGTTTTTTGTGGCGCTAATCAGCAGTGTGGCAGAGGATACATAAACTAAACGACCTCACATGTTTGCTTGCATTAATACTGAATGTTTTGTGTTGTTAGCTTTTAAATTTATCGTTTTTAATTAAACGGTTGCATTTAGTTTTTTGTTGAGAAGCTAATTGATTTTAATTGTGTTGGCGAACAAGTGCGTGTAACTGTGAGTAAGCATGAGGCTAGAAGTGAAATGATTTTAACCAGAAACAGAGTCAATGCACTTAAGAGGTAAGATGCGCTTTAGATAAAGCGCATAGATAATTGGTGCTTTCGCCTAGGGCTTAATCTAAAGCCAAAGGAATAATTTTTCCAGCGTAGATAACGTCATCATACATTTCAAAGATACCATGCCATTGCGGTGTTTCTAAAAGTGCTTGTTGCCACTCAAGTGTCGCGCCAAGTGCTAAAAGTTCTGATGCTGTTTGGCCATACTTTACATTATCTAACGTCCAAGGTTTAAGCGAACTCACAAGTGTGTTGATTGTTTTTGCGTTATTTTGGCCGTTACCTATCTCATCTAATAAGATAATTTCTTTTAGCTTGTTATTCCCTGTTAGCGTGAATTTTTGTGAGCAACCAGTGAGTAGTGAACGTTTATCATTTACATCAATAAGCGACACTAATTTTTCCTTTTGCTGAGTGAGAAATTGATTGAATGAGGCATTATTTTTGTAACAAGGGAGCGGCTTTAATTGATTAATATCTGCAAGTTTGCCTACTTGAACACTTTCAATCTTACTAAATGATGTCTCGTTATCACTGTGCATGGTTTGAAAAGCGACTGTTGGGTATGCCTTCTTTAATGTGTTTTTTTGATTTTCCGTTAAAAGCATTTTGGTCGAAAAAATTGCGTCATTAGCCAGTAATTCGATATCTAGAGTAACCAATTCTAATTGGTTTGCTAACGACATAGGCAAAAGAGAGTGATGGTATTGATAACCCTTAAAAATGTCATTTTCAAAGATAAATAAGTGGTTTCTGCCGATTAATGCGATGAATAGATTATCATTAATTGGCCACTGTAAGCTAAATCGCTCAAGTTTAGCTCGTGCCTCTTCATATGTTGCTCCCAAGGGCACGCCAAATACCGAGTTATGTGTAATTTTACCATCAACATCAATCGGCTTTATCTCTTCAGGAAGTGAAGGGGTAAAAGTATATTCTGTTGTAAATTTAATTGCAGGAAAATCGTTTTTATTAACGATAGCTGTTAACAGCTCAAGTGAATCTTGGGTGATATGATAGGTTTTACCTGTACACCGCTTAACATGTTTTACTGCTACGGTGCCAGTTACTTGTTTAGTTTGACTGTTGTTGATAAACAATACGCTTTGTTCTATTAATCCATTTGGGTAGTCATTAAGCTGTTGGCTAATTATGCGATAGAGCTTTTGTCTTACTTTATTGATTTGGTCATCTTTACTATCGCTGCGCTTGTAATTAACCGTTGCTCTGAACTCTTTTCCGTTGATGGATAAGTTTGGCTCGCATTCACTCATTCTGCTGTAGAGCGTATGTGCGTAACTCGTGTGACATACCAAAACGAGCAAGCTCATTACTATTATTTTCATACTACTTCCCTTTTAAAAATTATTGAGCTGTTAAGCTGTTATAAACCTATCATTAATATTTTTCTTATGGAAATAAATACTTAAAGTGATTAGTCGCGTGCTATACGTGATAAGCGCAGGATATAAAAAAGTTGTAAATAACAATTCGAATTTGACAATAATCGAACAAATCAGCTGCTTTTAACAATGCATGCTTAAAGGCTTTTATTGCAAAACGCCTTTAACATCGATCATAAAACTTAATTCAGAAATTTTTATCTTGACGACAATAATATTTTGATTTTCTTCTTGGCAAAATTTAACTATTTTTCACTTGCGAACGCACTGTTTCCATGGTGCGAACAAAGTTTAATTTTCTAACATGTTGAGATTAAAAATATGGCAGCTGAAATTAGATTAGGTGGTCGAAAATTTTATGACGATGAACACTTTCCTGGTGGCATCGATAGGGCTGGCTTTTTCACTATTCCTGAGGCAAATTTTTTAATTAATTATGGCTATACATTAAACGATTTGTACTGTGGCGAATTAACGCCCACAAATGAAGTGGAGCAGCGCTTTGTTGACAGTGTTATGTCGGATGAAGAGTCTGCAGTTTATGAAGTGCGATTATGGCGCAAATACTTAAAAGCACTTTATAAAGTGAGCCATAGAGCGAGTGCGAACAGTTCTCGCAATGAAATATCTAGGTCGTTTGAGAGTCACGATGAAGCATGAGCAAAATCAAGGTAGTTATCTTGAGAAAAATAAAGTAACGAAAAGACTAAAAAAGGAAAAAGCTAAGGATAAGTTGAACTACAGAGTGAAACGTCGAAAGTTTGATGATGACGATTGGAGTGACGAATAACATACCAACCAACAGTATTTTTATAAGATAACACAATAGGAATTAGTACGCGGTATCGCGTACTAATTCCTCCATGCTTAAACATTACCTAACATGTTCAGTTCCAGCATAATTTAAAGGTAATCGCTGTAGTGTTTTGAGTCACATTAAGCGGTAGAACATCGATACGCCAAAACGAGTGTGCATTATCGCAATATGATGATTTTTCATGTCTTTTACGCTCATTTTTCTTGTACTTAGTTTTCTGTACCGTTAGCTTGAACTATCGGTCACGTTTAAGGCAACTAATCATGAAAATTCAGACGGCATTGTGCTTCATTATAAGTATTTGCAGCTTTCAAGCACTTTCAGCATGGCAATATCCAAATAATGCTCGCTTTGCAATTAGCTTAAGTTTTGACGATGCCAGAAGGTCGCAGGTAGATGTTGGCTTACCTCTGCTTGATAAGCACAAAGTAAAAGGGTCATTTTACATAATGCCTGAACAGATGATTGGCTATGAAAAAGCATGGAAAAATGCAGGAAAAAATGGCCATGAGATAGCAAATCACAGTCAAAGTCACTTATGTACTGGCAATTTTCGTTGGTTACGTAAACAAGACAAAGGCTTGGAGCAGGTGGACCTTAATTTTATTGCTCAAGATATAAAAGCAGCTCAGCAAGACATTATAAATTTAACAAAACAACAGCCAACAGGGTTTGCTTACCCATGCGGCCAAACATTTGTCGGCCGAGGCAAGGCTGTAAAAAGCTATGTGCCTATCGTTGCAAAGCTGTTTGATTATGGACGCACTTGGAATGATGAAACCGCGAATGACCCCTACTATTACGATCCTGCTCAAATTCGCGCTTTTAATATGGATGGCAAAACATTTAATGAGCTAATAGCATTAATAGAACAAGCAAAGTTTGATAATGCTTGGATTGTTTTGGCAGGTCACGAAGTGGGTGAAAAGGGGCTTTACAGTATTGATGTACGTGCGCTAGAGCAGCTTATCCTGTATTTAAAAGACCCATCAAATGGCTTTTGGTTGGCAACCGTTGCAGACGTAAATCGCTATATTCAAGAACGATTAAAACAGTCGCATAGTAATAATCATTAATATACTTAACGTGTGCGGCTTTCTGGAGGTTAACCTACTAGAATCGTCCTTATTGCTGTATATTTAGTTACGTACCCTCTGTTAATTCTTTCAATATTTGGAAGCTTTATGCTGCGTTTTGTTTGCTTATTTTTGATTGTCACTTCATCTTTTACTTGGAGTGCGCAAACAGATGATAGATTAAAAGAGGCGAAAGATTATTTAACGGTTAAACCCTCAGAAAGCTTACATATTCTTCAAGAAATTGCCGCAACATCAGAACTCAACGATAAGCAACAAATCGAGTGGTATATTTTAAATATGCGCGCGTCGTTACCGCTTGGTAAGTTAGATAACTTAATTCAATCCGTAAATAGTGTGTTTAAATACCGCAGCCATCCTTATTTTGCCGAAAATATAACGTCGATTACCAGTGCTTTGGGAATTTGGTTAAGGCGAAATCGTTACCTTATCGATGCAGAACTTAGTTTTAAATGCTCTTATCAAAGCGCCAGCAATGATCGCCTGCGCGTGATTTTAAATAACAGTTTAGCTTTGTTAGCCCGAGAGGTGGGAGACCTTGAACGTGCAAAATCGTTATTTGAGTATTCAGCCAAAATGGCAAAAGCAGATAAAAATTTAAATATGATGGGTATGATAAGTTTTAATCAAGGTCTTATTGCGTTTGATGCCGGGCAGGTTGCTAAAGCAGAAACTTATTTTCGTAAGGCTCTTGAGTATTATCAGGCAATTAACAAAGGTGCTGGTAAAGTTAGGGTTGGCACCTATTTGCTGTTTGCTTTTGTGGTGCAAAAAGAGCTGACAAACTATCAACGATTATATTTGCCCACATATCAACAAAGCCAAGCTTTTCCAAATGAAGCGACTAAAGCCTTATTAGCTTGGGTTAACGCCGGCTACATGCATCAAACGGGCAAATTGATAAACAGCCAAATGCGTGATGAGCTACTTAAACACTTCACTAAAATTAGTGACTATCACGAACAGCTGCTTGTTATAGAACACCTTGCCAAACCACTGGGTATCGCATTAACCGTTAGTGAAAGAAAACCACAGCATGATCGCTTTCAAGCCGAGTGGTTTGAGCTCGTAGAAAAATGTCATTTTACTTAGTTTTTAATAAAACCAGTATGGCGTTTAAACTGCTGAGAAATTGAGTAAATAGTGAGTGTAAAACAACCTTTTTAGAATTTTTGGCTCTTTTATACTCTCAACAAATAAATTACGAAAAATTGCGTTTAATCGCTACAGTTTGACTATATTCAAAGGAGTACAATAATAACGAGTTGCGATACGAATGCGCCATCTTTCTATACAAACTAAATTAATCACATTTATTTCAACCACACTGGCTTTGCTGGTCATCACACTAGTTGCAAGCAGTTGGGTGCAATTGAATAGCAATAATCACACTCAAAGTAATCGCGTTCAATCTGTTTTGCTCAGTGAGATTAACGAAAAGCTTATGAGTAAAACCCAGTATTATGCGACTGAAATCGCAAGCTATATAAATACTGAGTATAAAATCCCACTCACGCTGTCTGGGGGATTGGCAAATACCGCAATGACAAGCCCGTTATCTCGAGAAGGTGTTTATCAATTAAGTTTGGGAGCACTGGCAAGTAATCCAGATATTTCTTCAATATACGCACAATTCGAAGCAAATGGTTATGACCAAAAAGACAGTGAATTTCGCTCTGGGTATACCCATTCAGTACCAGATGCGGGCACGCTTGAAATTTATATTACACGAGAAAGTGATGGTCGCTTAGTACAGCATCAAGTTGAAGATGCTGCTGAAAAATATTTAAGTGAAAAAAATGAATTTGGATTTCGCGAAAGCGAATGGTATTTGTGTGCCAAAGACACAAAGCGGCCATGTATTATGGAACCGTATTTGTATGAGATTGAACCCGGCCAATCAGAATTGATGACCTCGTTAACGGTGCCAATTATCAGTAATAATCAATTTATTGGTATTGTCGGTGCAGATATCAATTTACCAAAGTTTCAATCACTTACTGAAAGCATTTCAAATGGCCTGTATAACGGGCAAGCCAAAGTCACAATTTTAAGTAATATCGGTTTAGTCGTTGGCTCTAGCCACTATAAAAAAATAGCTCGCCCGCTTAGCGAATCGCTCACCAATGGCGATGCAAATAATATAATGAGCATCCGAAAGCGACAAGAACAGATTGAAGTTGGTGATAATTTGGTTTTTGCTATGCCAATTAATATTAGTGCTGCTAATACGACATGGAGTCTTATCGTGGAGTTGCCGAAAAGTGTCGCATTAGCCAATGCGTTTGAACTTGCACAAGAACAAGCCGATGCCTCTGCGAGTGTTGGTCGTTCAATGATATTTATTGGTGTATTGGTATCAATTATAGCGATTGCGGTATCAATTATGATTCTTCGCACCATTGTTAGGCCGATTACTGAAATTAAACAACGCATTGAAAACCTTGCAAGCAGTGAAGGTGATCTCACTGTGAGTCTTGATGTAACGCAACATGAAGAACTAATTTTATTGGCTGCGGGATTTAATCAATTTACTGAAAAGTTACGCAATATGATTGATGGTCTAAAAGATCTTGCGAACGATGCATTTAGTCAATCTTCCAATACCTCTCAGGCAGCGCAAGACATCAAGGCCAAGGTAAATATGCAACATATGGAAATTGATAGTGTTGTGACCGCCATTAATGAACTCAGTGCGACTGCGAGCGAAGTGGCGCGCTCTTCTGAAAGCGCAGCGACCACAACAAATGAGACTAATTTAAAAGTAAAAGAAAGTGAACGGGGTATTGTGGCTGCGTCACAGTCAGTTGAAACGATGACAGATCATGTAAATAGCGCCAAAGAATCAATCGGTGCTGTTTCAGAGCGCAGTAATGATATTACGCACATTCTAGATGTCATTCGTTCCATTGCGGAACAAACAAATTTACTAGCGCTTAATGCGGCAATTGAAGCGGCTCGTGCCGGTGAGCAAGGGCGCGGTTTTGCTGTAGTTGCAGATGAAGTTCGTTCACTTGCATCAAAAACACAAGACTCGACCAATGAAATAAGTCAATTAATTGATAACCTGAAAAATGAAGTTGGCAAATCGGAATCGATTATTGATAAATCAGTTTCTCAAGCGAGTGAAGCCATGGAACATTGTGCTACCGCCGCATCGCAAATGGGTGAGATGGTGAATGAACTTGCTTTGATTTCAAATGAAGTAACGCAAATCGCCACCGCAGCTGAAGAGCAAAGTGCGGTGACTGAAGATTTAAGTGCTAATATGACAGGTATTTCCGATGCTGCTGCAGAGCTTTCAGCACTTGCTGATACCGTAGAGCAAGCCGCGCAGCAACTTACCTATTTAGTTGAGCAAAAACATAAACAATTAGGCCAGCTTAAAACGCAATAAACATCTTCTAAATAGCTTCAACATCGAGTTGGCAATTCGCCCTGACTTGAAGCTATTTAAAATCGACATCCATTTAATATCAAGTTTGGGCCTTTATCCATTTATTTTGCCAAACATCACCGCATATAGCCGTTAAGCACAAAAGTCATTTTAATTTATTTGTCCTGCATAAACTAAAGCCATCAACACAACAGGACAGTAACAATGACAATCACAGAAAACAGCTTATTTGACTTTGAAGTTTCCCATTTAGTGGAAGGTGGTATCGCTTTATTCGCACTAGGTGTGACTTTAGGCACTTTAATCGGCGCTGGCATGACAAGCGCGGTTGTGATTGGCAGTGTGGCTGCATTAGCAACTTACTTAGTGCGTCACAAATAAATCGTTAGAACAACTTAATATCCCAACCATTAAAAACACTTGCCTTCAACCAGCAAGTGTTTTTTTATGCGTCTAAAGCATAAATTAAGGATTGTAACTGAGTAGGTTGAAGCGTGTTAGGACAATACAGAATGTGATGATTTTCGTAACCTAATGCAGCATACAGAGGCAAAGTCGCAATGCCCTTTTGCGTGATTTGGCTCACGTCTGGGGTTTTAATTAAACGAATTACTTGGCGCTCTCCAAATTGCGCAATACTTGGAATGTATGGCCTAAGTTGCTTGATGAGCGTTTCAAGTAACCATTCATTGATATCGCCCCCTAAAATGATTGTTTGACTGTTAAACATCGATTCTATGGTATGAATCGCAATGCGCATCGGCTCTTCAGCTTTATTTACCCAGATTGGTAGTTGTTTATTGTTTTCGTTGAGTGATGCCAGAAAATCATCATGTTTTTGAGTGGTTAAATTAAGTGCGCTTTTCAGTGAATTAAGGGATGCGAAGTCATTTAGGCGACCCAATTCGCCAGTTTCATTATCGGTTTCGGGTGTGACAAAAATATCACCCAATGCGCCAGTTAAGCCATTTTGGCCCAGTAAAATGTTGCGATTATAAACAACAGAAGATTCAATGCGATTACCAATGTGTACATAAACAAAACTATGTAACGTTTGCGCTTCACCAAATAGCATTTGATAGGCAGCGCAAGCGGAAGCTGTACTTTCGAGTGCTACCGGTAGGTTTAAGCTTTTGGCTAATTCGATTTGTGTTTCTTTTGCTGCCTTATGCCCGTCTAAAGCAAAATTGTTGCTATCTTGAACTGCCAGTCCAACACCCAAAATTTTGTTGCTATCGATATTATCAATATTGATAAGGGTATTTACCAGATAAGTGGCTTTTGACACTAATTCGCTGTTTTCGAATAAGGTTGTGAGGCTATTAATACAATCGCCATTCAGTTTAAAAATACCGACAAACAGTTCATTTCCCATAATCCGTATGGCAATTGAAAAGGCGGCTTTTTCATTGAAGCAAAGCATTTTTGAAGGCTTACCTGCCCCCTCAGCTTTTTTAATACCCACTTCCGAAACTAAATCGTGCTCCAATAAGGTTTCAACCATGTTAGTGATGGTTTGTTTCGTTAAGTTGGTATTTCGGGCGATTTCTACACGGGATATTGGGCCTAAAGCAACGATCTGAGAGAGTGCCAATCTTAAATTGAGCGCTTTATTTTGCTTTGCGTTTGATCCTTTCAACTGTAATGACCTGCTTTTATCCCAAAATTCAGAAGTTTAATTGATGATATATTGAGTAATGATGGATGTGCAATTAATAAGTGCTAATTTGCTTAGAATTAATTAGTCAAAACATTTGACATAATGATTCGTATGCATAAATATAACACAATCCATTGTATAAAAAGAATTCAAAAATGAAAGAGCAAGGACAGCAAAAAAGGCAATGTATGCGCCGTTTTAAGAAGATTATCACTTTAACAACGGGAATATATTGTTCTTTAATGGCTACTTGGAGTGCTGCTGAACAAGAAATCGATTGGCAACAAGCGAAACAAGCGTCATCAATTTCAATGACTAATCAGCAAGTTGAATTAATTAAACAAAAGAAATTAACGGCAGCAATGGCATGGCATGGCGCAAGTCCATGGATAAGTGCAGTATCTCGAGGTGCATCAGACACCTTTGAAATGTTAGGCATAAACGTAGTTGCTAGCACTGATGCGCAATTTGACCCTGCAAAACAAGTCGCTGACCTAGAAAATATTACAGCGCTCAAGCCAAATATCCTTTTGTCGCTGAGTGTTGATGGGATAAGTACCAAGCAAAGTTATCAAAAAGCACTCCAGAGTGGTTCTCAACTGATGTTGCTCAGTAATCCTATTCCGGGGTTTGTTCATGGCAAAGATTATGTGGGCATTGTGACTGATGACATGTTTGGTATGGGGAAAGAAGCTGCCATTAGCATTCGAAAAGCGTTTGGCGAAAACGCCAAAATAGGCATGATCTTTCACGATGCACAGTATTTTATCACCAATAATCGCGATGATGCATTTCGCAAAGAAATAGCGAAATCGAAAGGCCTGGATATTGTGATTGAAAAAGGCTTTGTAAAAGAGCACGAAACCAGTGCGATAGCTGCCGCTATGATATTACAACACCCAGAGCTCGATGTGATTTATGTATCATGGGATGCTGCGGCAGAAGGGGTTATTGAAGCGCTGCGCTCATTTGGTAACCGTTATATTAAAGTCGTCACGCATGATCTTGGCGTGAATAACCTGCTTGATATGGCGATGCATGGAAACATGCTTGCGACCATTTCTGATAGACCCTATGTGATTGGGGCAACAATGGCAAAGTTGGGTGCATTAGCCACATTGGGCGAATCGGCTCCCCATTTTACACTGGTGCCTTATGATGCCGTAACGCACGAGAATATCGCTGAAATTTGGCAACATGCGTTTAAAGCGCCATTACCAAAAATGCTTGACCTTGCACTAAAACAATAAGGAAGAAAAATGAGTGCCAGTGACTTAACACTAATTGAAAGAAAATCGCGAGTGATGGAATTTGTAAGTAAATACGCATTTAAACGTGAGTTATTTATTTATTACATTTTTTTAGCTGTACTGCTGTTGTTTGCTGTAGTGCTTCACGATACCGCCTTTTTTAGCTTAACCAATTTTATGAACATCATTCGTCAAACTGCGCCAATAACGGTGATGGCGGTAGGATTGACCTTCGCCTTAGCAGTGGGCCATATTGATTTGTCCATAGGCGCTGTTGTTGCGCTGTCAGCCTTGGTTGGTGCGGTTTTGTTGCAATATACAGGTATTGGATTGGCTGTGTTAGGCGCGCTTTCGGTCGGTTTAGTTGTTGGTTTAGTTAATGGCTATTTAATCGAACGACTACAGGTGTCTTCTCTGTTAATCACACTGGGCACAATGGGCGTAATTACCGGACTTGCTCGTCAATTTACCAATCTTGAGTCGGTGCCAATTATTAATGGTGATTTCACCGGTTTTTTTGGCGCCGGTGAGTTCTTTGGTATTCCTTCATTACTTATATGGACCCTAGTAATTGCAGGCTTTGGTTATGTGGCACTCACTAAATTGGCATTTGGGCGTCACTTATTGGCCGTAGGCGGGAGCCCAAAAGCAGCACTTGCAATGGGTATAAAAGTAACGCGTATTCGAGTGTATGCCTTGGTGATTTCTTCAATGGCTGCAGCCTTGGCAGGTCTATTGTATGCAGGTCGCTTACACGGTGCTCGTTATACACTCGGTGAGGCAGACTTACTCACAGTAATTGCAGCAGTTGCAATTGGTGGCACAAGTTTATTCGGTGGACGTGCATGCATTATTGGTGCAGTACTTGGTTCATGGTTAATGGGGCTGATCAATAACGGGCTTATTCTGTCAGGCTTTTCAACTAATGAACAAATGATTGCCAGAGGGCTGATTTTGATTGTTGCAGTCGCAATCGGTGTTAAGGAGATTAAAAATGGTTAGAACCGCATTAGATCAAGTTGCTTTGGAACTGAAAGGTATTCAAAAAAGCTTTGGCGCCGTGACAGCACTAAAAAACGTGAGTTTTAAAATCAATAAAGGCGAAGTTGTTGGTTTGTTAGGAGATAATGGCGCGGGTAAATCAACGTTAGTACGCTGTATTTCGGGGATTCATGCACCAGACAAAGGCGAAATTCGTGTAAATGATAAACAAGTACAAATTACCAACCCCGAACAAGCAAGGGATGCGGGTATCGAAACAGTTTTCCAAGATCTTGCAATGGTACCGGAGTTCAATATTGCGGATAATCTGTTTCTAAATCGTGAAATAAAGCACAAAAACCCTATTTTACGTGCCTTAGGCTGGCTAGATAAAAAAGCCATGGAAAAGCGTGCCAAAAAAGCCATTAATCGTTTAAACAGTCGGATCCCAAGTTTTCAAGCACAAATCCAATCTCTTTCAGGTGGCCAACGCCAAGCGGTTGCGATTGCACGCGCGGTTAACTGGGGGGCTGATATTGTGATTATGGATGAACCCACAGCAGCACTTGGTGTTGAACAAAGTGCGCAAGTAAACGAGCTCATCAACGTGATCAGTTCACAAGGCGTCGCAGTACTGTTGATCAGCCACAATATGCAACATGTGATTGATACGTGTGACAGAGCAGTGGTGCTCTATCAAGGTGAATCAGTTGCTGATGTGTCGGTATCCGATGTCTCTAAAGAAGATTTGGTGGCGCTTATCACCGGTGCTAAAACTGCGCTGCAAGTGAGCGCCAGTGCGGCATAGCTAAACTCTAAAACTTAGTGTGGCAAAACTCTTAATTGCATTGTGTCACACCTCTACGTTTAACAACTTTAATTTACATTTATGCAAAAGCATAAATGCGGTTTTTTGCGGCCTAAATTTGGAGAAATTATGGCAACTCATACGAAAGTGGCACAGCTCATCAGTACGATGACATTAGCAGAGAAAGTAGGGCAGTTATTTGTTCTGGCGTTTGCAGGACAAGATATCGATTACGCAAAGAAATTGGTGAAAGACTATCATGTCGGTGGCTTTTATATCACCGATGACAACGCTGCCACACCAATGGGGGCAAAAAAGCTAGCCAATGAGTTACAGCATCAAGCCCAATTACGCGCCTGCGATGCGCCGCTATTATTGTGTGTTGATCAAGAAGGCTCGTGGGGAATATTGGCCCGTCATACCGACTTGGGACCGGGTAATTTAGCCTTGGGTAAAGCGGATAATGACAGCTTAACTGAGCAAATGTATCAAGTGTATGCACAGCAAATGCACTCGCTTGGCTACAACACTTTGCTATCACCTTGTTCAGACGTTAATGCAAACCCAAATAATCCAATTATTGGTCTCAGAGCATTTGGTGAAAAGCCTGTGCATGTTGCAAAGCATGTCGCAGCGGCGGTTCGTGGTGCAATACGTGGGGGGAATTTGGCAACAGCAAAGCATTTTCCAGGTCATGGAGACACCCACAATGATTCACATCAATGCTTGCCGAGCGTTGATAAGTCTTTGCAAGAACTGAAAGAGAGCGACTTGGTGCCTTTTCAAGCTGCAATTGATGCAGGCGTGTCCATGATCATGACTAGCCATATTATGTATCCGCAATTGGATGACACCTATCCAGCAACGTTATCTACAAAAATTTTAACCGACTTATTGCAACAGCAAATGGGTTTTAACGGTTTGATTATCACCGACAGTATGAATATGTGGGCAATGCGGAAAAATTATCAACCCGCAGAGGCTGCAGTACTCGCACTTAAAGCTGGGGCACATCTGGTCATGTTAAGCGAAGAGCATTATGAAAATAGTGCGACCGATTATAAAGCGATTCAAAAATTAACGATTAATGGGGTGATTGATAGAGTTAAAAGCGGGGCGCTTGATGAGTCAGTGATTGATGCCAGATTAAGTCATGTGCTGAATTACAAATATAGCCAAATGAATACCTTACCAACGTCAGAACAGTTAGATCACAATCAGATAGCAGAGATTATTGCAGATGCAGTAGCTGGCAGTGTTATTACTCTAAGAAATAAAAAAGGATATTGGCCGCTGATGGAACGTGAATTCACCCTGACATTTGCGGCTGACCCTAGGAAATATGAAAGCCTTGTGAACAGTCGCGGTATTGGCCCAAATGATCCTCGCTCTGCAAAAGACACCATACTCACTGAGTTATCAGAACGAACAAATAGGTTTGAATTATTGTCGTTTGAGCGGTTAAACACCTTACTAAATTCACAAGAGAACCACACTTTGACCAAGCCGTTAGTGATTGTTACTGAAGATTACCCGCTACCTGGAGAAAGCTTTGATGTGGCCGACCAACAACAGTTAGTAAAGCGTGCGCTCGAAAAGTATGGTGATCAAGTTATTGTCGTTGCAATGCGTTCAGATTATGAGTTAGAGCACTATGACGCATTAGCAACCTATGTTTGTTGTTATTCCAGCCGGGTTTGTGCTGCTAAGCATCTCGCAAGCCTCTTATAAAAATTTACGAAAAAAATCATAATTGCTTGACAATTAGTCAAAACAATTGAATAAATAATTAATCAAAACGTTTTACTTAAAATGTGGGTGTTTGCTGACGTCTGGGGGAGAGCGGTGCTTTGGCGGTGTGGGTTCTTTAAATCACATTGAATGATTTGGGTAACATGCAAGCAAATCAAACACATAACAATAACATGCTTATAGATAATAATAAGGATAACAAGATGAAGACGAGCCAACCGATCGCCAACACGTTAAAGGCTAAACGCCTCTCACTGTGTATTGGTGCAGCACTTACTGCGATAAGTTTAAATTTGTCTGCAGAAGAAGCGCAAGCACTCGCAGAAACTGCACAAGCACAAAGTAATGAAGTTGAAACCATTGAAGTACGTGGTATTCGCAGAAGTTTAACGCAGGCGCTTAATACCAAGCGTTTTGCTAATGCAGTGGTTGATTCTATTTCAGCGGAAGACATTGGTAAGTTCCCAGACAAAAATATTGGTGATGCACTGCAACGCATTCCGGGTGTAACGGTTGTTAGAACCTTTGGTGAAGTAAATGGTGTAACAATCCGTGGTACTGCCCCTGAACATAGCATGGTGTTATTAAACGGACAAAATGTAGCGAGTGTGGGCTGGTTTGATTTAGGTGGTATGAACCGCAGCTTTAACTTTGAAATGCTTGCATCGGAGCAAATAGCTGGCATGGATGTGTATAAATCGGTTGAATCAAACCTCAATGAAGGTGCGATGGGGGGGACGGTTAATCTTAAAACGCGTAAACCACTTGATATGGATGCTGGCACTGTATTTGCCTCTGTAGAAGGCATGTATCACAACAATGCAGAAGATTGGTCACCGGCATACTCTGCGTTAGGCAGTTGGAAAAATGAGAGTGAAACATTTGGTGTGTTACTGGCGTATTCAAATGAAGAATCAAAGGTCTATCGCGAAACATTGTCAAACTTTGGGCCAGCGGGTAACGCTACATTTACCGATTCAAATGGTGTAGAACGTAGTTCCTATGGTGCCATGTCCTCTATTTTATTTGACGAAGATCGTGAGCGCGCGAGTTCACAGCTTACACTTCAATATGCGCCAAGCGATAACCTTTCTTTCAATTTAAACTACAACTTATTTGAACTGAAAAACGACCATGTTAACTCCGCGATGTTCGCAATTGTTGGTTTCGGTCAAATGCAGGGCGACTCGGTAGTTGAAAATTCTCAAGGTATTGTCACTGCTGCTACATCGCTAGCATCAGGGGTGGGGCTTGCACCTTTATTTAATAATGCGGTGCTGCGTAAACCAGATATGGAAACGGATGCGTTGAATTTCAGTGTCGAATATGATGCAGATACTTGGTCAGCGGACTTTGTAATAGGCAAGTCAGATGCACGTGGCGAAACGCTACAAACCAGTACTTGGTGGGGTGATATTACCGAAACTGCTAATTCAAGTTTTAGCTTTGATGTTGCCGGTCCGCTTGAGTTAATACCTACTAACCCCGCGTATTTAGACTCTCATAGCAATTTCGATTTGTTTATGGAGTACACCTACATCAACTATATCCGTGAAAACGAAATTGATTATGCTCAGGCTGATTTTACCTTCTTGCTTGAAAGTGACATTATTACTTCAATTCAGGCAGGTATTAAATATCAAGAGCAAGTCTTCGCATCACAAGGTAATTATCAAGACTTAGATCTTGCAGCGGCAATGGCCGACGGTCTCTCCCTTGCAGACTTTAACGGTGGTTTTGTCTCAGGTTTACATTCTGCTGAAGGTCGCGCAGGCAGTATGTCGGCGTTCCCTGTTGCCAGTCGCGGTATTTGGGATTACGCCGAAGCAAATAAACCAAGTGCTATTTCAGTACGTGATGCCTTTTCGATTGAAGAAGACATTACAGCGGCTTACGTAAAAGCGAATTTTGCCGGTGACGGCTTCCGCGGTAATGTTGGTCTACGTATTGTCGATACCGATATTCTTTCGGTAGGTGAAATCAATAATGTGCCAGGCGAAGTTGAGAAATCCTATACTAACTACTTGCCAAGTGTGAATGTGGTAATGGATCTATCGCAAGATCTTATTTTCCGTGTCGCAGCCGGTTCAACGGTTTCACGACCTGATTACGATGATATGAAAGTTGCTGATATTATTTCCGAAAGCTTTCAAACTGCTAATGTGGGTAGCCCTGAACTAAATCCTTACAAGTCTGATCAATATGATATGGGCTTAGAATATTACTTTAATCCTTCATCAATTGTGGGGGCGACCTTCTTCATTAAAAATATTAGCGATTATATTGAACAAACAACAGCACAAGAAGATTACCCTGGTTGTGGTCCTAATTGTTTGGTTACTCGGTCTCGTAATGTGGGCACTGCGGATGTAAGAGGTATTGAGCTACAGTATCAACACGATTTTGGTAACGGGTTTGGTACCCAGTTTAATTACACTTACACAGATAGCGCGCGCACAAACTCAGCGGGTGAGCAAGTACCAATTGAAGAAGTGTCTAAGAATTCATTTAATTTATCAGGCTATTTCGAAAATGATATGTTCAGTGTGCGTTTAGCATATAACTACCGTGATGATTGGGTTCGCCAATATAATGGCAGTAGCTTAGATAGTTTAAATGATGCGTATGACCAGCTAGATGCATCCGTTATCTGGCATGTTACTGAAAATGTTGACCTCTCTTTTGAAGCGGTAAACTTACTTAATGAAGCCCTGGTACTGCGTCAACCAAAAGCAGGCAATATTGTACACAGCGTTGATGAATTTGGTACACGTTACTTTGTTGGTGCAAGTATTCGTTTCTAAATAAATGATGTGAGGCGAAATGCCTCATTTCTTGCACGTTTTTGGCTGTGTTAGCTGTTGTCAGTCAACGCAACACGCCCTTCACCGGTCTAACACAGATGAGCAAATATTAATCGTTGTTGCGATTAGTGTTAGGCTCGTGTTCCCCTAAGGCAAGCCGCCCAGTTTGCCTTATCTCGCATTCCTTGCAGTAGAAAAATCAAAAGCCAATTTGTAAATAGAAAGTTAAAAATAATAAGTAAATTGTATTGACTAAATTTTAACCTGGCGTTAGGGTGAAGAGTATTAAGCCATTGTAAGGCAAGCAGTCGTGTCGTTTTGGTTTAATCAAGAAGATGCAATCGCAACGCATCCTGACAAAAACTTTTACCGATTAAACTCGTGTAACCAAATAAGAAGGACAACCCAATGCATCATGCAAAATTGACCACATGTGCACTTGCGGTACTGCTTAGCTGCAATGCAAATGCCGGTACAGGCATTCAAGATTTCTTAGATTCTTTGCGTAATTTTGAATCAGGTATCAACCCTAATCTGGCTGACTTTTATTTAGAAAACCTCAACAACCCAGTTTACAACTATGCACGAGTAAGTGCGCCAGGTCGCATGATTCGTGACTGTGCAACGGGCAGTATGATCCCAGAGCCAACCACGATAAATGATTTTTTTTCCAAACTGGGCGTTGATGGCTTTTACAATTCGCAAACACCTTATGACCCAGAAATGTTTAAAAGCATGCAATACAACTCGATGAATGCGTGGGGGTTTGTTGGTTATCAACTAGGTGAAGCCGTGTTAATTGATGCTGGTTACTATAGCCCTAAAGTGGTAAATGTGGATGGTGTGGAGTACGACAGCTTTTATGTGTTTGTGGATGATTCCACTTGGGCTGGCTGCAAAACGGAAGCATTGGTTGAGATTGTCGGTTCCGGTGGCAATAAAATTTTGGCAACGGATGTGAATAATTGGCAAGGTACATTTGTTGGTAAGAATGGCGTTAATTCATTCGCAGATTTAATCAAACCTGAAAAACAAGAATTAGTGATCCGCGATGCAATGCACTTTAACTATGGCGTGATGACACAATTATTAGGTGATGCCAATATGACATGGGCAGACGCCCTTGCTAAAAGTTGGCCAGGTGTGGATGACAGCGGCAATCCAATTCAAGTGCAAGCAACGATGTCGGGCTTACTTGCAGCAGCGCATTTACGTGGCGCATGGGGGACTGCACGTTTACTTACCAAAGATGAAATTACCTGCGATGAGCTAGGCACGTGTATCACTAAATACGTGCATAAATTTGGCGGTTACAACACTATTTTTGACACGCCAGCAAATGACACCATAGAAGGGTCAAGTTATGCCGAGACTCTGTCAGCAGGCTGGGGGAGTGACTTAGTAATCCTTGGCGGCGGCTCAGATATATTAGCGTTACACGAAAGTGACAACGCTGTCACGACTGTGCAAGGCTTTACTGTTGGGGATGACTTTATCGTTCTTCGCGATTGGCAAGCTACATCGCCTTTGGATAACTTACAAATAGCTGATACCGCGCAAGGGGCTGAACTCAGCTTTGCTAACCAACGAGTGATCATTGAAGGGATCAGTGCAGCTGATGTTAATGCAAATCCAACAGCGGTGATTGCAGAGTCTAAAATTTATGAAATTGCCTGGTCGGGTAAGCAGGTTGTTAATAACTTTAATCCTAAACTTGATAAAATTCGCGGTACGGCAGGCATTGGCTTCAAACATTTAAAAGCATATGAAACAGACACAGCATTAGTTGTTGGAGTGCAAGCGGCTGATGGGGGCATATATAGTTCGGTAGAACTAAATGGCTTAACCATTGCTGATTTAACTCCAGATATGTTTGATAATGTCACTGGAGGATACGATCGGTTAGGTTTTATCGTACCGCTAACAAGTCAAAATTGGGGTTGGAATAGCGTACTGACCGTAAATAGCTTCGACCCGCTTAAAACTGTGATTAGTATGCCTCTGTTTAATTACAGCTTCTCAATGTTAGTGCTAACACAAGAAGGTGCAGATACTGTCATTACCCTCGATGCAGCTGCTTCGCAAGGCGATCAAAAACGCTTGGTGCTCAAAAATACTGATGTTACATCCTTGAGTGAAGCTAATTTTGCCTTTGTGAATGGCAGCTTTAGCGATGCCATTATTGATATACCGGTTTATTATTCAGTGACTACCTCGGTTGTAGGTCAGGGCGGTGCAATTTCACCTTCACCTGATGCAAATGGAGTGTTAAGCGCCAAAGGAAACAGTGATTTTACCGTTAACTTTGTTGCTGATGCTGGCTACCGAGTTGCAAGTGTTACTGTCGATGGTGTATCAGTTGAAGTTGCCAATGCCTATACATTTGCATCAATCAGTAGCAATCACTCAATTGTTGTGAGCTTTGAACAAGGTGTTTCTTGTCCCGCACCTTGGGATTCGGCAAAAGTGTATACCGGTGGCATGCAGGTGACCTATCAAGGCAAAATCTATGAAGCGAAATGGTGGTCTCAAAATAATTTACCTACCGCAGGCGATCCATGGCGTTTTGTGAGTGATTGCCAATAATGAGTTGAAGGTTTAAAAAGTGATGCATTTGCATCACTTTTTTTGCATGGAATGTAAAGATTAAAAACCAAATACACTGATGTGAATACCCAAGCCATTGTTAAAACCGTTATCTGCAAAATAGTTTGAATAATTTAATTGAATATGAACATCTTGAGTGAGTTGGTATTCGATAAAACCTTTTGCATACATTGAGCTTTCAAAATCGTTTAATTCTTGGCTTTCACATGAGTCGCAACGAAACACTGAGCGCTCAATATTGTTGTAACGATAACCACCCAATATGCCGAAAGATAATCTATCCAAACTGGCTGGAGAGAACTTTAGCCCAGCTTCTGCATACATGCCAAACCCTGAAATAGACGATTCTTTGTTGCTGACTTGACCGGTAAATTCATTTTTTACGGTTTGAACAAAAGGCGCATTATCATCCATATACATGTAATCTAAACCTGTTGCAAATTGAATGTAAGGCAGAGGCTCGCCTTTGTAATAAAGACCAATAGCATGTGCGTTACCTCCTTCAATGAGCGGTCCATCAGTGGCTGTGCGATAATCACTTGCCGTTAGACTTTGATAACTTACACCGATTGAATAATCATAAAAGTTAATGTCACTTTTTGCGTTAGCATTTGCTGCGATTAAACAAAGCGAAATGCTCATAGTGCTAAGTAGTTTCATAATTTTTCTCCTAAAAAGTACTACAGTTGCGCACTAGGTGCACATAGTGTTCGCTGTCACGGTTGCTGTAGAAAATAATGCTGTTTTGATACTGGTACTGATAACTTGCGTTATCGTTACGCGGTGATGGCGTACTGCTCCACACTTCACCAAATGGAATATTCTTAAAGGCAAACGGGTTAAGCGGTGGTTCTTCACAGGCAAGCTCAATATTCTGTTGTAGCTCTTTTATACTCGGAAGACGCCAAGGGTTGGTATTGGCATTGGTATCGTTTAAATCGTTAGCAGCTTCAAAGGCTTGCTGCCAATTTAGCTTTTCTGGCTGACCTTGTTCACAATTATCACCACTAAGGCCGACTACGCATTTCTGCCAAATTAATCCAGTTAATGTATCAAGTACATTACCTTCACTGTCTTGTTTATAACGGTGACTTGGTGCTGTATTAACCTCGATGCTGTTGCAACGTTGTTGCGTGGCAAATAAACGACGATTAGTGGTCAATTGTTCTGCTTCCGTCGGGGCAGAAAATCGATTAATTAACCTATTTTGACCTCGCACTGCGCGAATATGACGGGTAGTCGAACTGACACCGCCAGCAACGCGACCGACACTAAAGTCAACAGCCCAAATACTGCCTTCGTCGTCTACATCTAAGCTGTTTGTCCAGTAAAAGCTGGATTTTGTATGTGGAAAATAATTTACATCGATTGCTGGCGTGAATGTGTTGTAGTTAACCAGTTCTTGCAATTCTATCTTGCTAGGTAAGCGCCAATCGTTAAAGCCGCAAAGTGCTGCTTGGTTTAGTCGCGCTAGGTAACTTTGGCTATCACATTCTCGGTCACATTCCCCCCCATTTGTTGTGGAAAATGCAGGATAATTATCGTCACGGTAACTGTAAGTATGTGAGGCATCTTGTAAATCGCCTGCTCCTGGAAATGTTTTAACTTCCCAAATTAAGCCGCTCACATTATCCATTACACAAGCATGTGGAAGCATATTATTGTCAGAAGTGTTGCCATTCGTATCTAACTTTTTAAAGCTGAAGCCTGCATGACCATCATCATTACTTTGCTCAATATCAGCACCGACATCACAATCTTGTAAAAAGCCGGATTGCCCATTGCAATTAGGAAAGTTTCCTTCAGGATAATCACCAGCTAATAACGAACCAGTGTCGTTAAACTCAATTTGCATTTCATCACAACTGCACTCTCCATCGCACATTGGCAAATCAAAGTTGATCGTGTTGGTCTCTTCCAAAGTGGTATTTGAAGGTGATGAAGCAACCTCATCAACCGCCTCATATTTACATGATGCAAGCAGCAATATGCTTGTAATTAAACAAACGGTTTTAACAATAAGGGCTTTGAAAATACGTGAGGTCATACATGTGCTCCCTCCAAATCATCTAAAGTGCAAGGTGCAAAATTAAAACCATTACAGTCTTTCGTGTCTCATTAAGCTAGCAAGTAACTATCTGCCTGATAGACTTAACTTATTGTTTAATAGTCATATTAAATGCTTTTTTAAAGGTTGTATTAATTCAATTACAACCATGGCGTTGGTAAAGCAGGCTTAACAAAACGGAATAATATTTTGCAATTCGATTTCTACTTATTTGCAAAATGCGAAGCATTATCTGAATGCGATGACAGCTTTGAACTTAAGCTAAAAGCGTAAGTTGTATAGAAGGAGATCTAATAACTACTTGATTTTATGTGTTTTATTGTTGTTTTGTTGAGTGTTCGGGTCGATTGCCTTGCTACTTTGGATTGGTAATTGCGTAGTTGTTTCCTAGCGTGATGCGTTTTCACTGCTTTAAGTGCTATTCCATCACACACCTCAATTACGTTAGCAATCTATTAGGAGCCGTTATGGAATCAGTCGACCCCATGTTAATTGCGTTTCTACCTAAAGACATCCGCAATATGTTTTTCCCATATGCAAGTGTGCAACTTGCTTCACTTGTGCTCAATCTTGTCATTGGATTTGTAATGGCGAGCATTATTGGGGCACATTTTCGAAAATATGCCAGCGCATTTTGTAATCGCCAAGACTTCTCGCGTTTATTCCCATTATTAATGCTCAGTGTGATCTTAATTATTACAGTGGTTAAGGCATCACTCGCATTAGCACTCGGTTTAGTCGGTGCGCTTTCGATAGTGCGGTTTAGAACACCGATAAAAGAACCTGAAGAGCTACTCTACCTATTTTTAAACATTGGTGTCGCGGTGGCGCTTGGTGCAGGTCAAACCCTCGCAGCGGTTGTGGCATGTTTTGTAACCTTACTGTTAATTGCTTGGGTTAAGAAGCGCGATAGCCAAGCAAAACAAGAAAATGGGCTGTTTTTATCGCTCAATCATCAATCAGATACAGGTTATCAAGACACGCAACTTGTATCACAGCTGAAGACATTATTGACCACTCACGCAGATCGCATTGAATTGCGACGGATCGATATTGCAGATAAGCGATTTGATGCCAGTTTTTTTATTTCTGTGAGTGATGAAAAGCAAATTGATGCCTGTATGAATGCGTTATCTAACACATACAGCGGTATAAACATTTCATTATTAGAGCAACACAATATTGCAGGAGTCTAGTTATGCGTTTAGACACAGCAAATCCACCGCAATCGCGCGCAGAGCATCTTAAATTGGTATTAAGCCTGATGCTGCTAGCTGTTTTGTTATTGCCATCCACCGGCGCGGTAAAACGCTTTTTAGTTGATAAAGGCTTTGTAGCAACAAAGCTATCAAGCAAAGAAAAAGCGATGCAGTTGGCTGCAAATGTCATTGCCTCGCCATACAGCTACTTCACTGCAAAAACAGACTTGCCACTTATTAAAGTAGATATTAAGTACCAAGACTGGCTGCAACTTGAAGAAGACAGACGCAGTGCATTTGAGCGTGGCATCATTCCTGAAAATCGTAGCCAAGTGACTGGTTCAGTGTACTTTGGTAAAGAAAAATACGCAGCAAAAGTTCGGCTGCAAGGCGATATGTTGGATCATGTAAATAAAGCCGATCGCTGGTCACTCAAAGTTGAGTTGAAGAAAAAGCAAGCCATGTTTGGTTCACGAAAATTTGCCCTTGTTGCACCCAGTGTGAGGGTAAACCAGGGCCCCAATTTGTTTGCTAAAAGCTTAGCAGTAAGTGGCTTTGATATTATCTCGCCTAAAAATATTCCGGTTAAATTAGTTGTTAATGGTGCCGATTGGGGCGTGATGCTGTTTGAACAAGCTTTTAGCCAAGATTTGTTAGCAGTCAATAATCGCACTGAAGGGCTGATAACGCGGCTTGATTTACTCGCAGAGTCGACAAATAGTAAAGGCGAAGTAACACGCACTTTAAAACCGAGAGTGTTACAACAAAAAACCATTTTAGCTAATCAGGCATTGGCAAATCAGCGGCAAATTGCACTTGCATTACTCGATGACTTTTTAACAGGCAAACGTCCCGCGAGCGATGTATTTGATGCAGCGCGTTTAGGACAGTACCTTGCGATGGTGGACTTATGGGGCGCATGGCATGCATTAACCTGGAATAATTGGCGTTGGTATTACAATCCTCATATTGCCAAGCTTGAGCCTATTCAAAGCGATGTGGCCGTGACACCTGCCGAACATATTTGGTTAATGAAACCGCCAAGTCACCGTTTTGCGTTAAGTAAAGCCATGCTTTCTGATAACCAAGTGAAAGCACATTATTTAGCAGCAAAACAGCAGCTTGTAACTACGCTTGAGTCAAAATTAATTCCTGAGCTTGAACGCTATGACAAGGCATTTATTAAGTCATTGCATCAAGACAGTCCGTTACTCGCGCCTTTTGATTATCACGTTATGAAACAACAGGCGGATTGCTGGCAAAATAATTACCTAAGTACGCAATGTAGCAAAATTGCCGAAGTGAGTAGTGAGCTTCATAAACAAATGGACAACTACCAAGCAAAAGCAAATTGGGATTTGCACAGTCGTTTAAATGAACACAATGGCGAACTTGTATGGCATGTAACTAATAGCGAAGCCGTGCCACTCACTATTAATAGCATTGAAGGAATTACAAAGCGTCAAGAAATTGCACTGCTTGAACAGATTAATGACGAATTACCTGTATCAATAGTACCTGGCGAGACACTCGCATTAAACTTGCCGGCGCGCTTAAGTGCTATTTCGGCGCGTGTTGCTTTGAAGGGTAAAAAGAGTGAAGCCTATTATTTCCAAAAAGAGACTGCGCCGCTTTCGTTTATTCCGCGCGGTGGTATGAAGCCATTTGTAAGTGAACAGTATCGTCACTTTATTGCACAAGAAGGCAATCAATGGCGTTTCAAAGCCGGTGAGTGGGAAATAAATGATTATTTAGTCACACCAGCTAATACTGACGTTATGATCCCTGCAGGCACTACGCTGAAGTTTGCACGTGATGCGGGTCTGATGGTATTTGGCAAATTTAATAGTCAAGGCACGGCAACTGCGCCGGTTGTTATGACCAGGCAACAAAACACGTCGAAATGGTCTGGGCTTAGTGTATTTGCCAATGATGAAAATACGTCACACCAAGTAGACCACCTGCACATTAGCTATGCCAGCAGCCCTAAGTTGGGTTTGTGGAAGCCGCGCGGAGCAATTTATTTTGTTAAGGGTAATGTCAATATGAACACAGTGAAAATCACTGATAACCAATCGGAAGATGGGCTTAACATTATTAACGCGAATGTGAATATTTATGACTTAACCATTAAAAATGCGCTTTCTGACGCCTTTGATTGTGACTTTTGCACTGGCGTATTGGATACCAGTGAATTTACCAATATTGGCTTTCGTTCAGGGGGAGATGGCATTGATGTGAGTGGCTCAACTCTGACAGTGAAACATGCCAAATTTAACTCGGTGCGCGATAAGGCAATTTCAGCAGGTGAACAAAGCCAGTTAATAGTAAGCGATACCCACTTTAATGATGTGAATTTTGGTTTGGTAGCAAAGGACAATTCATTGATTGAAGCACATCATGTGCGGGCATCCAATATTCAACATAAGGCCTTGATGAGCTATTCGAAAAAACGCATTTTTGGCCCTGCAGTAATGCGCGTGACAGATTATGTCTGTACCGACAGCGACTGTAATATTAAACAAACAGCCGAGCTTGGTAGTGAACTACTGGTTAATGGCTTAACCATTCGCACCGAAGCACTGGATGTAAAAAACCTCTACAACACAGTAATGAAATCGGACAAACCAAAATGAATACACAACCTAGAGAATATCGGTTTGAAGTGAAAGTGCCTGTGCCACTTAACCGATTACAAGAAGTGAATATTTGGCTACAGGCACACTCGATGTTATTTCGTAAGCATTATGCGTCTCGTGATATCAATAGCTTGTACTTGGATACGCCATTATTGGCACGTTTTGAGGAAAACTTAAGTGGTATTAGTACCCGCAAAAAAGTGCGTATTCGTTGGTATGGTGATTTAAACAATGCTGAAAAAGCAAAGTTAGAGTTTAAGCATCGGCAAGCGGGCAAAGGGTATAAAGTGATTTATGATACAAAGCTTGATTTTAGTGCCCCAGCGTTTTCTTGGCAGCATGCGCTTAAATCGGCCTATGCACAGCTGCCTGTAGATGCACAATTTTTGTGGGCAACAGAGCATAGCCCGATCATTATTTGTCGCTATCATCGTGCATATTTCATTTCAAATGATGAAAAAATTAGGGCGACCTTTGATTCTGACATTTCATCGTTTGATCAACGATATCGACAACATGCTAATTTGAACAAAGGGGTTCCTCTTGGCGATTATGTTTTGCTAGAACTTAAAACCAATGCAGAGTATGAAGCAGAGCTTAGTAATTTATTGGCAACTTGCCCGCTTAGGCCCTCTCGGCATTCAAAATATGTAAATTGTATCCGCAATTTAATGTGGCAGTAAATTGAGGTAAACCGTTATTTTATAAAGTGTATGTGTCATTAAATCCTTGCAGAATGGTAACTCCGGTAACAACATGGCCTTAATATTGGTGGAAGAGCCGATAAACACATTAATTGCCAATTTTGTCGAAAGTGATGCACCAGCATCGCTTTTTTGTATCTAATGAAAATTGACTGAAATAAATAAAAAGCTGGTGTTACGGCAAGGGCATTTAAACTTTTTCAGCGGGTTGTTATTATTCAACTAGAATAAATGATTCAAATACAATGGATTGATTGAATGTTCCTGTTCTTAAAAAACACCGCTTTTACGATATTAGCTTTGTGCTCTTTCTCACTGTGTGCTTCATCAGTACTTTCGCAGTTTATTGATCCATTAGATGGTAAATTTGATGCATCCAGTTACCTTGCTGAAAATGCATATGGCTTTTTGCCGGTACCAATTATTATTACCGACCCGGCATTAAATGGTGGTTTGGGTGCTGTTGGTATTTTCTTTCATGAATCGCAAGAAGATGCAGAAAAGCGAAAAGAGGCGATGCGCCACTCTGAAAATGCAGCACAACATTTATTACCTCCCAATGTGACCGCGGTTGCAGCCGGTTATACTGGCAATGATTCTTGGTTTTCAGGAGCAGGGCATTTAGGGTTTTTTAATCAGGGAAAAATTCGATACATGGGGGGCGTTGGATATGGTGACATCAATCTTAACTTTTATGGCTTTGGGGATCTCAATTTTAATAAAGCGTTAGAGCTGAATACTCAGGCCTTTGCGGCGATACAAAAACTAAAATTTAAAATACCCGAAAGCAATTTTTATATCGGGTTTAACCAACGCTACATTGATGCCAGTATTTCACCTACGCACCTTCCTGACTTTGGTGCGGTTTTTCCGCCACATTGGGAGAAACCACTTGAAGACTTGTTTCGTTCTTTGCTCACCTCAGAAGTAACAACATCAGGATTAGGTGTTTCATTACAATTTGATAATCGCGACAACTTCTTTTCGCCTCAATCTGGCTACAGTTATACCTTAGATATCACCCGCTTTGATGACGCGATTGGCAGCGACATAGAGTATGATTTATTTGATTTTGAAGGACTTAACTATTTTAAAATTAATGATGACTTTCACCTAGGTTTAAAACTAGCCGCTGAGCATGTTGCCACAAATACCTTGTTACCTCCTTTTGCGATGCCCAGTATGCGTATTCGGGGTGTACCGATTGGGCGATACCAAGGAGAATATGCGGTGGCGACTGAAGCGGAACTTAATTATAACATTGATAATCGTTGGACCCTTTCTGCTTTTTCCGGCATCGGTCGAGTGGCAAACAGTTTTGATGAATTAAAAGAGAGCAACAGTCGGGTTGGCAAGGGAGTAGGCTTTCGCTATTTAATTGCCAGACGCTATGGCTTTAAAATGGGCCTAGACGTCGCGTTTGGACCCGAAGAAACCGTTTGGTATGTGCAGGCAGGTTCGGCATGGTAATGCCAGTGACGTTAGTAATAAAATAAGCGTTTTTATAAGTTTATTCTGTGTGCAAACGTATTAGCTAGCGCATTAAGTCTGTAATAATACTCACATCTTCAATGCCAGCTTCTTTCATGGCCTCTTGTAATGCTTGAATGGCATCATACCGCGCGATTTCCAAAGAATTTAAAAAGCTCTGCTGGCTATCAACGACTGCTTGTTTGGTTTTCTCATCGCTGTATTCTGCGTTCTTGGCTTTTTCAAGCATTTCTTCGGCCATTTCTATTTGCTCAATTATGCGCTCAATGGCTTTGATCATGTCTTTAATGTGTTTTGGCAATGCGTCGCGCTTTTCCGCTTTAGCGTCATCGTTTTTTTTGAGCTTTTGCCAGCTTTCAGGGGAAATTGTCACAGTATTATCGCTAACATCTGTTTGTTCATCATTTTCTTTTGTTGACTGAACTGCTGGCGACGCTGGTGGGTTTTGAATCGCAAAAGGGATGTTGCCAATTTTTGAAATACTCATACTCGTCCTTGGAAATAAGTTATCAATCTGTTATCGGCTAATAAGCCTATTTCTATAGAGAAAATATGTAACTAATTACTTAGACTCAGTTATGTGCGAGCATCAAATAAAACGTAATTTTCACTGGCAAGTTAACAAGTTAGGATTACTATGCAAACACAATGCAATTTCTAAAAGCGTTTTGAGTCTGTTAATCTTGGTACATAAAGACAGCTGAGAACCTGCATAGGATGCGCTGGTGAGAAATGACGTTTAGTTTTTACATAATTTTTTCACTGCAGAGAAAATGAGTGTGACCTCAGCCCAAAGGCTATGGCTATTTATTTTGTTATTTGTATTGGCCCCATATAGGGTGTGAATACTTAACACTCTATGTGGATGAGTATTCAAATAGATAATCCATTGCTTAATTTAACAACCAAGAAAAGTGAATTTGCATATGTCACAACTTACAATTCGCACCATGTTGCCAGAAGAATTAAGCATTGCGGTTAACTGGGCGGCAAAAGAAGGCTGGAACCCTGGTATTAATGACGCCGCGTTGTTTTACCTTGCAGATCCAAACGGTTTTTTTGTTGGCGAAGTCGATGGCGAAATTGTTGCCGTGGGCAGTGCTGTTCGGTACGACTCTCACTATGCATTTTGTGGTTTATACATTGTTTCGCCAGCACATCGTGGCAAGGGGTATGGCCTTGCGCTGACCAAGCATCGCCTAGCTTATTGCGAAGAGCGAAATGTCGGTATTGATGGTGTATTAGAAAATGTCGATATTTATAAACGCATTGGTTATGTGCCTTATTATCAAAATAAACGTTTCCAAAAAATTGCGCAGGCGAGCACAAAAAGCGGTGCTATTACCGAGGTGAGAGAAGAGCATATCCCCGCAATATTGAATTATGATCTTCAATGTTTTGGTGCGCCCAGAGAGGCATTTTTGTCAGCATGGTTAATGCAAGAGTACGGCAGAGCAGTTTGTGTGCTAGAAAACGGACAGGTCACAGGTTATGGCGTTAGGCGAAAGTGTCAACAAGGGTATAAAGTTGGGCCATTATTCGCAGATACCCCAGACATTGCCAGCACTATTTTTAGGGCGTTACAACACGATATTAGTGGTGAAATCATTATTCTTGATGTGCCTGAAAATAATGGAAGCGCAGTTAAACTGGCTGAAGCTGAAAACATGGAGGTGGTATTTGCAACGTCACGCATGTATCAAAAGGGCATGCCAAATGTTGATTCAGACAAAATTTTTGGCATTACTACGTTTGAATTAGGTTAAGTGTTTAGCATTTTATAAACCCAAATTCTGCGTGCAATGTATTAATTATGTGCTGGCATTTTTAGTAAGGCGATACAATAACGTACTCAGCCTTTTGTATGAAAATGTTATCCCCAGAAATAGTGTGTAACTCTGTTTAAAAGTGTTAATTACCATTTATAATCAATAATTTAAATGGGTTCATACTTTCGTCATAAATAACTAAAAATACACGTCTGATTGCTAAATGATATAAGCAATACGCTAATAAAGAAGCAATACCAATTAAACGATATAAGGCTATGAAGGCTCATGTTTTTCGCTTTAGCCTATCTCTATCGTTTAGGGCTAAGTGAATCTCTTTTTCTCAAGACGCTCTTAACTTCTGCCCGCATTATTAATTTAAAGTTTCTTATCAGATTTGAAATAAGCAGATATTTTTTAAGAATAGCTTTCTAGGTTAGTAATGAGCGGATTACGGTTTCTGAGAAAGGCAACGGCAATAATTTATTACATGACCAAGCTCCCATTTTTGCTTATGAACATGGCACATTATGTAAAATTTTAACTGGCTTGATTATCTAATTGAAAAAAGCAATTTACTGATTTAAATAGGGAATTATCTAATAGTAAAGTTACATAACGATCCTAGAATAGCGCGATTAAGTAATGGCTCGATTATCTAAAACCAATTATAAATTGCTAGGGTAAAAAACTACTGTTAATCTGCTGAAAATATTAAATAAAATGACTTATTGGTATGCCAATTTTAGGTTGTGGATAACTTCCTTTAATCGAAATGCGCACTAATAAGCTGTTATATGTACTTAAAGAAATATAAGTAACCGAAACCATGAACTACGCAAATAAATTGTTAACAGGAATAGGTACTTTGCCTTTTATAGTTTGTAGTATCCTGCTGGGTAGCTTTAGTCAAAGTGTTCACGTCTCAGTTATCGCTTTGCTAGCATTTCTTATAAGTACTATTAGCTATCAAAAATTGGTAGTTTCAGCGCCAAAAGTTAAACAAGGTCATAGGTTTACTTTGTTTTTTACGCTTCCTATCATATTTTCGTGTAGTGTAATGTACATATAACAAAGCAAATTAAAAAGTGCGGACAAAAATCAGTTGGCTTTGTTCGTACCTCACAAATTTTAGCCAACTAATTTTTGCCGTTTATTAAGGCGTTAGCTATACAAATCAAGTAAGGCAAGGGATTCAGATGAAATATAAAATAATGCCATTGAGAGCTGATTTTTTGGATAAGGTTCGAATTTCAGGTATTGACGATCAAAATCAGGAAGTAGAAATATCTTACGCTGTTGGTGGAGAGCCTTGTCGCGATGTTCTGCGAGGAGCCAAGCCTGGTGAAAAGCTAATACTAGCTAGCTATTGTCCATTTACTAAATCTGGACCGTATAAAGAATATGGGCCGATTTTCGTTTTGGCTAACCAAGGTGATGAGAGTTTTGATGATACAAAATTGCCATTGCCAACAGGAGTAGACACTGATTATTTAGGTAATATCTTTGTCTTAAAAGCCTATTGTGAAAATGAGCGCATTTTAGATTCGAAATTATCCAATCCAGAGAATGCGAATATGATCCTAAATGAGTATTTTTCTAATGATAAGGTTTCTTTTGTCATCGCTAGGTATGCTGCCTATGGCTGTTATAGCTTTAGAGTTCAGCGAGCAGTATAGCTAACAATTCTTTACCCATTAACCGGGTGTTACGAACGAAATTTGTTGGCACAAAGCGGAAGTAACCCTCTGAATTTAATTATGTATCCGACAGTAATGAGCGAAAAACGGACATTAAATATTTTCTTAGCTAGCAAAAGGTTAGCTAATTTGATAAAAACGTAGCATCAGAAAAGTGAGCAGTTAGGCGGTAGATGTATGCATGATTTGCGCACTTTAAATTGTTATATGCAAAGGATGTTCATGTTCAAGCTGATAGTTTTAAGTTTTCTTCTAGTGGTTTCAATTTTTTCCACTGAGGCTAAGGGGAAATGTGATATTTCGGGTATTTGGAACCACTCATCTAAACCTGCAAAACTTTTTGTCAATTTGAGTAAAGGCGAGATTTCTGTTCTTTCTCATGATAACAATGCTAAAGCAATTGGATTAGTTGTTTTAAAAAGTATTGTGTTAGATTCATCTTCGAATTCTTGGGATGCAAAAATGTATAGTGCAGCTGAAGATTCATTTGTTGATGTTCAAATAAAATCGAAAAGCTGTAATCAATTAAGTGTTAGCTTTAACAACGAAGAAGTTTTAGGGCTATTAAGGTAAGTTTGCATATAACACACTGTTATCAGGGCTACATGGATGTAATATGAAAGTTTTATTTATCTTATCCATTATTTTCTTTTCTACATGCAGCAATGCTGTAGTGAAGAGGCATGATGTTCCAGCTAAAAATTATTTGTTAGCCGAAGCTCCTGAATATCTAATTGATATGCCCCATGAAGGGCATGGAGTGCTAATAAGTCCACAATGGATTTTAACAGTAGCTCATACAATATTTTATGATTACTCAGGAAAAAAAATAAAGGTAGGCTCTAAAAACGTTGAAATTGAAAAAGTTCATATACACCCAGGCTATATTGAAGCAGACAAAACTTTATTTAAAGGCGATGCTGCTCCTTTAATGAATTTCCTTAGGTCTAGAAGTGATATTGCATTAGTTAAGCTTTCAACCCCTGTAAAAGATCTTAAACCAATTGATATTTATTCTAACTCTAATGAATTAGGTCAAGAAATAACCGTATACGGTCGTGGAGCGACAGGGAATGGTAAAACAGGTGAAAATACCGAAACCAAACCCTTACGTGAGCTAAACCATTTTAAAAATATTGTTGAAGCTACTGATGATAAATGGCTTTCTTTTAAGTTTGATGAAGCGCAAAAAGCGTTACCTTTAGAGGGTATTCATGGCTCTGGGGATAGTGGTGGTCCATCAGTTATATTTGATAACGGCACTCCGTACTTGGTAGGTTTATCAAGCTGGCAAATTTGGCAAGGTGACCTTGCCTTATTCAAAGGTGGTTTATATGGTACTACTGCTTATCAAGTTAGGGTTTCAAATTATAGAGACTGGATAGTAAGTGTAGTGGGTAGCTAACAAATCGTTTAATAGGAAAAAACAGTTTGCTTTTGCTCCTTCCTCGCTAATTTTAGCCAAGCATTTATACGCCCATTAGTAGGCGTTGCGAATGACAGTTTCTGGCACAAAGCGGAAGTAACACTCTGAATTTAACTATGTATCCGACAGTAATGAGCGATCAAGAGACGTTCGTCATAATCTGGCTATGTTATCTTCATTCTTCCAAGCGGTCGTTCAGCTAACTCATTCCTGCCCCTTTACGGTTTAAAGTAACTACTCTAACTTGAATTATATTCTCTAAAATTAAGGTGACTTTTAACTAGGAGGTCATCATGAAAACAGAAATAAATTCAAATGCAACAGGAGTAAAACGTCCATTTAAACTGGAAGAAATTTGGCGAATTCGAACTCGTCTCGAAATTAAGAATAATTTGATGCAACTTGCGGCGCTAAATTTAGCGATTGACAGCAAATTGAGGTCTTGTGATTTGCTTTCTCTAAGAGTAAGGGACGTAGCCACTTCTGATCATATATTTGAACGAGTTCAATGGACACAGAAGAAAACTGGTACTGAAGTACAATTTGAAATAACACCTAGAGCGCAACAAACCATTAGCCGCTGGATTCAGTATAAGTCTTTGCAACCAAGTGATTATTTGTTTTTGAGTCTACGCCGCGCAAATCAACCAATCAGTTATTCATATTACAGATCTATCATTAGAAATTGGGCTAATCAACTAGGGCTTGATTCTGATTTATACGGCACTCATTCAATGAGAAGAACTAAAGCTACTTTAGTTTATGCAAGAACTAAGAATATTAGAGTTGTTCAACTACTTCTGGGTCATACAAAAATCGATAACACAATTTGATACCTTGGAATTGAGATTGAAGACGCAATCAAAATATCAAGAGAAACAGATTGTTAGAGGCAATTGAGCAGTAGATAAATACTGCCATTTGCTTTATATAACTCAAGGTATCAACTACATTAATATAAAACAATCTAACTCAATGACTAAGCATGGAAAAAGCCGCTGACTTAAACGTCTCTCTTCGCAAAATAGGCTATAAAGAAGGGGAACTTATATTTCCGCCCACCTTAAGTGAAACAGAGTTACTCTCTTTTTTAAAACTCTCTACCGAACTTGCCGCAGATGAAGTTTTTTGGATGAAATCAGACTCTGAAATTTTCTATGTTAATCATGCTGCTTGTGAAAAATTGGGCTACCAAAGAGAAGAGCTTGTAGGAATGAAAGTTTGGGAGTGGGATCCGCTCTTTCCCAAAGAGGTTTGGCCTACGTTTTGGAAAGAATTAAAAGAAAAAAAACATATTGATTTTGAAACCCAACATCAAAACAAAGAGGGCAAAGTTTTTCCTGTTCGTATTAAAGGTCATTTTATAGAAAGTAATGGCGAAGAAATACTATTCGCATTTGTGTCGGATATATCGGATGTTAAAAAACACGAAAAAGAGCTTCAAGTCAACAGCTCTCAGATGCAAGCCTTGTTAGAACAAGAAAAGAAGAAGTTTGCAGAATTTGTCAACTTGGCTCCAGTAGGCATCGCTATAAACAAAATGGACACTGGAGAATTCGATTACATTAACGATGAATTTAGCCGATTCACGGGTTATAGCATTGATGAACTTAATACTATGGATTATTGGCAGCTAACGCCAAAAAAATATGAAGAGCAAGAATATAAACAATTAGCTGATATGGCGGAAACAGGCGCATATGGGCCGTATCAGAAAGAATATATACACAAGCAAGGCCATACTTATCCTGTATTACTCTCTGGAATAAAAATAACCGATTCAGATGGTAACGATTACATTTGGTCTGTAGTTCAAGATATTTCACAACAACAAGAGACCGAAATTGAATTGCGTGAAGCACGTGAAAAAGCGGACGCAAATGCCTTTAAAATGCAAATAGCCAATGACTCAGCTGGAATTGGTGTTTGGGAATGGAACTTAGAAACGAATGCTCTTATCTGGGATGACTGGATGTATAAGTTGTATGGCATAGAAACTGATTTGTTTTCAGGTGCATATGAAGCGTGGGAGAACAGCGTACACCCTGAGGATATAGAAGAAGCTAAAGCAAAACTTGAAGCTGCCATAGCGGACACAGGCGTTTATGACACAGAGTTTCGTGTTGTTCTACCAAGTGGCGAAATAAGAACAATGAAAGCGAGTGCGGAAGTAATTAAAAACGGCGAAGGCACTCCAATTTCCGTTATTGGTGTCAACTATGATATTTCTGAAAAAGTTAATACGCTAGCCACCTTGGTTGAAGCTAAAAGAGAAGCTGATCGAGCTGCAAAAGCAAAAAGCGATTTTTTAGCTAATATGAGTCATGAGATAAGAACGCCAATGAACGCTATTTTAGGCGGACTTCAGTTACTTAAAAATGCTGAACTTGACCAAGATTTAAGGACAGTATTGGGTAATGCCTCATTTTCTGCACAAAGCTTGTTAACTATCATTAATGACATATTAGATTATTCCAAAATTGAGTCGAACAAACTTGAACTAGAGCACGCTCCATTCTCAATTAACGAAATTCTTGATTCTGTTAAATATGATTTAGACGCACAAGTTAGTAACAAAGGCATAGAATTTTTAGTTTCTGTGGATAACGATTTTGTTGATGGTTGGTTAGGCGACTTAGTCAGAGTCAAACAGATATTGCTAAACTTAGCGTCAAACGCCGTGAAATTTACTGAAAAAGGGAGTGTTGAAATAAAGATAAGCGAAATTACCTACAAGAGTCAGCAAGCTATATGTTTAAACGTTATTGACTCTGGTATCGGCATGAGTGAGGAAGTACAAGAGTGCATATTTGAGCGATTTTCTCAAGCCGACACCTCTACTACACGAAAGTATGGTGGGACTGGCTTAGGTATGTCGATAACCATTAGTTTAATTAAATTAATGGGAGGAGAGCTTAGGTTAGTAAGTGAATTAAACAAAGGAACAGATATTCAGGTAGTGCTGCCTTTAAAACATGAAGTAATGGATAAAAAACAAAAGATAACTAAATCGCTGACTGCTCCAAATCTCTCAGACATCAAAATATTAATAGCAGAAGATAACAAGATAAACCAGGTGCTAATTCAGTCAATTTTAAAACCTACCAACGCAAGTTTAACCATCGTAGAAGATGGTCAACAAGCGGTAGACGCTGTAAAGGAAGATAAGTTTGACTTAGTTTTAATGGACATTCATATGCCAAATATGGATGGTACCGAAGCTCAATTATTGATTAAAGAGCTTAACCCCAAGCTTCCCGTCGTAGCGTTAACAGCCAATGTTATGACAAATGATATAGACAGTTATCTGGTACAAGGTTTTGTAGCTCACGTTGGAAAACCAATAGACATGAATAACTTATATGAGGTCTTAGGTCAGTTTGTTTAATGATATTCACTTTGATTTAAATCTAGTTTTGCCAATTGGCGAGTCTAGTCCAGAATTGATTATGTCCAAAAGCGAGTTGGGTGAACGTCCGCAATTGCAACTAGATTTAAGATATTAAGTTGCTGTTGAACGACCGAGTTTGGCACAATACAGACTATTACCTAGCTAGGTGTGATGCAAAGCGTAACCCACAAAAATTCGGTTTTTTGGGGTTACACTTTATCTATATAAACTCATGCTAGGCTTGATGTAGCATCATATTGTTATTTCGAGAGTTTAGACAATTCAGACTCTAAGTTGTTCTTACGATTAATATAATATTCATACCCGTCTTCACCTTCCTTCGCCAGTTTTAATGAAATATTGACTTGTTCTAACGCTTTTTGAAACTGCTTGTTTTGTTCATAGGCGTAAGCTAACCCGTTATATGCGCTCGGCATCTCTGGATAAAGTGAAATGTTGTACTTAAACACGTCTTCTGCTGTTTTAAAGTCTTTTTTATCGACTAAGCTGTAACCTAATTGTCTCATAGCCCACTCAGGCCCAATGGTTTTTTCGCCACGTTGGAAAGATACACGTGCGTAGTATTCCTTAATCGAGCTTACACCATCTGTGAGCAGGGAGCTTGGCATGGCCAGTGGTAAAAATAGATTATGGTAGGCGTTGAACGTTCCTGCCTTTGACGTTAAACCATGCGGAACCGTGTTAAACGCATCGCTAACAAAAGTAAATCCTTTTCGTGGATTATTCTTCAAAAATACCTCTAAGTCGTCATAAATAGCGCGCATTTCAGCATGTTCAGACCCAATATTCATGTATAAAAAAGAGTCTAACTCTTTTGAGTTGCTTATAAACTCTTTAACGTCTTTAGAAGTTGATTCGTCCCCCCACCAAACCGCTGGACTATAGGCTAAATGAGCTTGAAATAAATGAGGTCGAGATTGAAATGAATGTAAAACCAATAATCCACCAATAGAAGCGCCTGAGAATATGCGAAAGTTGTGTGTACGATACTTTTCTTCAATATGAGGGATGAGCTCTTTCTCAATAAAGTCGAGAAATTTATCACCGCCACCGCCAACACCAACAGGCCCTCTAGGATCATGGTTAACCGTAGGGGTTAAGTCTCTAGCGCGATCCGTATTTTCTATTGCAACAAGAATAACTTCAGGTGCCGCGTTTTGCTGATGGAGTGAATCCAATAACGCAGACTCTACAGGCAAGTTTCCTTTGCCATCTAAGCGAAATAAAACGGGGTAAACTTTATTTGGGTTTGACTGATAGCTTTTAGGAAGTTGCACTACCGCGGTTCTTTCTTCGTTAAGAACCTTCGAATTAATTGTTTCAACTTTATACTGAGATTCATTTGCGAAAGAAGATATTGAAAAAATGAGTAACAACAGGAGCGCAGATACGCGTTTAAAAATAAACATGCAAAGTCCCTTTAACTTAATTAATAATTATAAATTTTTTAGTAGCTTACATGAAAAGTTGTGGTGATGGTATGCATGATTTTGCATTGTACTGTTTGGCTATTTATTTCCTTGCAGGGGCTCTGCTTTGAAGTAAGGGCCAAATTATTAGGTTGTACTTGTAAACAGTATTGTGGCTAAGAAAGTTTCAACCTTGAAGTGTAAAGGAGGGCTCATGGAAATAGCAAATGAGAAGGAGTTTAGTGCAAGGGTGTTCAATGAAAAAGCGCAGTATTTACTGCGCTTTTTAAAAACATAGCAGGTTACATATTGCCAAGTTTTACCATCATTGCGGTATACATTTTTAAATTAAGCGCCATTTGCTCAGGCGTTAAAAACTCATGCTCAGAGTGCCCCGTGTATTTTTTACCTGGCATAGACGGACCAAATGACACCGCGTTATCAAACAATTTGGCATTGGTGCCACCGCCGATTGAAACAAAGCTGGCATTTTTATCGCCTGTGAAATGCTTAAAGATATCCAAAAGTGCTTCTGCGTGCGGTGCATCATCAAGCAGCATGGGTGTACCAATATGAATTTCAATGCTGTCTAACGTCATATTGTTACTCGCTTGCCAATTGCTAAGGGCAGTATCAATTTGTGACTTTAATAGCACCTCTGTTTTGCCAACTGGGCGACGTAAATTAACGGATAATTTAAGGCCATTTTCGCTGCGTTTCAGTAATGTTGGTGCAACGGTCATTGGTCCCATAAACGCATGTCGGTAAGCAATCTCACCAAATTGTGCGCCATATAAATCTAGGCCAATGAGTTGGTTTATAAATTCAATTGCTTGTCCATCACTGTTGTTTTCTAAATCAATGCCTTTAAATACTTCTGCTAAATGTGCAATGGCATTGTGACCTGCTTCTGGTTCTGAAGAGTGTGCCGATTCACCTTTTACACTTATTAAAAATGTATCGTCTTGTGGTGTGATTGTGACATGAACATCTTTAAGAGTACTTATGTTTTGCTTAACTATGTCAAGTATTTGAGCATCAGCATTATGCAGCACAACACTGGCATCTTCAGGTATTTGGCTAACAAATGCACCGCCTTTTAATTCGCTTACATAAACACCTGTTTGTGGTGATGAGCCTGTAAATGTTGGGGCAACTAAACTCCAGCCTTTTTCAGCAACCACCACAGGGTAAGATGCATCAATGGTTACAGCATATTTTGGCTGTTGGTAGGTTTTCATAAAGCGCTTTAGTGGCTCCCAATCGGACTCTTCAGCAAGGTAAACCATCAGTTCAATACGATTATTAAGTGCAACATTATTATCTTTTAGCGTTTTCATGGCATAAAGTGCTGTTGAAATTGCACCTTTGTCATCTTCAGTGCCGCGGGCAATTAATTTGCCTGGCTCTGAGGTTGCATCAAGAAAAAACGGGCTCTGTTGCCATTTTGTGGGATCGGCAGGTTGCACGTCGCCATGGGTTACTATGGTTACTTTCTCTTCTTGATTTCCCATACCAATTAAAACGGTATGTCCAAAGTCTTGGTAGTCAAACCCAAGCTCAGCCGCTTTCATTTTTAATAGTGATTTAAAGCCAATAAAGTCCGGGTTTTCTGTGGTATCAAGGCCTTTCTTATTAATTGTTGGGAATGACACCATATTAGCTAAAGAATGAATTTGTGCGCTTTGATATTCTGATACCGCATAGTCAGCGAGTTTTTCTGTTGATGGGGTCACAGCAGCAAATACATTTGTCGCAAATAACGCTGCGCATGGAAGAAGAGCGAATTTCAATGGAGTACTCCAAAGTTAAACAGTATTAGGTAATTAGCCCAAGTGTAACACTGCTTAAAGCTAAAAAAAGCGTTTTCTGTTAACTGCCACGATGATTTACAAAACTAGTAAAAAGTCGTTGGTAAAGTTCGCTAATATCGGGTTTTTCCTTACTATGTTCATACAAGCACGTATGTACATCAGCAATTGCTCTGTCTGTTTGTTGATGGTGCTCGTAACATAAATTTACTGGTTTAATTAATGTGGGCATATCGGCATTTATTAAAATGCAGGCTTGTGCCAGCACAATTTTACCCCCACCTTTTTTTAGCAATACTCGTTGGGCGGTGCCTACTACTTTTTTACCTTCAATATTGAGGTTGTAATCACCATCGCAATAGCTGCCGGGTGTGGCATGGGTATCAACCTTGATATTAAACTGTTCGAAAAACGAAGACAAAATAGCGCAAAAATCGGTGTAGGCATTTGGAATAGAGTAGGGGGTGTGTTCATCTAAAACATATATGTAAGAGACATTAATCACCCCTTCACATTGAGGCACGGGCGCACCGCCTGTTTTACGTGAGTAAAGTTTCCAGCCAGTTGACGCAAGCTTTGACGCGATCGCTTCGCTTTGTTGCCACTTGTTACCAGAGGGCAAAACTAACGTAGGCTCGTCACTTTGCCAAAGTAACAGGGCTTGGTCTAAATTGCCGCTTTGCAATTGGCTAATCAAGTCATTTTCTTTTTCAAAAATGGCGTCTACTGAAATATGGTCAAAACGCAGTACTTTGGCTTTTATCTTTGTCATTGGCTGTAAACTATTTTTGGCCTAAGCATACCGCAGTTTTTATATTTTGGCAGTAGCCACCTATCTAGTTATATCTATTAACAAAAAGTGTTAAGAGCGTTGAGCGATTAACTTGATTTAGTCAATTAGCTTGACATATATTTGGGGCGTAATTAGGTGACTATTGTTTTTTCTAAAACAATGTTTAAACGGGAATCCAGTTTAAATCTGGAACTGCCCCCGCAACGGTAACTGTGAGCGACAACCACCACTGTCTTCTTGATGGGAAGGTGCTGTCAACGCGATGATCAGGAGTCCGGAGACCGGCCTAGTTCACTCGAGTACTGCGGTGGGCGGTGAGCAACGAGAATATGATCGCGTTTAAACCAATAGTAAACTGATTGGCTAACTCTCTTTTGCCTGTAAAGGCAAGGCATAACCTTTTGTATCTTGTCATACCTACCGTGTGGATTTTGTTCACGGAAATACAATAATGACAGATCGTTCAAACTTATTTACCCCAATTAAAGTACAGCAATTTTCTTTGTTGGTTTATGCCCTGCTAGCATTGCTGATGATTGCCACTCGTCCATACCATTTCGCCTCTGCGCTTCATCTGCCAAGCGCCAGCACAGCGATTTTCTTTATTTTAGGCTTGCTTGCCTCTAAACACCGTACATTTGGTGTATTTGTGGTGTTAAGTGTGTCGATAGATTTAACTAGTAGTTACTACCGTGGTGACTTTGGCGATTGCATTACACGCTCATACCCATTTTTGTTTGTTGGCTATTATGTATTGTGGTGGGCAGGCCATAAGAGTTTGCAGCTAAAACTTGATGAAACAAAACGCGCTGTTGCAACAAAAAGCGTGGTGACGTTATTTAATTTATGGCTTGCCAGTTCAATTGCATTTTTAACCTCAAACGCCAGTTATTATTGGCTCTCGGGCAAATTTAGCAATATGTCATTAAGTACTTATGCAGAGCGTGTCGCACAGTATTACGCACCGTATGTGACAAGCCCATTTGGCTATGTGGTCATTGCTTTAGTGCTTTATCTTGCGTGTTATTACTTAAAGCCGCAAACGAGCATTTTAAAACACCCTATTAAGTAGGCAACACAACTGATACAACACTAAACACTTCAACTGGCATGCTTTTAGCAATTTCAGTCTTATCTTCGCTTTTTGGTATAAAAAAATAAAAAGCGCCTAATAAGAGTGCAACATTGCACTAAAAGGATGCAAAAATGACAGTGTATGAAGTAAATTTTGATGGGTTGGTTGGCCCAACCCATAACTACAGCGGTTTATCGTTTGGTAACGTCGCATCAAAAAATAACGCAAAGCAAATCGCCAACCCAAAAAAGGCTGCGTTACAAGGCCTTGAAAAAATGCTGGCGATGACAAAGCTTGGCTTAAAGCAGGGCATTTTACCGCCGCAGGTTCGCCCAGATACTTACACACTTAGAAAGTTAGGTTTTTCAGGTAGCGATAAAGACATAATTACAAAAGCAGCCAAACACGCGCCGCAGTTTTTAAAAGCCTGTTATTCGGCATCATCAATGTGGTCGGCAAATGCCGCAACGGTATCGAATAGCTTAGATTGTTACGATGGTAAAGTGCACTTTACGCCAGCTAATTTAAGCAATAAGCTGCACCGGGCTATTGAAGCTGAGCAAACAAGCCGTACCTTTAAGGCCATTTTCAAAAATAACCAGTATTTTACCCATCATGAGCCACTACCACATCATCCATTATTGGGCGATGAAGGAGCGGCAAATCATACCCGTTTAGCCAATTCTCATAACGAAAAAGGCTTATCGCTCTTTGTTTATGGTGAAGATGCGTTATCAGATATCAAACCAAGAATTTACCCGGCCAGACAAACCTTAGCTGCCAGCGAAGCCATAGCTCGCGCACATGGATTAAGCGACGCCGATTGCTTATTTGTTCAGCAAAATCCTGATGTGATCGACCAAGGGGTATTTCATAATGATGTAATCGCAATTGGTAACGAAAATGTACTGCTTTATCATGAAATGGCATTTTATCAATCCGCACGCGCGGTTGATGCTATAAACACAAAATACCAAGGTGATAAACCACTGCATTTAATTGAAGTCAGCAGCGATTATGTGAGTGTTGAAGATGCCGTTTCAAGCTACATTTTTAACAGTCAGCTAATTACACTACCAAACGGCACTATGGCCATCGTGGCCCCCACTGAATGCCAAAATAACGATAAAGTGGCGACTTATCTTGCGACCCTTTGCGAGGCGAGTAACCCTATTTCTCAGGTCATTTATTTTGACTTGCAACAAAGCATGAAAAACGGTGGTGGTCCAGCGTGTTTGCGTCTTCGCGTGCCACTCAATGAGTTGGAATTAAGCGCCGTTGCCCCTGAATGTTTAATGGATGAAGTGAAATACCATACCTTAACAGCCTGGGTTGAAAAGCATTATCGAGATGCGATTTCAGAAGATGACTTAGCCGACCCAAGCTTACTTGTAGAAAGCCAAACAGCCCTTGATGAATTAAGCCAAATTTTAAAGCTTGGTTCAATTTACCCATTTCAAATGGACTGAACGTGAGAAGAAACAAAAAGGCGAGGGTGACCTCGCCTTTTTTTTGCACTAAATAGTTGGCATCGACATTACCCGGTATTTCGCATACCGGTAGCAATACCTGCCATGGTGACCATTAACACCTGCTCGCTTTCAGGGTGCTCTGGCTTATTGCGTAAGCGTTTTAATGCCTCAATTTGTAACAAGTGCAGAGGTACTAAATAAGGCTGACGTAATCTAAATGAGCTTAAGTTCCAAGGATCGCTCTCAAGTGTGTGAGCTTGGTTAAGCAAAGTCAGTACAGCTTGCTCATCTTGTTGTAATTGGCTGCGCAGTTGTTCACCTAAACCTTGTAGTTCAGGTTCAACAAGGGCTGCATCATACAGTGCTGATAATTGTGGATCGGACTTTAAATACACCATTTCAGTCAATGAAATACGGGCTTTAAAGTACGGCCAGTTTTCCAGCATTTCGTTCATCAGCGCGGCATTTTCTTGATAAAACGCTTTAATTGCCTGGCCAAGGCCTAACCAACTTGGTAAGACTAAACGGTTTTGGCTCCACGCAAATATCCATGGAATAGCACGCAGCGATTCAATACCGCCATCTGAGCGGCGCTTGCTTGGGCGTGAGCCAAGTGGCAACGATGACAACTCTTGCTCCGGCGTTGCTTGGCGGAAATAGCGCACAAAATTTGGTTCTTCGCGAATATACCCGCGGTAAATTTCACAACTAAGTGAGGCCATGTTGTTCATAAGCTCTCGCCATGATGCGGGTGGTACAGGTTGTGGGTGAATTAAGCTTTCTAGAATCGCACTGGCATACAAGTGCAAACTGCGTACAGCAAGGTTTGGCAAACCAAACTTATAGCGAATAGTTTCACCTTGCTCGGTGACACGTAAGCCGCCATCAAGTGTGCCTGGTGGTTGCGATGCAATTGCATCGTGCGCAGGGCCGCCCCCACGACCAATGGTACCGCCACGGCCGTGGAACAATTTAAGCTCAACCTCAAATTGTTTAAATACTTGCACCAGCGCTTCTTGCGCTTGGTATTGCGCCCATGTGGCCGCTAACACGCCCGCATCTTTTGCCGAATCACTGTAGCCAATCATCACGTACTGCTGTTTGTTACAGCGCGTTAAATATTGCTTTATGTTTAGCAAGTCGCCCATCACTTTTGGTGCGTTGTTTAAATCATCCAGTGTTTCAAACAGCGGTGCAATGGGCATATCCCAACTAAACCCAGTGGCTTTCATCAACAGGTTTACCGCCAGTACATCGCTTACTTTACTCGCCATTGAGATAATATAAATACCCAGCACTTCACGCGGTTGCTTAGCCACCATAGCAAAGGTATCGAGCACTTCTTGGGTATTTTCACTCCAAGTGACACGCGGTAATAATGGGCGCGGATTATTTATTTCGCCGAGTAAAAATTCAACACGGCGTGCTTCATCCCAAGTTGCGTAATCGCCTAAATCGAGTGCGCTTACAATCTCGCCAATGGCTTCATCGTGGCGTTCACTGTGTTGACGAATGTCCAGTTTTACCAGTGAAATACCGAAACATTGCACCTTGCGAATTAAGTCAAGCACTTGTGAATTAGCAACGCGAGTAAGACCGACTGCTAATAAACTGTTGCGGCATGCTTTTAATGGCGTAAGTAAGTCTTCTGAAGATGAAATGGCACCTTTAGTTTTGCCATCACGCAACAGAGCGATTGAGTCTTTAAGTTCGCTAATTAACTGTGTGATCACCGCGCGATACGGGCCAATATTATTAATATCCGCTTCAATTAAATCATCAGTTGCTTTGTGCATCGATAATTCTAAATAAAGAGATTCAAAGTCAGTTAAGTAGAGCTCTGCGGCAATTAATCGCGCTTGTAAAATAGCTTGTTTACTGAGCTTGGCGGTAACAAACGGGTTGCCGTCTCGGTCGCCTGCCATCCAGCTGGCCATGGTAATAGGCACAATATCTTCAGCCAGCGACTCGCCAATCAGGGTTTGAGAAAGCTCATCTAATTCGCGTACAAATTGCGGTACCGCATGCCATAAACTGTCTGTAATGGCGTGTAAGCCCCAACGTGATTCATCAAGTGGTGTTGGGCGCTGCTGCCTAATTTCATTGGTATGCCATGCTTGTTCAATGATTTCTTGCACGCGGCCACTAAGCGGTGCTTCCCCTTTACTGAGTTCATCAGCCACTTCGTTGTATTTATGAATAAAAGTGCGGCGGTTAACTTCGGTTGGGTGCGCTGTTAGCACCAGTTCGATATGCAGCTTTTTAAGCGCTTGTTTAAACGCGTTTGCGTCAATACCGGTTAATTTTTCTGAGAGTGAGTCAAGCGGGTGGGGCAAATCAAGCTCTGCTAAGCCTTGCTCACTGGTGGTGTGTTGTTGCTCTGCCACATTAGCAAGGTTTAAAAACTGGCTAAATGCGCGAGCATGAATTAATAAATCTTGTTCAGTACTATTTGCAAAGATTGTTTGTAGGTCTTCAACCGCATGGTTTTCACCTGCCACAATGCGCTTACCAAGAAGGCGTACTCCTTCAATTTTATCAACCCAACCATCGCCTTTGTCTTCGGCAATTGTTTGACCGAGTACTTCACCTAACGCGCGTACATTATTCGATATGGTTTCTAACATAACTTCCTCATTCCCCAATACAAAGCATCACCACCTGCGTTGTTGTTCTGAGATGCAGGTTGTATTTTATGCATTTATAAGACAAAAATTAGTCTATGCGCGCAATTAAATAAACGCTAATATATATTTGTGTTAAGTTATATAAATAAAAGTCTATATTGCTATGCGATTACCTACAGTAAGACAGTTGCAGCTCTTAAAAGCGCTTGATCAATACAAAAGTATTTCCTTGGTGGCGCAGCAGTTACATGTATCCCAACCCTCAGTGTCGATTCAGTTAAAGCAATTAAGCGAAACGGTGGATATGCCGGCCTATCACCAGCATGGCAAAACCATTGTGCTTACCGATGCAGGAAAAGCCTTGTTAAAGTGCGCCAATGAGGTATTTACCAGTTTTCATAATTTGTCTGTATCGATTGATGAGCTTAAAAGTGTGACATCGGGTTCGCTTAATTTATGTGTGGTCTCAACTGCTAAGTATTTCTTGCCACTGATTTTAGGGGCGTTTTGTAAAAAACACCCAAAGGTAGATATCAATCTAAAAATTGGTAACCGTCAGGAAGTAAAAGAGCGTATAGAAGCCAACGAAGATGATTTTTACTTTTTTAGTCAGTGCCCTGAGCGCCCCGAAATAATTAAAACACCGTTACTCGATAACGAACTGGTGGTAATCGCACCAGCACGGCACGAATTGCACTTACAGCAAGAAGTTAGCCTAAACCGTCTATCGCATTACCCATTTATAATGCGTGAAAAAGGCTCGGGTACACGTAATTTGATTGAACAATTTTGCAAAACCCAACAGTTAACCTTGAATGAAAAAATGACCATCGAAAGTAATGAAGCGATTAAATATGCGGTTGCATCGGGGTTGGGCTTATCTATTTTAAGCCGTCATGCGCTCGATTATGGTGAAGTACCGGGTTTGGTAAAATTAGACGTAACTGGTTTTCCTATTCGTAGCACCTGGTTTTTGGCCAAACGCCAAGACAGAAAGCAAAGCTTACTTGCCAGCGCATTTGAAGCTTTTATGAAAGAACAAGGGGTGGCCATTTTAGAGCGTTCGCAAGTGAGCGCTAAAAGTGCATTATCAAGCTAGAGTTTTAGTGGTTTTATCTGCTACTATCCAGCTCAGACTTAAGAATTAGAAAGAATGGATTTGAGGCAGTAGGTGTCTGAATTTGATAAGGAAGACGCTAACCCATTTAATGGGTTAAGCAAAACTCAAAGTAAGCAATTGCATACTTGGTATTTAAATGAAATAAATAACCAACTAACCACTTTGCTAAAAGGCAGCCAGTCAGGGCAAGTTTTAGAAAAAAAACTCACCCAAGCCCTGACCAAAGCGGCTTCACCTTTGGTTGCTCATACCAAGGAAAACAGTACCCATAATTTTAACTTTAAGATTAAAAATGGCAGTGTGCTGCAAGAGTTAAAAGACACGCGCGATGTATTGCAAAGCGCTCAGCTGCGGATAGCTCAATTGCAAAAACAACAGCTTGAAAAAGGCGAAAATGAACTCGCGTTAGAAGCCGAAGTTAGCCGCTTAAAGGCTGAAAACCGCAACTATCGTAAACGCTTGAGTGATCTTTTACAAAGCGCTGATAGCAAAGGCGGAACATACCTAAAGGTACATTTTGTTGGCCGTATTTTTGTCCATGCGCTGAAGTCGAGTTTTGCAGATTGGCAGCAAACAGATAAAGGTAAGGCGTTCCAAAATAAAGATTTTTACAGCTTATTTCCGCGCGTATTGTACCGCGGCTTATTAAAAGAATTGGAATTATTAATTGGTCAAAGTGATTACTCTCGGATCAATCAAACACTTTCAAGTTATGTATATCAAACCAAAGGCGTACCAGTAGAAAACTGGCCTGATGAAGACCCAATTTATAACACGCGACTCATAAACCAAAAGCAACATGAATTATTGTTTACGCTACGCACTCATCATGATAAGCGTAAAAACTTTGCTAATTACCTTGAGAAAAAACTCGAAAAAACCGGTTTTACCCCAATGCATGGTAAGTTACTGGTTAATCTAATTCAGCATGCTACTGACAAAGACTCTACGTTAAAAGAGAGAACCCTTTCCAAGTAAAAAAATAACTTATCAAGGCGTTTAGGTAAGGACGGTAACTAATATTTTCAGTTACCGTCATGGTGTTGCGGGGGCTTTTAGGTAGTGAGTTATTAAATAGCCCCATGGCAGTACAAGTGGTGTAAGAATTACCCCCATAGCACATGCAAAAACTAACTCTTGAGCGTATTCATCGAGACCATGATTGAGATACATAGGCAAGGCATACACTAAAAGCCAAAACACTTTCCAAATAAGCTCAAGCAACAGTACTGGTAACATTTTAAGTGGGTACTTAATGCCGAGCAGTGAAAGAAGACAAAACCCCATTAAAATGGCATTGATTATGGTGTCTGAATCGGCAAATTGACCTGAGCCAGAAACTACATCAGGCAACGTGGTGACGCCTAAGCCAAACGCTATAAATGCATACATAGCCCTTAACAGGTAAATTCTAACAGTGCTGATTTCATCCATAATTTTAGCTCCCTATTTTTTAACCCAAATTAGGTAAACAAATACCATTATTGCTTTATAAACTAACACTTATCATTATGAGAGTGGCTGTTTTTTCACCACTTTTATTTGTAACAGAAATTTTGAAGTAGAACCATTACAGTTCTTGTGTAACGAGCAAAACAGATTTTGCAACGCGCTAATTTAAATCAAAGTGCGACACGGTAAATATTTAAATTTTGTTTTATGCCATTTGCCACCATAAAATTTGGTAAAGAGCCAACCTGATTGGCGCCAGCGCGAAGTGCAACTTTAATGCTTGCGTGATTTTGCTCAAGGCACCTAAATTCGATAGTTTTAGCTGATGTATGTGCTAACAGGCTGGGTAGGTAATTTATAATTTGACTAATTACCCCATTGCCTTTGGCATTATCGCCAAGCCAATAACCTAATTCAGCAACATGCGTTTGTGGGCAAATAGATTTAACGGCAAATACGCCACACATTTCATTATTGAAGTATATTTTGAACCAGAGAGCTTCATTTAGTCCGCTGTTTACTCGCTCAAAAATATACTGCTCAGCGGAATCAACGCACTGCACATCTTCGACCCAGTATAAATATTGATTAAGGCGCGCACGATTATGGTTTACTAACGCCAAAATATCAGGTGCATCTGATATTTTTAATGAGCTTAACGAGATGTGGGGTGAAACTTTAATTAACATTTGGCGTACCTTATAAAAAAGTATTTTTGTTTATTGCTCAATCACAGCCAGCATGTCTTCACCATCTTCATCCATGCCTATCTCAATAAAGCCAAAGCTTGCGTAGAACTCTTTGGCTACAGGGTTGTTTGGGTTGTAACAAATTTCAATTGTTTTAAGGTTTGGCGTTAATTTAATTTCAGCAAGTGCGAGGTCTAATGCTATGCGCCCAATGCCTTTTTGCTGATGCTTTTGGTCAACCATAAAACGCCATATCGATACTTTTTCTTGATTTTCATACACCCACATAAAAAAGCCAACGACTACTTCATTAAGGTAGATAGCCCTAGTTGCATAACCTTCGTTGAACATTGACTCAACCAGTGACCACATATTACATGCAACATATTCTTCTTGCTCTTTTGTGACATCGAGCTCACATACGGCTTCATAATTAGATTGCGTGACTGGGTGAAGTGATATTTTCAATTTAATTCCCTATTGTGAATAGCCATGAAATAACAAGGCTTTATTTTTGAGCAACATAGATAAGTTTACTGGTATCAAAACCGCGTTCTGCTGCTTGCGTTTCAAACGTATTAATGATCTCAGGTGACACTGTCGGTGTGCGAGCTAATAACCATAAATAATCATTATTCGGGCCAGAAACAAAAGCATAATTGTAATCATTTTCTTCAAGTTCAAAGATTACGTAAGAACCATAAAATGGACCAAAAAAAGAGACTTTTAAATACCCTTCATCGGTACCATTAACAAAATAAGCTTTGCCTTCGGCTTCTTGCCATTGGTTTGTTTCAAGAGAAAAACCACGGTTAATCACTTTAACACCACCATCTTCTTTCAGTGAGTATTCAGCCGTTACTTGATTGAGCCCACGTTCAAATGAATGGTCAAGCCGGGCAATTTCATACCATTTACCAAGGTATTTTTTTAACTCGAAATTAGTAACAGGTTGGACTTGAGTTGGCATACCGAGACAGCCAGTCAGTACTAATACAATGACGATGAATATAAGCTTTTTCATACGTACTTCCCTATAACTCAATAATAAGCGTTAATTACAAAATGCGGTTGTTGAAATAACCACATTTATGATTTGTATGTTTATCTTCTTTTACATGCAACGTGTTGTCCCGCCTTTGTTTTTAACATGAATTTTAAATTTTTAGAAGTAACCACATGGTTCGATGGTTATCAAAATAAGTGAATAGGTTTGTTGTATTTAATGAGGCAATGGTATGTGAATTCGCTGTTTGTCCCAAAATACTTTTAATCCATTTAAGTATGTTTAAGATGAGATAATAATTAAAAAAGGGACAAACCATGTTTAAACATATTTTAAGCTGCTCGCTATTATTATCTGCAGCGCAGGTTTACGCGAACACCTTCACACTAACCAGTAATGACATTGCTAATGGTGAAATGTTATCAACTAAGCATGTTTTTAAGGGATTTGGCTGTGAAGGTGAAAATATATCGCCCCATTTAGCTTGGAGTGGTGCACCTAAAGAAACCAAAGCGTTTGCTGTTTTTGCCTATGATCCGGATGCGCCAACTGGCAGCGGCTGGTGGCATTGGCAGGTTACAGATTTGCCCGCGAGCACTTCTGAACTAGCAACTGGCGCGGGCAGTAGTTCAAGCCCACAACTGCCAGAAGGTGCAGTACAAATTAATAACGACTATGGTGTTAATGGTTTTGGTGGTGCATGTCCGCCGAAAGGGCATGGTATTCACCGTTATCAGTTTACGGTGTTTGCCTTATCAAAGCCGCTTGGTTTAAAGGAAACTACCAAAAGCGCGGTTGCAGGGTATATGGTGAATGCAAATACCCTGGCTAAAGCAACCATTGAGGCGGTGTATAAACGCGATTAACTTAGCTTTGAACTAAAAAGCCAGCATTTAGGTGTTGGCTTTTTTGTTTTGCCGGTAAAAACTAAGACAAGCTTAAAGTAAAAAAAAATTTACGCTGTTTTAGCCGTTTGCTCAGTTGCAAGCTGCTCTGTAATAAACGCAGGGCGCTTCAATTTATCCATAATCAGGTAAAGTAAAAACACCACTACAGCAATGGCGGTACACACTAAAAATAGGGTTCGACCGTCAAACATATCAAGCAGCAAACCACCGCCTATTGGCGCTAAGGCATAGCCTAAATCGTAGAAAGCGGTTGCGCCAAAATATGCACCGCGAAGGTTAGTGGGCGCAATACGATCAACATGCACGCTCATGGTGGGGAATAAAATGGCCTCGGCAAGGCTCATAATTACTACCGCGCCTAGCCATCCTGCAAAAAAGGTAAGAGGATTAAAAGCAAACCAAATTTGCGAGCAGATAAGCAACACCAAGCCAAACCGAATACGCACAAGAATAGGGCGTGATGCTAATAATTTAAGCAATAAAAACTGGCAAGTAATAATCACTATCGCATTAGTGAAAATCATTGATGAAACAAGTTCGAGCAAATTATTTGCGCCCGCACGGGTGAGGTATTGCACCAGTGAACTGTCCATTTGACCATAAATAAAAAAACACAAAATGTTTGCCAAAATTAGGCACTGTAACAGCTTGTCTTGGACTAACACGCTAAAGGTTTGTTTAAAACCCGTTTTTGTTTCAGGTGTTTCGGTGCTGGGCGTACTATCTGGGTTATCTATATCTACTTTTGCGTGCTTTTTATCTTGATGCTTAAATCCCCATGTTAACAACACAAGTAAAAAGGCAAAGGCGTAAACGGTAATAAAAAAGCTGGATTGCTCACCTGTTAAGCCAAGCCAAACACCCAGCATTGGCCCCACCGCGCAGCCAACATTTACTGCAAAATAAAGGGATTGCATGGCAAGTTCACGGGTCGCTTTTTCAGGGATAATATCGCCAATCAACGCTGATGCGAGTGGCCGCCAAAGGGAAGTAGCAATTGAACACAGTGTAATCACAATAGTAAACATGACAATTGTGTCTGCAATGGCGAGTAAACTAAATGAGATAATATAAAGCACACCTGTGGCGTACATCATAGGTTTTCGGCCAAGCTTATCTGAAAGGGTACTGCCAACAAAGCTGACAAATACCGAGATTACCGCAGCGAGTGACAAGACAGAACCGACCTCTGTCGCTGAAAGGGCAAATTTTTTGTAAAGAATAACCGCCAAAAAAGGCCACACCATATAAAAACTGCCGCGCGTTATAAACGAGCCAAAGAGCATAATCCACATTAACGGCGGGAATTGCTTGAGACGAGAAATTGAAATATCACTATTCATTATTTTGTTCTTATTGCTGAGAAAAGTGGCATGCTAAAACCTCAAGCAAGGTTTAGGTCAAGCGGATTTATTTTTGTATTGTGGTTAAATGGTAAAATAAAGATAAATTTTAATTAAATTTTTATCCAATATTCATTCTATAAGCCTTAAAAGCAGTAAACAATATGCTATTAATACCTTGTTGCAATTTCGGCCTATTTTATTTTGCGAAAGTCTTCGTTGAAACGTTAAACTGGACAAAAAAATTACTTAAATCCCATGCGTTACCAGATTAAACATTTTGAATTTGATGCCTCTAGCTTAGTTTTAAGCGAAAACAAAGGGTCTGTGGCTATTCGCCATAATGAAGCACTATTGTTGAAATTGTTTCTAGAAAACCCGAATACAGTACTTAGCAAAGACCAAATATTAACGCATGTTTGGCAAGATAAAGTGGTATCAGAGCAAGCGGTATTTCAAAACATAAGTAATTTACGCAATATTTTTGGTGCAGATGCCATTAAAACCTATGCTAAGCGTGGTTATGTGTGGCAACTCCCGTTTCAAATAGCAACTGAAAACACACTAACTACAGAACATGTAAATAAGTCGTCGAAATCAAAGGGGTTTCGCCCGCTTATATTAGCAGTCAGTGTGATGCTTGCGGCGGTTTTTGTGATTGCGTTGAATATGAAAGCACCACCACAATCAACAATCTCACTGATTGAGTTTGTAAGTCACTCAAATCAATCGCTTAATTTAGCTGACAAGCTTGATTTTGAGGTAACCCCCCTTAACAGCATAAGTAATGCAGAGTTTCACGCCACCCAAATATTAAGCTACAAAACCCTGTCTGAACAGCATCCAATTATTCTTACGGGTGAAATGTCAGATGCAGGCGGTGTTCATTTAATTGATTTCAAATTAGTTGGGCCGCATGGACAGTGGCAGGGACAAGTTATTGCAGAGACTGCGGCGAAAGCGGCAGATAAACTTAATAAGCACTTATTACAAAGTGTTGTTTTGGATTGGGTGAATGTGCCAGCAACACCTGATGTTAAATTGGCGATGTTAACACTCGCTCACCAAAAAAATGCCCAAGACCTTATTATTTTAAATCAACTGGCAAATACCTATTTGCAAAGTAATAAGCTCGACACTGCAATGAGCTTAGCTGATAAGCTTGAACAGTTAGCCAAGCTGCAACAAAATAACGTGCAACAAGGCAATGCGTTATTACTGCAAAGTACAATTTTAACACGTAAAGAACTGGTTGAATTAAGTGCTCACAAGCTCGAAAGAGCAATTGAGCAGTATCAACAAATCAATGACCATAAACGCCTAGCTGATGCGTATAATGCCAAATCTTGGCTAGACCATCTTGATAATGATTACAGCAATGTCAAACAGAGTCTATTAACTTCGGCAGAGCATGCTCTTGCTATCAATGATATAGAGCGCGAGTTACATGCATTAACGTATTTATCGGTGATGGCACATAAGCACAAAAATCAAGGTGACAAGTACCACTATTTACAACTTGCTGAAAGCAAAATGAATGCTTATAAGTTACCGCAGTATCACTATGCGAAAGTACCTTTTCACTATGCCATTTATGCGGATAATCCTGCAGACAAAGAACCACACCTTAAACAAGTGTTAGAATATACAAAACTGACACCTGATCATTGGGTTGCACAGTCTAGTCGCAAACAGTTACTCACTTACTATTTAGATACTGAAAGGCTTAATCTCGCAAAAGCATTAGTTGAGCCACTTAACACGGCTACGCCACAAAACACCTTATTAAAAGCGCGTTTAGCCCTTGCTGAACAAGACTATGAACACTTTGAGAGCCTTGGCAAACAGGCATTTGAACAAGCGCAGCTTGCGGGTAGTTTAGAGTTAAGCTTAGATATTGCGTTATTACTTTGTCATGATCCAAAACAGCAAATAAATCATGACTTTTATTATGATTACATTAACCAAAATGCCACGGCACGATGGTCAAAGCGAAATCAAACCAAATTGCATGCGATTAATCTGATTTAACTGCTATAACACTTATTGGGTGAGCACTGAAAATGCTATTAAGTGAGTATTAAAACAGTTGAGTAGAGGCTAGGGGGTAGAATTAAATATAATGTAAAAATAGCGGGAGAGTGCTGCATCTGACCATGCTAATTAAGCATAGCCAGATATTTTTGAGCTTAGGCTATTAATTTTCTTTAAGCGCAAGCCAATTTAGTTTCCAATGGCTGTCTAATGACTTAATTGTAAGTGTGTGCTTACCTTTTGGTAAGGCCAGGTTATTTTTGGATTGTGTTTTCCATTCATGATAACCCCCTGTTTTACTCACATTGGCCGTTGTGAGTTTGGTATCCCCTAAATAAACTTCGAATCCTTTTGTATCATTTGGTGTGGCGACTCGGTATTCTAATGTGTAATCACCTGCTTTAGCGACGTTGATTTGATAGATCATTGTGGCATCATTTTCAATGCCGTCACGACCAGTAAGATTATGACCGCGCGACTCATCAGAGGTTAATGTCACACTGGCACCGGTAATGGTTTTAGCCCATTCAGCTTCTATTTGCCCAGGCACATTACTCCAACCTGTAGCCGTAGCAATAGGGTCACTATAAGGTCCTTGTAAATGGTTTTTAACAGCAACCACAGTATATTCAACACTATGATCTGAGTCTGAAATCAGGCTATAAGAAGGTGTTTGTATATTGGTTGCAACCAGCTTAAACATGGCATCTTTTACAGCATTTTTATAAACACGATAGCTTGTAACTTCACTATCCTGACTTTTATCCCAGCTTAATTGAACAAGGTTATCTTGCTGAGTTAATTTAACATTTTCTACTTTGTTGGGTAGTTCTGCTATTAGGTCGCGACGTGCCTGCTCATTATTTTGAGCATGGCGAAGTGCTTTTTTAAAACGCTTTGTGGATTTAGAAAGTTTTGGCGCTTTGCCATCTAACGCAATGCGGAACCCGTCAACACCACCGGCAAAATCAACTGGAATTCGGCCTCGGTTTGTAAGCGGCCAATGGTTCCAGTGCCAACTAGCACCGCGAGTTGAACGACGCTCGCAGTTTTCAGCCTGAAAAGGGGCACCCGTTTCTGATGCATTGTCGTAGTTTTCTACGTAACAGTCTGCAACAAATTCTAAGACGTTTGACAACATGTCGTGTAAACCAAATGGGTTAGGTTTGTACATGCCAACGATACTGGCGCGAGCCGCACCGTCTGAACAGGCATTAATACCTGTGCTCCAATTAACATAACTGGTGTTGGTTTGCGTTTGTAAAATGCTTTCTCCGTAGTGATCTGCAGTGTTTTCAAACTTACATACTTCTGTTTTGTTTGGGTCATCGCCAAAATAATACTGTGTTGTTGTACCAGCACGTGCTGCATATTCCCACTCGGCCTCACTTGCTAGGCGATAAGGTTTACCGGTTTCTTTTGCCAGCCAATCCACATAGGCTTTTGCGGCATTCCAATTAATACATACAACAGGTTGGTATTCACTGGTGTTTAACGCATTGGTTTGCCAATTACCTTTACTGGCAGGCTTAAACCAGCCGTCTAACTCGTGGCGACATTCGGTTGGTGCAGGGTAGTTTGTGGCAGCAATAAATTGAGCAAATTCCCTTACCGTTACTTCATATTTGCCTAAACTAAACTCTTTTAAATTGACTTGGTGCACTGGCTGAGTGCTTTCTCGCTCTGTTGAGCCCATTTCAAAGCTCCCGGCAGGGATGGTTACCATAATGGGTTCGATAGGCGTGACATTATTTCCTGCGGTGGCATTAAAACAGATTGGTGTAAACCATAATGCTAAAAACACTTTATTTAATTTCATGGGTGTATTTCCTAAATGATTGTTTTAAACACTCATATAGCATTACGTGATGGTGGAATTCGGTCTTACAAAATAGTTATAACTTCACTGTAATAGAAAAATTATAGGAATTAACACAATAACGGAATATTATTTATTCTTTAATTTTGGTTTAAGCTTTTGATTTTTAGTTGATTTTGTTGTTTTAAGTTTTCTGGTCTTTTAAGTTTGTATACTGTGGTTAAGCCTTTTAAATGCTTGGCGTTTTTATTGAGTTAAAACATATAAATTAGCAATCTTTTTTAAAACTGCATCAAAGCAGCTCGATCATCAAAAATTAATAAAACCAATGTTTATTGGATGTTTGGACGTTAGGTATGTTTTTTGTGCATTTTTATGTTCTTGTTCATTTATTGATCTAGGTTAATCACACCTTTGTTAGATCCAGATAGACTCGTTTCAATTTGGTTATTATTGCGTCATTTGCATGGTGGCGCTATGAAACAGAAGTGAAATGAACTATGGAACCAGCACCGTTAAATGATGTGTATAGCGAGCAAAAAGAGGGAGTAAATTTATTTAAAAAAATAAGGTTAACGACTTATTTTAGTTTAGAAAACAACCCTTTAGTTGAACTAATTTCATCTAATACCCATTCAGCCGATTTTACTCAAAAACGCTCAGAATATATTCGTGGTAGGCTCTGGATAATGTGCATGTTTTTTGCGTTTTCTGTGCCGATATTTTCAATATTCGACTTTATTACGTTCGCTCATCAACATGCTAAAACCCTGCTAATTGCACGTATGACACTCTCAATAAGTTTGTTTTTTATGGCTTATAGGGTTAAGCGTTCCTCTTCAGTTAGCTTAATAAAATACGTTATTGCATTATCATTTCTGCTGCCTTCCATATTTTATCTGACTATTATGAACACCTTTGCATCGCTTGAAAGTGTACCGCACATTTTTACCATGATGCCTTACTTAATCTTGGCGATGATAGGTCTATTTCCGTTAACAGTTCGTGGCGGGTTAATTTTAATAAGCCTTATTTTTGTTCCTTTTATAATGGTACAAATGCAGTTTTTTAACGGTGATTACTGGCAGTTATTTAATGCGCTATGGTTATTTTTACTGTTCGCAGGCATAAGTTTATGGCTGCAGTTAGCACAGCTTTCGATGCTAATGAATTTGTATCGAGAATCCACAATCGATCCTCTAACCAAGTTGATCAATCGCCGAGTATTATTACGAAGAATAGAGCAACTAAAATCACATGCGACCAAATTTAGTGTGGTGATGTTTGATCTTGACCGCTTCAAACGCATTAATGACACTTATGGCCATCTTGCGGGCGATAAGGTTCTGAAAGTTGCATCACATATAATTAAAACAAACTTATCATGCCGCGATATTGTGGCACGTTACGGTGGCGAAGAGTTTGTTGCTGTTTTACCAAGTACCAATTTACACAGTGCAATTCTAAAAGCAGAATTGATTGCTGCGCAGTTAAAAGCACTGCCTATACAAATTAATGACCAAAGTGAAATCACAGTCACCTCAAGTATTGGCGTGACGGCGTATAAACAAGATGAAGAAATTGAAACCTTGTTTAAACGGGTAGACGATCTTCTTTATGATGCAAAAAAACTCGGTCGCGATAGAGTAGTATCGGACATAAAATAAATTGTTTATTTCCGTTTTTGCCTCCTTTTTTAGTTACTAAATAAAAGGATAAATAGTTACAACCTAATAAAACAAAACTATATTGTCATTCGGTTCATCTGGTTATAATTACGATACTGACTGGAAGTAATTGAAAAAAGTACACTATGTATTCAATTAAACAAGGTGAACTCAAGGATATTGCAATAATAGAAGCACAAATTCCGGAGTTTTCATCACCCAAAAAGCTGGTTGATATCAGAGAACGTCTCGCACAATCGCACTTTTTGTTGCTGATTAGCTTTTACCATGACGAACCAATTGGCTACAAGCTCGGTTATGCCTTATCAGATGACATTTTTTATAGTTGGTTAGGTGCAGTGTTACCTGCTCACCGAGGACATGGGCTCGCGCAAAAAATGCTTAATGCACAAGAGGCTTGGGTCAAGCAGCATCATTATCAGCGTATTCAAGTGAAAACTATGAACCGTTTTCGTGCAATGCTAAGTATGTTAATTAAAAACAATTACCACATTATTGATATTGAGAAAGCAATATCGTCATTGGATGTCAAAATTCGTTTTGAAAAAGCACTTGAATATAAGTGATTGGGTCTTGTTATAAAAATTTTGCTAACAATTTACTGCGCAGTGTAAAGGCGTGAACTAGCTTGTGTTTTGATGTTTTATTTCAAACAATAACTGTTAGCTTTAGCTTATTTTTGCTATAACAAAAGAAGGTTTAAATTCAGGTAGTTACTCTTGCACTATACTCTATCGTTATTGCTGTGCTTACTTTTAAATTGCTTAGTCGTTTTTCAAAGTAAGTCGCAAGAATTAACCCTCGCATATGCCTTGGAAAATTATAACTTTCAGAAAATTTTCGATGACTTTTCTGAAAAAACACATGTCCAATTAAAAATTAAAAATTTTAAAAATAACGAACTCAAGTCTGCACTTATTCAAGGTGCTAATATGCGTCAGTTGCCTGATATTGTTATTGTTCCCTCTGACTTTGTTGGACTCTCTGAGTTAGGCTTTTCTACAATTCCCGAAAGCTGGCTCGTCCCCGAGCTATCCACTGAATCATTGCAGAGTGCGAAAGTAGCTGGTGACTATAAAGGTATTCCAATTATTTTTGGTAATCACTTACTGCTTTATTACAACAAGTCGCTAGTGCAAACTCCTGCAACTGATTGGCAAACCTTAATACAGCAAAAGCAGTCTTTACCCGAAAATACGACCCTCATAGGCTGGAATTATTATGAAATGTATTGGTTTATTCCATTTTTGGGAGCATTTGGTGAGTTTCCTTATGTCAATGGTAAGGTAAATCTAAATACTGCAGGTATGAAGCAAGCTCTGTCTTGGTATAAGCAACTGGCGGATGACAAAATTGTCGATAAACTTTGTGATTATGAGTGTAACTTGAACGCGTTTATATCTGAGCAACAAGCTTATACGATTAATGGTTCCTGGGCATTTAACCACTTTAAGGAAAAGCTTGGTGATAATTTAGGCATCGCAATGCTACCACAATACAAAGGCAAGCAGATGAGGCCTTACTTCTCATCTCATGTGATTGCATTCCCAAATCATTCACTTGAATCATCTGCTGAGAAAAAAGCAAAACTAAAAAAATTTGCAGAGTTTTTCCAACAAAAACGTGCACAAGCAGCTATTTGGCACCAATTAAAGTCGTTACCAACGAATAAACAAATCATTGCAGAGTTGACTAATAAAGCAGACCCAAACTTGCAAGTTATCTTTCAACAATTAGCACAATCAGAACCGATGCCGAACGAGCGTAATATGGCAATTATTTGGGAGGCGATGCTAAAAGGCGTGAACCGATATTCTGCGGATATTTTTGACAATCATAAAGCCGCTGAATATATGCAGTACATTACTGAAAGGTCAATGCAAAATGAGCCATAAGAGCTTAGTATCGGAATTCAGAACGAAAATAAGTCTGCTCATTTCGGTGTTGCTAATGGCATGTGTGAGCTTTTTTGGTGTGAGTAACTACCTACAAACGCTTGAATTAGCACAAAATAATGTGATTAGAACTGCTAATTCAATTAGTTTAGATACCAAAAGCGTAATGTCTGAGCTCAGTACGCAATTGACCAGCTACAGCGATAATAAAGTGCTTGCAGAGCTTGTAAACAACATTCTTTATACGCAATATGCGTTTAAATCTTTAAAAAAGATTGTTGATGAGCATGCAGTAATCGATGCTGCATTTATATCTGATGGTTCTGAATTTATTGTAGAAGCGTACCCCGTCGAATCTTTGCGACTCAATCACCAGGACATTGAAAAGCGTACACAAGCTATTTTAAAAAGTGATGGTACTGTCAATAGGGTGCAACAGCTGTTTATAACCGATGCAAGCTACAATCCACTGATGCGTGAACATGGTTATTTTTTCCTTGTAGTACCCCTTAGGGTTTCATATCCGTCATTGTTAGCACCTTACAAAAACACCGCAGCCCTTTTTTTACTGATATCACCGGAACAGCTATTTAATGAAATTCAGTTGACTCAAGAAGATAAAATACTTAGAGCAAAAATTGACGGTATTGATTGGTATACATCCGGAAAACAAGTCGATTTTGATGTGTTGCAAGGCATGTCTGAGATTACACTCAATCAATCAGAGCCTATACAGATTGAATTACTTGAGAAAAAAGCAAACTATACCAAAGATATTTTCTCAGCTGTTTTATTTTCTTCTTTAATTATTGTTGGGCTATTTATTTTACTCTCATTTTACGTGCAACGTTTTACCCGAAAAATTACGCAGCCAATTAAACAGCTGGAAAGTGTTGGTAATATGTTGCAACAAGGCGAGTACCAACAATTCAAGCAAGAATTTGAGTTTACAGAGTTCACTAATTTACAAAACACGCTAAACACAATGGCTGAGCGGGTGATGGAGCAGATAAAACGCCTTGAAAAAGAAAAGCTTAAAGCTGAAAAGTCTGAACAAATTAAATCAATGTTTTTGGCGAATATGAGCCATGAAATCCGAACACCGCTCAATGGTATTTTGGGCACGCTTCAAGTTTTAGCCCGTCACACATTGCCGACAGAGTCAGAGAAATTAATTGGACAAGGGTTACTATCAGCTAAAACGCTGCTTACCATAGTGAACGATATTCTTGATTTTTCAAAAATAGAAGCTGGCAAGTTAGAGATAGAGCAAATGCCTTGTGAATTAGCCAAAATTCTCTACATGGTTGAGTCGGATATGGCGCCGTTAGCACAACAAAAGCATATTGCATTTAAGTTAAATATTTCGCCAGATTTTCAAGATGGGTGGATGACGGATCCTGTTCGCTTTAAACAAGTGGCCTTAAACCTTGTTTCAAATGCAATAAAATTTACCGAGCAAGGGCAGGTGACTGTATCATTGCAACAGTCTGATGAGATTGTTGAATTAACTGTTTGTGATACCGGTATCGGGATGTCAGAAGCATACCTTGTGAATTTATTTAGTCGATTTGAACAAGCCGATAAGTCAACCACACGTAAGTATGGTGGCACAGGACTTGGCATGGCAATTACTAAACAGCTCGTTGAGTTAATGGGCGGGGAAATCTCGGCTTCATCACAACTAGCACAAGGTTCAGAGTTCAACATTAAGTTTAAGTTTGAACGTGCCCAGGGTATTTCCTCTAAGGCACAGCAAACACCAACAACTACCGAGTTGGACTTGCGAGGAAAGACCTTATTGCTTGCAGAAGACAATAAGGTGAATCAAGTTGTTTTCCGTGCAATGCTCGCACCATCAGGTGCTGAACTGCATATTGCTAATGATGGGCTTGAAGCCATTGAAATGGCAACGCGTTTAAAACCGGACATTGTTTTTATGGATATTCAAATGCCAAATATGGATGGCGTTGAAGCGTGCACACGTTTGTTAGCGCAAGGTTTTTCACAACCAATCATAGCGGTCACGGCCAACACCATGACCCAAGAAGTCGCGCATTATTTAGCGATAGGGTTTTATACCCATATCGCCAAACCAATTGAAATCAACGAGCTACACCTTGCTATTGAAAAGTGCTTATCCGCGTAATCGAAGAGTTAAGCCATATTCCTTTCATACCAGATAATGTATTGTTGCCTTAAACTTTTAGTTGGTGTTGTGCATCACTTCATACAGTACTTGCGGCACGCGCAGCAAATCGAGTCGCCTTTCTAAGTCACGAATATCGTGACGAATTTCGCGTTTAATATCTTCGTTAGGCTCAGTTCTGTATTGTTCTTTTAAGTCGTATATTCGGTTTTCAAGCTCATTTATTTCGGCTGCAATATCATACTGCCGTTTGCCTTTATTGTAATTTTTAACAAACGCTTGGCTTAAGCACACACCATTATAAGTTTGTCCTGAGCGTCCTACACGATAGCCATTTTCTGGCGTGCAATATATTTGATTGCCTTTTTCATATCCTGTTTGCCACTTTTCAATATTCACTTTGATATTCACTTCGGCACACGCCTGTGTATAGTCGTTTACCCGATCTCGTTTAGCACCGTTTTGACCGTCACTGTAACCTAGGTTGTACCAATCAGCGGTTTTACACTTTTCTGGTGAAATTGCTGCACATGCGCTAAGTGAAAAGTAAATAACTATCAGCAAAGCAATTTTAAACATTGAATTTAAAGACATAAGATTCATTTTGTTGTGGTAACTGTTTCTAACATAGAAATAATACGATGAATATTAACTGAATAGCAGAGAATATTTTGTCTGTACATATTTTGTAATACATTCTGACTTTCAAAGGGGCAATAAGGGGAGTAGCATAACCTTAGATTGTGTCAGGTTATAATGACCTGAATGTTATTAAAATTTTAATAGTATTCAGCTCTTTATAACTTTTAAAGGGCACAATTATGATTAACACACATCCTAATATCGTTATTGTTGGCGGTGGAGCAGGCGGTCTTGAGCTTGCGAGTAAATTAGGACATGCATTAGGGAAATCACGACGAGCAAATATCACACTGATTGATAAAAACCGCACGCATATATGGAAACCTTTGCTACATGAAGTCGCAACTGGCTCGCTTGACACCAGTTTAGACGGTGTTTCTTACTCTGCCCATGCAGCAAAGCATGGCTTCCAATTTATTTGGGGTGAATTCATCAGCCTCAATTCAAACGATCACACCATAACGCTCAAAGCGCAAAGCGATGAAAGCGGTAAAGTACTATTGCCAGCACGCACATTAAATTACGATAAAGTAATCTTAGCCATTGGCAGTATTAGTAATGACTTCAATACACCTGGCGTTGCAGAACATTGTTATTTTCTAGATTCACAAAAACAAGCTGAACGCTTTCAACATGCGTTACTCAACAGTTTTACCCGTGTTCATCAAAATGCTAGCGAGGAAAACAGTAATAATTCACTCTCAATAGCGATTGTTGGTGGTGGCGCAACAGGGGTTGAGTTAAGTGCAGAACTTATCCATGTATCAGGGTTACTTAAGCACTATGGCTTAAGTGAATTTAAAAGCACACAGTTAATTATTCATTTAATAGAAGCTGGCCCCACCATTTTACCTGCATTACCAAAACGTATTAGTGATGCAGCAAGACGTGAGCTGATTAATTTAGGCATACAAGTTCGTGAGAATACCCGCATTAGCGAAGCAAACGAAAATGGTTTTGTTACCGCAGAGGGCGAAACGATTTCAGCAGACTTGATGTTGTGGGCAGCAGGTGTAAAAGTGGCAGACTTTGTAAAAAACATTGATGAGCTTCAATTTAATCGCAGTAATCAAGTATTGGTTGACCCCTATTTGCGTGCAAAAGGGGTAGAACAAGTGTATGTATTAGGCGATGCCAGTGCGTGTGAGCAAAGTGATGGCGGTTTTGTACCACCACGCGCTCAGGCAGCGCATCAAATGGCGAGCAATCTTGCTCGTAACTTAATAGCGGAGCTCAATGGTAAAGAAAAAGTACCGTTTAAGTATAATGACCATGGTTCACTAGTAAACTTATCACGTTACAGTGCGGTAGGCAGCTTAATGGGTAATCTGACTAAAAACACTATGTTTATTGAAGGAAAATTAGCGCGTTTAATGTATGTATCTTTGTACCGCATGCACCAAAATGCGATACATGGACCACTTAAAACAGCCGCATTGTGGTTATGTGAAAAATTAATGCGCAGCGTAAGGCCAAAAATGAAACTGCATTAATCCAATTAAAAAGTTAGAGGTAATTAAAGGCATTTATCTTTTCTAAAATCATGATTAACAGCGTGCGTATCAGCTGATACACTCGAGCAATAATTAAGATTTTTAAGGTATTTAAATGAATCCAATTATTGCACTGCTCAAGGAAAACAATATTAGTGACGAGCGTATTAATGACATTTTTCAAGTGCTAACAGAAAACCCAATGGCGGCAATGCTAACGATTAGCCAGCTAGGTTTACCACAAGAGCAATTACAACAAGTAATGGGCCAAGTGATGTTAAACCCAGCACTAATAAAAGAAGCGGTAGAAGAGCTAGGACTCGACTTTTCAAAAGTCGAAGATGCTAAAGCACAACTCGACAAACAGTAAATATTGTTTCATGAAAAAGCCTACAATTTTGTAGGCTTTTTTTCGTTTTTAGCCGAATCTTTTTGATAAAAAGTGTTTGCTAATTTAAGTGAACCATTGGTTAAACTGAAACGGTAATCTAGGCGTAAAGCTTCGCAAAGTCTTATTGCTATTTTTTATCTTGCTACGTGTTGCAATATCCATGAGGCCATTTATTTGATTTCCAGTAATAAGTAACCACACTTATATGCAGTAAAAAAATTAATTTAAATCAAAGCAGCTATTTATTGCTCAGGCATACTGGCATAACAAAGGCATCTACTTACCGGTTATTATGAACAAAATTCGCTATTCAATTTTTGCTGATCAAGATTTGTTTGTCGCACAAACTCATGGAAATATTTCATTCGATGATTTGTATCAGCATGTGCTTATTTTGATGGGTGATAAAGAATTTAAAGCGGGTATTAATGCGTTATACGATTTTTCAACAATAACTGACTTTACAGGCGACTTGGCAAAACTTGAAGCGTTAGCTGCGGGGATGTCGAGTGAAGATGTGATTGTTAAAAAGGCTAAAACCGCCATTTTGTTACCCAACGAATTCGCTCCTAATATTCATGGGGTGATGGATCAATATATGGCAATGACAGCAAGCTCACAAATTGATTATCGCATCTTTACACTGGCTGAATTTAAGCAAGCCGCATCCTTTTTAGGTTACGATTCGCTATTTCTTGAAGGGTTACTTAACTTCGCGTTTGAATCATAATTAACATTTTTAGCCAGATACATCAGCTGGATATTTTGCCATGTCTTTTGCAAAGCAGGCTTTAACGTTGGCAAGATCTGTCTCTATTTCACCCGTTAATGTGATGGCATCCATAACAACAAACTCTTTCGTTCGAAAATCAAGCGCCATCGGCACTACGGGGACATTTGCTGCATAAGCAATGTGCAAAAATCCAGTTTTCCATTCAGCCGTGCGCTTTCTTGTGCCCTCAGGTGCGATACCTAAAATTAGTTTTTTTTCTTGCTTAAAAACATCTGCAACTTGTGACACCAATCCATGCTTTGATGAACGCTCAACTGCGATGCCGCCCCACTTGCGTAGCAGCACACCTAAAGGCCAAAAGAAAATGGTGTGTTTACCTAAAAATTTAATTTCAATGCCAAGTGCTAATTTTACCGCAATGGCAATAATAAAATCCCAATTTGAGGTATGTGGTGCAACTGCGGCAACAAATTTAGGGTGATCTGGAAAAGCGCCAGCTACACGCCAGCCAAACAATGATAAAAAATTGCGACCAATAAAGCGGCCTATTTTACTGTGGGTGCGAGGGATAGCGCTTGGAATTTCTTCAGTGTGCATTTGTTTTTGTTCTTTTTACTAAAGCCTGTAACGATTTCATATTTAGAGTTTAAAGTCTAGTTTAATGCTGATACTGCAACTCGGTCACACATTAGTTATTAAATTCGTTTGAAAGCATTTAGTTTAATACACAGGAAATTAGTCATAAAACGCGCATAGCATATATAGTTAATTGTATAACCCGCAAATTTATATTGTTTATGAGTGCTTACGAATTTAAATTTAAAATACTGCCGGAAAAGAACATCGTTGTTACTCAGTCAAGTGGCGCTTTAACTTTGCCGAGTTATTTAAATGAATTTAAACGAATTAGCCTTCAACCCACCTTTAAACGCGACATTAATTACCTACATGATTTGCGCTGTGTTGATAGCATTGAAGGTTCATTATCTGATCATGAAGAGTTTGCAAAATTCGCAGTTTCAATTTCATCCAGCAAGTCCACAAATGTGGTGTTTATCATTAATGACCACGCTATAAAAATTAAGCAATTTATCGAAGGATACGTGTTAATGGCTTCACGCTCAAACCGACACTATTGGATATACCCTGAGAGCCAGCTTAATTTGGCATTAAATAAAGTTGATTTAACAGCGTTTCCGCAGTTTGAAAGTGACACCTAGTAGATCATGTGATTAGCCAGCGAGCCTTAAAGTTGAAAATCACAAATTCACAGGTATTGGGTTTACCTAACTTGGCGTTTGTAGCGTCGAAATAGGGCTTTTAAACTGACGTGTGTCGCGAAAAATGAATTATTTGTTTAAGCGATAAATACCTTATAAAGATAACAACTTAAAGCGTCTTAAATAAAAATATCCCACTATACAGGCTGAATGGAACGCTTTTTACCAATTACATTAAGCAAATAATACACAATCAACACACCAGTTGCTGTGATTAATATTCCAAGAACATCAACCAATCCGTAGTACGAATTAATATTGGGTGTATTTCCTAACGTTACAGCATTAAAAGTCATTAAAAAAATCCCTAGCAACGAGGGCAACTGTAATATGAACGCACTGGTAAAATTAAAAGGGTGTTTGTTACAAAATACTTTGTATGCCATTAAAAAAGCAAAACAAACGCTTAATTTAATAAAGCTATCGTGCAACCCTAACCAAATATATTCAGCGCTGTTAGCAGTTAAATTTGGCTGGGAACTTAAAAAATCATTGATAGGGCTGTAATTCGCCGAAAATAAAAAAACAACTTGTAGTGCTAGCCATAGCAATATACCAAAAATAATCGCAGGTAAGTACTTCATGTGCATCTCCATTGCATGTAATGAATTAGTTTGTATTTAAATAAACGAATATGAATAAAAATTAAATGTTACTTTTATTTAAAAACTTGCGAGTATCGCCAGCATACTTGCTAGCAAGTTATGTAACCCATGAATACACGCAGTTATGCAAAAAGCATGTTTTTTAGAATGCGTTTCCCAAGTTAAAAAAGCAACTGAAAAAATAACAAATGGGATAAAAGTAAATATCCCCCAGATTGGCATGGCAAGCGAATGCAAACAGAACCAAACTAAGGTATTAATAAATACTGCTGCCCAAAAACTAATTGTAAAGCGTTTGATAAGTTTGAAAATTGGAAACATTAGCAGTGTTTCAGCGAGAGGGGAAAATATCACAAAACCCAAAAAATCGATCAATTGCCATGCTTCATCTGATTCTTCTGTATCGTAATAAGACGAAAAATCAAAAAGCTGGGTAACAATTAATGCAACGGTTAATGCGCTAATAAAAGACACTAAAGCAGCTTTTATAATATACACAGCTTTATTTTCAGATTGTGTTAAGAGGGAATTTAATAAAGCGGCATACCATACTTTGATAACTAACATTTAAAATCCATTTCATGTTGCAGTATTGAGTAAATCCATTTAAATAAGGCATAAGCTAATAACTTTCAGGCGTTTTCTCAACATACGAAAACGATTTAATAGATCAATTATCAGTTTTATGGCGATCTAAGAAAGGTTTCACACGTTCCATTAAAAGGAATTGTTTTGATTGTGCTTCCTGCATGCCAATTTGCGCGCCTTTTTGCATCAGAAAAGCAGAATTATCTAAGAATTTTTTGCCGACTGGGGATTGGTAGAATTGTGTTATTTCTCTAATTTCACTGTTGCTAAATATTTGCATATAAAGTGCTTTTAAATCATTAAGCATTTTTTCATGTTCTAAATCTTGTTCAAACCATGAACGAAAAATAGACTTTAACTCTTCTTTTGCATTTTCATCCAACTTATTTTGCATTGTGATTTGATCAACGATTGGCAACATTGCTTCAAAACCACCTGTAAGTTGCTTATCCATAGACATTACTCTGAACATCTCATCTATGGGAGCTTCTTGTGCCATGGTGACAGGTGATGATGCTAAAAGCATCAAAGGCAAAATAAGTTGTTTTATCATGTGCTTTCCTTATTCAATATTTTGATAATTTTTTGAGTATTCGCGAAATAAAATAAAAGAAGCCTGAGCCATAAAAATTAACAAACAACCAAGCATTGAGTTAGTTTTTTAAGTGTTACAGCTGCCTTTAATGACTACAAGGCTAAAAGCAGCTACTGTAACACTAATCATTATTTATTTCGTGTTTTTTCATTAACTTATAAAAGTCTGAACGATTACGCTGGGCAAGCTTTGCAGCTTCCGACACATTACCGCCAGAAAGCGCTAACACTTTTTGAATATAGTCATATTCAAACTGGCGTTTAGCTTCATTTAAACCAATAAATGCATTGTGTGTTTCATTTGAGTCGGGCAGGGCTTTTGCAACCACATCTTCAGTGATGATTTTGCCAGCGCTAATGGCAATACAATGCTCTACAATATTATGAAGTTGGCGCACATTACCAGGCCAATCGTAGCTTAATAAACGGGTAATACTTTGCGGGTTGAATTGTTTGTCATCATTAGTAAGTTTGTGCAGAAAGCGCGTTGCTAAAAGAGGAATATCATCAAGGCGCTCTTTTAAACTCGGTAACGTAATAGACACCACATTAAGGCGATAGTACAAATCTTCACGAAATTGATTATCTTTAACCGCTTGAACAATGTCTTTATGGCTGGCAGAAACCACCCGGATATTAACATCTTGCTCTAACTGACTGCCAACCGGCCTCACTTTCTTTTCTTGTAATACGCGCAGTAATTTTACTTGTAAATCGAGCGGCATATCGCCAATTTCATCTAAAAATAGGGTGCCGCCGTTGGCTGCTTGAACGAGGCCTTGTTTGTCACTTACGGCGCCCGTAAACGCCCCTTTAGTGTGGCCGAACAATTCTGATTCAAGTAGGTGACCTGGCATGGCACCACAATTTATTGCGATAAAGGGGCCGTTCGCTTGCTCACTTGCAAGGTGAATGGCCTTTGCTGCGACTTCTTTACCGCTGCCACTTTGGCCTTGTATGAGAATATTCACTTTGCTGTTAGCAAGCGCTTTAATTTGTTGCACCAGTTGGTGCATTATTTCGCTTTGATAGAGCAATCCATGGAAATTGTTTGGTTCGGCTCCAACCTGTTGCTTTACCTTACCTTTTAGGGTTTTTTCTATCACGTCCAACATCAGTTGGCTATCGATAGGCTTGGTTAGAAAACTAACAAATCCCTGATGCATAGCATCCACGGCATCAGGGATTGACCCATGGGCAGTCATCATAATAACAGGTAAGCCTGTATAAAATTTCTTAATTTCTTGGTTAAGTGCAAAACCATCCATATTGGCCATTTTAAAATCGGTTATGACTAAATCTATGGCTGTTTGCTTGAGTATTGAGAGAGCTTGGTTGCCATTTTCAGCGACTGTAACGTGATAACCATGGCTTTCTAATCGCATGGCTAAGAGCTCGGCAAGCGCAGTGTCATCATCTACAAGTAATAGGCTGGCGGGTAAAGCGTTATTATTCATAATGTTCCTTTACAGAGAGCTTTCCAGCCGCTGCTTTTCAATATCTACAAGTTTTTGTTTTAATTCAATTAATTGCTTTTGTAATTCTAATAGTTGCTGTTCGTGCTTTTGTGCTTTTGAATCGGAATAAAAATTAGTGATTTTTTGCTCACGTAAATTTTTTGTATGCCAAGTTAGCGAAGCATACCAAGTGTTGTAGTCATTGGGCCAATTTGATGTCGTCTCAATTTCACTAATTAGTTTGAGTTGTTTATTAGTCGAGTCAGTAGCACAAAATTCCCTAATAAACCCCTCAAGTTGCTGATTTTCAATATGTGGTTTAGCAGTCTCATTTTCGCAAATACTTAAAAAAGCCAACATGATTTGCGTAATGGGTTGTTGGCTTACTTGTTGTGTTGTTGGTTGCTGTTGAGTTGGCGTTAGGGAACATGCCGATGCAACAGTAATTAAACTTAATAATACTATTCTTTTAATGATCATAATTGTCGCGGAAAAGTGATTAAAATATTTGCGCCTGGATCGTTTTCTAGCCATTTTATATCGCCTTGCAACTGTTTTACACACTCAGAAACAATCGCTAAACCAAGGCCTGAACCGAGCGCATTCTTGCTATGTTTACTTTGATAAAACGGTTGAAATAATAAATGCGCATCGTCGGGCTCAATACCTGCACCGTCATCTATAACATTTAACTCAATGGTATTGTTATTTTGAGTAATGTAAACATTTACGCTGTGGCTTGCATGAATTATTGCATTGCTAATCAATTGGGTCAGTATTAGTTTGCATGGCAAATAAGGCACTGTACTCGATGTATTTATATGCCAGTACACATCTACATGGTGGTGTTCAATGGTATCACTTAAATGACGATTAATTTCTTCTTCTAACGTTGTCAGTTGTGTTAATTGTTGTAAGCTTTCTGGGTGACTGGCCGCACTGTAATTAAGCAGGTCGTCGATCATGCGAGATAATTTCCCCACTGACTGTTCCATTATGGTTAAAATACGGCTTTGCTTCTGGGTGATATCTCCCAATAGCCGGCTGTTTAATAAACTACTGCCTTCATTAATTGACGCGAGAGGGGTTTTTAATTCATGTGTAACATGGCGCAAAAATGTTTCTTTTTGTTGTTGCACACGTTTTAATTCTAATCTTAGCCAGTCCAGCTTTGTGCCAAGCTGTTGTAGCTCATAACTGCCCGTTAAATGAATTGGCGTTTCAAGTTTTCCCCGCCCAACGTCTGATAAAACAGTTTCGACTTGGTTTAATTGGCGGCAAATTCTAAAAATTAAAAACGAACTTATAATCACTAGTATGGGAAGTAAAAATACTAAACCAATTAAAAACTCAGTTTGTAATGCTTTAAATTGGCTGTTTTTTTCAGCCAGTCGATCGTCAAGGTTGCGATCAAAGAGCGCATCAAATTGGTTTAATTGAGAGACTAGTTTGGCAAATTCATCAGCGCTTTCGATGTTATTAATTAGTGTTTGTTGCCATTTTGCAACAAAATCTGTTCCTGCCAGTTTAGATTTTAAAATTTTGATGCGTGTAAGTGTATTTTGCCATTTTTGCTCAATGCTTTTTTGAAGCTGTTCACTTTCTAAAAGCTGATTATTTCTAAGCGCTTTTTCTATGTCACTGACAGCTTCTTTTACAGCATTAAACTCTAACATAAGTTCTTGATTTTCATCATATACCAAGAGGGTTTCTTGCTGATGGTAAGAAATGCTTTGTGCATACCATAAGGTTAACAACACAATGGGTAATACACCTACCAGCATGGCGACAAGTGCTTGTTTTTGTAATGACTGAGAAAAAAATCGTTTCACTAAAAAACCTTAATTAATGTCCACTAAATGAACATGTTGTTAGATTGAAAATGCACTATCAAATTACCTTGTTGCAAAATGGCAACAATTTAAATCTTTGATATTATTGTGTTTTATTTAAAAGGGGGTCAATGTGTTGCTATTTGGCAACAGATTTTTCCATGTTTTTTACTCTTCTTACCAAAATCTTTATATAACTCATTGTTTTTATGGCTATTTAAAAAGTTGGCACCAAAGTTGGAATATGCCTAGTGTCAGTGCGAAAGCATACAACACGAATAAGCTTATCAAATGTATTTTGTTTTAAGCAAAAATTAACTGGTTTCCAATTTAGGGGGAAATACCTATGCAAATTAGAGCAATTGCATATTTAACAGCGGTACTTGGTGTTGCTGCATTTAACACTCAAGCAAGCTCACTTTTTAGCGAATTAGATTCAAACAATGATGGTTACATTTCTGAAGTTGAAGCAGGTGTGAATAGCATGTTGTCAGCAGCATTCGACGCACTAGACGTTAACGAAGACGCAAAATTAAGCAAAGAAGAGTTTACAGCCTTTAAAGGCGAATAAATTTAACAATGGGGAAGTGCGCTACTTTCCAATTAAATACCCAAAACTAAAGATGAAAGGAAATTAAAATGAAAAAATTAGTTATGTCAGCAATGATTGTTGCCAGTTCATTCTCAGTTGTTGCAGCAGATGATTTTGCAACCTTAGATGTTGATAACAGTGGCACGATCACCAAAGAAGAAGCGATGCAAAATGTGTCTCTCGTTCACCAATTCAAAGAGTTAGATAAAAACAGTGATGGTGAATTAAGCAAAGAGGAGTTTGCTAACTTTAAAGCATCTTAAACCAAAAGCTTCCTGGATATCCGTTTTACAGTCGGGCTCGCTTTTACTCCTTGTAATCAGTATGCCGAGTGAGTCCGACTTTTTTGAAATAAAAGAGTTGTAAGTGAAATGAAAAAGGCGTTTGTGCTCGCTATTTCCATCTATATTATGTTATTTGCCTCAGTTAAAGCTGCCGCTGACCACGAATTCGCATGGTTTGATAAAGACAGCAATGGCTCGATAAGTTTGCTCGAGGCTAAATTAAATCATACATTATACGAACAATTTACCAATTTAGACCTTGATAGCAGTGGCGACTTAAGTGCCAGCGAGTTTGCTTATTTCACAGGATAAAAAGAATCAACCCTCCCTAGTGCGGCCTGAACTATTTTTTGTTGGACATGAATATTTTTATGGCTGCACTATTTCTATCTTTGTTTTAAAAATAGTTTTCTTTTGAATGTGTTTAGGTAAGCTGTTGCTTACCCAGTTTTTAGAAGCAAATACTATGACGCCAGCAATTAAAACAGCTGAAAAAGCTAAAATAATGTTTTCTGTTCATCAATACGAACATGACAGCAGTGTAGCTTCATTTGGTTTAGAAGCGAGTGAGAAGCTCGGCATATCTGCGGCATCAGTCTTTAAAACGTTGGTTGCTAGTTTAGACACTGGTGAGTTGGTTGTAGCGATTATCCCCGTTGATAAAAAGCTTAATTTGAAAGCTGTGGCGAAGGCGAGTAAAGCAAAAAAAGCAAAAATGGCTGATCCGCTCGATGTTGAACGCTCAACAGGCTATATACTTGGCGGCGTTAGCCCCCTGGGTCAAAAAAAACGACTTAAAACCTTGCTTGATGACTCAGCTAAAGAACAAGCCACTATTTATGTGAGCGCCGGCCGCCGGGGCTTAGAAATTGAGCTCGCTCCAAGTGATCTAATTACACTCACAAAGGGCCTATTTACATCGCTTAGGGCTGAATAAACGCGCCGCCATTTCCATAATATCCGCTGTTATTTGTCATTGAACTTTCATATTTCCACAGACTTTTTATGTTTAAATAATCTGGACTATACCAGATTGGAATTTTAGAAATGAATGAATACTTGTTATTGACGCCGGGCCCACTTTCAACCAGTGAGGCAGTTAAACAGGCTATGCTAAAGGACTGGTGCACTTGGGATGACGACTATAACATTGAGATTGTGCAGGCGATCCGCGCTAAACTCACTGCACTTGCAAGTAATACTGATGATTTTACGAGTGTTTTAATGCAAGGAAGTGGTACAGCAAGCGTTGAGTCAGCACTTGGCAGTTTAATTAAAAACACCGATAAACTGCTCATTATTAACAATGGTGCTTATGGTAAGCGTATCGCTGAAATTGCTAATTATCTAAATATCAATGCCATAGTACTTAATTTAAATGAAACTCAGCTGCCAAACATGGCAGAGGTTGAAGAGCAGTTACAAGCGCACAGTGATATTACTCATATTGCAATGGTGCACTGCGAAACCACCACGGGCATGCTTAACCCGGTTGCAGAAATGGGCGCGCTTGCTAAAAAGTACCATAAAACCTTTATATTAGATGCTATGAGCAGCTTTGGTGGTATTGAGTTGAATATGGCTGAACTTCACATAGATGTGCTTATCAGCTCTGCCAATAAATGTATTCAAGGTGTACCGGGTTTTGGTTTTGTGATTGTTAAAAAGACAATTATTGAAAAGTGCCAAGGTATTGCACGTTCACTTAGCTTAGATTTGCACGCGCAGTGGAAAACCATGGAAGAGCACAATGGAAAGTGGCGTTTCACCTCACCGACCCATGTAGTAAGAGCTTTCTATCAAGCGCTTTTGGAACTTGAAGAGGAAGGCGGTGTTAAAGCGCGCTATAACCGTTACAAAACAAATCAACAGCGTTTAGTTGATGGTATGCACACACTTGGATTTGAGACCTTGCTAGCGAAAGAGCTGCATTCGCCGATTATCACCTCGTTCTATTCACCAACCAGTAATAAATACAATTTTGCTTTGTTTTACAGTGCATTAAAAGAGCAAGGGTTTGTTATTTATCCAGGGAAAGTATCTGATGCTGATTGTTTTCGTATTGGTAATATTGGCGAGATTTACCCAAATGATATTGAGCGACTACTTAGCGCAATAGAGCGCAGCCGGTTTTGGTTAGAAGCATAAAAAATGCTTCATTAGGTAAAAGGTAATAGCCAAACACTATTACCTTTTGAGTGTTAGCTCACGGTCGTTTGATTGCGTCCTGCTTGCTTTGAGGCATAAAGTGCTTTATCAGCGATATCGATATTGTCATCTAAAGAATTAGCTTCTTGAAATTGAGTTAACCCCACACTAATGGTTAATGGTCCATAAAGTTTATCTTTTGACTGTTCGGTTACCGCTTGACGAATGCGTTCCGCGATTTGAAAGGCAGCGTTACTGTCAGTATTGGTTAAAAAAATAAAAAACTCTTCACCGCCATAACGGCAACTAATGTCGTATTCACGTGTGCAGTGTTGTATTTGCTGTGCCACAAGCTTAATTGCATCATCTCCTTGTTGATGCCCATGTTGATCATTCACTTTTTTAAAGTGATCAATATCTAACATTACCACCGAGCACATTTGCTTATTACGCTTGGCTAATGCCAATTGATTATTAACAAGATTGTAAACAGCTGTGCGATTGTATAAACCGGTAAGCGCGTCTTGTGTTGCTAAGGCTTTATATTTTAATGTGAGGTTGATCAGTTGGCTGGTGAAGATAAACACCGTAAGTACCAAAATAAGTGATGAAAAATATACAAGAGGGTAGTAAAAGTCTGTTTCAAAATATTCGCGGCGACTAATACCACTGGGAAGATTATAGAGCTCATAAAATATCACTATCAGCGATATCCCTAGAAAGATTGCTAACCCTTTATCTGCCTGGTTGGGATTTTCCGCTCTTACTAAGCTTATCAGTGAAATACAAAGACAAAAAGCCGAAAACGACATGGTATAAAAGACATGACTTTCATTAAACATCAGTGCACATGTAAACAGGATAAAAGAAGCAATCAGAAGGCGGCTAAGAATGTGATTACCGCTTTTCTTGCAGATGGTTAGGCCAAAAAGTACAGACGTTATCGTGCCAAATATGTCCTCTAAGTACCAACCTGTATTTATTATTTCAAAAGGGGGCTCATTTAAAAAATAAAAAAACAACAAAGAGCTAATAAAGTAGCCAAAAAGATAGGGGGTTTCTTTGTTGTCTTTCATCACCGAGCGTAAAATAAATAGCGCGAAAATACAGGCGATGATCTCTATAGTGGTACTCACACCCACTGCTTCTTGGTAACTAATGCTCATTCATTCTGCCGCTGTACAATTAATGCTCTGAGTTTAGTAAAAATCCAGCATAGTTAAAATGTTAGCGCTTAGAATTTAAAGAAAAATATAAGAAACCTCAGCCCTACGCGTTAGTTTTTATTGGCCAATCACTATCATTTCAATGGCATCATGCAGCCAGTATTCAATGTTGTAATCGATTAAAATACCACTTGATTCAAAACGCTGACGAATCACTTTTAAACACGGCGCGCCACTATTTTTTTCAAGGCTTTTGGCAACATCATCGGGCAGAACGGTAACACTTATTACGCATTCTTCGTTGTTAATATCCACATGATAATGAGAGGTCATAATCGTGGTGATTGAGCCATTGAGCGGTTGTGATTCTAAATCATCAAAACGGCTGGCATCGCAGTTAATCTGCTCAAACATAATGGGTCGGCCATCAAGACTGCGAACACGCTCGATTTTATATAACGTATCCCCACTAAAGTGCTGGTTAAGCGACACATTTTCTTGTTTCTCGATACTCAATACATGGGTGTTTGGCGTAAAGCCTTGCTCTTGCGCTAGTTGATAAAAATTAACCTTAGTAGCAGGTCGCCACTTAAGTTTATTGGGTGTAACAAACCAGCCACGACGTTTTTGGCTGTAAATTAAGCCTTCAGCTTCGAGGCGGTTTAATGCTTCACGCACAGTAATACGAGTAGAATTAAAGTGTTCTTGCAGTGCGCGCTCAGATGGCAGTTTATCACCAATAGCAAGTTCACCATTGGCGATATGTGTTTGAATATACTTTTGTATTTTTTGATATAGCAACATAGAAAGCGGCTTTTAAAATCTGCAGAAAACGAGGCCTATGCTATTAGGCCTAAGAAATATGTCAAGCGTATGAATCGCACGTTAATTTGTATCTGCTTTTGCAGCAGCACCGGAAAGCTTAGCTAAGTAATTATCGAGTTTAGATGGTGCTACATTGTTATCCTCCGCGCGCTCTTTTCGCCTGATGCCGTTGCGAATGACATAAGCGCCAAGTGTGCGAAAAGGCTCGATGGGAAAACGTTCAAGCTTTTGGTTTACAAGGCCACACTTTTGCCATTCATCGTGCGTATTTAATAGCATAGACGCGAGAATTTGACCGCCTAAATAGGATTGCACCACACCATTACCCGAGTAACCCGCTGCAACCACCACATTTTTATCGGTTTCTTGAAAAAATGGAAAGCCGCTTACACTGCGATCCGATGGGCCTGTCCAAGAACGGTCAATTTCAAAGCCATGATCGCCAAAGAAATAATTAAGTGAGTGTTGTAGCTCAGCTTGATATTGGCTGGGTGCGTTGAATTTATCACTCATCTGATTGGCAAAACTAAAATAGTTACCGCCTTTACCGAGCATTAAACGGCCGTCAATTGTTGTGCGGTAATAATTCACAAAGATACGCGAATCGATAACTGCTGCACCATGGTTAAGGTGAAGTGCTTTTAACCTTTCAGGCATCGGTTTAGTAATCACCATATCGGATGATACCAACACAACATTGCGCGAAAATTGCGGCATTAACTCTGGTAACCAGGCATTGACGGCAAATAATAATTTTTCAGTTTTAAGGGTTTTTATTGACTGGCTTTTATCGCTATAACAAACGTTAATAGTCTCGTTTTGTGGTGCGTTTTCCTTTGTATAGGAAACATAACGGGTAGATTCACTTATCACTATGCCCATTTCAATGGCAACACGGCGTAGTCCGCGAACAAGCTTAGCAGGTTGCACGCTGCCAGCATGAGGTGAAAAGACCGCGTGTTGATTCTGACCTGAGCCAGTGTGTTTAAGCTGCTCTTTATTTACCATTTGCCATTGATTAAGCGAAACCGCGTCAAGGGCATTAAGACAGGGTGCAAGCACACCTTGTTGCGCGGCATTAGACGCGCTGATATAACAGCCATCAACACGTAAATCACAGTCAATATTATGTTCTTTTGCAAATTGGGATATTGCATGAACTGCGTTTTCAGATTGTTGCACTAGCCACTTGGCTTGTGACTCACCAAAGCGTTTTTTCAAACTTAAATACTTGGTTGACCACGTCAGCATGGCGCCGCCATTGCGACCAGAAGCCCCTTGGCCACATAAATCTTTTTCAAGGATCACAATACGCGTTTTTGGCGCGCGTTGTTTTATGGTGATTGCCGTCCAAAGTCCGGTAAATCCGCCACCAATAATTGCAATGTTATAAGGGTTTTCATCAATACTGGCTGAAGAAACAGAAGTTGTTTCTTCAGCCATTGCTTGATCAAACCAAAAGGGTTGATACGTCATTAAGGGCGTTCGCCTCTTGCTAAGCGTGCATTAATTTCAAAAAGAACCGGTTCAATATCGGCTAAGCTATTAATTACGAAATGAGCACCTGCACTTGATAATTGTGCATATGCTTCGCGTGTTAAATTGCTTTGCTCACTTGCTGATAATGCTTGCCACTCTTCTTCACTTTTGCCCACAGCATTGCCCGTCAGTGCCACCCCCACTGTCCACATACCCGCATTCAACCCTTCCAAAATACCTGGAACTGAGTCATCAACTTTTACACAGTGATTGACAGAATTGATTGCCAGTTTGTTAACATTTTCCAATGCCATCCAAGGACCGGGGCGAGAGCCCGCTGTTAACTCGTCACTTGCCACACAGTAATCTGGGCGATAGCCGTGCTCAGCTGCGGCAATTTCAAGTTCGGTCATCACTTCGCGCGGGTAGCCTGAACAGCTGCCGATTTTAACTCCTTTTGCTTGTAAGCGTTGTATCACGGGTAGCACCCCTTCGATAGGTGCTGAACGTTCTGCAACTTTGGCTTTTTGCAGCGGCATAAAGGTTTGGTAAATATGGTCAATTTGCTCGGTGGTCATTGCCGAACCAAACTGTTCGCACCAACGGCGATTAACACTGTCGAGCTTGCCAAGTGATTCGATATGATCCCATTTACCCATGCCCATTGGAATTCGTGCTTCTTCGAGCGTGATGTCAAAATCATAAGCCGATTTAAACGCTTCAACAAAGATGGTAGTGGGTGCAATTGAGCCATAGTCAACAACGGTGCCAGCCCAGTCGAGAATAAGCGCTTCTACTTGTTTCATAAATAATCCTTAATGAGTTGGTGCGAGCGACTTAGCATTAAGTGCTCGTTTAGAGGTGTATTTGTTAGATAAAATTATGCTGAAGTAGCAAAGTGAACTGATGACCAATACGCTTGCAACCGCACAGATCCAGTAACTGGTAGCAATAAAGTAGCTCAGCCATGACAACTCTGGCTCGGAAAAGGTGCGATACAGCAAAATACTGACAGAACCGATATACCCAGCTGAATCAGCTAAATAGAGTAGAAAACCCACATTGGCAACACCGCCTACTGAGGCAATCATGCGGTCGAATAAAAAGCAGTTGTAGGGGATATACGCGATATAAAGCCCAGCGCCAAGTAACACCATCCATGCTTTGGCATCTAAGATGCCTACTTCAAAGCCATAGGTACTCGCACCGAGTAACAATGTGCCAAATAAGATAAAACCATGATTAACTAAAAACGCGGTTTTGTTATTTTTAATCAGTACCATCATGGCAAGGGCAATCAGCACGATAAATGAAATGCGAATGCCTGCGTAAGCAAAAATGGTTGGCTCTTCACCATAACCTAACGCCATCCAGAGTTCTGCTTGAAAATTATCTAAAAAGTCTCGAAAGCCTGTGAAAAGTAAAAAGCTTAAAACGAGCGCTGTAATACCAAACCAATATTGTTTAAAGAAGTTAAACCGTGCTTTGCCATCCATTGGAGTGCGTTTTTGTCTTGCAGCAATATCGCTTTGATCAGGTTTTGGAATGGCGTTTAAACACACAACACTGAGCAGCAATAAGGGTAAAAAGAGTAGGCCAGTTAGGGCAGGCATCCATAGCTCAGAAACACCTAAGTTGTTGGTAATAAAGCGGCCAACGGTTTTCACAACACCGGATGATAAAATAAAGGTGATGCTTAAAATAGCACCGAGGATTTCGGTGGTGCGTCTGCCTTCTAAATAACTAAATACGACCCCCCAAATCATGCCAAGCGATAAGCCATTAAAAAATAGGCAAATAATGTTAAGGCCAATTGGCAATAGTGCAAATAACACCAGCGAGAGCTCTGCGCCTAAGATCATTAAAATTATGGCTTTGGCTCGCTGATTAGAGTGCATTTCGGAAATCACTTTTACGCCGATAAATTTTGCCAGCATGTAACCAAATACTTGGCTTAATACCAGCGCCACTTTAAAGCTTACAAGCCAGTTTTCTTGCTCAAATGCAAGATAGCTTGATGCAGCAAATGGCTTTCGAAATGCGTACATACAAAAATAAGTCATAAAGGCAGCGGAGGCTGCGAATAATACGAACGCGGGGCCTTGTGTCTTTTGTAACCAGTTAGCATTTTTAAACAACATAATACGTCTCGACTGCGTTTGAAAAAGGGTGCAAAGCAGGTGCTTTGCAACCTCGGTACTATCAACAAATCAGTGTTAATTTAGGGCAATTTATTCGGGAACCCATTGTGATAGTGTTTTGTGAACTTAATGTGTAACCAAAGGGGTTAAGTTTGCACTGTGATGCACCCTTACCCCTATTCGCGTTAAAAACGTTCGTTAGAACATTCGTTAGAAACGATAATTAAGGCCGAGCATGCCGCGAATACCGTAATATTCAACTTGCAGTGGACGACCTTGCTGACCTTGGTAATACATTAAGGGTTCGTTCGTTAAGTTATTAAGCTCAAGGTAAACCATGGCATCGTCATTAATTTGATACGAGGTAGTGAAATCAACGCTGGTATAGTCACCGTAGTAACTGTCGCTTTGTTTATCACTGCCGTGCTCTTCAATGTATTCGCCTTTGTGGTTCACAGCTAAACGCGCAGCAAAGAAGGTGTTATCGTAGTAAAGGGTAATGTTAAATAATTCATCGGCTTGGCGAGGGATGCTAACAACGTCATCGCGCTCCGGGATGGTCATTTCTGAATCCATAAAAGTCGCATTTGCCATTACCCCAAAGTTCTCAAGGCTTGGTGCGATAAAGCCAAAATCACGATTAAACGCAAGTTCTAATCCCACTAACGATGCGTTGTCGCCATTTTCTGGGCGAATTAAATTAACGCCTTCACGGCCGTTGTAACTGCCAATGGAACTGCTTTGGAAAATAGGATCTTCAATATCTTTATAGAACACACCAGCTGACACTAAACCAAGGCGGTCAAAGTAATGCTCAAACATGACATCAATGTTGTTTGAATAGGTTGGATCCAGTTCTGGGTTACCTGAAAACAGTTGGTTATCTGCTTCTAGGTAAGTTGCACCTGGCGATAATGAGCCAAAATCCGGACGGGCAAAGGTGCGCGTAAGTGCTAAACGCCAATTGGTCATATCACTCATTTTATAAGTGATATGGAGCGATGGCAGCACAGAGAGATAATCATTCTCGGCTTTACTTTCAACCACTTTGTCTTGATCGGCAAGATAGGTAAAGCCCGATACTTCGGTATCGGTTTTAGTTAAACGCAGGCCACCAAGTATTTCGATTTGTTCATTTGCTTGCCAAGTTGCCATAGCGTAAATACTGGCATGTTGCTCGTTTACATCAAAATTACGGCCAAGGGCGCCACCGTTTGAAATAAGCGCTGATTCACCGGCATCGAGCTTAAATTTATTGCGGTTTTGTGTCCAAAACTGAGCTAACGCATCCGTAGAAGCCACTTGAGAGAACTGGTTTGCGTAATCAATGCTGAGTTCGTTTAAATAGTCATTTCGACCAGGTTGGTCGCTTAACGCAAAGTCAGCAAGGGTAGGCGCATCGCCATAGTTCTCACTATCCCATGCGTAAAATTCATCAGCAAATTCGGCAACGCGCTCTTTATCACGGTACTTCACACCGAATTTAAGTAATAAGCTGTTATCTAGTTGCCAGTCAAAATCACTGCTGAAAACGATTTTGTCTTTTTCATTAACGAATACCTTGTAGAGCTCTACCCATGCAAGCTTGGTATCGCTCGGTGACATTTGAAAGCCATTTGGCAAGTGGTTACTGATGGCATTCCATGGGTCACTGCCGCCGTCCACTTCGTTGTAGGCATAGTTTTTACCTGTGCCACGGTCTTCAAGGCCAACATAGCCAACGTTCTTTTGGTCAAAACGCACAACAAAGTAACTGTTGTCTTCACCATTTGGCATATCGCCGTAGCGGAATTCATTTTCGTAACTCGACAGTGACCAAGAAAGTGTTTTATCAAAACCAAAATAATGTTCACCAGCAAGCTCACCGCCACGCATTTCAGTGATAAGTTCATTGCGAATGTGCTGCACTTCAACGCGGTCTTTGTCAAAACGCATACGATGTTTGTAATGGGTTTCATCGTCGATTAAGGTACCGTACATTGCGCTTGCACTGACTTTACCCTGATCTAAGGTGTACTCTAAAGATCCATTTAAACCGTAGGTTTCGCGTGTGCCCGTGTAGTCTCGAAGCTCTAAACGACGAATACCAATACCATCATTCCCGCGACGAGGTTCAAAGTTATCCGTTGCCCAATCACGTTTCCACGCTGTGGCGTTAATAAGATAACCGAGTTTGTCATCGGCTACACGGTCGCCATATAAAACACTCGCAGAGTAGTTAGTGCCTTCGGCAAGTTCATTTGCACCCAGCGCAACATTGGTATTTAAGGTAAATTCGTCAGGGGCTTTTTTGGTGATGAAATTAACGTTACCACCAATTGCATCACCTTCCATATCCGGTGTGATGGCTTTAGATACTTCAACAAATTCAATAAGTTCATTTGGAAAAAAATCAAATGCGGTAGCGCGGCTGGTGGTTTCTTCTTCAGCGGCTGGTAAGCGATTGCCATTAATTGATGCTGAGCTCCATTGTGATGGTAAACCGCGCACAGCAACAAAGCGCCCTTCACCTTGGTCGCGCTCAATGGAAATACCCGGAATACGCTGTACTGCTTCTGCTGCATTTCGGTCTGGTAATTTGCCAATGCCATCACTGGATATCACATTGATAATATTGCTGGCATTTTTTTGGCTGTTAGCTGCAGCCATTTCGCCACGTTGAATTTGACCAATCGCAACCACTTCTTCAATTTCATTGTTGGTGTTGTTTGCATTGAGGAAAATGGTTTCAAGTACTTTCATTTCATCATCTTTAACAGAAACGCTCAGTAACTTTGTTTGGTAACCCATGTAATTAACTTCCAGTTGATACGTACCTGGTGTTAATTTAGGTAGTTCAAAGCGGCCATTAAAGTCGGTAACGGAACTGTTATTAGTACCAACTACTTTCACCATGGCACCTGGCAGTGTTGCATGTTGATCTTTTACAACGCCTGTCAGTTTTGCTTCTGCGGCAAGAATGTGGGGGCTTGTTATCAGAAGTATACTGGCGGCAATACGCGATATATTTTTCATGTTAAGGCTTCTCAGTTAGTAAAATTATTATGGTCTAGACCAGAAACTGAAAAACAGTCTAACGAGGGTTTTTTACAAATCGGTTACGCTTGTGTGAAAAATAGAAAATCGACTGGGTTTTTTATTTAACCTGAACTTGGGATAAGAAGTTAACTAACAATTTTTAATACATATATTTTTTTATTTTAAGCCTTCTAGCTTGATAATTTTTAACAGTAACAAGTCAAATTTGTGCGTCAATAGCGAGTCTATTGCAAACAAATTTAACGCAGTAATAAGTAGAAGTAACTGCTAGAAAGTAATTTATTACTCCTAGCTCAGGTTATTTAATATATTGATTTTATTGTATATAAAATAAAGCAGTTACAACGAATATAGGTTGTAACTGCTGGTTAGGAATTTTATGAACAGGCCTACAGCAAAGTGAAACAGCAAAAAAGCCTTATTAGATTTGCTATACCAGCAAGCTAGCGGGTCTTGGATTTGCTAGTAAATCGGCAAACACCTGCCAAACAGAGGTCTTATCTTGCATATTGGCATGTTTTTCAATGTAGGCTTTAACGATATCTTGTCCAAGGTTGTAATTAAGCACATAGGCGCGGTTTGCTTTAATAAACCCTAAACGCTGTGTTGCACGCGCTTTACTCACTAAGGTGTATTTAACTAATAACTCGACTGCGTGTTGCTCTGATATTTCGCCATCAAGTAAGCGTTTAGCGACCATGTTGTCAGCATAAGAGAGTTTTTGCATTAGCGCTTGTACTTCATAATAGCGCTCAGCTTGTGAGACATCGAGACCGGCAAGCACGAAGAGCACTTCTTTTTCAAATACCATGCGTTCAGGCTTTGGAAAAACCACTTCAATGCCATAGTTAGCAGAGCCTTCAGCAAGCAGTGACATAGGGGAAAATAATGGGTAAACACAATATTCCATCCAACCTTTTTCGTTTACTAGGTGTTTTTCCATCAATGAGTTAAATACATGGTGGCCGGGATAGCCTTCATGGGCAGCTAAATCGACGGCACGTGAAATATAAATCGGAAAATCGGTATTCATTTGAATCAGGCTAAAGTTATCGCCTTTATACCAGTTATAGCCACTCCAAATTTGGTCTGTTACATACTCCAGCTGAAAATTTTCATTATCAGCAAGGGGAATAAATTGTTTGGTAATCTCACGTGAGCGCACTACTGCGGCTTTAAATACGTCATCGAGTTTGTTTTTGGGGATTTCAAATTGTGCGTTAAATGCCACCATGCGTTCGCTTAAACTACCGTCGCCTGGCACCAAGTTTTCTAGCTCTAGGAGGACGTTATCAAACTCAGATTCTGTTTTGTTTGGTGAAATGGCATCGTATAACGCTAGCGACTCATCATCGAATTTTGGTGCGTTGCCCGAAATTACATTGATAAAGGTTAGTATTGATTCACTTTGCTTGATTAAAAATGTATGTCTGAGTGTTTCGCTTTCACTTGGTGTTATTTTTTTTAAGGTATCTACAAGCTCTGTAACCTGCTGTTGAATAGCTTCAAGCGGCTCTTTGATAGTTGGTTGCCAGTCACTTGGGCCATAGTAAGCGTCAACATAGTGTGGGTGATGAAGGCCAATTGCCAGTACTAGCTTTACGTATTGCTCTGCAAGAGGATTTAATGACATCGCTAACTCATTTTGAACGTTAAAGAGGTTCGCATCTTAACGAATTTTGAAATTGTATACAATTAATAGGGGGGGTAAGCACAACTTAAATTGCTGCAAATATTGCTATTACGCTTATCTCGCACTAAGGTGGCTAAATGACCTATTTTGCACAAGGAATAATCAGTGAAAAATACCCTACTTGTTGCCATCTCAATGCTTTGCAGTTTGCCTGTTACTGCACTTTATGCAGATAACCTAAAACAACCGCCAAAATTAATCGTGCAAATAACCGTTGATGCACTCAGAGGCGATTTACTTAATCGATACCGCCATAACTTTGGCCCTAATGGTTTTAATTACCTCATCAACAATGGGGTTTATTATAAAAATGCACACTATCATCATGGCAATACCGAAACCATTGTTGGGCATGCGTCACTTGCCACCGGTGCGCCGCCTTCGGTGCATGGCATGGTCGGTAATATTTGGTTTGATGATTCGCAATCGCGCATTGTTTATAACATTGAAGATGCAAATTACAATTTGCTTACTCAAGGGGCTGGTGTAAATAAAAAAACCGAAATCGATAGCACACAAGCTGCGGCAAAATCACAAGGACGCTCACCATCGAATATTCGTGTATCAACCTTTTCTGATGAAGTTGTGATGGCAAGTGCGGGTATCGGTAAAGCATTTGCTGTTTCAGTCAAAGATAGAGGCGCGGTTGCGCTTGCTGGCCATTCAGGAAAGGCTTTTTGGTTTGATAAAGCAACAGGCACCTTTGTCACGAGTGATTATTATTATGAGACCTACCCAAACTGGGTGACGGCTTGGAATAAGCAGCAGTTACCCGCCAAATACAGTGGAACAGTGTGGCAGCCTAGCATTAAAAATGACAGTTTCACGCTTAAAGATTTACAGCAAAAAAGTAAGCTTGATTTAGCTGGGTTTGGCAGTCAATTTCCACACCCTTATGGTAAAAAAGAGGACAAATACTTTACCACTAAGCTCACTTTAAGCCCCGCAGGCGATGAGCTCACTGCTGATTTTGCAAAAACACTGCTAGTCAAAGAAGATTTAGGCCAGGATAACATTACAGACTTCTTATCAGTCAGCTTTTCATCGAATGATTATGTGATTCATGTGTTTGGTCCCTCGTCGCAAGAAGCTGAAGATAACCTAGTGAGACTAGATAGTACCTTGGCTGAATTCTTTAAGCAGCTTGATAGCCAGGTTGGATTAGAAAATACCTTAATTGTGCTTTCAGCCGATCATGGTGCACCTGAAAGTGCAGATTATGCGCATAGCTTGGGTATTGATCATGCCAGTTATTTTGCAATTGATACGCTTATTAATGACGATATTAAAGCGACCGTTAAAAAGCGTTTTGGTCTTGCTGATAAAGTATTTCGCACATATGCACATCCTTATGTGTATTTAGATAAAGACTATATTGCTAGTAAAAATGTAAAACTGGCTGATGTACAGACCTTTGTCGCAGAGCTTATACGAAAGCAGCAGGGCGTTTATGCAGCATATGCCGAAACCGATATCTTACGAAATCAAGTAACGCCTTCGCGAATAGCACGTTTGGTATCGAATAATCATTTTGAGGGTCGTTCAGGGGATATTTATATCGTGCTTAATGAGCGTGGTTATGTGAATGATTTTGATGGCTTAACGGTGTCTTCGACCCATGGCTCAGTGTGGCAGCACGATACCCATGTGCCGATTATTTTTGCAGGCTATGGCATAAAGCAACAAGCGATATACCGTGCTGTAACCCCTTATGATATTGCGCCTACATTAGCACTGAGTGCAAATACCACCATACCCAGTGGTGCAACGGGTCAAGGGTTAGTTGAGGTACTACAAAAATAGGCTTCACCTAAAAGGGTGATGGAAGTATTGGAGTCGATGTTTTTACGCAGGTAGGCGGTGTTACCACCGAGCGACATAGTTTGTTGCTTTAATGTATTGATTGCACCTTGCAATAAATCGGGCTCAGGAATAAACCAGTAGCTGATAATGGTACCCTGTGAGCCGATAACATCGCCCAATTTTTCACAATGTTTGCTGAGTTGTTGGTTATCAAAAACAATGGAAACAGAAGGGCCAGTTGGTGCGCTAGCGACGCTGCAACCAGCCAATAAACATATCACCAGCATGCTTAATAAGGTAGAATTTATTTTTATCATGTTTTTGTGTCTTCATCTAAGTGCAAGCTAAACACTATGAAAAATAACATAATAACCGTTTTATGCCTATTTCAGCTTTTATTAAGTAGTCAAGTTTTTGCTGGTAGAGATGTCACTCAACTTCACCTTAAACCTGGCGATAAAAATTGGTCTATTGGCGCTGGGTTGAGGACAGGTACATTTCCTTATATTGGTGAAGACCAATACCAAGATTTCCTACCTTTAATTATATATAACGGGGATCAGTTTTTTATTGATGGCACGCGCACAGGTTTTCATTTGATAAATAATGATGACTGGCTGGTCAGTACCTTTGCTGCATATCGGTTTGCAGGATTTAATGAAGAGAATTCAGAGTTATTGGACGGCATGGAACGTGACGATGCTGTAGATGGCCGAATTGCTGCTAGTTATAAAACGCGTTACGGTAATGTCACCTTAGATATGGGTCATGATATTAGCAATACCCACAAAGGTTGGGATAGCCAGTTACGTTGGTCGAAACGTTTTAATTATTACAATCTGTTAATTAGACCTTGGTTAGGGGTAAGTTACGAAAACCAAGCACTTACGAATTACTATTTTGGTGTGCTCAAGGATGAAGCTGAAATTGATAGGCCAAGTTACACAACAGCCAGTGCATTTGAATGGCAATATGGCTTGGACTTCAGTTATCACTTTGCAAAGCATCATTATGTTGGTCTCAACTTTCAATACTCTGAGCTTGATAAAACAAAAATTAATAGCCCCGTTATTGCCGATAAAGGCCAGTTTGAAACCTTCCTAACTTACCGTTATGAGTTTAACGACTATCAATACGATCAAAGCCACAACAGCAGCTTGTTAAAAGGGTTAACTGAAGGCGAGTGGTATTGGCGCCTTGCACAAGGAAAGTTCACGACAACAAAATTCAATGAGTTGATGCGGTTTAAAAATATGTTTGACCCAGAAGAGAAACACACTGGATTAGCGAGCGTGTTTGTTGGCAAAAAAATAGCTGACAAGTTTCTTGGCTTACCGGTTGAGTCCTATGTCACTTTGGGCTACGCGCGGCATTTTGAAAAAGGATATCAAGCAAATTTTAACGAGTATGTGCTTGGCTTTAAAGCCTATTTTACTGGGTTTCCTTGGTCACATATTGTCAAAACTCGGGTGGGAATTGGCGAGGGGGTATCCTATGCTGGCAGTGTGCCAATTGTAGAGCAAGAAAATGTAGACCGAAAAAACCGTTCGGCATCAAAATTCTTAAATTATCTAGATTGGAGTTGGGATTTTAGTTTAGGTGATGCAATAGGCAACAAGTCACTTAAAGACTGCTTTTTAGGGTGGTCAGTGCATCATCGTTCGGGCATTTTCTCTTCAGCCGATCTGTTTGGTAATGTCAGTGGTGGCAGTAATGTGAATACTATTTATCTGCAATGCCATGGCAATAATGGTTAGCAAGCCAGACAGGCTGTTAACCTTTCCTTTAAAAATAGGTTAACAGATCCGAACGACGTTTTATCACAAACTTTGTGGTTAGTTATACTTTAAATAACGCCACTTGATTTTTCAGTTCACTGGCAAGTTCAGCTAACTCAGTACTGGCACTGCTGGTGCTTGCTGCCTCTTTAGCTGTGTTATCTGATATGTTTGAGATGTTCACCACATTACGGTTAATCTCTTCATTTACACTTGTTTGTTCTTCGGCGGCAGTAGCAATTTGCGCCGCCATATCATTGATCATGGCAACAGCGGACGTAATAAGCGCGAGTGCTTCACCTGCTTGCGTTGCATTGGCAACACTGTTTTCAGCTTGATGCTTACTTTGTTGCATCAGTGCTACGGCATCTTTACTACCACTTTGTAAGCTTTCAATCATTTGTTGAATTTCTTGAATAGAACTCTCGGTGCGAGAAGCTAAAGAGCGTACTTCATCGGCAACAACGGCAAAACCGCGCCCTTGTTCGCCAGCACGTGCAGCCTCAATTGCAGCGTTAAGTGCCAATAAGTTGGTTTGCTCAGCAATGCCACGAATAACATCCAATACACGGCCAATTTCTTGGCTGTCATTTGACAGCTTGTCAATGGAAACGGCAGCGTTATCAATTTGCTCTGCCAGAGTACCAATACTTGAAATGGTTGTTTCAACAACCTGTTGGCCATTTTCTGCTTGATTGTTTGCATCGATTGCACCGGAAGCTGTGTCGGCTGCATTTCGTGACACTTCATTTGCTGTAATGGCCATTTCATTGACCGCAGTGGCAACCATATCGGTTTCTTGTCGCTGTTCGGTAATTAATGTGTTGGTATTTTCACTCGATTGAGCCAATAAACTTGACGCATTATGAACTTGCATGCTGGCATCAACAACCTGTTGTAAGGTTTTATGGAAATTATCTATTAGGGTATCAAAAGCATGGCTCACGGCACCAAGTTCATCCCGTGACACTAGATTTGTGCGTTTGGTGAGATCATTTGTCGATGATATTTCGTTAATTGATTCACGTAATGTAAAGAGAGGGGCAATTATATTATTGGTAATAAGCCAGCTTAGAAATGCGGCGATCGCCGTAACAATCACGGCAAAGTACATGGATGCAGAAACAGACGACTCAATACTTTCGGAAGTACTGTTTTCTATCATGTTTTTCTTGCTGTCAATTAAATCATCGAGTGTTGAGAATTCGTCTCTGGCACTTGCTGCTAAAGGGCTTAAATCCGTCTTATAAGTTTGCCATGCATTTTCAAGCGCTTGTTTTGATGAATCTGCGGATAAAGATTGTACTAATTGTAAGCTTTGATTTAAAAAACGCATTGTTGATGACTTAGACTGTCTAATCATTTGTGCAAGGCGATTATCAATATTTGGGTCTTTCGCTTGGATGGTTTCAAGGGAATCAAATAAGTTTTTAATATTATTAATTCTCTCGCGCATTTTACTCATATTTTGGTGGTAGTTATCACCTAGCATAATGCTACGGTTTAAACGCGACACATAATTAGTATCACGATTGATTTCAAGAGTGGTCACTTCAAGTGCAACTGCAACATCACTGTATTTTTCGAAGTTTGTTTTAATGGTTGTTAGTTTATAAATTTCAAAAGATGCAAAGAAAATCAATGCAAAAAGTAATGTTCCTGACAGAACATTTATTTTGTTCCTTACAGAGATATTTGAAAGCAATTTGCTCATATGCACGGTCCACTGTATTGTTTTAACGGTAATTGTATTGCTATGGTCTTTTGACCTTTAACGTTCTTTTTTGCAGCTCTGTGATAGGCTTTTATACAAGGCGAGGCTTCATTGCGTAGATATTCTATGCCATTCAGCCTCTAAAGACTTTGTGCTCCTGCAAAGTTAGCTTACCTCACACTCCTGTGGGGCAAAAAAGTATAAAAGTCATTCGCGCGATGCTTAGAGGCTCTTTTATGCGCACTTTTCTTAGTGCTGCTCGATACTCGCTTAGATGACTAAGCCACATATTGAGCGCCACGATAAAAGTACGCTAATAAAGAACAAAAAAAGAACTGCAAAGATCACAGACCCTAGTTTAGTCCAATTTATTGTATCGGCATTATTGCTTAACATTTAACAGTATATTTTATAAAAAGTTGATAAATCACAATGAATAAAAAGATTTCCCTCATTTTAGGCAGTGGCGGTGCACGTGGTTTAGCGCATATTGGCGTGATAACCGCGCTTCAAGAAAATAATTTTGAAATTTGCTCTATTTCAGGCTGCTCAATTGGCTCTTTAATTGGCGGTATTTTTGCGGCTGGAAAGTTAGATGAATTTGAAAAGTGGATTTTAACAATTGATAAGTACGATATTGTCTCATTACTTGATCTTAGTTGGGGAAATAATGGCTTAGTTAAAGGCGACAAAATTATTAATACCTTAAAAGCCATGGTTGGAGATACATCAATTGAAGACTTGCCCATAGCCTACACAGCGGTTGCGAGCGATATACTTAATAGTAAAGAAGTGTGGCTAAACTCGGGGCCTCTGTTTGATGCAATCCGTGCATCAATTTCATTGCCTTTGTTTTTCACCCCGGTTGAACGACATAATAAGATTTTAATTGATGGCGGTGTGCTCAATCCGGTGCCTATAGCACCAACCTTTAATGACGATACTGAACTGAAAATTGCTGTCAATTTAGGCAGTGAGCAAGCCACTGCGCCACAGTTAACGGAAGTAGCAAAAGTGCATGATGAAGGCTCCGCGGTATCACGTTTTATTGCCTCCTTAAAATTTGAGAAAGAAGAGAAAGAAACCAATAAATTGGGTGCTTATGAAGTTGCCGACAAAGCATTTGATGCTATGCAATCGCATTTAGCGGCGGCAAAATTAGCGGCGTATCCACCTGATGTCTTGATTGAAATCAGTCGCAATGCTTGTGGCACATTAGAATTTGATAAAGCTGCTGAAATGATTGAGCTTGGTTATAAAACCTGTATTGAATCGCTGAAAAACAACAAACTTATTTAACAAAGTTCATTTACTTAGGATTAAGCGGGTCTAACGTTGCAGGTTTTTTGCTACTAAGCGCGGTCAAGCGTAAACGTAACTGTTTAAATTCATCAACTAATTGGCTATCTGATTTTTCAAAATAGATTGCTTGTTCTAAATTGCTTTGTAGCTGTTTGGCGTTTTGCCACAACAGGTGGTTTTCGCAAAGTGTTGCCTGCCAATGGGCTTGCCATTTGAGATAAAGTAAAAGCGCGTGTTTGTGGTCGTGTGTGAGCGCTTGTTTGCATTGATAGTAAAGATACCATTCTGACGTGGTAAAGCGATGTTTAATCTGACTTAGTAGATTAACAAAGCCTTCTCTGAAAATTAGTAAGCCTACTAAGCAAATACTTATAAATACTATTATTATCCAGGTTTGCTGTGTTGAACGGGACGCTTTTTCAACATTTAATCGGGTTATCTCACTTTTGATTGTTTTAACAGTATCACTGCTTGGTTGATAATAGTTCAGCGAAATACCTGTTAGATTGATGTTACCGTCTTCTAATAATAAAACGCTTTGGCTTTGAGTTACTGTGCTTATAAGTGCGCTACTTCTTGCATCTTGACGATCGTCAACCTTGAGATTTGGTGAGTAAGCTTTAAATTGTGTCGTAGACATTTCACTAAGTAATTCGGGAATGAAGATACCAGAGGTTCCGCTAATGTCTAATGTCACTATACGCTCTAACACGCTCCCTCTTATGAGTGGATCAGGTGCGTTTATTTGTTCGTTCAGCGTAATGTTTTCGGCAATAATTAATGGTGAAAGACTTTTAGCCTTCAGTGGGATAGTGGCACTAAACGTGACAGTTTGCGCTGCAATAGTATGTTTAATTGTGTTTTGATGCTCTCCCATAAAATGAACATCGATAGGCGGGATTGTGATCGTAAACTGTCCATCTTTCATTGGTATAACATTAAATTCTTTGATCACCCCAGACCAAGTTTTACCTTTGATTTGCTTTGAGTAAGCAAAGGCACTTTTTTCGCTATTTAAGCTAATTAAATTAACATCTTCTACTTCGTTAAAATAAAGTGGCTTGGTTAACCATGTCGGTACCAATATAGTGACCTTTATTTGGTTAAGTTGCCCAACATAAACACTTTTATTTGAGACTGTAACTGAGACGTCTGGTGTTTGGGCAATGCAGTTGAAGACACTTAGCAACAGGCAGACAACACATAAGACCCTCATTGCTCTGCTCCTTGTGACTTTGCTAATTCGTTAGCAAATTTTGTTGCAAGAAATTCGGCCATATCCGCATTTACGGTGCGCATCCATTGCTCTTTTGCATCTTGAGACAGTGTGCCGCTAACATGATAATCAACAAAATCTCCCTCAGTTGGATTAGCAAGCGTTGTTGGCTCATCATCAATCGCGATATTTTGTTCCAAATCTTCGTTGCCTGATTGAGCGATTACAATTTCATAGGCATGTTTGGCTATGGCCAAGTTATGCTTCGCTTCGGCCATTTCGGGGCTGAGCTTGAGCACTTGTTGAAAAGCGTCAATGGCAAGTTGATATTGTTTGCCTTTTAAAAGGGCTGTTGCCCGATTATAAAAACCGTCCACAGTGCCTAATGTGGCATAAATTTCGGCGGCTTTTAAATACTGTCCGTTTTCGTAGAGTGCTTTTGCTTGCCAGTTTGCGTCACTGAAGAGAACCACTGCTTTTTCATATTGGTATTGTTTAAACGCAATGGCCCCTTGTTGGTCGGCAGTTAAAAACCAATCTTGCGGTTTTGCAGTAAGCGGTTCACTGAAGGTAAAACTGCACAGGCAAACAACGAGTATCAAATTATTTGTTGATGATATTGCAGAGTGATTAACAGGGGATGTCCAACCTTTTCTGAACCACAATAAAGCGAGCAGCAGCACAACGATGGCCACATGCCATGCCATATCTTGATATTCGGTTGCTTCTTCACGTTCAAAACGCTTGCGTGTTGTGCGTGCAATTTGATTTATTTTAAAAATATCTTGGTTAGTTAAGGTTGCAGTAACGGGTGTAATCATTTCAGGTGTGTTACTTGCAGTAGGCGACAGAGCCGAAATTTCAGGTTCGCCCCGTTGATTAGTTCTTAAACTACCTTGCTCATCAGTGATAACACCACCGTTAATCGTTGCAAATTGCCACCAAATAAAGGGGATTTGCGATTTATTCAGGGCGGCTAACTGCGCCTTGGAAATTGTATCTGCGATCACTAAAATACTACCACCTTCAATGCTTACTTCTTGGTGTGCAAGGGCAACAGCATTGGCTAAATCATCGTTATAAAGGTTTTGATTATTTGGCATAACATTAGGGCTTAACGCATCAATGAATGGCAGAAAAACTTGGCTATCTTTAGTCAGCGGTAGCACACGATGACTACTGTTTGCATAGGCGATTAAACTGTGTTTTGCGGTGCTTCTGAAATTAAGCAGATCACTTAATTTTAATTTGGCATAGCTTAATCGAGTAGGTGAAAAATCGTTCGCACGCATTGATTGGCTCAGTTTTACTAAAATTGCAATCGGTGGACCCTTGTCTAACGATTGTTCAACTGGCCGCCAAGCCGGACCTGCACACGCAATACACAAAAAAACACCGAGTAATAAAGTAAAATCAATCGGTTTGATTTTATTCATAAGTGACTGTTTTGGTGTGAGCGCTGCTTTTAAATGGTGTGCGATGACCTCGTCGGATTGTGACGTTTGATACGCTTTTTTTCTAATAATCAATGCCAACAAGACAATAATAGGCAGTGCCAGTAAAAAATAAGGCCGTATAAAATGAAAGCTTAACAGTGCATCAAACATATGCTTTCCTTATCGTAATCACGCTTTTTAACAAGGCTATTAAATACACTAAAAGGGCAATTGCCAGCGGAATATGGACAATACTTGTCTGTTTTCGTGCTTGTGGTTGTTTACTTTTTACAGCAGCTACTTTATCGATTTCTTGATAAACGTTTTGTAAGGTATCTTGATTCGTCGCGCGATAAAATTCGCCATCAGTAATGTTTGCAATTTCAGCTAAGGTATCAAAATCGACCTTATATTGACCCTCACCGTTTTCATTACCAATGCCTATGGTAAAAATTTTTAATCCATCACTTTTAGCAATATGAGCCGCATTTAAGGGTGACATGCGTGAGCCAGTATCAGCGCCATCGGTTAACAATATCAGTGTTTTTTCTGTTACCTGAGATTCTTCAAATAATTTAAGCGCTAAACCAATTGCATCACCAATCGCAGTATGTGGGCCGGCCATTGCAACACTTGCATCACGCAGCACACGTTCTGCCATTTTCAAATCTTGTGTAAAAGGAACTTGTAGATAGGCACGTGTGCCAAACACAATCAGGCCAATGCGATCATTTTCACGTGCGTTAATAAATTCAGATACCACATTGGTGACAGCATCAAGGCGATTGATTATATCGCCATTGCTACTCTCAAAATCTTGCTCCGCCATTGAGCCTGACAGATCAATTGCGAGCATAATGTCACGCGTTATCACATCTTGGTGTTTAACAGCGCCCAATTTGATTGGGTGCGCAATTGCGATAACACAGCAAAACCAGATGAGTGTCGCAAAGACAAGGTCAACCTTAGGCTTAGCATGGACTTGACTGCCATTTGCTACAGGCGCTTCACTGGCTTTTGCTGCCAGCTCAAAAAAAGGAATGCGATAGGCGAGCGCTTTTTGTTTAAATTCAGGTAGGGCAAAATAAACCAACAAAGGCAGCGGTAATAACAGCAAAAGCCAAGGATGAAGAAGGGTGATCATTGTGTCACCTCGTAATGCGTTAACCAATGAATCGCAGATTGTTTAAGAGCGCTTATTTCTTCTTGGCTGTAACTATAAAAGCTTTTAAATAAACCGGGCTGACCTGCCTGTTGATTTAGAAAGCTAGCCCACTCATCACCAGTTAACGGCGCGATATGTTCGCGAGAAAAATCATAGAGTGCACAGCGCTTTAATATCGTGCTTATATCTATTGCCGTTGCATTATCATCTAATTTATTGATAAGCGAAATTGCTTGAAATCGATGTTGCCTAGCAAGATAAAGCCGTTTTTTTTGCCATTTTCTTATTAGTAGCATTAAACAAAGAATAATAACCAAAAAAAGCCAACCGTATGTCTGCGGTAACCAAGAGACTGGTTCTGGGTCTGTCACCGGCTTAACTAAGTCCATTAGTTGGTAGAGTTCAAGCTTGCTTAAATCTTCCATAACACCTCTAAGTACCTAAAGCAGCTTTTAGTTGTTCAAAAGTATCCTCGCTTGCGCAAAACGGGATAACCGTTAAGTTAGATTCGCTTTGCCAACCTTTAATTTGTTCAACGCGTTTTGTAAATGTACTAATTAGTTCTCGATGGACTTTTTTATTATGCGTATTGAGCTGCATTTGAGATATCCCGTCGCTTACATTAATGCTGACGTTTTTCGGCAAGGTTTGCGTTAGGCTATCAGTAATAAGGCATAAAATAACTGTGTTATGGCGAGCCATTTGTGCCAGATACTGATGTGTTTGATCGTCGACTTCTGAGAAGTCACTGATCACAAAAATTAATTGATCGTGCGACACCAATCTATTTGCCGCTTTAAGAGGCTGGTTTAGGTGCATTGCGGGGTTTTTGTTTATTTGATCTGCATGTAACAGGCAATTGAAGGCACTGATTTGCTTTATAAAATACTCAAGGGAGGCGGGCTGTTTAGAAGGTTTAAAATTTGCCACAGTGTGATCGTTAAATAGCACCCCACCAATACGGTCGCCTTGTGCAAACAAACTATAAGCAATTAAGCTTGCTATTTCGCTGGCAGTAACGGATTTCATGTTATGTACCGAACCAAAAAACATACTGAGTCGCTGATCAACAATCAGGATAGCTGCTTTGTCTTTTTCTTCGGTATAAACTCGAATATGGGGTTTACCTGTTCGTGCTGTTACACGCCAATCAATTGTGCGTATATCATCACCTGCACGATAATCTCGTAGTTCTTCAAAGCTCAAGCCACGTCCGCGAATACGAGAAGCGTGACGACCAGATAATATACTTTTAGCTTGTTGTCGTCCTAAAAAACGAATGCTTTTAGCTTTACCTTGCAACTGCTTTAGATGAGCAAAACTTGTATGGATCCGTGGGTCAAGAGAAGCCATTTAGTGTTCAATACCTTAAGGCAGTGCGACAAGGGAAATAATACGGTCAATAATGTCATCAGCTCTCAGGCCAAGCCCCTGAGCCTGATAGCTCAGCGTAATACGATGTCTTAAAACATCATGGGCAATGGTTCTGATATCTTCAGGCAACACATGTTCACGCCCTTGTAACCAAGCGTATGAACGTGCGCATTTATCAAGTGAAATTGAGGCCCGTGGAGATGCCCCGATGTCAATCCAGCTTGCGAGTTCATCGTCATAACGATTTGGGGTGCGAGTTGCATAAACCAGATCAGCCATATAGCGCGCCATTTCAGGGATCACTTTAATGTTGGCTATCTCTTGACGGGCACTAAAGATGACGTCTTGTGCAATTTTAATAGGTTGAGTGTTATGTTGTTTTTGTGAAGTGTCAGAAAGCATTTGCTCCTCTTGGCGCACTAACTCAATAACTGAAACTTCATCTTCAACCGCTGGATAATCAATCATTACATGCATTAAAAAACGATCCATTTGAGCTTCAGGTAATGGGTATGTGCCTTCTTGTTCAACGGGGTTTTGCGTGGCAAGTACCATAAAAAGAGGCGCCATCTTGTGAGTGGTACCGGCTACCGTGATTTGTTTTTCTTCCATGGCTTCAAGTAGTGCTGATTGTACTTTTGCAGGTGCGCGATTGATTTCATCAGCAAGGACAATATTGGCAAAGAGCGGCCCTTTATCAAACTTAAATTCTCCGCCTGTTGGGGTTTGATAAAACACTTCTGAACCTGTGATATCGGAAGGAAGCAGGTCGGGTGTAAATTGGATTCGACTGAAATGACCATCAATGTGTTTTGACAAGGCTTTGATTGCGCGGGTTTTGGCAAGTCCGGGCAGGCCTTCAATCAATAAGTTACCTGCTGCCAGTAAACCGATTATCAAACGCTCAACCACTTTTTCCTGGCCGATAATATTATTCGAAATAGCCGTTGTTAACTCGTTAATTTGAGTACGCGTTTGCATCTTCAACTCCTTGTCACTTTTGCATAAAACTACTGTGCTATAAATATATTCAATTTGCTACTGTTTTTTAAAACGAGTACGCACATATTCACAGTGACAAAATGCATTTAAATATTTATTACATAGTAATATTTTAACAATTGCGTTACATTGGATTTAGGGGCAGTTTAAATTTTAAATTTCACCTGTGATTACAATAGCTATTTTATGTAGCGGGTTAAGTGGTCGACACTACATGCTAAGGAATGCAGGTTTTTATATGATAACTTGAGGAGAAAGCAGTGTTGCCATTTAAAGCAATTAGTCGGCGTTTAATTATTGGCGCGACAATAGCACTATCATCTATTGGTGTTCAAGCAGCTGAAAAACCAAACTTCCTGGTGATTTGGGGTGATGATATTGGGGTACACAATATCAGCAAATACAATCACGGCATTATGGGTTATCAAACCCCAAACATTGACCGAATTGCAAATGAAGGTGCAATGTTTACTGATTCTTACGCGCAACAATCTTGTACTGCGGGGCGCGCATCTTTTGTATTAGGCCAACATCCTTTTAGAACAGGTTTATTGACGATTGGTATGCCAGGTTCTGATCATGGTATTCCTGACTGGGCACCTACGATTGCCGACCTCTTAAAAGACAAAGGGTATGTCTCTGGTCAATTTGGCAAAAACCACCTTGGTGACCAAGACAAGCATTTGCCCACGGCACATGGCTTCGATGAGTTTTTTGGTAACCTCTACCACTTAAATGCAGAAGAAGAGCCAGAAGGTTATTACTACCCAAAAGATCCTGAGTTTCGTAAAAAGTATGGGCCGCGAGGCGTTTTAAAATCGACTGCTGATGGCAAAATTGAAGACACAGGTCCACTCACTAAAAAACGAATGGAAACCGCAGATGATGAGTTCCTCGCTGCAGGTATAGATTTTATGGAGCGTGCTGTAAAACAGAAAAAGCCGTTCTTTATCTGGATGAATACATCCCGCATGCACGTTTGGACACATTTAAAAGAAGAGTCAGTGGGTGTGACAGGCAAAGGCTTGTATCCAGATGGCATGGTTGAGCATGATAAAGCGGTGGGTGTATTACTCGATAAATTAGATGAGCTAAAAATTGCAGATAATACAGTCGTTGTTTACTCAACAGATAATGGCGCAGAAACGATTTCTTGGCCTGATGGTGGTACAACGCCATTTCATGGTGAAAAAGGCACAACATGGGAAGGCGGATTTCGCATTCCGAAGTTAGTTCGTTGGCCTGGGGTCATCAAACCAAATACCATTTATAACGATATTATTTCCCACGAAGACTGGATGCCAACCTTTTTAGCAGCAGCAGGCGAGCCGAATCTTGTTGAGAAATTAAAGAAAGGTTATCGCGCAAACGGTAAAAAGTGGCAGGTGCACTTAGATGGCTACAACTTCCTACCTTATTTCAAAGGTGAAATGAAAGAAGGTCCTCGTGACTCAATTTACTACTTCGGTGCAACCGGTGAGTTAAACGCGGTGCGTTGGAACGATTGGAAAATTCATTTTGCGACCTTGCAAGGCGGTATTAACACCGCTGTGCGTGAAACACCGGCATGGCCACTCATTATTAACCTTCGCGAGGACCCATATCAAAAAGGGGCACTAGAATCTGAAATGTATCTCAAGTGGTACGCTGAAAATACCATGTGGTTATTCGTGCCAGTTCAACAAAAAGTCATGGGGTTCTTGTCGACCATTCCTGACTATCCTTTCCAGCCGGGCGCGAGTTTAAGTGCAGGTAATATAAGCTATCAAACATTTGCAGTACAGGACGCCATGAAACGTTTGAAAATGCTTGAGGCAATGGCACCGCGTAATTAATTTTGAGTGAGCAGCACCCCCCTGAAGTGCTGCTTTATTTTACAAACATAGGAAATGTTATGAAAAAAATAACAAAACACTTAAAGCAGTGCTTGGTTGCTTTGTCGTTATTGACGATAGCCGTTGCATCTCATGCTGCAGATAAACCCAATATTGTAGTGGTTTGGGGTGATGATATTGGCCAATCGAATATTAGTGCGTATACCCGTGGTTTGGTGGGATATACCACGCCAAATATTGATCGTATCGCCAATGAAGGAATGATTTTTACAGATTATTATGGTGAGCAAAGTTGTACTGCTGGCCGCTCATCTTTTATCACAGGTCAATCTGTGTTTCGTACAGGTTTATCTAAAGTCGGTTTACCAGGTGCTGAGCTTGGCCTTCGTAAAGAAGACCCAACGATTGCAACATTATTAAAATCGAAGGGGTATGCTACTGGGCAATTTGGTAAAAACCACTTAGGTGATCGTGACGAACACTTGCCAACAGCGCATGGTTTTGATGAGTTTTTTGGCAACCTTTATCACCTTAATGCTGAAGAAGAACCAGAAAATGTTGATTACCCAAAAGATCCGGCATTTCGTAAAAAATTTGGTCCACGTGGTGTAATCAAATCTTCAGCTGACGGCAAAATAGAAGATACTGGACCGCTCACTAAAAAACGCATGGAAACAATTGATGACGAAGCAACTGCTGCGGCAATTGACTTTATGCAACGTCAGGTGAAGAAGAAAAAGCCATTCTTTATGTGGTGGAATGCTACGCGAATGCATTTCCGTACGCACATTAAACCAGAAAGTAAAGGTATTTCAGGCCAGAACTTTTATGGTGATGGCATGGTGGAACACGATAACCATGTCGGCCAAATTTTGGATGAAATTGATAAGTTAGGCATCAAAGACAATACCATCGTATTTTATTCGACCGATAATGGTCCTCACTTAAATACATGGCCTGATGCTGCAGCAACGCCATTCCGCGGCGAGAAAAACACAAACTGGGAAGGCGGTTGGCGAGTGCCGGCAATGGTACGTTGGCCGGGTAAAATTAAGCCTGGTTCTGTATCCAATGAAATTATGCATCATATGGATTGGATGCCAACTTTATTAGCTGCTGCAGGCGATTCTAAGGTTAAGAAAGATCTGTTAAAAGGTAAGCGTGTTGGTAGCATGAACTATAAAGTGCACTTAGATGGTTACAATTTCTTACCACACCTTATGGGTAAGCAAAAGGAAGGCCCGCGTAAGGAGATTTTTTATTTTTCAGATGATGGTGATCTAACGGCATTACGTTACGAAGATTGGAAGTTCATATTTATGGAACAAAGAGAGGTTGGCACATTGAATATTTGGGCTGAACCGTTTGTGCCATTACGTGTGCCACGTATTCTTAATTTACGTCGCGATCCATATGAAATTGCGCCAATCACCTCAAATACGTATTATGATTGGATGATAGATAGGGTATATATGTTGGTACCGGTTCAGGCGTATGTTGGCAAATTCCTAGCAACTTTCAAAGAATACCCGCCAAGACAAAAAGCTGCGAGCTTTAGCCTAGATCAGGTGATGGAAAAGTTACAAACGCCAGTTAATAACTAATTATTTCATTGTTTTATAAAAGCCCTCTACGTGTTAGAGGGCTTTTTACGTGTTGTTAAAACAATGTTTGAAATAAGATCATTTATTTCTTTTGAAGATGGTATTTATGTTTTAAACTGTAAATGAAGCACCAGCAGTGAAAGCTCGCGTGTTTCTTTTTATTAATCCGAATGGATTCATGGGGCTAGGATTTAATATTTGTTTCATAAAGTCTTTTCATTTTTACTTATCTTACTCATCACGTGTAGTGTTAATGCTGCAGAATACAGCCGTTATCTTCAAAATTATTCTGTTGAAGATGGTCTATCCCAAAGTTATGTGAACCAAACTGTTCAAGATGATTTAGGCTACTTATGGATAGCAACTGACTATGGCTTAAATCGCTTTGATGGTTATGAGTTCGAGAAAATAACAGGCCCAGATAATGTCTTTGCAAATGATGGCATCATTGGAATACATAAGCTCTCAAACGGCCAGCTGATTATTAGCACTTATTATACGGGAGCGTATTTCTTAGATCCTATTACCCTAGATGCAACACGCTTTTATGATGGCAAATTGATTGAAACAAAAGATGAGCTGCTAAGCGTTGAAGATGCTCTTGAAGAGGGAAACCGACTATGGCTTGCCATTGGTAGGCATTTAGTACTTTATGACAAAGAAAGCAGAAACTTTAGCGTTGTGTTTTCGCTCGGTGATAGCGCTGATCTTATTCGCACCTTATTTCATAAAGATGATTATATCTATTTTGGAACCTCAAAAGGATTGTATGTTTATCACATAGAAACTGGCGGTGCAGGGCTTACCAGTCATAAACCTTCCTCTTTAAAAGATACCCAAGATAATAATAATGTTAAATACCTTGCTTGGGATCACCGATTAGGGCTATTGGTGGGCACGGTTGAAGGGTTATATGCTATTAAGCCAAACGAATTGGTTGTTAAACCTCGTATGTTAATTCCAGACCTTAATATTTGGGGAGTGGTCCGTAACTCAAACGCTTTTTATATTGGATCGGAAAAGGGTTTATATCGTTTTGATCCAATTACCTTCGACTTAAGTTTATTAGCACAGTTTTCTAAGCGTCATCCTTTGGTAAGTAATGACGCGATAAAACACATCTTTCAAGATGATAGTGGTTTGTTATGGTTGGCATCAGAATCAAAAGGGGTGTACTACTGGCACCCCGATTTACAAAAATTTTCTAGTTTTAGTAAGGCATCAGGGGTCGACTTATCCAATTCTGCGGTAAACGATTTTATTGAAATTGAACCGGGTATATTGTGGATTGCGACAGAAAACGGTTTAACAAAGCTGGATACTGAAAGTAAAAGCACGTCACACTTTTTCACTGAGAATGATGTCAAAAATAAATGGGGCAGCCATTTTATTTCAAATATTTTCGACGCTGGTGACGGGAAAATTTGGCTACTACACACCCAAGGCCTAACACTATTTGATACAGTCAATGAAGTGGTTGTGCCTTCAAATTTATCACAAGAAGTCAACGAAGAGTTCAGTCAATTATTCCCTTATGGTATTCATGCCATTGATAATGAAAAGTTTATTTTTGTTAGCCACAAAGGACACTTTTTACTCGACACGCAGAAAAATCAAATTAAGTCATTGTCAAACTTGGACAAACAGTTCGATACCGATTTATCGGTGGGGTTTAAAAAAAGTTTTATTGATGATTCAGGCGTGTTGTTTAGTGTTGGTGGCGAAATTTATCACTACAACTACCAAGAGGATACTTATCACTTAATCCATCAACTCGAAAACTATCAGGTGCATGATTTTAAGTTTGCATCTGACTGGGTACGTGACGCTGACGGTATTATATGGATAGCTTACAATGGCCATGGCATTTTAGCGCTAGACGAAAAATTGCAAGTGCATAAAGAAATTACCTTTGCTGATGGGCTATCTGACAACAGACTTTTTAGTATCACCCAAAGTGGCAACGATGCTATTTGGATTAGTTCGCAAAGTGGTTTAATGAAATACGACAAATCACTTGATACGATAAACGAATATACCCATGAACAAGGCTTAATTAGTGATGAACTTTATAATTCACCGCATAAATTAAAAGATGGACGCATCGCGTTTACTTCGCCTGCGGGTATTGTGCTGTTCAATGCTAACGATCTTGAGAAAAGCGGAAAAGATAAACCTGTAAAGCTACTGGACTTAGAAGTAAAGTCCCGTGAAGAGCGTACTACGATTGCTAATATGGCAAAGCAGACCTTTACTCTAGAGCATGATGATTTTGGATTAAAATTTCATTTTTCCAATTTTGATTTTGCCAATCAAAAACAAATCAAATATCGAGTAGAGCTTGAAGGACCCAGTCCTGTTCTGTATGAAAACTATACCAAGAATAATATTGAATTTACGCGCCTCTTACCCGGCAAATATACCTTTAAAGTTGCTGCTTACTCGCTAAAAACCGGTTTAACTGGTCGAACCGAAAGTTACCAATTTATTGTTAAACACAATCCTTGGACATCACCTTGGGCGATTGGCGGCTATTTATTGATTTTGTTGATTGGTTTTGCTGGCGTGTATTCGAGACGAGTAAAACAACAGCACATATTGCAAAAATTACACGATGATTCCTTGGCTGCAAAAGAACGTGCAAGATTAGCACTTGAAGCCAGTAATAGTGGCGTTTGGGTATACAACACGCAAAACAACCATTTGTATCAAGAGCGCATAACCTCTGACTTGGGCTATGGTAGTGAGGTTGAGAGCAGTTTACATGACCACATGATGTTAATTCATCCTGAAGATAGAAAACGCCTCGATGCGGAGTGGCGCTTATTTTCCACGGGTAAAACAAAACTTTGGGATGTGAGTTATCGCATGCGTGCGAAATCAGGTGACTGGGTTTGGTATCGTGATATGGGTAAACGCTCAAAAGAAAATAATAGCGATGGCAGCCCTGTTTATACCGGTACTTATACCAATATAAACGAAACAAAAAATAAAGCGATGGAAGCGCGATTATACGGTGAAGCCCTTCGTAAAATGAACGAGTGGCTCATTATTCTCGATAGCCAATTTCAACTTGTTGCATCCAATGAAGCGTTTAATAAACGTTTTTCACAAAATGGGCAAGATGCTAATCAGGCAACGCTTTTAGCTTTGTTCGATGAAAATAAGCAAGCTGAGTACCGTGAGCAGTTAGCAAAACTTAAACCAGGACAACACCTTCGTCGTGAAGAAGTTTGGGTATTTGATGATGAGCGCATTGATGTACTGCTATCAATTTCAACCATTGGTGATGAAAGCATTACCAACTACGTGGTGGTTGTAACGGATCTCACCCAACAAAAACAGGTTGAGCAAAAGCTTACTCAAATGGCTAATTTTGACCATTTAACTCAGTTGGCTAATCGAAGTTTAATTAACGATCGTATCGAGCAAGCTGTTTTACATGCAAAAAATAAAGTAGTTGCGGTGCTGTTTATTGACCTTGATCGTTTTAAACAAGTGAATGATTCCCTTGGCCATAGCATCGGCGATAGATTGCTTGTGCAAGTGGCAAATCGTATGACAAAGGTAGTGGGAGAGCAGCACAGTGTAGGCCGTCAAAGTGGTGATGAGTTTATTATTTTATTTGAAGATGTTGTGTCGCCCGAAGAAGTGAGCCAATATGCAAATGAGCTTAATAAACAATTAGAAAAACCTTACACCATTGATGGCAATACCATTAACATTAGTTCGTCTATTGGTATTTCATTTTATCCCTTTGATGCGGAAAGTACCGAAGAGCTTATCCAAAACGCAGATATTGCGATGATCCACGCTAAAAATAGTGGCCGTAACTGTTACCGTTTTTATACTGATCAACTTAATAAAGAAGCACGGAATCGCGTGCTACTTGAAAATGATTTAGTGAATGCCGTAAAACAAAATAAACTTACTAACTTTTATCAACCGATTATTAATACCCAGTCTCAAAAAACGGTGGGTGTTGAACTGCTACTTCGTTGGTTTAACAATGAGGAAATGATCTCTCCAGGAGTGTTTATTCCACTTGCAGAGCAAATAGGGCAAATTGTTAGGATCACGGAACTGGCTCTTGAAAAAGCAACACTAGAATTAAAAGACTGGTTGTTAATTGACAGTAATCGTTATTTATCAATTAATTTGTCAGCATTACATATTGGCCAACCTAATCTTGTAAAAAGTTTTTTGGATATTTTGGCGAGCACAGGTGTTTCGCCAAATCAAATTCGCCTAGAAATCACCGAAGGTATTTTGATTGATGATACAGCCAATGCCCTTGAACAGTTGCAGCGTTTAAAAGATGCAGGTTTTAAACTGTACTTAGATGATTTTGGTACTGGCTATTCATCGCTTACTTATATCAATCAATTCCCAATTGATGTAATCAAGATTGATCAGAGTTTTATTCGTCAAATGCTTTCCAGTAAAACGAATCAGGCAATTGTTCAAACTATTGCTGTGCTTGCTAAAAATCTAGGCACTTACTGTATTGCGGAAGGTGTTGAAGAGCTAACGCAAGTCACCGTATTAAAACGATTAGGTTGTCACAACTTGCAAGGGTTTTACTTTGCCAAGCCTGTGCCGGCAAATATCTTTCTGAGTGAAGACTTTCAATCGACTTTATCGAGAAAAATAAACGCGTGTAAAAACGCATAAAAAAGGGGCTTTTCAGCCCCTTAAACACGAAGGGAGTGTTAATTTAGGGTTTCAGTGATTACGGTATCAATCACATGAATTACACCATTTGTAGTGTAAATATCGGTTGTCACAACGTTTGCGCCTTGCACTTGAAGAGCAACTTGAGGTAGTGATACTTTCCACCAAACATTGTTAACTGCATCACCTTTTGTTTCACCAGGTGCCATATCCTGAGCATAGAAGTATAAAGGGCGACCCATAAATGCGGCTTGCTTGGTACCATCAGCACGTGTAATAACGCTTAAACCTTGAATATTATCAACCATCTCATCATTAACCATTACTGGCGGCCATGCATCTGCACATGCATCAACACACGTACTGCTAGCTTGACCAAGGTCATTATCGAACACATATAGTGTGTAACCTGCTTTGGCAGAACCATTACCCCCGACTAGCATTTGACCTGCAGCATCATAAGCAACTTCATCTGACGCAGAATTAGTTGATTCGGTATAATTAATTAAATCCACTGATACATCATTGTTTGCAAGAGTGTCTACTGCTTTACCATTTGCTGCATACGCAGAAACAGAATCTATCTCAGCAGCCACAACATGTTGCAATAACACATTTGTTAAAGCCGTATTGTCGGCAAGTAATGCTGATAACGCATCGTCTGGGATTTTATCAAACGCAGCATTAGTTGGTGCGAATACCGTGTAAGACTTAGTTTCATCAGCTAGCGCATCGACTAAATTTGCAGCTTGTAGCGCGGTCACTAGGGTTGAAAAGTCAGGATTGGATACGGCAACCTCAACGATGTTCTGAGTCGGTTCGCCTTTCATTGATGGTGGTAAAATGACTTGGTCAACCACATGAATTACGCCATTACTTGCTTCAACATTGGCAGCGGATACTTTAGACGCATTTATGTACAAATCAGATCCTGAAAGTGATAAAGCAGTCATTTGGGTGTTAGCCATAGTCACTTTATTATTTTCACTATTCGCAACAGCTACTGCGCCATCAGACATTACTTTTGCATCAGCAATAACATGATAAAGTAACACATTTTTAAGTGCTTCAGTGTCGGCAAGTAAAGCGTTTAACGTACTTTCTGGGATTTGTGCGAAAGCCGCATCCGTTGGAGCGAAAACGGTGAAAGTTGCTGACTCATCAGCTAGTACATCTGCGAGCCCTGCGGCTGCGGCAGCAATCAGTAGTGTGTTAAATGAACCAGCTTGTGATGCTACTTCAACGATGTTACCAACAGGCTCTGGCACAGTTACGTCACCGACAATAACAGCATCAATTACGTGAATAATCCCGTTAGTCGTGTAAATGTCTTTAGTTACAATTTTAGCACCACCGATCATCAGTGAATCAGTTTCTGAGTTGATTGATACCGGTAATTTTGCGCCCGATACTGTTTCAGCTTCCATACCGTTTAGGGTAAATGCAGTAACCGAGTCAACTTCACCCATCACAACATGTTGCAATAGAATACTGCTTAACACGTCGGTATTAGCAAGTAACGTATTAATGGTTTCTTCACCAAGCATTGCAAAAGCATCGTCAGTTGGTGCAAATACCGTATACATTTTCGACTCATCAGCGAGCACTGCATCTAAATTTGTTGCTTGTAAGGCAGCAACAAGCGTATTAAACGTACCTGCTGCAACAGCGGTCTCAACAATATTTGTCGTTGGCATGCCTTTGTCTGTTGGCGGCATTAGCACAGCATCAATAACGTGAATTATGCCGTTGTCGGCCATAATGTCGGTAGCAGTAACGGTCACTGTGTTTACAAGTAGATTGTCACCACTTAACGACAAACCAACAGAATCGCCATTAACCATTTCAACTTTTGAACCTGCACTTGAAATAGCTGTTGCTGCATCAACTTTGCTGCCGATTACATGGTAGGTTAGGATGTCGGATAAGGTATCAGTATCAGCTAGTAATGCTTCTAATGTGCCCTCGGGTAATAAATCAAATGCGGCATCTGTTGGGGCAAATACCGTGAAGTTGCCATCAGCGTTTGCCAATGTTTCATCTAGGCCAGTCGCTTGAAGCGCGGCAACTAAGGTAGTAAAGCTGCCATTGCTTACTGCAACATCAACAACCGTTGTTGCTGTTGGTTCAGGTATCATTGGCACTTCGACTTTTTCGTTATTGTCATCGTCATTACAGCCTGCTACTAAGAGCATTGATGACACCATAAGTGTAATTTTTAATAAGTTTCTCACCGTTCTATCCTTCTGATATTTAAGTGGCGAGAATTTGTACGCAATAAAAATTTATCTAGATCAAACAATTTTTTAATTACTCTTTAACACCTTATTAAAACCGCATAAATTAACCAATGTACAAAATAGATATGTAATCTTTTTTGTATTATTTCAGTTTGTTACTAAAATTTAATAGGGTTCTCCAGAACGCAAAGTTTTTAATTGCAAGGAACGCGACATGCATAAGAATTTAGTTAAGATTGCGGTTGTAGATGACAGCAAAACCATGCTGCTTACGCTTAAAGCGATGCTCAATGGTCTAGGTTACACCAATGTTGAAACCTTCACCTCTGCGCGCTTGGCTTTTGGGATTGTTGAACGAGATATCAACGCGTTTCATTGTATTTTAACAGACTTAAATATGCCTGAATTTGACGGTATGGCATTTATTCGAAAACTGGGTGAAGTAGGGTATCCTGGTGGTGTGGCAATTGTTTCTGAAATGGACGAGAGAGTGATTGCTTTAGCGGCAGATTTAGCGAAAGCGCACCATGTTAGATTAATAGGCAATCTCTCTAAGCCGGTAAGTATTAAACAAATTGAAATGGTACTAGATAGATTGAGTACGCTTAATGTTGTAAAGCAACATGCGCTGCAGTATTTGTCTGAACAAGAGTTGATTGATGCCATTGAAAACCAGCAAGTAGAGCCTTATTACCAACCCAAAATTAATAGTTTAACCAACCGAGTCGAAAGTTTAGAAATACTGGCACGTATTGTTAAACCTGGCCATATTGATGCCATTTTGCCGCAGCATTTTTTACCCACGGCAGTCTCGTTGGGTATTGAAAATATTATTACTTTTCAATTGGTTGAAAAGGCTGCGAGGCATTACTCAGAACTTAAAGTGCTGTTTGAACACGATTTTAAACTCGCCATCAATTTATCACCTAAACAAATGCAAGATTACTTTTGTGCACAACAGATGGCGACAATCTTATGTGTTAATGGGCTGCAACCAAATCAGTTTATTATTGAAGTAACAGAAGAATACGCCCTAAGAACACCTGAACAACTAGAAACGCTTAATCGTTTACGCATGAATGGTTATGGTGTGGCACTGGATGATTTTGGCACCGGCTTCACAAATCTAAATCAGCTTAGAACATTGCCTTTTACTGAAATTAAAATTGATCGCAGTTTTATTTCAAGCATTCGGGATGATAAGTTTTCACAGGTCATTGTTAAATCCCTAATTGATGTCACTAAAGAGCAAAAAGTTGAGTTAGTAGCTGAAGGGGTTGAAGATATAGAAGATTTAGAATACCTAAAACAAAGTGAAATAGGCATTTTACTGCAGGGCTTTTTCATCTGTCGGCCAAAACCAATTAAAGAAGTGATCCGCTGGTATTCTAAGTGGAAGCAAATGACTGATAAATCTTTTAGCTAATTAACACTTGTCTTTAAATCAAGTTTAAGCCAAAGTAGTAACACTTACCTTAATGGAGTCGACGCTAACATGAACAACTAATTCCCGATAAACACACATTATGTTTTTATTTTCGGGATTAGTGGGCGTTACTTCGTCGATATTCTATCTATACAATTTTCAATGTTTTCTAAACATATTATCTTCGGCTAATAGCGCCATAACGCTTGTCCCATTTACTGTTGTAAAGGGAGGCAGTTATGCCACATATAATTATTTCAAATCTTACCAAGCATCTAGGCAACAAAACGTTATTTAATAATATTAATTTGAGGCTCAAAACCGGTATTTATGGGTTAGTGGGTCGAAATGGTACGGGTAAATCCACTTTTTTACGGGCATTAGTCGACCATGAACTGACCAGTGAAAGCATAAAAGTATCTGGTAAGTGTCAATTTTTTTCACAACTGCTAGCTATCCCTAAGGTCACAGTAGCAGAGTATTTAGGCGTTGATAAACAGCTAAAAGCGTTTGCTCGCATTGAAGCGGGTTCAACAAAGGTATCTGATTTTGAACTGTTGCAAGAACAATGGCATTTACCTCACGAAATTAATCAATTATTAAAAGATTTAGGGTTACCACAAAACCCCTTTATGAGGTGTGTGGATTTAAGTGGTGGACAATTAACTCGCTTAAAGCTGCATGTGTTATTAACTGATGAACAGTCAATTTTACTGCTAGATGAGCCCTCTAATCATTTGGATGCTATGGCAAAGCGATGGCTAATCAATAGGGTGAAAGCGTTTAGGGGAATAGTGCTAATCGCAAGTCATGATCAACCATTACTCGATTGTGCCGATCACATCTTGCATTTTAATAACCACACCATCACACCTTATGCGATGAATTATGAGCGGTTTCAAGATGTGTTTGCACAGCAACAAGCTGCTTTAGCGACAAAAATAGAGAATCAAAAAGCCGAACACAAAAAGGTGCAAAAAGTAGTTCAACAAAGCTTGGAACGCGCAGCACAGCGCGCTGCTAAAGGAAAGAAAATACGTGCCAAAGGCAGCCAACCTAAAATGCTGTTGGACGCCAAAAAAAATGCTGCGGATAAAACTAAAAGCAGACTGGCTGCTATGCAAGACAATCGATTGAAAAACATTAAAGAAACGCTGTCCAATCTTGAGAATCAACAAAGTGTTACAAAGGCACAGCATATTTATCTTAATTCATCAGAATTAAATAAAGATTATACGTTACTAACGGTGAAAGACTGGCAGTGCAAATATGTTAACGGGCCTTGTGTTTCGTTCACAGTAAAGCAGATGAGTCGAATTTGGTTAAAAGGTAGCAACGGCACGGGCAAATCAACATTATTAAATGCACTTAGGGCGTCACGGTCTGATTCACCAAATGTTACCTATAAAAATTGTGAAATTACTTATCTCGATCAGCATTACAGTTGGCTAGATAACTTCAGCTCGAGTTTAGATGCATTAATGACAATCTCAGATAGCTTGAGTCTTCAACAAGCACGAACCTTACTTGCTGGAATTGGTTTTAAAGGCGATACAGTATTTACAAATACATCCTACTTGAGCGGTGGTGAGAGAATGAAGGTGGCAATGTTGTGTACAAGCTATGCCAAAAGCAATGCACTTTTGCTGCTTGATGAACCCGATAACCACTTAGATTTAGATTCAAAAGTCCAACTTGCTAACGCTTTATCACAATATAAAGGTGCCTTTATCCTTGTCAGTCATGATAGTGATTTTGTTAATGCAGTGGATATCAATACGGTTGTGGATATAAATTTAATTGAGCCTATTGTAGTAACTAAATAAAGGTGTAGAGTCAATATTGTGGCTATTACATTCTATTGTCGTTAAGTGATATTTTGGCTGTATTCAGCGCGTTCTTGGCTGTGCTTATTGCAATAGAAATTTTTATTAATATTGTTATGTACCTAAGGGATGACGTAATTCATATCAATTTAGTTATTGCCACTACGTTAATGGCAATCGCTCGTAAGGTTATTTTATTGGACTTTTCAAAATTAGCCCCTGAATACATCTGGATCACGGCAGGTTTAGTGTTAGCATTAGGCTTAACTTACTGGCTAGTTGCAGTGAAAGAAAAGGAAAGGAAAAAAGTGAACTCAGAGCAATGATGACATCCCATTTGGTTAAGGCTTCAATTGAAAGAGGTTTAAATTGCTTAAATTAAGAGACCTTGCTTTGCAGGATAAAGACGCATTGGTCAATTATTTGAATGATGTGTCAGTTACACAGTTTTTATCCAGTAATATTCCGACAACTTACACCCTTGATGATGCTATTTGGTTTATTACAAAAGGCAGCAATAACAATGCAATAGTTAAAGCAATAGAGCATAAAGGCGTAATCTGTGGCGTCATTGGTGTGTATTTAAAAGAAGGTGAATATGCACATTGTGCCGAAATTGGATATTGGTTAGGCAAGCAATTTTGGCAACAGGGCATTGCAACGGACGCGGTTATGTTATTTGTGAAGCAGGTATTTAATAGCACTGAGATTATTCGCATTTATAACCCTGTAACAGAGGCAAATTATGCGTCAATTCGTGTTATGGAAAAAGCGGGCTTTGTTTTGGAAGGGATTTTAAAGCAGTCTGTTAAACATAAAGGACAGTATTTTGACGAACATCTTTATGCCATAACAAAATAGTCAGTAGAAAGTAGGTGATAGCAATTTATCACCTACTTAATTTGGCTATGCTTTGCCGTTTTCAGCAAATTTTAAAAGGGTGTCACCACTCATACGATAACCAATCCATTCATGTTGTGGCTCAGCCCCCAATGACTCATAAAACTCACGTGAAGGTGTATTCCAATCTAAGCAACTCCATTCAAAGCGGCCACAGCCTTTTTCAACAGCTATTTGAGCTAAATGTTGTAACAGCGCGATGCCTGCACCTTTTCCGCGGTGTTCTGGTGATACATATAAATCTTCCAGATAAAGACCAGGTTTGGCAAGCCAAGTCGAATAGTTGTAAAAGAATACTGAAAAACCAATAGCTTGGCCGTCTAATTCACAGATTAAACCATAAACTCCCGAGTGCTCAGCAAACATAGATTGTTTTATTGTTTCAGGCGTTGCGAGTACTTCGTGCTCAGCCTTCTCATATATTGCGAGTTCTTTAATAAAATACAAAATAGTATCAATGTCGTTTAGGGTTGCTGGGCGAATTGTTAAGCTCATTGAAACCTCATCGTTTAAAAGTTTTTGCTAGTTTATGATTAACTCATTAATGAAGCCAGTGCATAATAATCATAAATATATGAAATTTGATCATATCTTATGGATATAAAACAGTTTGATCTTAATTTACTTACTTTATTTCATAAACTTTACATAACGGGCTCGGTTAGCCAAGCCGCAGATGAAATGTGTATCAGTCAGTCTGCATTTAGTCACGCTTTAGCACGTTTAAGAAAAAGTCTGAACGACCCGCTTTTTATTCGTGAAAACAATTATATGAAGCCCACTGAGCGCGCGCATTTATTAGCCCTCTATACTGAGAAAGCGCTACCGCTTATTGAACAAGGTCTCAGCAGTGTTACGCCATTTGAACCGTCAACCAGCGAAAAAACGTTTCGTATTGCTGCAACTGACTTTTCAGAATTTTGTTTACTACCTAAATTAACAAAGCACTTAGCAACCGTTGCACCTAAGGTAAGATTACAAGTCCTACCTGCAAGTCCATTGCCTGTTAAACAACAATTATCTCACGGTGATTTGGATTTTGTACTTGGTTTTCAACATCAAGATAGTGCAATGGAAGGCGTTAGGCACTTAACTTGGTTAAGTGATGAGTATGTAACGTTAGCGTGTAAACATAATACAAAAGTTCAGCATCAAATTACGCTGGAACAGTTTTTAGCACATAAGCATATTTTGATTGCGCCTTGGGGTGAAAATACTGGTGTGGTTGACCATGCACTAGCTAGCTTAGACTTGACTCGTGAAATTGGTTGTCAGCAAGCAAGTGTGTTGGTTGCACCCTATCTATTACCCAACAGCGAATATGTACTCACCATGCCTAAACGCATAGCAAGCTTAGTAGCTGATAAGTTGCAATTACAAGTGCTTAAGCCACCAATTCATATTCCAAACTACCATTTACAATTGTATTGGCATTTATCGAAATCAAATAATGCAGCAATTAACTGGTTTGTTGGTGAAGTTGAAAAGTTATTTCTTGAATCGTGATGGAATAGCAATTCACTTAAGTAGCTGATCATCCAAGCGAACTAAATATTTTGCTAGCAGCGTTAGAATTTATCAATGTTGAGCAACTACATAAGAAAAATTCCGCCTTGTTACCATTTCATTTATCGGTAACAGATTTGGTATTAGCTAAAAATGCCAGTCAGGGTTACTGACTGGCAGATAAATTAAAGGTTAGTTTGAAATTGCGTGTGCGTTAATGCTTCTTCTGATTCCATTTCACCACGATGGTCTTTTGCCAACTTTTCATAAAGTAACGGCAACACTATTAAAGTGAAGAAAGTACCAATCAGCATGCCTGCCACTAAAATAATACCAATGCTATTTCGCGCTTCGGCGCCAGCACCCGTAACTAAAACAAGCGGGAAGTGGCCTAAAACAGTCGCACCTGTTGTCATCAATATCGGGCGTAAACGGGTTGCAGCCGCACCTTTAACCGCATCCAGTTTAGATTTACCTTCAAGCTGTAAGTGATTTGCAAATTCAACAATAAGAATGCCGTTTTTAGCAATGAGGCCAATTAAGGTAATAAGTCCTATTTGGCTGTAGATATTCACTGTTGTCAGCGATAAAAATGGCAACATTAAGGCACCAGCTAGTGCCAATGGTGCACAGCCTAAAAGCACCACAAGCGGATCGCGGAAACTATTAAATTGAATTGTTAGTAAGAAGTAAACCACTATCATTGATACTAACAGTACCCCAACCATGGTATTACCTTCTTTGCGCAGTTGACGTGATTCACCCGCATAATCAATGGAATAATGCTTAGGTAAAACCTCAGCTGCAATTTGCTCAATAGTACTTAATCCCTGCTCTTTGGTAATGTGTGGTAATACCCCAGCTAAAATTCTAAATGAGCTTTGCTGGTTAAATGACCCCAATACACGCGGGCTTGTAAACGTTCGCAAGCTAGCAAATGAAGACACAGGGATCAGTTCGCCACTGCCTGTACGGATTTTCATATCGAGTATATTTTCAGGATTATAACGTTCGTTATCGCCAACAATTGGAATAACACGATACGCTTTACCATCTTTGTTGAAGTAATTCACAAAGTTGTTCGACATTAAAATACTCAGTTGATCATTCACGGACTGCAGGTTAAGGCCTAAATCTGCGATTAACTCTCGGTCAATTTCAAGTTCAGCCTGAGGCAAATCAATTTTTAAATCTGTGTTTACAAATAAGAAGCTACCACTTTCATTGGCTTTGGCGATGATTTTATCAGCGTATTCTTTCATCACTTCAGGCTTATCATTGGCACGTAATACAACTTCTACATCAAACTGTCCTGCTGTAGGCAAGGATGCTGGCAGAATAGGGAACAGGCTTAACCCCGTGACACTGCCGAGTCTACCGTAAAGGTCAAACAGCAAGTTGTGTACTGAGTTTTCACGTTCTTCATAGGGGGCTAGTTCAACACCACCAAACCCCGCTGCGGCAGTAATAATTTGCCAGGTAAACTTACCGCCCTCTGTGGCATTCATTACTTCGGCTGTATCGTTCATTTTGCTAGACGTATAGGCCTGCGATGATTCAGGTGGTGCCTCAACAACTACCTGAATACTGCTTTGGTCTTCGGTTGGTGCCAGTTCTTTTTGAGACAATAAGTAAAATGGGCCAGACAAAATCGAGAAAATGATAGCAACCATGAATATTTGAGGACGCCAGCTAAATAAGGTTTCGAGCGAATTTAAATAAAAGCTCTGTAGTTTATCGAAATAGCTGTTTACTACTTTCGTCAGCTTTCCTTCTTTGCCACCTTCAGCATTGACCCACGCACTCATAATTGGTGATAGGGTTACTGCAACAACACCTGAAATTAATACTGCAATCGCCAAGGTAAACGCGAATTCACGAAACAAAAATCCAGTTAAACCGGTTAAGAATCCAATCGGTGCATACACTGCGGCTAAGGTAAGTGTCATTGCAATAACAGGCACTAATAACTGACGTGAACTGATAAGAGCTGCTTGCCAACGAGGTCGGCCCTCTCGCATATGACGGGCGACGTTTTCAACAACCACAATCGCGTCATCAACAACCAGGCCTACCGATAATACAATCGCTAAAATAGTAAGTAAGTTTAAAGAAAAGCCCATCATATAAATAACGGCAATTGCGCCTAATATTGAAATGGGAATAGTGATAAGCGGCACCATCGCCGTTCTAAAAGAGCCCATCATGGCAAGCACAACAATGCCAACAAGTAACACTGTTTCACCAAGGGTGGTAAAAATCTCTTTGATAGAATCGCGCATATAGAGCGTGCCGTCATAACCAATTTCAATGTGCATACCATTAGGAAGTACATCATTGATTTGATCGAGTTTTGTATAAAGTGCATCGCCAATAACAATTTCATTTGCACCTGGCAAAGCCCACACAGCTAAAAACACCGTATCATGATCATCTAAGCGTGCCGTTACCATGCCCTCAGCTTCGCCAATTTCAATGTTCGCGACAGAGCCTAAACGTAGTTGAATTCCTTCACTTTCTTTGATTACTAAATTTTCAAAGTCTGCCACGCTTTTCAATGATGTATTGGCCATTAAGTCAATGCGTTGGCGATTATTTTCGCTGTAACCTAAGGTTGCAATCGTATTGTTTGCCTGCAGCGCTTGAAATACATCTACGGCACTTACGTTATAAACTGCTAGTTTGTCAGTATCTAACCAAATTCGCATTGCAGGGTCGCGGCCACCTTCAAGCGTTACTTTTTGAACCCCAGGAATATCGCTCATTTGTGGCACAATATTACGGGTTAAATAATCACTGACTTCACTTCGTGGCAGGTCTTGTGATTGTACGTCCAGGTAAAAAACAGCATACGGACTATCAGCACGGACAATTTGAATTGATGGATCTTCCGCGCCAGTGGGTAACTCAAACTTAATTTGATTCAGTTTAGTGGTAAGCTCAGCTAGTGCATCCGTGGTGTTATGATTAAGCTCAAGCCAAGCAGTTACTTTACTGAGGCCTGCGGTTGTAATGGAATCAACGTAATCCACCCCTGGTACTGTAGAGGTGACCCGTTCTATTGGCTCTGTAACATACCCTTTAACAACATCTGCTGAAGCACCGGTGTATACGGTGTTGATGACAAGCGATGCACTTTCAATTTTAGGGTATTGTTGCACCGAGATTTTTTGCGCTGCGTTAATGCCGGCTAATACAATGAGTACAGAAAGCACAATTGCAAGCACCGGTCGGTTAACGAATATATCCATAAAGGATGGTTTGTTTTCGTGTAATGCACTCATTACAAACCTCCAGTGTTTGCGCTATCTTGTGCCGTTTCTGTTGTGTACACCAGTAGATTTTCTTTCAACTTAAAAGCACCTTCACTTGCAATAAATTCACCTGCATTTAAACCACTTAAAATTAATTGTTGATCTTCACTTTTATCACCTAGCACAACTTTAATGGGTTTAGCGCGCCAATTTTGTTGCTCATCTTTTTCAAGCTTATAAACAAAATCACCAAAGTGATTACGCGTTACTGCATTGGTCGGAACCGATACTGCGCTGAGGACTTCAATTGGCACAAATACACTGACGATTTGATTGTGATTTAAATGATTATTGGTATTGTTTAATTCAGCACGGTAACTCTGTTGGCGTGAGTTAATATCGATATTTGGTGCAATCGCAATGATTTGGGCACTCAGTGTTTCCGAGTGGTTTGTTTGTTTTATCAGTGAAATTTCAACAGAATCACCAATATTTAAACGCGGCAATGTCTGTGGCACTGAAAAATCAACCCAAATTTTGTTGTCTAAGCCTACCAAGGTTGCAATCTGACTGTTAGCATCAAGTAGTTGACCCACTTGATATTGATTTAAACCAATGCGGCCTGCAAACGGGGCTTTAATGGTTTTTTTATTGATGATTGACGATAAGTTTGCGACTTCCGCGTTTGCAACACTGACATTCGCATCAGCTTTATCAACTTCGTCTTGGCTAATACGTTTTTGCGCTAATAATTTTTCAACACGCACAAGCGTTGACTCAGCAAGCTTAAGGCGGGCCTTGGCAGCACTCAGATTTGCCTGCTCAATACTGGTATCGAGTTTTATCAATAACTGATCTTTTTCAACAACATCACCGGGTTTGAATCCAATTTGCGTGATGGTACCGGCATATTCGTTGCTAATAGTTAACACACTTGGCGCTTGTAGCTGACCGACAACTTTTACAGTTTTGATATGATCAACCGCTTGCGCATAAGTACTTTTCACACTTGCCGAAGGTTCGGGAAAGGATTCTGCAAAAGCTATCATTGCTTGAATCTGACTAAACTTAGCAAAGCCTAGTCCTGAGACAACAACAAGTATAAGGATAATGGCTGCGAGCCAGCGTTTAATTTTCATACTTTCTCCGTTTGTATTGCATTAACGCAATGTTAATTTCTTTAATTCGTTTTCGATGGTGATAAGTGAGTCATCATCGATGGGTTTCTTCCATGGATAACTATTAAGCAAACGCACTGTGCTTCTAATAATAGGATGATTAAGCGGTAATGGCTCAAGCAATGAATCAGTGCCTTCGACAATTTCTTGTGTTTGTTTAACTCGTTGTACTTGTTCAAAGCCAACAGTAATCGCCCAGCCACTAATGAGTATTTCTTCAATAACCTCGCTTAGGTTAGGCACATTTTGCAATTCGCCTGCATTGATGCCATCAGACAGGGCTAATTTGAAGCCTTGCTCACAGCAGTTACAGGCGTCGATCATTTTTTCTGTCCAGCGACTAGAGGCGCGTTGAATAACTGCTTTATTGGTTGAATAAGATTGCAGCTCGTAATCGAACTCAAAACGTTGCATCGCTTTAGGGGATATTAAACAAACCGCGAGCATTTTTTCTGGCGTAGACAAAGGCAAGCTAAGTACACGTTGGAATACTTTTGATACGTGATCAAATGATTGATAGGCAAGGGCCAGCACAATATCTTCTTTACTTTGCACAAATTTATAAACAGATCCCATTGAAAGACCTGCCAAACGGGCGACCTTAGCCATAGTGAAATCGGTAACCGATGACTCGTTAATACACTGTTCTGCGGCATTTAAAATCATTGTTTCCTGTTCTTGCAGGCTATATTTTGGTGCTGGTGCCATTGCTAAACCTCTTGCTTATTTTCTTTGGTAACGCCATTCGAATGATATTCGAATGGCGTTATTCTAATTCAGCTAAGGTTAATGTCAATGGAAAAATGAACGTTATTCACTCACTTTTATCGTTATTGTGCTAGTTGAAACGCGAGCGAACTGACAAAATAAGTGTTAGGGAAGACGAAGGATTATAAAAATTTGCCACAACTTAAAAGGTGGGTTGTGGCAAGTTAGGTTTAATTTAACGGTAGCGTAACTTGCATGCAAAGCCCGCCATTTTTGCCTTGTTTAGCAACAATATTACCATTGTGTAACTCGACCAGGCTTTTGCATATTGATAAGCCTAAACCTAAGCCACCTGTGGCACGGCTACGTGATTTCTCAACACGATATAAGCGGTCAAAGAGGAGTTCTATGTCCTCAAGTGATACACCTGGCGCTGTGTCATCAATTTGAATAAACAAGCTATTTTGATCGTTTCTGGCTTTGAGCCGAATAAAACCAGGTACATTTGTATAGCGAATAGAATTACTAAACAGATTATGAAACACTTGTTGAATGCGTGTGACATCAATATCAATTTCAACTTCGTCATCAAGTTCAATATCAAGTTTCAGGTCGAGGCCAACTTTTTTAACCAGTACACGATTGTCATTTACTATAGAATCAAGCAAATTTGTCGCTTTTATCTTCAACGTGTTAAGTGTTAACACCATAGAGTCAGCTTGTGACAGCTGGTCAATATCAGTAACAAGATGGCTTAACTGTTCAATTTTGGCTTTTAAGCGATTATGAGCAAGTTCGGTGTCGGGCTCTAAGTTATATTGCAGTGCTTCAATTTGTAATTTTAATACACTAAATGGCGTGCGCAATTCGTGACAAATATCCGAAAGCATTTGGTTTTTGTGATCAATGGCGGCTTCTTTTAGTCGCGTTTGCGCTTGCGCCATCTGTTTTTTCTTAATTTGCGAATATATTAAGAGGCTAAGCAATAAGAATACAATCAACGAAACTGTAATACCGAAGTATTGACGATATTGCATTACTTCGAGGTCACTTTGCTGTTTTTGATTTTCCAGTTCTAACTCTTTTACATTTAATTGTTCTGAGAATTTTGCAAGCTCTGAATCCATTTGATCACGATATGCTTGCATTTTTTGCTCGTACTCTGCTTTATTTGCATCTGCATGCGCAACTTTGTGCTGATAGGCACGAGCATAATTTCCCAGTTCAAAATGTGCTTTAGACAAAATATCATGACGAATACGATTATAAACCACCGAAATATTTTTCTCTGGAATTGCATCGAGCGTATCGATTGCCATTTGGTACTGCTTTGCCCTCAAATATATGCGTGAAAGTGATAAGAGTATTGGATTCACATTCATTGCATTGCCGCTTTCAAGCACTATCTTTGCCGATTGGTTTGCAACAGCGATGGCCCGCTCAGTTTGATTTGCCGCTTCATAAATTTTAGCTTTTTTGAGAAACGCGGTTGCTAACATTTGTTTATTTTGACTGCGTTCTGCAATCGCAATGGACTTATCAATGTAAACGAGTGATAAAGGTGTTTTTCCAACCTGAGAATAAAGGCTTGCAACTTTATCCGCAGAGTAAAATTGATTTTTTAGATCGCCCAGCTTTTCATCTAATTTCAAGACTCTTAGAGCAAATTCCAGTGCTTGGTCTAGATCGCCTAATCGTTCATAAGTTGCAGCAATATTAAATAGGCAACTGGCAAGTAAATCATCATCTGGGTTTTTTTCAATGATTTCTAACGCATCTTTATAATTTTTAAGGGCTGGATTGAATTGGTTTGTTGATTCTAAAATAACGCCTAAGTTTACCAGTAGGCGAGCTTCTTGAAGTTCATTACCTGTTTCTTGTGCAAAAGTGAGCGCTGTGTTGTATGCCTCTTTCGCTTTGTCGAACGAGCCCAAATTACGAAAATAAATACCTTGCTTGGTATACACTTCACTAAGGCGTACACGCACTTGATATTGTTCGGCAAGTGCAATTACTTTGGCTTGTAAATCACTGGCTTGTTGGGTATCACCTTGGCGAAAGGCTTTATCAGCAAGGGCACTTTGCACAACAATTTTTAGTTCAGGGCTAGATTGCCAAAAATCATGTTGTTGAATAAGTCCCACTTGTTGCTCAAACTCGCTATATTGAGCCGTTTTTAGTTGCTTTGACAATATTGCTTCTGTAGCTGAAATAAATGCAGCAATGTCGTTTTGCTGTTGAGCTTGTGTTTGCAAAGTGACAAGTTGCTCGATGGCATTTTGATCGGTTTGTTCTACCTGTTCAATTTGTGCCAACAAGCTGGAGGCACTGGCTGTTGAGAGCCAAGCCAAGCATAAACAATAAAGGGCAATCGCTCTAACTAACTTCATGGTTATTTTGCCGGTTCAATATAGCGATAACCTACACCATATACTGATTCAATAGCTTCGTAATCCAGCCCAAGTAAAGATAACTTTTTTCGCACATTACGAATATGGCTATCGACCGTACGGTCACTGATTTCGCGATAAGAATCATATACTAGCTCAATGATTTGTTCGCGATTATAAATCCGGTTAGGGTGCGATATTAGTAAGTTTAATAAGCTGTACTCAACAAATGTGAGCTTTTGCTGTTGTTCACCGAAACTGATTTTTAGCTGTGCCTCATCAAGCTGCAAGCTTTGAGTACTTGTGGCAGAAACCGGGGTTTCAACTGCTGTAGGTGAGGGGTTTGTAGTCACCCTGCGCAATATTGCTTTAATTCTGAGTACCAGCTCTGGGCCAGAATAGGGCTTACAAACATAGTCATCTACACCAGTTTGTAAACCTATTAAACGGCTGATCTCGTCAGTTTTAGCGGTCACCATTATAATTGGCACATCACTAAATTGGCGAATTTGATTGGTGAGGGTCACGCCATCGACACCGGGTAACATCACATCCATTAAAATGAGATCTGGCATGTTGTTATTAACATAATCCATGACAGTATCACCGGTTTTAAGCCACTTTGTTTGATAGCCAGACGCCTCGATAAAACGAATTAAAATTTCGCCGAGATCTTCGTCATCCTCAATTAATAGAATTGTTTGTTTGAGCATAGGTGTTAAATATATCCGTTAGATTGGCAAATTATACGTGATCTTCGCTTAAAAGCAGAGATTCAATTGCAGCAATTTGGTTTTCAATAGTCGCATCAATCACGCCTACTTGGGTTTCTAGTAAACAGCCCCCAGCATCTACTCGCTGATCTGCAACAACGTCAACATAGCTTGTTTCAGGGAATTGTTTCAAAAGGATTGAAAGCTTTTCTTTTACAGAGTCGACTAAGTTTGGGTTTACACGTAACGTAACTTTGCGCTGATTGGTCACTGTACTTAATGCTTTTTTGGCCATTTCAAGGGTGAGCTCAGTATCATCAAATTCACTGACAAGCTGTGATACGCCCGCCATAATCAGCTCTGCAATTCGTGGTGTTTGAGAAACAAAGTAGTGATGGCATTGCTCCACTGTTTGTAAAAGTAACTTAGCTTGTTGCTGCTTTGCTTGTTCCATACCGTGTGCAAAGCCTAGCGCCTGTTGGTTTTCATATTCACGTTTTGCATTTGCAATAATATCATTGGCTTTTTTCTGAGCAGCTTCGACAACATCTTGTGAGCCTAAGTAATGATTATAATCAACGGCTTTTAGCACTTTAGCGCCACTGACTAATTGCAGCTTATCCGCTTTTATTTCAGTAAATTTGAACATAGTGGGTCTATCTCAATGGCTAATTTACGAATGAGCAAGGTGGTTTTACGGCAAGTTTCTTCACACAGCGCGCTTTGCTTTTCGTTACTTGTAAATTCGGGTGATAAAATAAAACACAGCAAATGAAAATGACTGTCGTCTTCACAAATTTGCTTAAACACTGACAATCCCTTCTCAATGAAATTGGGTAAGTTGCTTGCTGAATTTAACGTGATATCTTCAACCAGCAATGCTTTTGGAAAGTCACTTAACATAAAAGGGATTTTTTGCATCACTATTTGGCATGCGTTACAGCCAATTTGTTGATCAATGGCGTGTTTAATCTGTTTGCTTATCAGCTTTTTTAATGCTTGTTGAAAACATGACAGCCCCAACACACCAATTACTTGTGTGACTAATTCGCGTTCAAGCAATAAAAATTTCGACAACGGCGAGCTGAGCTCAGTATCAAATTTTGCGGGAATGCTTAATTGTTCCGCGATAAATTGATTGGTTTTAATACAGTGATGGTCAATGGGAAAGTCAGCAGGGATCACCTTTTCAATCCATTTTGGGTGCAACCAGCGCAATGGTTGATACAGTTTAGCGATAATCGCGTCGGCATGCTGACTTTCAAGCAGTGCGGCAAAGTGATGTTTTTGATTAACCATTTCGCTGCTGTCGTTCGTAGATTTCTTTCGCAGTGCCACTGAGTTTTTCAAAGCGTAAGCCAATAATTAACAGTACGGCTGCGGCAATTAGCCAAGGACCTAAATCTTTGAACTGTTGAATGATACCAAGACTTACATCGGTACTGGTTTTTGCTATGGGGTTAAAGGTTGCAACACTCGGGAACAATATAACCGCGATATTTTCGTACTTTAATCCGCCTACCGAATTAGCAACCATTTGTTTAATCTGTGGAATATAGGCATCCAGGCTGATATTGCTGGAATGCTTAATAAATACTGAGGCTTTGGCCAGATTGGCGTCTGATTTGGCTTTTTTATTGCCATCTTGTTCTGGTAATACCAAATGAACGCGCGCGGTTAACACACCATCAATATTGGATACCGTGGCTGCTAAGTCTTGCGACACCGCATAATTATATCGCGCTGACTCCTCAGTAGGCGTCGAAATCAGTCCACCTTCAGGAAAGACATCACTTAATGTGGCAAATTTATCGCGCGGATAAGAGTTACGAGAGAGGATTTCAATGGCGTTCGATAATTGGTTTTTATCAACACGCAGCTTAACTGTGCCTTTTTTGTCGGCAATCTTTTCCGCATCTACGCCTTCAACTAACAATAATGCAAGCATCTCGTTTCCCTGCTTTTCATCAAGGCCTGAGTAAAGGTCGACTTTACACCCTGTTAGTAAAAGGCAAGCAAGTAGCACTGATATAAACCTATTCATTAATTACTGCGCCTTGATTAATGCTTCAACATTTTGTGTTGTTTTGGTAACGCCTTTACTTATCAACTCTTGCTGTAATGTCACTTGCATCAGTTCCATTTGTACCTGGAGTAGCTTTTGAGGCGATAAATCAGTTAAGTTACTTAAACTCAGCTCAACGCTGTCAGCACGGGATGACACTTCAGCTTTCATTTCGCCAAGGGCATCTAAAAATTGTGCACTTAAGCCTTCCATCTCAGCCATAGAAGGCGCAGTAGGTAACGTATAATCTTGCTGTCCCTGTAATGCATCCATTGAAACAGCGGTGATTTGGTTAATAGCGTCCATTAATAAGTAACTCCCATACCATCGAGCACTTCTTTAGCAAGTGCATGTGCTTCTGGTTCAAGTGCTTGTGATAACACATCTCGTGCATAGGCTTCAGCATTTACATTAAATCCCCATGTCCAATACACCATGGCCAATAAGGCATGTGGAATCGCAGGGGTTTTATTCTCACACCATTTAGAAAGCGTTTTTGCTGCCTCAGGAAATTGTCCTCGATTAAATAAATTTAATGCGGTGGTGGTGACTGCTACTTGTTCTCCCGATTTCGATAATCGTAATGCTGCAAATATATGTTCGGCTTCACGCGTTAGGCCCGAGTTTGAGCCTAACACACCGATATCTGCCAATAGCTTGATATCTTGAATATTCATTAGCCCATCTTCTGTACTATGGTTGACATGGCATCTTTAATTGATTTTTGTACTGTAGCTACAAGGCTCATAACAACCGAGTATTCATTCACAGAGGCCTGAAAGTTAGCTAACATAGCAGGGTTATTTGGATCGTTTTTTAAGTCAGCTAATGCTGAATCAAGCGTACCTGCGGTGGCATCTGCAACTTCTTGTAATTCCGTTGACACCGTTTTTAAATTACCTTTGTCTGTGTCATAGACTTTATGTTCGATTGCTGACCAAGTTATTGCCATTGTTTTTCTCCTAAATTAGATAGTGCTTATAAGTGTATTTTGTTTCCCTTTTAGGTGGTTTAGCCTAAGGGTTTAAAACTTGTAATTTTGGACTTTTGATTATTTTAATGGCAGCATCAATCGCCTTAATCCAAGCTTGGGTTTCCTTATATTGCTGTGGTGCTAAACCGTTATTGAGATCATTGTTGAAACCGCTTTTAAGCTGCTCTAGGTGATTCTGAAGTAACGTATTCTGTTCTTGGTTTGTAATTTTATCTATAACTGTCATGCGTGCTTACCTTTAAATAGTGCGACTAAAATTAATCATGTAACTTTTGTTTCCGGACTCAAGAAAAACCCCTTCACTGCTAATGGACTTTAAACGTGCACCATTAGGTAAACGGGCACCTTCAAAATAGCGTTCGCCGTTATCAAGCACAATGTAAGGGACTTTTCCAAGATTAACGGTACGAAATCGTAAGCTTAAGTTTGGGCTATCGTCTTGTTTGATAATTGGCGCAGATAGAATTAAGCGCGGGTTATTGCCAAATTTGGTAGCAAATTGTTTTTTTAACTGATCAAATTCACGCATTTGAGAGCCATTTAGTTGACCTACAAGTTCGATGATATCACCGCGATCTTCAACAATAATCTTGTCATTAAAGCTGGAGTTAACTAGCAATTCATTTAGCTGTTCAAGGGCGGGTTTGTCTTCAAGAATCTCAAGATCAAACGCTGTTAACCCCGGTATGTCGCGCTGCAATACCTGCTCGGCGCGACTCCATGCATTTAAATTATTTGAGTCAGTAACAAATACAAGGCTGCCAGCAAGCTCACCTGAACGCATTTCAATGGCATCAAGTTCAAGGTTTTTCAAAATAAACCGTGCAGCAAACTTAATCTCTTCCATGGTACGAATATCACTGGTAAAGCGAATGTTAAGTTTCTCAGCTTGTTTCAATAGTTTTTTACGCTCAAGTTTGCTGTCAACATAACCTGAGAGGCTGATTTTCTGATCGACTTCATCCCAATCGATTATTAGGTGAGGCCGACTGTCTGTTTGAAGCAGATCTTTGGCAATCGATAAATTAAGTTTTTCAGAATCAACTGCTTGACCACTTTCTGCTTTTATATCTAAAAAAAGCAATACTGCAGCTGTAATGGTGCCAAGTACCGCAAGCCAAATCACATTTGACAGGTGCTTGTAGGTTTTATTCATCTTGACGGGCTGTTCAGATTTATTCTGATTTACCGAAGGTTTATCAAATATCGGTAATTTTTTCGGCCAAGGCTCGTTAACTTCGCAAATCATAAACCATAATTCCCCCACGTTGATTGGGGTCAGTGTGGGTAATGCAAGCGTATTGTCATGGAGTACACCTTGCACCTTTACGCCAATAGTTTGTGCAAAAGGCTCACAATACACAGCGTCATCTTGGCAGTTTAGGCTCAGTAAATGCGGGGGAATATCAGCGTCGTTAAGCACTAAATCCATGCTGTCTTCATCACTACCCAAACGCTGAGAATGCGAAAAGTTGATTTCAGCACCCTTGTATGCGGTGTTGAGAATTAGTAACTTCCATTCTTTCACAGCGCACACTCCGGTTCAGTTGCAGTTGACGGGCAGTTATTAAGGGTTACTTGATAACCTTGGTAGCCATCAAGGTCACGGCAACTGCGAATAGCCGTACCGTAATGTTTATTTTGATAGTGATTACGACGTACACGTGCTTCAATTGCAGACTCACAAGGCAAACGGTTAACCAGACTAAAGATATGGCCATTACTGTTGCTCAAGCGCATTAGTTGTTTAATGCGTTTGTTTTCGGGTAGTAACTCATAATCAATTTCATGGGTACCATCCGGAATGGTATGCGTTTCCATCACTTTCGGACTTATCATAAATAAACGCACCATTTGTTGCGAATTACTGGTATTGTTTTGAAAAAGTTTTCCGAGCATCGGAATATCACCAACACCAGGCACTTTACCGACACCTGAACTATTCGACTCCCGTGAATAACCTCCTATTAATAAGCTTGCCCCTTCAGGTACTTGAGCGCGTGTTGTAATTTGGGTGTTCTTGATTGACGGCAGTGAATCAGGGCCGCCATCATCAATACGCGCACCGTCTTGAATATTAACATCAAGGTAAATTTGCCGTGGTACGGCGGTTTGAATAATACGCGGTGTTACCTGTAACAAGGTGCCATAAGTGATTTCTTCAAGCTCTGCAACTCGTTCCCCCTCAACACGGACAAAAAACGATTCATTATTATCAAGCAATGCTTGCAGGCCATTTTCAGTGACAATGGCTGGGCGCGAGGTTACACGTGCTCGGCCTTGTGTTTCGAGTAAGCTCACTGTTGCTAGAAAATCAGCATTCGTTGTCGTCAGTGTTTCAGCATCGCCTGTCCCGGCACCTGGCAAGATTAAGTCAACTAACCCTTCGCCGATTTTAATTTGCTTAGTCGCCCAATCAATGCCAATTTCTGATAATGAGTTCATAGTTAAATCGATGATCACTAAACTAATTTCAAGTTGTTCGCGCGGTGTGTCCAGTTGCTCAATAAGTTGCGCATACATATCGATACGTGAACGATAATCTTGAATGATTACCGCATTCAAACTGGCGTCGGCTTGTATACTTACTTGGGTATGGGCATTGCTGGTTGCTGATTGTTCGCTTGATGTGCCATCGACGTCTTGCATTTGTACATTACCGTTTTGGCCACGACTTTCGCCATTAATCATATTAGCTAATAGCGTTGCGATTCCGGGAATTGTTACACCTTCACCGCGCACTTCAAATTTTCTATCGATGGCGCTGGCATGATTAAGTTTGAAAATGCGGATCACGAGTGGGTCGACAAAGCCGGAATCTGAACTGTCCTGCAATAAAGTTACTGTTTGATTGATCAGCTCGATATAGCGCGGTGGACCAGATACCATAATCATATTGGTATGTTGAATAGTGCGCCATTCGAAGCGCGGGTCCCACAGCTTGAGATCTTGCATTGTTTGCTTGAGTTGATTGGTCGTGAGTAACTCTAAGCGGATCATTTGACTTTGCCTTTCAGCACTGCGGTTAATATGCAGTGTTGCACCATCAAAATACCAAATTAAATCGTATGCACTGGCCAAGTAATCCAAGGCTTTAAGGCTTGAAGCGTAACGTAAATGGCCATTAAACTTTTCATCAATAGTAGACGAGACATTGACACTAATATCGGCGTTTGAAGCAAGTGCGGTCAGTACTTTTCTCAGTAAGTCGCCTTCACCATAATATTCAAAAGGCTGTTTTGTAAGAGCGGCCTTACTCAGCACACCAAATGGCAGCAGAACAAAGCTGATAAACAATAATCTAAGGTAAAATATACGCATGCTGTTGGCTGTGTTGAATTGGTTGAAGTTCGAGTTGTTGAATTTGCGCCACTAATTGACAATGGCTGTTTAACAATTCAAGTAACTGCTCAAAAGAAAGAGATAGCGGTTGAGTTGTTTGTATGGCAAAACGTTCTGATAATTGTGCGATGCTTGACTCGCTTTTTTGCCAGCCGTAAGTCCAACTCATTGCTTGCTTTAGCTGTTGTTCTTGTTCGTAAGCTTGTTCACTGAAGTGATCGATATAGCTATAAAATACTAGTGTATCTTTGAAGCTTTGAATATCGACCAAAATGTCGTCCAGACTCACGCTCGCAAATCCTTGTTCACTTTGGCTAATACCAATGTTTAGCTCAGTAGCAAGCTGCTTTATAAAATCGTTAATTAACATATCTCCTCCACAGTGCTTAGCGTCTCATGGTTACAAAACACAAGTTTGTAGAGGAAGACGTAAAATTTTATATATTGGGTCAGATGAAAGTAGTAGCAAACAATGCGCTACAAAAACCGTTTAAAGATAACAAGGCCTTGTGAGTGCGCCATTTTTATAAATCGGGTTTAAATTTTTTACTTGGCGTCAAATCTGATTGCATACACACATTGCTGCATATTTTTTGCAAAATTATTTGTTAGAGTCCTTTACTAGGCGGATAAAGGAGCAAGAAATGAGCGGTATTTCAACTGATGATGCCTATTGGCAATTTGGTTATCATGCAAATGAAAAAGTAACGACAGACGTATTTGAAGATGGTGAACGTGTCAGCAAAGAGTTATCAATAACTAACTTAAAAGATGCCGATGCCAATATCGACCCATGGGAAGTTTTATCAGCTCTCGATGATGCGGCTGATGTCGTGCAATATCAAATAAATGGCACACTTTATACCAGTGATGAGATCCAAACCTTTATTGATGATGGTAATTTAGATATCACTTCGTCGGGTTATATTACTTTTAATAATACGCAACTTGATACTGACCAAGTGGGTTATGAAGTTCACACACTGCTTATTGAAAAACTACAAGATGAAATTAACGAAATCAATGAGTTAATCATTGATATGCAAAAGCTCGAGAATGTTTTGCTGCTAAATTCTGACATTAAAGACAAAGGTGAAGAAAAGATTGACCTAAATAGTCGCAGTGGTGAATTTTGGGATGATTTGCAAAATGAATTACCTGGCGAGACGAGTTATAACCTAGCGAGGTTTATTGTTGCTTGTGATTATCACTACAGAGAGTGGGCTGAAATAGCCCAAGTGTGGCCTTCTGACAGCGATACCTATTATGATTTTGGTACAGTTGTAATGAGTGTAACGTCAAAAGTTGCTTTTCAAACAAATGACATTACCAATGCCATTGAGGTACTAAACAACAAAGTAAAAGAACGCACCACTCAGGTTGAACAATTAGGTACAGATTTACAAAGTAATACCTCACAGTACAACAGCTTAATGGAAGCGATGTCGAACTATTACAGTACTTACTTCGATGCGGCGAAAAGTCTGCTAACAGGAGGGTAACCATGGCTGATCCTTACTGGCAGTTTGGTGCCTTTGCCAATGCCTCTGTCACAACCACTGTTTTTGAAGAGGGTGAACGTAAAACTGAAACCCTGGATGCTGATGAGTTAAAAGTGGTAGATGAAAATATCGACCCTTGGAGTATTTTGGCATCATTAGGTGAAACCAGTGACGCAGTGCGTTATCAAATTAAAGGGGTGGAATATACTTCAAGTGAAATCGAAACCTTTATTAATGATGGTGATTTATCATTAACCTCTGCAGGGTCTATTGTGTTTAAAGGTGAGACTCTGGAATACGCAGAGGTTGGTTACGAAGTTCACACCCTAATGATTGAGAAACTTCAAGACGACATTGAACAAATTAATGAGCTATTAGAGCAGCTAAATTACATTTCGGCAGCGTTAGGTGAAAGTAGCACTTTTGAAGAGGATGGTGAAATAACCTACAACTGGGCTAATGGTGTCGCAGGGATTGATGAATTCTATAATTTGCTAAAGCAGCAAACCCCTGATTTATCAGATAGTGAAAGGCGCGTATTGCTGAAGGATGCGAATAATAATTACATAGTATGGGAAGATATCAGTGCCAGTACCACAAGTAGTAGCGGTACCTATCGCTTTGGTACGACCACAGTCAATACAACCCAATACTATATGACCTTTCAAGAAAACGATATCTCAAATGCCCTTGAGGCACTGCGAAACACTGTAAAAGAAAAAACCACGCAAACTGAAACATTAAGTACTGACTTTCAGGCGTCAAATGAGCAATACACATCAGTTATAACTGCAATGTCACAGTATGCCGAAGATTTTTACGGCAGCATTAAACAGCTTACTGATTGATGAGTTAGCTTTGCAAATTTGCACATTGTTGCTTTAATAATCGCACAATGTGCAAACTTGCAGTGTTACAATTTGCACAATCTCTGCATATTTCGAAAAATAACATTTTATTCAAATTAAAAACATTAAAATTCAATAGTTTAAAATTAAACAAAAAAGTCACAATTAGGTGACAATTCTCCATATTTATTGATATTTCCCTTCTTATACTGAACACATAAAGTCAAAACGGCAGTAATAAAGGTGTTCATTATGTTTGATCCTGACAAGTTACTACAACAACGCAGATTGCAAGTTGTAACCGCGAATGTGAATGCACGTTTACGTGAAACGCGGCGCTTAGAAGAAGAGCTAGCGCAAAAGCTCGGCATGACATTTGAGCAGTTTAAAGCGCGCTGTAAAAAAGAGCGCGAAAAAGGCAAAACACAGCACAGCGATGTAAAAAAAATGGTGAGTAAAGTACTTAACCAAACAAGTAACCAAGTTACTGCCAACAAACCTAAAAAATTACCACGACATACGCATTACATTTAATTTCTGAGGAGTGTACAAACGATGGCGCAGATCGACCCAAGTTTAGTTAAAAAGGAACAACTTGAAACCTTTATTGGCAAAGGCGGTGTAATGCATGAGCTGGTGGATTTGAGTAAAGATCAAATGGAAAGCTTATATGCCGTTGCATTCAACTTGTATCAAACAAACCGCATGAGCGAGGCAGAGCAAGTATTTAAAATGTTGGTGTTATGTGACCACCTAAATGTGAAGTACCAAATTGGCCTTGGGGCGACACGTCAGGCACAAGGTAAATATGAAGAGGCGGCTGACACATACAGCATGGCGACATTAATTGATGCTGAGGAGCCGAAACTGGCATTTCATTCAGGCGAATGTCATTTAGCGCTAGGTGATTTAGAGCGCGCAGAAGCAGGTTTCACCGGTACGCTTGTGCGTTGTGAAGGACGTGATGAATACAACGAACTTGCAACTAAAGCACAAGGGTTACTATCCATCGTTGAAAAACGGAAAAAGAAACAGGAGCAAACTGATGTCAGTAAATAGCCTAGGAGTTGGCAATACGGCATTTACCCAGATTTTCCAAGAAGGAATGTCTGCGGTAATGAAAAGCTTTAGTGGGATTAATCCATCTGATGCCTCTGGAGTAACCAGTGCATCCAATGAGTCGGGTAACCCGAGCATTGCAGAGCCTGATAGCGACACCACATTAAGTGGCATTGCAACCATGTTTATTGTATTGGGCAAAATCAAAGAGATTAAAGACTCAACCATTGCAGCTAATAAAGCGGAACTTGAACGGGTTCAGGCAGAGCAAGAAGATTTAATGAATGAACAAATCGACAAGCTTAATGAACAGGAAGAAAACCGTTTAGATCAAATCGAAAAAGCAGAAAAAGCACGCAAAAAAGCAAAACAAGCGGGTATTTTTGGCAAGGCATTTGGATTTGTAACTGCGATTGCCACCACTATTGGCGGAATGTGTTCTTTAGCAGCAGGTGTGCTCTCTGGGCAGCCTAATTTAATTGCTGCGGGTGTTGCATTGACTGCTGCTGGCATGTGTGAGGTTGCCGCACAAATATGCTTAGCTCTAGGGGAAGATAAAGCTGCGGAAATATTAAGTTATACCGCAATTGCATTAACCGTTATTGGTGTTGGTTTACTCACCTATGGTGCGGCTTCAGGTGCTGCCGCAGGCGCCGCAGCAGGTAAAGAAGTTGCAAAAGAAGCCACCGAAGTGGCAGTAAAAGAAGGGGTGAAAGCCGCAGCGAAAGAAGCTGCAAGTGAAGCAGCAGAAGAAGTAATTGAGCAAGCTGCTAAGGCTGTAGTGAAAGAAATTTCACAAAATGTCGCCGAAGAGGTAGCAGAAGAAGCCATTGAGCGCGCCGCTAAAAATCTTTGTGAAACCATGATCAAAAAACAAAGTGACGACATGATAAAAGCTGCGATGGGGCGCACAACATGGGCCTCAAGTGCAGCATCTATGGGGGCACAAACGGGCAGTGGCATTATCAGCGCAGAACAAGCGGATATTCAAGAAGCGCTTAACAAAATTAATTTACAAGTACAGTTGTTGGAAAGTGAATTAGTTGAAAACGAAGCACTGGTATCAAAGCTTGAATCTATTTTGCAACGTTTTATCGCCTTCATTCAATCACAGTCCGGTACGGTGGTTGATATTGCGAGTATTTTATCGGATGCAGCAAAAAATGAAATGCAAGCATCGCTTTCTGTGCTTAATAACGCACGTGCATCAATTTAAGGAAAATTATCATGAATGGTTTAGTACTCGATGGTCCACGTATTAATACGATGCAACCACAAGTTGTTTCGGGCGAGAACAATGTGGATAAACCACAGCATAACTGTGGTGTAAATGCCAATGATGCGGCGCAACGTTACGAGCCTTTAAGCTTGGACTGTGAAGTAGTTAAAAATGCAGAAACGCTTGCGTTTGATTTAACCGCTTCGGCAAACAGCGCAACAAAAATGGCACAATTATTTTTGCAATTAGTACAGTCACTGCGTGAAGCGGCCGAAAATCGTGCAGAAGTGATTATTCAACAAATGGAAACGCAAGTTGAAGTTAAGCGTGATTCTGCAGAGACCATTGCCACAGAAGCAAAAGATGCAAAAGACAAAGGTGATGAAGCGGTTCACCAACAGCGTATTGCAGCGGCGATTAACATCGGTGGCGCTGTGTGTGGCGGTTTAGCTGGTGCTGGCGCATCGAAATTTGCTGGTGCACAAGCGGGTGCAGCTGTTTCCTCTTTGGTTACAACGGGATCTGGCGGTAGTGCGGGCTTTGCCAGCGCAGAAGCGGCCAATCAGAATAACAAAGTGACTGAGATCCAAGAAAAATCAAAAGCAGAGCAAACTGAAAACGATGCAACTGCACAACAGGCGGCTGCGTTGCAACAACGTGCGCAAAACTGGGAAGGCACCTTGAACGATATTCAAGCTGCATTATTGAGCCTGGCTAAGGAACTCTTTTCTCAAGAGCCTAATACAGCGCGCAATATGGGTAACAACATCTAAATTATGGGCAGGTTAACACCTGCCTAATTCCACATTTTTTTAATAACGGTGTTTCGGCATCGCGGGTTTTTTCGGCCTAAATTTGAGGGAAGCATTATGCAAACACAATTAGCTACGCTTGAAAATGCGAATTTTTCACAAGCTTTTACTAGTCATTTGGCGTTTGATTATGGAACTGCATTTCGAGTAACTATGCCAGCAGGTACACGCTACTCTGTTGCGTTTACTGCACCACTTACACTTGTGATGGTGGTGACTGGCACGGCCGGTGTAAACAATTTAAGTACCTATGCTCCAAGTAGTTTATTACTTGTGAAAGATGGTTTTTGTCATTTTGAGAACCTTGATAGTGCCCGTGATACCGTTATTTTATGTTTATCACTTGAACAAACCTGGCTTTTAAATTTTAAACAACGTTATCAAGCATTAGTGACAGGCGTTCAGGTGCATGACCAAGATGAAAACTCAGCACCGTTAGCATTTTGTGGTTGTGATTTAACTCGCATGGCGATGACGGGGTTAGATCAATTGTTAAGTGATGCGCAAGTACCCAGCTTAACCTCACTGAAAGTCGAAGAGTTGTTATTACTGCAAATTAATAAGCCACAAGGTGCTCGCTTAGTAAACTTATTGGTTGAAAGTTGTGATCCTGCAACAGAGCGCTTTAGAGCATTTGTAGAAAAGAATTATTTAAAAGACTGGTCTTTAGAGCAGTTTGCTAAAGAAATTGGCATGTCACTTACTGCATTTAAATCGGCATTTAACCAAATTTACCACACATCCCCACGTGCTTGGTTTAATGAGCGTCGTCTTAAATATGCCGCGCATTTATTGCACACCAGTCAGATGCGTGTGATTGATATCGCAATCGAGGCAGGCTTCTCAAGTCAGTCTTACTTTACGCAAGCCTATAAGTCTCGTTTTGGTACAACACCAAAGCAGGCAAGAAAGTAATTCCTATGAAAAAGTTAATTTTCAGCTTAACAATCGCGTCAATGTTGAGTGCATGCAGTGTAACAAAAGAGCAAGTACAGCCTTTACTTAACACTGTGAATATCGGTGTATTAGAAGATACACGCCTTGCTGACTGGCGCTTATTGAGTAAGTCAGAGCAAACACTCGCGGGTAAGGTTATCGAATTACCTTATGACGCACTTTTAGATGAAATGCGTGTTGGCAATCTCGATCTGATTGTGGGCATTCCCGCAACAGGCAACGCCAATCAATTGATGCTTGAACACAGTGTTGTTGTTGATGAACGCGTATTTGATTACTTCGTCCACAGTGAGGATAAAAGGCGCTTGAGCGAGTACGTATTTGAGCGCAATTTTCTTAAGCAAGTTAATCGCTTGGGGTACGTAGCTAAAGGAGAACCTGGGGTAATTAACGAGCTCGTGATGCCTCAGGCGCTGGCCCACCAGTCTTATATTCAGTGTGATTCATTAGCACAGTGTTTTCAATTACTGAGCGAACAAAATATTGATGCAATTTACAGCGATGTAGCCGCACTTGATGCCCTTGGTAGCAACCATGCGTTAGTAACCGTTGGATTTGAAAAGACCGTAGATTTTACGCTTTTAATGAACGACAAAACACTCACATCAGCAGAGCGAAACGAACTAGGTAAACTCTTTTCAACCAATGAAGAAAAACAGACATTTTAAGCCGTGCGACACGGCAATTGAGATAAAAGAATCACAGCGCCGAGCAGAAATTAATGTGCTGTCGGGGTTTACAAAACAAGGGCTCATTGGCCGAAATTTACGCGGCTTTGATATTACAAAGTTTTATCAAGTACATCCTGAACTGCTACATGAATTCACTCGAACAGCGGCGGGAACTGCTTATCGTGAATTTATTATGGCGATTATTGAAAGTGATGTAGTAGCCCTGGCAAAACAGCCAAATGAAAACAGTGATGCGCTAAGCAAAATATTTATTCAGCTCCATCAACAGCTAGCAAATGTGATTAGTCATAACACCTTTATCGGTTGTACACATTTGTTTGATGAATATACAAATTGTTTAACTGCGCTTAATGAAGATGCGGGTAACGCACTCATTATTAAAGCAATTCTAGACGTTTTGTCGTCCATGCTGACAAAACTGTACGAAGCAAAAAAATAACCGTTCATTTAGGTGAACACAACAATGTTATTGAGATGCGATAGGTATTTATCTCTGCATACTCAGCCATAAAAAAGGAAATAACATGACTATAGGCAATAATGATGTGGGGAATGTGGGTCAAACCACTACTCAGACGACTACAAATGTAGAAAACACGCCTGCTACAGTAAGTAATAACGCGACTAACAATCGTCAAGTGACTGATGTAACAAACCAATCCGAAACCCAAGCACAACAAGCAACATCAAATGATAACCGCAATGCATTTCAAAAAATGGTTGATGGTTTCTGTGAAAAGTTTGGAGAATTTTGGAGCAAAGTGGAAACACGATTTGAAAATTCACGTTTATTCCACGGGTTGCAGGGCGTGCGCGAGGCCGCAGTCACGACAAAAGAGATGACTCAGGAAGCGACTGCAAATACGCTAGGTCATGATGAACAGGCAATTCAAGTGCGTGTTGATCGCGATATGCGACTAAATCGACCTGCAGATAAGTTAAGTGCAGAGACGAGCTATACAATATTGAATGCGTACCCTGGAACGAGTCATCATTTAAATGAAAGCTTTTTATTGAAAGAGCTTGATAATAACACCCCATTAGCAAATGTTTTGACTAAACAAATTGCAAAGGAATTTGCGACAGAAAATCTAGAATTTCTGAAATCAATTCAGCAAAACTTTTTAATTGATGCAGATGCACCGCTTTCAAGGCAAAGCCAAAATTTAGATTTTACCTTGGGTAATACGCTAGAGGTTCACAGCAAATTCGTCAGTACAAATTCTGATTTACAAATAAATATCGCTGGTGGCGCACGCAGTGTATTCTCACAAGATATCCAAAATTATCTAGAAGCACTCAAAGATCTGGAACTAGCAACACGCGCACAAACTGAAGATAATCCAGCACGCATTGAAACAGCTCAAATACCTGCGAATCAATTGAATAAAATGACTCCAATTGTACAGCCCGAGCAACTCGCACAACTCGAAGCGGTGGACGTAAAACGCTCCGAAACTTTAGAGCAGAGCGATCCTTTATTTGCGCAAAAGCAAGCAGTTCTTGATTGTAAAGAAAATCTTGATATTTCGTTTAGGGCGGCGGCAAAAGAGGCGACCTATTTACTCAATGCAGCGAATACCAGCATTGTTATTCAGCTGCAAAAAAACATTGAGGGCACGCGTTTTGATCCGCAAGCAAATGCAGCTCCGGCTCCAACTATTGCACCTACTGTTGCCCCGACTATCGCTGCAACTGTTGCTCCGACATTGGCGCCAGCAGGCGCACCAACTGCTGCAAATGATCAAATAACTCATTCAAGCACGTTTAGTCACAGTCATATGACATTAGCGCATATTTCAAAAGTTGCGGATGTGATAGAGCCAACAAATAGCTTGTCGGTAAATGATTTAAGTGTACCACAAAATGACGATCAATTAGCTATTTCAGACGAGACTAATGGCAATGTATCAAATAATCCGATTGGCAGAACACACACCTATGGCAATACCTTAACGGTACCGGGAATGGGCGAAAATTAATCCGCTATAACAAACACGTTAACTGTATTAAACCAGTGGAGCAGTTAAGCTGCTTCACTAAGAGAGAATATCATGAGTAATAAATTCAAAGAATTAGTCACTGAATGTGCAAAGCTTATTGGCTTCGACAAACCTGATGTAAAAGAAGACTTTTATGCACTTTTGATTGATGGCATTCGAGTGTTAATAGAACCCGCTGATGCCACTGAGACGGAAAAAGAAAGTCTTTTTTTCTATGCTCAACTAGAAACGCTGAATGATGATGAGGTTCCGCCAGTAAGCACGTTTATTCTGCAAAAAAATGCCGAATTTAGCGCAACTGGTGGCACGTCGATTGGTGTTTTACCGAATGACAATATCGTGACAATTTATCAATTGTTACCAAGTGAGTTAGACCGTGCAGAATTGGTTATCGCAGAGTTAAATAAGTTTGTCGACATTGCTGAACAAATTAAAAAAGACATCGCCGAAGTTAAATACTTACCGACATCAACAAACCAGCCATTAGATAACACACTGTTATCAGTGTAGCGCGAAGGAGTAATTAATATGAAACAATTCAAATTAATGGTTGAAGAAGCGTGCGCTTTATTAGAAGTCACACCACACGCACTGTCAGATGAAGATTATCAAGTAAATATAGAGCAGTTAGTGTTTCGTATCTCGTTCCATCCGAGTGACGGCACGTTTGGCTTAAAAGCAGCGTTAGCAAAACCGACAAGTGATTTACCTTCATCTGTGTATAACTTAATGCTAAATGCCAATGCCACAGGTGTTCAATTACAAGGGTGTAAAGTGGGCATTGATGCAACAAGCAATCAAATTGTGCTGGTAAAATTATTACCTTCGGTAATTGAAGAGGGTGAACACTTAGCACAAAAGATTTTATCTTTTACACAGGTAGCACTGTTTTGGCAAATGACCTTAACAACCGCGAAAGATGATATGACCGATGAGGTTATGCCATTGCACTCGAGCTTGTTATCGGTTTAATAAGGTAAGTTTAAACGGGGGGATTCTATGGTGCATGATGTTGAAGCAATTCCGCAAACAATTTTAATTATTGGTACGGATCATATCGCTGTAGAACGCCTCCAAACTGGGTTTGCAGAGGTTGGCTGGTTTGTTTTGGTTGAACAAAATTGCCAACGTGCACTCGGCTTAATGGCACATTTAACTGTCTCAGCAGTGTGTATTTTTGATCAAGGTAATGATCTTGAATCAGATGTTGCGTCACTCAAAAGTAAAACACAGGGTATGTTGTTTGTGTTATCAGATAATCTAAATGCAGATCAACGTTTAGCGTTTTATAACCTAGGTGTGAATCATGTATTTGTTCAGCAAGCCCTCGCGCTTGAAGTTAGAACAGTGATTACGACTTTGCAACAGCAACAATTAATGCAATCACTGCCAACTGTTACCCCCATAATGGAAGCGAAAAAGTGGCATTTTTGTTCACAAAGCCGAGTACTCAGTGTCGATGAAAAGGTCATTGGTTCATTGTCATACAGCGAAGCTAAAATATTAAAAATGCTGATTGATAATCGCAATGAAACGTTATCAAGAGAGCGCTTAATGATGGCGTTAGGACGATTTAGACCAAACCCAGAAGATCGCACATTAGATAGACTAATTTGCAATTTACGTAAAAAATTTAAAAAAGTGTGCCCTAACACACAGTTCATTTTATCTCTTTATGGCCATGGCTATGTGTTTACATCGCCAAATACAACGCAAATCTAGTGCGTGGCCAAAACTTAATAAAAACTCGTCTTTTTTCACAAAAATAACCTTGTTAATTAATTTACTCTTATCCTAAGGAGTGAAATATGTCTATAAATGCAGCGCCAATAAACCCAAATCAGTTTAATGCAAAACTGGCGGGAGCAAATGTCGAAACGAAAACAACCAGTCAGTTTCAAAACACATCTGTTGGAGTGATTGGAAACAGTGCGCAAAATCATTTGAATGCGCTAGAAGAATTGACCAAAGCGTTGGGCGATAAAGCATCAGCTCAATTTACGCAAAGTAAAGCCAAAGACATGCGCCAGTCAAATGCTGACCGTGTTGAAAAAATTCAGCAATTAATGGAAATGGCGTTTAAAGTTGAAAAACGCAACCAATTAGATGAATTAGCGGCAGATTTACTTTCAGGTGGCAAAACAGACCATCAAGCGCTTAGACAAAAATTACAAGAATTCAGCGATGATGTAACGGAGCAATACATTGGCTTATTAAGTGTGCGAGAGCAACTTAGTGCTGGCGAGGGCAATGAAGCCATTCTTCAACTTGTTAACCAACAATTAGCTGAACTAGAGCGCAAATACGGTCAAACACTGACATTAGGTGTTAATACCTTTATTCCGACAATTGAAGCTGCCAATGCAGGTTTAGATGAAGGTAGTCAACTACGCCAATTCTATGCAGATTCGGTCATGGATTATCAAGGTACTGCTGCTGCATTTTCGGATTTAATTGAAAAGTATGGTGAGAGTCGTTTTGAGACTGCGGTTGCTTTTATGTTGCAGGCGCTCGCGGCGGATTATGAAGCGCAAGGCAGCAGTATCGATAAGTCGCAGCTTAGTGTGATTATGAAAGATATGAACCGACTGAAAATGCTGGCGGCGATGTTTGATCAGTGTAACGAGGTTGCGCAAAAGCTCGACCAAGCACAAGTCACGCCACGTGGACTAATGCAAAGTGTTATTACCATAAATGATATGCCGTGGGCAGAACAAGCTGACGTGGAAAGAGCACTTAATATAGGTGATTTACCGCTTGGTACACAAATCAACTTGTTTGCTGAGGTACGTAATATTGTGAACAACATTCCACATGATGCGTTTAAAGACCCAGAGCAGCACGGGCAATGTGTATTGGCATTAGAAGCAGCGCGTCATGCGGTGATTGCAATCGAGGAAGCGCTATGACTGACTGGTTAGAGAGCAGCTTAGATGGTTTTTTAGCCAAGCTCGGTTTACCGATGCAGCCTTGGCAGAGTTCTCCTCATTTGTCTTTGCAATTCGATGGAGACATAACCTGTGAAATATCTGTTCTCGATTCGCAATTAATGGTGAGTTTTTTAACACCTATCGTGTTATCGAGTCAGACTCAGGTTCTCGCCTATTTAACCAAGATGAACCCGATCCATTTTCAAAAAGGGCAATTTTTCCGTTATCACTGGTATCAAAACCAAGCCATTGTGCAGCTAAATTTAGCTCACGAAGAGGTTACCGAAATTGCGCTAGAGCAAGCGTTTACCGCCTTACTTAATGAAAGCCAAACGATTAAGGCATTGTAATGAGCACACCAATTGATTTAAAAGTGGGTTTAACCTCCATCAGTCATATACGACATGACGAAGTGCCGACAAAACTACCTGAAAAGTCAGAATTGCCCCAGCTAGGTGAAGCGATTGACTCGCATTTTGATGCGCTTTTTCACGTTTACCAAGGTCAAACGTTAGTCGAAAATACTTGCCGGTTATCCGACGCAACATGTAAAGAAATTGCGCATCTCAATTTATTCAATATGCCTACCGATACCTTGCAATGGTTAGGCGAAATGAAAAAAAGTGGCGATGTAGACACCAAAACAGAGCAAGAAGCTAGAGCGGTGTTAAACGAAATTGCAGAGTTGTCTTTAATTTTGAATATCAGTAGTAAATTGTTGGTGCAATGATGACCGAAACCCCTGTTCAACACAATAAAATAGAGCGGCCACATCGCGAGTATCGTCAATGGCTATTGATGCAAGCGCAGCTGCAACAAGATTATGCCAGCAATGAAAAAGCGGTGTCGTTAATTAATTTGGTTGAGTCGGTTTATGGTGCCGATTTAGAAACAGGTCTGATGCTCTGTCGTGCTTGGGCAGATCTTGGCGAATTAACCTTATTAGAACAACGCGTAGAGCGATTGCTTGCGGACAACCAATTGAACTGTGAACAGCGTGCAGCAATTTATTATTGTTTAAGCTTTTCACGATTCCAAGCGGACGATCTTATTGGTGCACGAAGAGCCCATCAGTTGTACCTATCTTTAGCTTCAAATATAAATCAGGAAAGTGATGAAAAACCTTCTGCTTAAAATGAGTCAACGCAGTGACTTAGCACTTGCAGTGTTACTTGTCGCCATCATTTTTATGATGATTCTACCGCTACCAACTGGCTTGGTTGATGGCTTAATTGCAATGAACCTTTCAATTGCAGTGGTGCTACTGATGATGTCGGTATACATCAAATCACCGCTTGAGTTTACTGCATTTCCAGCCGTGTTGTTGATCACTACACTCTTTCGTTTGGCACTTTCCATTACCACTACCCGCCTTATCCTAATGGATGGAGATGCCGGTGATATCATTACGACATTTGGTAACTTTGTTGTGGGTGGTAATTTAGTGGTCGGTGTGGTTATTTTCTTAATTATTACTATTGTGCAATTTATGGTTATTACCAAAGGGGCTGAGCGTGTCGCTGAGGTAAGTGCACGCTTTTCACTTGATGCCATGCCGGGCAAACAAATGAGTATCGACGGTGATATGCGCGCAGGGGTATTAGACGTTGATGAAGCGCGAGTAAAGCGAAATGCTCTAAGCCGTGAGAGTCAGTTATTTGGCTCAATGGACGGTGCAATGAAGTTTGTAAAAGGCGATGCTGTCGCTGGTTTAATTATTATTTTCGTGAATATATTAGGCGGCATTATCATTGGTATGAGTCAAGCCGCGATGTCGGCAGGCGAAGCCCTTGAGGTGTATTCAATTCTAACCATAGGTGATGGTCTTATTTCGCAAATTCCAGCACTGTTTATTTCAATTACTGCCGGTATTATCGTTACCCGTGTTTCTGCAGGTGATGAAGATGAAGAAGATCAACAAAACTTAGGTGGCGATATTGGCTCACAGGTGACGGCTCAGCCAAAAGCGCTGCTTATCGGCGCAGCACTCTTGACTGGTTTTGCACTTATTCCTGGTTTTCCAACGCTTATTTTCTTAGGTTTTGCTGCGGTGATTGGTGCAGGTGGCTTCTATTTAATAAAGCGTAATCAAGATGCAGTTCAAACAGTTGAGACCTTGCCAGAAGTATTGTCAAAAGGCAGTGGCGCTGCAGCGACAAGTTCTGCTGAAAGTAAAAAAGCAACGGCTAAAAGTAAAGCGCAAGGTGATGATTTTTCGATTACTGTTCCGCTCTTGGTTGATGTATCTGCGAATTTAGAAACAGCCCTTGATGCGACCAATTTAAATGCTGAGCTTGCAGAAGTCAGAAGAGCACTTTACTTAGACATGGGCGTGCCGTTTCCCGGCGTGCATTTGCGTTTTAATGCGGCTATGCCTAAAGATGAATACGCGATTTTGATGCAAGAGCTGCCAGTGGCACGTGGCAAACTTGTACCCAATAAGATATTAGTTTCCGAGCCGGCGCAACAGTTAGATATGCTTGGTATTGCCTATCAACAAGAGCAGGCATTCTTGCCAAATATGCCGAGTTTATGGGTTGATAAAGAGGATTTAGAAGAGGTGATTGCAGGCTCGTTATCGTATTTTTCAATCGATAAAGTGATGACTTTTCACTTAGCCCATGTATTACGTAAATATGCAGAAGAATTTATTGGTATTCAAGAAACCCGTTTTTTACTTGAAAAACTCGAACCACATTACGGCGAATTAGTAAAAGAAGCCCAGCGAGTGGTGCCAATTCATAAAATGAGTGAGGTGATGCAACGGTTAGTGTCAGAAGATATCTCGATTCGAAATCTGCGCGTTATCTTAGAATCTCTGGTCGAATGGGGTCAAAAAGAAAAAGATGTTGTGCAGCTCACTGAGTACATTCGTGCCAGCCAACGCCGCTTTATTTGCTACAAGTATGCTGCTGGGCAGAATGTATTGCCTGCGTTTATGCTCGATCAGCAAATTGAAGAGCAAATTCGCGGTGCCATTAGACAAACGTCAACAGGCTGTTATTTAGCACTTGATCCAAGTACTTCGCAAAAATTTATTGCGAATGCTGTGAGTACTGTGGGTGATCTCAAGAAATATCAACGTAAACCAGTGCTGCTGGTTGCGATGGACATTCGTCGCTATGTGCGCAAGCTACTTGAAAGTGAGCTCTATGAATTACCGGTTGTTTCCTTTCAAGAATTAACCAAAGAAATCAATGTGCAACCGGTTGGTAAAGTTGTCGTGTAATGGTTAAGCGTGGGCAATTGTCCACGCCTTCAATTTCTATTCTTGCCTAAACTATAAAAAAAGCCGCCCTTGGCTAAAATCGTTATTCCTTACGTTTTTACATAATAACGCTAAGCAAAACTAACTAACGATATTCCGTGTCAGAATTCAGTAATACCCTAACCGAGTTAATTAACGAGCAAAAAGACGCTAACGCAAAGCGCATGGCACAGATGAATGCGAATTTATCTGTTGCACGTCCATTGCGCGTAAGGGGATGGGTGTCACAGGTTTCGGGAACCATTATTCGGGCAGTGGTGCCCGGTGTAAAAATAGGTGAATTATGTCGTTTAGTTGATCCTGAAAATAATAGTTTTGTTCTTGCAGAAGTGGTTGGCTTTGATGAACACCAAGCACTCTTGACCCCGATGGGTGACATGATGGGGATCTCAAACAGCACAGAGGTGATCCCAACAGGCAAACCTCACCAAATTAGGGTGGGTGAGCACCTACTCGGTGAAGTGGTTGATGGCCTTGGTCAACCGATGAATAAGGACGAACACGCTGACTCTGAAAAAGGCGCATTAATCAGTGTGTATGCTGATGCACCAAATGCAATGACGCGAAATACCATCGAAAAACCACTCTCTTTGGGTGTTAAAGCCATTGACGGTGTGTTGAGTTGTGGCGAGGGGCAACGTCTCGGAATTTTTGCGGCTGCAGGCGGTGGTAAAAGTACCTTACTTGCCATGCTTATTCGAAATGCTGATGTTGATATCACAGTACTTGCGCTTATTGGTGAACGTGGACGTGAAGTACGCGAGTTTATTGAGCGTGATTTAGGCGAAGAAGGCCGTAAAAAAGCAGTACTTGTTGTAGCTACATCAGATAGACCCGCGATGGAACGGGCAAAAGCAGCCCTTGTTGCTACTTCAATAGCAGAGCATTTTCGTGATCAGGGTAAAAAAGTTCTGCTGTTAATGGATTCTGTAACACGCTATGCGCGGGCGCTTCGCGAAATTGGTCTCGCAGCAGGCGAGCCGCCAACACGTCGTGGTTACCCACCTTCAGTATTTGCAGCATTACCGCAATTAATGGAGCGCGCAGGTCAATCAAATACCAGTTCGATTACGGCGTTATACACAGTTTTGGTTGAAGGTGATGATATGACCGAGCCAGTTGCCGATGAAACGCGCTCAATATTAGATGGCCATATTGTATTGTCTCGAGAGCTTGCTGCTGCGGCACATTATCCGGCAATTGATGTATTACAAAGTGCCAGTCGTGTGATGAATCATTTTGTTAGTTCAGGCCATAAACAGGCGGCACTAAGTTTACGAAATGCGCTTGCTAAATACAAAGAAGTCGAACTGCTTATTCGAATTGGTGAATACCAAAAAGGACAAGACCAAGAAACGGATAAGGCTGTGGAGGTCATTGACCGGGTGAAAGCATTTTTACAACAAGGCACAGAAGAAAACATTCCGTTTGATAAGTCTGCCGAGATGTTACAGGCGTTATTTAAATGATGCTTGAACGCTTACAACAAATAAAACAACGCCAACGAGACAAATCAGAGCAAGCACTGTTGCAAGCTGGTGCAAGGTTGCGTGCGTTAGAAACGGAACTTAAGGGACACATTGAAACGTTAGAAGAGTATATCGTGTGGCGAAAAGATCAAGAAAAAGCCCTCTATCAGCAGGCACATGATGCGTTTTTAACACGTTCTGGCGTTGATAAGTTTCGCCTCAAAATTGCCAACCTTCGCAGCCATGATGCGACCTTGAAAAAAAATATCGCGACGTGTGAACAGCAGATTGAAGCGGCAAAAAACACGGTTCAGGTATGTCAGGCTGGGTTACAAACAGCGAATAAAGCGATGGAAAAGTTTGCTTCTTTAATTGCACTTGAAAACACAAAGCGTGCATTACTGGCCAATCGCAACGAAGAAAACCAACTCGATGAATTTGTGACATCGCGCTTTTCGGGAATGAAATCCATATGAAAATTACGAATGATACGATGCAAAATCGACCTTCTAATGGGGTTGATGTGCCGACAAATCATGGCGCTCAACTAACTGAGCTGGGCAGTCGCTTTAGTCATTTAATGAATGATAAAAAACAGACTAAATACCATCAGATTAATGATGGTTTGGTGCTAAAGCCAAACGAAAATACTCCTGAGAAAACGACAATAAAGCAAGAACAGCGTGTGATATCACACTCCCAACTGGATGAGTTTTTGACATCAGATTATGATGTTCCTAAACAGCAGCAAAACCCGATAATTGCTGCTAAAGGTGTTGATGATAATGTGAGTGCACAAACAAGCGATGTCAATAACCTTACTGCAAGCTATCAAGTCTTTGAATCTTCTTTTTCATGCCATGAGCCAACAGTTGCCTGTTGTGATGGTTTTGAGCACTTAATTATTCCACTGGAACATAAAAAAAACACACACGTTAATACAAAAGTTGGCGATATTGCGCATTCAAATTGCACAGTGCAAGTTCAAACAATAGTTCAGCTGTTAAACCAGAACCCACAAAGCAACATTAAGCTGAGTGATACAGCGTTTACCCCAAAGCAAGTGAATGCTGTCGAAACTATTGAAAAAATTCCAGTTTTTCCAAGTAAAGCGTTTGAACTTGATCCCCATCCAGTTGTATTTGAATTAGCACCAGTCAAAGCAAGTAACACTAGAGAAAACATAAACCAATTTGATGCGAATGTTACTCAAAATACCAAAAAAATAGACAGTATCTCTGAACGATTGAACACAAACAGCTTAAACGAAAAAGAAACTGAATCAGAAATAGAGCTTGTTGACCACCTTTTTGAAAAAACAACAATATTAGGTACTAACTCAGAGAGCTTGGTTCAAAGCAAGCTAAATAAAACAGCTATAGAATGTACTGGACCTTTCGGAGTAAGTTTTATTGAAAAGCAGTCGGCGATTGAAGAGAACGCCCTTAATTTAAGAAAGTTGCCAGCTGAATCTAAGTTTATAACTTCTATAGACAACGAATTTAGACAAAAAGAACCCCTTACGTATCATTCATCATTAATCGAGTATGCTTTAGCAACAATAAATAATGTTAAAAAAGTAATACCAACTGCATCTAAAAGAATCGAAGTAAATGATATACAAAATATTAATAGAGTCCTAGAGGCTGAAAGAGTATCGGTTTTAAATCCTATTGGAATTAGCGATTCTAGAAGTAATTTTGATAGTTCGATGAGAAACGATATCGCGTTTTCTAAAGACGTAAATGATTTATTACATAACAATCAACTAAATATTACCGTCAAAGATGAACGACCTGCGACTATTCACTGGGCTCACGCTTCCCAAAAAGTAATGCCAAGCCTTGAAGGTGCATTAGAAAACTTGAGCGACTCAATAAATGAAGTGGCAAGCTCAGTGTCATTGCAAAGTACACCGCACTCTTTGCCATCGGTTGAGCAAGTTTTTCGAGCCCAGTTAAATTCTATTGACCAATTTCACATTGTAGAAAATTTTAAATCACACTTTGCCCAGATTGACGAAGCAATACTTAAGCAATCTCCATCCTTGTCCATCTCATTAGAAAGTCAATATTTACAAGGTGGTAAAGTACAAATTGACATTGAACAAGGGCGTTTAACAATTCATTTCGATGTTTCGTCATCACACGTTTTGGCGCAGCTTACGCAGTCTTTACCGGATTTAAAACTAGTACTGAATGAACGCTATCCGCAATTTAATACCCAATTTTCAATGAATGACTCTGATCAGCAAAGACAGCATCAGGAAGAGCGAGACGAGCAGACTGAGGGTGAGCAATCATGATGGTTGAAAAATTCGAATTAGCCACGACAGCACCTGAACAAGTTAGGTTTACTAATTTATTACTAAAACAACCGCTAAGACTCGTATCAGAACTGGTAACCTGTCATCAGTTGCATCAAATCTCAAAGCCGCAGGGGGAGCTGGTTAAAATTGAGTGTGCAGTCGGGCAACAGTCATTTAGTCTATTCGCAACCCATGCTGCACTGCAGACATGGCTTGAAAGACAAGGGTATGCATTAAGTATTACCTCCTTACCTTCGGCTTTACTTGAAGCTTTGATTGAAAAACTGCTGTCACCACTTCAAGGCAGTTTCAAACAATTATTCGGTGAATTTGTAGCGATTGCATCGATCTCACTTTCTTCACCTTACAAAGCAGATGAAGAGTCTTTTTGCTGCGAATTTACACTAAGTACACCCGACGATTTAGCCTTAATTATCGCGTTAAAACAACACCAGCTAGCGAGCTTAATTTCACAAAACCCAACATCAGTAAGACAAGGTCTTTCGGCAATCGACCTCAAGCTTAGTGTTAGCATGGGTAAAACAACTTTGCCTCAAACCGACTACTTAGCGCTTGCTTGCGGCGATGTTGTGTTTTTTGACCAATGTTATTTCGACAAAGAGCAGCGTGTTTGTCTTTTGATAGAAAACACACCTGCTTGGCAAGCAAAGCTTAATAACCACACCATCACAATTGAACATTCTTGGAGTAATACCATGAGCGAAGAGCAACTTGCACAACCTAATGCGGTATTTGATTTAAATACTGTTCAAGTTGAATTGGATTTTTCTTTACCATCAAAGACCTTGTCTTTACCGGATGTGCAGAACCTTCAACCAGGTTATGTGTTTGAAAGTGATTGCAACCCCGATTCCCCAATTTTGATAAAAGTGAATAATCAAGTGATTGCCAATGGCGAATTAGTCAAAGTAGGAGAAAAACTGGGTGTACGTATCTTGGATGTAGCTGGAAACTAATATGCTCGGCAATGATTTAGATTACGTTTCGTTAATTATTGCTTTAGGCGCATTAGCCCTTGTGCCCTTTTTAGCAGTGATGGCGACTTCATTTATAAAAATAGTGATTGTATTTTCACTATTAAGAAATGCGCTAGGTGTGCAGCAAACACCACCGAATATGGCACTTTACGGTGTTGCAATGGTGTTGACCTTGTACGTGATGGCTCCTGTGGGTTTTGAAGTAAAAGAGTATATGGATAACAACCCTGAAGTAGTTGAATCGCCAGAACGATTTGGCGAATTAATTGATAATGGGCTTAAGCCGTACTTACAATTTCTTCATAAAAATACCACCGAAACGGAGCGTGATTTTTTTATTAATAAAGCACACGAGCTGTGGCCTGAAAAACATGCTAAAACGTTGAATGAAAACAGTCTTTTAGTACTGATGCCAGCGTTTACAGTCACACAAATCACAGAAGCATTTAAAATAGGCTTTTTGATCTACTTACCGTTTCTTGTAATCGATTTGATTGTGTCAAATATCTTATTGGCAATGGGTATGATGATGGTGTCGCCGATGACAATTTCATTGCCATTTAAATTATTAGTATTTGTGTTACTTGATGGTTGGACACGTCTTACACATGGTTTAATCGCGGGGTATTAATCAGTGAATTTGTCGACAGCGGAACTTATCCAACTAGCGAATGAAGCACTGTATTTAACCTTGATTTTATCATTGCCAACTATTGTTGCCGCATCATTAGTAGGTACCCTAACAAGTTTGGTACAAGCATTAACGCAAATTCAAGAGCAAACCCTATCGTTTGTGCTAAAGCTTATTGCTGTAGTTGTCACTTTGATGATTACAGGCAATTGGATGGGACAAGAGATTAGTACTTTGACCGACAATATCTTTAAAGCGATTGGTGGTTAGCCATGTTAGATGCGGCAGGGCTTGAACAAATCATCAAAACCTATCTGCTCGGTGTACCGCGTTTAACGGTAGCATTTATGATACTACCGGTATTAAGTAAGTCTGTGTTAGGTGGCAGCATGGTACGAAATGGCGCCATGTTGTCGTTTGCACTTTTTATCTACCCAATGACCGCAGACTCATTGCCACCAGATTTATCGTTAGCGGACTACTTTACGATATTAATTAAAGAAATGACGTTAGGGTTGGTGATTGGATATATGGCGGCTGTGCCATTTTGGATTGCCGAAGGCGTTGGCTTTTTTATTGATAACCAACGCGGCGCGGCGATGGCGAGCTCGGTCAACCCTATTATGGGCGAGCAGACTTCACCGCTGGGTATCTTTATGACTCAAATAATGGTCACCATTTTTGTTATTAGCGGCGCGTTTTTATCGCTTATCATTGTTATGGTGCAAAGTTACGCTGTGTGGCCAGTTGGTGTGTTGTTGCCACAGTTTATGACAGGGTTAGACACGTTTATTTTGAGCCAATTAGATTTAGTGATGGAATTGGTTGTTGTGTTGTCTGCACCCGTAATTCTAGCCATGTTTTTATCTGAATTTTCGCTGGCATTAATTAGCCGATTTGCACCCCAACTGAATGTGTTTTTTCTTGCTATGCCAGTGAAAAGTGCGATTGCGCTCTTTGTATTAATTTTATATCTAAAATACTTAGTAGAGCACTTATACGATTTAATCGAAAAAACACCCAGTCAAATCATTGAATTTATGATTAGCTCCTTTTAGGTATCTTAGTGTCTGAAAAAACTGAACAACCCACCCCGAAGAAGCTCAAAGATGCTAAAAAAGATGGTCAGGTTGCGAAAAGCAAAGAAATTGTCTCGCTCGCGATGTTGCTTGCTGTAATGGGCTATTTCTATATTTTTGGTACAGTGTTACTTGAACAGATTATGACACTATTCAGTTTACCAACGCATTTCTATGATCGTGTCGATAATCACACATTTAATCAAACCATTGGCCAAATTTTATTATTGTTTTTATTGCAGACGATGAAAATGCTTGCGCCATTACTGTCAATCGTTTTTCTCACTGGCATCATCAGTAATTTAGTACAAAGTGGCTGGATTATGAGCGCCAAACCAATCAAGCCAGAGCTTAAAAAAATAAGCCCCAAAGAAGGCGCAAAAAAAATATTTAGCTTTAAGAACTTAATGGAGTTCATTAAGTCGCTGATTAAAATTATTGTGCTGAGCTACACCGCCTATTTTATTCTCACCAATGAAATGAAAACGCTGATGGCAATACCTCACTGTGGCGCTGCGTGTGCCTTTACGTTATCAGGCAGCTTAGTATTTAAATTAATTTTGTATTGCTTAGGTGTGTTTATCTTTTTGGCAGCCGCTGACTATTTGCTCGAAATGAAACAGCATAAAAAACAGCTGATGATGAGTCATGATGAAGTTAAACGTGAATATAAAGAGATGGAAGGCAGCCCAGAAATTAAAGGGCGCCGCAAACAGTTGCATCAAGAGTTGATGGAAGAGCAAGTTGAAGCAAGAGTTAAATCTTCCGATGTGATTGTGACTAACCCAACGCGAATAGCTGTAGGCTTAAAATATGATGCAACCGCAGCACCATTACCCTATGTCACGATTAAAGGTGAACTACTCTCGGCAAAGAAAATTCGAACCATTGCTGAAAAACATGGTGTGCCAGTTATCCGCCAAAAATATTTAGCACGTGGTTTGTTTGCAAAGGTTGAAATGGATAACTTTATTACAGAGGAATACATTGAAGCAGTCGCAGACATTATCCGTTTTGTGCGCAGTTTAGATAATAATCATTCTGAAGAAATTGAATCTGATGATATTTATTATTAATGAATTATTTTAATGTGCCTTAAAATCAGGTTGTTACTTGTGTTTTAAGGTGGGTGTCCAAATAAAATTAATTGCACACATTTCTGCATAATTCACCGTATTTTACCCATCATAATAAGTCTTAATTTAGGAAAACAACATTAAGTTAGTTACTTATTAGGAGCGAATATATGCCAGAATTTGGTCTAGGCGGAGCTCAATCCGCTTCACAAACAAATGTGATTAACCCATCACAAGTTAATAGTAATGATGATGCTAATTCTCAGATTAAAAGTGCTGAATTAGGTCACCGTGATGTGCAACAAGTGTCAAATGACCCTGTGTCTGTGAGCTGGCAAGATAAGTTTAGTAATGCCTGCACTTCAATTAAAAACTCGATTGTTGCGACGCTAAGTAATGTGAAAGACGATGTAGCCGAGTGGTGCGATAAAGCCTCTGTAAAATTAGCGGATATTGGCGAAGCAATTAGTGATAAAGCGAATTCAATTTTTAATAGTATTAAAAACATGATTTCAAGTAACAATAATGGTCTTTCCATTGATAGCCATGCCAATCTTGAGGCGGGAGTGTCTATTGTTGTTGATCAGAATGACCAACCGGGTGCAGGTATGGGACCCGGAGCCCCTGTTAATAACATGATGGCAATGGATGATGTGCCAAATCAAATTCAGGCAAATATACAAGCTATGATGAACCAAAGCGGTGAAGATGCAGATGTTAATATTGTGGCAAATGGACCGCAACTTAGCCGAGAAGGCAGTAGCGAAGGCATACCAGATAATATTAATTTAGGCGCTACAGCTGGCTATATTGATGATGTTGTGAATCAAAGTGACTCACCAGTGAACAGACAAATGGCTGTTGACCAAAATATTGCCGAGCAGGCGCAAGCGGCATACGACTTTGAAGGGCAAATGAACACTGGCTTTGAACAACAAGCTGCTGCAATGGCTCTAGAGCAAAATATTGCCGCTAAAGATACTAATTTCGAAGATGTGTTTGGCGAAGCGGGTGAGGGTAAAAGCATTGATGTCGATGCATTAAGACAAGAGGCAATTGCACAGCAAAGTAAAGCGAATGAATCAAAATTTGCTGATAACCTTAAAGCTGATTTGGATGCAATGAATGCAGCATTAGATGATATTGTTGAAGATATGGCCGCTAATAATAACGATCCAATTGAAACCGACGGCAATGACAAAGTAGGTGAATAATAGCTAATTTTTATTGCTGAATGTGAAAGAGCACCCAATAGGGTGCTCTTTTTTATTTAGTGCTATGTTGGAAAACACCGTCCCAATTAGTCGCTGGTGGCTGTGCGAGAAATTGTTCACAACGTTTTGAAAAAAGCGACGTTAAGGTATGTAAACTAGCTTGGTTCATCTTGTCAAAATGTTGTTTTGCTAAACTGAACTCCTTTTGCCAGTATAGTTCGAGCGCGTTTTCAAATTGCTGACAATACGTTTCATCAAAAAGTATAGGTGTATATAGGGTGATTGGCTGCTGTTTGCCCTTTACACGCACCCGATCAATTCGCATAAATTTATGCTCGTTAGCAAGTATTTTAGTGTTTTCATTAACTAAAATTGGCACACCGTAGACTTTTGTTAAGCCTTCAAGTCTTGAGCCCAAATTAACCGTGTCACCCAGAACCGAGTACGCTACTCGAAATTCAGACCCCATATTGCCAACATTCATTTCACCACTAGCAAGTCCAATACCGATGCGGATAAGTGGCCAATTATTACGTTTAAGTTGTTCGTTCAATTCAGGTAATTTATCAAAAATACTCTTTGCTGATGCGACAGCATGATTCGCATGATTTTGATCTTTTATAGGTGCGCCCCAAAAAGCCATAACAGCATCGCCCATGTATTTATCAATGGTACCTTTTGTGTTGTGGATCTCTCGCGTGATAGGGGTTAAAAAAGCATTCATTAATTGGGTTAATTGCGTCGGTGACATGCTTTCTGAAATACTTGTGAAATTTCGTACATCTGCAAAAAAGACGGTCATTTCACGACTATCGCCCGTTAACGACATTTTTGCTTCATCGAGATCAAATTCCTCAACAACTTGGCTTGGAATATATTGGCTAAACACCTTACTGAGCGCGCGTTTATTTTTTTGTTCAATAAAAAAGTTATAGTTAATGTGAAAAAATGCAGTGAGTGCAATGAGTATAAGTAGTGGTGCTAGATTTAAAATAAGATTGAGTGTTTGCCAACAATACAGGTTGATTACCAGTGCCATACAGGTAACACAAAGTAAAAATAAAAATCCAAGCTTTGGTGTTAATACGGGGAAAATAAACGTCATCAGTAAGGCAAAGGTAAGCATCAGTAATAATTCAATAGCGAGGGTGTAATCGGGTTTTGCTTTGACGCGTTGTTCTAAAATTCCAGAGACTGTATTGGCATGCACTTCAACCCCCGCATAGCTTTTGCCAACAGGGGTAGAGCGCAAATCTAGTAACCCCGCGGCGCTGGTACCAACAATGGCTATCTTGTCTTTAAGGCGAGACTTTTCTAACTTTTGTGACATGATATCGGTTGCTGACAAGTAGTTGAAACTACCCATCGGGCCGCGAAAAGGCACATACATTGATGCATTTGGGCTAATTGGAATAATATGGTCATTAATTTGGATGGACTCAAGTAAGTTACCGTGTTCATTTAAATTAAAGTGATAATTGGCATCTATGCTCACAGCAGCCAATTGTAAAGCGAGAGAGGGGTAGAGTTTGCCTTCAAAGGCTTGCAATAACGGCACTTGCCGCAATGTACTTTGGTTGCGGAAATAGTCAAAAAAACCACCAAAATCAGCAGCGGATTGTAATGCTGCTGTATTACCTGTAAAGCTTGTTGCATGATTGATATGTAAAGCCGCTTCGCCTAGTACATCAGTTGAAGCAATAGCCTGTGGGAGCATTCCAACACGTTGGTCACGGTTTTGACTATTTGATTGCTTAAAAACATAACCGAGTATCACATTGCGTACGAAAAGAGACTCGGCAAATTGATTATCAAACTGGTATTGAGTTCGCAACTCGGTTAACTCAAGGTTGGGACTGATGCGTGATATTTGGTCAATCACAGCCAACGCTGAGTTATCTTGCGGCTCAGCAAATACCATATCAAAACCTAAACTTTTAATTTCATAGTGATCAAATAAGATATTTACAAGGTTTGCGATAACATCTCTTCGCCATGGCCACTGACCATGATTAACTAAACTTTTTTCATCGATATCAATAATGACAATGTTATCACTTTTGGTATTGATCATCGTGGTTGTTAATCGTATGTCATAAAGCACATTTTCCAATTTTTCCAATAGCGGATTACGGATGTAACCAAGCTCTGAAAGTGCAATAGCACATAACACCGTTAGGCTAATAAAAGAGCGTATAATTAAGGTTTTAATTGGCGTGCTCAACGATTATTGTTCACTTCTGCTTGATTATTAAAACTGTGTTCTCGCCCAATGGCATAAAGCTTATTATCAAGTGCGCCGACATAAATAATAGCGTTGTCTGAAACAATAGCCGAAGCACCAATCTTACTCGGTAACATCAGTTGCCAGATGACTTCGCCATTCTTATTAAGCGCGTAAATTTGTCCTTCTTGTGTGGTGATTATCAGCTCTTCAAACGGTGCGATTAATGGGCTAAATTGTATCGGATTTCGTGCGTCAAAATGCCAAAGTATCATTTCTTTTTCTAGGTCGTACGCATAGAGACGACCATTAAGTGTGCCAATAAATAAGTTATTTTTTAACACAAGTGGAGCAGATGCTAATTGTGCATCTATTCGCATGATTTGTTCTATTTGATTATTAATGAGGTGATAAATGGCACCGTTTTGGTCGCTTAAGTAATGCATTTGTTGTTTAGCTCTGTGGGGTGCATTGAGTGCCGCGTAAGAAACAAAATACTCTGTTGTTTTCACTGCTTGATTTACGACATTTGATAAAGCAAACACACTACCATTGTCGGTCGTTATAAATAGGTTATCATTTTGATTTAATGCTGTTGAAATGTTTGCTGCTGGCAAATGATGTTGCCAGATAAGCTCACCTGATTGATTTACAGCATAAAGGCTGTTGGTTGTGGTAACAACTATGGTTTTATCAGGTAATTCGATAGGTGACTGTGACACTGTTTCGTCAAGATTAAACTGCCAGAGCAATTCACCATCAGGTTTAATTGCGAGCAACGAATTATTGTTAGTGGTGATATAGATAACATTATTGCTGGCAATTAACGGGCTAAAATCAAGCGATGCTTCACCATTCAAACGCCAATTTAGGGCGCCATCGGGCGATAATGAATAGAGGTAATGGTCTTGGCTCGCAACCAAAATATTGTTTTTTGCATCAATTACAGGCTCGGAGACTATTGGGCCATCAGTTTCATAATACCAACGGACTTCAGCTGCTACTTTGCCAACGCTCGGATCAATGGTTATGACAACAGTATCTTTGGCACTGGCATCTTCGTTGTCGGTAACAGTGAGTTCGAGTTCTATTGTCGACACTACTTCATCAAACGGTGCCGTAAAACTCACTTTTTCTGTGTTGTCATTAATCAGTGTGACATTGGTGCCACTTAATTGTTGCCAACGATAAGCGACAATACTGCCATCAGGATCGGTGCCCGAACCAAGAACGACGACTTCTTGCCCTGAACCTGCAGTAAAGTCATTACCAGCGTTTGCAGTTGGGGATTTATTCACTGAATTAACCACAACCGTGACGAAATCACTGCCTGAATCACCATCATCATCAGTTACCGTTAGTCTAAATTCAAGGCTACTGGTAGTACTGACTTCCGGTGCAATAAAGCTGGCATTTGATGAGTTTGCATTGCTAATTGAGACAGTTGTACCACTGGTTTGCTGCCATAAGTAACTGCTAATTGAACCATCTGAGTCAGTGCCAGTGCCACTCAGTGTAACTTGTGACCCTTCATTAACGTTTTGATCTCTGCCAGCATCGGCTGTCGGTGGAATATTGACCACATTACTTACCGTGATGTTAATGTCATCACTTGCAGAATCACCTTTATCATCTGTTACGGTTAAAGAAAAAGTGAGTACGCTAGTAGATTCAACATCCGGTGCTATAAAACTAGCAGTGGAACTACTTGCATTATTGAGTGTCACATTAGGCCCAGCTGTTTGCTGCCACAGGTAACTCTCAATGGTGCCGTCATTGTCAGTGGCACTGCCAGATAAAGTTACTGTGTTACCTTCATCTACCGTTTGATCACTGCCTGCGTTAACGGTGGGAGGCTCATTTGGAATATCATTCAATGTGATAACAATGTCGTCAGTGCCAGTCGCGCCTTCATTGTCTGTCACAATAAGTGAAAAGCGCAGAATGGCTGTGCTCGTCACTTCAGGCGCGGTAAACGTTGTGGACGCAGCATTTGGATTAGTTAAGGAAACGGTTTCGCCAGCTGTTTGCTGCCACAAGTAACTCTCAATGGTGCCGTCATTGTCATTGGCACTACCAGATAAAGTTACTGTGTTACCTTCATCTACCGTTTGATCACTGCCAGCGTTAACGGTGGGGGGCTCATTTGGAATATCATTTACTGTGATAACAATGTCGTCAGTGCCAGTCGCGCCTTCATTGTCTGTAACGACAAGAGAAAAGCGCAGAATGGCTGTGCTCGTCACTTCAGGCGCGGTAAACGTTGTTGACGCGGCATTTGGGTTGGTTAAGGAAACGGTTTCGCCAGCTGTTTGCTGCCACAGGTAACTTTCAATGGTGCCGTCATTATCAGTGGCGCTACAACTTAAAGTTACTGTGTTACCTTCATCTACCGTTTGATCACTGCCAGCATTAACTGTGGGGGCCTCATTTGGAATATCATTTACTGTGATAACAATGTCGTCAGTGCCAGTCGCGCCTTCATTGTCTGTCACAATAAGTGAAAAGCGCAGAATGGCTGTGCTCGTCACTTGAGGCGCGGTAAACATTGTTGATGCGGCATTTGGGTTGGTTAAGGAAACGGTTTCACCAGCTGTTTGCTGCCAAAAATAACTGACAACGTCACCATCACTGTCTGTGCCGGAACCGGTTAAACTAACGTTATCACCTTCCGTTACTGTTTGATTAGTGCCTGCATTTGCAATAGGTGGCTGGTTCGGTACATTGTTGACGTTAATGATGACATCATCACTTGCTGTGGCACCTTGGTCATCGGTGACTGTTAATTTAAAACTGAGTACTTGGCTTGATGTTACTTCGGGTGCGATAAAGTTCGCTAAAGCGCTATTGGCATTGTTCAATAAAACAGTTGGGCCACTGTTTTGTTGCCATAGGTAGTTTGTAATTACACCATCATTGTCTGAGGCAGTGCCCGAGAGGGTCACGTTGTCTTTTTCATTTACGGTTTGGTCACCTCCAGCGTTCACCAAGGGTAATTGATTAGGTATGTTATTAACAGTAATGGATACTGAATCACTGGATGTTGCGCCTTCGTTATCGGTTACTGTGAGTGTAAAACTGAGTACTTCATCCTCTAAAAGCTGTGGGGCTTCAAATTGTGTATTTGCGGACTGTATGTTTGTTAGTTCAACCTCGGTGCCAGCAGTTTGTTGCCATAAAAAACTGACGATTGTGCCATCATTGTCACTTCCTTCGCCAGATAAGATGACAGCGCTGCCTTCATCCACCGTTTGATCAGCCCCGGCATTGGCTGTTGGACTTTGATTTGGTAGGTTCAGTATCTGAATACTAGTAGTTTGTTTGCTAGTGGCGTTAACGCTGTCAGTCGCTTCAAGCTGCAAGGTTATAGTTTGGTTTTGAGATATGTTTTCAAGAGAAAAGCTCACCGCACTTGTATTGTTGTCGATAAGTTCAACTTGCGGTCCTGCAACTTGCGTCCAGATTAAAGTTAGGGTTTGCTCTTCGGGATCTGTCACATTTGCAACAATGGTTATTTGCTCGCCCTCGCTGCCAGTTGTTTGTTCGTTAATAGAAATTGCTGGCGGGAAGTTTACACTTTGTTGTTCACTCAAACTCTCTTGATCCACCGTGAGTAGCGGGGTGGTTTCGTATGCCGCAAAGTTATTATTGCGAAAGCGATTTATCTCTGCATTCAGGTCGATAGTTTGGCTTAATGATAATAGGACTCCATCATCTGCTGTGACTATTATTTCATTTTGGTTGACTAGGCCGTCTATTTTCCCATCGCTAAAATCACTGATAATGGCTTCAATGGTTAAATAGTTAGCAAATGGAAATCCCATGTCGATGGCTGCATGATTAACCACATTAGCAAAACCGCCGATCACTAAGGCATGCTGCTTAGTGACTTGGCTATCTTCGGTGGCAGGACTAATAACATTGCTAGGAAGATTGGTGAAAGGATTAAAACCAAATGTTTGCTCTGCATTATCAATTATTGCCAGTAAGGTTTCAAAAAAGACATCGCCAAAGGTTTCGCGTTGCGCTTTTAGTGTTAACGAAGAAGTCATTATCGTCATCGCACTAGTTGTTTCCCCAGGCAATAAAATAGAGGTTAGGCCTTGTTGTTCGGTTAATTGAATCGAACGCTTTAAGTTTATGTTTGGTTCTGGATCAGATTCATCGATATAACTGCCACCATAGCTTTTTAACAACAGAGGCTCATTTTGTGGTACTAGATTAAAGGTAAAGTTTCCTCGGTCATCAGTTGTTGTGGTTGCAACAGGTGCGGTACCCGTTATCCCACCTTGTTTATTGATTGCCCATGCTTCGATAACTGCATTATTGAGCGCACCTTTACTGGCTTTACCTGATATCAGTTGCTTCGATATGTTTTGCTCTGTTACCTGCACAGCATCTTCAGAACTATTATCGCCGCAGGCTGCAAGTAAGCACACAAGTGCTGTGCAGAAAAATGATTTTAAATACCAATAAAGCGTCATCGAGAGCTCCAGCTTTTCACATTTTATTTTTGATTAGCAAATACAAGTACACCATTGATCGTTTCAATTGCATTATTGTCGCTTAAACTATAGGTCAAGCCTGCGCCGAGCGGTGCACCATTTGTCTCTATGTTTGGGCTGAATAAGCCAGAAAAAGAACCTCTTCCTTGTGTTTGCCCATTTATTAATACGTCGCTGTAGTTACCACTAAAATAATTAATACCTTGCGCAATTGAACCTGTTCCAGAGGCTTGCCAATTGTTACCATTTATACCCAGTGATAAGCTTGAAAAAACGGTTTGATTGGTGAAATCTGCCGAAAACTCGGCACTCCCTAGAACACCTGTATCTCCTAGGTTATTTGTTGGTTCAGTGTTTCCTATCAACTGATAACTAGCGCTGCCTGTTTGTATCAGTGCAAATTCACCTGAATTGGCAAGGTCATTGGTTAACCAATGCAAGCTTTTTGCTGTTAAGTCGAGCGGGGTGTCGTTAAATTGTGCTTCTTCCCCCTGCCAACGACCCCAGCGAAACCCTGTTATTGGGTCGAATCCAAGGTTTTTATTGGCCGCATTGCCAATGGAGTAATTACCATCGTTAGCTGTAAAGCCAATTAAATTACCACGCTCGTCTAATGTGAGTTGTTGTTCTTGTTGAACTAAGGGTTGTGAGTTATTTGCAAATGAAAAATTGCCAGCGATATTTGATGACGCAAAATTACCATCGTCAATAATAATTTCATTGCCCTCGTCATCAACTACTTTTTTTGAAATGATAATTTCTTCATTATCTATTTGTTGGGGCTCAGAGATATCGCTTGTATCTGAAAAAGGTGTGTTATTTGTTAGCAGTAACGATTTAGGTACATTCAGTGATTTATTTTGGGATGAATTCGATTTACTTGCTTTTTTTATTGGCGCAGTTTGTCCAAATAAACTACGTGGTGGTCCAAGCAGTTTAACGGGTTGTGAATTAAACGTTTTAACAAAACCAGACTCGGAATTGTTGAGTTGTACTTCTCCTGCGTTATTAATTAGCACGATAGCACCGGTTGAAACGCCCGCATATAAACCATTTTCAACAGGTTTTTGTGAATTTGGCAGAGGAAGGCAATCATTATTACAAAGTAAAATACTGTAATCTGTCCCCCGAATGCCAATTGTTGCGACGGCGGTTTTTACTTTATAACCTGTTTTATCATCACCTGCTGCAATTGCACCTGTTATTGTACGAAAACCACCTTTCACTAGGCTAAACGCGCTAGTGGCTTCTTTACTGCTTGTAACTTGTTTATTGTTCGCATTTTTATCGTAAAAATAATCATCCACTATTAGCTGTGAGTTAGGTCTTAGTGAGACTCTTGCGTTATCATTGAATAATATTTGAAGCCTGGACTTATCGCCGGTAGTGAGTATATCCCCGACCATGATGGCATCACCGCGCTTTAACGTTTGTATTGTTTGCCTTTCAACTTGTACATTGCCTACAGCAAAAAGTACTTTGCCGACTTCTGCATTCAGCGAAAACACACTGATTAGTAACGATAAAAAAAACAGTCTTTGTTGAATTTTCATTTATTGCTCCTAATCAAAAGTCCGCTTCAAATTGAAACCAATTTGGGTTTTGTCGTAAGCGTAAATAGCAATGTTAGAACGGTTGTCAATCAGGTCTAGCTGTACGCTCAGTTGCCATTTTGGCGAGGTAAACTCTAACAAGTGGTATGAAGCACTGAGCATATAGCGCTCGTCTTCTCTTTGTTCTCCAAAGAATAAATTGTCATCGTCATAGTCAACCTGAATTGCCAATGCTTGTATTTGCCAAAAAGACCGATCAGATATGCTGTGACGCGAAAATAACTGAAATTGATATTGTTGGTTGGAGTAGGGACTCGTTGTTAAATCCGCGTCATCTTGAAAAGCACCAAGGTTAATTGCGGTTTGATCAAAGTCATTAGCGTAGCGGTAAATTAGCCCGAGTGTCATGCCAATACTATTCGCATCTCTTACCTCTAGAGACTTATGAAAGCGTTTGTTTTGCAGCTGAGCGTTTAAGTTTAAAACTATTTGACTTGATAGATTGTAGTCCGTACCAAGGTCAAAGATACCGCGACGGTGGTTAAATCGACTATCCAACTGAGTATAAAAACCAGTTAGTCGACTATAAACTCTGCCAAAATCAGTAATGCGGTCAATATTGATAGATAAATCTGCACGATTGGCGTCTACAAAGTGCGCATGAGTATTTGAGCGAGTACTAATATTGGCACTTGTGGTCAGTTTCCAGTATGGATCCAGTGGGTAGCTTAAAAAAACGCCGCCAGCTAGAAGGGCGAATGATGAATCAACTTCTACGGTGTCAGTCGCGAGTGTGAAGCCTAAAAAAGATGAATCTGATGTGGCAGCATTGGCATTTGAGTCATACCCTGCGCCTAATGAAACATAGCTACTGAGATAGGGCTGATACGCTCTTCCTGCTATTGATATTGCTTGCAAGTAACGGCTAATTGACATTTGCCATGGATTACTGGGCTCTAATTGTTGTAGCAATTCAAAATGAAACTTTGCACGTTGATAATCGCCAACTTCATAGAGTGCGCAGGCTAACTGAAATCGTGCTGCGTTAAAATTTGGTTGAGTATCAATTGCGCGCTGTAGTACTTGCACTGCAATACTTGATTGTTTGTTATTACGAAGTGCAGTGCCGAGTAGAAAGTCAAATTCGGGATTACCCGCATATTCCAGCTCTTGTGGTAGAAGAATATTAACTGCTTGAGACCAATTGCCGAGTGTCACTAATTCCTTAGCTTTATTGATAATGAGAGGTGTTTCATCGGCTGATAATAGAGCACAGCTGAATAAACAAAATACACCTTTAATTCCTAAAACCAGTCGCTTGCCAGCGTCGTGCATGTTCGCTCCAATTTAGAGTAATTTTTCAGTGGAACAATCAGTTACTGCTTTATCTGAATTTGCTTTTGTAAAGGTAGTACAAACTTTACTTAGACGCCTAGCGTCGATATGTATTTTTTGAAAAAGAGAAATTAATTCAGGTTTAGATGATTCAGAACGTAATCTGGCAAAACACGCATCGATTGAAACCCCTTAGTTTGGTTGAGGTAAATGAAAGTGGTTAGCTTTAAGAATAAAAGTGAGTCTAATTAAAATACTTTTACAGTGTTTTTTATCATCTTTATTGTTGGCTATAAATGAACACTTCTTGCAATTTAAAGGCTAGATGTACAATTATCAATCAAGATTATGAAATTTAACAGCAATATAATCTATATTTATAATGGGTATTTTTACGCTAAATCTTGCTAGGGGTAATAGCGTGTTACAATCGAAGAAAATAGATTTAGGGTGTTGCCTAACTACGCTAAGAAATGTTTCTTACGTTTCAACGAGGCTTTTTGTCTTTAGCGTTAAGACACGACAAACTGTCTGAAACGCACTGGTAATAATAACTATTATCAATGAGTTAGTGCAATGTTAAGTTTTGCAACACTTTAATGACCGATAAGGTTATCAATTAGTATTAATTTGCTAAGTTTTTTATGTTTTTTGAACTCTGCCGCTTCGTGGGCTAGTTTAAATCATGTAAAATAGTTAGTTCATATCTTTTCAAAAACACGTCGAGAGTTTTTTATGAGTTTGTATACAGAATACATGGCGGAAATCCAGACCCGTAAAGCGGAACTTGGATTAAACCCTAAGCCAATTGATAGTGCAGAGCTACTATCTGAAATCATCGCTCAAATCAAAGATACAACAAACGAGCACCGTGAAGATTCATTAAAGTTTTTCATTTACAACACGCTACCAGGTACAACCCCTGCAGCGGGTGTAAAGGCAGCATTCTTAAAAGAAATCATTCTTGGTCAAGAAAACGTTGCTGAAATTTCAGCTGAATTTGCATTTGAACTGCTTTCACACATGAAAGGCGGTCCTTCAATTGCAGTACTACTTGACCTTGCATTAGGCAATGATGAAGCAGTAGCAAAACAAGCTGCAGACGTACTTAAAACACAAGTATTCCTATACGATGCAGATACAACGCGTTTACAAGATGCGTTCAAAGCAGGCAACGCAGTTGCTAAAGAAATCCTTGAAAGCTACGCAAATGCTGAATTCTTCACAAAACTTCCTAACATTCCAGAGAAGATTGAAGTTGTAACTTACATTGCAGGTGAAGGTGATATCTCAACTGACTTACTTTCTCCAGGTAACCAAGCGCACTCGCGTGCTGACCGTGAACTTCACGGCCAATGTATGATTACACCTGAGGCACAGCAAGAAATCGTAGCTCTAAAAGAAAAGCATCCTAACGCGAAAGTGATGCTTATCGCTGAAAAAGGTACTATGGGTGTAGGTTCTTCGCGTATGTCTGGTGTGAATAACGTAGCACTTTGGGCGGGTGAGCAAGCAAGCCCTTACGTTCCTTTTATTAACATCGCACCTGTTGTTGCAGGTACAAACGGTATCGCACCTATCTTCCTTACTACGGTAGACGTAACCGGTGGTATCGGTCTTGACCTTAAAAACTGGGTTAAGAAAGTAGACGCTGATGGTAACACAGTGACTGATGAAAATGGCGACCCAGTACTAGAAGAAGCTTACTCAGTTGCAACGGGTACTTTATTAACGATCGATACACAAGCGAAGAAACTATACAACGGTGACAAAGAGCTTGTAGATGTGTCATCTGCATTCACGCCACAGAAAGTAGAATTTATGCGCGCAGGTGGTTCTTACGCGGTTGTATTCGGTAAGAAACTTCAAACGCTAGCTGCAGAAACGCTAGGCGTAGATGCACCAGCAGTTTACGCTCCTTCAAAAGAGATTTCACACGAAGGCCAAGGTCTTACTGCTGTTGAGAAAATCTTTAACCGTAATGCGGTAGGTGTTCAATCTGAAACGCCACTTCACGCTGGTTCAAACGTACGTGTTAAAGTTAACATCGTAGGTTCGCAAGATACTACTGGTCCTATGACATGTCAGGAACTTGAAGCTATGGCTGCTTCAACGATTTCACCACTTGTAGATGGTGCTTATCAGTCTGGTTGTCACACAGCATCAGTTTGGGATGCAAAAGCGCAAGCAAACATTCCTAAACTAATGGCGTTCATGAACAAGTTTGGCCTTATCACTGCACGTGATCCTAAAGGCATTTACCACTCAATGACTGACGTAATCCACAAAGTATTAAACGATATTACAGTGGACGACCGTGCAATCATCATCGGTGGTGACTCACACACGCGTATGTCTAAAGGTGTAGCATTCGGTGCCGACTCAGGTACTGTAGCACTTGCTTTAGCAACAGGTGAATCGGCAATGCCAATTCCTGATTCAGTTAAAGTAACGTTTAAAGGCAAAATGGCTAAGCACATGGACTTCCGTGACGTGGTACACGCAACGCAAGCACAAATGCTTAAGCAATTTGGCGGTGAGAACGTGTTCCAAGGTCGTATTATCGAAGTTCACATCGGTACATTAATGGCTGACCAAGCGTTTACCTTCACTGACTGGACTGCAGAAATGAAAGCGAAAGCGTCAATCTGTATTTCAAACGACGAAACACTTATCAAGTCAATTGAACTTGCTAAGAGCCGTATCCAGATCATGATCAACAAGGGTATGGAAAACGAAGCGAAGACGCTTCAAGGTCTTATCGACTTAGCTGACGAGCGTATTGCAGGTATTAAGTCTGGTGAGCAACCAGCACTTGCACCTGATGACAACGCTAAGTACTACGCAGAAGTTGTTGTTAACCTTGACGAAATCGTTGAGCCAATGATCGCTGACCCAGACGTAAACAACGATGACGTGTCTAAGCGTTACACGCACGATGTTATTCGTCCAGTTTCTTTCTACGATGGCAAGCCAGTTGACCTTGGTTTCGTTGGTTCGTGTATGGTTCACAAAGGTGACATGCAGATCATCGCGCAAATGCTGCGTAACCTAGAAAAACAAAACGGTTCAATCGAATTTAAAGCGCCACTTGTTGTTGCGCCACCAACATACAACATTGTTGATGAGCTTAAAGCAGAAGGTGATTGGGAAGTACTCGCTAAGTACGCAGGCTTTGAGTTTGACGATGCAAATCCGAAAACAGCTGCACGTACTAAGTACGAAAACATCCTTTACCTAGAACGCCCAGGCTGTAACCTATGTATGGGTAACCAAGAGAAAGCTGAGCCGGGTGACACTGTAATCGCTACATCAACACGTCTTTTCCAAGGCCGTGTTGTAGCAGATACATCAGAGAAGAAAGGTGAATCGCTTCTTGGTTCAACACCATTAGTAGTTCTTTCAACTATTCTTGGTCGCTTCCCAACAATGGCTGAGTACACAGCAGCTGTTGAGGGCATTGATCTAACTGCGTTCACACCACTTGAAGAAGAACTAACGACTAAGTTTGGTTCTGAGCAAGCAGTACCTGTTAAAATGGTTTAATAAACCGATTTAACGAAAAGCGCGGTAAGTTATGCTTACCGCGCTTTTTTATTGCATCTTGTTTAAACTATTAATCTTTTCGATTAACTGTGCTTTATTAAAAGGCTTATAAAGTATGCGATTCTTAATAATCCCACTATCATCTGGTGCATTTAGGTAACCAGAGATAAATAAATAGTTTAAGTTAGGCATTTTTTTTAACGTCATTTCAATAAAGCTAATGCCATCTGTGTCGGGCATTAAAACATCACTAATTACAAGGTCGACCTTGTTTTCTGCCAATATTGTAAGCGCTTCTTTAACACTACTCGCTTCAAATATGCAGGTCGTTTCATTTTCTAAAAATGATTTAACTAGAAAGCGTATATCGTATTCGTCATCAACCACCAAAATATTTTGATAATGTGTCTGCATTACAAGTGGTTGATAATCATCAGTATCTGTTTGTTGGGTTTTGGAGTCTGAAACAACAGGAAAGAAAATAGTAAATGTTGTACCTTGATTCTCTCTTGAAGAAACATCAATCGCACCGCCACTGGCCTTTATAAACCCATAGCATTGTGAGAGACCAAGACCATTACCAAATTCTTTTTTGGTAGTGAAAAATGGGTCAAAAATTTTGTCGATATTTTCTTGGCAAATGCCACAGCCATTATCAGTGAGCGTTAACTGAATAACTGAATCCGTTTTTAATTGATAAAAAGACACTTCGTCTTGACTTAGAGACCGATTTTTCGTTGAAATTGTAAAATAACCAGTTGTTTTGATTGCATGCATTGCATTAATTGCCATGTTTAACAACAAATCTTCAAATAAATGCTCTTCTAATCGGGTTGGTTTCAGGTTGTCGTCAAGTTCAAGAGTAAGTTTTACTTTAGTGGTTAACGCTGTCTCAAGAAGTTTTTCGTTTTTACGAATAAGATCATTAATATTAACAGAGACGGGAAAGCGATTACTGGTTTTAGCAAAGGTTAATAAATTGCTGGTAAGTTTTTGTCCTCGTTCGCAGGCTTTTTCAATTGCTTCCATGCAGCTAAGTGGGTCTTTATTATGGTCTGTTATTAAGTTTGTGTATCCCACAATGATGCTTAAAATATTATTAAAATCATGAGCAACCCCACCTGCAATATTGCCTAATGACTCAAGCTTAAGGCTGCGGTTTAGTAGCTTAGTTTGCTGCTCATGTTCACTCATATCTTGAAAGTTAGCAATGAAGTGCTGCTCACCGCTTTCAGTAAGGGGCATACTCGCTACGGCAATTCGAATAGGGAAGGTATTTCCATTTTTATGCTTTGCGCGAACATCACGGCCTAAGCTATTGTTAATGATTTGCGAATTTCCAGTTTTGATAAACTGTTCAATTTTTGCGGTATGATGCGATACACCGTCGGTCAAAATATCTACACTTTGACCAATTATCTCAGATTCCTTATAGCCGAAAATATTCTCAGCCTCAGGGTTAAATGATAAAATCTTACCTTCTATATCCGTTGTGAAGATGCCTTCTAACATGGATTCAATAATATGCTTTTGCTCTGCTTCGCGCAGTTCGATTAGCTTTTGCTTTTGCTCAAGTTCGGTGATGTCCTCGCCTTTGAAAATGAATCCAATGATCTCCTGATCTTTTGAGAAGTAAGGGATATAGGATGCTTTAAGCGTTTTAGTGGAATTATCTGAAATCGTGATATTTTCGGTAAACGAAACAACATGGCCTTGTAGCGCATAGTCAATGCGGCCTTTTAATTTTTGTTCGAAAAACGTGTCACCTAGAATATCACTAATTGTTTTATCAATAACGTCTGATTTGCTTTTCTTATGCAGATCTAAATAAGCCTGATTTACAGCTTTAAATCGATATTCAAGATCTAAAAATGCAAACATATCACGGGAGTTTTCAACAATGCCTTTGTATTGTTCAAGCTCTTGCATCTTTTGATATTTATCGGATAGGTTAATGATAAAAACAATGAATTCTTGATTGCTTTTATCAAATATTGAACCACCAATTAATATTGGTACTAGATGTCCATCTTTATGCCGATATGCTTTTTCAAAAGGGGTCCAAAATCCTTTCTCATTAGCTTCATCAATGGCATTTAGATCGAGTGGTAAAAATTCCTCGGGTGTTAGATTTTTCCAATCTATTCGGCCTTGCTCAAGGTCTTCTTGTGAGTAACCAATCATGTCGAGCAGAGTTGAATTGGTATCGATAATTTGTCCAGTTGCGGTTGAGTGAATAATGCCGATAAAATTTGATTCTTTCCATCGTTTAAAGCGCTCGGCCTCCGCATCGAGTTTGGAATTAAGTTCGGTTAATTCAGCAATGGTATAATGCAGGAAGTCTTCTGATTTAAATTTTTCTGCGTTTAATCGATTAATTGCCTGATACACTTCAGACACTTCTAAGATATTTGATTTTTCTTTGATTTCGACATTACGTCCGTTAGCAGTTGCTTTTAAAGCGTTAAGAATTGATAAGAATAAGCGTGAAATGTTTTTGCTGAAGTAAATTGATATAAATGCTGAAACAACCAAAGTGCCAATTAACACACTGTAAGCGAGTTGTTTAAATTGTTCGATATTTTGGAATACCTCCACTTTATCAATTTTAACAACCATTCCCCAATCAGTTTCTGGAATATGATGTGATATCGCCAGTACTGGAATGCCTCTGTAATCAACATAATTAGGGAAAAGGCTATTTGTACCATTCATAGCATGGGTGATGGGGATTTCTAAATTACTTTTAGGAATTGTTAACGATAATGCCACCGTTGGATCATGGCGCGTTGGGGTTAAAAAGAATGCATCGCCATTTTTATCCCGCGATGCAAGCACTATTTCGCCGGTATCACCAAGCCCTTGGTAGTCACTTACTATATTTTTCAGGCTTTGGTCGTTAAAGGTTACCGTAATATAACCAATTAATTCGTTTTCAAAATAGATAGGGTCTATCAGTATCAAAAGCTGCAATTCAGCAATAAAATGAAGTTTTACATTAAGTGTATTACTAGTGTGTTTTAAATCGTCAGGTTTAATCAAACTCGCTAACTCACTTTGGCTAGAATAAATTAACGATTTTTTGTTGTTGTAAACAATGATGCCATAAACATTTGGACTAGCGTTGATTGCGTGTTGGCTAATTTCTTGAATGCGTGTAAGCAGTGTTGGCGTTGATTCCGTATTTGCTTTTTTAAGCAGCTTTCTGAATTGGGTTCGACTTTTAATAAGGGCGACGGCGTCATTTTTATTGGCTAACAAACTTTTTATTCGAGCATGATTAATATTTGCAACCGTGTTGAGTTTATTTACTGCATCGTCGAGTAACAGCTGACGTTCAAGACCAATGTATATAAAATTGAAAATAACTAATGGTAAACTGGTTGAAAGTAAGACAACGATTAGAATTAATGTTTTTAATCTCATATTTCTACCAATTAAATAGGTGTTAAAGCCAAAGCTAATGATCAGGCACTACATTGAGTATAGTTAGGAAAAAATTAATTTTTCTGTCCGCTCACTTTTCTTAATGAATCAAAATTTAATAATCTTAGATACCGATGCTCGTTTGAATTTACCTTTGCCTAAAATTAGGCTTTGTAAATCATCCGTTGAAAGCGGTTTTGAAAGTAAATAGCCTTGAATAATACAATTACCCTTATCCCTTAAAAACTCTAACTGTTCTTGCGTTTCGACCCCTTCTACTATCAAATTAAAATGCAGTGACGTTGCAAGATTAAAAGTGGCACTAATAATTGCCTGTGCTTTCTTGTTATCGGCAAGTTGACACACAAAGCTGCGGTCTATTTTTATTTCATCAAAAGGTAAATCGACGAGTTGGCTGATGGAGGAGTAACCTGTACCAAAATCATCAATAGCGAGCTTTACTCCATATAACTTCAATCGAGAGATAGCGTATAAGGCCTCAGATGTCATTTTTATTGCATTACTTTCAGTAATTTCTAACGTTATTTGTTTTGGTAAAACCGTATAATTTTGAAATAAATTGACTAATTTATCTGCGAACGCTTTATCCAAGTTTTGTGCTGAAATATTAAAGGAGCATGACAGATGTGGATTGTGAAGTAACAAGCTGTGAATTGATGTTAAAGCATTATCGATAAAATAAAGCGTGTATTCATCAATACGATTATTTTGTTCAACAGCTGCAATAAAATCAAATGGGCTAATAGCACCAATATTGGGTAAATTGACACGCGTTAAACACTCGATACCAGTGATTTTTTCAGAGTCACTGTCATATTGAGGTTGAAATACAGGGTAAACATACTTGTTACTAAACCATTGTTTTATGTTGTTTTCATGCGAAAGCAGCGTCAAGTCGACAGGCATTTTTGTGTTTTGAATACGAGATTGTTGTTGTAACTGAGAATCCGCTTTAGCAATTAAATCTTTAAGTGCGTTAAATCGAATTGGTTTTGATAATGCACCACAAAATGAAATTTTGAGCAGATTTATGGTTGATTGAACTGAGTTAATTGTGTCTTGGTCGGTACCCGACATCAGCGCAAGGTTACTTTTAAACTCTAAATTTGATAGATCCAAAATAATGTCTAGCGCATCTTTTTCTGGCATATAGATATCAAGAATCAATAAGTCGGTTTCTTTTAATTCTGAAAAATTTATTTTTGAGTGGTCAGTAAAACCGTCAAACTTGAGATTGAGTAAGTCAGCAAACCCAGCAAATAATGCTATGTATTCTTGGTTGTCATCTAATACTACAAGTCGTTGAATGTTCATTTCAAAGTCCTATCAGTGAGAAACCGAGTTGTGTGTTAAAGCTTCGATTGTTTGCAGCAAGTCGTTTAATTTAAACGGCTTTTCCACAAACGCATCAAAGGGGTATTTAGTTTTAATATGGACATCACCTGAAACGAGAACTTTATGAATATGCTCGGGTACGTGACGAGCAACATCGTCCCCCCGTAATTGAGCTAAACGGTAATCTAAAAATAAAATATCAGGGGGGGTATTTTTACAAAACTCGATTGCTTTGAACTCGTCTGTAAACACATTGACCTGATAATTCTGCCCAGAAAAAAAGTGTGTAAAAATATCCGTTAGGTATTGCTCGTCGTCGACATAAACTATGCTAGTCATAGCCTTGCTCCTGATTATAAAGTAATGGCGGGAAAGACACTTCGAAACGTGCCCCACATTCCATATTGTTAACTTTGATGTGTGCGTTATGGTCTTCTAAAATACCTTTTACAACTGACAACCCCAGCCCGGTTCCTTTATTTTCTGACTTAGTGGTCACAAAAGGATCAAATATTCTCAGTAGAAATGATTCATCTATCCCACCGCCAGTATCCTCAATGATCACAAGGGGTGAGTGAGCCTTATCTAATAATTGAACAGTGATTATTTTGGTGAGTGATGTCTCTACGGCATCTATTGCGTTATTGATAAGATTGATAAGTACTTGTTCAAGCTCAATATGCACCCCCCAAACAGAAATATTATCAGCAATTTGGGCTGTCAATTTGGCGTGATATTTTCTTGCTCGTGGTTGGGTAAGAGAAATGGCATCTTTAACCACTTCACTTAAATTAACACGTGTTTTACATGGGATTGTGTCGGTACTAGAAAAGCGTTTTAAATTTTTAACTATATGAGAAATACGGTCACAAGAATCAATAATAGCTGAAAGCTTTTCGTCCGGATTTGGTGATTGGTACAGCAGTATTTCAGCAAAGCCTGAAATAATACCAAGTGGATTGTTGATTTCATGGGCAATGCTCGCGGCAAGCTCACCTAGCGCAGAAAATTTAGCATTTTGAATGCTTTTTCTTCGCTCTTCTTTATGTTTTATTTGTGCAAGTTTGTGCTCATGGATATCTTGAACTGTACCAAAAATAATGCGTTCATCCACGAAAGGCTCCTTTTGTTTGCCAGTGAGGCGAAGCCACTTAGCGGGTTGTTTTTCTCCTGATGTCTGAATTTCTAACTCAAATGGGGAACCTGTTTTTACCGTATCATCTATAGCCTGATGCAGTAGTTTCGAGTGTGATTGTGAAAAGAGTGATAGTCCTTGATTAAGAGATATTGAAATTGGTCCAGCAGATTTTAAATCAAAAATTTTGCTTGTTTCAGCGGTGCAAAACATTTCGTTCGATTGTGTATTTAGCTCCCAGCCCCCCACCTTAGCTACAGTGCCTGTTTCATGGAGTATCTCTAAGTTTTTTTGATTAGCTCGCTGGTATTGAATTTGTTCAGTTATGTCTTGACGTAATGCGATGTAAGATTCGATTTGGTTATCAATATTAAAAAGGGGAATAATGATGCTTTTTACAATGTAGTATTTGCCATTTTTAGCACGATTAGTAATTAACCCTGTCCACACTTTACCAGAAGAGATTGTTTCCCACATTTGTGAGAAGAAAGCACGACTGTGATAACCTGAATTAACAATTTTATGTGTTCGTCCCACTAATTCGTTTTTGTCATAGCCACTAATATCACAAAATTTTTGATTAACTTCAGTGATCACACCTTTAACGTTGGTTTTAGCAAATATAATGTTATCTGAAACGGCTTTGTAGAGTTGTGAATACTGACTAATAGCTAAACGTTCTTTTGTAATGTCTCGTGCTGTAGCAAAAATACTATTTGATTCATGGTCAAATGTTGCTTGCCAACTTAATATTTTAATCTCACCATTACTATCACAGTAACGATTTTCAAAGTTTACTGTATCGACGCCCTTACCGATGTTTTTTAATTCATCAAGGGTTTTATCGATATCGTTAGGATGTATAAAAGAAGTGAAAGGCTCTGAAAGTAATGTTTCTTTTGGGTAACCCAGAGTGTCAATAAAAGCATCATTAATTTGAAGGAAATATCCGTCTAATGATGCGATACACATTAACTCATTTGAGTAATTAAAAAAGCGTTCAAACATTACGCTTCACTCCCAAGCTATACATGAGCAATTTATAAGTGTGTTACAAAACGTCGCGATGTTTTCTACAGACTTACCAGCTAGCCGTAATCAACAGGCAAAATTAAAAATGCATAGAGTATATAGTGCTGAGATTTGTCTATAATTTGTCTGAGATGTTTCTGTAATGTTTCTACGAATAATTTTCATACCTAAGGTTGATAGTGTGTATTCTTTACTACTGATAGAAGACGATGAACAATTAGCTGAAGTGACCAGTGCTTATTTAGAATTAGAAGGTTTTCTTGTTGTTAAAGCACACAATGTAAAAGTAAGTTGGAACCATATAACAAATAGGTCATTTGATTTAATTATTTTAGATTTGGGGTTGCCTGATGAAGATGGGTTAGTGTTACTTAGAAAGCTAAAAGCAAGTGGTACCACTACGCCGATTATTGTCTCTTCTGGCAGAGCCAGTGATGAGGATAGGATTGCTGGACTGGAATTAGGCGCCAATGATTATTTAGTAAAACCTTATACGATTAAAGAGCTATTACTGAGAATAAAACTCTTAGTAGGCATGCATAAACCAAGTAAACGTGAAACAAAACAACTTAAATTAGGCAATTACCTATTAGATTTTGCAAATAAAATTGTTATAGATGAAGCAACGAATGAAGTTAATTTAACACTTCATGAACAGTCAATACTGTTCCTGTTAGCTGAAAACTCACCGCGTATTTATTCAAGGGAAGAGATAATCGATGCGGTTAGCATAAGCGAGGGGCCAAACTCTGTTCGCGCTGTTGATACAACGATTTGTCGCTTACGCAAAAAGTTAGAAAGTAATGCAAAAAAGCCAGCCCATATTAAAACAGTCAATGGGCTTGGCTATAGGGTTTTGCTCACAGCAAGTGTATAAAAAATCAGTTAAATTTGTTTACCAAAATTTAAGTGTCTACGCTGTTGTAATTATTCGTGGTATTTGCGGATGACCGCAACTTTACCATCTTCAATTTCGAGCACTTCCATCATTACATTTGAATACTCAAGCGCTTGATTGTTTTGCGGGTGAATGCCTTTTGCATTCGAGGTGTAGCGAATTGCGACAGCTGAATCATTAAACACGAATATATTGAGCAGCTCTGAGTTATATTCAGTGTGAGCGCCTAAATAAAATGTCATGCCTTTGCGCATTGCCTCTTTACCATCGGGTAAACGTGAATCATCGGTAACATAAGGTAAGTGTGAGTGACCTACATCGTCAGTTAAAAAGGCCAAATAAGCTTCGAGCTCTTTTGTTGTGGCATTGGGGGCTTGAGACGCAACCATTGCATTGTAGTAGTTTGTTGCAAATGCTTTCAGGTTAATTGATTCCGCTTTGGCAAATACGCTAGGTATAGTTAGCAGTGATAATAAAAAAACAATGAATAAACGCATTATAGTTCCTGTTGATTGGGTTAATCCCTAATCTAGCGACTAACTTTTTTATTGCCAAGAAAAATAAAGAGTTAGAATTATTTTGTTACATTAATTGCAAAGTAAAATAACTTACCCAATAGCAAATAATAACAGTAGATGAATGTATAAATGCTCGGATAATGAAAGGAAATTTGCTCACATCCATACTCAATTTATGCGATGCGATAACCACTAAACTCATTACACAAAACCACGGCGTACAAACAAAAAAAACTTCTTTCTTGATAAAACTTACCGCTAAATCATGTAGCAACCCACTGATACTAAACGTGAGAATTAACGCGATTGAGTGTGGCAAAAGCTGTGTTAATGGTTTTTGAATTTTTGTGGCTAAGTAATAGCCCCAGATCGGGTTCCAATAAAGCCAAAATTGTGAAAAATTTTTAGCACCGAGGGCATTTTTGAGCATATTAGTTAATGAGCCAGATGCACCGAGTGGCACACCATTTCGCCGTTTCACATACTGCTTTAAAGACAGTGCCATTAGTAGGATTTTCCTGTGGGCTTTAAAACTTCACGCCATTGATTTGCCCAATTACCCTGAAAGTGGGTTTTAGAGTAGTTTTTTACTTTTTGCATGGTGATCTTCTTTGGCTCGTCTTTTTGATTTAACCATGTTGACACCACCGAATCAAAATTGGATAAATCTTCGTTTAATAAGGGAAAATCCAGATCCTGATAGAGAAAATGCTGGCTTTGAATGTCACATACAATGGGAATGAGCCCTGTACTCATTGCCTCCATAAGTGCAAGTGACTTCCCTTCACGGTTACTGCAACTAATGTAAAAAGCTACATTATTAATCACCTTGTTAAGTTGTTGATGATTCAGAGCACCATAGAATTGAATATTAGGATATTGCTCTTTTAATGCTTTATGTAAGCTGCCATCGCCAACAATATGGAGAGAAGCAAGGTGGGCATGTTTTTGCCAATACTCGCAAAGTACGTCAACACCTTTTGATTTTTCAAGGCGTCCGAAGTAAATCACATCTTTTGATGTTGGGCTTGAGTGTGAGTCCAATGATGACTCGTTTTCAATAATATGAAATGCCTTACTTGCTTGTGCAGAGAATATATCGCTGTTGACTAAAATGACGCGATAACAATAGCTATTAAAAAGCTTATGCAATAAAAATATAAATTTTGCATGCTTTCCCGGTCCATGCAGCACACAGATATCTTTTCTATAAAAAAATCTAAACGCTGAAAGCAGAGAGGCTCTGGTATCATGGAAAATATATTGGTTAGCCGGATTTAATAAAGTGAAAAAGAAACAGATTAATTGCCACACAGATTTATCTTTTAAAGTAATAAAGGGAATAGCAAATTCGCTTTGCATTTTTCTTACATATATTTCGGCGCCACCGAAACTTTTATCACTCCAAAGAACGTTATAAATCATGCTTTAAAAGGTACTCTTTAACTTGCGTTGCATAATCTTGTTCTGTAAAGGATGTGTGCTTTTTTAATTGCTTTTGCCACGACAAATCCTTTTGCAAGGTTAACGATGTTTCATTATTAAATTGATAATCTAGTAATCCTGAACGATATCCCGCTACGGTAGATGCGTTTTGATAAATACAGTCGACAACTTTAAATAAATTTAGGTGCTTAAATTTATCCGTGTTTGAGCGAGGGTGTAATTTTACATAAATTGTGTCGCCTATTAACTGTTGTAACTCAATCAACAGTGTAATTTCTTGTTGTTCAGTTATTCCAAGTGTATGAGTCAGTGGCTCATCGACATAAAAGCAGGGCACAGGAGTCGTGCATATTTTAGTGTCTGTTGTGGCACCAAAGCGGCTTACATCAGGTGAATTACACAAAATGTACTCCACATTATGATTTTCAGTAAAATGCCGTTGCCACTCTTTTTTATAGGCCTCTGTAAAATAGAACAACAATACTTTTGGTTGACGTGTTTTTTTTATCGACTGCCAGCGTGACAATTTTAATCTTCCAATGGAAGAGAGCCAATAAAGTACTTTTTTAAAGTTTTGTTTGTAATAGCTTAATGGAACCTGTTCTCTTCTGGGGTTTTTAGCGTGTTGTAGAATAATAATGGTGTCAGCAGTATTGCTTGCTAATTTAAACGCTTCGATATCGGGTGGACGACGACCCCAAATAAAAACCTGCTTTGCATTGTTAAATTTACACTTGCCTAATATAGATCGTTTGTCTTGGTGATAATAAAACTCACATTGATTGTGTAAAACATGGCGAGCAAAACGCTGTTTCTCCAAGGCATCGATGTTTACAGAAAGCTTCATAGATTGTTTGCCTTGTTTTGTTTAAAGATGCGATTAACCACGCACCAAAGTAACGGATCCGTTAACGGAATTTTGGTTAATAATAGGCAAAAACTTGGTGGGTTTTTTATACAGCAAAAAAGTAAGACAAACACCACTGGAATCGCAAGCAGACCAAAAATCAATACACTCGAAATTAATGGCCCCATATCAAATATCACTAAGTTATTTAATTGTTCTGCAGTTAAACCGAGTATTGGCGTAGTGGCGCTAAATAAAGATATGGCTTGAAAACGTGTTACTTCGTCAAAACCCGTTGTTGCGTAATGACCAACTTTGTATTGTAAGAAAGTGACAACGATATACCCTAAGTAAACTATCGCCGGAGATAAAAGCAGTAACAGCGAAAGCTTTAAGTTAAAGCGAATGGGCGCATAAATGAGTAGGTAAGCCAACATAAGTAAAGCAACTGCAGCAGCTGCAGAAAAACTTAACAATGCAAAAATAAGAATAATGCACTTTTGCAAAAAAAAGTCTTTTGAATTTGCAAGGTGTAACAAGCACACTATCGCGATTAAGTGATACGCATAAGTCGACGGTTCTTGGTAAACACCGGATCCCCTAAAACTAATTAGTTCGAATGCGCCTATCTCATGACGTGATTCGCCATATATTATTTTGGCAATGATGTCATAGCCTAAGAACTGAATACTTAAGATAGACAGAATAAAAAATACGATTAGTAGATAAGCGACAGATAGCCAATGCTTTTCGTGAACATCGAAATCGAATAACAAAAAGCTAATAGATAAAGCACAATATACAATAATCAGGATCTTGACGGGATCGTCTTTATATATAAATGCACAAATAGACAACAGCAACGCGACCGCCAGTGTATTAATAATTTTATACACGTCGTAGGTCTGCGTAGATACTAATGCAAGCAAAAGTGCGAAGGGAAAAAATAGTTTTAACCCTATAAACGGTATTGGTACAGTCGCTAAGCTAATGGATAAGGCATAGAGATAACTAGTCATTACAATGCCTTAATAGAAAATATCTACAACTACCATGAAACAAAGCAATCGCAACTGCGTAAAAAATCAAAGGCGATGTAGATGGGTAAGTTTCGGTAATTGAACCAAAGACGTAATACAAACCTAGGCAACTCACTGCAGAAAGTGCATTAGCTTTTAAAGCTTTGGTATGTAGCCCTTTATAATTGAGAAGAATATTCATTTGACCGAACTTAAGTAACACAGCCTCAAATAACATAAAGACAGTGAAATAAATCAAAAGGTCAGGAATAAAAATATAAGTTGCAAAAGAACCTAAAATAGCAAGCAAAATCAGGAGTTTGAATTGGCTTTGTTTTATCTTGTTGTAATGAAATAGTAACGCCTCATTATCTGTATTATCTAAGTTATGAACACGCAGAAATATAAGCGCACCTAATGTGCCTGAAATAAATGCACTTATTTTGATAAGAATTAAGTAATCGGTCTGCGAGTCGGTACAGAGTTTTACCGCAAGTAAAGTGACCAGCGGGATAAAAAATGTACTTAGCGTATCTAAAATGTAGATTTGTAAATTAGGAACTTGTTTCCAATTATAACTAAATTCATCGGGTGAAATAAAAAAGAACACTACGCAGGCTAAAAATAAACAAATAGCCGCAATATGAAATTTTGCGCTTTGGTAATCATCTACCATGACAAATAAACACACCAGCGACAGTAAACAAAAATTTAATAGGCCATTTTGTAAGAAAAAGCCATTTCGATTACCTTGTCTTATCATATAGCTGCCAATGTTAAACAACATCGCTGCGGTTATCGACACCATTAAAATGATATATGCATGACGATTTACTAACATCATCACTTGAGCTGCAATTAATAAACTGAGCTGAATTAAAAACACATTTTCAAGGTGTTGCCGCTTTACAATAGGGTTGAGATTTTGTTGAAGGTAAACAGGCACACCCAACCGGAAAAATGGCAGTAAAAGAGGCGAATACAGTAAAATATCGAGCAACACATTGCGTACATTTTCATGTTCAACCAAGTCTAAACTTTTTATAAACGCAAACAGAATAACTGCAGGTACCAAACGATAAATAATATCGAGAAGTTTAGAGGCATCAAATCTGCTTGGGTATATCATTGTGAGTACTTTCAAACCCTTATCTCCCCATGCCAAATAGCACAGTTGGGATTGTTTTAAGCATGATTTTTATATCGAACCATAGGCTTTGGTGTTTTATGTAATGCACGTCATATTTGTGCTTCCATATTGCATCGTCAACAGAGGAACCATATTGATAACACACTTGAGCATGACCAGTTATGCCCGGTTTTATGGCATGTCTGAAGCGATAATATGGGATGTGTTGCTCAAGATCTTTGATAAACACTTCACGTTCAGGACGAGGACCCACCATTGACATATCACCATTTAGCACATTGAAAAGCTGAGGTAATTCATCAATGCGTGTGGCTCTGATAAAACGACCCACTCGGGTAATGCGGTTATCATTAGCTTCAGCCCATTGCGGTCCATTTTTTTCTGCATCCGTTCGCATAGAACGAAACTTGTATACGTTATATTCTCGGTTGTACTGTCCTACACGGAGTTGGCGGTAAAGAATAGGGCCTTTACTTTCGAGACGAATGGCAAATGTAGCTAACACAATGATCGGAAATGTGAAGGCGAGCAATAATAAAGCAATCAGCTTATCAATAAATGATTTTAAAAACTGTGACTTTTTGCACCACAGCATTTCGATGGCTTCTTCATTAATAAAATATTGTGTGCTTAGTAAGGAGACTTCCGTGTAACCAAGTTGTTTGTCTAAAAAAGCAGTGAGCTGCTCAACACGGGCGCCATTGGAAGCTGCATGCAATAAAAAGTCTTTTTGCGAAGCACTCAGTTCTTCCATACCATAAAACAAAATTGTTTTACCATTGAAGTTATTAAGCTGAAAATCGTTAAAGATACAATTGAAAGGTAAATTTACAGCGGTTTGTCGAATTTTTTCAATATGCAGCTTTGGGCAATAAATGAAATATGTGTTTCTATGTTTGACCGCTTCTTTTGGTTGATTTTGTATGACCTCATTGGGGTCATTAGTTGTTAATAAGTTTTTTGTTATTGTATCGAATGACATACTACCTACACCACATTACTTAAATAATGACATTCCGTGACGGGTAATAACTCCTGTATGTAATTCCTTTTATTATTTCCTTTAACTGTTACTAAAGTATTAAATTTGTAGGCATGATATTTGAAAAAAAATGTAACTTCCAGTAACTTTTTATTCATTATTTGCAATAATTTGGTTAACAAAAAATAAACATGCAATACTTTGGTATTGGTTTTTTTGTGGTTTATTTTGGAAAATGTGCAGAAAAAAAGTAACAATGTGTATATAAAATTGATTTAGATCAAAAGTGTTGATTTTTTGTTAATCTAGTGTATTTTGATTGGAAATTGCTGGGATGCGTTGAGACAACCAGAGTAAAGTACCGATTACTCGAATTGCAGTAAAGAGTGTTCAATGACCCAAAAATGTTTATTTTCCTTATCACTTGCCTTAGTGTTAATGGTTCCAGCTAAATTAAGTGCCACACAATGGCATCAATCTAAAAATGATCTTTCTGTATCATTAGCCAGTCAGTTTTCATATAACCTTTATTATCAAGATAGTAATCCTGAATCTTCTTTGTCGTCAGCGCTCGAAATGGATTATGACAGAGTGGCGCTATTTGAAGGTTTTGCTATTCAAGTTCCATTTCAATTAAGGCAAAAAACGTATTTTTCTGAGTCGTCGCTAAACCACTTTGATTACAAATTTACGCCAGCATTAAATCTTTTTTTATCAGAACAATCTGACTTAACATTTAAAGCAAATGCCCAACAAGCGCAGAAAATTAAAGGTGAAAAAAACGCGGAATTTTTACCAGAAATAGCGGATTACGTGGAAGAAAAAGATCACTCTGCTGCATTGAGCTTACGTTTAGGACGGGCTCCTGAAAAGCAGTATTTAAACCTTGAGATTGCAACTAATCACTACCAGCAAGAATTTGAAGCATTAGCTTTGTCAAAAACTGAGTCGAAAATAGTGAGTGCTCGTTATGGACATAAAATATCTGAAGACAGTTATGCTTTAGCTGATGGAACCTACAAAGATGAAAAGCGAAATGATTTAACCTCTTCATTGGTTGAATTGGGCTTTGGTTTATATACGCGTTTAGGCGGTTCACATCAGTTTAATATAGTTGTTGGTTACTTTGAGCGCTCGGGCGATGCATCAAGTGATGGCTATTATTGGATGCTCAGTGATAAATGGCGTATATCTGAAGATGTTGAGCTATCATTACTATCAGAGCAACACTCAGAGATCTCACTTTCTCAAAAATCGCTTACTCAATTAACTACCGAGAACGATATTTCGCTGCGATACCAATTAAATAGTGAACACTACTTAAATTTATCACTTTCACAGATTAATCAAAATTTTGATCAATCTAATGATTTCCATAAACGGCTAGTTGCAGCATTTGATTGGCAATGGCGACCTTATGATGGTTTTAATGTGGATACATCGTTGGCATTAGAACGTGTCGATACGAGCTTACTTGATAAACAAGTTAACCAACAAAGCGCGCAAGTTGCATTGGAGTATTTATGGTAGTTTACAAGTTACTATTAGTATTCATTACGTCTTTACTGTTATCTGTTACATCCTATGCAAATGAGCAAATCTATCGCTTTGGTCCAGGTGATACAATTAGAGTATCAGTGTACTTAGAAAGTGACTTGTATTTTGAAGGCCAAATATCTCAACAGGGTAGTATTGACTTCCCATTATTGGGCAGTTTGACGTTAAAAGGTCTGACACAACAAGAAGCAAAGCATTACATTGAGCAGCAATTAAAAGACGGATATTTGGTGTCACCTAATGTATCCGTGAGAATTGTAAGTTACCGACCTTTTTTTATTTATGGTGAAGTTCGTAAACCAGGCAGCTACCCTTATCAGCCCAACATCACCTTAGAACAAGCAATTGTGTTAGCAGGTGGCTTGAAAGATCGGGCATCGCGCGAACAATGGACCATTCAAAGAGGTGAAAAATCCAATATTTTCAAAGCTTCAGCAGACAGTATTGTGCAACCAGGCGATGTAATTAAAGTAGAAAAGAGCTTCTTTTAAATGAATAAGCCAGCTGTTGTTTCGCCAAGTAATGTAGATACAAGTATTAATGTAGGCGACTTACTGGGTCTACTTTGGGTCAAAAAATGGGTCATTATTTTTGTGACTGGCAGTGTATTTTCACTTGGATTGTTATTTATCTCCAAATTACCAGATATTTACCGTGCTTCTACTACCATAATGGTAAAAGGTGAACGGGCTGACAACCCCCTTCAGACACTGGTGAGCGGCCAAATTGGTGTTCAGGAAGAGTTAGATACAACAATAAAACTCATCAAATCCATTCAGTTTGCAAAAGTACTTATTGATAAAATTAAGCAGCAATATGGTAACGGGTTTCAATTTGACAAAGTACTTAACGATGAAAAAGAGTTTATAAAGGTTTTGAGCATTCAACCTGTGCCAAATACGCATATGCTTGAATTGTCATTTGAGCACACCGATGCCAAGTTTGCAGCTTTTGTGGTCAATTTAATTGCTTCGAGCTTTATTGATTATGAATTGTCTTTAATGCAACCGCACGCTGATAAAAGTGATGAGTGGATACGAACCAAGATCCAAGAAGTTAAAGATAAACTTGATGAAGAAGAAAGCAAGTTAAATGACTTTCGCCAAAATAATAATATTGTAGATATTGTGAGTTTTGTCAGTCTAGCAAAACAAGATATATCTCAATTACATGACCAAAAAAGATCGTTAACTTTAGAAGCTGAAAAGTTAGCAAGGGTGATCAAAACATTAGCAAATCATGCAAACACAGATAGTGCTTTGGTTATCTCGCAATGGAGTGATGTAGAAACCCTTAAAATTTTATCAAAACAGCAAGCACAACTTGAAACTGAACTTTCACAAATTAAGCTACGTTATCTTGAAAAACACCCTAAATACAAAGCAAAAATAACTGAGATTGAAGGGACACGGCAGCAACTTGCTTTGGAATTTGAAAAATTATCTGATGGACTAAAACATAAGTTAAGCGAAATAAATCAATCCATTAAAAGCTTAGATTTAAACCGCATTGCGGCAGAGCAGCAATTAGAACAAGCCATATTAAAAAACTTAGAATTCGAAAAAATTAAGCGCAGTGTTTCGGCGACCACACAACTTTTAGAGTCAATCACAGCTAAACAAAAGGAAGTGGAGCTGTTTAAAGATATTCATCATGCAAGCAGTATTATCATTGTTGACCCTGCCATTGAGCCAGAAAAACCGGTTAGACCAAAGCGTGCCATACTTGCGGCTGTAGTTTTATTTATTGGCTTAGCTTTATCTTTACTTGTTATCTTTATTGCTAAGATCCTTGGAAACAGCCATAAAAAATATTACCAATTAGTTCGTGCATACGATTTAGATGTGCTCGGTGAATTACCCATTGTGAGTCGCTTCCGCCGTTATAAACGCGGTCTTATTTTTAGCAATGAAAATGAAGGAGACTACCGATTATTTGAAGAGTGCATCCGTTCCATTCGAACGAGAATGTTACTCAGTGATGGTAGTCAACAAGATAAAATTATTGCAATCAGCTCGCTTGAACCTGGAGAGGGCAAATCTAATTTCGCATTATTACTCGCTAAATCAATCTCTGAAGTGGAAGATGTGATTGTTATTGATGCTGATCTTAGGGAGCATTCAATAACAGTAAAACTGGGTTATGAGCCAAGTCAGCCAGGACTAACTAATTTTTTAGCAAAAACCCATACATTCGAACAATGCGTTATTAAAGATCCAACGCTTAAAGCAGACGTGTTTGCCAGTGGTATTTTACCTAAGAAGCCACAGTTATTTTTATCTATGAGCCGCTTTGAAAACATGCTGAAAGCGTTGAGTAAACAATACGATCGCGTTATTTTAAATTGTCCGCCACTCTTTTTTGCCTCAGATATTATGCTGATCAGTAAGCATGTTAATACCATTAACTTAATCGTAGATGTGCAAAAACACACAGTGACAGAGCTTGAAAATGAATTAGATCAGTTGGTGTACACAAAAAGCAAAGTGAATAGTGTGATTTTCAACAAAATAAAAGTAGAGCACAAAAACTATTATCGCCGTGTCAAAAATCGAAAAATATAACCAGTAAAGGTGTTTAAATATTACTTAAGCAATAATCCCTCTTTAATCGGTTGAAAACGGCTTGCACTGTAAATAAGCGATTGTGCGGTTAATTGCTCAACCCCATAAACCCAAGTTTCTATGCCATGCTTAGCAGCAACTTTTTGTAATAACAAATCAAAATCACCATCGCCCGAAAGTAAACACACTACATCTACATTGGGCGCATGTTCTAATACATCAATGGTTATACCCACATCCCAATCACCTTTAGCTGAGCCATCCGAACGTTGAATAAAAGGTTTTAGTTTTACATCAAAGCCAATGTGTTTAAGTGCTTTTTGAAATTTATGCTGTTGGTCGTCTTGGCGCGCAATTGCATACGCATTTGCTAATATAATTTCACCTTGGTTTGACAATTGTTGCCATAATTCGCGGTAATTAAATTGACGTTGATATGCTTGGCGTGTGGTGTAGTAGATATTTTGAATATCGACAAAAAGGGCTATTTTTTTCAAATTAATTCATCATCGTTTGTTTTGTAAACTATAGCAAGCATCGATTGAGAGTAACAGCAGCGAGAGGCTGTGGTATAATTTTCTTTTTAAAATTTTGAGTAATCACTTTGTCTACAGCTTCTTGTTTTTCCCAAACGGCGTTATCGCCCTCACTATTGGAAAACCTAACCAGTTTAGGTTATACGTCTATGACCGATATTCAGGCACAAACGTTACCGCTTATACTTAACGGAAAAGATGTGATTGGGCAGGGCAAAACAGGCTCGGGTAAAACGGCAGCGTTTTCGCTTGGCTTATTACATAACCTAAATGTAAAACGTTTTCGCGTACAAGCAGTGGTTGTGTGTCCTACTCGTGAACTAGCCGACCAAGTAGCTGTAGAGATACGAAAGCTTGCGCGCGCCATTCATAATATTAAAGTGCTCGCGTTATGTGGTGGTGCACCAATGGGTCCTCAAATAGGCTCGCTTGAACATGGCGCACACATTGTTGTGGGTACGCCTGGGCGAATTGAAGAGCATTTACGAAAAGGGCGTTTAAACCTAAATGAAGTCAATACCTTTGTGCTTGATGAAGCCGATCGAATGCTTGAAATGGGTTTTGAAGAATCACTAAATTGTATCATTGAGCATTTACCAGCAGTTCGTCAAAACTTACTTTTCAGTGCAACTTATCCATTAAAAATTGAGCAGTTAGCAAAGCATGTGATGGTTAACCCCGAAAAAATTGTGGTCGAAGCGACACACGACCATAGCTCAATTAGCCAATATTTTTATGAAGTTGAAAATAACTATGCACGCTTAGATGCGGTAAATCGTTTATTACTTAAGTTTCAGCCAAAATCGGCCGTGGTGTTCTGTAATACAAAAAATGAATGCCAAAGTGTGTGTGATGAATTAAGTCAATTTGGCTTTGATAGCGCAGCTTTGCATGGTGATTTAGAACAAAAAGATCGTGACCGTACATTAGTTCGTTTTGCTAACAAAAGTTTAACTATTTTGGTTGCAACAGACGTTGCTGCGCGTGGAATCGATGTCGACCATGTTGATATGGTGATTAACTATCATATTGCGCACGACCCAGAAGTCCATGTTCATCGCATTGGTCGTACTGGCCGCGCCGGCAATAAGGGCATTGCTTGTTCACTAATGAGTTACAAAGAGTCTCATAAGGTAAATGCACTGGAAGACTATTTAAATATGGAAGCGTTACCTACTGATTTACCAAACGATGACGTATTTACAAATACAATTGAGCGTGCTCCTAATATTACATTGCAAATTGATGGCGGCAAAAAAGCAAAGCTTCGACCGGGTGACATTTTAGGCGCTTTGACAGCAAATTCTGCGATAAGTGGCGATCAGATTGGCAAAATCAAAGTAACTGCGATGACATCCTATGTTGCTGTTACACGCAAAATAGCAAATTTAGCAGTTAAAACCATCAGTGAAGGCAAGATGAAAGGGCGAAACTTTAGAGTTCGCAAAATGACAAAATAAAGTTCAAATACCCGTGTATTAATATATGGCGATAATGATTCGCCATATATTGTAAGGTTTGTGTTTGTGTTTGTGTTTGTGTTTGTGTTTGTAGTCGTTGTCAAAAATATAACGTACCATTTTTCTCAATTTGTTTTCGCCACTCGTTACTTAAGGCATTTGCTTTATCGCGCTCGTTAGCAGTTAATTGATCAAATTGTCTATTTACAAAAAATGAATAACGATTGTAAATTTGATCATCATTGGTAAGTTCAACGATCAGTTTATTCAGTGCATAGGACTTAATATGCCCATTTAAGCCATAGTTTTGTGAATGGTAACTGTTAGATAATTGCTTTAATGCGGAGATGCTGCCATGCTTGGCTGCAGATATTAAAAATGCTTCTTTGTGCGCTAAAAACTTATCTCGACGGGCTATATACTCATTCCTGCTAAGACTTTTGCCTTGCTGTAACTGCATGTAAAACTTCGATGTCATGCGACCAAACTCTTCTTGCGCTGCTACAAGTCCATTCGCTGCAGCTTGCTCTAAATGTATTAAAACGTTATTTAATTCATCTCTATCAAGCCCTTGGCAGTATTCGTATTGGACCGTGATTTGCTCAATAGTACGACTACTATCTTCTAATTGATAAGCGTTTGCTAATTTTTGTTCAAAACGCGCTTCATCTAAAGGAGCATTGAAACAATAAAGTAAATTTTTAGCATAAATATACCGAGCTTCATTATTGCCATTAGCAATTTGGAGTTTAAGTGTCTTCACATGATTTGTAATACCTGTCTCAAATTTCCATTGGGGCTTTTCTATAACCATAAAGCCATTAAATTGCGACATGCTTTGTTCATTATCTGTGTCAGTATTTGGCGGATGGTTTACAGATTCAACTTGCATTGGTGTCTCTGAGTGTTGTTTTACAAGCTGATTGGTTTCATTAATTGATGAAGTGCTAGATTGATTGTCTAGCTGAGGGCTTAACGCAATATACGCAATGATAAGCACACAGGTAGGAATAAGAGTCAAAGCTATTTTTGAAGGCATAAGTAAACTTTTAATTAGAATGAAAAGACAATGAGGGGTTGTGTTAGACCCAACTAAAAAGAGTAACGCTTATTTGTAGTAAATTTAAAATTATAAGCCATGTTTTTTGTTGTAATCGTAAAGGGCATTTCTTACTTTATCAACCAGGGCTTTGTCTGTTTTTAGTCCAAATGCCATACAGCCTTCGGCATCACTTGGCTTTTTAACTTCAAACACTTTCTCTACATCTGACGTAGGTCGTTTAAAATGGCGAAGATTTTCAGCCATTTCCCACTCTGTTTGCAACACTAAATCAACGCGCTCGGCGAAAAATTTACGGGTACCTGCATAAGGGTCGCCAGTCACATCTAAGTTAACACCATTAACGAAACCTTTAGATAACAAATATTCGTGATCGCTTTCACTTTTTTCTATTGACGTTACATAGTTTCGCGCATCATCGATACTTTTGATTTTAATGTCTGTGCGTTTTGATAGTTTGTAAAGATTAACCTTAATTGGACCTATCAGAGGGCAAACCCATTGAAATAGATTTTCTCTTTCTTTGGTTCTAAGAATGGTATAGATCAGCGTGTTTTCATCGTTAGATGTCAGGATCATTGAACGAGCCCAAGGGTAGGAGGTGATAGTGTAATCGATGTTTATACTGTCTAAAATTGCTTTTACGCGTTGTGTTGCAATACCTGAAACTTCACCCTGTTCGTTCGTGTAGTTAAACGGTCGCCACTCTTCAGTAACAACATTTAATTTTGCTACTACCAAGGTTGGTAATAGGGCCATTAAAAATAAAAAACAAAAGCGGTTTAACACAATACGAAACACACTAACTGCAACTCCCTAAGCAATGCGTTTAGGTAGTTTAACTACTTTTCCGCACAAATATATTCAATTTAAGAACAATTTAATCCAATTTGAAACATCAATATATAACGTTGTATTACGTTTTTAAATAAGGAAATACATTCTCAGTTTAAAATATCTGATAATTTTTCAATTTAACTGTAACGATATGTTATGAAGATTAAGAAAGGAAAGGGCAGTTTCGAAAAAGTTTCAATTAATAACTTAGAGGTTAAATTGGCTAACCTATGGTGGGTCAGAATAGCATTAAAAGGGCGTTAGCCCTTATAAAAAACTTAATTCTCGGAGCTGTGCGTCTCTTGTGCCATCTTTTCGCGCTCGGCTTTAGAGATATACTTAGGCTTGTTACTTTTATTAAGCTTCTCGTTTGCTTTTTTGTCTTTTTTCTTGAGCTTTTCGTATATTTTCTTACGACGGTTCATGATGATCTCAATTAATTAAACTTCTGATATTTTAACACAGCAAACTTTAAAACAATGACATTATTTAAAATACATTTTTTTATGTCGTTAGCTTAGCAATCACTTAACATTTAGCTAGATTACTCATTTATAAAACTGAGTTCATACATTAGGGCGAGATGATCACTGCCTTGAAAAGGTAAAGTAGCAAAATTATGTAACGACAGTGAATCACTCACTAAGCAATGGTCGATTGAAATACCCAGAACAGAATAAAGCGTGTTAGGAATTGTTATTGGTGCCCATGAGGCGTAATGGCCTGCAAGTTCATAACAACTTGAGTAGTTAAAAAGTTTGGGGAAGTGAACCGACTGTGGATGAGTATTAAAATCTCCAATGACGATCGTGTGTTCAATATCAGTTTGTTCGACTAATAAGTTGCTGAGATGAAGCAACATCATATTACGTTTATGCCAAAGTGTTCGTGTTCTTGGTGATGGTGGGTGAAGGGCTAATATACGCATTTTTTTGTCTCCCACAGCAATCACCAGTTCAATAATCACGCCACGCACACTGTTTTTAAAAATCGCATGCTTGTGACGGAATAAAATCGGGTATTTAGAAATGATGCCGATACCATCAGGAAAGCCTTCGCGTTCATCTGAGCCATAATCGGAATACGCATCTCGCAGGGCGATAAATTCAGCTCTATTTGTATCGTTCACTTCAAATAGTACGGTTAAATCCGGCTTTTTTGTGGAAAGGGTTTGATAGACATTGCGAATATTCGGATTGTAATAATTTAAATTAAATTGAAAAACACGCATTGTTGGTTGAGAGGGGACATCTGTCGATGACAATAAGGGAAGTTTTAGCCAGGCTATGCCAAGTGTAACGAGCAATAATGTGAGGCCTATTTGGGTTCGATAAAAAATAACTAATAGCGATATACCACAAGCTATTAAAACCAAGTGAGGTGTGACACTGCTGATTAAGTCAGCCCAGAATTGTTCGCGAGCAAGCGAGGAGCTGGTTAAGATAATCATTAGCCAAATGAAGCCAACCAACAATATTGGAGCGAGTTTAATCATTTCACTTTATAAATAAATGTTAGGTTGTTTAAGTATAGATGCTTGGCAGTTTGTTTTATTGCTAAAAGCAATAGAAGTTAGAGAATCACTGTGCTACTCTGCGCGACCTTTTTTTTGCTTTGGAGATTACAATGATTGTTGGGTTTGATTATGGCAGTTCTAATTGCGCGATGGGTGTCATGGCTGAGTCTTCTCCTAAGCTGATACCTTTAGAACAAGGTAAACCTTACTTACCATCAACATTGTATGCGCAGCATAATAGTTTGATTGTGGATTTTGTCGCAAAAAACCTTAAGCACTCACATCATGTTGATGAGTTTTTTAATCAACGTAAAGGCCTGCTAGCGAGTATTCCAGCGATACGCTCAGATTTAGATTTAACGACAAACGAAAGCGGCATTTACATTGGTAAAGAAGCTATCGAAGAATACATTGAATTTCCTGAAGAAGGTTTTTACGTAAAATCACCAAAGTCATTTTTTGGTGCAACAGGGTTGAAACCTGAACAAATCGCTTTTTTTGAAGATATTGCTACTGCCATGATTATGGCGATAAAAAAACGCGCAGAAGCTCATTTAGGCTATGAATTGTTACAAACGGTGATAGGACGACCTGTAAACTTTCAAGCTGTTGGTGGAGAGGAAAGTAACCAACAAGCAGTTTCAATTCTAACAAAAGCGGCAAAAAGAGCAGGTTTCAATGATGTCGAGTTTTTATTTGAACCGCTAGCCGCAGGAATTGATTTTGAAACATCGCTAACTGAAGATAAAAAAGTATTGGTTGTTGATATTGGCGGTGGTACGTCCGATTGTTCATTTGTACAAATGGGGCCGTCGTTTCGCACAAAAGTTGAGCGCACAAGTGACTTTCTATCCCATAGTGGTAAGCGTATTGGAGGTAATGACCTTGATATTGCACTGAGTTTTCATAAGCTTATGCCCTTGCTTGGATTGGGTAGTCAAATGAAATCAGGGTTGCCCATGCCGCATCCACTTTATTGGCAAGCTTGTAAAATTAATGATATTCACTTACAAAGTGAATTCTACAGTGACAAAAACCACCGTGAACTAACTCGTTTATTACGCGACGTAGAGCAACCAGAATTGCTAAACCGTTTACTTAAAATTCAAGAAAATAAACAATCCCATCAAACTGTAAGGCAAGGAGAATTGGCTAAAATAGCATTGTCAGAAAATGCAGAGCACTATGCCGATTTATCATTTATTGAAAAAGACCTTACACAATTAATTAGCAATAATGACTTAGGGGATGCAATTAATGAGAGCCTGAAACAAATGGTGACATTAGCTGAAGATGCAATAACATCAGCGGGTACTCAGCCTGACATCATTTATTTAACAGGCGGAAGTGCGCAATCACCACTATTGAAACTGGCATTACAACAAACACTGGGTGATATTCCAATGTTAAACGGTGATAACTTTGGCAGTGTTACTTCAGGTTTAACAAAGTGGGCTGATAAACTATTTAAACAATAATGTAACTTTAACTATTATGACAACCACGTATAAATTTATATCTGTGGTTGTCATAAGTTATATTATTTGTATATAGTTGACTGTGTTGCTAAAGGAGTTATGCAACAGGTCGATATAAAACTAATCTAAGAATCAAGGATGAATCATGGAAACGTCACTTAATACAAATACCGATCACGCATTGATGCTGCCAAAATCGAACCGCAAGGTAGATTTCGCTATGTTAATGCTGTTAACTATTCTTGTTATTGCTAATGCCTATTTAGCACATCATGCGTCGATAAATCACGCTGCATTTGACGCGCCCAGCAAGCAAATAGCCTTTATTTTGGCAACCACTTTTGGTTTGCCGCTTGTATGCTTTTTGACAAGCCTTTGTTTTTCATCAATGCGCAAACTATCGAGTCAGTTAAAAATGTTTACTCTGACATCGGCTATTGTATTTGTTTCAAATATGCCATTATTAGCACTGATTTTTTAATCATGTTGCATATGCCGCTTGGAAAATCGGCAGCATACCTGTGCACTTAGCGATGTGTGATCACCACACACTCACTGTGTGTGGTTGCTGTTATTGAGACCGCACTAGCCCGAACTAAGGTTCCATCGGTTGCCAAAATAGTCTCTTTATCATCAACCAGCTGCATTTCACCCTGATAGACGTAAACCATTGTTTCATTATTCGTTTGGTAAGTTTCGCCGGTTTTAAGTTTTACAATGTGCATGTGTGTTGAACTATCAAAGGTTAAATCTTGTGATGCTTCGCCACCGTAAATGTGTGTTACACCTAAATTACTGTGAGTGTAATGTTTATAATCTGCAGGTCGGCCTAATTCTTCAGGCAAAGCCCAAATTTGTAATAATCGATTTTGGTTTTTATTTGGATTGATTTCATTATGTGAAAACCCTTCGCCACCTGCGCGCTGAACTTGAGTTTCACCTGCTTTTAAACTTTTACCATGTTCGAGCGACCCTTCATGTGTTACTTCTCCGTCTAACATTACCGTAATAACATCGATTTCCTTATGTGGATGCATTGTTGTCTCTCCCAATGGGTTAAACTTTGCATCGGCTAAATACACAAATTGCCCTAATCCTTCAAAGGTGTTCATTGATTTTCTATTGCCAAATAATCGTGAATCAGTCACTAAACGGTGCTCAATTAAGCCTGCAAATCCACCTAGTGGTAGTGAATCTCGAGTAAGTACTTTCATGGTATTTCCTTGTTATCGGTTTAATCTTTCAATGTGGAAATATTAGGACGTTTTTATTGTTCAATAAATATCGAATATTGATTAAGATAAATCCATAATTAACAACAATGAAAGCGTATGCAAGATCTCAATGATATGATGGTATTTCTAGCAGTCGTGGAAACAGGCAGTTTTACACTTGCTGCGGAACGTTTAGCAATGCCAAAAGCGAATATCAGTAGGAAAGTAACAAAGCTTGAAACCACACTCGGTGTTACGCTACTTGAAAGAACCACAAGAAGACAAAAATTGACCGAAGCAGGCAGGCAATATATCACCCATTGCAAGCGTATTTATGATGAAGCAGAACTTGCAAAATCAGTGGTTGATAACGCACGCAATTCAATTTCAGGTTCAATAAAGCTCGGGTGTTCTGTATCAATTGGCCAAGAAATTCTAAAACCTAGCATTGCTACATTCTTAGCACAGTTTCCAGAGGTGTCGTTGCAACTGAACCTGACAAATCAACGCGTTGATTTGATAGAAGGTGGTTTTGATATGTTAATTCGAATTGGCAAGCTAGAAGATTCAAGCTTGATTGCAAAAAAGCTAGGTTGTGCGACACGAGGGCTATATGCGAGCCCGGAGTATATTGCTGCATTAGCAACGAAACCAAGTCTCGACAATTTGAGTCAGTTAGACTGGCTAGTAATGAGTAATAGTGTAAGTGCACAGGGCATTACGCTTTTTAATGAAGAACAAAAGCGTGCCATTTCATTCGATGCAAAATTAATTGCAGATGATTTTAGTGTGGTTAAGCAAGCAACGATTGACGGGCTTGGTGTTACTGCATTGCCAAATTACATGTGCCAAGATCAATTAGCTGCTGGTGAACTAATAAAAGTGTTACCTAATTGGCAACTTACACCCTCAAATATGTATGCACTTTACGCTAAAAACCGTACTAACTTACCTAAAATCAAAGCGTTATTGGATTTCTTAGATGCTGTATTTAATCAAAAATTAGCATGCTAATGATGTAAAAAGGGAAGCACTTGCTTCCCTTTTGTTACGTTTAAGTAAAGATATTAAACAAATCGGCATTTAACCAAAGGTGAACTAATATACTTGCAGCATACCCAAGCGCAATCACTGGTGCCCATTTTAAATGACCAAAGAAAGTATAATAACCACGTGCTTGACCCATAAGCGCAACACCCGCTGCTGAGCCAATTGATAATAAACTACCGCCTACACCCGCTGTAAGCGTAATCAATAACCATTGACCATGTGATAGTTCAGGTGACATAGCCAGAACAGCAAACATTACAGGAATGTTATCAATTATGGCTGATATTAAGCCCAGTAACACGTTTGCGGTAGTTGCAGACATACCACCATAGAGTGCTTCTGACATTAAGGTTAAGTAACCTAAGAACCCTAAACCACCAACACATACCACAATGCCGTAGAAAAACAGTAAGGTATCCCATTCTGCTCGCGATACTTTTGCAAATACATCAAATGGTACAACGCTGCCCAGTGATTGAAGACGTTTCTGATCACCTTTACTTTCTGCCATCGCTTTTTTGCGAGCCAATGAGCCAGGTAGGGTCATTCTCAGGAAGTAACCAAAGAACTGAAGGTAACCAAGACCCATCATCATGCCAAGTACAGGTGGTAAGTGAAGTAGGCTGTGACACAGTACCGCAGTTGTTACAGTCAGAAGGAATAGACATAAAATGCGAATGGCACCGCGCTTTAGTTCGATATCTTCTTGGGCTGCAGCAGGCTGTTTACGTTCAACAAAGAAACTCATAATCGCTGCTGGTACAATGTAGTTAGCAACAGCCGGTAAGAATAAGGCGAAGAATTCAACAAATTCAACTTTACCCGCTTGCCAAACCATTAAGGTTGTAATATCACCGAACGGACTGAATGCGCCACCGGCATTGGCTGCAACAACAATATTAATACAACATAAGTTAATAAACTTTTTATCACCAGAGGCAACTTTCATTACAACGGCACACATTAAAAGCGCTGTAGTTAAGTTATCGGCGATAGGTGAAATGAAAAATGACAACCAACCAGTGATCCAAAAGAGCGCTGGATAGCTAAAGCCTTTGCGAACCATCCAAGCACGTAATGCATCAAATACACGGCGCTCTTCTAAGGCGTTGATATATGTCATCGCAACTAGGAGGAATAACATAAGCTCGGCAAATTCGAGTAAATTATGCCTAAAAGCAGCTTCGGTAATTGCTGGCAAGTCATTACTGACATAATAACTACCAATTAAAATCCAAATTAAGCCCGCTGCAACTAACACCGGTTTAGATTTGCGCATGTGTAACTTTTCTTCAAGCATTACTAAAGTGTACGCAAGCACAAAAATGGCAATACAAATAAAGCCGATAGTACTTGAAGTTAAGTTAAGCGGTTGACCGAGATCTGTCGATGCAGCCAATAATGAAGAAGGAAACAGCAAGCAGCTGAATAGGAGTAGACATAAATACAACTTGTTATTCATGGGTGTGCCTTGTATTAAAATTGCAGCGTTTGTTAAAAAGCGCGCGAACATTAACACAAAAAATTAACAATTTGCATAAGACAGAAGTCTAAATGGCTAAAATAGCGGCTAATATTGTAAATAGATATCAAAAATGTGCCAAATATTGAGATTTGGTCTAAGGCATAGTGATAAAAGTATGAATTTCGTTGCTACAAAAAAGCCCAGCATTTGCTGGGCTTAATCATTAACATCTAATTTGGTGAAATAAATTTACCAAATACGAACGCGATCTTCAGGCTTAAGATAAAGCGCGTCGCCTTCTTTTACGTCAAATGCTTTGTACCATGCATCATGGTTACGTGGAGCAAGTGCACGGAAACGACCTGGCGCATGCGTACCTGCACGAAGTTGGTTAAGCATGCTTTGCTCTGTGCGTTTTTCTTTCCATACTTGAGCCCATGCTAGGAAGAAGCGTTGATCACCAGTTAAACCATCGATTACTTCTGCTTCTTTGCCATTCAAGCTTAGTTTGTATGCATGGTAAGCCATTGCAAGACCACCAACATCACCAATGTTTTCACCTAAGCTATTACGACCGTTTACAAAGTTATCTGGAATTGGCTCGTATTTGCTGTATTGCTCAGCCAGTTTGTCTGCTTTTGCTTCAAATGCAGCGCGGTCAGCATCTGTCCACCAGTTACGTTGAATGCCGTTCGCATCTGATTTAGAACCTTGATCATCAAAACCATGGCCCATTTCATGGCCAATTACAGCACCGATAGCACCGTAGTTTACTGCAGCATCAGCATTAGGATCGAAAAACGGCGGCTGTAAAATTGCTGCCGGGAAAACAATCTCATTAAATGAACTGTTGTAATACGCATTAACACGCTGTGGCGTCATGCCCCAACGGTTACGATCTGTTTTTTCAAGTTCTTTTGAAGCACTTTCAGCACGGAAGAACTGACGTGTATTTTTAACATTACCCATTAAATCGTCTTTAGCGATTTTAAGGCCGTTAAATTCTTGCCATACATCTGGGTAACCAATTTTAGGGTTAAATGCAGCCAGCTTCGCTTTTGCATTGACTTTGGTTTCTTCACCCATCCAATCTAGACCATCAATACGCTCGCCTAGCGCTGTGCGAAGGTTTTCAACTAGTTCAGCCATTTGCGCTTTTGATGACTCAGGGAAGTAACGTTTTACATATACTTTACCAATCGCAAAGCCAAGCGACTCAGTACCTGACATTTCGCTAATTGCGCGTTTCCAGCGAGGACGAGGTTCCTGTTGTCCACTTAATTCCTTGCCAAAGAACTCAAAGTTATTGGCATAAATTTCTTCTGAAAGTAGGCTCGCGTTGCCACGAATAGCATGGAAGGTTAAATAATCTTTCCAAACATTAATATCTTCGCTGTTTACCAATGAAATCATTGCTTTAATTGGTTCAGGTTGAGACATATTTAGTTGTGGAACTTTATAACCTGTTTGTTCAAAATAAAGATCCCAATTAAAGCCTGGGTATTCTTTGGCTAAATCAGTACGTTTGATTTGGTTAAGCGTTAAATCGCGGTTACGACGTTTTTCACGTGGCCAGTGACCTTCGGCAATTTTAGTCTCAAGCGCTAAAATTGCTTTTGCACGTGCTTCAGTGTCTTCTACACCTGCAAACTTAAGGGTATTAGCAATGTGTGCCACGTATGCATCACGGGTTTTAGCAAATCGCTCACTTTCTTCTAAATAGTATGAACGATCAGGTAATCCTAAACCGCCAGCACCCATCGACATTTCATATTGGTTTGGGTCTAAACGGTTAAACCACATACCGCCCCAGATTGGTGAAGACACGCCAGTTAACCATGCATTACCAAATAACTTTGTTAAATCATCTGTGTTTTTAGCTGCGCTAATATCGTTTAATAGACCTTGAATTGGCGTAATGCCTTTTTTATTGATCGTCTCAACGTCCATATAGGCATTGTAAAAATCAGCAATTAATTGCTCTTCAGCGTTAAGGTCATCACGACTGATGATGTCGTCAATAATTTCTTTAACTTGTTTTTCACTACGTTCTGCAAGCGCTGTGAATGCACCAAAACGTGTTTTATCTGCAGGCATTACGTAATTGTCGTACCATGTACCACTTGCATACATGAAGAAATCATCACCTGGCTTTATTTCAAGGTTACGCGCAGTAAGGTCTACACCAAAACTGCCTAACTCTGCTTGGCCTTTTGGTTCAGCAGCAACGGGTGCGACTGTTTGTTGTTTTTCTACTTTTACAGTGTCTGATTGTTTATCGCCACAACCAGCAAGGAAGGCTGTTGTAAGAGCAACAGCAAGCATTGATTTTTTCATTAAGATTTCCCATAGCTTAAATTTTATATTTTGCGTAAAAACAGCAAAACTTAGCATGTTTTTAACGAAAATGAGCGCAGATAGCAAATAGAACACGTCTAATAACCCGCTCTTTTGTAAATAAATATGTCGTATGTGTCATTATTCCTTTTGAAATTGATTGTTAAGCGTGTCTGTTTCAGTGTGATTAAAGCAAATAACACGATTTCTACCTTGTCCCTTAGCTTGGTAGAGTGCTCTGTCTGCATTGATAATGGCGGGTTTTAAATTGTCTTCAATTTGCGCAATACCAAAGCTGGCCGTGATTTTTAAAGTGTCATGGCAGTGAGCGCAGATGGTGGCTTTCTCAATTTGATTTCTCAGGTTTTCTATTACTTCGAGCGCCATCAAGTCACAATGTTGTGGTAAAGCCATAATAAACTCTTCACCACCTAAGCGTGCAACAATGGCTCCTTTAGGCGTAAATTTTTGTAAAATATCTGAAAATGCAATGAGTACTTCATCACCAACTTGATGGCCATATTGATCATTGAACTGCTTAAAATGGTCAATATCAGCAATTGCAATACACATAGGAAGATTAGTATTTACATCATTAAGTAAGCTTTCAACGGTGTCATCAAAATAGCGGCGATTATAAAGTTGGGTGAGGGGATCGGTATTGGCTTGTACTTGTAACCTAGCTTGTTGTTTTTCAATCTTCTCTAAAACCCGCATTCGATAAGAAATGATAAATGCAAGCATAAAAGACTCGAGCATTATACCAATGCCGACACCATGGCTCGTAATATAGGTATTTGGTAAAAGTCCTTTGTAGTATCCAATCGCCAACACATTAAACGCAAAAAATAATCCATGACCAAATAAAAAATACTTAGCTAATGGGTGGCCTTTTTTATAGATAGAAATACTTACACCAAGCGTCACTAAAATCATAAACGCAGCCAAGGTACTGGCTGGTTTAAGAGCTGCGATAATATTAAATACGCCTAAGATAAAATCTAACACTAACAGGATTAGCACAAATACCAGGAGTTTATGTTCTTTTGGGAAGCGCTGTTTTGTGGCAAAAATGCTCATCATAAAACAAATTAAAAAGCTTGGCATGGCCAATAATGATAAATGTAAGTGCATCATTGACTGGCCATAAATACCAAACAATGTCGCCAATAACCCATAAGATAGCGCAATCCAAACGGTGCCGGACACTAAATAAAGCGCGTAGAATATGTTTTCTTTTTTGCGAGAAGACACAAATAAAATGATGTTATAAAGCATTAATGCTAACAACATGCCTACTATAATTGCGATATCAAAGTTTTCACTGACTAAGGCTTTTTTTGAATTCACGTCATCGTAAAGGGCAAGCGTAAACCATTGATGTGAGTAAACGTCACTTTTTATATAAATGTGATGGGTTGTTAAAGGCGGAAGCAGGATTGGCATGACAGCAGTACCGCCATGCAGTTGGTGGATTGCATCACTGGATGAGAGCATTATTGTATGCTGCTCTACAATCACCTTATTCGCCACTTGATAGAGGGTAAGCTGCTCACTGTGGTAAGCCTCAGGAATATGTAAATACAGGGATTTAGAATAAGGCAAGGTGTTAGAAAGAGAAAACCTAACCCAGGTTGTTTTAGCATTTGTCCCAAGCGAAAGCCGATTAGTGCCAGCAATAAACACCTTGTTTTTAATTGAGGTTAAATCTGCGCTTCGCGATTTATCCACATAGAAATGCACTTTAAAGTCAGTTAATGATAAGGGCATCTCGTCAATAACGATATGTGTGTTTGCAGAGAAACTTAACATTAGTAAAAACAATACCGTCATAAGTATACATAGTATGGACTTTTGACACCGTTATCACATGGCGACAAACAAAAAACTAATACACACTATTACATCACTGCCATTAGAGTGAAATAGTGTCTCCTTCATTTAAAATGATAAATTGCGAGTCTGTTTTTAGCGTTTTTAGCATCTTTAAAAGTCTAAACAGTGGAGAGTGTGAGCTATGGTCGCCCATTTGCCAACTGGCATTGCCATAACCCCATGGAATGGTGACTTTGCATTTGAGATCATTTGCTGCGGCAATCGCATCTTCGGGTCGGGTATGTACATAGCGATACCACGTTTCATGTTGTTCATGAAAATACGAAGCAATCGGTATTAGGCAAATATCAATCTCACCAAACCGGGTATAAATGTCTTTAAAGTGTTGTGAATAGCCAGTATCACCTGCAAAAAAAAGGGTTTTACCCCCTTCTTCAACTAACCAACCACCCCATAGGGTTTCATTGGTATCATCGTAAAGAAATGGCACCCAAATTCGGCTATTAAAATGATGTGCGGGGACGAAGTGCACTGTTGTCTGTTCAACAGAGGTACTTGTAAACCAGTCCATTTCTGTAATTTTGTAATGATTTTGAGAAAAATGAGAGGCAAATCCCATTGGCACTAAATAGCGTGTTTTATTGCCTATTTGAGTGACATCATGTTTATTAAAGTGGTCATAGTGTAAATGTGAATACATTACTGCACTAACAGGTTTCGGTTTATCTAATGTGTAATTTGGCGTTTTACGTTCAAAATCGTGTGTAAGCTTAAAGGCTAGGTTCACCGGCCAATCAAATTGGGTAAAGACAGGGTCTATCAAAAACCGTTGACCCGATGGTGTTTCGATTTCAAAGCTTGCATGACCTAACCAATTAATAACAAAACCAGTCTGCTCAGTCACACTTGGATTAATACCAACAAATTGACAGTTTTCCATGTCGGACTCACAGCGAATTTCATTCGTTGGCGGATAACAGTTGTCTTCACAACTATAGGGGTAGGTTTTTGTGCCAGGATAACGGTTGGTGAAGCGTTCATCTTTTTGCGGTGCGCTGTTGAGGTTATCAGCCTTTATACGGTTAACCTGATTTGTCGCACAGCCACTGATTAAACAGAGCAAAGTAATGAAGACAAAAAGGATTAAATTGCGCATTAATTTAATTAATTTCGATATGTTCAGAATTTTGACGATGGCAGTGTAAGGTGTATATGCGCAACTTGTAAAGGGCAAAGCAAACTAAGGCAGCGACAAGAGAATACGTTATTGCGCTGAGCGTGCCGAAAACCCAACTTAAACTCAATGCAAATCCCAAAATACATTCAGCACGGTAGGCTTTTAAGAAAAACGCTATAAATGGCAGTGCTATTAGTAACAAGCCTGCATAATCTGAAAAATCAAAATAGGTACCACCAGCGATGGTTGCACCAAAATTAAAAGAAAGTACAAAGCCAATTAACGTCAGGGTTGTGGTGTGTGCTCTATTTTGTTTTTGTAGCTGGAAACGTTTTTGAATGGCACATAAACACAAATAAACAAATGCTGGCATTAATAGAACTGGTGTCCACTCAAACAATGTAATGGTAATTGGCTGAGTCGAAAAAGTATAAATTGTTAATGTATGATGATTACCTGAACCATTCAAAAGTGAAAGCTGGAGCAAAGCTGCTAATAGTGTCAAACTCCAAATTAGTTTACTTTTTAACATTTTCAATTCCGTGAAATATTTTTTAACATTCATTCGCAAAATATAGACCAGTTTTAAAACTTCTTATTAACCAGATACTTACGTAAAGTGCGTCAATGTAAGGTGATTTTTTTACTCATATTTTAGTGAAGTAGACGATAGAGTTAGTCTTTTTCACAATAATAAATGATATAATTTAAATCCTTTGCGACCATCAATTTTCACTATGACCTTTTCAGAATTCAAGTTTAGCCAGACCCTTTTAAATACACTCGAAAAGTTAAATTACAAAGAGCCAACCCCCATTCAAGCATTGGCTATTCCTGAAATTTTAAATGGTGAAGATGTCATTGCCCATGCTCAAACAGGCACTGGCAAAACTGCCGCATTTATGTTGCCAATTATTCATTTGATAACACAATTAAACGGGAAAACCGATTCGCACAAAAAAGCGGTTAATGCGCTTGTATTAGTACCCACCAGAGAGCTTGCACAACAAGTGGCTAAAGCCAGTGAGACATATTGCCAACAGAGTAGACTTGATGTTGCATGTCTATTCGGTGGCGCCAATATTGGTCCCCAAGAGAAGCAATTAGCAAAAGGCGTTGACATCGTTGTCGCAACACCAGGTCGGCTGTTAGATCACATCATAAAGGGTAGTGTAGATTTATCAGATTTAACCCACTTAGTATTTGATGAGGCCGACCGAATGCTAGATATGGGATTTATCGGCGAGATAAAACGTATTATGCGCCACGTCCCGCAAAACAGGCAAACATTACTTTTCTCGGCAACAGTCGATGAAACAGTTTTAAAAAATGTCAGCCAATGGTTAAAAGATCCCAAACGCATTGGCGTTGATGCACCTAACACCGCCGCGGCAAAAGTGGAGCAATTATTTTATGCGGTAGACGATGAGCGTAAGCGCGAGTTAATTGCATATACCATTGGCAAAAACAACTGGCATCAAGTACTGGTGTTCACACGTACTAAAAATTATGCCGATGAGTTGGCAAAAGAACTTAATAAGGACGGGCTTACAACACAAGCCATTCATGGTGATAAATCGCAAGGGGCAAGAAATAAGGCGCTTGAGCAGTTTAGAAACGGTGAATTAAGAGTGTTGGTTGCAACAGATGTGGCAGCCAGAGGACTTGATATTCCGACTTTGGATTATGTAATTAATGCTGAGTTGCCTTATGTGGCAGAAGATTATGTACACCGCATTGGACGCACTGGGCGTGCAGGAAAGGCTGGCACAGCAATTTCACTTGTTAGTTTAGATGAAAACTGGTTGCTAGAAGAGATTGAAGTGTTACTTGATGAACGTTTAACACCGCAATGGTTACCAGGTTTTGAACCTGACCTTACACGTGAACCAAAAGACAATCGTAAAAATACTGCTAAATCACGAAAGCAGCGAGACAAAAAGCGTATTTTAGGGCAACGGAACAAAAGACGTCGCAAAAACTAAACCGGATAACACTGTTTCCTTAACATTCACATAGCAACTATACAGAAACTGTTTAAGCGATTAAGGGTGTTTGATGCTAAAACACGCTTAATACAGCTTCTGCAGTGTACTTTTAAGTTATACCACTTCGCTTCTCAACTTACCCCTACATTGGTTTTGCAAAAACCAAAAACAGACAACATTTTTAAAATTAACTTATTCTTTTTAAAAAAATAAACTATTTTGAATTGTGTACCGTAAAAACTTTTTGACTAGTAGCCTAGCCGGGACGCAACATGCTAAAACACTTGCCAATCATCTATAAACTATTATTGATACTTATTATCCCGAGTGCGCTTAGTGGGTATTTAATTTTCCAGCTTTATCACAACAGTGAAGCACAAGTTGCAGCCCAGAAAGACATAAATAAAGTGATCGAACTTACTCAGTTACTCAATAATGTTGCCCACAATTTTGCAGTTGAAAGAGGGCTCAGTGCAGGTTTTATTGGCTCGGGTGGTTCTGGCGGAAACAAAGCACTGCTAGAGCAACGTAGCAAAGCAGACGCTGCTGCAAAAAAATTCTTATCTGCGAAGGGGAAGCTTAATTCACTGGCGTTAAACAAGCATTCGTTAGAAACCATTGTTGCATTAGAGGGGTTGTTTAAACAACGAGACATAATTCGAAAAAAAGTGGATGCGTTAGCGAGTGATTCTGGCTTTTTTAATTATTATTCATCGATTAATGCAAATGCCATTACGCTTACCGAAAAGTTATCAGTTTACATTACAGAACCCAGCTTATCAGCCAAATACAAAGCATCAATTCAATTAATTTGGTTAAAAGAACATCTAGGCCAGGTGCGTGGAGCACTCAATGGTATTTTTGCTAAAGGTGACTATAGCTATGACAAAGGTAAAGTAGTTAATGACTACCTGAATAAAATTACAAGTCGAGAAAAACAATTTAAGCATTATGCAAATAATGATTTTTTAGTGAAATTTGATGCCTTAAAAACTAAAGACGATGTGACAAAAGTGAAGGAAATGACATCGATATTTGCTGATAACTTAGCATTGAGGAATTTAAAAAATTCACTTGTTCTCACTTTAAACAGTGATAAAGCAAATATTCAAATGCTGTCAGAAATAGATAAAGCGCTTGTAAACCTTCAACCACTTTTAGCTGAACACACATTTCAAGAAGTGAGTGAAAAACTTAAGAAGATTAAGCTAAATGACTCCATATCATACTCAGAAAGAAACAGCATTGTCAGCTTATTAGCGTCGGCAATGGTATTGCCCAAAGTGGACAGTAAAACTTGGTTCGCAAATGCCACAGCGGAAATTAAGCTTATTAATGGCTTTATTAAAGAGCTTTCAAATGAAATTGCTAGTAAAGCACAGCAATCGCTAACAGCCTCAACGCAAATGTTAACAGATGCACTTTACGCATCTATCGCACTATTAATCGCAAGCTTCGCAATAGGCACCTTAGTTGCTAGGGCAATTTCGTCCGGCTTAAATAAAATCCAAAACGTGATGAAGCAAGTTCAAGATGAAAATAACTTCAGTTTACGTGTGCCGCTAACACAAAAAGATGAGATTGGTAAAACTGCCAACTACTTAAACACCCTTTTAGATAACTTAAACTCAGCGTTTACTGAAATTGACTCGATGAGCAACGCTCTTGCCAAAGGGCGTTATGAGCAAATAAAAAGTAATGGGGTATATACGGGCGATCTTGCAAACTTGGTTCGTCAAATAGAACAAGCTGGTAGTCAGGTTGCCACGGGGGTTGGTGAAATTAGAGAGGTTATGAGTGCAGTAAAGCAAGGTGACTTTTCACAAAAAATAACTGTAAAACTTGAAGGTGAACTGGGTGAGTTAAAGGAAGATGTTAATAGTACTGTCGCAACATGTAATGGCTCTTTTGCAGCAATTTCCTCAGTAGTCTCTGACCTTGCATCAGGCAAACTTTATAATCAGTACACCAATAATTTAAATGGTGACTTTTACAAAGTGTTAGAGTCAGCGGTAACTTGCCGAGATACACTTGCTAAAATCATAAGTCAAGAAATACTCCCGCTGGTGGATTCTGCGACGCGTGGAGAATTAGATTCAGTTATAAAAGAGCACGATAAACAAGGCTGCTTTTTAACGTTAAGTAAAGGTATTAACAAACTTCAAACGATTAATAATACGGTAATAAATGAAGTCGATAACGTTTTTGCAAATTTAGCTCAAGGCAATCTTCAAGTTAAAATAAACGGAGACTTTGACGGAGCTTATGCACGTTTACAAGCCAATGCTAACAAAACGATCGCGACACTCACCCATATCATTGAAAAAGAAATAAGCTTAATGGTCAAAAACTCTCTGGTAGGCGATTTTTCATCGCGTATTAATGTTGAGAATAAATCAGGGTTTTTTCTTACTTTAAGTGAATCATTAAATTCCCTTGTAGTACTTAATCAAAATGTAATTTCAGAGCTCAATATTGTTGCCGATGGATTATCAAAAGGTGAATTGCACACCCGCGTGAAAGGGGACTATGCAGGCGAATTTAATACATTAAAAACAAACTTAAATGAATCATTATTTCAATTGAAAGAAGTAATCGAAAATGAAGTACAAGACGTTATTAATGAGTTAAAGGCCGGTAACCTCAATAAACGCATTGATAGTGAAAACAAGCAAGGCTGCTTTTTGCAACTTAGCGACGGCATAAATGAAATCATAAATGTTGTGAGCCTGGTACTGAATGATCTCGATACCCTGTTTGATAGCCTAGTTGCAGGCGATTTGACCGCCAGAATTAATTCAGATTATCAAGGTCAGTTTAAACGTTTGAAAGATAATGCAAATAATTCAGTAAGCAAACTGGATTCTTTACTGTCTAATCTTTTGTTGCTGGTTAAGTCAGTATCAAATAGTGTAAATGAAATTGCATTTGCCAATGAGGACTTAAGACAAAGAACGGAATCACAGGCAAGTGCAGTCGAGCAAACAAGTATCAGCGTGCAAAAAGTGAATGAATCCGCACAAATCGCACAATCAAATTTAACGGAAACCGAGCAGCTGATGTTAACGATGCAAAACAATGCTAAAAATGGGCAAGTGATAGCAACAGACGCAAAATCAATTATGCAGGATGTAAGTTCATCTAGTGATCAAATCAAGAACATTATCGGTGTGATTGATGAAATAGCGTTCCAAACGAATTTATTAGCCCTTAATGCAGCAGTAGAGGCCGCAAGAGCAGGCGATCATGGTCGGGGATTTAGCGTTGTGGCAAGTGAGGTAAGGGAACTTGCTCAGCGAAGCGCAAAGTCGGCTAATGAGATAAAGTCACTAATCACTTCAAGTGTTGATCAGGTTGCTCAAGGCAATTTACAGGTAGACCAATCATGTGAAGCACTTGTTGGTATTGCCACTTCAATTATCAACGCAAATGAGAAAATGGCACAAATTGCCGAGGCTAATCACTCTCAAACGGCAAGTTTCAATGAGATTAACGTTGCGGTGAACAATATTGAGCAAAGCACACAACAAAATGCTGCTATGGTAGAACAAATAGCCAGTTCTGCAGCAGCACTCAACGATGAAACCAAGCGTATGGTGGAAGAAGTGAATTACTTTAAAGTAAGTTAATGCAATTCACTTCAAAGTCGCTTTTTGAATGACCTCTTTAAGATCATCTGTTAGGTGCATTTTATTTAATGAAGTAACCTATGGTTTGCCATTGCCCATCAGACAATGCCATTGAGAGTGTTTCAAGACTTTGTGCTTTGTTTTCATACTGTGTATTAAACTGAAACACTTTGTATTTGCCCTCAGGCATTCCAGGCAGTTTATTATGGTCAGTCGCATCTAGAAGACTTCGATTGATCAACTTACCCAAAGGGGTGCGAACTTGCTCTAACGCTGTTTGCCATTGCTTTTCATTTACGAGTCGTTGAAAACGTTCACTTGTTCCTTGCCACGATTCGGCATATTGCCCATTATCCACCAGTGATAGCCAGCGAGTCGCATTTGGTTCAACTTGTGTTTGATTTGCCATCACATTGAATGAAAGTAAGGCAATAAAAACAAAGTATTTCATAGGTTAGAAGTCCTTTAGAGTAATAAAATTTGTAGCAGACAATTCTGTAGTGTCAGTTTCGTTATTTTGTTGTTTGGCTTTTGTACTTTAATTTAGCCTTGGCACCAATTTTATACAAAAGCGGTCGCAATGCGCGTCGTAACTTCGGAAATAGGTATGCTAAGGTGGTGAGTTTGCCACTAAACCAGGGCATTGCAACTTCTTCTTTATCATTGATAGCAAGAGAAACAATAGCATTGGCGACATCAAGTGAAGAACTCATTGGCTGGGAGTAAACAATATCTTCTACATCATCTATTTCGTCCATGATAAACCCAGTATTGATGGGACCAGGCGAAACAACAGCAACTTTAACATTATGACTTGCTAGCTCATCATATAATGCATAGCTAAAGGCTCTTAAGCCAGCTTTCGTGGCAGAATAAACGGCAGCACCCTGTAAAGGCGCTCTGCCCGCAAGCGAGCCAACCATTACGATAGCACCACTGTGTGATTGCTTTAAATAAGGTAAACACAAGCTGCTCAAGGTGAGTGGAGCAGTTAAATTAACTTGGACCATATTTGTTACTTGCGATGGATTTAACCCCTCAAAATCCCCACGATGATGCAGGCCTGCGTTATTTACTAGCACATCTATGGTTCCATAGATTGCAATAACGTCTTTTACCAGTGTTTCTAAACTGCCAAGATCACCAATATCGCAGGTAAATACCTCGGCACGTGCATATTGATTAATTTCTTTTTGTAGTGCTTTAAGCGGTCCTTCATTTCGTGCAACGAGTGCGATGTTAGCGCCAATCTTAGCAAATTGTTTTGCAGTTTCTGCACCAACACCTTTAGAAGCGCCTGTTATTAATACTGTTTTATTTTTATAGTTATTCATTTCAGCTGCCATTCAAGGTACATTAAAGCCTGATTGTCGTTTAATTTATCTTAAAATGTATGGAAACACTAATCGGTCTTGTTGGTTTATTACTCTCGCTGTTTTTTTTAGGCGGAATCGTTGTGGCATGGTACAGCTTTGTTAAGTTACGACATGCGGATGAAAAGATTAAGGAGTTAACTCTTGCTGTGCTCCATCTGAAGGCTTTAGTTCAAAAATTAAGTGACACTAAAATGCCACCCGAGACATTTCAGCAGTCAGTTGAGAAAATTGAAGACACAGACGTAAACCTAAACTCATCAGCTAAACCAATACCTGAAATCACTGTAACCAACACGGAACCACCACTAGCAACAAATCCTCAATCTAACGACATTGCTAAGCAAAAAGGTTATAAAAAAGACAAAAAAACAGTCACGATGGCTGAGCGTTTAGAGTTATTTCTGGCAAATAACGGCTTGCTTTGGCTTGGTGGCGCAATGTTAGCATTAGGCGGTGTTTTCCTTGCGAAGTACTCGATTGAATCAGGCTTAATTTCGATAACGGTACGTTTAATGTTAGGCGGCGTGTTTGCTATTGCATTAGTCATATTCGCAGAATACTTGTATCGCAAACAGCAAGGCAGTCAGGAATATATAACTACCTGCGCGGCGCTTGCTAGTGGTGGTGTAATAACAGGCTTTGCGCTTGTTCTTGTGACATTTAGCCACTATCACTTCATCTCGCCTTTTCTCGCCTTTGCCAGTCTCGGTGTCATTTCATTACTAGCAACAGCGTTAGCCCTACGCTTTGGTCCCTTACTTGCTGTGATTGGAATTATCGGCGCTTATGCAGTGCCAGCTTTAGTCAGCACGGGGAGTAATAACCTATTTGCACTGCTGCTATATGTTAATTTTGTTTCAATATCCGCTATTTGGGTTGTGCATAAAGTTGCAAAACAATGGCTATGGTGGCAAAGCTTTGCGGGACATTTTTTATGGTTAACAGTTAGTGTATTACTGGCAGAACAAGCGGATATTTGGGTGATATTTGTTACGATTCTAATTGGTCTTTATTTATATGTTATTTCGAGTGTTATGGGGTGGCGCTTAACCCGTTTGAATACACAAGCGTTGTCGATAAAAGTATTATTAATGCCAAGAAAAGAACAGCTTGCCATGGAGCTCAGTGTCTTGTTACTGATACTGTTTTATTCACTTCATGGTATAAATATCAGCTTAATTGTTGTTAGTTTACTGCTTACGAGTTTGTGCTTGTACTTACCTGTAAGACACAGTGCATTTGATGCTTGGCCGTTTGTTTCATTACTTTTCAATTTATTCTTATTGGTTAATTACCCAATTTCGTATGCACTTAACGACCCGATGCTTATTTTTTCTGGCATGTTCTTATTTGCTCAGTTGATGGCAGTTGGCTATTTTATCTATGCTGCATTTTTTCAAAAACGATTTTCAAAACGACCAAGCTTTAGTTTGTTGTTAGCAACAGCACCTTTATTGATTTTTGCGTTGTCATACATTATTTCGCCAAATGAAATAAATACAGTGCTTTATTCACTATGGTCTGTTTATTTACTTATTTTAGCCTGTTTCGCATTATGGCAAACAACCAAGCAAAATCATGCTTTAGCCAATGTTACTTTTTGGATTTTAGCAAATACTAATCTAGCCTTGGTTATCACAATGTGGCTAAATGCAAGCATACTCTCATTGGCGATATGTGCTCAGCTTGTGCTCATCGCTTATGCGCAAAAAAGGTTTAAAATTGAGCTTCCCCTTTGGCTAAGCAAAATCGCACTGACGCTTGTCTTGCTTCGCATTACTCTATCTCCTTGGACAGCTCAGTATAGTTCAGAGACGATTTTCACAGTTCACTGGAGCTTGATTGTTTTACCAATAATGACGGCGCTGGTTTATAGCGCTTATAGACTTCATGACAATTTAGCACTTAAAAGGTGGTATGAGGGCGCGTTAATTCACTTGATTGCGTTATTTGTTACTACTGAAACCAGTTATTTATTGGTTGGCCATTATCCAGACTTTACTCAATTAAATTTTGCAGAACTTGCCGTTTTATCAATGAACTGGCTTGTGCTTTCCACAGTCTACTGTTGGCGATTTAAATTAACTGAGCGAACACTATATTTATATGCTGCAACCGCTTTAGCAGCAGCAAGTGCAGTTGCACATTTGGTTATAAATACTCGCTACAATCCGTTTTTAACAACGCAAGAAATAGGGGACTACTTCTTTTTTAATTGGTTAGCAGTGATTTGGGCGGTACCTGCAATTGTCTTGTCAGTAATCTATCACCTGAATATTTTACCGCGAGAAATCGGGCGACAAAAACACAAAGTATTATTACCGCTGATCGGCGGATTTAGCTTCTTATTCGTAAACGGTGTAATACGAGATTTCTTCCAAGAAAATCAAATTTGGTTAGAGCTTGTAACCACTCAGGCAGAAATATATGCCTACTCGGTTGTGTGGTTGATCCTAGCTGGATGCTTTATTATTGTGGGTCAACGAAAAATTAAAGCGGGAATTTATCAAACAGGATTTGCTATCTTGCTGGTAGTGATATTAAAAGCATTTTTATTCGATATGGCGCATTTTGATGGTTTCTACCGTGCAATCTCATTTATCGGTTTAGGACTATCGTTAGTAGGGTTAGGCTGGTTGTTTACCCGTTTTAAGTTAGACAATAAAGAAGGTGTCTCATGATCGTATTGATCATTATTTGTTTTTTTATGTGGCTCTTTATGCTGTGGTTAACCTACTCTAAAAAGCTCAATAGCGTAAACCATTTAATTTTAAAATCTGAGACGAGTCTTCAAGTGCGTGATACACCAATTGCACGACTTATTAAAGGGCTGGCGGTGACGGTTGCAATCGAGGATATTCGATCAATCGAAGCAACCAACACCCATGTTATTCTAAAAACGACGAAAAGTTCTGTAGACTTATTTATCAATCATCGTTTTATTAATGATGTGTTGGATTACTTGAAAACTGAGTTGGACGAGATCGAAGTGAAAGACCTTCGCCCAATTGGTAAATAGCTGGCTAGTTGCTTAAGGCCTGTTTTAATTTGCTACCGGCCTTGAAGCTGACCTTATTTTGACCTGGAATGGTAATTTTTTCACCCGTTTGAGGGTTACGTCCCTGTTTTTCAGGGTGATAACTTAGTGAAAAACTGCCAAACCCTGGTAATTGTACTAGGTCACCTTCAGAAAGAGAGCGTGAAATACCACCGACTAAACTCTCTACAATTTGTTTTGCTTTGGCTTTCGTAATGTTATTACTACTCGCGATTTCGTTTATAAGTTGGGATTTGTTCATAAATAGCGCCCTTAAAAAGCGGCAAAGGCTAATCATCTAATGCCTTTCAGTCAAGTTTCTTTAGTTTGATAGCGCATATACTGGCCAATATATGAATGAGTATATTAATTGATCCATCACTTTTAGCCTTTCGTACAATAGTATTAAATTCATAGAGAAAGTAGTTTGGAGCACATCATGGAATTACTTGTATCAGTATTAGCCTATCAAAAAGCACGTGATGAAGGCAGAAAAGATCCTGTTGAGCAAGATATTGAATGGGCTGAACTCAATTTAAGCTACTTTGAAAGTCATAAATGTGAGTTCGGTTTATGCAGCAACAACGAGAATAAAAGTACCTTAATTGACTAACTCGGTTGAAAAGGATTTCAAGCAAACACATTTATTATTAGAGTCAAATCCACATATTTATTCTATGTATGTGAAACAAAATTTCTTATTTTTTCAATTTTATACCGCTCAAAATCGAATTTAACCGTTTATCATTTTTAGTTTTTCAAAATGTTTCAGGTTGTTATGGTTTGTGTATCAAAACAACTATAACGGGTAACATTATGAAATCAGAAAATGCAATTAGCGCTATAGGCGACACTTTTTTAGCGCCAACAAAAGCATTCAATGGGCTTAAAGAAGCGAAAGGTTGGTCTTGGCTCGCAATTACTTTAATTTTTCTTTTTGGCATCTCTTCTCAAGTTATTTATTTTAACTCAGTCGATCAAACTTTTTTTGTTGAACAACAAATCGCACAAATGGAACAAACAGGAGATTACAATCCTGCTGAGCTTGAACAAGCAGAAGCAATGACAGCCCAACAATTTCCAATGATGTGGATTTTTTCGGCTATCGGCGTGTTGATAGGTGTTCCGACAATATTCTGTATTTTTGCGCTTTATTATTATTTGATAGGCAAACAGGATATGGAATGCCAAATGAACTATGGTGATTGGTTTGGTTTCACAGCTTTTACCAGCTTACCGACTATTTTTGCATCAATAGGTACAATTGCGCTGGTACTAACTGCATCAACGGGTGATATTCCAATCAGTGTACTCACGTTCTCATCGTTAAATCAGTTAGTGTTTGGTTTGGACGCAAGCCATGCGTTTGCTGGCTTATTAGAAAGTCTCAATATCTTTTCAATTTGGACAATCGTCCTAACATATTTTGGATTAAAGTCATGGACAAACTTCAGCAATAACAAAGCTTTATTTTTTGCACTACTGCCAAGCCTTTTAATCTATGGTATTTGGGCAATTATCGCAGCACTTTAATGTGCTGCTACTTATTGAGGGGTGAAAATGAAGAAACTGATTATTGTTATAGTGGCTATCGCAGCATTCGTTGCACTGATTGTCAGTCAACAGATCAAAGGAGATAGTAAAGCGCTCGAAGTGAAAGTCACTGCAGCTGAAAAAGGAAAAATTAAAGATTCAATTTTGGCATCAGGCACACTTGTTTTTAATACTCAAGTGCAACTTCGCTCAGAGGTTACAGGGCGCGTTGAGCGAGTGTTTGTTGAAGAGGGTCAGCGAGTTGAAAAAGGCGATTTGCTTATGCAGCTTGATACCGAAGCATTTGAGGCGGAAGTTGATCGTTATAAAGCCTTAGTAAGGCAAAGTGAAATTGATATTGAACGTGCGCAAACCCGATTAAAAAACCTTGCGTTGCAATTAAAACGCCAAAAAGAATTATTCGATGTTGGCCTTTCTCAACAAGAAGTGTATGACAACATTCGAAACGCTAAAGAACTGGCTGAAATAGATGTTGAAGCCCGCAAAGAGTCTTTAAATCAAGCAAAAGCATCACTTTCAATTGCCCAAGACAGACTGAGTAAAAGTGTTTTTAGAGCAACAATGAGTGGTTTACTTGCATCGGTTGATATTAAAGAGGGCGAAACGGTCATTGCAGGTACAACCAATATTGTAGGGTCAGATCTCATGTTACTTGCTGATCCAAGCAAAATTTTAGCTGAGCTAAAAGTAGATGAAACAGACATTGCGAGTATTAAACTGGATCAAGAAGCTGAAATATTTGCTGCTGCATACCCAAATAAACCATTTATCGGCCGAGTTATTCACATAGGTACGTCTGCTAAACAGTTTGCCGGTTCACAAGGCCGTTCGTTTAAAGTTAAGGTGTTGCTCAATACCGATGAACGCACCTTGTACGCAGGTATGAGTTGTCGTGCAGAAATTGCCACGGCAATTGGCAATGATGCAATTAAATTACCAATTGAAGCTGTTCAAGATAAGGATGGTGGTCATTATGTTTGGTTATTAAATGAAGATTTAACAGTAACAAAACAAACCATTGAATTGGGAGTTTCCTCAGATATTGAGCAAGCGATTGAATCTGGTATCAGTGAACAACAAAAAGTGGTTATAGGCCCGGCGCGTGCAATCAGTAAGTTAAAAGAAGGCGAGAAAGTAAAGCTAAAGGACGACGATAAGGGTGTAAAAGATGTCAGTGATCGCGCTTAGCAATATTCGTAAAGAATATAACATGGGCGAGCAAACTTTTCGGGCACTCGATGATGTCAGCTTAACCATTAATGAAAATGAGTACTTGGCGATAATCGGGCCATCTGGCTCCGGTAAATCAACGTTAATGAATATCATAGGTTGTCTTGATGTTGCGACGAGTGGCGAATACATTTTACAAGGCAAGCCCGTTAAGAAAATGACTGAAACTGAGCTTGCAGGTCAGCGCAATAAAAGTGTTGGCTTTATTTTTCAGAGTTTCAATTTGATACCCCGTGCAAGTGCATTAAGTAATGTTATGCAGCCATTAATTTATCGCTTCATTTCATCCAAAGAACGTCAAAAATTGGCAACTGAAGCACTGCAAAAAGTAGGGCTTGGTGACAAGCTACACCATTTACCTTCGCAACTGTCTGGTGGGCAAAGGCAGCGAGTAGCCATTGCAAGAGCCCTTGTCACTAAGCCTGACATATTATTAGGTGATGAACCCACGGGTAACCTTGATAGTAAAACAACCAATGAAATAATGACGTTATTTGATGAACTGCATCGTGAGGGTCATACCATTATTTTAGTAACCCATGAACAAGAAATTGCAGAACATTGTCACCGTGTAATTCGGTTAGTAGATGGAAATGTAGTCTCTGATACGCGTAATAGTGAGGAGAAAACATATGTTTAAATCACTGCTTGCGATTATTGAAGGTACTAAGGCAGCATTACAAGCAATACGGGCAAATGCGATGCGAAGCGCGCTAACCTGTTTAGGTATAATCATTGGGGTTGCTGCAGTGATAACTGTTGTTGCTGTTATGCAAGGGTTTACTAAACAAATAAACGATCAACTTGCAGATATGGCACCCGATGTAACAACTATCAAGCCCTATACAACGCCACAGCAAGAAATGCTAGGAAAGCGTTCATACTTGACGGTAAATGATTTTGATACCTTGAAAGGAAAAGTCGAAGGTTTTGATACAATTACCGCACAAATGATGGCTTTTCGATTTCAAGGTGCTGTCGAATACAAAGGCGAAAGTCACAACACACGTGTTGTTGGCACTGAATCGAATTATCAAAAGGCCTATCGTATTTACCCAGAATCAGGGCGTTATATTCGTGCACAAGATGATGAAAAGCGTCGTCGGGTCGCATTTATTGGTGAAAGTTTAATTGAGAAATTGAAATTACCTAGCAACCCAGTTGGCGAGTATATTAAATTGGGGGGTGAATGGTTTCGTATAATTGGCGTGGCAGAGAAGCAAGGGAGCTTTTTAGGCTTTGACCAAGATGATTACATCAATATTCCAATCAGTACGATGCAGTTACTAGAGGGAAATCAACGTAAACCGTATTTTCAAATTATGTTCCGTTTGAAGCAAGGTGTTGATGAAGCCAAAACATTAGCACAGATGAAACGAATTCTGCGTCAAAATCATAAGCTTTCTAAAGATGAACATGATGACTTTGAATTTGAAACTGCAGAAAAAGCCCGTGCAAACATTGATAAGTTTACAGGTAGTGCGACAGCTATTACCGCAGGTATTGTCGGTATTAGCTTAATTGTTGGTGGTATTGGCGTGATGAATATCATGTTGGTATCTGTCACTGAGCGCACACGCATTATTGGTACCTTAAAGGCATTGGGTGCAACGCCAGGCTTTATCATGTTGCAATTTCTAGTTGAAGCGGTGGTGCTCAGTTTATTTGGTGGTATTATCGGTTTACTTACCGGGTATGGCGCTGCAGCAGCTATCTCTGCCATTGTGCCAGGCATGCCAGATGCTTACATACCGATGTGGGCGATTCTGTTATCGTTTGGTTTTACCTCTGCAATTGGCGTTATATTTGGTTTGGTACCTGCAATTAAAGCCGCAAGACTCAACCCTATTGATGCGTTAAGATATGAATAGACAGCTGAGTTAACAAGGAGTGCTAAATGTATAAATGGGCATTAATAGTAATATTAAGTGTTTTTGTAATTGGTTGTGATTCGAATGAAGTAGGTGATGTGTCACTTGGCATGTTTACCACCAAAGATGTTAAACTGAACCACTTTAAAGACCCAATTATCACAGGGGTAACCTGTCATGTGGCGTCAATTGAAGCCAACTTGAGTCTTTCAGATCCTAGTGACAGCTCTATTGCGTGTCGGCAAACAGGGCCAATTACTAAGGAGATGATTGCCAAAATAGATATGTCAGATTCAGGTGAAGTTATTTTTAAAAAATCAAAAAGTGTGCTGTTTAAATCGATGAAGATTAGACGCGTTTTTGATAAAGAAAATCAAACCTTAATGTATCTGTCTTATTCAACAAAAGAGACTTCTGGCAGTTTTAAACACAGTTTATCAACGGTGCCACTTTGGGGAACAAAGGCGTTTTCTTTACAAGGTGAAGCAAATTAAGAATTGATTCAGCTCTAAGCTGATACTTTATTATATTAAAAATAGACAGGAGAATTTGATGATTGTTTTAAACCCGACCGGGTGTAATGCATAAATGTTTTCACCCGGTATGAATTACCGGGGTTAAAAGCCCCTTGTTTTATATAAATTTAAGGGCAAAAAATGATAAATATTAACAAACTAAACTCAATTGGTTGGCAACCATATTTTCAACAACAATTGGCAATAGACGAGTGGAGCCAAACAAAACCTGTTCGCGTTATTGAGCAACACAGAAGTCAGTTAATCATTGATGATACAGAACAGTTGTTAACCTTACCGATAACAAATATGACATCACAGTGTGTTGTCGGTGATTGGCTTTTACTAGACGAAAGCGGCCAAGTATTAAGGCTATTGGAACGGAAAAGTGTTTTTTCCAGAAAATCAATTGGTAATAAACGTGATAAGCAATATATAGCAGCAAATGTTGACGTTGCTTTTATCTTATGTTCACTTAATGACGATTTTAATTTGAATCGGATTGAGCGTTACTTAGCACTTGTTAATGAAGCTGAATGTGACGCAGTGATTGTTTTAACGAAAGCCGATCTAGCGAATGACAGCTTGGAAAAACAAGCTTTGGTTCAAGCCTTAGATCCATTATTGAGCGTTGAAGTAATTAATTGTTTTGATGACAATGTGAAAACTCAACTGGCACCATGGCTTAAGGCGCAAACCACGATTGCTGTTTTAGGTTCATCCGGTGTTGGAAAATCAACATTAACAAACACACTGTTAGGTCATCGAGTTCAGAACACAAATGGTATTCGTGAACAGGACAGCAAAGGGCGTCATACGACAACGAGTAGGCATTTACTCAAACTTGACTGTGGCGCTGTTATTATTGATACGCCTGGGATGCGAGAATTGCAGTTAGCTGATGTAAGCGAAGGCATAGAAGCAACTTTTCAAGACATTGAAAATTTGTCTGATAGCTGTAAGTTTACAAATTGCACGCACACCAATGAACCGGGCTGTGCGGTTATCCATGCGATTGAAGTAGGAGATTTAACTGAGCGTCGTTTTTTGAATTATCAAAAATTACGCAGGGAAAATCAATTTAATACCGCCTCTTTACATGAGAGACGGGCGCACGATAAATCGTTAAGTAAATATTACAAGCGGACTCAAAACCAAGCGGTTAAAATAAAACGAATGGATTAAAAATAGGGAGCGAAAGCTCCCTTTTTTAAACTTTGAATCGATTGACTAACTGTTGCAAATTATTCGCTATTGTAACAAGGCCTCTTGCGGTATCTGCGGCCTTTTCAGCTCCAGCTACTGTTTGTACTGCCATTTCATTTACTTGTGTAACACTGTCTGTAATTTGCTGAGTAACCACATTTTGCTCTTCAGAAGCTCCTGCAATTTGCATATTCATATCACGAATAGTACCGACTGATTCTGATATCGAATCAAGTGCTAGATTTGTTTTATCGGCTTTTTCTGTGGTAATACGGGCACTTTCAAGATTTGCATTCATTTGCTCAACTGATGTTTTCGCTTCATTTTGTAATTTATGGATCATTGCTTGAATTTCTTCTGTGCTTTGTTGCGTTCTACTTGCAAGACTACGCACTTCATCAGCTACTACTGCAAAGCCTCTTCCTTGTTCACCAGCTCGAGCGGCTTCAATCGCTGCATTGAGTGCAAGTAAATTGGTTTGATCTGCAATTGCTCTTATCACATCTAAAATTGATCCGACCGACTCGGTTTCACTTTCTAAATTTTTAATCGAATTACTAACTAGTTCGATATTACTCACCAAGCTACTGATTGCGTCACGCGTATTTTCGACGACGTTTTTACCGGTGAGCGTTTGTTGATCAGCATTATTCGCTGAATCTGCAGCGAGTTGCGCACTTTGGGTAATATCGGCAACAGTTGAAGCCATTTCATTCATAGAGTTCACTGCTTGATTTAATTGTTCCATTTGCAGTTCTGCACCTTGCATTGAGCTCTCGGTATTTTGGTCTAGTACGGCTGTTGAATTCGTTAATTCATTTGTGGCAGATTTAAGGTTATCTATGATCAGGCGTAAGGTATTCACCATTTCACTCATTGCTTTATAAATGCCAGATTCATTTCCGTTATTGGTAAATTGCATTGTCAGATCGCCATCAGCAATACGCTTTGCAATTTTCTCCATGTCGATTGGCTCGCCACCAATTGGTTTACGAATGGTAATTGTGATAAACCAACTTAAAAAAGAGCCAACAAGGATAACCAATACTGAAACAACAATGATGGTCGTAGTTGTATTTTGACTTTGAGATTGAACCATTGGTCCTAAGGTGTTTTGATCATTTTTGACAGATAATTTGACTTCTTCTAGTGAAGCAGAAATTTCTGGTCCGACAGTGTTAAGCACATTTTTTATGGTGTTGTTTCGCTCAATTATTACGTTATAGACGTTATTAATACCGTTCACATACAGATTTATCGAGTTTCTCGCCTCATCTAATAAAGCGCGTCGTTGGATTGATTGAATATTATCGTCAAGTTCATTAATTGTTTGTTCTAGCCCTTTAAATTCCTGTATTGCACGTTGATAATCTTGATTAGTATTGGTTACTAGAAATTTTGTTGTATAGAGTCTGCCAAGCAGTAGTTGTTCTTGTACCAATGCAGCAAAATAAGTCACATCGGTATCGCCATCTTCGTAGGCAGAACGAATAATCTGACTAATGTTTTTTCTAATTTTTGCACCATTCTGATCTAACTGCGTTTTAACAATATCATTTCTCTTCTGATACAGGGCTATGACATCTTTGAACCCTTTTTTATACGTTTCAACCTTGTCATAAGACTCTCGAATTAATCTCGCTCGTTGAGGTTGTACTATTTCTTCTTTGGCAAGTTTTAGCTGTTGTTCTAATTGTTCAGCACGTTTATTAAACAGTTCAATGTTTTCATTATTTTCTTCTTTGAGAAATTTCAACGCATTTAGACGCGCTTCAAGCAGTTCAGATTGCACAGCTCCCGCTAAATTACTGTCTCGCGCCAGTTCACGATATTCAACAAAGTTGCTGTATCCGCGGCTTAATCCAAAATATGAAATGGCTGATAGCAGCACCATTAATCCAATCATGGCGCCAAATGAAATAGATAGTTGTTGAACAAGTTTAAGTTTAGTAAACATGGAACCTATCCTTATCTGACGATGTGGTTTTAGGAAATATTTAAGGTAAGTATAGTTACTAAAATTACAAGTATTTAAAAAGTTCAATAATCAGAGCAAGCTCTTTAGGGAAGGTGTTTTTTAAATATTTAAACAGTTATTTTTTTAAAGCGTAATGATTTTTAGGGAGCGGATAAAAAACAACAGACACAAAAAAACGCAGGGGATACCTGCGTTTAGTAATTATATTTTGGCGCTATTGATTAGTGCTCAAAAAGGGCTGAAATTGATTCTTCGTTACTTACGCGACGAATTGTTTCAGCAAGCATATCGGCAAGTGTAAGTACTTTAATCTTGTCAATAGCTTTTAATTCTTCAGTAAGTGGTACAGAGTCAGTTACGATCACTTCATCAATTACTGAGTTTTTGATGTTTTCAGCTGCTGCACCTGATAAAACAGGGTGAGTTGCATAGGCAAATACGCGGCGAGCACCATGTTCTTTTAATGCTTCTGCAGCTTTACATAGTGTACCACCAGTGTCGATCATATCATCTACGATGATACAGTCGCGACCTTCAACGTCACCAATGATGTGCATTACTTGCGATACGTTAGCGCGTGGGCGACGCTTATCGATAATTGCAAGATCTGTATCATCTAAGAGTTTTGCAATGGCACGGGCACGTACTACACCGCCAATATCAGGTGATACAACCACAACATCATCAAAATTCTTCTCTTTCATATCTTCGAGTAGAATTGGGCTACCGAAAACATTGTCAACAGGAACGTCGAAGAAACCTTGAATTTGTTCAGCATGTAAATCAACCGTAAGAACACGGTCAACACCAACACTTGAAAGGAAATCAGCAACTACTTTCGCTGTGATAGGTACACGAGCACTGCGCACGCGTCGATCTTGGCGAGAATAACCGAAATATGGGATTACCGCTGTGATACGGCCAGCTGATGCACGACGAAGTGCGTCAACCATTACGATTAATTCCATTAAGTTGTCATTTGTAGGCGCACAAGTAGATTGTACGATGAAAACGTCAGAACCACGTACGTTTTCGTTGATTTGAACGCTAATTTCACCGTCACTAAAACGACCAACTTCAGCGTCACCAAGATCAATGTATAAGCGTTTTGCAACTTTTTGAGCTAACTCAGGCGTTGCGTTACCAGCGAAGAGCTTCATGTCTGGCACGGTAGGTTTCCTCAGGCACTTTTTTGGGTAACGTTAGTTACCAATAATTAATTTAGTTTAGTACGTAGCTCCGAATGTGCTGGAGATATATTCGTACTTCTTGCTACAAAGCCTTGCCAAGAATCAGGGAGCGAAGTTAATGCTGCTTGGGCAGCTTGTTGAGTTTCAAAACTGACAAAACAACATGCGCCGGTACCTGTCATTCTCGACGGACCGTATTTTAGCAACCAGTTAAGGGTCTTTTCAACCTCAGGATAGCGCTTTTTAACTAACTCTTCGCAGTCATTAGTGTGTTGAACACTTTGCCAATGGCTTGATAATTTGGGTGTATTACGAGGTAAGTCGGGATCATTAAAGATAAGCCCGGTGCTAATATGTACGTTTGGATGCACTACTAAGTACCAGGTTTCAGCAAGTTCAACCGCTTCGAGTTGCTCACCTATTCCATGTGCAATGGCCGCATGACCATTGATAAATACAGGAACATCAGCGCCAAGTTGTACGCCAATATCAGCAAGTTCTTGTAGCGATAAATCTAATTGCCACAGAGCATTAAGCGCAAGTAGGGTTGTCGCAGCATCAGATGAGCCACCACCAACGCCACCACCACTTGGTAGATGTTTTTCAAATGAAATTTCTGCGCCAAACGAAGTATTTGTCGCGAGTTTTAATGCATTTGCGGCTTTAAAAATAAGGTTTTCTTGGTCTGGTAAACCGTCTATCTGGGTTTTTAATGTAATTGCGTTGTCAGATGTGCGCTTAAAATGCAAACGATCGCCATAATCTAAAAACACAAATAAGGTTTCGAGTTCATGGTATCCGTTAGTTAAACGCCCATTAATATGAAGAAATAAATTTAGTTTTGCGGGTGCAATAAGCGAAAGCGTTGTTAAATCTGCCATGAATATACTTTTAATTTAAGTTTAACGGTATTGTGAGTAAGCGTGATTGCGTATGGCAGCCAGTAACCACCATGTTTTTTATAATCGGAATAACGAATTTGCCACAGTTCGCCTTTAGTATCTGTTAGGGAAGCCTGGCTAACGCGATTGCGCTCATCTGCGACATAATCTTGAGTGTTGGGCAAGCCTTTTAACCAATGGGGATCGTCTAAAAACGGTAAGTTCATTCCCGTTAACCAAAAAACTAGCGCTTGTGCATTTTTGCCAGTATGCGTTTCACCGTTAATATCGAGTGTGGTTTGAATTGGCGTTTTTTCTAAAGACAAAACAGATGTACCGACAAAACTTGTCAGATTTAAATTGTCTTTGTTAGGAGAGGTTGACCAAAATAAATTAACGCTTTGTCGTTTTTTTGTTTGAATAACCGCCAGCTTTCCTGTTACTTGCCAGGTATCTTGTTGAAGTAATTGTCTTTGCCAATTTTCTTTTACCGTCGCATTATCGAAATATTGACCTGCACAACCAGATAAAAAGACTAAAAATATGACAAATATCATGCGTAATTGCATCAAATCTTAATTCCTTACTTTTTTTATTGACTTGATTTACGTAAAATTAATCGCTTTAAAACGTGCTAAAACCAAATTGTAGACATAATGACCATAGTTGCTTTAGGCATTAATCATAAAACAGCATCTGTTGAATTAAGAGAACGTGTAGCCTTTTCTCCTGAGCAAATCAACGATGCCCTTAACCAGCTTTGCCATCAAAATGGGGTTAATGAAGCCGTAGTGGTGTCTACCTGTAATCGCACTGAATTGTATTGTATCCTTGAAAATCAACAACCCCAAGTGCTTATTGATTGGCTCGCAGAATTTCACAAAATTAGCGAAGCTGAGTTGTCGCAGCATATTTACCAACATCAAGATTTTTCAGCCATTCAACATTTGATGCGTGTTTCAGTAGGCTTAGACTCATTAGTATTGGGTGAGCCGCAAATTTTAGGGCAAATTAAACAAGCGTATGCCAAAGCAAAGCAAGCTGGGGTTGTAAACGCTTTATTAGAACGTTTATTCCAAAAATGTTTTTCAGTCGCAAAACAAGTGCGCACCGAAACAGATATAGGCTCAAGTGCGGTTTCGGTAGCATATGCAGCAGTTAATCTCGCCAAACATATCTATGGTAATTTAGAGCCGACGAAAGTATTACTGATTGGTGCGGGTGAAACGATTGAGTTAGTGGCACGACACCTTTACCAAAATGGCTGCCAGCATATGACGGTTGCAAACCGTACCTTGTCTCGAGCAGAAAACTTGGCAACCGAGTTTAACGCAAAAGTCGTTCCTTTAGCACGCGTACCAGAAAGCTTGACTGAAGCGGATATAGTGATCAGTTCAACAGCAAGTACCTTACCAATAATTGGTAAAGGTATGGTTGAACAAGCTTTAAAAGCCAGACGCTATAAACCTATGTTGCTAGTCGATATTGCTGTTCCCCGCGATATTGAAAGCCAAGTTGCTGAGCTTGATGATGCTTATTTATATTCTGTTGATGATCTACAAGAAATTGTGAATCAAAACATGGAATCGCGTGAGCGAGCTGCTGCCGAAGCTGAAAACATTATTGTCGATAAAGCCAATGAGTTTGTTACTTGGAGAAATACCCTAGATTCAGTTGATATTATCCGCTCATACCGAGAAAATATTGAACAAATTAAATTAGAGTTAGTACAAAAGGCGCAAGGTCAGTTAAAATCAGGTAAAGAGCCCGAGAAAGTGCTAAATGAACTTGCTAATAAATTAGCAAATCGCATTATACATTCACCCACAAAAGCGATTAAGCAAGCTGCAGAAGAAGACGATATTGCCAAGCTTGCGCAAATCAAAAAAGTGTTAGATTTAGATAATTAATAGGCGTCACGCTTAAATGAAAGAATCCGTTTATAGAAAATTAGAAACGCTTGTTGAGCGTTATGAAGAAGTTCAAGCATTACTGAGTGATCCTGATGTGATTTCAGATCAAGACCGTTTCAGAGCCTTGTCAAAAGAGTATTCTGAGCTTGAAGAAGTAACCAAAGCATTTAATGCATATCGTCAGGCTGAAGATGACGTAGTCACAGCAGAAGAAATGCTGAAAGATAACGACCCTGATATGCGTGAAATGGCGCAAGAAGAATATAAAGAAGCAAAAGCAAATATCGAAAAACTTGAAGATGAGCTTCAAGTATTAATGCTGCCAAAAGACCCACGTGACAATAACAATGTGTTTCTTGAAGTACGTGCTGGTACAGGTGGTGATGAAGCTGCGATCTTTGCCGGTGATTTATTCCGTATGTATAGCCGTTATGCTGAGACGCAAAAATGGAAAGTGGATATCGTTAGCACCAATGAAGGTGAACACGGCGGTTTTAAAGAAGTGATTGCCAATATTTCTGGTGACGGTGTTTACGGAAAACTTAAATTTGAATCAGGTGCGCACCGTGTTCAACGTGTACCTGAAACCGAGTCGCAAGGACGTGTGCATACGTCAGCGTGTACCGTGGCTGTTATGGCCGAAATTCCAGAAGCGGAAGCGATTGAAATCAATCCATCGGATCTGAAAATTGATACATTCCGTGCATCAGGTGCCGGTGGTCAGCACGTTAACAAAACCGATTCAGCGATTCGTATTACTCACTTGCCAACGGGTGTTGTTGTTGAGTGTCAGGATGAACGTTCTCAGCATAAGAATAAAGCGAAGGCACTTAGTGTTCTTGCGTCACGATTACAACAGGCAGAAGATGAAAAACGCATGGCTGCAGAAGCCAGTGAACGTCGAAATCTAGTCGGTAGTGGTGACCGCTCTGAACGTATTCGTACTTATAACTATCCGCAGGGACGTGTAACTGATCACCGTATTAACCTTACGCTTTATAAATTAAACGAAGTGGTTGAAGGTGATTTAGGTGCAATCGTTGACCCGTTAGTTCTTGAGCACCAAGCGGACATGCTTGCAGCAATGGGCGATGAGTAATTATTCGTTATCACAAGCACTTGCGTTTGGCGCAAGTGCTTTAACACCGAGCTCAGAGTCGCCGAAATTAGATGCCGAAGTGCTTTTATTGGCAACCATAAATCGATCACGTACTTACCTCTTTACATGGCCTGAAAAAGAGCTCTCGGATGAGCAGCAAGCTCGGTTTTTATCTTTCATTGAACAACGTAGTCAAGGCAAACCTGTCGCGCACATTACTCAGTATCGAGAATTTTGGAGTCTTAACTTCAAAGTGAGTCCTGCGACTTTAATTCCTCGTCCGGATACAGAAACCCTGGTTGAACTTGCTCTTGATAAAGCTATCAACAAACAAGGTAAACTGCTTGATTTAGGTACAGGCACGGGTGCCATCGCTTTATCACTTGCCAGTGAATTGCCTGATTGGCAAGTAACAGCGGTTGATTATCAATTGGATGCGGTGTTACTTGCTAACGAAAATAAATCTCAGCTAGGTATTACCAATGCGGAAATGTTACAAAGCGATTGGTTTAGTGCGTTAGCGGGTGAAAAGTTTGATTTAATTGTCTCTAACCCGCCTTATATTGACCCACAAGATCCACATTTACAGCAAGGTGATGTTAGGTTTGAACCATTGTCAGCTTTAATCGCTGAAAAAAAAGGCATGGCAGATCTAGAGTTTATAATCACCAAGAGTCGAGAATATTTAAATGAATCTGGCTGGTTATTACTAGAGCATGGTTATGATCAAGGTCAGTTAGTACGTGATTTTTTTGCAAAAATGGCATATAAAGTTATAACAACAGAGAAAGATTTAGGCGGCAATGACCGCGTAACTTTAGCACAATGGGCACCTGAGTAACTTTAAAAGGGTCCTTTGCTTGGACGTAAAAGGGGTATGGATAAATGGCAAGTGATTTTTTATTTTCGGATGAATCAGAGCAAACTCCTGAACAAGAAAATAATAGCGGTACTTGGAAAGTATTAATTGTAGATGATGAACCCGAAGTCCATGCAGTAACTAAGCTTGCACTTAGTGATTTTTCATTTCAAAACAAAAGATTAGAATTTATTAGTGCATTTTCCGGTAAAGAAGCTGAAAAACTAATCTTAGCACACCCAGACGCTGCAATCGTGCTACTCGACGTTGTCATGGAATCAGATGATGCGGGATTAAAAGTAGCGCAATTTATACGGGAAGATGCCAAAAATAATCACGTGCGAATCATTTTACGTACTGGGCAGCCCGGCCAAGCGCCTGAGAGACATGTTATTGTTAATTACGATATTAATGACTACAAATCGAAAACAGAATTAACAGCGCAAAAGTTGTTTACAGTGGTGATGTCGAGTCTACGTTCTTATCGTGATATTTTATCTATCGAACAATCCCGCCAAGGTCTTGAAAAAATTATTACGGCTTCACGGGATATTTTTTCAGCACATTCTATGGACACCTTTATTCACGGTGTGATGCAGCAACTAACCTCTATCTTAGGTTCAGTTGATGAAGCAATGTATGCAACGTCACTGGTTGCAAGTAATCCAAATGACAAAGAGCAAGAGCTGATAGTTTTCGCTGGCCAAGGTGATTTTGAGAAAAGCGAAGGCAAGCCCGTAAAACAGGTATTAACTGAAAAACAATTATTAGCCTGCCAAGAAGCATTAAACAATAAAAGCATTGTTTACGAAGAAGATTACCTGTTTGCATTTTGCTCGAGCCGATTTAATCACAGTTCAATGCTGTATGTGTCAGGTATTCCAAAAGTATTAACGCAAACACATAAAGACCTAATCGAAATATTTTCGCAAAATGTTCAAATAGCCTATGAGAATGTGCAACTGCAATCAGAAGTTGAAGATACTCAACGTGAAATTGTCTATCGTCTAAGTGAAGCTGTAGAACAACGCTCCTCCGAAACTGGTAACCATGTAAAACGTGTTTCATTAATTTGTTATGAACTTGCAAAAGGCTATGGATTAGCTGAAAAAGAATCTGAAATCTTACGCTATGCAGCACCTTTACACGATGTTGGCAAAGTGGGTATTCCAGACACAATTCTTCATAAGCCAAGTAAATTAGATGAGGAAGAATGGCGCGTAATGCAAACGCACGCGATAAAAGGGCACGATATTTTGTCGGGCTCTCGTCGTGATATTATTCAAGCTGGCGCCATTTTAGCACGCGACCATCACGAAAAATGGGATGGCACGGGTTACCCTCGAGGGCTAAAAGAAGAAGAAATCCATATCTATGGGCGTATTGTTGCACTCGCTGATGTGTATGATGCATTAAGACATAAACGCTGTTATAAAGATGCTTGGAGCTTACAACAGGTAGTCACAGAATTGGAAAATCAAAAAGGTAAGCACTTTGAACCAAAACTGGTCGACGTTTTGCTTAATAATATTGATAGCTTTGAACAAATACTTAAAAATTATCCAGAGTAGTAAAAATGGAATATATCGCTTTAAAACATAGTCATATGTTATTGGCACTGGTCAGTGTCGTACTGTTTTACACCCGTGCATTTGCTCGAATTAAACAACTAAAACTTGCAAAGAATAAACTACTTTTTATCGGTAGCCATAGTATAGACACGTTACTATTGATATCTGCTGTAGCGCTCGCCGTGATGCTCGGCTTAAGTCCTCACAATCAACCGTGGTTACTTGAAAAAATACTATTAGTGGTTGCTTATATTGTAGTTGGGATTTTGATGGCTCGACAAAAGAATATAAAAGGCCAAGTTTCTTTACTATTACTTGCAACAACCGTTATTTTTGCCATTTTTTATCTTGCAAGGTTTAAAACCCCCTTTCTTTTTTAAAGGCTGATTCTTCAGCCTTTTCTTTTTTGAATTAGTCTTAATCTAATCAGGTAATATAAAATAGCTTTTCAATTTATTGATACAAAGCAATTGTTTAATATCGATTCATTATCTATTGCTGTTTGAACATTGGTATTCAATGTAAAACACGATAAACTGGCATTAATTTTTAGTTACCATGAGACCGAAGGGTATTGATGTTTGATATCTCTGAGGAAGAATATACTTCTGCTATCGAAGCACCTGTTTTCACATGTTTAAATCACGAATCAACTTGGCTTAATCAAATTGACTTAATAGCATGTAAAGAGAAGCTGTCAGAACTGGTGATGATGGCGGTTAAAACGCAAAAGTCAGAAAATACCACAGAACAAAATTTAAATGCGCTGCTAGACAGTTTTTATAGTGAATGGGCATTTAGCGGTACCAGTCAAAAAGTGCCAATGAGTTTGCTTAATAGTGTGGCATATACGTTAAATTACCGAACAGGTAGCACGATTTCACTTGGCATGATCTTGACTTATGTAATGGAACAGCTTGGTTTTGATGTTGAAATGTTAGTGTTTGAAAATGACATTCAAGTGCTGCTCGAAATAAGCCAAGGTGAAGGATTCTTGATTGATCCCTGCTCAGGCTCACAACGTTGGTACATCAAGCCAGAAAACGATTCAGAAAATAGTTTAGATAATGCCTTTCAGCAACTATTTGAAGAAGATGTTGAGAAGTTATTTTTGGCACACCAAAAATGGGCATTTATAAGTGAAAAACGCTACGGAGAGGCCTTTAAATGTGTTGAAAAATTGATGCATTTAACCGACGGCGATCCTTATGAACTGCGTGACCGTGGTTACTTATTACAAAACTTAAATTGTGATGAATTAGCTAAAAAAGACTTTGAGAAATTTATTGAAGAATGCCCTGATGATCCATCCATTGAGCTTTTACAAAGCCAGATTGAAGAAATGGATAAACATTTGCGCACAATTCATTAATTAATAATAAAAATACAGGAAGCAAAATAATGGACTCTCACACGGTAATGTTCACTAACGACGCTGTCGTCATGGGCATGCTAGCCATTATTCTTGGGTTTGTTTTTTATACATCAAATCTAAAGAATGGTTTTTGGGCAAAGTTTTATAAATATGTACCAGCACTGTTAATGTGTTATTTCTTACCTTCATTGCTTAATACATTCGGCATTGTTGATGGGGAAGGCAATAAAGTTTACAGCGTTGCAAAGTACTATTTATTGCCTGCTTGCCTTGTTTTGCTGACGCTTAGTATCGATTTAAAAGCGGTCGCAGCGCTCGGTCCAAAAGCCATTATTATGTTTTTAACTGGTACCCTTGGGGTTGTTATTGGTGGACCAATTGCACTTTTAGTGGCGGCAACCTTTATGCCTGAATTGCTTGGTGTTAACGGGGCTGGCGAGTTATGGCGCGGTATGGCAGCTCTTGCCGGTAGCTGGATTGGTGGTGGCGCGAATATGGTTGCCATGAAAGAGATCTACCAAGCTAATGGTGATATTTTCACAATTATGGTCACTGTGGATATCGTCGTTGCCAATATTTGGATGGCAGGGTTGTTATATTTAGCGGCACGCCATAAAGAAATTGATAAGCATACTGGCGCAGATACCAGCTCTATCGATAAACTAATCGATACAGTCACTCATTTTGAAAAACAAAACTCACGTAAACCTGAACTTCGCGATTTAATGATTTTAGTTGCGTTTGGTTTTGGTGCTACTGGGTTTGCGCACTTAATTGCAGACATGGCTGTGCCTTTTTTCCAAGCAAATTATCCTGAACTAGAGAAGTTCTCCCTACATTCAAAACTGTTTTGGATTATTTTTGTTGTCACAACAATTGGTCTTAGCCTGTCATTTACTAAAGCCCGCCAATTTGAAGCAGCAGGTGCATCAAAAGTGGGAGGGGCATTTTTATATATTCTCGTTGCCACCATTGGCCTGCATATGGATATTGGTAAAATATTTGAAGCACCAAAATATGTCATCATTGGATTAATCTGGATGGCGATTCATGTGATTCTGTTATTTGTTGTCGCAAAATTAATTAAAGCACCTGTTTTTTATGTCGCAGTTGGCAGTAAAGCAAACATTGGTGGTGCAGCATCAGCACCGGTAGTTGCGTCAGCATTTCATCCGGCCCTAGCACCCGTAGGTGTGTTACTCGCAGTGTTAGGTTATGCTTTAGGTACTTATGCAGCATGGTTCTGTGGGCAAGTATTACAACTCGTCGGAAGTTAAATATTCAGTTAGGAATTTGAATGAATACACAAATTATTAAAGTAGGTAGCTGCGAAGTTGCCAACGACAAGCCATTCGTATTATTTGGCGGAATGAATGTACTAGAATCACGTGATTTAGCGATGCAAATTGCTGAACATTACGTGGAAGTCACGAATAAACTAAAGATTCCGTATGTATTTAAAGCATCATTCGATAAAGCAAATCGCTCTTCAATCAACTCTTACCGAGGCCCAGGCCTTGATGAAGGCTTAAAAATATTTGAAGAGATCAAAAAAACGTTTAATGTGCCAGTCATTACCGATGTTCATGAACCATTCCAAGCTGCACCTGTTGCTGAAGTGGTTGACGTTATTCAGCTACCAGCGTTCCTAGCACGTCAAACCGATTTAGTTGTTGCAATGGCAAAAACGGGTGCGGTAATTAATGTTAAAAAACCACAATTTTTAGCGCCGCATGAGATGCGTCACATCATTAAAAAAATCAATGAAGCGGGTAATCAACACGTTATTTTGTGTGAACGAGGTTCAAGCTTTGGTTATAACAACTTAGTTGTAGATATGCTTGGTATGGATGATATGAAGCATCAAGCTCCCGTTATTTTTGATGCTACACATGCTCTACAACGTCCAGGTGGGCGTGCAGATTCTGCAGATGGTCGTCGTGCACAAGCAGCAGAACTTGCTAGAAGTGGCATGGCACTCGGATTAGCGGGTCTGTTTATTGAAGCTCACCCAGATCCAAATTTTGCAAAGTGCGATGGTCCCTGTGCATTACCTCTAGCAAAACTGGAAGGTTATTTAAGTCAAATGAAAGCCGTTGATGAGCTCGTTAAAAGTTTTGCGCCATTAGATACATCAGCAAGCTAAAAACTTTTGTAAACACCAGCATTATGCTGGTGTTTTTGTATCTTTTAAAAAACTAAATCTAAAATACCCTGACAGATTTAACAACCCAGTCTCCAACCGGTAAATACTGCATTATTTGCATCTTTACTTAAAATTTTCACTGTCCCCGCTTTAGAACCGCTTGAACGTTAATTGCCTTTAAAGTAAAGTTGTAACCGTCTTATTTTTATATGGAAATTCTAAATGTTAAGATCTATCACCCTTTCTATTGTTGCACTTTCTTCTTTAACTCTGGCAGGTTGTGGCTCTACACCACCTATCCAAGCACAAGAAAAAACCATTGCTTACCAAGGGAAAACATACGTTTTTGGTGGACAATACGATACTAAACGAAATGAAGTGCAGCTTACGGTTAATGGCGACCCTGTTATGAAAGGACGCTTTCCTCCATACACACCAACACTTAACTTAAATACTGATTACCAAGATGTAAATGTATCGAGTTATTGTTATTTTAGCTCAGTATTAAATAATCAAGGCGGTGTTTTTGGTGCTGTTGCAGGCGCAATTCAATCATCACAGTCAAAATCTGGCGATAAATGTGAAGTTAAAATTGCAGGTGAAATTGTAGAAAACCTGTATTTCTAACAGAAAGAAAAACAAAGTGTAGCCAATGGCTACACTTTTTAAGATTTAATAATAACGTAACTCGTCCACTTTCCCCCAAAACACCCGATATGAAAACGCTGTGTACGCCAAAATTGTTGGTACCACGATTAGCGCCCCCCACAATAGAAAGTTAAGCGATTCAGGTGCAGCAACAGCCTGCCATATAGTAAGTTGACCCGGAACAATTTCAGGGAAAAAACTAAATGCTAAGCCGAAGAATGAAAGTGAAAATATAAGTAATGCGAAAAAGAATGGCAGGCTTGCACCAACCTTTGGCTGTTTAGCTAAACGCTTTAAAACAAACCAACATAAAATAAAGAAACTTGCACAAATTAAGGGAATTGGGATCAAAATTAATGCATAGGGGAGGGCAAACCATTTCTGATAAATATCTGGAGATAACAGTAAATTAACCAGTGACACTGTAAAAATACCAATAAAGGTGATAATTACGGTAGATTGACACACTGTAATTGCACGTTGTTGAAGTGTCCCCTCTGTTTTCATTACTAGCCAAGCGCTTCCGATAAAGGTGTATGCTGCACTCACCCCGATAGCACTTAATAGCGCAAAGCCATGGGCTTCTAATGTATTAGTAAACCCCATAACATACAAACCGAGCATATAACCTTGTGCTAATGACGCAAGTAATGAACCCGTTTTAAAAACGCTATCCCATCGACGTTTATGCGCGACAATCGCCTTGGCGCGAAAATCAAAAGCAACGCCTCGCATTATTAAGCCAATCAACATCAGGGTACAAGGTATATAAAGGGCTTGCAGTACAATGCTATGTGCAGTAGGAAATGCAATTAATAGTAAACCAATCGCTAGCACTAACCATGTTTCATTTGCATCCCAAAACGGGCCAATTGAGGCAATCATTGTATCAGCTGATTGCTCATCATTGAGCGGTAACAAAATGCCAACACCAAGATCATAACCATCTAATATCGCATACATTAAAGTTGCCAATCCCATCAGCGAAACAAATATGATAGCAAGGGTATGTTGATCAAACATATGCATTCTCTCCGTGTGTTAATGACGATTTAACTGGTTGCTGATTGGGTTCAAACTCTTCGATTTCTACTGCACGACGTGCCATTAAGAATACAGTATGAAGATAAGCTGCAAGTAAAATAACATAAACACTTAAGTACAAAATGAGGCTAAAGCCGACGTTGCCTGGCGCTATCTGAGTAGCAGCATCAGAAACCTTTAATACACCACTGACAAGGTAAGGCTGTCTGCCAATTTCAGTGACATACCAACCTGCGAGTGTTGCCAGCCAACCAGAGAAGGTGAGTAATACAAAACCACGCATTAGCCAAGGCGGTAATTTATTACGTCTTTTAAGTTGATAAAGACCAAACCAAGACGCAGCGATCATCAATAAACCAAGGCCAACCATAATTCGAAAACCAAAGAAAACGGGTTTGACTGGTGGGTGCTCACCAATAAATTCATTGAGCCCTTTTATTTCACCTTCCATTTCGTGGGTCAGTATTAAACTGGCTAGGTTCGGAATACCAATTTCGAAGTGGTTGGTGCGCTGCTCCTCATCTGGAATAGCGAACAAGAGTAAAGGTGCGCCTTTTTCTGTGTGCCAAACACCCTCCATTGCGGCAATTTTTTGTGGTTGATGCTCAAGCGTATTTAAGCCATGTAAATCACCGACAAACGCTTGAAGCGGCGCAAGCACAGCGGCAACGATCAGTGCAACTTTTAGCGTGAGCTTTGGTGCTTGTTTGTCATCACCTTTAAGTAAACGATAACAACTGATACCAATAATTAGAAAGCTTGCTGTTAGACCCGATGCAAGCAGCATATGGGCTAAACGGTATGGAAAACTTGGATTAAAGATAATGGCAAACCAATCTGTCGGGAAAGCAACACCATCACGCATTTCAAACCCAGTGGGTGTTTGCAACCACGAATTAAGACTTAAAATCCAAAATGCAGAAAGCGTGGTGCCGAGTGCGACGATTAAACAGGCAAGTGTATGCACTTTAGGTGGAACACGTTTAATACCAAATAACATAATCCCGAGAAAAGTCGCTTCTAAGAAAAACGCAGTGAGAACTTCATAGCCGAGTAAGGGACCTGCTATATTACCGACTTTTTCCATAAAGCCAGGCCAATTCGTACCAAATTGAAATGACATGGTAATGCCACTTACGACACCTAATGCAAAAGAAAGCGCAAAAATTTTTACCCAAAAACGATAAGCACGCATCCAGACGGGGTTACCCGTCATATCAAATCGGACTTTAAAGAACACTAAAAACCAACACAAGGCGATTGTAATGGTAGGAAATAAAATATGAAAACTAATGTTGGCAGCAAACTGTATGCGTGAAAGCATTAATGTATCCAACATAAAAACCCCCAAATATAAGGCTATACATGCTGTTTAAAAAGAAGCATTAAATAGCACGACATCAAAAAACGTAGATTTACGGTATAAAAAAAGCGGTATGGTTAATTACCATTACCGCTTTTTAAAACTTTATCTTTAAAATCCAGTACTTTAACGACTCCGGAGCCGAGCTTCATTAAAGTCGTTAACTTCTCTGGACTCATACTCTGTAACTCACTTGCCCACACTGTAATTGTTTCGAGTAGGTCATGGATCTCTGCCATTTTATCTTGCGCATAGGCTTCTTCCGCATTGGCAGGTTCATCAATAATAGAAGCGCGCAAGAGAGACAGGGTTGGGTCCATCTCTCTTTTTCTGCGCTCTTCGAAAACTCGGTTGGCTAACTGCCAAATATCGCCTGCAGGCGCATAGTAGTCTTTTCTGTCACCAGGTTTATGAATAACAGACACTAAGCGCCAGGATTGCAATTCTTTAATCGCCATACTGACATTACCACGAGAGATATTAAGTGTTTCGGAGAGATCAACAGCACTCAATGGTTGTTCACTCATCAAGAGTAGGCCCATGATCTGACCGATAGTACGATTAAATCCCCAACGACTGCCCATTTCGCCGCAGTGCATGACAAAACTTTCGATTTTTGGTGTTAGCAACATTCTAAACTTTCAATAATTTCTGAAACTTTAAATAATAGTAAACCTATGCTTGATATAGATCAATCTTTTCTTTTGCTTAAAACTTATAAATATTCGTGAGATCAATAAAAGAATAAAAAACTGTGATTACAATAACGTTTTAGCCAGCGAGTTAATCGAGAGTCACTGTTTTGTATGTAAATAAGAAAAGTGGCATATCAGTGTGGTAGTTTATTTCAGTGATTAAATTGTCATGCTTCATAAAATACTTAGAACAATGATTTTTATACGCTAGCAGCCAAATAAATAACGCCTTACCCTGTTACTTCATTTATAAAAATGATTAACCTCAGCGGCCAACAGTCTTAACAGTAAGTTAAAAAATCGTAAAATAGAGTTTAATTATTTCTCTTAATGCTTCTATACTGTTATTGATAATAAATGTACAAAAAAACAAATGCTTAATAAATTTAACTCTCTCATTGTCGCTGTCTGTTATGGAATTAAACTATCGTTTTTTTTCGCTAGCTTCACCGTTTATGCCAACTACACAATTGGTGTGATTGGCAAAACCAAAAATGACAGCTTTTACATCCAGTCATTTAAAGGGTGTCAAAAACTAGCCGAAACAACACCTGATTTAACGTGTATTTATGATGGTGCTGAGGATTTTCAAGATATTCGAGGGCAGTCGTTAAAAGTTAATCGGTTAATAGATGAGGGAGTAAGTGCATTATTAATTTCAATTACAGACTCGGAATTTTTGACAAATAGTGCGTTAAAAAGAGCGTATGAGAAGAATATTCCGGTTGTCACCTTTGATTCAGATTTATTACCACAACACCATGATTATCGCCTAGCATATGTTGGCACCAATAATTTTGATTTTGGCGTAGCGCTTGGTAATTATGTTAAAAATAATATTACGCATAAAAATACAATTTGTATGCAGTCTGGTCACCCTTCAACACCTAATTTGAACGAGCGAATAAAGGGGGTGCGATTTGCACTGAGTGGTCAAAGCCTGCACCGATTAAAGGGGCAACAAGGGTGGTATGAACATGAGTTGTGTCCGTTATACAGTCTAGGAAAGCGCGGCCTTGCTTTAAGTCAAATGATTGGCAAGATTAAAATGCAGCCGTCTCCCATCTTTGTTGCGGTTGCTGGATTTGCCCAGTTTAATCCGCGTTATATTGACCAAATGGCATTGTTCAAAAATAAAATAAAGAGTGATAAAGCGGTGATTGTTTCTGCTGATACTGAATCCTTGCAGTTAAAAGCACTCAAAAAAGGCCTTTCAACCGTTAATATCGGTCAAAAGCCTTTTGAAATGGGCCAAAAGGGGGCACAGTACCTTTACCAATATTTGCAAAATAAAGAGAAACCTAAACAAGAGTTTACTTATTTAGGTTTTCACTATTGCAATAAAGAGAACGCAGAAAGCTGTACTGTTAATTATTGATATCACGTCTTTATTTTCTAAAGCATAGGAATGATAGAACAGATTAATAATCCGGCCATCAGCCAGTTAAACAGCTTTACTTTTATTGGTGATTCAATAAACCGTTTCATTTGTTTTCCCATTACTAACCAACAGCAGATGGATGGAAAATTGACGAGTATAAAAATTGCAGTAACAGTGAGCACGGCGCTTAATGTTTGATCGCTAGCATAAATAGCGTTAACACTTATTGCCATTGTCCATGCTTTAGGATTGACCCATTGAAACAAACAAGCTTGTTTAAAAGTAAACGGTTGGGCGGAGCACGAGCCTTGGTCACTAATATGATTATTTGCGATTTTGTATGCTAGGTAAGTCAGGTAGATAACACTTAACCATTTTAAAATTTCATAACTCATTGGCAGCAATACAAATAGCTTGCCAACCCCTATACCCACAAGCAAAACCATAATACCAAAGCCAAATGTGACTCCAAATAAATGATTGAGCGAGCGCCTTAATCCAAAATTTAGCCCTGAACTAAGCAACATTAAATTGTTCGGCCCTGGTGTAATTGATGAGACAAAGCAAAATGTAATAAGAGCCATTAGTAGTTCTATATTCATAAATCTATTCTCCAGTTAATAGATCAAAAGAATAATTTACATTTTGCACAATTTGTCGTCTTATATTGTTTATTTAAATTTTTATGTGCAATTAAAATTGGTATGGACAGATATAACGAACAAATATTGTTTGAATTGTCACGTGACAGCAATATCTCAAATATTGAGCTTGCTGAGCGTATTGGGTTATCACCGTCAGCGTGTTTGAGACGTGTGCAAGAATTAGAGCGTAAAAAAATAATAACTGGCTATAAAGCGCATATTGATACCGAACAACTGGGCATTGGATTTAAGGCATTTGTAACAGTAGGTTTGTCAGAACACACTAACGCAGCCCAAATGAAATTTGAACAAGCAATTACATTGTCAAAAGAAGTACTTGAATGCCACAACGTAACTGGTGCGTTTGAGTATATCTTGCGAGTAGAAACAGTGGATTTAAAAAGCTATAAGCAATTTCATACTAACGTTCTGGGTAATATTGAAAAAGTGGCAACAATCACAACGCATGTTGTGATGGCATCGGTTAAGGATTCTTAACTAATACATTATAAGTCTTTGTGTATATCAATTTGTTATGAATCTGACGCGGTACTTACATAAATCTGTAATAACTAAGTCATTGTTAATATTAATTGTTAATAATGTGTAAAAAAATATTGTAAATGTACCTAAATTGGTTATTTTGTGATCGGAGGTCACTCCTCCGATCACAAAATAATATTTAGGAACACACAGTATGAAAATAATTAAAATAATAGCTTATGCGGTGATGTTGTACGCAAGCAATAGCTTATTTGCTAATCAAGGTCTCGCCTTTATTCACGGCACAGGGAATCAAACCGACGCTTACAATGATTATTGGACAGGCGAATTTGTTAACTCAGTTAAACAAGGTTTATCCAACACAAACAATATTACTGTCATTAATTGTGACTTTGATAAATATATGTGGGATACCCGTGCATCGGGCTGTTTAGCAGAACAATTAACCACTTTCATTAACAATAAAAATATTACCCAGCTTACACTCATTACGCATTCAAATGGTGGCAATGTTGTGCGCTGGATTTTGTCAAACCCAACTTGGGATAGCCGTTTTGTAAAAATAATTAATACGGTAACCAAAACCATTGCACTTGCTCCTTCATCAGGCGGAACACCGCTTGCCGATGCGGTCACTACTGGCAATACGTTTGAAACAACACTCGGTTGGATCTTAGGCTATAGCAGTGATGCGGTTAAGCAACAACAAGTTGGCTGGATGGCTCACTATAACCAAAATTGGTTAAATGGCACACCTAATAGACCTGCTTTGAGCTCACAATTTGAGGTAGTTGTAGGCAGTGATGTTGACTCCGCAATTTGGGATGGGGACAGTTACTGTGGCGGTTATCAGTACCAAGTCGCACTCGAAGTGACGCAAAACTGGCTGGACAATTGTTCTGATGGTTTTCTTGAGTGCAGTTCACAATCATTGGCTGGTAGTGTTTGGTTTACAGATAAAAGCCGTACGCGTGGCAGTGAGCCTTTAAGTCATCACCAAAGTCGTCGTAAATGTTTCAATCTTGATGGCCTTCTTCGTAATCGCATTTAAGGAAGTAAAATAATGAAAAATATAACCTTATTAACCTTTGTTTGCGGTTTGACCTTTGCTGCAAATACATTTGCTAATGACATTGTTTTCCAATTTAAGCAAATCCAACCAGAGATTAAAAAACAGCTAGAACAATCTGTTTCGAGTAATGAATATTGGTTAACTGTAACGGGTAAAGAGTTACAAAATGGAATCGACTTACCACTTTCTGCAAGTAACAGTTTTGTACGTGTTGCACCAAAATTGATAGAAAAAAACGCAACGCAAACATATATCGAACCATTGAATGTTAATGCGCTCACACTGCTACCTAAAGATGGCGTGATGACAAAAGGAACCTTCGCAGAACAAGTGTTTGCGCAAAAAGAAATGAATGATGCAGGGTTTTCTGACGGCAGTGTTGCTTTAAAAGTTAAGTCTAATAAAGCGCTCCAAACACTTTTGTTACAGACAAAACAATACTTGCCTGACGATGCGCGTTATTTAGTACATGTAAAAGAAAAGGACAGTCATGCAATTTTGAATGTAAATGCCCCGAATGAGCTATCAAATGAGACGAATGGATTTGAATTAACATCACTGGCTTTTACAGATCAAAACATTAAAGTCACGGGCATTTCAGCAAGGTTGAAAAGCCCAATGCAACGCATAATAGATGTTGGCATAACGAATAATCTGATCTCATTTAATGAACAATTAGCTTATGTTGGTGCTATTAATGGATTGTATGAAATAGAGCTGCAAGTAGAAGGGACCCTTGCCAATTCACCGGTTAAGCGTTCTATTAAAATTCCATTTGTTAATGTTAAACAGACAGCAAAAATAGACGCTAATTATTCGTTTACTGAACTGGCAAATACAATTAATGCATCAGTACCGCTAACGATTAATGAGCCTGGTAAATTTAGCATTCAAGCTACTTTACAAGGCAGCAATGATGGTAAGCACTTTAATGCGATTGCTACAGTAGAAATGGCAAAAATGTTCAACAGTGACGGTAATTTTAACATCCCGTTTAATGTGCAGAGCCGCTACCGGGAATATAGGCTTACCAATGTAGTGCTGAAAGATCACTCACGATTACTTGTTTTAAACACACCAAAAGCACTTTAACTCACCCAATAAATACGCCAATCTCTTTGGCGTATTTTCTTTTTAAAAAATCAACTGATTAATATTACGTTATACTTAATTCAACACTCGAGTTTTAAGGGCAATTCTATGGTGTTAACAGTAAAGCAAAAAATTACATTTGGCTTTGCATCCGTTGGTATCCTGCTTGCTGCAGTTTGCCTGTTTTTCTATTTTTCCCTCACCAATATTGAGCGCGCTTATTTAAATATAAAACAGGAAGCATTGCCCGTTCAGCGAAGTGCAGATGATATCCAATCAATTATCTTAAACTATTCAAAAAACGCCAATGCAATTTATGGCGCATCAAAAATTGCATTAATCGAAAAACTCTCAAATCAAAACGACCAGCTCAAACAAAGCTTGCTATCAAAACTCAGTATAAATCACACAAATAATGCCATTAACTTAGGCACGTTAAACGAGCAAAGTCTATTATTGATTACTGCATCCGAAAACCTCATCAAGAGTAAAAAAACATTAATTGCTGCAAAAAACGAGAATAAAGATTTAATTATGAAGCAGCTAGCGCTAATCAAAGACTCTGCAGACTTACTGTATGATTTAGAATCTATTTCTGGCTTGAACGGACGATTATTAGAGGAGGTGATGGGAACTGTGGTTCGTATCGACGACATGCTATTTAATCTTATCGACTTAACGAATAATTTAAAGCAAACCCTAGACCGAGAAACCCAAGAAAAGCACCAAAATGATACACGATTTTTACTAGCGAATATTAAAGATAACTTTAACTTTCTTTTACAACAATTAAGTACAGTAAATAGTGGTGATTTTAAACAAGCATTCGAAAATAATCTCATTGCTTTCAACGCAAATCTCGATACACCAGGAACCTTATATCTCCAGCAAAAAACGCAGTCGGAAAAAGAGATACAGATTGAAGACAACTTTCACAAAATAGAGTCGCTGTCTGATTCTATTGCAGATTCAATAATGCAAATAAAACAAAGCGCAGGCGATATTGTAAATAGATACCAGCAAATTGCAGACAATAAAATTGCAGATAACAAACTGTTGTTAATCATCATTGCTGTGGTGTTCTTGTTAGTCGCATTTGTTATTGCAACTCTGACCATAAAAGCCATTATTACGCCTTTAAGTCATGTTAATAACACGCTAACACGAGTTGCTAATGGTGATTTCTCTAGGGATGCCAAAAAAATAAATGAAGACGAATTTGGTGAACTCAGTGACAAACTTAACCGTGTTATTCACAATTTAAAAGAGTTAATCAATGATATTTTCGCGCAAGTGGTGATTTTAGAAGAGCGCTTAGAAAATTCCCTAAATAGAAGCAGCACAGTATCATCTAACGCACAAAAGCAAATTGCACGTGCAAAGCACACAACAACACTTGCTGAAGATGTACATCACAGTGCAGATATGGTGAACAAGCAAACCAAACAAAGCAATAATGATATTCTTGACGCCAGTAAGCAAAGTGACGCCGTACTCAGTCTTGCTACCCAAAACAGAGAGCAAATTCAATTACTGGCAGCAAATTTAAATACCTCCGTTAAACTGATGGACGAACTATCAATCCAATCAAGCAACATAGGCAGTATTCTCGATACAATTGTGGCGATTTCTGAGCAAACAAATTTATTGGCGTTAAACGCAGCAATTGAAGCGGCAAGAGCAGGGGAGCAAGGACGAGGGTTTGCTGTTGTTGCCGATGAAGTAAGGCTGCTCGCATCCCGCACTCAAGCGTCCACGAAAGAAATTGCGCAAATGATAACGCGTTTACAAAATGGCACAACCGAAGCACAAAATACCATTAATCAAGGGCAAGAATCAGCGCTAAAATGTACAGAACGAAGCGCTACGCTAACCGCAGCAGTAGACAGCATAGAGCAAAGCTTATCTCGTCTTGCTGATCAAAGTAATCAAATTGATAGCTCTAGCGCCACGCAAATTTCAATGGCACAAGATATTGTTGAGCGTTTACAAGATGTGGAAAAAAGTGCTGAGCATAATAGTAATGAAGTGTCAGCACTCAGTGAAAATATTAGTCAAATTAATGAGCTTGGTCATAAAGTTAGCGAAGCACTCAATCGCTTTAAGCTTTAATTCCTTTTTTATTACAAGTAGGGTTTTAAAAGTTGATGAACATTCACTTTGGCATTAAGCCGTTTGGCTAAAAGGTATAGTCCCGCTATTTTGCGATGAATAAATAATGCATCTACGGGGGGCGTGTGCCACTGGTCCTTTTGCTTGTTGATGCTCATACTTTCGTTTCGCAAACTCGCTGCAATGGTGCAGGTTGCAAAATCATACTCTTGATCTAACCGAAGTGGCTCAGACGCAATACGAAACACATTCAAAATTTTTGTTAAGTATTCACCATCAATTTCAGCTTTGAAAAAACCAATACTACGAGCTGCCTGTTCAATCTGTGTTTTATCTTGCAAATACAACGCTTTGAAAAGAGATAGATAACCAGAAGCAATGTTATCGGATATTTCGCGTGTAGCGCCGAAATCAAGTAAACCAATTTTGTGCGTTTCAACATGGTAAAGATAATTAGCGAAATTCGGGTCAGTTTGCATAAGTTGCAAGTCAAATAATTCAGTAAAAAAGAGGGTAAATAACGCCGTTGCTATTTTATCTCGTCTTGCTTGAGATAAAGTGGCAGCTTCTTCTATCGGCATACCCTCGATAAAACTCATAACGAGAATATTATCATTGCTAAGTGAATGTACTTTTGGAAGCGTAAACTGATTTTGATTGAGTTGATTTTCAAACCTACAAATAAATTGTGCTTCTTTCTCGTAATTAGCCTCGTTAATAAGTTGCTCGGCAGTTTCATTAAGTAAGGTGTCTAAATCAACTTGTTTTGGTATCAGGCCAGAGAGTTTTAATATTCGGCCTAGGTTATCAACATCGCTTTTTATGGCACCTTTAACGCCTGGGTATTGAAGTTTAACAGCCAGTTTTTTTGCGCAATCATCATGGGCAATATGGACCTGACCAATGGAGGCACACGCAAACGGTTTAAGGTTAAAATAAGCAAAGTTATCGACCCAATTTTCTCCCCATTCATCCGTTAGTACTTTTACCAGTTGCTTATGTGGCATTGCATTGGCGTTATCACGTAATTTGGCGAGAATTGAACTTAATTCTGGCGGCAGAAGCTCTCCCGCATCCATAGACAGTAACTGACCTAACTTCATGGCTGCACCACGCATAGAGGCAAGCTCGTTAGTCAGTTTTTGCAGGTTGTTTGGTGTGAGTAATAAGTCCGATAAAACAGGTTTCTTTCCTTTTACAAACTCTTTAGTGCCATGAAAAGCCACATTGGTAGCAACTTTTGCAAATAAGCCTCCCAGTTTACTTGCTCTGCCAAAACGTGAGCTGGGCACTTTTACTTCTTTTTTTTCCATACTGTCTCCACAAGTAATGCAATGACCAATACGTTATGCATATCGTAATGGTTTAAATTAAACGATAGCGACGCAATAAAGATTATTTGCTAAAAAGAACTGAAAAAGAGCCTGTTTTGAGGGGAAAGAATAGAAACATTACAAACTCTGTGCTTTAAAAGTACATGAGTGGTAGAGCTATTCATTCCCCTTAAAAAGCGATAATTACAGATGCTTTTTCAAAAACTCGGTAATTGCCGTTAATGTTTGAATACGGTGCTTTTCATAATTTAAATAATGATTACCATCTTCTAACTCGATGTATTCAACTTGCTTGTCATAATCATTTAACTCATCAAACATGTCACGACTATGAGCCACTGGAACAACTTTATCATCAGTGCCATGAATTAATAAAATTGGTCGGTTAATGACTTTTGCGAAATTGACAGGAGATTGCGATGCTAATTTATCATCGTCAGTGCCAAATTGGGCTTTGATTATCTCTTTATTATCGAAATAACGTGCTTTTGACACAATCATTTCAAGGTCAGTAACGGGGGCGAAGCTGGCCGCGCATTTAAACGTTTCAGGGTGTTTAATTAATGCCATTAATGAGGCATAACCGCCATAACTTGCACCAACCATACAGATGCGATCTTTATCTGCATAGCCCTTTGAGATCATCCATTTTGCTGCATCTTCTAAGTCGTTTTGCATCTCATCTCCCCAACCTTGTAAGGCAGACATTTCAAAATCATACCCATAGCCTGATGACCCTCTAAAGTTTGGCTGTAATACTGCATATCCTTGGTTAGCAAATAACTGACTCCAATAATCAAAACCAGCATAATCACGAGCCATGGGGCCGCCATGTGGCAAAATAATGGTAGGTAAGTTTTGTGTATTTTCGCTATTTGGCAGGGTTAAATAGCCCTCAATGTTTAAACCATCACGGGCTGGGTAAACGATGTTAGTTTTCTGAGCGATAACCTGCTCGGTAATATCTGGGTATCTCTGGGAAAAGATGGATATGTTATTGGCTGCTCTATCACCAAAATAATAGGTGCCTGGATCCATTGTAGAGCGTTTGTAAGCAAGGTATTTCGTTCCATCATCGCTGAAATCAAATACCGTGATTTTATCCTCAGGAAAAGCTGAGTTTAGGGCTTTTTGTAAGTTGGCTCTATCCGTGTCCCAATATTGGCGGCCATTATCTAAGTTTGAGTGTGTAAAGCCAATCACTTCGCCTGTCACATTGGAGTAAAGTAAACTGCCGTCAAAATCATAGTCAGGATCTGAAAACACAAGTTCATGCTTAAGAATATCTTTTGAAATATCCGTTTTATAAAGTGCATCCTTGCCATCTAATAGAGCAGTGAAGTAAATGATATTTGGGTTTTTATCAAATCCAATAATAGACACTCTATCTCGGCTAAATACTTCAAATTTAAATAGCTCTTTTTGCTTATGGCTATTTTTAACAAAGAGCTTATAAGTGACAGTGGTATCATCTACTGCAAAGCCAATTCTAACGTTACCTTGGCGGTCGGTTATCCAGTCTTTGACATTGTCTTTACTGCGCATTAATCGTTTACGTTTTCTAGTATTCACATTTACTTTATAAACGCTAGGACGATTAGGGGTATCAAATGCAGCTGCAACCAAAATATGCTCGTCGTCTTCCGGTAAAAAGTTGATCACATTATCTTGGAACTGGGGATCTAATGTTTCGCGCCCTCGCTTTGGACTGATCAGTCGAACCGGCTTTTGCGTTTTACTTTTTAAATCAAACTTGTAAAGTCGTGTGCTGGTGTATTTAAGAGAGCCTTCTCTACTGGTATAGCTCAAGCCTAGTAGCAAAACATCGTTGTTTGCCCATTCAACCCAATTTAGAATGGTATTTAAATTATCACTTTTGATAACGGGCAAATCTTTTTGTGCAGTGTTATCGAATACTCGTAAAACCAAGGTACCGGCATAATTTTGTAAATAGGCAATTTTATTGCCATCGGGTGATAAGTTTACGTTTTGTACTTGTGGTAATGACGCAAATGACTTTATCGGCAGTGGTTCTGCCTTTATGTTAAGGACAAATAGGAATAGTAAAACAGCAAGCAAACGATTTAGCATGCTACCTCCTTGTATATGCTAATTAAATTTGTGGCTGATTTTAATGGATATTTTTTAAAATTAAAACTGATATCGTAACTGTGCAGAGTAGTTTCTTGGTTCGCCAATAAAGTATCTATGATTACCAAATGCATAATCAGCACGTTCGGCATAGCGTGAATCAAAGAGATTCAAAATAGCCAATGAAAGCGAAATGGCATCGTTTATTTCCCAATAAGTACGTAAATTACTCACGGTATGGCCTGCATATTGCTGAGTATTTTGCGCATCTAGGTAATACCCATCTAAATGGCGTATTTCGAGCTGTGTGTTCACGCTATTCGATACTTGCCAATCGAAGTGCATGTTTGCCATTAACCGAGGTGAGGTATCAATTTCATTGCCTTTTATAGTCGCACCGTTTTGTGGGTTATTTTCATAGGTATGCTTGGCATAACTGGTATTTAATCGCGCTTTTAAAAGCGGGTGTATCTGCCAATTGAGGTCTAGTTCAATACCCCGGTGGCGTGTTTCTAAACCATTTAAATAATGTCTATCAGCATCTTGGTAAATAGCATTTTGCTTTTCTAGGTGGTAGATATTAACTTCTGCAAAAAGATCACCATTCATGTAACGCATGCCTATTTCAAGTTGATTGGCATCTACACTGTTAATATCGATGTTTTGCTGATTGTTTTGTAAACGGTATAACTCAGCCGTGTGGGGGGCTCTAAAGCTATCATCCGCTTTGGTAAAAATAATTAGGTTGTCGTCAATGGCGTAAGAATAGCCCAGACTAAAACTGAAATCGTTAAAGGTAGTACGTTGATCATCAGGTCGTGTATAACGGCAACCGCCAAAGCCACACGCGGTGCCATCCTCTTTTAAATTACCGCTTGCCATGTGGTTTGTGTACTTGTATTGCGTAACATCATAGCGCACGGCGACAAATGCATTTTGATTATCAGCCAATGTCATATCAAGCTGGCTAAACACGGCATAGTTTTGGCCAAAGACACTGTAATCGTAATGCTTGCCCTGTGGTAAAACCGCGCGCAGAAAAGCAGAGTTAGACTCTGTTTCAGCGGTCTGATATTGCAATAAACTACCTTTTGTTAAGTCAATATCACTGCCAATTTTTAAGCTGAGACGATCGTTTATATTACTAAGGCGTTTAATTTGTACACCAAGGCTTTTTTGATCATTCTCTTCAACCGGGGTACCCGGTAAAAAGTGCATTAAAAATTCCATTTGGTTGTATCTAAGATAGGGCGTAATTTCCCATCGAGTATCCTCTAATTCAAGCATATTATTCATACTGTAGCGTAGCGATATGCTGTCACGATAAGCATCTGGAAACGCATTAATTTTGAGTAGGGACTTATCCTTATATGCGTGTTCCCCTTGTTGTAAGTAACCGGCAGTGTCCTGAGCCAAGTTAGTAATTGTAAAGTGATGCATTGATTGCCACCTACCAAGGTTATGTTTAGCACCTACTGATAGTTTTTGTTGTTGATAACCCGAACTTTCTTGAAAACCCCCATCGGAAGTAATGGTGGCAGCGGCACCAAAAGACACATCATGATAGTCTTGGCTAATGCTGCCATTTAAGCGATAGAAGTCGTCACTGCCGATATCTAAACTCGCGCTTGTAGGTTTATCATAAAGGGTATTGGTGAGGTTGATAATGCCGTGAATTGCATTCGAGCCATAGCGGGCAGAGTTGTTACCTTTAACCACTTCAATGTTGTCACTTGCTTCAAAATGGCTATCGAATAATTGGTTCACATTACAAAAGCCAGGCGCGCGAAGACTAATGTTATTTTCTAGTGTTAAAAATTCCGCGCATGATCCTGCCCCTGTTAAAACCGGAGAGCGAACGGATAAAAGCGATTCTTGTCCATTGCCGCGGCTTAACCATACACCCGACGCAAGGCTAAGCAGTTGATTTAAATGCTCTGCATTAACTGATTCAATAGCGTCTTTTGCGATAACGCTAGTGTTACCTATGAGTTTTAAATGGGATTGCTCAGCGCGATTGGCAGTTGTTACTATGGTTTCAATCTCTGAAAGGCTATTGCCTGAGGTAGTGGCATTTGCATTGAAATGTAAAGCGATAACGCTCATTAAAACTGATTTTGTAAACACTTTTCGCACGAAACTAACCTTTAATCGCAACTTGACTGTTAATTTAAACTCTGCCCATTATACTGCATTAAGCAACTAATCGATCTACCGTGAAATAATAATATGTATCAAAAAATTAATAAGTTACCGATATTAGGGGCAGTGATATTTGCTGCTTTGAGCGCACCTGTTCATGCCAAAGTTGAAGACCTGTTTAAATCAACGTGTGCATCGTGCCATGGTGAAACGTTAACGGGTGGCATGGCAGGGTCACTGGTCGATAAAACTTGGCTTTCATCAGGTACAGATCAAGCGCTTACAGATGCAATCAAAAAGGGCATCGCCAGTGCTGGCATGCCGGCATTTGGCAGCGTGCTGACTGATGAAGAAGTACGCACACTGGTTGTTTATATCCGTGAAGCGGGTGCAAAAGCTGCGCAACAACAAACACCAGAATCAGAGTTTGGCAAAGCGTTTAAAACCAAATACCACTCTGTATCAACTCAAGAAGTGTTAACCACTGATGGCATTGTATGGGCTCTTGACTTCTTACCTGACAATAGCTTGCTCTACACACTTCGTGAGGGTGAGCTTTGGCATTTAGATATTAACGGTGTGAAAACGCAAATCAAAGGCATTCCAAAGGTTTGGCATAAACGGCAAGGAGGATTATTGGATGTCTATCCTGATCCAAATTACCAACAAAATGGTTGGATTTACCTGTCATTTAGTCAGCCGGCAGGAAAAAATGATGCAGGTGATGAAGTTGCGTTTACCAAAATAGTGCGTGGTAAAATAAAAGGCGGAAAGTGGCTAGAGCAACAAACTTTATTTGAAGCGGAACCTGAAAACCGACAAAACCGTGGTTGGCACTTTGGCTCACGTTTTGCAATTCAAGGCGACTACTTATTTTTTACCAATGGTGATGAAGGCCGTCAAAATGATGCGCAAGATATCACAACACAAAACGGTAAAATTCATCGAATTTATAAAGATGGGCGTATTCCAAAGGATAACCCTTTCTACAATGAGCCTGGAGCTCAAAAAACGATTTGGACCTACGGTAATCGTAATCCTCAGGGATTAACGCTACATCCTTCAACGGGTCAATTATGGTCGACCGAGCATGGTCCGCGTGGCGGCGATGAATTAAACCTGATTACAAAAGGCGTGAACTATGGTTGGCCAAAAGTCACTTTTGGCATGAATTATAATGGCACACCTATTACGGAGCACACCGAGCTACCGGGTATGCAATCACCTGTACATCACTGGACACCTTCAATCGCAGTTGCTGGCATGAATTTTTACACCGGGGAACAATTCAAAAAATGGCAAGGTGATTTATTCGTAGGCAGTTTAGCTAAGAAACAACTACATCGTTTACGTATCGAAAATAATAAGGTTGTGGAAGATGAAATAATCTTAAAGGGGTTAGGGCGGATCCGAGATGTTGTCACCGCACCAGATGGTAGTATTTATTTAACAATAAATGACCGCAATAAAAATCAAAGTAAGATTATTGCTATCACCAAGTAATTATTCATGAAAAAAGGCACACTATTTTGTGCCTTTTTATTTGAACAGCAGCGAATAAGCATCAAAACTTATATTGCATGTTTTAATTAAGAACCTGATACCAAAGTTGACGAGTTGCTTTTTAATCTCGGGTGGAGTTGTTCTAAATGAAGTGATAGTTTCGAATTAAGTTTTCCATAAATGAAACTGTCAGTATTTCACAATAGGTATTTAAAGTAATTGGACTATGGCATCTATTTTGATATGGCCTAAACATAATAATGATTGAACCTATCTATCAAGTGACACTTAAAAATAACGTAATCGTTGTTTCAATTTCCGGTGATTGGGACATTCAAGCAGATATTGGCTATTTAACTTTGCTGGATGAAACGATATCTCGTGCTCGCCATGCATCTTGGTCAATATATGCCGATTTACGGGGATGGCGGGTGTCTGACGAAGTGATAAACTACAAGCATAACAACACGATACAATTAATGCGTTCAAACCAATGCGCAGAATGTTGGCTGGTAGATAGTCATACACAAGGAAAGCATATTCAGCATCACGTTGAAAATGCAGGTATACCGTTTTATAAGACGACTTCTGAGTTAGCAGCGTTAAACTGGTTAAGAGATAAAGGTTTTAGTTTAGAATAAAGCCTGTCATGTTGTCTTTAGAATGGTAAAAAGGCGCTTTAACAGCGCCTTTATTAGAATTATCGAATTTCTTCCGCTTCTTTTTTAGCTAAATATTCATCGTAAGAACCTTGGAAGTCGATCACTTTGCCGTCTTTAATTTCCCAAATACGGGTTGCAAGAGACGAAACGAATTGACGATCGTGCGATACGAAAAACAAGGTGCCTTGGTATTGCTCAAGGGCAAGGTTTAAAGATTCAATCGATTCCATGTCCATGTGGTTTGTTGGTTCATCCATTAATAAGATGTTTGGCTTATGCATCATTAATTTGCCAAACAACATACGTCCTTGCTCACCACCTGAAATTACTTTAACTGACTTCTTAATGTCATTTTGTGAGAACAATAAGCGACCTAAATAACCACGGACTACTTGCTCATCGTCACCTTCTTGTTGCCATTGCTCCATCCATTGAAATAGATCCATTTCCGCGGCAAAGTCATCAGCGTGATCTTGAGCATAATAACCAATATTCGCATTTTCTGACCATTTAACTTCGCCGTCTTTTGCAGCTAAACGGTTTGCAAGCGTATGAAGAAGGGTTGTTTTACCTACACCATTCTCACCGATGATCGCCACTTTTTCACCCACTTCAACAAGCGCTGATAAATTGCTAAATAGGGTTTCATCGTAACCTTGAGCAAGGTTTTCAAGTTCAAGAGCATTTCTGAATAATTGCTTTGACTGTTCAAAACGAATAAAGGGGTTTTGACGGCTTGAAGCTTTCACTTCTTCTAGTTGAATTTTATCGATTTGTTTCGCGCGTGATGTTGCTTGCTTTGCTTTTGATGCATTGGCAGAGAAACGCGAGACAAATTGTTGAAGTTCGGCTATTTGCGCTTTCTTTTTGGCGTTGTCAGATAATAGACGTTCGCGAGCTTGAGTGGCCGCAAACATATATTCATCGTAGTTACCCGGATAAATGCGTAACTCACCGTAGTCAATATCGGCCATATGGGTACATACTGAGTTTAAAAAGTGGCGGTCGTGCGAAATAATGATCATGGTACAATCACGTTGATTCAAAACATCTTCTAACCACTTAATGGTGTAAATATCGAGGTTGTTTGTTGGTTCATCGAGTAACATGATATCAGGCTCGGCAAAGAGTACTTGTGCAAGTAGCACACGCAGTTTCCATCCTGGTGCAACTTCTGACATCAAACCATAGTGCTGCTCCGTTGGAATACCGACACCTAATAACAGTTCACCGGCTTTTGCTTCTGCTGAATAGCCATCCATTTCTGCGAACTGTGTTTCAAGTTCAGCAACCAACATGCCTTCTTCTTCACTCATCTCGGGTAGTGAATAGATACGATCACGTTCTTTTTTAATATTCCAAAGTTCTTTGTGACCCATAATAACAGTATCAACAACACTGAACTCTTCGTAGGCAAACTGGTCTTGATTTAGTTTAGCAATGCGTTCATTGGGATCATATGAAATATTACCTGCGCTTGGTTCAAGTTCACCACTTAAGATTTTCATGAATGTTGATTTACCACAGCCATTGGCACCAATCAGGCCGTAACGATTTCCATCGCCAAATTTAACCGAGATATTTTCAAAAAGTGGTTTTGCACCAAATTGCATGGTGATGTTGTTAGAACTAAGCATTGTTTTTTATAACCCAATAAAAATTTGCGGCAGTTTACCACCATCTACAAAGACAAAATAGCAATTGACGCGTTTGTTTTAAGAAAAATCCTTTTCAACTTATTTTAGCCGTTTTATGCCTTACTTAATATTTACCCTAACTAAAATAAAGCATAATTTATTTGGCCTCCTATTTGTTTTTCAGCGCTTTTTTAACACTCTCTAACGATAGTTTCAGATTTGGGTAGTGTGTTAATTGTGTTTTGCGGATGGTGGGCAATACAGCAAACTCGTGAAGTTCAGTTGTGACTAATTTCTGCGCTTCTAAAGAAAGTAGAAAATTAACAAATAATTGTGCATTTTGTTCGTTCGGTGCGTTTTTGCTAATCGCCGCAGCAGTTGCTGACACAGGTGTAACGCCAGATTGAGTTTGCAAAAAGTGCATTTCTAAATGGTTCGCTACAGCTCGGTCTAATGGGTTTTTGCTATTTACTAACATGGCGTAATAGTAATGATTCGCCAGTGCATAATTGCATTGCTGTCGGTATAAAAAACGAAGCTGATCGCGATCACCGCCAGAGGGGCGCCTTTTCAATAAACTTTGCGGGTTATCTAGCCAGTTTGTATCTTGTTTTGAACCAATCGCTTTAAGGGACTTTGCCATTTGCTGATTGTAACTATGCGTGAAATCGCGATTACAGAATTGGCCAGCTAAATCACTATTAGCTAATTGCGAATAATTCACTAAGGAGTGATGAGTGTCGGTTTTACGGGTAAATAACGCCCGAATTCGCAATGAGACTGCTACCCAATGCCTTTTGTCATCAATTAATGTTGGGTCAATTTCTGTGTTTGAAATAGCAAGTGGCTGCAAAAGATGTTTATACGATTGCAGTTGACTTAATTCGGACGTTAACAGCACATCAACAGGACTGTTGATCTGTTCATTTGCAAGCTTGCTCAATAAAGCATTTGGCTTGCCATAGACTAAATTAACTTTAACCGCATGCTCTATTTCAAACGATGTGATCAAAGGTGAAATAAGCTCAGCTTTTCTAAAAGAGTACACATTTACAACAGGTTTGGCTAAGACCTGACCACTTAACATTGAAATAATCAGGAAAAGGAAAATAATTCTTCTCATCAATCTAAATAGTAATTATTATCGTTCAATCTATTTTTCCTTAAGTTGTTATATAAGTCCATAGATGAAAACTGACTTTTTATTAGTTTTTAAACATAAATTGTATCTCGCTATCTTTTGTATTTATGTGTTTGTTTGCGTCATTCTGTGTATTTGGTTGTCCGAACAACTTCACCAAAAACAGCATGCACAATGGCAATTTCAATTAGCCAGCTACAGTAAATCAATTTCGAGTAAAGTGGATTATATTGAAAACTTAGTATCGGGCATCGCCAGTCTTTATTCGCAAAGTGAGCAGATTAATCATACTCAACTCAGGCCGCTTATTGATGACCAAATGAATGGTTTGCCATTTGAAACAAGCATTGATTTTTTTTATCGTATTTTATCAACCAATAAAGATTTTATTGCGCGTTATATGCAGCAAGTTGGGGTGTTTGATTTCACAATTATTGATAATGAAACACTGGATACCAATGACATAAACTATGTTTTATTAGCAAGTTACCCTGAATCTGATTTTGGTCACTTGGTAGGCAATACATTACGATTAGATAAACAAAACCAACAGGCATTTATTGTAAAAAAATGGAAAGAGTCCGATTTTTGGAGTGTAATTCTTAACTCATCTGATAGTAAAACAATTTCATTACGATTTAATTTTAATAGCTTTTTTGATTATATTCATGCTGTTGGTGATACGCAAAATCAGCATATCTTAATTAATTTAAATCAACAAAATCTTTATAATTCTGACTGGAAGAATGAGTTTAATCTTGCTCAACAAACACCGTTAGCGGTTAAAAAAATAAAGTTTTTCGATAAACAATTAGATGTTGCGTACTTTGATACATCCAATCATGGTGTAGGGGTTAATTTCAGTTACCAATCTATTAGCTTTTTTATATGCACCTTGGCAATCTTGTTTGGATTAGCATTATTGATGTACCTCACCACCATAAGGCACCAATACACTCAAGTTAATCGAATTGTTAAGGTAAGAACGCACTATTTAAACCGAGCAAAACAAGAATTGATTGATGCTTCTAAACTGAAGGTAGCAGCGCTTGAACATCAATTAAAAGCGGAACAAAAATATAAAACATTGTTTTTAAATAGCTCAGAAGGGTTATTTCGCTGTAACTGTAACGGCAATGTGCTTGATGCTAATCCGGCATTCTATGCGTTCGAAATCTTTGCTCCACAGCAAAATAATATTTGTACTTTGATGACTGACACTCAAAAAGTTCAGTTTTTGTCTTTGGCAAGGGAAGAATTTAAAGAAGAAGTCTTCGTTAAAAGTGTATCTGGAAAACTGTTTTGCTTATTAATGATAGGTCACTGGTTTAATCACCAAAGTGAAGCAATCTTTGAGGGGCGTTTGCTTAATATTACTAATAAAAAGCAACGAGAAGAAAAATTAAAATACCAAGCCGAGCACGATGCATTAACTGACTTATTAAACAGACAAACATTCTTAGAATGCTTATCGCAAGAATTGACTATACACCAAGGCGTGTATTATCTACTCTACTTTGACCTTGATCGATTCAAATTAGTTAATGATGGCTATGGCCATAAAATGGGTGATTTCTTGCTCAAATCATTAGCGCAATTATTGCGAACTCAGTTTAGTGTGTATGGCGAAGTCGCCAGATTAGGAGGAGATGAATTTGCCAGCTATATCTCTGGTAACAAACTGAGTATGCCAATTGACGATATGTTGGCACAGTTTTCTTCTGCCATTGATAAACTCAAAAGTGATAATATTGCCTTTCAGTGCATTACGGTTAGTATCGGTGTTCGAAAAATTGCCGCACCGTGCGAAGTCTGTCCTGAACAATTGCTGCATGAATCTGATATTGCTATGTATCGTGCTAAACAAAATGGGCGGGATCAATATTGCTTTTATAATGATGAACTTGCGTTTGCGACAAAGCGAAAGCGTCAAATTGAAACCTTTTGCAGTAACCAAGGCTATTTAAGTGCCGTTTCATTGGTGTATCAACCAATCTATTGTGTTCAATCAAAGGTTGTTTTGGGTTTCGAGGCATTGCTGCGTGTAGAAAGTGACTCATTAGGGAAAATATCGCCGCTAGAATTTGTCCCTGTGATTGAAGAAATGGGAAAAATTACTGAAGTAGGGCTCTATATTGCCAAATTAGCTGCGAAATTCTGCCATACAATAAATCAAAACGCCCAACAAACCCTGTTCGTAAATGTGAATGTGTCTCCAATACAATTAAAAAATAACCATTTAATAGATTGGTTAATAACACAGCAAGTGGTGGCTAAACATTTACTTAAAATAGAGATTACTGAGTCTGCAATGATGGAAAATCAAGCTGATATGGTGACACCGCTTAAGTCAATAGCTGATGCAGGGTACAGCGTTTTAATCGATGACTTTGGCACAGGTTATAGTTCATTGTCGCGGTTAAAAGCATTACCTATTAATGGTCTAAAAATAGATCGCGCATTTATTAACGATCTCACATCAGATGCAGGACTTCAGATAGTAAAAGCAATTTGTGCCATCGCAAAATCGCTTAACTTAAAAATTGTTGCTGAAGGCGTTGAAAACTTCTCACAAATGCGAAAAATGGAAGAACTTCTCGTTGATAACGTTCAAGGCTATTTGTTTAGTAAACCACTAAATGAGAAAGAGGTAATGGCGTTAGTTAAAAGGCACGCTTTGCGAAATACTGCTTAAAGTAATTAGAAATGCAATATTGCAGGAATTGGTAAAATATCGGATAGGCTAAAAGCTGAGCACTCACTATGGGGTATCTAATTGCTCAGCTTTAAATGTCAGCTCAAATTACAGACTAACTTGATATCAGGGAATCGTATTTTAAAAACGATTTGTACATGGAACATCAAAGCGATTAGTTACTACAGTCTTTAGTGTTTAACATTTTAGCTTGATTATAGGTTTCCCAAGCACCAATCGTGATAAAACAATAACAAAGTAATTCTAATCCTTCTTGGATAATTGTTTTAACCACAAAGGCATCTTGGCTAACAACATCACGCCAAAAGCTGCCTGTACCAAAAATACGACTGAAAATAATTAAAACAACTACGCCGACAATAACTTTACTCATAGCGGGTAATTTAAGTAGGTTGATAAATTCTTGTATAGCCTTTTTGCGCTTTCTAAAAAATAAAAACAGCACAGTGAGCGAAGATATTAAAGCGGGATATAACCAAAAGCCATGGCTTATTTTATCAAACCAAAAATCACATTCACGAATAAATAATGCAGTGAAAAAACCAAACACTAATAAACTACCAGAACCCACATTTCTCACTTTAATCGTTTTAAAAAATAAAATATTAATGCAGATAAGAGCAAGGCCTTGTAGTGTTTCCGTTATTGATAATTCAGGAATGCCTTGCAATAAATAATAATCTAAACGAACGCTAAGATTAACAATAAGGCACATTGAGACGACAACAAGAATATAAACTAAATTCCATTTTATAACAGATTTAGCAGCATGCTGAGACGAAAAAGTTGAGAGGGTATTCACAAAAAGCGTTCCTGCCATAAGTACATTTGGGCAGTGTAGGTTTCGAAATGTTAGAGGTAAATATTTCTTCTGTAATACTTCGTCTAAAAGTGTAAGTGACTGTAAGAAAAGGTTAAACGAACGTTAATAATGTAGCAAACAAAACCTGTTTACTACATTAATCTAACTTTAGCAGTGATTAAGCCAAAGTGCGGCTAAATAGTGATACCGCTTGTTGATACATTAGTAATGCTAAAGCAGGGTCATAGCGTTCACCCTCATCTCGCATAAATGCGTGTTGGGCATTGACTTCTTGCCATTGAAAATTGATACCACTTTGCTGACAAGCTTGATATATTTTTACTCTTCCTTCAACAGGCACGTGTGGGTCCTGTTTACCAAAAATGAAATGAATTTCACCTTTGATGTTATTGATGTTTTCTAGCGAATTATTGCCTTTATTTGCAGGCAGTGTATCGCTGTGAATATCAGTTGGATATAAGCAAAATGCGGAATTTATATTGGGGTTTAATGCTGCACGGTAAGCTAGGTGCCCACCAATGCAAACACCTATTGCCCCAACATTACCATTACAACCTTCGAGGTCTTTAGCAAATTTAATGAGGGCATCGGTATCACTATCATGGGCTTCAAGAGGTTTAGTCCACTTATCGTTATTGCCTTTCTCTTTACCTGCATCATCATAGCCAAGTACGGTACCAATTGGATTAAGCTCATGAAATACTTCAGGTACTAATACATGAAAACCATGGCCAGCTAATATTTTTGCAGAGCGTGCAATGGGCGCGGTTTGTTGAAAAATTTCTGAATAAAAAATTAAGCAAGGGTAATTGCCAGGTTCGATTGGAGAATAACGATAGGTACGCATAGTACCTGTTGCTGTTTCTAAATCATGTTGATGCTGTGAAATAATCATAAGGTTTACTAAAAAATGAAAAAATTGGGTAATTTTAAAATCTATAAAGGGGAATTGCATATGAAATATATTAATATCACGTAGCACGCATTAGCTTTATTGTAGCTAGCATGGTGAAATAATAATTACGATTTTAATCAATACAATCAACGAACAGGCTTTTCGAGTTCGCTAAAGCCATCATAAAGTGTATCGATTTTACTTTGCAGAAGCGTTTGAGCGTCATACAGACCCTGATTATAAAAAGATGCAGCAATTTCTTTTGCAATAAAATCCAGTAAAAAGTCAGCATCGAATTGGCCAAGTTCAATCTCTAGCTCATTTTCAAAATAGTTTTGCAGTTTTTCAATGCACAGCTGCTTATCGTGATCGTTTAGTTTGATTGTCATGTAATGTCGTTGGAAATAGATTCGTTGGCTCTATAGTAATACATTACATAAACTACTTTGCAATGTGGATTTTATTTTTTAACGAATAAACGTCGTATTTCATCGCAAAGTGATGTCTATCAAATTCATTTTAGTTAGAATTAATGAAAATAATTATCATTTAAGAAAGGTGCGCTAACTATGCACATTCAGGGTATTAAAAATACACTTTTATTTAGCCTATTGTTAGCTGTCTTTGCGGTTACAGCAAAAGACGTATCGGTTGATCTTGTTTACCCCAAGCAAAATCAAGAGAATGACCAGCTGATGCTATCAGGCACAATAAAATCAAAACAGCATGCTAATGTCTCGGTTTTAACGCCAGGTGTTATTGAAGCCATTGCCGTTGAAGCAGGGCAGTTTGTTAAACAAGGTGATGTTTTACTGACGTTGAATAATGTCATTGCAAACTCACAAGTAGCGCAAGCGGACGCCGCGTTAAATGCCAGTGATATCACATACCAAGAATCACATCGTCAATATCAAGAGGTAATTGCCCTGTCTGAAAATCAGGTTGTGGCAAAAACACTTATTGCTGAGCGAAAAGCCGCAATGGCAAAAGCGGCTGCTGATAAATCACAAGCAGGTGCAATTCTAGCCGAGAAATTGGAAACGCTTAACAGACATACCTTAACAGCGCCATTTTCAGGTGTGATAACTGAACGATTTGTGGAAGTTGGTGAATGGGTTACACCGCAAACGAGCGTACTTTCTTTGGTATCATCAAACCAATTACGCCTTGAATTAGCGGTTCCTCAGGAATATTTTCCTTATTTTAAATCGGAAAAACTCAAAGTGCGCATTACACCAGATATGCTCAATACTGTTCCTTTTGAGCAAACCATTTCACAGGTGATTAGCGCGAGTAATGAATTAACACGGACCTTTGATGTGTACATTGATATTGATGAAACACATCAGCTAATTTCAGGTACATCTGCACGGGCATCGATTGCTTTACCTCACACTAATCCACAAAAAATATGGTTACCGAGCTCAGCATTGAAACATCATCCGGATGGGGGGTACAGCGTGTTCTCTGTAACAAACAATGTTGCCAAGCGTCATATTGTAGATGTATTGGCGTTTCGAGGTGATGAAGTTGCCGTTTTCGGCGCACCAAAGCAGTTAGCGTATGTAATAAATGGTGTGCAAAATTTGAAAGACAATAACAGTGTTGTCGTGAATTCAGTTTCAGGAAGTGCGCAATGATCGCGGCAGCAGTTACAAGAGGGACATTAGTTACAGTAGCGGTGTTAATCACCAGTATTCTGGGGTTAGTTACCGCACTCAATATACCCGTGCAAATGATCCCCGATTTAGAAGTACGAACGATTACAGTGCAAACAGGTTGGCCGGGTGCGACCCCTCAAGATGTTGAAAAAGAGATAATCATTGAGCAAGAACGTTATTTAAGAGGGCTTGCGAATTTATCTCGGATGACATCCTACAGTGAAATGGGTTCAGCGAGTATTGAACTTGAGTTTCCATTTGGTGTGAATGCGAATGATGCACTAATACGCGTTAATAATGCGCTTAGCCAAGTGCCAGCGTACCCAGAAAATGTTGACCAACCACGTTTATTTTCCAGTTCTTTCTCGGGTAATGCATTTATGTACTTTACCCTTAAACCCGTCGCAGGTAATCCATTACAGTTAGATGTGGATTTACTGCGAGATTTTGCCGAAGATTACGTAAGACCACGTATGGAGAGTGTCGAAGGTGTATCAGAAGTGCGCGTTGGTGGCGGGGCACAACGACAAATTCAAATCAAAGTGGATGAGCACAAATTAGCGCAGCGGGGAATTAGTTTAGCACAATTAAGAAGTGCAATTCGAAGCAGAAACAAAGATACCTCAGCAGGTGATATTGAATCGGGCACAAGCCGTTATTTACTGAGAGTAACAGCGCGATTTGAAAACTTGGATGAATTAGAAAACTTAATTATTGCGCGCAAAAATAAGGCAACAATTTTACTAAAAGACGTTGCAACAGTCACACTCGATCATTTTGAAACCCGAGGTATGTCGTTTTCCGATGGTGAGCGCACATTAAGTTTATCAGTAAGGCGTGAAAGTGGCTCTAATGTACTGGCAATCAAAGATAACATGCTGCCGATTGTCGAAGAGTTAAACCAACAGTTACTCAGCCATAACGGGCTTGAACTTAAATTGATGAGTGATGACGTTAAATATGTGCGTAGTTCATTACAAAATGTGTGGGTGAATTTAGCATTGGGTGCATTACTGGCTACATTAGTGATGTATTTTTTCTTGCGCTCTGGCCGCGCAACACTGGTCGGTGTGATTGGTATACCACTTTGCACGATTGCAGCATTTTTCGCGCTCAGTTTATTTGGCAGAACCATCAACGTAATTTCATTAGCTGGTGTTGCATTTGCCATTGGTATGACAGTAGATAATACCATTGTAGTGTTAGAAGCAATTGTTCAAGCAAAAATGAAAGGGATAAGCAAACGCCAAGCTGCAATAAACGGTGTTAAAGAGGTGTGGCCAGCGGTACTTGCATCCACGGCAACCACAGTGATGGTGTTTGCACCAATTTTATTTGTCGAACAAGAAGCAGGGCAACTTTACTCTGATATCGCCATTGCTATTTCCGGGGCAATTATTGCATCAATGCTGGTAGCCATATTTATTGTGCCTACCGCAATTGCACACATAGACAAAAATAAGCATGAAAATAAGCAGCTGGTGCTATCAAAAAGCTGGTTGAAACCGGCATTTTGGTTAATTCAAACTACCAAGCGCGCGCGAATAAGCATTGTAATATTTGCAGTAGGTATATTAGGCAGTGCACTGGTCTTTATGCCAGCAGCGGAATATTTACCTGAGGGTGAAGAGCCGAAAGCATTCTCTATGATGATAGCGCCACCAAGCTATAACTTAAGTGAAATGCAGAAAATAGGCACCGAACTACGTGCATACTTTGATGGTTATATTAATGCCGATAACAGCGAGTTTCTTGCTGGAAACGATACAATGCCAGCTCTTGAATACTACTCAATGTCGGTCTCAGTGGGACGCATCTGGTTTTTAAGTGCACCTGTCGACCCTGCACATATTAATGCCATGATGGATGCAATTACAGATAAGTTTCGCTCATACCCTAAGATGCGTGCATTTAGCTCTCGTGGTTCGATTATTTCAAGTAACGATGGTGGTACTCGTGCTGTAGCGGTGGATATCGCTGGCAGTAATATTTTTGATTTATATGCTGCCGCAGAGGCTGTTTATGATGAAGCCAATCACGTTTTTGATAAACCTCAAATTAACTCTGATCCACGCTCATTAACCTTAGATCAACCTCTGGTAGAGATTAAACCGCGCTGGCAACGATTGGCAGAGCTCGGTATTAACAATAACGATTTTGGCTATACAATAGCGGCAATGAGTGATGGCGCCTACGTTGATGAGTTTATTCTCAATGACGATAAAATTGATATGTTTTTGTTCAGTGGTGCCGGTAATCGACAAAATATTGATCAACTTGCTAGCTCACCAATAGTAACACCTGATGGGGCAATTTTACCGTTAAATGCGTTAGCTGATTTAAAAAAGTCTAATAATAGCAACTCGATTAGGCGTGTTGATGGCAATCGCACAGTAACTGTCTACATCATCCCTCCGCGCGAGGTGGCGCTTGAAACTGCAGAGCAATTAGTCCGTACTGAGTTACTGCCTACGCTTTGGCAACAAGGTAAAATTGCGCAAGGCATCAAAATCAATATTAGTGGTGCAGCTGATCAGTTAGAGGCAACAAAAGAAGCCCTTTCAAGTAACTTTATTATCGCCTTGGTATTAAGTTATTTATTGTTGGTCGCTATTTTTACACACTGGCGTTACCCGATGTTCATTTTAGCCACTGTACCCTTAGGAATGGCGGGAGGGCTTTTAGGGCTTGTGCTGGTAAATGGTATTAACAGTGGTCTGGCTTCAATAGGTTTCAGTGCTTACCATCAGCCATTCGATATGATAACCATGTTAGGATTTTTAATATTACTTGGCACAGTGGTAAATAATCCCATTCTCATTGTAGATCAAACACGGCGATACATTGTCGATAAAGGGCTAAGTGTAAAAGTGTCGGTTGAAAAAGCACTTGAAAAACGGTTAATGCCAATACTAATGTCAACAGCTACTACCCTGTTTGGTCTAGCCCCATTAGTTTTAATCCCAGGTGAAGGTACTGAGCTTTATCGCGGTGTTGGTGTTATTGTAATGAGTGGTATCTTGGTATCGACCTTACTGACCATTACCTTTTTACCTGCATTGTTGGTCGCCGTAGTAAAAGAAAAATCAGTTAAGTAGTAATGAAGAAGGGCTCATTTTTATGAGCCTTTTTCTTTTAGATATTGTATTCGGTGGCTAAATATTTGGTTTGTTTAGGTTAACAGGGTAAAGTCTTATTACTGATTACTTATCAATTCATTTCATGTCATTAGAGCGTTATATTCCATTTCGAAAATCCGACATAGTCACAATGTGTCAAAGCTTATTTTCACAGCAAGAACAGAGCTCTTTCAGGGAGTTTAGCGACTTATTCGCGAGTATTATTCACTTTGAATATCACAAGCAACTTGACGATTTAAAGGATAATTACGCCCCTTTTGACCCAAATGCTGATACCTATTTAATTAAACACTTAACGGAAGAAGATAAACTAATTTGTCAAAAGCGTTTTGCAACAGCTTTTGCAAACGTTTTGAATGCCGCAAATTATGAAGTTATTACGGATCAAGATCTCAAAGATGCATTAAATGAAGAGTCTTTATTTAAAGTACGTTTAGCGGTGTCATTTGATGATTTTGCTGAGGTCGTTTTTTATCGACGAGGCATGTCAATCAAAGAAGAAATTTTGCGAACTTGGTGGGGGCTTAAAAAGCAAACGATTAGCTTTACAAATTACGATAGGGTAGCGGTGTTTATCCGGTTTAAAGATGAAGCATATTTCAAGAATTGTAACAAAAAACCGCTTGGTTTTGAGCCAGGTTCGACCATTATTAAATTATTTCAAAACGTACCTAAAGCGGATTTAGAAATGTTATTTCCGAATAGTGAAGTAAGAATGCGCCCAATTGATAAATTCATTATCAGTGCCTCAGCTGCTATTGGTGGTGCAGTGGTATTAGTCACTAAGTTAGGTGCTTCTATTGTATTGTTGATCGCTTTGCTTTCTTTTTGGCTTGGGTTACGTGATGAAAATGTCGAATTTACACAACAACATATGTTGAGTCTCGGCATAGGGTTAGGTGTATTTGGTAGTTTTATTTTTAAAGAGTGGAGTAAGTTTAAGAATAGAAAAATCAAATTTATGAAAGCACTATCAGATAACCTTTATTTTAAAAACTTGGATAACAATGCCGGCGTATTTCACACACTCATCGATGCTGCCGAAGAAGAAGATTGTAAAGAAGCGATTATTGCGTACACGTTTTTGTTGAAGCAAAAACAACCTGTCTCGGCAACAGAGCTCGATTTTGCCATTGAGCAATGGTTCGAGAACAGTTACCACTGCAAACTCGATTTCGAAATATCAGATGCATTAGAAAAGCTTGTACGCTTTGATTTAGCAAAGGTAGAACATGGCAAGTATCAAGCTGTAACGTTAAACCAAGCCAAACAAACACTTGATGCACGCTGGGATAATTTTTATCAATACTAGGTGTATTTCTGAACAATTTAATCAGAATTCATTGATATGTCGATTTAATGAAAAATTGGAGTAACTATATGATCGCACACTTAAAGTCATTACTCAGAAAGTTTGATGAAAAAAACACCGAAACAGATTCAATCGATTTCAAAACGGGTTTAGCAGCCTTACTTGTTGAAGTGATGCGAGCGGATGGTCACACTGACAAGCAAGAACTAGACAGTATTGAACAAACATTAATTACCTACTGTGATTTAGATATCACAGCAACCTCTCAATTATTAGATAAAGCGAAACAACTCGTTGAACAAGCGATTGATCTCTATTCTTTTGTAAACGTAGTGAATGCTAATACCAATGATGTGGAACGGATTGAAATAATCGAATTCCTTTGGCAAGTGGCCTACGCTGACGGTAGTTTGGACGGTCAGGAGGATCATATTATCCGAAAAATATCGGGCCTTATGTATGTTACCCATGCAGACTTTATTCAAGCGAAAATAAATGTTCAAGAGAGTCGAATACAATAAATTGACTTTGAGGCGATATTTGCTTAGTACCTTTAATGTGTATTTATGCATCCAATTACTGCTTAATATGGTTACGGCAAATGAACCTATATTTACAAAAAAAGAAGAGGTGACTTTTAGCAATTTATCAACCTTGTCTTTATCACAGCAAAAGACAATCAAACAGTGGATAAATTCAGGCATCAATGCAAGTCAAACTACGTTAGGGTTACCATTCCAAGAAGGGTATCATTTTGATTTAAAACCGCGCTATTTTGCCTCAGAGCCAGTACCATGGGCACGTGTTATTCGCGGAGATATCGATAGTATTGAACTCCACTTTTTTCGCTATGCATCTTTTGCACAATTAAAAAAGGATTGGACACTCTATCACGAACTATCGCATCTTTATCACCCACTATTTGAGTATTCAGATTTTTGGCTTGCTGAAGGATTGGCAACATACTTACAGCAGTTAATTATGTTTCAAAATAGAGTGATTACCCGTGAAGAATTTTATCAGCGAATATCGGCAGGTTTATCGCGCGGCAAACGTAATACTCAGGAAAAAACAGGCAAACTTAATTCTGTAAGTGAAAATATGTGGCAAATAGATGCCTTTCAGCGCGTTTATTGGACTGGGGTCGCTTATTTTATTGAGGTAGAAAACGCCTTGAAAAAACAAAATAAGCCAAACTTAATATCTTTAATTAAGCGTTACCAAGTGTGTTGTCGCCAGAGTCACAAAAATACAGAGACTGGCATCAATTTCGTGAAAGATTTGGATCGACTATCACGCTCAGCAATTTTCTCTTCGCATTACTTTCGTTATCGAAATCGTACAGACTTCCCCGCTATTTCGAGTGCGCAAATCAGGCAACTAATACAACCCAAAACATTGGAAAAGTAGAAAATGCTGAGTCTGGTTTTAAGTTCATTTTGGGTTAATTTTTTACCCGTTATTGTGTTGTTAACACCACCAGCGGGTACTAAATATGAGTTTACAACTAAGCCAAGAAGAATTAACGATGTTATTAAGTGATGCAAAAATTGTTGAGTTTCCGCTCATCGATAAATCGTTTAATGAGGGGAATGTAGATTATGCGTTTGAGAGTATTGTTTCGCGTTACGAGATGCTTAAGGAAAATACAAAAGCGGCGATGTTAAGCAGTATGAAAAAAGGTGATGAAGCCGCGTTAGAACAACAGCTAAATCACCTTTTTCAACTCAATAATGAAATGTTAAGTGAAATAAAAGAAACGTTTTATTTCGCTAATACCTCAGATGATTGAGAGATCATTTGATAGTCAGATTGGTGCACACTTGACAGTAAATGCCATTCGCTGTGAGCTTTTTCAGCGGTAAATGTCACTGTCATAAAGCCTCGTTGGTGAATGTTGGCATAGTCAAGATCATCGATTAACAGCTTAAGTGCTTCAGCAAATTGCAATGCCATAGGCTCTGGTAGCTGTAAATAGTACTCCAAACCCGGTGAACTCACTGAGCTTGCAGCAAACTCATAACCGCATACATTCCCTTTGCCATCTTTAAGCTGGCCACCCCATGCATTGTGCGTATCACCAGCAAGGGTAATAAGGTTTTTACCTAAACTGTGAGCCGTTTGTAAAATCAGTTCACGTTCAACTGGGTAGCCATCCCACGCATCTAAGTTGTAAGGAGCAACTGTCATAACGCGGGCTTTTTCAAGTTCTGTTACAGTTGGATCACCGGCAAGCAATCTACCTTTAATTTGCGCGAGTTCAGTTAGGGTTTGTGCAGTTTGTGTGCTTGGATTTGCTAATTCAGCTAGTAATTCAGCTGGAATATGCATGCGATTCATAAGTACTTGTTGCCCAAGGACTTGCCATTTTGCATTTGAATTCACCATGCCATCTTGTAACCAAATAAGTTGATCTGTGCCGATTAATTTTTGGCTTGGTTCGATTAAGTCGAGAATAAAACGGTTGCTGTCAATTTGGCCTGAAACAGGGTCAATATAATTTGCGTAATCAAGCGGTTTAGCACGGTATTCGTGACGGGTATCAAGCATGTAAAGTGATACCAGATCACCAAATTCAAACTGACGATATAAACTTTCAGTTTGGCCTTTTACGTAAGGACGGATTGGCATCCATTCAAAATAAGCTTGCAGTGCAGCCAGTTTACGTTCTGTGAAATCGCCTTCACCTTCATTGTGGTTCTCTGCGCCTGTTTTAAAGGTATCATTAGCTACTTCATGATCATCCCATACAGCGATAAATGGGCTGTTAGCATGTAATTGTTGTAATGAAGCGTCACTGCGATATAGTGCATAGCGTTTACGATAATCTTCAAGGCTCAAGATTTCTTCTGCGTTATCCGCAGCGAGTTCTCGACCTAATGCCGCAGCGTTCTCAGTCGCATATCCGTCTGCACCATATTCATAAATGTAATCACCTAAATGAAGCACGGCATCAATATCAGTCATTTTGGCAGCTTCGGCATATGCATGGAAATACCCGGCAGGGAAATTAGCGCATGACATAACGGCAAATTTAACACTGCTGACATCGCCTTCTGGTAGTGTTTTAAACTGACCCACAGGTGACGTTTCATCTTCAGTAACAAAGCGGTAATAGTATTTACTGCCCGCATTTAAGCCCGTGAAGTCAATTTTTACTGTGTAATCATTTGATGCTAATGCGACAACGGTTTGTTGAACACGATTAGATTCAAAGCTTTCATCGTCAGCAATTTGTAATGTTAAGTTAACTCCTTGAGGCGAACCTGCTGGTGTTACACGTGTCCAAAGAATGATCGCATCACTTAATGGATCGCCACTAGCGACACCGTGATTGAAGCTAACTGCAAATTCGTTTTCTGCAAGTTTATTATCATCACTATTACAGCCGGTTAATGACATACCAATTGTTGCTGCACCAAGACCATATAGTGATGCTTTTAAGAAGTTTCTGCGTGAGAAATTATGACTCATGAGGGTGACCTTTCGTTTTTTCTTATTATCATACCTACCATATATGACAGAATTGGGTCTGGTCAAACCTCTGTCCTGTTATGTGTTAATGAATGTAACAGTTTAATAGATAAAGCTAATTTAAAACAAAGGATGGTAAACGATTGACCATATAAAAGTATTTAGAGTGAGTAGGGCTAAACTAGCGTTTTAAAAATCAAAACGCTAGTTTTTGATTGTCAAACTGAGTGATTACAAAATAGTAATCACTTTTTCTTTTGCTAAACGTGATTTTGGCAGTGATGCATTGTAGTCTTCACTTGCTTCATGATAACCAATTGCTAATGCCACTTCACAAATGTAGCCATTTAATTCATCGGCAAATAACTCACTGATTAAATCTTTATCTACCCCTTCCATAGGTGTTGAATCGATGCCAAGACGCGCGACTGTATGCATCGCATTGCCAAGCGCAATGTAAGTTTGTGCTTTAGTCCAGTGCGCATTATTACCATCGTCATTGGTGTTTAAATCGACAAAAGCAAATGCGCCAAAGGCTTGATCTTTGTTTTCAGGCTTTGTTCGACCATTTTCAATATCAGTATCAATTACTTTTTCATAATCAGTGCGAGCATACTTAGGGTTGTATGCAAATAATAGAGTATGTGATGCCGTTTTGATGTGAGGTTGATTAAACTGAAACTTATTGGCAAATGTATTATGCATACGTTCTTTCGCTGCATCAGATTCAATGACAATAATCTTCCAAGGCTGTGAATTAATCGATGATGGTGAAAGACGAATTGCTTCTAGGATCACATCAAGGTCTGCTTGTGAAACTTTTTTGTTTGCATCATATCGTTTACTTGTATATCGACGCGTTAAATCAGAAATAATTGGGTGTGTCATTAAATGCTCCTAACAAGATGACGCTGTAAATTTAAAAACAGTTTAACGCTTGATTATTTCATTGAAAACACGGTAATGTTTGAATCATTATCAAAAATTAGTTGTTAATATGTTAGTTGAAGATTTAAAACTCGTTCTCAAAATTGCTGAAGTACAAAGTATTTCAAAAGCCGCAACTTTGTTAGATATGCAAGCTGCTACAGCAAGTGCCGCACTTAAACGAGTAGAAGCAGAGCTTGGGGCTGAATTATTCATTCGTACTACGCGAAGTTTACGACTGTCAAATGCCGGAGAACGTTTCATACCGCAGTGTGAAGAAGCGATTAACCTACTGGTACTTGCAGAACAAAACATTAAGAGTGACAACACAGACATTGAAGGTGAGCTTAGAATTGCACTGTCATCTGATTTAGGCCGTAACGTGGTGATCCCTTGGCTTGATGAACTACTCGAAACACATGCTAACTTGAGTTTAAGAAGTCATATTAGCGACAGTAATATTGATTTTTACCGTGATACTGTCGATTTAGCACTGCGCTATGGAGAGCCAAACGATACCAGTATGTTTGGCTTTAAAATATGTAATGTGCCTCGTATTTTGTGTGCTTCGCCAGATTATTTAAAAACACATGAAGCACCTGTTATGCCAGCTGATCTTGAGCATCACCAAGGGCTTTTTTATCAGTTACAAGAACGTATTAACGATACCTGGGAGTTCTTTGATAATGATCGAATAACTAAAATTAAAATGAAAGGAAGGCGTGCAGCAAATGATGGCGATTTAGTACGACGTTGGTGTTTAAAAAGTAAAGGTCTTGCAGTGAAATCTGCAATTGATATTGCAGAGGATTTACTTGCTGGTAATTTAGTACCATTGATGGCTAATTATCCACATAAAAGCACAGAACTTTGGTTAATATGCCCAAGTCGCCAATCGATAACACCTGCTGTTAGGTTGGTTCGTGATGAATGTCGAAAGCGAGCTAAAATGTTGCTTGAAAGGCTCGAAAAAGCAGGCTTAGTGAAAGCTAATGCCGTTAAATAATATTGGCAAATGCTCACGAAAGAAGCGCGTCCTTTCAGAAAATAGCAACTAAAGTATATAGGTTTTAACACGCAGCTATTAAATAAACAGTGTCAGATTAATATAAGCTATACTCAACGTGGTATTTGTTTAAAGCAGTTCTAAGTATGCATTCATCGTTTGAAAAGCAGTTATTTAAATTAAGCCTGTCGCAATCTGTAGATAGCGGTAATCTAAGTAAAGCATCTGAAGAAATTTTAACCGCTGCGACCACCGCTTTAAATATTACCAGAGCAAGTATATGGTTATTAAAAGATGACCATATATTTTGTGAATTTCTTGTTGAACAAGGACAATCGTTTCCATCACTAGGCATTGAGTTAGCACGAGCACACTTTCCAAGTTATTTTGCGGCTTTGGATTCAGAACAAGCAATTATTGCTGATGATGCCACGCTTCACCCTGCAACTTTTGAATTCACACAAGATTATCTAAAACCTCTCAATATTCGCTCAATGTTAGATTTACCAATTCGACATCTTGGCAAGATGATAGGGGTTATTTGTTGTGAGCATCAAGGTGATAATTTAAAAACTTGGCGTGATGAAGAAGTGACATTTGTGCTTACCTTAGCAGAAGTTTACGGTAGGGCTTATAACGCTAAATTTAAAAGTGATTATCAAGTGGAGCTTAAAACGCTCAATGCCAATCTTGAAAAGGTGGTAGAAGAAAGAACGTTTGAATTAGAACAATCATTAGCTGCATTAAAAGCATCGCAAGAATCATTAATAGAAAGTGAAAAATTTGCAGCCTTTGGTGAACTTATCAAAGGTATATCCCATGAATTAAATACGCCGTTTGGTATTGTCATTACGTCTATTTCTCATGCCCTTGAAGAAATCAAAAAAGGCAAAACCATGCTTAGTTCAGGGCGCTTGACGAAAACAAACTTGGAATGTTTTTTTGAAGAACAAAAGAAAACCTTATCGCTTGCAGAAAATAATATTGCTAAAGCGTCTCGTTTAATTGAAAGTTTTAAACAAGTGTCGATGGTTTCTTTAAGTGATACAGCAAAACCGTTCAATCTGGCTGTATTTTGTAACCAGGTTATCGAAACTGTGCTACCAATAGCGAATGAAAAGGGAGTTCAAGTAGCTTTAAACTACGCAGAAGAATTTGAGATTACATCGCAACAAGGTTTACTCGCTCAAGTAATCATACAATTAGTACAAAACTCGCTGACACATGCGTTTAATAGTGATGATAAGCAAAAATTAATCACCCTTGATATCAGTAGTAAACACTCCGTTATTGAAATAACATTCAAGGACAATGGAAAAGGAATTAATCACAATCTGCATAAAAAAGTGTTTGACCCATTTTTTACTACAACGCGCAGTGATGGTTCAACAGGGTTGGGTTTGTCGCTTGTTTCAAATATTGTGCATCATAAACTGGGGGGAAGAATTGCACTAAAAGAACCTGAAGAGCGGGGCTGTCAGTTTATAATAACTTTACCTTACGCTTAATAAGTAAACGGGATAATTTTACTGTGAGCTATAAGTTAAACAGATGAAAGTTTAATAAAAGAACAAAAATAGAAGGCTTGCAGAAACGCGATTACTGGTTGTTAAATAATTGCCTAAGAACTTTCTATTTTTGTTCTGACTAGCATCTAGTTGAACTCAATACCCTTTGTAATTGAGGTGATGCTTCGATAAAAGTGAAAAGGCTAACTCACTGTATTTTAATCTTTTTGTGCTGCTACTACCGACACCTCAACGAGTAACTCAGGGCGTGCCATTGCGGCCTCAACACAAGCACGTGCTGGTGCATAACCCTCAGGTACCCAGGCATCCCATACTTCATTCATCTCTTTGAAATATTGCATATCTTTAATATAAACAGTTGCACTTAATATATTTTCGCGGCTACTGCCTGCTTCGATAAGCAAAGCGTCGACTTTATCGAGCATCGTTTGTGTTTGTTCTTTGATACCTTTGGTGGCATCTGCACAGACTTGGCCACATAAATAAACGGTTTTGTTGTGGATGACAATGCGACTCATACGTTGATTTGTCTGGATACGTTGAATGCTCATATAAAATTCCTAAACGTTAATTGCAAGGGCAAAACTCTACCAAAACACACCAAGGATTTATATGTAAATCAAAGCATAATCTATAAAACATGGGTGTAGCTTATAACTGATTGATGTATATTGGTGACTTGAAAAAATAAGGTTATATTAATGAAATTAAAATTTATTGTTCTTCTGATCATAACAATGTTAAGTGCTACTGTGTTTGCAAATGACTCAAAACAAATGAGTGAGCAACAACAAGAAAAAGCACTTAAAGAGTTAAATGAACCGCTTTATCGCCCGTTATTAGAGCGATACGTGTTAGACGAGCTTAAATCGCTACGACAAGATCAGCAAAAACTACGTGAAGATACGACAAAACAAATTACGCATACTGAGTTAAGTGCTGCTGACAGAGCACTTGAGTACACAAACGATACCATAAATAACGTAATGTTCATTATTACAGCTACCGCAACTATTTTGATTTTGGTTGGCTGGAATTCATTACGTGATGTAAAAAACAAAGTTGAAAGTATTGTTAATGAACGTGTTAAGTCAATTACTGAGGAATACGAAACACGCTTAGGTGTGCTTGAAAATCAATTAAAAGAACGTTCGGAAGAAATTCTCAATAATCAACGAAAAATCACCATAACAAATGAAGTTCATTCACTATGGATGCGCGCTAATTTAGAAAGTGATGTGAATTCTAAGATTGAGATTTATGACGAAATTTTAAAGCGTAAACCCGATGATGTAGAAGCTATCACTTATAAAGCGGATGCATTACTTGAACAAGGCAAAACCAGTAAAGCGGTGGCATTGTGCAACCAAGCAATTGACGAAGATGCTGATTATGGCTATGCATATTGGCAACGCGCTTGTGCATATGCACAAGAAAATCGTTTGGCAGAGTCTATGGATGATTTGCAAATGGCATTAAAGTTATCGCCTAATCTCAAAAATGAATTAGTTAATGAACTTGCATTTGAAAATCTTCAGGTATTGCCTGCATTCTTAAAACTATTAGAAGATGCAGGCTTTAAATTAAGTGAATAAGCTTCTTTAATTGAGGCTATAGATCATCATTGCGATTGGGCAAATTAAACCCACTAACCATACGCTCGATCGCAATATATGCCAATTTACATAATAACAAATACAATAAAGCACACGTGCAATTAAGTGAATAATCGCTAAGGTTTCGGTGGTGCTGTTTATGGTATTGCTTGCAAATACCACAACCAGCGCAATTGTAAAGATTAATAATGATTCGAAACTATTTTGGTGTGCTGCTAATGCTCGTGCGCCAAAGCCTGTGAGTTTACTTTGCTGTGCACGGGGATGACGATTGTCATAGCCTCCTTGTTTATTCATTGCGATGGCAACAGGCGCTTTTGCTAAATAGGGAAGTAGTGCTGCAATTATTGCGCATAAAATTAACGTATTCATAGTTATTCTTTTATAAAAGTAATGTCGGTTACACCTAACTTTTTAAAATACTCATCTCTGAAATTGCGAATAGCAGCTTTATCTTTTGCGTATAAAGTGACTTGATGCTCCATTTTAGAATAATCTGAAATATCAAACCCTTCTGCTGCTGCAATTGCTTCAAACATAGAATTGTATTTGTCCTGAGCAAAGTTTATTAACTTTTGCTGATGATTAAAGGTGTATTGTATTTTTTTAGCCATAAAAATCTTAGTGAGTTAGTTATTCGAACGTATGCTTACCTGGTAAAAATTAAGAAGCATAAATAGTCGGTATAAGTGGTTTAAAAGCGTCAGTGTTTGCTGAATCGCTCATTTACTATTTTATAAGCATTAAGCGCAGGTTTAAACTCATGATTATACTGTGACACTTTTTCATAATGTGAAATTAAGCGATTAAGGTAACTTTTGGCAATACTAGGTTTAGCATTTAACCAAAGTGAATCACCAACCAGGCTCAATAAGGTTTTACTATTACAAGACACATAAATGGTTTCGTAATAACGATTATTCTCTTCGATCAGCGTTTCAGAAACTAACCCGTATTGTAACCTTGCTAAGGTGGAACGTAGCGTATAGGTATCGTTGACAGGACAAATGATAAAATCCAACGAGATAGTTGGGTATTGATTTGTCAATGCAGTAATAAACTCCGCGGCTAACTCTCCTCCAACTCCGGCGATAATAACCAATTGTTTTCCTACATATTGGCTAATGGGCAGTGTTTTTACGTCTCGTGTATGACATTGCCAATTTGTATATTCCATGACTTGTGTAAGATTTTGTTCAAGCTGATACATGATATGCTCCGCAATATCAACAAAATGAATTGTGCTATTTGGGTAAAAGCCGCACAGAGCTTTACCTAACAAACCATGATCACAACAGGTATCCCAAATATGATGGTAAGGGGTTGAAATTATATTTGCGATGCTTTGTAAGCGATTAGATAAAGGCATGAGAATAAAAGATAACAATTGACCTACGTATTTTAGCAACTTTTAATTTAAAAATCACAATTGTTATGTATATTGTATCCAAAAAAGAAAGGGTACATTTAATGAAACTTGTTATTTTAAGTGGCAGCGGTCGAAAAGAGTCTAATAGTCTTAAGTTAGGGCAGTTTATTCTGGGAAAGTTCCAATCGAGAGCTCTAGAAATAGAGCTTATAGACTTGTGCCAATATGGTTCGTTACTGCATTACTATGAGCCACTTACCAATCAACAACTTCTAACTGAAAAAGAACAATTATTACATAGCTTATATCAATGTGACGGGCTGATTATTATTGCGCCAGAATGGGGTGGCATGTTGCCGCCAATATTACATAATACTCTGTTGCTTACAGCATATGGATCAGCAGGTGGCTTTCCTCTAGCCCACAAACCTGCTTTTGCAATCGGTGTATCAGCGTCTGGTGGCGGACATAACCCAATCAGTTTATTAAAAGGGTATGGTGCGAAGAATCCACACTTAGTTTGGCTACCTTTTCATCTAATTATTAATAATATAGAGGAGTTCTTAGCGGCACTGAATGTTGCTGGCTCAAACCTCACCTCGCGCGATTTACAACTAGTGTCTCGTCTGGAAATTGGCATAGAAGCACTAACACTCTATGCCAAGCAATTATCGCCAATCAGAAATGAATTGGTTACCTTGTCTGAAAAACATCCTTTTGGTCAATGATCTAAATGCGTTTTTACTATGTTGGCGAATGCTTCTGAAAATGGACGACTATGATGAATATTTAAAGCGCTTAAACGGGTGTCTTTTAAAGCGCAATTATGTGGCCTATTGGCGCTTTGGCTTGGCTCATTAATAGGCGTAACACCTGATTTATCAAGGTTTAAAAGACTTGCCGTAAGCGTTGCAATCTGAAATTTTGTGTATGCTTGGTGATCAGAGACATGAAAAATCCCTGTAGTTTCACTGCTAGGCAAATTAGCTAAATCAACTAAGGTTTTGGCAATATCCTCGACATGGGTAGGGTAGCGAACAGCCCAGTTATCGTGCTTGCTAATGGGATTGGTGTGAACTTGTTCTGTAATGGTGGTGATTGCAGATTCACTCAGTGTTTCAACATCGCCATAAAGCACTGGTACACGGATCACAGTATGATTTGCACTGACACTCAATACGCATTGTTCCCCAAGTACTTTTGTTTCACCATAAAAGTTTAAGGGGTTGGGTGTAGATGCTTCAAAGTAGGGCGGCGTTGTGCCATCAAAGACATAGTCGGTACTTATAAAAAATAAACGTGCATTTAAACGTTTTGCCTCAATTGCTAAATGTTCGGTCACAGCAAGATTGAGTGCTTTTGTATGTGCTTTATTGTTTTCACACATATCTGGCTTTCGTTCGGCAGCAGCGTGAATAATGATATCTGGCTCAATCGTGTTCAATAGTTCTGTAACATTGTCTTTATTCGTTAAATCTATTTGTTTGATCGGCGCTTTAGCGCGGCTGAAGCCAGTTCCCGTGACACAAAAATCTTGCTGTGAAAATACACGAAATAATGCCCGTCCTAATAAACCGGTTGCACCTGTGATTAATACCTTTGTCATAACGCCTCAAATGGAAAAAATAAATTAAAATTCATACCCTAAACTCACGACAAATCGGTAGTCATTTTTATTAGGAGTGAACGAACCTGTTGGTTTTGGATTTTCAATACGGTCTAAATAAAATGATAAGTCGAGGTCAAAGTCTGCGATGAGGTCGACTTCAAATCCGGTTTTTAAACGATGAATGTAGCGTCCAGCGTCTTCACTGACGATTTTAACTTGATAATCAGCGTCAAACCCTATGTCCTTAGTGATGTCCCATTTGAGTAAGGTGCCTAAGTTGATCACGGCTGAAGTTTCGTTGTCGTCTTGACCCGTTTCTACTGTGAGGTAATCAGTTGATTGATAGCTAGGACCGGCATTGACTTCCCATGAAAAGTCAGTGGTATCTAATAGTTCATAACCCACACCGATACCAAAGGTATGTCGTTTATCAATGTTACCAAACTGGTCTGCGAAATATTCGTAGTCTGCAACACGAATAAATACTTTAGGAGAGAAAAACCAATCGAAATTTGCGGTTAAGCGTTGATCATCGGTTGTCTCTTCTTTTTTACCTGTTTCTTGTATTACACGTTCGCTAAAATTACTAATAAACGCTGACGAAAAGCGGCTGGTGGATGTTCTCCTTTGCGCTTCGGCACTTATTGTGTAATCAGACTGTTCTGAGTTACCGCGGCGAAAGTTGGTACCAAAATTGACTTCACCATCCCAGTAATCAAGTTCATTACCATCTGCTGAAGCAATTGACAGTAGACTATCAATACTCAAAATGTGTTGATTATCTTCGTCTGTGAGCGTTAATTTGTTATCTTTTATTATTAATTTGCCACTCATGACTGTGCCATCATTTAGGCGGATACTTTGCTCACCTTTTGAGTAGAGTTCAGCAACATCAGAAATGTCAATTGATTGAATACCGAATTCGTCTGAGTCAAATTCCAGTTCTTCTTCATACATTGTAATGATGTCACCTTTTAACCACTCACCAGATGTTGTTTTAACCCAGTCAAATTTAGCATCAATAACAGGGGCTTGGGGTTGCCATATTGGGTACGTTTGAGAATGCAGTGAAAACGAAGAAACGACGGAAGCGGTTAAAACAAATAAGGGTAATATTTTCATCAAAAACATCCTGTTAATCAAATGCACACTGGCATTAAATGTTGTTTTAACCGCAAAAAATGAATTAATTAGTCAGTCGATAAGGGTAATTCCATAAATACACTGAGAGGGTTATCGCGATAGCGTCCGAAACACTCACAGCGTGTAAAGCCAAGACTTTCATATAAGTGAATAGACTCAGTTTGCTTGCTACCTGTTTCAAGTCGAAGCAGCGGTATTTGAGCTTGACCAGCCCAGTACATTAGGTTTTGCATAATACGGCGTGACAACCCTTTTCCTCGATGGGTTGGCTTAACATAAACGCGTTTAATTTCGCCATATAATGTTGATTCGAATTTTTTTACAATAGCACCACAGGCAATAATTCCCTCGTCTGTGAGCAAACCGATGGCGTGGACATTGGGCTGATTTAGTTCATTTAATGGCAAGGATTGATCACTAGCAATGGGGTAAAGTGAATTCATCAAGCGATCGATTTCTGCGAAAAGGCTGATTACGTTTGGATCGTTAGAGTCTAATGAGACTAACTGCATAGTGTCCTCTAAATCTATTTACTGTGCCAGACAGATATTGTGGCAAATAATTAAAAATCAAGTTAATAAAAAATACAAGATTGATTTTCACCATTATTTATTTACTAACAGCGGATATTTTTGTAGGGTCTGCATAAATTGACAGAATGAGTAAAACAAATGCCTAAAGCAAGTGAAATTAAAAAGCATGCCGCGATTGAATATAACGGTCGTGTTATGATTGTACGTGACATTGAACGTTCAGTGCCACAAGGCCGTGCAGGAGGTAGCTTATACCGCATGCGCATGTATGATGTGGTAAACGGCGGAAAAGTTGATGAAACTTTTAAAGCTGAAGAAATGCTTAATTTTGCCGACTTAAACCGTAGACCTGCCGTACTGTCTTATGTAGATGGTGACGAGTATGTATTTATGGATGAAGAAGATTACACACCTTATAACATCAATAAGGAGTCAATTGCCGAGCAATTACTTTACATTGATGAAAATACAAAAGGTCTGTTGGTTGTCGTGGTTGAAGGTAGCCCAGTTTCTATTGATTTACCTTCAAGTGTTGAGCTTGTTATTGAAGACACTTCGCCGTCTATTAAAGGTGCCTCTGCAAGTGCAAGAACGAAACCCGCAACAATGACGACCGGTTTGACTATTCAGGTACCTGAACACATTTCTGCTGGTGACAAAGTTAAAATAAATACAACAGAACAAAAATTTATGGGTCGCGCAGACTAGTTTCAATATTTTGTTAAAGGCTTAGCATTTGCTAGGCCTTTTTTTATGGCTTTAACATACGAAAAAAGATCATAAAAACAATTAACTGTGCTAAATTAGGAACTCAATTATTTATATCATCTAAATTGATTATAAATCGACTGCTTTACCATAATCCTGTCGTTAACTTATTATTAAACAGGCATGTCGATTTACACAAAGGACTACAATGAATATCACAATTGCAGGCACAGGTTATGTTGGCCTATCAAATGCGGTTTTACTTGCACAGCATAATGCAGTCATTGCACTGGATTTAGTGCAAGAAAAAGTTGATTTAATTAATCAAAAAAAATCACCGATTGCGGACCCTGAAATTGAAGAATTCTTAGCAAATAAATCGCTCAATTTAGTTGCAACAACAGATACTAAACATGCATTTGAAAATGCAGATTATGTTATTATTGCCACCCCGACAGATTATGATGAGGTGACAAACAAATTTAATACTTCATCTGTTGAAGCGGTAATTAATGAAGTTAATGCAATCAACCCGTCTGCAATCATGATTATTAAATCCACAGTGCCTGTGGGTTTTACAAAAAGAATTAAACAAAAGTTATGTACCTCCAACATCATTTTCTCGCCAGAGTTTTTGCGTGAGGGCAAAGCGCTTTATGATAATTTACACCCATCACGCATCATTGTTGGTGAAAAATCTGAGCGAGCACAGGTGTTTGCAGAATTACTTGCGAAAGGTGCAATTAAGCAAGACATTGATATTTTGCTAACAGGTTCAACAGAAGCCGAAGCAGTTAAACTCTTTTCTAATACATATCTTGCTATGCGTGTCTCTTATTTCAACGAACTGGATACCTATGCAGAAAGCCATGGACTAGATACGCGCGAAATCATTGAAGGCGTTAGCTTAGATCCACGTATTGGCAATCACTATAACAACCCATCATTTGGTTACGGTGGTTACTGTTTACCTAAAGATACCAAACAATTACGTGCAAACTTTGAAGATGTACCAAATACACTGATCAATTCCATTGTTGAATCAAATACAGTACGTAAAGATCATATCGCTTTTTCTATTATTAATAGACAGCCAAAAATTGTCGGTATTCATCGATTAATTATGAAGACTGGTTCAGATAATTTTAGAGCATCTTCAATCCAAGGCATAATGAAACGTATTAAGGCTAAAGGTATTGAAGTGGTGGTTTATGAACCGGTACTCGAAGAGGATTTATTCTTTAATTCACGAGTTATTCGTGATTTAGATGAATTTAAGCGTATTTCTGATGTGATTGTGTCAAATCGCATGGATGATTGTTTACGAGACGTATCAGAAAAAGTCTATACCCGAGACTTGTTTGGAAACGACTGATAAAACCATGCATCGATAACAGGAAAGAATAGTGAAGTATCTTGTAACTGGAGCCGCTGGCTTTATTGGAAATTTTGTTGCTGAACGTTTATGTCAGTTAGGTCATAAGGTAATTGGTTTAGATAATTTAAATGATTACTATGACCCAAAATTAAAACAAGCCCGTTTAAAACGCTTAGAAGATTTAGCTAATTTTTCCTTTATTAAAATGGATGTGTCAGATAAACAAGCGATAAGTGAGCTGTTTAAACAAGCGCAATTTGACCGAGTAATCCATTTGGCAGCACAAGCAGGCGTTCGCTATTCGATTGACAATCCGATGGCCTATATTGAGTCTAATCTTGTTGGTATGGCAACAATTTTAGAAGGTTGCAGGCATAATAACGTTGCACATTTAGTCTATGCGTCATCAAGTTCTGTGTATGGTATGAATGAAAAAATGCCATTTTCAGAAGATGATGCGGTCGATCACCCTGTTTCATTATACGCTGCCACTAAAAAGTCTAACGAACTAATGGCGCACACCTACAGTCATCTTTATGGTTTACCGACTACTGGACTTCGATTTTTTACTGTTTATGGTCCGTGGGGAAGGCCGGATATGGCGCCTTATCTTTTTACTGACGCTATACTCAACAATCGGGAAATAAAGGTTTTTAACCATGGTGAAATGCTCAGAGATTTTACTTACATTGATGATATTGTCGAAGGGGTGATACGCATTCAAGATGTTATTCCAACAGTTGACCCTTCGCTTGATCGCCACTCCCCAGCTAAAAGCGATGCGCCGTACCGTATTTACAATATTGGTAACAATCAGCCCATTGAGTTGCGTCAATTTATTAAAGCGATTGAGAATGCCTCTGGCCATGAAGCACAGCAAGTATTTTTGCCTATGCAGCCTGGTGATGTACCGGCAACCTATGCAGATACAAGTGCGCTTGAAGAGGAAATAAACTTTAAACCACAAACTACAATTCAAGCTGGTATGAATGCGTTTGTAGACTGGTATAAAGCCTACCACAGTTAACTAAGCTTGCTTACGGTGAATGTTTTTATTTTTAGCTAGCACAAACGACTCAACTTAGTTAGCATTGGCTTTTTTCGATGGATTTATTATGGCTCAGCTTTATTTTTATTACTCTGCGATGAACGCAGGTAAATCAACCACGTTATTGCAATCTGCGTTTAACTATAAAGAGCGCGGTATGGAGCCATTGATCTATACAGCAGCAATTGACACACGATATGGCGAAGGTAAAGTCAGCTCGCGTATTGGTTTGGCAGCAGATGCGTGCTTATTTTCTCCCACAACACCCATATCAGATGAGATCGCAACCAAGCATGCAGTAAATAAAATCGATTGTGTTTTAATTGATGAAGCACAGTTTTTAACAAAAAATCAAGTTGAAGAGCTATGTTTTGTGGTGGATAAACTCAATATTCCAGTACTTTGTTATGGCTTAAGAACCGATTTTCTAGGTGAGTTATTTATTGGTGCACAGTATCTTTTAGCCTGGGCTGATAAATTGATTGAACTTAAAACGGTGTGTCACTGTGGTCGAAAAGCAAATATGGTGCTAAGAACAAATGAACAAGGTGTGCCAATTACGCAAGGCGAGCAAGTAGAAATTGGTGGTAATGAGCGCTATGTATCAGTATGTCGCAAACACTATTTTGATGGTTTAGAGAACCAAGTGGCTGTACCAAACTAAAGCTATTTAAACAAAATAAAGGCTTATTGCGAAGTGGAAATAAGCCTTATTATTTCTTAATTGAACTGCCAACACAGCAAATTCATTACTTTTTGGCCATGGGCTAATGGCACTGTTTGAAAATGGCAGTTATCTAACTTTTTCAATTGCTTTGTTAGCGGTGTTAAATTTTGTTTTTTTGATACTAATGAAGTGAATATTCCAACATTTGATTTGTACTGTTCACTTTCTGAAATCATAGTGAGTAAAAAGCGCAATTCTCCGCCTTCACACCATAACTCAGCTTTTTGCCCTGAAAAATTTAATCCTGCTTTCTTATCTTTATCTAAGTTACGCCATTTACGTTGATTGGCTTGATGTGCTTCATCCAAAGAGCTATGAAATGGCGGGTTGCAACAGGTAATATGATAATAATCATCAGGGTTAATTACCCCTTTAAATATGTGCTTACTATTGCGTTGTAACTTCAGTTTAACTGGTAGTTTATTGAAATTAGCAAGATTTTTAGCCTGTTTGACTGAGTGATTGTCAATGTCTGTTGCGGTCGCTTTCCAACCATAAATTTGATGAGCCAATATTGGATAAATTAATGAAGCACCAGTTCCAATATCGAGAAGATGTGTATTTTTTCCAACTGGCACTTGGCCATTATTGTGCGATGCCAGTAAGTCAGCTAATGCATGAATAAGATCAGCTCTTCCCGGTACGGCCGGACACAGATTAGTATCCGGAATATCCCATACAGCTAACTTATAATCCTCTATTAATAGCGCCTGATTTAATGCTTTTACAGCTTTTGCGTCGCTAAAATCGAGTGTTAATCCACCTTTAACATTACTTACTACAAGCTGTTTAAGTTGTGGATTATTGAGAGACAAACGCTCTAAATCATAACCATTGATATGAAGGTTTCTTGGGTGATGTTTTTTCATCTAATAGTAAAACTCGTGAAAGCAGTTTAAGTGTTATTTTATCACGATGGACTACTTCACTTGCAAAATTTATGGGTTCTTTTTAGTATTTTAGTGGTATGACCAGATGCCAATAAGAATAATTATGATAAAACAAACGTCACATCTCATTCCTTTATCAAATGGTGACAAAGTTCACTTGCGTCAAATTGTGAGCGATCACAATGGGCCTGTTATATTTTTAATGCATGGTGCTGTTGAAAATGGACGAATTTTTTATACTCACTCAAACAAAGGGTTAGCGCCTTTTTTAGCAAATGCAGGTTTCAATTGTTTTGTTGCGGATCTGCGCGGTAGAGGGCAAAGTGAGCCAAAAATATCAAAGCACAGTGGTACAGGTCAGCGCGACTCTATTGTTGAAGAAATTCCTGCTATGTTAGATTTCATCACATCATATACTAATCAAGATGTAAGTTATTTTTGTGCTCACTCATGGGGAGGTGTGCTATTAAACTCCGTGCTTGCACGTTTTCCGAGTTATCGAAAACATTTAAAAGCTTGTGTGTATTTTGCCTCCAAACGAACTATTTATAACAAGCACCCCAGTAAATACCTGCAAGCAAACTTGGTATGGTATGCTGTATCACCTTTATTAATTAAACTCTATGGTTATTTACCTGCTAAGCGTTTTGGTTTTGGCTCGGATGATGAAACTCGCTTGTCGCATAAAGAAGGTGTTCAGTGGGTAAAGCATAATCCGTGGATATGTCCTTTTGATGGCTTTGATTATGGTAAAACGTTAAGCGAAATAGCGCTTCCGCCTACGCTGCATGTTGCGGGCGTAAATGATAAAGCATTAGCACAAAAAATTGATATTGAAGCTTTTATGCGGGAAAGCGGAAAGGGTAAACAAAGTATCAAAATATATGGCAAAAACTATCAGCACAAAATTGATTATGACCATATCAACATACTTACTGCGCCTGAAGCCATTGATGAGACGTTTGCAGATACGCTTGCGTGGCTAAGGCAGTACACTTAATGCGCTATTGTCAACTAAGGTAGGCGATTCAACAACTTTTTACAGAAATCGTTTATGCCTTTTTATCATGTTGTGCGAAACTATGTAGTATGCGCACAATGAAATACTTCCATAAAGCACCTGTTCGGGTGCTGAAAATTAAGCAACAAAGAAGCCGGTTAAAAGTCCGTCGTCAAATGTTGCAGGTTAAACATGCGTTGGCTCAAGAAAAACAAGAAACCATCGATATGCTGCAAACTTACCGACGCTACACACAAGGTAAGGCTACCAAAGACGAATTAAATACAGCAAATAATCAGTTTATCGATTTGTTAAAGGGAGTTGGTCTGGGTATTTTTGCAATTTTACCTTTTGCGCCAATTACCATTCCGCTTATTGTCAAATTAGGGCGCATGGTGGGTGTTGAAGTGTTACCGAGTGCATTTAATAAATCTGAAAATAAGTAAAAATACTTAACGCTATTATCAGACAAATACTTTCATAGTTTGTTATGCTTAGGCATATAATTTACAACAAATGAAGGTGTTAACTATGACACATGCCCTTGTTAACCAATCTGAAGGGATCCCTCTAAGCGTTCTTGCTACTTCTGAATTTGACTCTTGGCTTCAACAACAGTCTGAGGTGACCAAGACCTGGCTCAACTCACTTAGTTTTAAAGGCCAAGGTGTATTACTCATTCCAAATTTTTCAGATGGGAAATTACAAGAAGTTGTATATTTTGTTGAAAACACAAATGCGTTATGGGCGTGCGGTGATCTGTCAAATCAATTACCAGCTGGTACTTATTTAATCACAAATGATGCTGTAAGTAGTAAATTAATCGCAACTAGCTTTGCTTTAGGTTGTTATGATTTTAATGCTTATAAAGAAACGAAACCTCAAACAGTCAAGCTTGCTCTGGCAGATAAAAGTACGTTTGATGAAGTTATTACTTATGTAAAAGGCGTCAATATCGTTCGTGACCTTGTGAATATGCCTGCTGGGGATATGATGCCGCAGCATTTAGCAGAAATCATGGCAGATATGGCTGAAGAATTCTCGGGCTCGTTTTCACAAATTGTGGGGGATGAGCTGCTTGAACAAAACTACCCGACCATTCATGCTGTTGGTCGGGCGAGTGCCAATAAACCGAGATTACTAGATTTACGTTGGGGTGATAAAAACGCACCTAAAGTAACATTAGTTGGCAAGGGGGTTTGTTTTGATTCAGGTGGTCTTGATTTAAAACCAGCGTCAGGCATGCGTTTGATGAAAAAAGACATGGGCGGCGCTGCACATGTACTTGGCTTAGCGCATATGATTATGGCATTTAAATTACCTGTTAATTTACGTGTGATGGTCCCTGCTGTAGAAAATGCTGTATCTGATAACGCATTGCGCCCAGGTGATGTAATTAAAACACGAAAAGGTATAACAGTAGAAATTGACAATACAGATGCTGAAGGGCGCCTAGTACTCTGTGATGCACTGGCAGAAGTAGTAACTGAAAAGCCAGACACCTTGATTGATTTTGCAACGCTTACAGGTGCATGCCGTATTGCTTTAGGCACTGAGCTACCTGGTTTTTTCAGTGATGATAAAGCATTGGTTGCTGGCTTAGAACAGGCTGCTGAGAATGTGCAAGACCCGGTTTGGCATTTGCCGCTTCACAAAGCCTATAAAGACATGCTCAATAGCAGTGTCGCTGATATGACTAACTGTGCATCAGGTCCGTTTGGTGGCGCAATTACAGCTGCGCTTTATCTTCAAGAATTTGTCGATGAAAGTATTTCCTGGGTTCATTTCGATGTTATGGCTTGGAATCTTAGAAAACTACCAGGTCGTCCTGTTGGTGGTGAAGCTTTTGGTGTACGTGCAGTTCTTAAATACCTACAGGACAAGTATCAATAATCTTATTTTGATTCTATATGCTCAAGCAAGGCGTCGAGTGACAACTCTTCGCCTTGTGCTAGTTCTGCAATAAGTAACCTTAAGATATAGGACTTTGATAAGCCTGATTGTTTTGAAAGTTCATCGAGCTGTTTAATATGGTTAGGTGATAGTGTAAATGTAGCGTTTTTGAATTTACGTCCTTTCTTGATCTGCCTTTTCTTGTCACAGGTGGTGGTTTTACCTTTGGCATACAGGTTGGCTTGTTCAATAAACTCTTCGACAGAAATTTTCTGCTTTTTGTTGTTACCTGTGTTCTTTTTTAAATCAATTAAACTCATGACTATGGACCACTTCCATTGCTAGTAATTCATCAACAATGGCTTTAATTTCAAGCGCAGCTTTTCCATCAGGGTCCCGCTCTATGACAGATTCGCCATTTTCTTCACTATCATCATAAATATTGCGGCTAAACGTAACAGCATTAAGAACAGGAATGCCATACGAAGCACATACTTCTTTTGCTTCTAAAATTCGGCTTGCTTGATTGGGTAAAGAAGGGCATTGCGTGATAACAAATGCCGCATTTAGCTTGGGATTAACCATTTTACACGTCGTTAAAATGTCCTCCATATGTGGCACGGTTTTGAGATCTCGGCGCTTGGGTCGGAGGGGAATTAAAGTGTGATCAGCAACCGACATTGCTGCACGCAGTGCTAAGTTATCTTGTCCACCACAATCAACAATTACGTAGTCATAATGATTTTCTAAACTTAACAAATCGTTTCTGATTTTACCGTAAAGTTGCACACAATTAATTGAGGGTAAACTGGGATGTGTATTACGTGTTTGGATCCAGTCAGAAGACGTACGTTGTGGATCACAGTCAACAATCAAAACTGTGTACTGTTGCATGGTCAGGTAAACAGCAATATTTTGTGCTAAACAGCTTTTGCCACTTCCGCCTTTTTCTCCGCCAACAAGTAGAATCATTTTTCACCCCCTTGTTCGACAAATTCCATGGCGATATCAAACCAATCATGAATTTCTGTAACGCGAATTACTTTGGCGTACATAGTATTTGACGAGCCTTGTTTGTCACGAAACGTGACTTTTACCGGTCCGGATGTTTCAATTCTGCGGTCAATATTAACCTTTAAGCCGCCATTTGAAACATCGATACACATCGCTTGACGTTTAACAATTTCATGCTGGTCATTTTCCCATTCTAAGCCAATAAGCTCTTTTTCCATGTCGAGTCGCAATGAACGTCGTTGATCGATATTAGCTGTGTGCTCCTGCATGGTATTACCCTTTAACATTCACAAAATGCAATCCATCACATATGTTTTGGTGCGTACCTTTAAAGCGTAGTGTTAAAAGCAGATTATGCAAATAAAAGCCCGCAGAATTGCAGGCTTTAGAATGGGTTACTGGCAGTGTGCTACTGCATCTTTGATTAAATCGAGTCCCGGTTGATTACATTCGGATAATGAATGTGAAGCAGGATGAATGGGGGTGGTGCGTTCACCCCATTGAATAAAACTTGCCGCCCAAGTTAAGCCAGCACCAAATGCAGCTGAAATAATTCGGCTATTGGCTTTAATCAGACCATCTTCAACTGCTTCACATAATGCGATAGGAATGGTTGCAGCAGATGTATTGCCATACTTGTTTATATTCACCATAACCGCCTCATCAGGCAGGTTCACTTTAGATTGTATCGCTTGAATAATTCTAAGGTTTGCTTGATGCGGTATCAGTATATCAATGTCAGAAATATTGCAGTCAACTTGATTTAACACGTCATCTACTGCTGTCGTCATTCCTTTTACTGCACGCTTAAATATTTCTCTTCCTTCAAATAAAATATCAGAAGGGCCGACGGCTTGGTATTTATCGATATCAGTACCAAAGTTTCGAATATGAAGGATTTCACGATCTTCACTATCACAGCCAGTTTTGGTACCGAGTAGACCTGATTTGTCATCGCTTGCTTCAAGTACCACTGCGCCAGCACCATCACCGAATAACACGGCGCTGTCTCGGCGTTGCCAGTTAACATACCAAGTCATGCGTTCAGCACCTATAACAACGGCTTTTTTAATCATGCCAGCTTGAATTTGTGCTGTCGCATTTTGAAGTGCATATAAAAAGCCAGAACAAGCGGCATTAACATCACACGCTGCTGCGCCAGTTGCACCGATATTTTGTTGCACTTGTGAAGCCGTGTTGGCAACTAGCGTTGTTGGTGTACAGGTAGCAAGTAATACAAGATCAATATCGCTTGCGTCGGTAATACCGGCACACGCAAGTGCATTGAGCGCAGCAACGGATGCTAATTCAGCGGTACTTTGGTGAGATATACGACGTTCTTTAATGCCAGTTCGAGTAGTAATCCATTCATCATTGGTGTCCATGATTTGGCTGAGATCATCATTTGTGAGTGTTACAGGCGGAATGCATTTTCCCCAGCCTGTAATTTTGGCATACTTCATATGCAACCCTTACATTCTTTTCTTTGTGCGTTGCACTGGTTATACCAGATGCAGTGGGATTTGTCTTTGATTAAAAGAGTTACTTATGGCTTTGCTAGCAAAATTTATTAGTGCAGAACCTTCTTTGGCTTATCGTAAGCCAATCAGCCGTTTATTGTTTCTACGAACGGTATCAATAGCGATTCAGTTACTCACTGTTATTGTGATGCATTTTTCAATTGGTACGCATGATTATATCGGTGCGTTACTTTTGATAATTGCCTTTGAAACACTGTTTAACCTATCAAGTATTGTTTATTTTGCCAGGTTAAATGCAACAAATTTTGCGTTAGCGCTACAAATATTGGCAGATATTTCGTTTTTAAGTTTGCTTTTATTTTACAGTGGGGGTGCTACTAATGCATTTGTCTCTTTATTATTGCTACCGTTGATAATTGCAGCTGTTTGTTTACCGCTTTCTTGGTTAGCACTTTGCTCAATGACTGCCGTTGGGTTCTATACCTTGCTGGTTATAAATATGCCAGCCCATGATTTACATCATATGGATATGCAAGAGCACTTTTTAGGCATGTGGATTAATTTCGTACTATCAGCCTTAGTTGTAACGACAACAATTAGTGCACTTGTAAAAGCAAACGCAAATAAAGAAAAACAAATGGCATTGCAACGCGAAGAAACGTTGAGAAGTGAACAGCTGATGGCATTGGGAACCGCTGCTGCTCAAGTAACGCATCACCTTGCAACACCCATTGCTAACTTACAAATGCTCTATGAAGATTTACTAGATGAATTAGGTAACGATAACGCGCTTTTAAAAGAAATGGCGGTTCCTTTATCCCAGTGCAATCAACAACTTTCATACTTTCGAAACTATGCCAGTGAAATAAAAGACAACGCACAGGCGCCGATTTTAGTCTCAACATTACTGAGTGAGTTTCATGATGCGTGTTTATTACATTTCCCAGAACAACATATTGAATTAATCAATGAAAGCGATACAACCACTGAAATATTGACCGATGGCTTATTATTATCGGCTCTAATAAATGTTGTGCAAAATGCCGTAGACGCAAATAAACACGTTAATAAAAACAAAGTTGTAATTAGGGTGTTTGAATTTTCTAATCGACTTAATATTGAAATAACTGATGAAGGCAATGGCTTTGACTTGGAATTATTAGATTCGCTTGGGCATGAAACCATTAAAAGTCAAAAAGGAATGGGAATTGCGCTTTTCTTATCAAATACCACTGTAAATAAATTAGGTGGTGAAATACGCATTGAAAACATCAACAATGCAGGTGCTAAAGTAACAGTAAGGCTACCATTAATATGAATTTATTAATTGTTGAAGACGATTTGGCTTATGGCCAAACGCTATGTCGCAGAATGCGAAAACAAGGATTTACAGTAGAACTTGTTACAGATGCAACTGACGTGCTTGTGGCTGCCAGGCGAATTTTGCCTGAATATATTTTAATGGATATGAAATTAAATAGCCAAACCAGCTTACCTTTGATCAAACCACTCAGGGCATTATTGCCTAATAGTTCGATTGTTTTACTAACCGGTTTTGCGAGTATTGCCACTGCAGTTGAAGCGATACGTTTAGGTGCAACGGACTATTTAGCAAAACCCACAGATACTAATACGATAATTGCTACTTTAACTGGGCAAGTAGGAGAGGTGAGTATTGATGAAAGTCCGTTATCTAGTGAACAATTAGAGTGGGAGCATATCAATCAGGTATTAAAAGCTAATAACGGAAATGTATCAGAAACAGCTCGCCAATTGGGAATGCATCGTCGAACCTTACAACGCAAGTTACAAAAAAAACCACAATTAACAAAGCCGGTGCATTATGGCTAAGCCCAACAAACGTTTGCCAGAACGTGTTGTCGATATTGTTTGTACCAAATGCAAAACGCGATTATTTAAATACCATAAAAATGGAAAAGGCGCGTTGGTTAAGTGTTTTATTGAACGTATTTCAAATAACTACTGCACAGAGCCTTGCGTCTGTCCGAGCTGTGGCCAAGTATTTGCAAGAGAGAACATGATCAGAGGCATTGCAGCTTATAAAATAATTGGTGGCAAAGCAAAAATTGGCTAGCTAAATTATTGGCAAATGACAAGGACAAAAGTGATTGCAGCCTGCATATAATTCATTAAAATAATTGTGACTGAGGGTTCTCCTCAACTACAAGCTGTTTCATGGATTGAAAATCGCCCTCCCCACGGACTGGGCCAGCATATTTGGGCGCATAAGCTTGGAGTTATCACTTGATCTCAATTTTATTCGATATTATCGGTATGACCGGTACATTTCTTGTTGTAGGTGCGTTCTTTTTACTGCAGTTAGGTAAAGTCAAACCTACAGGAATTGCTTATAATCTTATGAATTTATCTGGCGCGATTTTGCTCCTTATAAGTCTTTGTTATAATTTCAATTTAGCGAGTTTTGTAATTGAATTGTTTTGGATTGCTGCATCCTTGATTGGTATTTACAAATACTATACATCACCGGAGAAGGCAGTAAACTAACACCTGATTAAGGAGAGGGAATGTTGTTGTACCGAAGTAATCTGATTGGTTTCTGGGTATTAATAGCAGTCCCTTTTTTATTATCAGCAAAGTCACAAGATGTTTCACCAACAAAACAAGCGCAAAATGAAGCTATTACAAACGATCTTAAAAATGATGTTACCTACGGAGCCTCATTAATAAGAACACGTCTGAATGCACAAATGCAAAACTCAGCACAATGGCTTGATAACTTAGTCGAACAAAAACCATCACAAGAGAATATTGCAAGCGCAAAAGGTTATTTGTCAGTCGGTTTTGCTCCTCGTGCACGTGACTTACTTAATTTTGATAATCAATTTAAAGTCTCTTTAGATTTACCTAATTGGGAAGATAAAATTAGCCTTATTATCGATAATGATGAGGACGAAGAGGACAGGCTACCCTTTCAAAGTATTTCAACAGATCAAAACGATAATCAACTCAATGCTGCATTGAATTGGTATATGGTTCAACGACAACGACTGAATGTTGAACACCGCATTGGTGTTAGCCGCTCTAATTTGTTTGCACAATCACGATTACGGTTTCGTCATACTGTTGGAAACTGGCGTTTTTCATTCACACCAAGCATCGAGTATTATCTTGAAGACGGTATCGGAGCACGTTTCTATACCCGTGCTGATGTTACATTGACCCCAAACCAAATGCTCAATTTTTCATTTAATTCGCGCTATATTGAAAGCGAGCCTTCTAATCGAATATCAATCGGCGTTTTCCATAGTCAAACTTACAACAGTGAACAAGCTGCTGTAATTGGTCTTTGGGCGAATGATAATTTTGATGGCGAAAGGAGCTACTACAGCTCATATCGCTGGCGAACACAGTTTTTTGAAAACTGGTTGTTTTTTGAAGTCGAACCGTTTGTTGAGTTTAGAGAGCGCCATGAATTTGCCGATGAACCTGGACTCGCAATTAGGTTAATTGGTTACTATGGTATTTAGCGCTCTATATGTCTAGTTAGTTTTCTACTGCTAATAATTCAATTTCAAATATAAGCAGTGATGCAGGCGGTATTTTTCCTGCGGAACGTTTACCATAGGCAAGCTGATAAGGAATGTAAGCTTTAACTTTTTCGCCTTCTTTCATTAATTGAAGTACTTCGGTCCAGCCAGGGATAACTTGATTTAACGAAAATGAAAGTGGTTTATTTCGCTCAACAGAAGAATCAAATACGGTTCCGTCTAAAAGTGTTCCGTGGTAGTGACACGTTACTTTTGTGCTTTTAGTGGGGGATTGACCTTCGTCAACTGATACGAGTACTTCATATTGTAAGCCAGAATCTGTTTCAATAATTGCTTCGCGTGTTTTATTTTCTGACAAAAATGTAGTCTGTACTGCGCTGTTTTGTTTAGCTAGTTTGGCATTATTAAGTGTGGATCTAATAATAAGAATAAAGAGTACAAGGATTATACAAAGAAGGAATAGATTTAGCATAGGCGGCCCCTAAAATTAGAGACCATGCCCGTTATCATACTAAAATGCAATTAAATACGGCGTTCATCACCATAATATTTGCCAGCAAGAATCTTTTGATAGAGTACATTGGCTTTTTCCGTCGCTTCTTCAACTTGCGAAGGAGACATTTTACGTTCGTCTAGCTTGCGGCTATGGCTTGCATCTTTATGCCCATTAAATTCAGCAATTGAATTCCAGATAAATGACATTTCTAAACTTTTATCAACACCTTGGCCTTCGAAGTACAAAAGGGCAAGATTAAATTGTGCAGCAGCATAGTTTTGTGCCGCGGCTTTTGTGTACCACTCTTTGGCTTGGAAGAAATCTTGGATAACGCCTGTGCCATTAGCGTACATAACACCTAAATTGAATTGTGCAGGTGCGAGCCCTTTCTTAGCGGATTGTTGATAAAGCGATGCAGCCATTTGCAAATCTTTTTTTACGCCTTTGCCATCTTCATATAAAGTCGCAAGTGCAAACATTGCATCCGCTTCACCTAATTTTGCACCCTGTGAATAAATATCTGCGGCTTTTTTTGGGTCTCTTGCAATGCCATACCCAAATTCATGCATTTGGCCTAAGTGATACATGGCAGGACCATAATTGTTTTCAACTAGATAATTAAAGTGAAAAAATGCAGTTTCAAAGTCACCTTCATTCGCGGCATCTATTCCTTTTTGTAAATCTGCTTTTGTGAAAAACGAAATGAAAACCAAGCTTATTATTAATAATTTTAATGTAAGTTTCATATAAATTTCCTATTTTACGGAATGAAGTTTTGGCCTGTTTGATGGCTCGTTTTCTGGCAGCCAAATATTTGTCCCTGTGGCTGCTATATGATTTAAGTTGTTTCTCAACACTTTTGTACCCACGTTATTTGACGTTTCAGGTTTTGATACTAAATAACCTTGTACACATTGAATACCCATTTTTCTGACTAGATCAAATTGCTCTGCACATTCAACTCCTTCAGCAACGACTTTAAGATTTAACTCTTTGCCAAGTTCACTGATAGATTGCAGTATTTTATTATATTTAGGATTGTCATTGGCTTGATCAATAAATAATTTGTCGATCTTAATCACATCTACGGGTAACTCTGCAAGTGTGCATAATGAGCTGAAACCAGTTCCAAAATCGTCAATGGCAATAGTGATGCCTTGTTCACGGAGTTTTTGTAAACTGTCGATGGTGTCTTTGGAGGCTTCAATAAAACAAGACTCAGTAATCTCAAGCATGAGTGATTTAGGTGGCAACCCAACTTTGGTAATGGTTTCCATAACCCAGTCATGTAAGTTCCGGTGCTTTAATTGTACGCCAGATATATTCACCGAGATACGTACACGTGTCATACCCGCGTTAAACCAGGCTGACATCTGACGACATGCCTCAAATAAAATCCAGTCACCAAGATCAAGGATCAGATTGGATTCTTCTGCAATGGGAATAAACTCTGTCGGTGTAATTGTGCCTTCAACCGGGTGGTGCCATCTCACTAAGCATTCAAAATAATCGATACTGCAGTCATCAACATGCACAATTGGTTGAAATGACAAGGTAAAATTATTACTGCCAAGTGCTAGGCGCATTTCTTCCAATAGGTAGTGATAGCGACGCATTTTACTACCCATCTCAGGCGAGTATACTCGGAATATCCCCCGACCATCAGTTTTGGCTCGGTACATAGCAACATCTGCCATTTGCAAGAGTGCGAATGGGGTTGATGCACTGTCTGGGTAAATCGCTATACCAATACTTGCGCCAATCTTGATAACTTTATTACCTAAGACAAAATCACGCTCGATTTCCTGTAACACATTTTGTGCAACGTTTAATGCAACAGACGGATCAGTTAAGTCGTTAATGAAAATTGAAAACTCGTCGCCGCCTAAACGGGATAAGTTTTGTTCTATGCCGTTAATAGGGTGTTGGGAGGAGAGGTTATGGTTACGCACAATGGTGCGCAAGCGCTCAGCCACTTGAATCAACACCTCGTCACCAAAACTATGGCCAAACGAATCATTAACTTGTTTAAAACCATCAAGGTCTATGAACAGTAAAGCTTGTTTTTTCTCATTCTCTTCGGCATCTAATAATTGTTCTTTAAGGTGGCCCAAATAAGCGTGTCTATCAGCAAGACCTGTCAATTTATCCTGAAAAATGCTTGTTTCGGTGTCTTTTTTATAACGCTCGACCGCATCGCTTAAGGAATTGATAGAGTGGTTTAATCTTGCAAGGTTATTTTCGGTTTCAAATTTTGGTAAATCGAGATTGAATGCACTGAGAAGGTTATCTGTCTTACTGTTAAGGATTGTCACAGCGTGATCAAAACGTTTTTGTTTTCTACTTGTTAAAATTAACGGAATAGTAATGGCAAGTGTTATCAACAAAAGCAATGGAAAATTTGAAAAAAGCAACATTTCTGTCAATAGCTTCCTAATGGGTACTGCAACAACGCGTTCTTCATTCGCTTCTAATTGAATGTATGTCTGATTATTTATACTGACAAAATCAATGTAACTAAACATTGAAGAGAAAAGCTCAGGTTGTTTTACATCAAGACTTGAAGGACTTAGCTCTACCTGCTGAATGGGTGAATCTTGGTGATATGATAATGCAATACCTTGCGTTAAAGACAAAGCTAAAATTAGATACGTGGCTAAAATACACCCTAATGTAACAATTACAACTCGGGAAATGGTTTTCATAATATGCACTTTATAATCCTGCTAAACCTTCGCAAAATTCCATAAGCTGACAAGTACAGTATAGTTTATGAGCAAAGTGTTACCAGTTTTTATTTTTTCGCAATAATCTAGCATATTAATTGAATTAAATCTTTAAAATCATTAACATTTATGGGCATGCTTGGTTAAGCAACATGCCCATGGTGAGAGGTTATTTTGAGCTCTCTTGTTGTGCTTGAAACAGTGCATTTTTAAGCGCATTTGACCAGCTTCGGTAAATTGTGCGTACATCACTCCAATTAAAAACTTGCGTATTTAAGCGCCAATTATCGTGAGCTGCTGCTCGATCAATAGACGTTGCAATTATCTCGTTTGTACCACCATCAACTAATGCTGCTTTCAATACCATTGAACCTGCATTTTGAGTGTAGGTCTTACCATTGATGTTTTGATTTCGTCTCGAAGTTTCGATTGGCGCAGCGAGACGGATATCAGTAATCTCAATGTGTACAACGAGTGTATTTTGGTCAATTGTATCTGAGTATTGCCAGGGTTGCTCATTGTTGAAAACATTTTTAGCCATTGTAATAAATTCAGATTCAAGCTTTCGTAGCCCTTCATCTGGAATGTCATATGTTGCATTGTATCCATCCCACTTTTTATCAATCTTCGGCGCTTTATAATTGTCTGGATGGTCGTTATTAGCAGATATTTTTGCTATGTGCACAGATGTAAATTTATGCCAATCAACCCCAGGTTTGGCAAACGAGAGATCCATCTTAGAGTTTTCTATTTTAACTAAACCCTCAAACATAACATCATTTGGGTTAGTAGAAAGAGAGAGGGGTTGATTGGTACAACCTAGCAACATTGTGCTGAGTGTCAGTGGCAATAAAAAACGCATACTTGTCCTTAGTGAAGTTATTTTACTTCACAAAAGGTAACGAGTTTTAAATATTTGTGTCAAGAGGACATTTGACCTTATTATTGCAAAGCAGCAATCGGTAGTGTTAACTGCCTTTTTAAAAGATTTCATCATTTATATGGCAACACATTCACAGTTTGAATCGGCTATAAAAAAATACACCGAACATAAATCCTTTCTCACGCGTGAAGAAGTCAATGCGCTATCGTCATTATTTGACGATGAAAAAGTCTTCTACGACGTTCTACTTAAATGGGTATCTGACTACGCAATTGCACCTATTTCAAATTTTCTTGTGGCAGCGTTAGCGCTTGAAAGTGGTGATCAGGGCAGATTGTTTTTTGGCGCTAACTTAGAGTTTGAATCTGAAGCACTAAGTTTGGTGGTACATGCAGAGCAAAGTGCAATTCATAATGCACTTATTCATAGTGCATCTAGTATTGAAAAATTAATTATAAATGCATCCCCATGTGGTTATTGCCGACAATTTATTAATGAAATTGAGCACGATAAGCAACCCCAGATAAGTGTTCATGGTGAAGTAAAAACCATTCAAGATTATTTACCAGATGCGTTTGGGCCAAGTGATTTAGACAATAATTCACCGCTATTTTCACGTCCTTTTGACAAATGTTCAGAAATCGATGACTACTTTAAGCAAAGCTATGCTCCTTACTCCGGTAATAGAGCTGCATGCCAAATAACAGAGGTAAATAACAAGACATATTTCGGCGTATATTTGGAAAATGCGGCTTACAGCCCAAGTCTATCGCCACTTCAGGCAGCATTAAACCAAATGCAATTACATAATCGAGAAACTGGCCTAGCAGGTATTGAATCCATTTATATAAGACAAAGCCATGGAAAAAGCAATCAGCAGGGAGTTGCAGTGGCTGTGGCTAATCGACTAGGGGAAGGTATTAAAGTAACATTTGAGGAAGTTTAATACTTCCTCAATTTAAGACGCTTAAATAAGATTTTCTGCTGTTTTCAATACAGCTTGTACGGCAATTTTCTCAACTTTTTGATGATCGATATCCGGAATTTCACTTCGCGTTCTATTCACCAATACACCTGCTACACAAGCTGCTTTTAGACCTAATGCTGAGCACATAGTAAATAGGGTTGCTGATTCCATCTCGTAGTTCATCACGCCGAGCTTTTGCCACTCATCAAAACTGCCTTGGAATGCCTTAGTGACGTAACCAGAATACGTATCATATCGCTCTTGTCCTGGGTAGAATGTGTCAGAAGATGCTGTAATACCGAGATGGTATGTTGCGCCGAGTTCATCACACGCTTTGACCATGGCCTGGGTGGCAAAAAAATCTGCAACGGCAGGGTATTGAATCGGTGCAAAATGTTGACTTGCGCCGTCTAAACGAACTGATGCGTGACTGACAAGTAAATCGCCTTCATTTATACCTGGTTGAATCGCCCCTGTAGTACCCACACGTAAAAAGGTTTGAATACCTAATTGAGCTAATTCCTCAACGGCAATTGATGTACTTGGGCCACCAATACCAGTTGAACAAACAACAACAGGTGTATTTTTCAAAAAGCCTAAATAGACATGATATTCACGTGTCTTTGCGAGTGCTTTTGGTTTTTCAAGAAACTCAGCGATACGTTCAGCACGTGCTGGATCACCTGGGACAATGGCAATTGTAGCGCCTGACAGTTGTTCTCTATCTAAACCTAAATGGAATACTTTTTTCATCCTTTATGCTCTTACTTGGCAAATATTAATAACAGTTTGAATTAACGTGCAAATTTGTAAAGGACAATGGTCCGTAAATTTGCTAGTGTGCAGCAAAATTAAAAATGGGATTGTTATGAAGGCCAAGCAAACTCTGATGGTACAAGGAACCACTTCTGATGCAGGTAAAAGTGTGTTAGTGGCTGCACTTTGCCGTATCTTGTCGAACCATGGTTACCGGGTGGCACCATTTAAACCACAAAATATGGCCCTCAATAGTGCAGTAACAAACGACGGTGGTGAAATTGGTCGGGCGCAAGCGGTTCAAGCTGAAGCCGCAAGAGTTGAAGCAACTGTGGATATGAACCCTGTACTGCTAAAGCCAAACTCAGATATAGGTGCACAGGTTATCGTTCATGGCAAATCAATAGGTAACTCTGATGCTGTGGATTACCATGCCATGAAACCCCAGCTATTGGGCGCTGTCCTTGAATCTCACAAAAGACTAAGTGAGGCGTTTGAGGTTGTGATTGTTGAGGGTGCGGGTTCACCTGCTGAAATTAACTTAAGAGATCGTGATATTGCTAATATGGGATTCGCGGAAGAAGCTGATTGCCCTGTTGTCATTGTTGCTGATATTGATAAAGGTGGCGTATTTGCACATTTAGTTGGTACCTATGAATTATTATCGGAAACAGAAAAGGCAAGAGTAAAAGGGTTTATCATCAATAAATTTCGAGGTGATATTACACTCTTAAAGCCTGGCAATGATTGGCTTGAGCAAAAGCTCGGAGTGCCAGTACTTGCAACAATTCCGTTTATACCAAACCTCTACATTGAGCCAGAAGATGCACTCGATTTTAATCAAATTGTGACGACGCAAAATATATTAAATGTAACAGTTGTGGTGTACCCGAGAATTTCGAATCATACCGATTTTGATGTATTACGTTTACACCCAAATATTAAACTGCATTATGCACGAAGCCCAAATCAAGTAAACGCGTGTGATTTACTGATCCTGCCTGGTTCTAAAAGTGTGATGGCTGATCTTGGTTACCTAATCACTGAAGGTTGGCAAACATATATTAATAGACACCTTCGCTATGGCGGTAAAATTTTTGCTATCTGCGGTGGCATGCAAATGTTAGGTGAAAAACTTTATGATCCTATGTGCATAGAATCACATCAACGAGAAGTTACTGGTCTCGGTCACTTACCAATTCAAACAACACTGATGGCAAACAAAACACTTAACAAAACTAAAGGTGAATGTTTAGAAACGAATACTAAAGTATCTGGATACGAAATACATGCCGGCATAACCGAAGCGTTAGATGAGTGTGAACGTATTTTTAAGTTGGAAAATGGCGATTTTGAAGGGTATCAATCTTCTGATAATCAAATAAAAGCCACTTACTTGCATGGTATTTTTGATAACCCTGAATATTTAACAACTATTTTAACTTGGGCTGGCATAGAAAATATGACAAGCTTTGATTATGAAGCTGAAAAAGACAGGCAAATTGAAAAACTCGCGAATGCTGTGGAATGTGCATTACCAATTGAAAAGATAGAAAACTTACTAAGCTTACCAAGGAATACGGCGAAATAAGATATCGCGAAACATTAACCAGTCACACATAAAACTGTAAAGGGGATACTGAAATGTGGCTGGTTTGTTTTTTTCAAATACAAAGTGACCAATCCAAGCAAAAAGGTAACCGATAATAAGCGCAATTAATACAAAATAAGGCGCACTAATAATAAGGGCATAGAGTAAACATAGAATGCTCAATAATGATCCAACAAAATGAAGTCGTCTACAAACCCGGTTTTGGTGTTGTGACAGGTAAAAAGGATAAAACGTCTTAAGCGAAGTGTATTTCTCGGTCATGTTAATTGAACTTTTATTTTGCACTTAGAGAACAATTTAATTATTGTAGATTTTTAACTCTAAATGAATTTTTTAGCGCATGCAATTAAGACGTTTTCTTTTATTATGTTGTCTCTTTTTAAACCTTTCTTCATATGCATATGAGAGGGCAGCGTCTGAGCAGTTGATGAGTGAAAACCTTGTTTCCTTCATTAGATTTAACGACACTTTACAATCAGAATCAGATATCAATCGCCTATCAGCACTCACCACAGATGATTTTCAGTACTATCAGCCTAGTTTTAATATTCACTTGTCAAAAGAACAGTGGTTGATGGCACTAAAAGAACGATTGTCAGTTAACCAAACTCGCAGTGTAAAAACAGATATTGTTCAAACTGAATTTGCACTCAACGTGGCATTTGTAAGACAAAGCAGTCGATGGGAGCAACAGATAAACGGTAAGTGGTATGCAAGATCGAGTGATAATCTAACGACTTTGTTTGAATTCTCTAACGGCAAAATTAGTGCCGTTAGAGAATATTGGTAATCAATTAATTTGTTTGAAACGTTTTGCCCTTTCTATTCTTTCTTTGATAGCGGGGTGTGAGCTAAGGTAGTGAATTATATTCTGAGTCGATTCAGCGTTATCATCTTCAAAACTCGCCATTGCATCCGCAAAAGCACTCGCTTTAAAGCCTAATTTTTCCATGTTTCTTAATGCAAATTCATCTGCCTCAGTTTCCATATCACGTGAAAAACTTGCTTGGATAACCGCTGAACTGGCACCGACCATTAATTCGCCAACTGTTTCTAAGTCCCCCAACAATAACGCAAAAACAATAGCATTAGTTAAGGATTGCGCGACTAAACGAAGGCTATGCTTGTCCTGAACATGTCCAATTTCATGTAATATAATTGCTGTTAGCATGCTATCAAATGCGGTGTTTGGGTGGGTTTGTGCGTACTTTTCTAATTGCTTGATTAATCCATCAGTCACGATAACCGTACCATCAGGTAAGGCTAATGCGTTTGCTCCAAAATAGTCACTTTCTCGGAAATAAATTTGGTATTTCTGTGTATCCAAATTCAATGTATTTAGCGTGCTAGTAAAAAGCGCATTAATCTGTTCGTTTGTTTCATCGTCCAGCTTTGATGGCGAGAGGAATGTTTCTTCGAGAATGGTAAAAGACTGTTCACCCATATAGACTGCAATGTTATCAGGAAGCCACTCCACACTTTTACTCGCTAGTTTTGGCATTGCGACCATTATGAGCCAATAAACAAGTAGGGGAGCTAGCACAATTGCAGCGAATACAGATGCACGGTTACTTTCAAGTAGGCTTGCAAATGAACCACGTTGTTTTGCCTGCCGCCAGTTTTTATCAAGTGGAATGAATAGGTCACCATTTTCAAACCGTATTTCAGTGGCGATGCCCGGAATTGCATCACTATATTGAACACTTGATTGTGCGTGTGAGCCTTGTTCAACACCCTCTACGATAATATTAATGTGGTGTGCAGTTATCGCTAATTGAGCAATGCGCGATTGCGCATTGCCAGAACGATAAAGTTGTCCTTCAACTATCTGTGACATCAGGTAATCGCGATATCTAAATCAAATATATCAGCAATTTCTTCGCCGACAGCCGATTTATCATCTGTCATATCGTCAATGATCTTGTCAGCATCAGGGTGGAGCTCTACGAAGGTGCCATTCGCTAGGTAGCGTGCTTTTCTAATTTTGGCCCAAGGATAGGCTAAGCCTAATGATAAGCCAATTGCAATGAGGTTGAAAAACACTAAACGGGCATATTGCATTTCACTGATTGTTGACTCGAACTGAACGACATCTTTGATTTCACTGTTAGCAAAGTTGTGTGAACGAATTCGCGATTGATAAATGCCCGTGATTAAACTAAACATACCCACGTATAATAGTGCACTAATTGGTCCTAAAATAAATGCAGCAGCACTTAAACCATTCGGGTCTAAATTCGCTGTATCAGCGGTTGCACCAAATATTGCTGCGCCAATACCAATGACAATTGCGAAGCCAAACATAGCGCCTACTGAAACAGCGAAAACAAGCAGAAAAGCAATGTAGTAGTCGACTGCAGAAAGCTCAGTTTGTAATTGACGATCGCCATAAGTGGTATTGCTAATGATGTATTCATTAATCTTTTTTACGACCCAAGGCATTAACAGGTAAAGGGTAAAGACTGCTAAAACAGGCAGAACAATAAAATATAAAAATGCTTCGCCATAATTACCTTTAAAACCAAAACGCACATTTCGATAGCTGGTCATTTTATTTTGGAATCGCATGCTGCGATTAATCACCCATGGCATCAAAAACATGGCAATCAGCATAATAAATAAGCCGAGAATCGGAACAAATTGCACTGAACCCATATAAATAACAAATAATACAAATGCGATTATCCGACCTATCAAAATCTGCATGGGGTTTGCTAAGTAGCTGAACTGATGTCCTTCAATGCTTGTATTACTATAGAAATAACGGTGGGTACGGACTTTGGCCCAGGCAGAATAAATACCTAGGGTTAAGATTGTAAGCACAATATTAACTATCCAAATTGAAAAAAATTGGCCTGTTTCACCCGAAAATTGAACTTGTGAACGGCGAGTTTGAGACTGTGTGTTTAGTTCCATTAAACCTTTCCTAATTATTATTTTGTTGTAGCTTTGCTATTGTAAATCATTTAGTTACAAAGTTGAACAGAATCCTTTTAGTGACAGACTATGCATTAACTGTGAATAGATTAGCGTTATGTAAGCTCTTAAAGTACAAGCATGATTTGACATTTAAATGTGAAAACTCTATTTAGAAGGCATGTAGATTAATGCTTTACATAATCTATTATAAAAATGTGTTTATTTACAAAATGTTAATTTGAATATTGGTTTGAATGTTCAGTTTAACTTAAGTCCTAACTAGGCTTGTTGCACTGTTTTTACGTAAAGCACTAATATAATTTTTATAATGCATAATTATAATTTAGTTATGTCTGGTTTTAGGAGCCGAAAATGAGCGACACTAAAAAAACATTTATTGAAAAAGTTTCGAACTGTCTTTGTCCACCGGGTAATGGTGTGTTTACTGTAAACACAGCGAAAGAACGTAAAGAAGCATTACATCAATCAATTTATGGTCAAACAGACAACATAGACACATTATGGCGTGACAGCCTCGAGCACATCGAATCAAGCGAATATAAAGCTGTAACCTTAGGCATTAGCTCTGATTGTGGTGGCGGTATTTTACGTGGTGCTAACTGGGGCCCATTGTTCTTAAGAAGCACGTTAATGGAACAACAACCAAACTCAAAAACATTTGATCTTGGTGACGTGCGTGTAATACCACACTTACTTCATGATAAATATCTAAATGATGGCACTATTTCAAATTGCCAAAAGGCACTTTATCAAGATGAGAGCAGTGAATATCATGTTAGCCCGTTATCGATTACTGAAGATGTGTGTGATGACTTTTACGCAAATTTCCCTAACAAGGGTATATTTGGCATAGGTGGCGACCACTCTATCAGCTATCCGCTAACTAAGTCATATTTAAAAGCCAAGCGTGCAGCGGGCAAACGCACTGCGATTATTCACTTTGATGCTCATACAGATTTATTAGTTGAACGTTTAGGCATTGACCTTTGCTTTGGTTCTTGGTGTACACACATTCTGGAGTTTTTACCGGCACCACATCACTTAATTCAATTTGGTATCCGTTCAAGTGGTAAAGATAAAAATCATTGGGAATCAACTTTTGGTGTGAAACAACATTGGGCACATGAAATTAGAGAGCAGGGTGCACAAGCAATTGTGGATGGTGTAATTGCTCAATTAAAAGCAGATAATGTTGATGAGCTTTACGTTAGTTTTGATATCGATGCGTTAGATGCGACATTTGCTGCTGCGACAGGTACACCAGAATATGACGGTATGACACCTGATGAAGCAATGCTTATCTTAAATGCACTTGCAAAAGAATTTCCAATTACTGGTGCTGATATGATGGAAATCGCACCTTTTACTGATGCATCACACTCAGGTAAACAAGCATCGGAGAGCACGTTACGAGAAGGTGCAAAGATTTCAGCGTTATTAATAGACGCAATGAACAGTACGAAGTAAGTACTTTGACCTAATTAGTAAGGCGCCAACTGGCGCCTTTTTTGTTTGATGAGTTTCTAAACCCTTAAACACAGGTTACACTTAAAAACATGAAAGGCCGTCATTTTTATAACAGGCACTAATGTTTAAACGATTTATCGCTATTTTTCTTCTGATTGCTTTTGTGCCCTTTAGCGCATTGGGCAAAATTATTGTGTTCAGTGAAAACTTAACTGGATATCAATACTATAACGAACATGGTGATTTCGTTGGGCCAAATTTCTCGAAGGTTGAAAAAGCATTAAAAAGAGCAAATATTGAATATGAATTAAATGTTTTGCCTTGGTCATTGGCCTACAATGGCGTTATGCGAGAAGCGAATGCCTGTATTTTTTCGCTTGCTCGTTTACCCATGCGTGAGCCTAAATTTCAATGGGTTGCGAAACTAAGTCGTTTTAGCGCTTATTTTTATGCCTTACCTGAAAAACAAATCAAGCTTGATTCAATTAGTGCAGCAAAAAATTACAAAACGGCTGTCATAGAAAATAACTTTAGTCATCATTTTTTGACGCAACATGGTTTTGAGTTAGGAGCTCAATTATTAGTCATTGAAAATGTTGATAAACTTTTTCATATTATGCGGCAACGGAAAAACTTGTTAGATTTGATTGTACTAAACGAAACGCAATATAAATCAAAACGTCAATTAGATGCTACTGCGCCAAAGCTAGCGAAGGTGTTAAAGCTTGGTGAAGATGCAACAAGTTTATATTTTGCGTGCAACTTAGCAATGAGCCAAGATTTGATTGCTAAACTAAAAGCGGGGTTTGAAGATACAAACCCCTAACAACGTAATTGTTAATCAAATAACGCGACGGTTTGTCTGCTCATCGCTATTAATTCTCCTGACTGTGTATAAATATTCGCTTCTTCACAGGCATAGCCATCTCTACTATGGTGTGTAAACGCATCAAAGGCTAACCATGCATCTGCAGCTAAAGGCTTATGAGGTAAAAATTCAATGTACCAAGACATTGAACTTGCTGGTGAAGGTTTTGAAAACATTTGAAGTTGTGCAGGTGGCCATGCATCAGTTAACGCAAGTATATGCGCTGTTGTTACTGAGCTTGGTGTTTCTTTTAAGCGCATCCACCCAGCTAATTCCCCGTCTTTCGATTTTGAAAACGGCATAGCACCTTTTTGAATGTTAAAACTCATATGTTGGAAAAACTGTGGTGTTATCCCTTCAATGTAGGGTATTAAATTGTTCTCATTAACGGGAGACAAAGGGCATGATTGTTTATTTTCAACAATGACATTTGAATCTCGTTTTATCGCAAAGCAAGCAAGTGCGATCACTGCAACTTTTTCGTGTTGTGTTATACGCGCTTCGATTTGAGTTGTATTTTTGCCTTCACGTAAAATAGTTAATGAAATATCAAATGGTGTGTCGGCAATCAGAGGCCCAACAAAATTAGTACTAAGTGATAATATTTCGCGATCACTTGCTATTTTATTTCGCATAGCAGTGTAAAGCATGGCGGCGGATATACCACCAAATGCGGTTCTGCCTTGGCACCAATTAGCTGGGAAAGTTAAATCTGTGTGTGATTTTGAAACGGTGTCTAGTAGTTGGTCAAAATGCATAATGGTTCTTTCGTCTATTATTTCTGCCTTTTTATACCAAACGCATCCTGGTAAGACCAGTTTGTGCGCTAAAAATATGCAATTAAAAAAAAATTTCAAAAATTTAAAAAAAATTTACGTTTTACAGTTGAATTGTTATTTGGCCACCCCTATTAAGTAACCATCTAAACGAATTAATCAATTTTTGATACAGAATTAAAGAAGTAGGAGAGGTTCCATGGGTAAGATTATTGGTATCGACTTAGGCACAACAAACTCATGTGTTGCAGTATTAGACGGTGACAAGCCACGCGTAATTGAAAATGCAGAGGGTGATCGTACAACCCCTTCAATCATTGCATACACAGATGAAGGCGAAACACTTGTAGGTCAGCCTGCTAAGCGTCAAGCGGTAACAAACCCAACTAATACATTATTCGCAATTAAGCGTTTAATTGGTCGTCGTTTTGAAGATAAAGAAGTACAACGTGACATCGACATCATGCCATTCAAAATTGTAAAAGCTGACAATGGCGATGCATGGGTAGAAGCGAAAGGTGAAAAACGCGCTGCACCACAAATTTCAGCTGAAGTTCTTAAGAAAATGAAGAAAACAGCAGAAGATTTCTTAGGTGAAGAAGTAACAGGTGCTGTAATCACTGTTCCTGCTTATTTTAACGATTCTCAACGTCAAGCGACTAAAGACGCAGGCCGTATTGCAGGTCTTGACGTTAAGCGTATTATCAACGAACCAACAGCTGCTGCCCTTGCTTACGGCATGGACAAAAAACAAGGTGACAACGTTGTTGCTGTTTACGACTTAGGTGGTGGTACATTTGATATCTCTATTATCGAAATTGACGAAGTAGAAGGTGAGCACACGTTTGAAGTACTTGCAACAAACGGTGACACACACTTAGGTGGTGAAGATTTCGATAACCGTGTTATTAACTACCTAGTTGAAGAGTTTAACAAAGATCAAGGTATCAATTTAAAAACTGATCCTCTAGCGATGCAGCGTGTTAAAGAAGCTGCTGAAAAAGCGAAAATTGAACTTTCAAGTGCACAACAAACCGAAGTTAACCTGCCATATGTAACGGCTGATGCAACTGGTCCTAAGCACATGAACGTTAAACTAACACGTGCTAAATTAGAGTCACTTGTAGAAGATCTAGTAACACAATCTTTAGAGCCACTTAAAAAGGCACTAGCTGACGCAGATCTTTCTGTTAGCGATGTAAACGATGTCATTCTAGTGGGTGGTCAAACACGTATGCCGCTAGTACAAAAAGCGGTAACGGATTTCTTTGGTAAAGAGCCTCGTAAGGATGTAAACCCAGATGAAGCTGTTGCTATGGGTGCGGCTGTTCAAGGCGGTGTTCTAGCGGGTGACGTGAAAGACGTACTACTACTAGATGTTATTCCTCTTTCGCTAGGTATCGAGACAATGGGTCAGGTTATGACTGCATTAATCGAGAAGAACACAACGATTCCAACGAAGAAATCACAAGTGTTCTCAACTGCTGAAGACAACCAAAGTGCAGTAACAATTCATGTACTTCAAGGTGAGCGTAAGCAATCAAGCGCAAACAAATCACTAGGTCAATTCAACCTAGAAGGCATTCGCCCTGCACAGCGCGGTGTACCACAAATTGAAGTAACGTTTGACGTTGACGCTGATGGTATCTTACATGTATCTGCAAAAGATAAAGACACAGGTAAAGAGCAGAAGATCACAATCCAAGCGTCTTCAGGTCTGAGCGACGATGAAATCGACGCAATGGTACGTGATGCGGAAGCAAACGCAGAAGAAGATAAGAAGTTTGAAGAGCTAGTTCAAGCGCGTAACCAAGGTGACGCTATGGTTCACGGTACACGCAAGCAAATCGAAGAAGCAGGTGATGCATTACCAGCTGACGATAAGGAAGCGATTGAAGCAGCACTTTCAGAGCTTGAAACAGCAGTGAAAGGCGATGACAAAGCTGAGATCGAAGCGAAAACGCAAGCGCTTATCGAAAAGTCACAAAAACTAATGGAAATTGCGCAAGCGAATGCACAAGCGCAACAAGCTGGCGGCGATGCAGGCCAACAGCAACAAGCACAGCAAGATGACGACGTTGTTGACGCTGAGTTTGAAGAAGTAAAAGACGATAAAAAGTAATTTACTTTAACTAGGGCGCGCGGGTTTCGACTCAGACGCGCCCTTAGTGTATCTATTGGTTTAACAAATTTGAGGCTAAAGACCCCGCTGGGGCAATGCAGAAGCAGTTAGCCAACTAACGGGGAAAGCAGTAATTATGTCAAAACGCGATTATTATGAAGTATTAGGCGTTGGGAAAGACGCTAGCGATCGTGATATTAAAAAGGCATACAAACGCCTTGCGATGAAGTATCACCCAGATCGTACCGCTGGCGACAAAGAATTAGAAGCTAAGTTTAAAGAAGTAAAAGAAGCTTACGAAATTCTTGGTGACAGTCAAAAGCGTCAAACGTATGACCAATTTGGACACGCAGCCTTTGAACAAGGTGGTGGCGGTGGTCACGGTGGTTTTGGCGGTGGTGCTGACTTTGGCGATATATTCGGGGACGTATTTGGTGACATTTTTGGCGGTGGAGGCGGCGGCCGTCGTCAATCTCGTCAACAACGTGGTGCTGATTTACGTTACAACCTAGATCTTAGTCTAGAAGAAGCGGTACGCGGTAAAGACGTTGAGATTAAAGTACCTACTTGGGTGTCATGTGAACCGTGTGATGGAACGGGTGCGAAGAAAGGATCTAAACCACAAACTTGTGGTACATGTCATGGCCATGGCCAGGTACAAATGCGCCAAGGATTCTTTGCTGTTCAACAGACGTGTCCTACGTGTAGTGGTACAGGTCAAATAATTTCTGATCCATGTAATAGTTGTCATGGTCAAGGCCGTGTTGAAAAGACGAAAACGTTATCAGTTAAAATCCCAGCAGGCGTTGATACAGGCGACCGTATCCGTTTAGCAGGTGAAGGTGAAGCAGGTCAACATGGCGCGCCAGCCGGCGACTTATACGTACAAGTATCTGTTCGTGAACACCCAATATTTGTGCGTGATGGCAGCAACTTATATTGTGAAGTGCCACTTAGTTTTACAACGGCAGCCCTTGGTGGCGAAATAGAAGTGCCAACGTTAGATGGTCGTGCAAAACTAAAAATTCCTTCTGAATGTCAGACAGATAAAATGTTCCGCATGCGTGGTAAAGGCGTTAAATCGGTTCGTGGTGGCGCGGTTGGTGATTTAATTTGTAAAGTGATTATTGAAACACCAGTTAATCTTAATGAACGACAAAAAGAACTTTTACGTGAATTGGAAGAAAGTATGGGCGGTAATAGCTCTCGTCATCGTCCAAAAGAGCAAGGCTTCTTTGATGGCGTTAAAAAGTTTTTTGATGACCTCACTAAGTAATCGTCTGAATAAAAAAGAGCTCGTATGAGCTCTTTTTTATGATTAATTGAAACTCTTGTAAAAAGAATTTGTTATTGCGCGATTAGATCGCCCACTTCAAATGATGTTTGCCAAGTTTTACGGTACTTGGCCAGTGTTTTGCCACTTTGAATACTAATTTGCGCAGTGTGATTAGTGTGTTTAAAAGTAATACGTTTACTGTCATTTTGCAGTGTTTCACTCGCTTGCCATTGTGAACCTAAGCAGCTAGTAACTTTCTCTACTGCCCAATCGAATGATTCACGACTCTGTGTTTCATCATCATATTGTTCTGCACATTTGTATGCCATTCTATTCGCATTAAAACCGATAATTTGGCAGCTGTTACCCAGTAAATGGTATTTTGGAGTCCAAATATCACTGAAATTATTTTGTACTCGTGTTGCTTTCAATGGTGCAAAACCGTTATCAAAACTATCCACTAACCCTTGGATTTTTTCACAAGGTGTTAAACTATCAACATACGCGCTTTGTTCTGGCGTGAGTGTCGCACCACAACCTGAGATTGATATTAAGCATATTGCCGCAGAGAGTATACGTATCATAAATCCATCCCTAAAAATTTGTTTCAGCATAACGAGAGTGAGCAAAAAAATCCATGGAAAACAGTTCTAAACAGTTATATTTCTATGTAATGGCTTAAAACTAATCACAGATAGATTTAAATCTGGTTAATGTTGAAAAAAACGGGGTTAGTTCAGCAAAAAAGATTATCAACATCTACACTAAATATGTCTTTAAGTTTAAAACGTATTGAACGAAAAACAACGTGTGCTCGTATTAATACGTTGATTTTATAATGTTATAAGTGGGTGCTTGTATGAATTATCCCTGGATTGATAAAGCCAATAAGATTTTTTCAGTGGTGCTTATTGGTCAATTTTTGATAACTTTAGTTGTCGCTTTTTTCACTCAAACCTGGCTTGAAGGGTTTCTGATTGGTTTATTTATTCTAGGTCTACCCCTTTTTCTCATTAATACGGCGCCTTTTGCTAAAGTGACACGTCATGCTGTTGCGATTGCAGTACAGTTATTTGCAGCCCTGCATATACAACAAACGATGGGCCTTACTGAGCTTCATTTCGAAATATTTGTCATGTTGGCATTTCTAAGTTGTTACCGCGATTGGCAAGTAATCTTAACCAGTGTGCTATTTGTTGCTGTGCATCATGTTGTTTTTTATATTGTTCAAATGCAAAGTGCAGGTTTATATATTTTCGAAGATGGGCATCTACATTTCTATGTTTTAGTAATCCATGCATTGTTTGCTGTTACCGAAGGCGCGGTCTTAATGTACGTGGCTAAACATTCTCATAGAGAATCTGTTATTGGACACAATTTGTCATCGTCTGTGAATGAAATTCTGAGTAAAGACGGCAGTTTTAATCTCTCTGCATTTTCTGATGAGCAACACGATGAAAATGATTTCAACAAACTAATGGCCTCATTTACGCGTTTTATAAAGCAAACAAAACAAGTGAGTATCAATGTGCTCGAACGTTCCGAAATGGTCTCAACATTGAGTGACGAAGTTGAAAATGCGATTGATGAAAATGTAAGTCAGATAAATTTAATTGCAACTGCAACCGAACAAATGACAGTGGCAAACGGAAATGTTGCAAATCAAGCTGGTGAAGCAAATGAAAGTGCATCTGATGCATTTACCCGTACTGATAAAACTAAACAAATTATCGATAACTCAACGAGTAATATAGAAAACTTAAAAGGCGACCTGTCTGCCACTTCACAAACTATTGGTGAATTGGCGTCTAAATGCAATCAAATTGAAGAAGTAATGAATGCCATTAAGTCGATTTCAGACCAAACCAACTTACTTGCACTTAATGCTGCAATTGAATCAGCCCGAGCAGGTGAGCATGGCAGAGGTTTTGCGGTTGTTGCTGATGAAGTGAGGCAGTTGGCAATGAAGACTCGTCAAAATGCAGAGCAAATCTCGGAAATTACAGCAGCACTCACCAATGAAGCGTCGTCTTCTGTTGAACAAATGGATAAATGCTTAGTGCGTGCAGAAGATACGGTTGTGCAAGCAAAAGAAGCATCAGAAATGATGATGGGTGTGGTTGAAAATATTGAGAGTATGGTAAATAACATGGCATCAGTTGCCGCTGCAGCGAGTGAGCAGGCTACCGTATCAGTTAGTATCTCTGAATCAACGCAAACATTGTCACAAAATTCTGAAAATTTAAAAGTTAACAGCAATGAATCGAGCTTGCGTTTTCAAGAAATGAAAAATGATATTGAAAACTTAAATAGTGAGTTAGCTAGATTTGAACTTTAAACCTCAATGGATCATTTTATGTATATGGTGCGTGTTAATATCAGTGAGTTTACTGTTTTTATCAGTGTTAAAAATCAATAGGTTCGATAGCAATGGCAGCCTTACTGCTGAGGCAATGGATATTAATTTTGATAAAAAGTTTGTTAAAGCAGTTAGTAGTCAATTAGAACATGTTGCAGGTTCAGTAATCCACTTTGAAGCTAATAACTGTTTTTGCCAAACGGTAGCTAATGAACATGTAAATGCTGTAAAAATATTAGCCTCAGAATTTAATTTAACTAACCACACCGTTAATTTGTCAAAAGATAATGCGTTTAACATACCTTCCGTGCCTGCTGTAGCCGTAATAAATCACCAGGGGTTGTTGACTTATTTAGGGCCATATTCAAGTGGCATGTTTTGTGCTGAGGGAGATGGATTGGTAGAACCGTATTTGATGAATAAAAACCCCGAATACTCAAAGCTCGGGGCAACAATTATTACGGATGCAAAAGGGTGCTACTGCAGTGTTAGCTAAGCTTATTTATGGCGGGCCTTTAACGTGGTAACAACTTCGCTGATATCTAAATTTTGGCGTTGTAATAACACGAGCAGGTGATAAAGCAAATCAGCAGACTCATTAAGTAGTTCTTCATTATCGTTTTTCATCGCTGCGAGAGCGACTTCTACACCTTCTTCGCCAACTTTCTGGCAACTTCTGCTAAGCTCTTTTGCAAACAGGCTGGCAGTATAGCTTTCTTTTGGGTCGTCATGCTTGCGTTGAGCAATCACTTTATTTAGCGTACCAAGAAAGCTTAGATCTGGTGAAGCATCACCAAAACAACTTTGCGTACCAAGATGACAAGTTGGCCCTTTCGGTAGTGCCATAAACAACAAAGAGTCTTGATCACAATCGGTATGAACAGAGACCAATTCTAGGTAATTTTCAGAGCTTTCACCCTTAGTCCATAAACGTTGCTTTGAACGGCTATAAAATGTGACTTTGCCAATTTCAAGGCTCTTCTCAACAGCTTCTGCATTACAAAAACCTTGCATTAATATCTGACCAGTATGCGCATCTTGCACGATTGCGGGCATTAATTCACTTTTACTAAAATCAAGTTGTGAAATGTTGGAAAAATCTATTTTCATAATCTTACTGCTATATCCTGTCTTTTTAGTTCAGTCTTAAGGTCATTAATATCAATTAACCCTTTATGAAAAACTGAAGCAGCTAACGCGCCATCCACATTACTGGTAGTAAATACATCAGCAAAATCTTGTATTTGCCCAGCGCCACCAGAAGCAATAAGTGGAACATCGCAGATTGCACGAATTTTACTAAGTTGAGTGTTGTCATAACCTCTACGCACACCATCTTGATTCATGCAATTAAGCACTATTTCTCCAGCACCTAAATCTTGCACTTGCTTAACCCATTCTTCGGTTTTGTAGCGTGTTTGGCTGGCAGCATTAGGATCGCCGGTGAGCTGATATACTAAGTACTGATCACTTTCCTTGTCATAAAAGCTATCAATACCCACTACTACGCATTGCTTACCAAACTCATCATGTAATTCTTTAATGAGTTCAGGTCTGGCTATTGCTGGGCTATTGATGCTGATTTTGTCAGCACCCATCTCAAGTACTTTTGCTGCATCAGCAACGGATTTTATACCGCCAGCAACGCAAAATGGGATGTTAATATAGCGTGCGATTTGCTCAACCCATGATACATCGAGCAAGCGCTTTTCAACACTGGCTGTGATTTCATAAAAGACTAACTCATCTGCTCCGGCTTTAGAATAAGCATCTGCAAGTTGCAAAATGTCTCCCACAACTTCGTGCTCTTTAAACTTTACACCTTTAACAACTTGGTTATTTTTTACATCAAGACAAGGAATTATGCGTTTTGATAGCATGCTACTGCCTCCTTGGCTGTGAAGGCATTATCAAGAAGTGACTTGCCTAAAATAATGCCAGCAACACCCTGATCTTTAAGTTGTTTGATATCCTCTAGCGAACTAACGCCACCAGATGCTTGCACCTTAATATCGCTGAATTGAGCTAAAATATCACGGTAAAGAGCAAATGAAGGACCTGTCATCGTACCATCTTTACTGATGTCAGTGCATAAGAAGTCTACAACACCAAGTTCTCGGTAAAACGCAATTAAATCAAACAGGTCAAAAGGGGATTTTTCCAACCAACCATGGGTTGCTGGACGCCATGTATCACCATCTTTATTAACATCTAATGCAATTACAAACTTATCCGCGCCAAATTGGTTTATCCAATTTTTGACTTGTTCCCTCTCGGTCACTGCTTTCGAGCCAATCACAACTTGATGTACGCCGGCGTTCAGCCAAGTGGATATGTCGGACTCGCTTCGTATACCGCCGCCGATTTGAAAGGGTATTTTGAGCGCGTTTGATGCTTCTTGAATGAACTGCCATTGCTTTTTGTCCGGGTCTCTTGCGCCTTCCAAATCCACAATGTGAATTCGTTCAGCACCTGAATTTGCATACTCAGTTAATCGTGATTTAAAGTCAAAATCATAAAACTGAGCAGTGTCGTACTTGCCTTGGTATAGTCTAACAATACGATTTTGTAAAATATCTAAAGCGGGAATAATCATCATTGTTCCTATAAAGCTAAAAAGTTCTTAAGCAATCGCTCGCCTACATCAGCAGACTTCTCTGGGTGAAATTGCATACCAATAAAATTATCTTTTGCAATAATGGCTGAAAATTCAGTGCCATAATCACTTGTTGCGACAGTGTATTTATTAGGCACATGGGCGAAGCTATGCACGTAATAGACTTGGTCACTTTCATTAATACCCTCAAAAATGGGGTGGTTTGTTTTGATATTTAACGAATTCCATCCCATGTGAGGCAAGGTTAATTGATTGCTTTCAAGTGCCTTGAGTTGACCTGGAATAATGCTGAGTGTTTCGACAGAACCTTCCTCTGTTTTGTCACACATTAATTGCATACCAAGACATATTCCAAGTAATGGCTTATCAAAGCTCGATATTGCAGCTTGCCAGTCATTGTCGATTAAACGTTGCATTGCGACACTCGCATGCCCAACACCAGGTAAAACTGCACGTTCAAACTCTTTAAGCTTGTTAGGGTCGGTAATTACTTCCACTTGTTCACCGAGGCGTTCAAACGCAAATCTAACCGAGTTTATATTGGCACATCCTGTATTGATTATTGCAATCATAAACACCCCTTAGAGCTAGCAGTGGTTTGCGAGGCATCTTTGGCTATCGCGGTTCGTAACGCACGGGAGAAGGCTTTAAACAGGCCTTCAACCTGGTGGTGACAATTGCCATCAGACACACTTAAAATTAAACTGATATCCGCATTATCTGTCACACTTTTGAAAAAGTGCTCTACCATCTGTACATCTAAATCACCTACTTTTTCACGGCTAAAATTGGAATTTATTACAAAAGACGCACGTCCAGATAGGTCAAGTTGCGCTTCAGCTTTACACTCGTCCATTGGTAGTGCGAAGCCATAGCGGCCGATTTGTGCTTTTGGCCCAAGTGCTTGTTTTAACGCTTGTCCAAAAGCAATACCAACATCTTCAACAAGGTGATGTTCATCAATGTGTAAGTCACCTTTTGCGCGAATATTTAATCCAATATTTGCGTGGGTACGAATTTGATCAAGCATGTGGTCAAAGAAGCCAAGGCCTGTCATTACTTCGCCTTGCTTGCCTGAATCTAAATTAAGTTCAACTGAAATTTGTGTTTCATTGGTATTACGAACTACCAAACCAGTACGGTTTTGAGTAGTAAGCTTTGTTACTATCTCATTCCAATTACTGGTATATAAAATACCTTCACAGCATAGATTTTCTGCAAGACCAATATCTGTTTGTCTGTCACCGATAACGTATGAGTTAGCTAAGTCTACTTTGCCCGATTGCATTAACTCTTTTAACAAACCTGTTTTTGGTTTACGACATGCACAGTTTTCGTCGTCAAAGTGTGGGCAAATTAAAATGTCGTCAAATTTAATGCCTGAGGCGGTAAATACTTGCATCATTTTGTCGTGCGGCGCATCAAAATCTGCTTGCGGAAAGCTATCTGTACCTAGTCCGTCTTGATTTGACACCATCACTAAGCGGTAGCCTGCAGCTTGTAGTTGCAACAAGGCTGGAATAACACCGGGTTCAAACACCAGCTTTTCAAGTGTGTCTAACTGTTTATCAATGGCTGGTTCTTCAACTAAAGTACCGTCGCGGTCAATAAATAAATATGGTTGTTGCATGGTGTTATCCGTTAATTTCTATTAGCCAATTAAATACAACATTAAGCTCTTGCTCTGAGCCAATACTTATACGTAACCAAGTATCTTGGTCATAAAGGGTAAAGGGGCGCATAATCAGGCCATTTTGCATTGCACTATCAATAAACTTCTTGTCGCTGAGTCTTACAGTGACAAAATTGGCGTTACTTGGCAGTATTTCAACAACCTGTTTGCATTGTCGAAGTTGAAGCTCTAATGCTTTACGGTTGTCATTGAGAATTGCGACCTGACGTTTAACGCGCTGAATATTGCATGAACTCAAAGCTTGCTCAGCTATTTGTGCCACAATGCCTGATACAGGGTAGGGTGCCAGTACTTTACGCATAGTGTTGATTAACGATGGGTTACTGAGTACAAAACCCGTTCTTAGTCCTGCTAAGGCAAACGCTTTTGAAAGCGTGCGTAGTACAACTAGATTACCAAACTCATTTACAAATTTAGCTGAAGAGAGCTCATCACAAAATTCAATATAAGCTTCGTCAACGACAACGAGTGCTTTATCGTTAAATGCTGACACTATTGATCTAATGCGGTCCAGACTAATGGTATTCCCTGTCGGGTTATTTGGATTACAAACAAAGACCAGTTTGGCGCCATTTGATTTTTCAACTAACTGTTCTACAGGTGCATTAATTAAATCGGTTTGTGTTAAGTTGTTTAATGCTACATTGCTGCTATCGGCAGTCACTTTATACATACCATAGGTAGGTACAAACTGCGTGATGCTGTCTTTACCGTTTTGGCAAAATGTACGAACCAAGAGTTCAATCCCTTCATCCGCGCCACGTGTCATTAAAATGTTGTCAGATGATACACCTGCATAATCTGCATACGCGTTAATCACGGCTTCTGGTTGTGGATCTGGGTAACGATTGAGTCTGTTCAACGAAATATCATAATCATTAATATATGGGCTTTCATTAGCATTTAGCCATGTAGAGCCAGTAAGTTTTTGACTTTTAGCAGAACTGTATGCTTTTAAAGACTGAATATATTCAGGGGCAAATTTATTACTCATTGCTATTGCTCCTCTAAACGTATTTTTACAGCATTTGCGTGGGCATCTAATCCTTCTGCATCCGCTATAGGTAAAATACTATTAGCAAGCGTTGTTAAACCTTGCTTACTAATAGTTTGTACTGTGTAAGTTCTAAAGAAATCCATTAAGTTGAGCGCAGAATACACTTGGCTGTATCCATATGTTGGTAAAACATGGTTTGTTCCAGATGCATAATCACCTGCAGACTCTGGCGTGTAGTCACCCACAAATAATGAACCAACATTATAAAACTTATCGGTTAACTCACTGGCATTACGTGTTTGTACGATTAAGTGTTCAGGCCCATATTGATTAGATACCTTAATTGCTTGCTCTATACTTTCAACCAAAATAAAAGGTGAATTGGCCAGTGCTTGCTTTGCAATATCGGAACGGCTTAACACTTGAAGTTGAACGTCAATCTCCTGTTTAACCTGGTCTATTAAGGTTTTATCATCAGATAACAGCACTACTTGTGAATCAGCCCCGTGTTCTGCTTGTGATAGCAGGTCTGAAGCTACAAATTTAGGATTTGCACCAGAATCAGCAATCACTAACACCTCAGAAGGACCTGCTGGCATATCAATAGCAAGTCCTGTGCATTGTTGTGCAACCAATTGCTTAGCCATAGTCACAAAGCTATTACCAGGACCAAAAATTTTGTTTACTTTCGGTATAGACTCGGTGCCATAAGCCATTGCTGAAATGACCCCTGCGCCACCTGATTTAACTAACGTAGTTACACCACATAGTTTTGCAGCATATAAAATTGCAGGATTAACGTCTTGCTCACCTTTAACAGGTGTGGCCAGCACAATTGTTTCAGCACCACTTAGCTTAGCAAGTGATCCCTGCATCAATACTGAGGAAGGCAAAGGCGCAGTGCCTCCAGGTACATATATACCAACAGCATTTATCGCTTGGTAACGCAATTCACATACCACACCAGGTTGGGTTTCTATTACCTTAGTCTGTGGTAATTGCGCTGCGTGAAACTTTGTAATATTTGCAAATGCTTGGTCGATTGCCGCTTTTAAGTTATCACTAATCAATTCTCCCGATTGCTCAATCTGAGATTGAGGCACGATTAAAGAATCACAGAAGTTTTTATCAAACTCGCGATTAAACTGCTTAAGCGCGTTATCACCCTCATTTTTTACACTTTCGATTATACGCTGCACATTTGATTGCAGTGTTGAAACGTCTTGTTGCGCTGGACGTGTTAACAGCGCTGCTTGTTGCTCACTACTGAGCGCTGACCAAATTTCCACGACTTACTCCATCATTTTTTCAATTGGCATTACAAGAATGGAACTGGCACCTTTTTCTTTAAGTGCTTCCATTGTTTCCCAAAATAATGTCTCACTTGACACCATGTGTAAGGCAACTAAGTCATCAGTACCAGCAAGAGAGAGCACGGTCGGTTTACCAGTCCCTGGCAGGAGTTCACAAATTTCATCAAGACGTGATTTTGGCGCGTGCAACATGATGTACTTGCTTTCTTTTGCTTGACGTACAGCCTTTAAACGCGGCAGTAAAGTATCAAGCAAAGCTTGTTTTTGTGGGTTATCCATTGCAGGGTTTTGGATTAGACAGGCATTTGATTCAAGGATTGTTTCACCTTGCAATAAACCATTTGCTTCGAGTGTTGCACCTGTTGAAACTAAATCACAAATTGCATCGGCAAGGCCAGCACGAGGAGCAACCTCTACAGAACCGGACAACAATACAGTCGATGCGTTGATACCTTGTGCTTTTAAAAATTGTTTTAATATTTCAGGATAAGTTGTGGCTATTTTTTTTCCTTCAAACCAGCTAAGCGGTTGCTGACCTAATTCTTGGGGCCAAGCCAGTGCAAGACGACAATAACCAAAATCAAGTTTTGCCAGTTTAGTCACATTTGCGTTTAATTTTTGTGCTTGTCGTTCTGCTTGGCTTTCAACCAGCACATTTTCGCCAACAATACCTAGATCACATACGCCATCCATCACTAATCCAGGGATGTCATCATCACGGACACGTAGAACATCAATAGGCATATTAGTCGCATGTGCAATTAAACGTTGCTCGCGCAAATTTAGCTTTACACCGAGCTGTTTAAGTAAGTCCTGACAGTCTTTTGATAAACGACCAGATTTTTGAATTGCAATGCGTAGACGGTTGTTATCACTCATTTTCTCATTCCCAATAATTAATTCTAAAATTCAATAAATTTATTTTGGGCTATAAAAAAGCCCGAGGTTGTCCTCGGGCTTTTTTTAGAAGCTTAGCCAGAGGACACGTTATCGGAATAGCCCTCCAGCGAAATACCTGAAAGCTATTCCGTTATATGATGGTGATGAATAGTGTTCAGAGTATTTAGCATGATTAAAACCTTAATAATTAGTTTAAAGCCAGCATCTTTTGGCTTATGTGCTTATAGGAAAACATCATTTTTTGGTAATTGCAATTCAATTGTGAGTGAAAATTGTGAATAATATATTTCAAAATAAATAAAAGCTTTAAAAACAGTGCTTTGTGTTTTTAATGTTTTTAACAAAATCTTGCTTGTATAGGCCTGTATATACAAGTAAAGCTTGGTATTTTAAGGTTTTAAAGTGCTTTTTGTTGTGTAAAAGCCGAAACCATTCTCTTTGTAACATGGTTAACATAAATGGTTGTTGCTCAGGTATGAATTGGCTATAAACTAAACAAACACAACTTAATAAAAAACTGATTGCTTTAATGAAAAGTCAAAAACGGTCGATAAATAATTAAAAGAAAACAGGAGGCAAATGTGGATATTTTAACGCCTTTTCTGCCTAGGATTAATTTTGTTACCCCGGTAGAAAAATCGACACTATTTGTCGCTGGTGTAAGCGATAATAAGACTACAAAAATTCGTTTAAAGAAAAACGAAACGACACTCTATGATTTAAAGAAACAAAAAGAAGAAATAAAAAAAGAAAACCTTACCCCCGACTCTGATGACGAACATATAGATACATGGGCGTAATACCTTTTTTCATTTATTTACGCCACTTTTCATTTATTAATAGTCCAAAACAATATTCAACGTACTCTATTAAATTCATTGGGAGAATTTAATATGAAGTGTATTTGTGGAAATGAATTAAAAATGTGGCAAGGTTATGGGGAAGTTGGTTTGGGATGTGAATGTGGTGTTTCATTCCTACCGAAAACACACTGGGCAGCTTTAAGTTATAGCAGTAAATTTAGTTGTGCCGAGTTTGATATGCTAATACAAGAGAATACAGGGACATGCACGACTCATGCTTGCCCGCAGTGTTTTAATATTCTTAAACAATACAAAACCAACGATTTATCGTTTAAACATTGTAGTCAATGTTCTGGTATTTTAATGACGGTTAAAGAGGCTATAGGGTATTTTGATTATTTCAAAATTCAAAATAATTCAAATAAACACATATCAATAATCGCAGATTTACCATTATTTAATCTATTTTTCTAAAAGCTTAAAGAACACATCATACTTTGTGTGATATTAAACAAATCGATACAGAATTTAAATTCTGATACAAGTTGAACAACAAACCTAACTGCGTTAGTAATGGTATATAAAATACGGTTGTATATTTCACATTTGCATTAAATGTGAAATATATATAACCATTTATCTTAATACATATTGAACAAGGTAAACTAAATTTATTAACCAGCTTTTTGATATTGAAATTTAGGGTTTAAATTCAACCAAACTAGACCAAAACCAATGATATAGTGTTCTAAATTATGTGATTTTATTTGCTCTCGTAACTTACTTGTCTCATTTTCATTCTCTGAAATTAAACTTAGAGTCTGATCTAACAATCTCATGTTTAATCCTGAGTAATTATATTGGTACATTGGTTTTGTTTGTTTACCAAATTTGGCATTTAATCTAAGTTTACTTGCTAATCCAGGGTATGTAGCAGTGAAGCTAAGTCCTTTATTTAACGGCTGCTGTGTTTTATCCCAAGGCAACTTAGCAAGTTTCGGTGATACATCTTCAATAAATTTTCGATGAAATTTACTATGCAATTTTAAGCCCGCAGGAAGGTTAAGCATTGTGTTAACTACATCATCATTTAAAAAAGGATGCATACGGTTATAGTAGCTATCAAGCAATTGCTGACCTGCTACCACCATCCTCTGGCACCGAGCTGTTAAGTAAAATATGTCTGCTTGCTTAGTAGCAGGCAATCCGGAATTGATTGAATTTTCGAAGACAGACTCTATTCTATTCAAAAGCGTACTTTCAGATATCAATGATGCTAGTATGGGGTGGGTTTGTTTGATTAATTCTTCTTTTATATAACGCTTTATGCGTGGAATTGTCCATGTATTAAGGGCCTTAAAATCAAATAAACTAAACCCAGGCATTCCTCTATCATAGTAAAACGCTCTATATGTTTCAGCACCTGTGCCTGTCACTAAACTTCTACCCATTGTATATATAACTATTTCTTCATCAATGAGGGCATGAGCATGATGAAAGGGTACTTCACCCATACTCGCTTTACTAACACGTTCAATGGTTGAATGTGATAAATTTGTTTTAAAACTAGTTGGATGAAAAAGTGTTAAACCACAGGCATTTGCCAGGGCTTTTGCGTAAGAGACATCTGTACTATTAGCAACACCATAACATAGGGCATCTGGTTTTAAGTTTAGTAAGTCGCATACCGCTAAAATTGCACGCGAATCTAGTCCACCAGAAAGTGATATAAGAGTGTTATTGTCTGCTTTTAGACAGTTTCTAACTGATTCTATTAAGGCTTCTTTCGCATCTTTGTAGCTATGAGAAGAGGTATTAGTTACAAGACGGTTGAATGTCTTTTTAATCGTATGTTTACCGCTATTTACCTCTATACTACATAGTGTGCTGCCAGTAATGTGCGTTGTATTTTCGATAATAGAGCTGGTGTCAAACAATTGTCCTAGTGAGATAATTTCACGCATAGCAGATTTATTGAATTGCAAAGGAGACTCTAAGCTGGTTTGAAGTGCCGTACGTGAACTAGCTAATAGGGTGTGTTTACTATCTTTATATAGTAACACGGGGAAGGAGCCATATTTATCAGCAGCACAGTATATCGATTTGGCTATTTTGTTAATTAAAATCCAGCTTCTGCCACAGTAGGATGTAAAATTGTTTGATAATAAATCTAGAATTATTGTTTTATCTACATGTTTGTAAGAAACATCACCCCAAATTAAAATATCGAACTCAGAATTTGTATAGCGAGTCACTGTTGTTGATAATTTAAAGTCTTCAATATGAATGCTATACCAGTTGTTATTGACCAGTTTATTATTTTGTAGGGTAACACTTAACTGAGACATAGGAATTTCCTCGCTGGTTTATTAACTTTCAAAAGCAAATTGCATTCCTACACTAACAAACTGTTTTAAATGAATTAATTTTAAACGGATACCGCATTTTGCAAAATGCAAAGCATAATAACTCCTTTTTTAAAATGAAAATGTGAATTAAAAGATAGGATAAAGCGTTTATCCAATTAAACAGTTAAAGAATACTATTTTTGCTCTTATCAGGGGCCAATAGGTCAAAACATTAAAATATTAATAATATTTACAACCTTTTTTAAATTGATAACGACTAATGTATAAATCAATGTGAAATTGGGATGTAAATTGTGGAAATCGGATATTTCTTTGCGCAATATGGCATGCTTTTAAGCTTGCTGCTTTCACCTGTAGCTAGCTTATTATTGTGTTATTTAGCGTTTCAATTGCTGCTGAAGCCAGAGCAACAGGCACTTTGAGCGTTTATTTTTTTTAAGATCACTAAATTACCAACTTAATATCACTTTTTTTGATTTTTTTGCTTAAAAAATAGCAAATACGTATTGCCAAGCTAGGAAAAATGCATAACTATAGGGTCTGCAAAGGCAAAATAATAAAGATAGGAATCTATAATGAACAAAGCACAATTAGTTGAAAAAATCGCTGCGGACGCAGAAATTTCTAAAGCAGCAGCAGCTCGCGCATTAGACGCATTCACTGGTGCAGTGTCTACATCATTAAAAGACGGTAACTCAGTTGCGCTAGTTGGTTTCGGTACATTCTCTGTAAAAGCACGTGCAGCACGTACTGGCCGTAACCCACAAACTGGTGAAGAAATTCAAATCGCTGCAGCTAACATCCCAACTTTTAAAGCGGGTAAAGGTCTTAAAGACAGCTGTAACTAATTACTAAAGTTATCATTTTAATAACTTTAAAAAGGAGCTAAAAGCTCCTTTTTTATTTCCTGTGATTTACTTTGGTCGTAATGCTTTATCACCACGACTTAAACCAACAGCTCCAGAACGAACAACTTCAATAACCTCAGTCTCATTTTTTAATGTATCAATAAATGAGGCAAGCTTATCGACAGCACCTACAAGTTGCAGTGTGTAAGTTGTTTTACCCATATCCAAAATAGCTGCACCAAAAATATCAACCACACGCGTAACCGCTGCACGCGTTTTTTCTTCATGCGCCATTACTTTAACTAACAATAACTCACGTTCTATATGGCTCGCATCACTAAGATCGATAACCTTATGCACATCGACAAGTTTATTCACCTGCTTAGTGATTTGTTCAAGAATACGGTCGTTCCCTGTGGTTGTAATTGTAATACGTGATAATGAATCATCATCGGTTGGACCAACAGTCAAACTATCAATGTTATAGGCGCGTTGAGAAAATAGACCAACGATACGAGAAAGGGCACCTGGTTCGTTTTCTAACAAAATACTTAAAATATGACGCATTATGCTTTTACTCCTTTCTTTAACCACATATCGTCTACTGCCCCATGTCGAATTTGCATTGGGTATACATGTTCAGATTCATCAACATTAATATCTATAAATACAAGGCGGTCTTTATGCGCAAAGGCTTCTTTTAGTTTTTCTTCAAGCTCGCTTGGATGGTCTATTCGCACCCCTACATGACCGTAACTCTCTGCTAATTTAACAAAGTCAGGTAATGACTCCATGTAAGAACATGAGTGTCGACCTGAATAAATCATATCTTGCCATTGGCGAACCATACCTAGCGAGCGGTTATTCAAAGACACAATTTTTACCGGTAAACCATATTGCATGCAGGTTGATAATTCTTGAATATTCATTTGAATTGACCCATCACCTGTAACACAAACAGATTCTTTTTCAGGGAAGGCAAGCTTAACACCCATGGCTGCAGGAAATCCAAAACCCATCGTGCCGAGGCCGCCAGAGTTAATCCATTGGCGTGGTTTATCAAAAGGGTAATATTGTGCAGCAAACATTTGATGCTGTCCTACATCTGAACTGATATAGGCATCACCGTTAGTAACCTTATATAAAGCTTGAATAGCAGCTTGTGGTTTGATTTTTTTGTCCTCGCTGTCAAAACTTAAACAACGTTGTTCCCGCCAATTATTGATTTGACGCCACCAATCTTCCTGCGCAGCACGATCGATTTGAATATCACTTTTATTAATAGCAGCTTGTAACTGTTCAAATACGGTTGCTAGATCGCCAACAACTGGAATATGGCAGTGAATCGTTTTCGAGATTGATGTTGGATCGACATCAACTTGAACGATTGTGGCATTCGGACAGAATTTTTTAACATTATTAGTAACACGGTCATCAAAACGGGCACCTAAAGCGAGAATTACATCTGCGTTAGCCATTGCCTTGTTCGCTTCTAGGTTACCGTGCATTCCCAGCATGCCGATAAAGTTAGGGTGTGTACCAGGGATACCGCCTAAACCCATTAATGTATTCGTGCAAGGGGCGTTAAGTTTCTCAACTAAGTTGGTTAATTGTTCAGATGTATCTGATAATACAACGCCGCCACCTGAATAGATGACTAAGCGTTTTGCGTTTAAAATAGCATTAGCTGCTTTTTTAATTTGCTTTGGATGACCTTTAGTATTTGGACTATAAGAGCGCATCGCAATATCGTCTGGCATAATATAATCAAACGAAAGCGCGGGGTTAAGAATGTCTTTTGGTAATTCAACTACTACAGGACCAGGTCTACCTGATGCGGCTAAGTAAAATGCTTTTGCAAGTGTTTCAGGGATCTTTTCAGCGTCACGACAATTAAAACTATGTTTTACTATTGGGCGAGAACACCCCACAATATCGGTTTCTTGGAATGCATCGTCACCAATTAGATTTGTCGGAACTTGGCCTGATAACACAACCATTGGTATTGAGTCCATGTATGCAGTTGCAATGCCGGTAACACAGTTTGTTGCCCCGGGTCCAGATGTTGCCAATACAACACCAACTTCACCTGTAGCACGAGCAAATCCATCGGCCATATGGGTCGCAGCTTGTTCGTGACGCACTAAAATATGATCAAGTTCATTTTCGGCGAACAAGGCATCGTAAATATCCAATACGCTGCCACCGGGGTAACCAAAAATATATTTAACCTTTAATGCTTTTAATGCTTGAACAACCAGTTCAGCACCAGACATTTTATTACTGTCCATCCTCATTCCTCTGTGCAGTAGATAAAAAAAACCCCCGCTTATTGCGGGGGCTTATTAATTTATTATGACAAAAATTACTAATAGCTCCCCGCTGGTGACTTAAGTAAGACCAGGACGAAGACTGTTAGAATTAAGATAATTGTCATTAAAATTGCTCTAAAAAAATATTAACGTATTTGTATTATTTTTGTTAAGTATTGTCAACGGTGAATCAAGCAAAAGACATAAATAATTTAATATTTTCAAAATAAAAATTGAAAATGTCATTTTATATGGTTTGGTTAATTAAAAAGGGAATATTAATGCGTTTATTTAACATTGCATGCAATTTGGGTTGGTTTTGTCTTATTTACGGATGTAAAAATTTATATTTATATAAAATAAAAAAAGGCCCAGATGGGCCTTTTTTTTGAATGGTTATTTGCTTTCTTTTTTAGCTTTTAACTTAGCTGCATGGTCAATTTTATACTCTGGCATTTCTGATTTACCTTCAAGTAAATAGTTATCCATCCAGCGCATTAGACGTAGACTATAATCATACTTTGCAGCCATACGTTTATTACCATGACCTTCACCTGGGTAGTAAATAAGACGAACGTCTTTACCTTGCACCTTCATGTAACGATAGAGCTCCATTGATTGTGCTGGGTGAACACGCGGGTCGTCTTTCCCGTGCATAATAAGTAATGGTGTTTTAGACTGTCCAGCCCAATAAATTGGTGAGCGTTCTAAATACCACTGCCATTTATCCCATGGGTATGAGCGAGCGTGTACCAAGTGCATCTCATTCGAAATATCGGTTGTACCAAACTTAGATAATTGGTTAGTTACACCAACAAACATTACTGAAGTAGCAAAGTGTTCAGTCAGTTTTGTTGCAGCCCATGCAGACGCATAACCACCGTATGAACCACCAGTAATACCTACACGTTTAGTATCAACTAGGCCTTTATCTACAAGGTGTTGTTTAAAGCGAACAAGGTCATTGAACTCTTCCCCTGCGTAGTCATTTTGACCTAGTTTAGAATAATCAACACCTTTACCGGTTGAACCGCGATAGTTAGGGTAAAATACAGCGTAACCGCGGGCAGCTGCAACTTGACCTGGACGTGAGTAGTTAGTTACCCAACCGTCTTTGTCGTGACTTTCAGGGCCACCGTGTACCGACATAATAAGCGGATATTGAGTACCTTCTTGATAGTCTAGAGGGTAAACAAGTACGCCATCTAATCGCGTACCATCTTCCGCGTTAAATGATATCGTTTCTTGTTTTGCTAAACGCTTGTCATTTAGCCAATTATTTGAGTTTGATACGCGAATTTCTTTTTTGCCACGAAGCATAAATGCTTCAGATGGGTGTTTACGTGAGTGACCAGAAAAAGCGACTGTCTTATCAGAATCAGAAATTGATAAACGTCCGGCAATTAATTTACCGCGCTTAAGTTTCGTTTTGTATTTACTCGATCCTGGCTTGATAGTTGCGATAAAGCTTTCTGTATCAATTTGTGCAACAAAGTGAAGGGTATTTGATTTATTTGCCCATTCAAAATCGCTGATATGGCCAGCAAAATTTGGTAACCAGTTTTCAATTTTACCTGTTTCAGTATTAGCTAGGTATAATCGACCTGTCGCAGGATCGTGTTTATCTTCTGCTCCAAGAATAGCAACATATTTGCCATTTGCAGAAAATTCAGCAGCACCTAGTTTTCCTTCAGTAGCAAACGAGGTAACGACTTTATTATTTGTTAGGTCATAGATATGCCAAGTTGACTTCATGTACTTATCATCAATAAGTGCGCTTGGTTGCGTTTTAACAAGCAGCTTTTGAGCATCACTTGACCAGTTTACATCGCTCACATACTGGTCGATTGCTAAGCCATCTAATTTAACGGCGTCTTCGTTTATTGCTAAATCAATAACCATTAATTCAGCTGTTGTTAAACCAAGTTCGTAAGTCTCGGCTTTAAAGCCTAATTTTGCTAACTCTTTATCTGTTTTAGGTTTAGCTGGTTTTGCAATAATAGCGATTTTTTTGTTATCTGGGCTTAAATCATAAGATGAGATTGAAGTACCTTTAAGCGCGATAACTTTTTGCCATTGACCACCATCAACAGGAATACGATAAATTGTTCTAAATTTATCTTCTTTAAATTTAGCTAAAAAATAGACAAATTTACCGTCAGCAGAATACTCAAGACTTGAGATATTAACCTTACCAGTGATAAAAGGGCGTTCATTGCCTTTAGCATTTGTTAAGTAAAGTTCACTGTAATTAAAACCATCTTTTTCAACATAAATTTCACGTGGTACCGAACGGGTAAATGCTACAGAATCACCATCAGGGCTGATAGCTGTTTGTCCAACTGATTGAATTTTGGTTAGGTCTTCGAGCGTAAGTGTCTCATTTGCAAATGTTGCAGTAGCAGCCATGCTTAATGCAACAGTTAAGGCAGATTTTATTAGTTTCATTGTGTCCTCATTTACTGATTGTCAGCGAGAGTAGTCTAAAATGGCAGAGATAAAAGGCAAGAAAATGCGATAAAAAAAGGTGACCTAAGTCACCTTTTACGATTTTATAAAGCTTCGATAACAGCTTGTGTAAAGTCAGTGGTACCGTGGCTACCACCTAAGTCGCGTGTGGTGCGATCACCTGTTTTAATAACATGGGCAATTGCATTACGGATACGTTCAGCTTTATCTGCTTCACCTAAATACTCAAGCATTTGAATAGATGCTAAAATTACAGATGTTGGGTTTGCAAGGTTTTTACCAGCAATATCTGGCGCACTACCGTGTACTGCTTCAAAAATTGCTGCATCTTGACCGATATTTGCGCCTGGCGCCATACCTAAGCCACCAACAAGTCCAGCACATAAATCAGAAAGAATATCACCGAATAGGTTAGTCGTAACCATTACATCAAATTCTTCAGGGTTCATCACTAGCTTCATACAAGTTGCGTCAACAATCATTTCAGCTGATTCAATTTCAGGGTAGCGTTCACCTACTTCTCGTGCAACTTTTAAGAACAGTCCTGATGTTGATTTAAGGATGTTTGCTTTATGAACAGCCGTTACTTTTTTACGGCCTTCACGTTTAGCAAGCTCATACGCAAATGTAACAATTTTCTCAGCACCTTCACGAGTGATTTTTGACATTGCTTCTGCTTCAGAACCATCTTCTGATACTACTTGACCAAGGCCAGAGTACATACCTTGTGTATTTTCACGGATAGTGATGATATCAATATCATCATAACGTGCTTTAGTGCCTTCAAACGACTTAACAGGACGGACGTTTGCGTACAAGTTGAATTTTTTACGTAATGTCACGTTAATTGAAGTAAAGCCTTCACCAACAGGAGTTGTAAGTGGGCCTTTTAAAGTGATTTTATTTCGTTCGATTGCTTCTAACGTTGCTTGAGGTAAAAGTTCACCTGTATTTTCAAGCGCTGTTAGACCAGCATCAACAAATTCATATTCAAAATCGCAACCAACTGCATTTAAGATCTCAAGCGCTGAATCAATGATGCTTGGACCGATACCATCGCCTTTAATAACCGTAATGGTTTGCTTAGACATTAAATTTTCCTTTAACTGAATCTATATACCCGACTGGGTATGGTAGTACGTGAGATTGTTTAGAACGAATATGACATTCGTATTAACTGATTAGTTATTTATGTCATCTCGTATTATTATTCAACGGTCATTTATAGCAATTTTCTCAAAAATAATCCACAAAACACCGATAAATGACGCGATAAGATGTTAGAAAAGGCTATTTACAGGACTAATGTCTAATAAATTGTCTAAATAATTATCTAAATTTTCTATGTTAAGTTGAGTTGTAGCAATATTTAGCTGTTGTTTTAAATGTGCTGGCAGGTCGGTGAGGTGTTGTCCCAAAAATACTGCGTTTATCAAGACTAAATGCAAAAAACACGCACTTTGCATAGGTGATGCATTATTCATATCAAAATCAGCAGTACTAATCTGATAAAATGGATTGGTTTTGATTACATCAGGCATAACCACTTTTTGAAACGTATAAAAGTTTAATAATGTATCTATTTTATTTACACGGGCATTAGGCAAGCGTGTATCCGTTGATAGAATAAGACCATAAGGGTGTAACTTTAAATAAAAAGCAATGTATTTAAGTGCATAATTAATAAGTTTTTGGCAAGGGAAGTGAACATCAATGGTTTTATAATATTCGATAAATTTTACTAAGGTTGTTAGACGGCTCTCAACTGTATACCAGTTCACCTTTCCCATGGCACTCAATCGCTGCATCAATTGTTGGTTTTCTAACAGATCAGGGAGTTGTTCGACTCCCAATAATGCAATTGCATGACGAATATCATTAATGGGTTTATCGCATACGCGATCACTTAAATTCATTACAAGGGCATGTGCATTGGGGTTTTTATTTAATTCATTTAATAATTTGCCCATACTTAGGTCGGTTGCTTTTCTAATAGCGTTTAAATCATTGCGTGAGAAATACTCGTCGACAAAAGGTTTAGATACAACGTTTTTGAGCTCAGGCAATTTTGACCAAGTATTATAAAAAGCTGAATCATGTTTGGAAATGGTTAATCCATTGTCAATTACCGAAAGTGAATTGTTAAGTTCTGTGTGGGTATTATTAACTTGGTCGTAGCATAAAAGTTTTTTATTTGTGATTGAGCCCAGCACCAAATATTTATTGCCTTCAAAATAGAGCGACTCTCCCGGTAAGGGGGTATTGAAAATTGAAGCTAAACGCACTAGTAACGAGTTGTCATAGGCCTGTTTTGTGTTCAGGTAAATATGAGCAAGTGAATTACGTAAACTTAACCCTTTATAATTTTTTGTGGGTGTAATTTGCTTTGCCAGTGAATATGCCAAGTGAATAATGGCATAGTGCTGGGAATAACAAGGGCGCTGTTTGATTGCACTAGTTAGTTGAGTTTGAATTAAAGGCAATTTATTTAAATGAGATTTAAATAATACATAGCTTTGCCTAAAGCGCTGTTGATATGCATTACGCTGGTCAACCGTTAACTTTTTACCATGACTAACGGTATTTAATATGTCTCTGATGGTGATTAGCTGCGAAATAGCAGATTGAATGAGCTTGACCATTGCAATACGGTTTAAGCCAGAAAGTTGAGCGATAAAACAAATAATGAAACTCTGACGCATTAATAAGTTAGACGCATAGTCACGTTGTGCATCATACGCATTAAAATAAGCGAAAGCTAACTGTTGATTTGTATTAAAAATGGATTCAATTTGGGTAGCAGAACTGACAAGTTGCGGGTAAACACGATCCCAATTTTTTTTATCTTTATACAGGTTAAATAACGTTTCAACACTGTTAAGGCAGTTGTTTAGTTGTTCGCTTGGTGTCACTCATACATCCGTCAAATTTAATTTAGTTCACTTTATCATACGCAATTTCTGCGCCAGGTCCCCAAGCAACAAGTTGTTCATTTTTAAAAAACATGCCTGTACATTCATCCTTGGTTGTAATGCCGTCAGAATGTTCATGTTGTGTACGATAGTAGATTATTTGAAAAACATCATCGCCTGAACGTTTCGCAAAAGTAAGGTCTGGGGAACCAAGATTATTAAACACTTGATCTAAAAAGACAGGGTCATCCACTTTAAGCTTACTGAGATAACGTTTATTGAAGGATTCACGATCTTGCCAGAACATGCCTTGCGGGTCATCTTTATAAAAATTGATAACTAAACCAGCTGCAATTGCATAAAGACCCAGTCCTAAGACGATATATTTAAAAATCTTATTATTCATTTTAATTTGGTAAACGTAATGCCTTTAAACTGAAACCAAGGTGAATATCTTGGCGTAAACTAACCAATAGCTTAGCACGAATATATTCTTCTTGGTTGTTATTCAACTTGTTCATTACACGCTTTAACTCATCTGGAGGTGAACTGCACTGAAGAGCAGACTCAACATTGTCATAATGTGTAAGTAAGTTTATGGCACCTTGTTTACCAATGCCAGCAACGCCCGGTATGTCATTGGTCTTATCACCATTCAACGCCCAGTAGTCTATAAGCTGATGATGAGCAACTGAGAACTTATTTTTTACATCAGCGATATCTATATAGGTACTTTTAAAATAATCGTATACCGCAATATGTTGACTTAACAAGGGTAAAAAACCTTTGTCAGTAGAGACAATGGTGCAACTTATCTGACTTTGTGCGGCTTTAGTAGCTAAAGTTGCAATAACGTCATCTGCTTCATCATGCTGAGGTTGATAGACGCTAATACCTAGACTTGAAAAGGCGTTATAGAGTTCTGATAAGCCTTTTGCTAAAGGAGAGGGCATAGGTTTACGTGATTTTTTATATTCGGGATAATAGTGATAACGCCAACTATGATCACCATCGAAAACAACGATTGCGTGTGTTGCTTTGGTTTGGTTTATCAGTTTCCTAGCCGCATTTTGAACACGGAAAAAAGTATTTTTTAACGCTAACTGATCATTCTCACCAGATTGTTGACTATCCACGGCATAAACACGTCGAATTAAGTTTAATGCATCGATCAAAAGTAGGTGAGTTGTCATTGGAAACCTAAACTAACAGTGTGTTATTTATCTAACACAAAAAATGGCGCAATTTAGCGCCATTTTACATTGGTTTAGGAAAAAACTTAAGTCTCTATTTTATAACAAGGTGTATACACAGAGCCTGGTAATTTCATTCTACCTTGGGCAACAAAGGCACTTAGTAAGGTATCCATCTTCAACATTAACGATGTGTCACCTGATAGTGAGAATACGCCATGGCGTTTAATCGCTTTAATTCCTTCGTCTTTTACATTACCAGCTACAATTCCGGAAAAAGCACGTCTTAAATTTGCCGCTAATTGCTCTGTGGGTTGTTTTATTTCGAGGTTTAAATTGGCCATATTTTCATGTGTAGGATAAAAAGGTAGCTGGAACTCGGGCTCAATTTTTAATGACCAATTGAAGTGATACGCGTCACCTCGTTCTTTTCGGTATTCGCGCACTTGCGGCATGCTCTGAGCGAAATATTTACCTACTGCCTCAGGATCATCAATAATGACTTTAAACTTAGATAGCGCTTCCTCACCTAAAGTATCTTTTACAAATTTAACAAGCTCATCAAAATAAGCTCTAGCAGACTCTGGCCCTGTTAAGACAACCGGCAGCACCTGCTTCTGGTTATCAGGGTGAAGTAAAATACCTAAAAGGTATAACAACTCTTCAGCGGTACCAGCGCCACCTGGAAAGATGATTATACCATGTGCAGTTCTAACAAACGCTTCTAAACGCTTTTCAATGTCAGGAAGAATGACTAACTGATTAACAATAGGGTTTGGTGGTTCTGCAGCAATAATACTTGGCTCTGTTAGACCTAAATATCGGTTATCTGTAAAACGTTGTTTAGCATGGCCTATCGTTGCCCCTTTCATAGGACCTTTCATTGCACCTGGGCCACAACCAGTACAAATATTGAAATGTCTTAAACCAAGCTGATAACCAACTTCTTTGGTGTATTTGTATTCAGGCTCTTTGATAGAGTGACCGCCCCAACAGACGATCATATTCGGGTCTTCACTTGGTTTTAACGCTCGAGCATTTCGAAGCATATCAAACACAACATGTGTGATGTGTGAGGCACTTGTCAGGTTAAGTTTGCCATCTTGGTATTTATCTTTAATAAATAAGATGTCGCGTATTACAGCTAACAAATGTTCGTTAATACCATTGATAATTTTGCCATCGACAAAGGCATGTTCAGGTGGGTTAAGTAATTCAACTTTAATGCCGCGCTCACGACAAATAAGATTAATATCGAAGTCTTGATATTTATCATAAATTTCAGAGCTAGAATCTGTATGACTACCTACGTTTAATACTGCTAGTGAGCAATTACGAAATAGACGATAGACTTCACTGGTAGAAGAGCGTTTTAGTGCCTCTACTTCAAGTTGGGAAAGTAAATCTAGTGCTCCAGATGGATTGATCTGTACTTGCATAGGCGTCTCCTTGTACGACTAAAACTATAAAAACAAAGTGCTTATTAATCTTGTATCAATAAGCACTTAATTTAAATATAGTTTTTCTTGGAGACTAAACAAGTTATTTTTTAAGAACGATACGATCGCGACCTGTATTTTTGGCTTCATAAAGCGCTTCATCGGCACGATCAAACGCTTCTTGCATTGAATCAGATTGTTTAATCTGAGTTGCCCCAAACGAAATGGTGATGGTTACTGATTTTTGCTTAAATTTAAATGGAATGGCTTTAATTGAACGCCTTAGTTTCTCAAGTGGTACACTGATTTGTTCTAATTTACTGTGTGGCATAATTAACACAAATTCTTCACCACCAAAGCGTGCGATAAAATCTGTCACTCTGATTGCTTTTTTCAGTGCTTTAGCAACAACTTGTAGTGTTTTATCACCTGCACTGTGACCGTAATTATCATTAATATGTTTAAAGTGATCAATGTCAGCAACAACGATACAGAGATCATGATAGTCACGTTTAAAGGTGTTGTACTCAAGCGCAAAACGTTCATCAAACGCGGCGCGGTTTGGCAATTGGGTTAAGCTATCTTGTAAACTTTTGAAACGTTGTTCGGCAAGACGCTCTTGATAATGTTCTGTTTCTTTCTCGAGTTTATTTACTCGATCACCCATTTCACGCAATGTTTTTACGAGTTCTTCGCGTTCAAGTTGCTCTAACTTTTCTTTGGCAGCTAAATCACAAGTGAGAGATTCCATTTTTTCAGCGATTAACTGCTTTAACGTTGTGATGTTCTGAGCTTCATCAACCTCTTGGCTGATATTGTTCATTTTATCTTGGATCTGCTTATTCAAGTTTTCCATTTGCAAATTAATTTTACTTGAACGCTTAACTGACTCCATTAATGAAGCTTGAAGTAACGACAAGGTTTCGTTGATTGCAAATAAAAACTTTTGTGCGGAAGCACGTTCTTGTGAAATGGTTTCTACAATAATACGAATAATTTCAACACAGCATTCTAGTAAAGCCGAAAGATTGAACTCCGAACTGATTCGTTGCTTAATCGCGTCAATGCGTTGACCACTGTCGCCTTCAAAAGCGAGTTCACTAATTAAATTTTGTAATTCTTGTGCTAATTCTTTTGATTCAATCGAAGTGGAATCACTATTACCGGCTACTTTTTTTTCAAGTACCAAGTGGTATATCTCAACTAACCTAGTGAGCACTGGGATGAATTCAGTAGTAGTTTTGACGCTCTCTAGGTCTGACGTTAATAAGGTGCGTAGATTACGACGTAAGTCATCTGGAAGACCTTGTTTACGCTGTAATTTTTTGCCTGCACTTTCAACGCTTTGGTGCAATGCGCTTAAATTGGACTCAGCGCGAGCAGCTTGTTCTTTAAATAGTTTGGAAATTTCATCCAATAATGGCACTAATTGTTCGTAATCAACGCCTTTTTGAATTGTACTGCGGTACTTAGCCAGACGGTTATCTAATTCAAGATCTAAGCCTTTACAAACAAGTGATAATTTAGCGATAAATTGGGTTAAATAATCTATTTGAACTTTATAAGCGTGTTCGACTTGTTTGCGGCCTTTGATCGCTGAATCTAATTTTGTGCGTAAAATACTAACTTGCTGAGACACCGTGACTTTTACCTATTTCTTTATTGCGCTTAAAGTTTATATTAATGTTTTGCTAATTTCGACCATAATTATTACTTAGTTTAATGATAGTGTGTTTTCTTGTTTTAATCGCTAAAACTGGCACTGTAATTATATAATTGTTACTGTTCGTAAAATTTCCTTCCAGTGTATCAATATGAAAGCATTATTTTCTTCATTAATCTTAGGCGCAATTAGCTTTAGTTCTTCACTCATTGCGGATGTTAAATACCAACTTTCAATCGAAAATGGGGAACATCATCTTGGAAAAGTAACTGCTACTTTCCCCGCAGGGAATGAAAAGTTAAATATTTCACTGCCTTCATGGCGCACAGGCCGTTACGAAATATTAGATATGGCCAATGGCATACGTTTATTTGATGCGAAAGATGCGACAGGTAATCCGCTCAATTGGCAAAAGATTGATTCCAATACATGGCAAATTAATGCCGATCCTTCATCAACAGTAAATATTTCTTATGAAGTCTATGCAAATGAACTTGCTATGCGTTCTCGTCATATTGACGACAGCCATGCTTTTATCGATGCATCTGGCTTTTTTATGTTTGCTGAAGACTATCGTCAAGAAAGTATCGTAGTAGATTTAAATGTACCGAAAGATTGGCGGAGTGTATCCGGACTTGAAACAGGAGAACATCCGCACCAATTTATCGCTGAAAACTATGATGTCTTGGTTGATTCACCGATTGAGACTGGCATTAATAAACTGTTCAAATGGCAAGTTGATGGCCGAGATTATGAATTGGTAATTTGGGGAGAAGGTAATTACGATACTGATCAAATGATTGCTGATTTGAAAAAACTAGTTAAAACAGGCGCTGATATTTGGCATGCATACCCTTACAAGCGCTATGTTTTTATGGTTCACGCTACTAGCGGTGCGCGTGGCGCAACAGAGCATTTAAATTCAACAATAATCCAAAGACAACGTGATTCATTTTTAGAGCGTGATGATTACATCGGATTTATCACGACTGCATCTCATGAATTTGTTCATACGTGGAATGTGAAGGGTTACCGACCTCAAGGTTTAACTCCCTACAATTATATCGGTCATAACTACACTGATTTGTTATGGATTGCTGAGGGGTCTACAAGTTATTTCGATGATTTATTACTCATCCGGGGTGGCATTATAACCCTTAAAGAATATTTTAAAGGCTTATCACGTAATATTAATAAACATTTAGCGCGTCCAGGACGCGAAATTCAATCAGCAAGTGAAACAAGCTTTGATAAATGGATTAACCAAGGCGGCGATCACGATATTAATTACTCAACTAATATCTACAGTGAAGGTGCGCTTATTTCATGGGCACTTGATGCAAAGCTTATTGAAGAAAGTAAAGGGAAGGTGAGTTATCGAGATGTTCATAAGGCACTTTATAAAGACTTCCCATTACCTCAAGGGTTTACAAGTGATGATGTAAAACAAATCTTAAAGGCTGTATCAGGCAAGGATTATGCAAACTGGTGGCAGCAAAATGTAGATTCACCAGCTGAACTCAATTTTGAAGCAATGTTGCAATCTGTTGGTCTGGTTTTTGATTACCCCAAAGGGGTTAAATTTCAACCGCAAGCTGAAATGAGCGGTAATTATAAAAACGGCCAATTGTTTTTAGAAAGAGTGAAACGCAATGGTGCTGCGTGGCATGCGGGCCTCACTCCCGGTGATATCGTTTTTGCAATCAATGGTAAGCGTATCAGTGAATCGTTTGATAACTATATCAAGCGCTTTAAAACAGGTGATACATTAGAAATTAGTTATTTTCGTCGTGATGAAATCCATACGACACAACTGACGTTGAGCAAAAAAGCAAATAAAGCAAAAAGTATCAGCTTAGTGGAAAATCCAACCAGATTACAGAAGCATTTATTTAAAGCTTGGTTGGGAGTTGACTACCCGAGTAGCCTTTAGCAATTTAAGTGGGTGTTTGAACATCACTGGCACCCACTGCTAATTTATTAAAAATTAAGCTTTTTTATTTACTTTTTTCAATTTAAATTCAAAATAAGTATCACATACTCAAGTACACATGAAGGAACGACAGTGTTTAAACAATTCATATTTTTACTTTTAATTTTTTCTTGTTCGCTTTTTGCTAAAGATTACAGCTCACTTTATAACAAACTTGATAAGTCAGTCGTCATAATTTACTCAGACACTCAAGAGGTGAGGGCTGAAGCAAATCAACTTGTAACGAAAACAGCGAGTAGTTTAGGCACTGGAACGCTTATTAACAAAGAAGGGTTAATCTTAACCGCAGCACATGTTGTAAATAGTGCAGATGAGTTAACAGTTAATGTTAAAAACCGTGGTGAGTATAAAGCTAAAGTGATAGCTAGTTTTCAAGCAGCAGATATCGCCTTAATTAAATTAATTACAAACGACAAAGATTTTCCATTTGTTAAATTGGGTGATTCTAATAAAGCAAAAATTGGCAATGAAGTATTTGTAATTGGGACTCCTTATGGGCTAGAACACACGTTAACTGTTGGCCATCTAAGTGGTCGTCGTATCTATAACCATCCAAGTTTTAATGAAATTGAGTTTATTCAAACGGATGCAGCAATTAATCAGGGCAATTCGGGTGGACCGCTTTTTTTATCGAATGGTGAATTAATCGGTGTTGTAAGTTATATACAATCTCAATCTGGTGGTAATGAAGGGCTTGGCTTTGCAGCTAGTACTGAAATGGTTAAAAATATTCTTATCGATCAGCCGATGATCTGGTTTGGTATTGAGTATAGTTTTCTTACTCCGGTAATGGCTGCAGCACTAAATGTTCCGCAACGCGCTGGTTTATTAATTGAAAAAGTAGCAACACAAAGCTTTGCTGAGAAATTAGGGCTTAAAGGTGGTGTGATCCCTGCAGTGATTGATGATTCTCCTGTTATTCTAGGCGGTGATGTGATTTTAGCAATTGGACCTCATATTCTGACTGGCGAGGAACAAAATTATTTGAACATTTTAAACTATACTAAATCACTCAAAGGTGGAGAAAATATAAAATTTACTGTGTTGCGTATGGGTCACGAACTAACACTTGAAGCTGCATTACCAAACGTTAAAATTAAATTACAGTAATATGTAAACACAGAAAAGAAACAGGGAGTACTTTCTTTTCTGTGTATTTATTAATATTATATTATAGGTTTAAAAGGAGTTAACTATGGCAAAATCAGCGGGCAAGGGATCGCTTCATAAAGATCTTATACTTTACTTTTTACTTGTAATTGCAATTGCAGCAATCCCTGTTTTGTATTTTCAATATATTCAATAAACAGTGTCTACTCTAACACTACCATTTGATAAATAAACAATTCTTACATCATCATTTTTTGTCAAACGCATGTTATGGTCATAATCCTGCACGACCATAACACGCTGTTTTTCTTCAGTTAAAATAAGCAGTTCAATAAGTCGTAAGGTTTTCTCTTTATAACGAACTGAGCGATTGTTAGCTATTGATGCACCAATCAATGACCCTAATATGGTTGCCGCAACTTGACCACTGCCGTCACCAAATTGATTTCCAATAACACCTCCGATTAATGCACCACCAAAATGATGCCATCCTGCGGATTTATCTTTAACCAGTTCTGTTTCAGTAATGCTACGAATTGATTCAACTTTACCATAAACTACTTTTTCTACAGGAACAGCTTTATTGCGCTCATAGCTATTAGCCGAAAAACTAGAAATTAGAAAAGAGAAAATAACAGCGGTGATTAATCGATAGTTCATAGCTTTACCAACCTATACGTTTCTTTTCTCTGTTTTTACGGATTTCCGTTTCGTCCGCCCATTCAACTAAACCTGTTTTTAAATCCATTAATCGCATAGTAAACTTGTAATAAACGTCTTGTTTATCTTTATTAAACTTTACAATGCTTGATAAATTGCCGTAGAGCATGTATTCAGCGCCTACATGTTGGCCAAAAGCAATGGCTGAATTAGTGTCAACCAACCCGCCATCTTGTTGATAAGTAAGCTGCTCACGTGCCGCTTCAACCCGTGTCATATCAACAAATCGAACACTACCAGAACGGAGTAACTTTGTTGAAATAGAATCAGTAATTGATTCCGTATCGATATGCTCACTTGTTTTGTTTTTAATTCTTTCAACAAAGAAAATAGGACGTCCATTTTTACTAAACTCAGACATAGCTGGAGAAACTAATAAAGAGTCGGTCATTTCAGCAGCAACTTTTTGTAAGTCAGTTGAACCAAAACCAATATCAACAGTTTCAACTTCAGTAGCATCACCATAAGTGACTACTTCACGATTTGCACAACCTGTTAATGCGAGCATTGTAATTAATGTAGTTGCGAGTAAATGCTTTTTCATAATTGTTACCTTAAAAATTATTGAGAGGTTATGCGTTAAAAACGGTATATAGTTTCATTAACTTCACGTACATAAAGCGTGAATTTTGCGACGTCTTTGGTTGGTGCAATTGCACCTAGATTGACCACTTGATGTCCGTGTAAAGGCAATGACTTCCATGGCTCTTTGCCTTCTTCGATTACAAAACCGTCTTTATCAAACCAATTAAAATGATACTGTAGATTTTGTGTTTTTTTATAACGGCTAGTAATTTCGAGGTTTACATCTAATAAACCGTTTGTTGAACGTGTTAGTACGTTTGAAATGTATAACCTTTCGCCTAATTGTTTATTATCAACCCTTAGGTGCTTTTGCCAATTATCATTTACTGCAATTTGATCACTACCCGTTCCGGATGTGACAGGCTTATTGGCACACCCTTGTATAAAAAGAGCTAACAGTATGAGTGCGATTGAATATTTCATAACTTCACCTATATCGTGTAAACAGAAGTGTTAAATGTTGAGCCAATGGAGACAACTTTTATTAAAACCGACTGTTTGGCTTGGGTACTAAAAGTAATGGGGTGGGTTACACCATTAAATACTAGATTCAGAGTATTTTCACCGTGTGGCAGATAAGTCTTTGCAATTTGATAATTGTCAGCAAGTGTGAGCCATGAACGTGTATCAGCACGTTCACTGGCAAGGTTGTAAAGCGTAGCAATGATATTACCTAAATCGCCACCATTCTTTGCTGCGCGTTGGCGAAATTCTTCTTTCGCAATTAAGCGTGTGATTTGTCTGGCAACTATACCTGGCATGCGATCTTTTAAATCTTTAGCAGCAAGGGACGATAGCCTAACTATTGGTTGCGTGTTTAATTGAGCCTCATCATACTCTAACAATAGAGGAGAATGATTTGCATAATTGTCGTGATAGCTCGGCATTGCAACACTGTAAAAACGCATTTCATCACGAGATGTAAAAATGGGTAAGTCAATTCGTGATTCTACTTTCTGAGGTGCCAAACCTTGTTCGAACACAATGAGTACAGGACTTAACGACCGATTATTATGAGTGGAATCACGGTTAAACTGTTGTTTAAACATACGATATTCATCATTAAATGCTAAATATTTTGCTAACCGTAATACATCGTTTTGTAAATAGATATTGTCTGGAAAGATTTCGATTGCACGTTTGTAATCTATATAAGCAGAGTTATATTCGCCAACGGCTTCATATAAAAAACCTGATAAATAAAAGGTAAATGCATTTTGAAAACCATTTTTCACATTGCCGATAATGCCGTCCATACTTGGATAACTGTTATAAAGATCGTTTAGATCAAGATTTGCATTCTGCACTGCTTTTTCTAAAGTACTCGTATTTGCTTTAAGCGCTTGCTCTTGAGTTAAATTAGCTCTTCTTATTTCAACTAACGCCGCTTCAATGTCGTTCAGTGCAATAAAATTTAAAGCTTGTAAGGTATGCACCATAGTTTGTTCATAATAGGGTACTTGATATTCACGAATATTATCGTTAGTGATAAATGAAGCGGTGGTTTCGAGTCCTTTGCTAACTTCTATATTTGCGGCGAAGTTTTGCGAGTCTATTTGGCTTAGCGCAATCTCAAAATCGTGTTTACTCTGAGTAAAATTTTGATTGAGTTGAGACACACGGCCTTTTTCCAGTTGATTTAGCGTGTAGGAAACATTATTGCTTGAGACTGAAGGTAGTAATGCTGATGCATTTAATACATCGTTTTGTTGTAACGCATTCCTTACCGGTTCAATTTGCTGGTTATAGGTTGTGAATAATTGGCTACCCGAAAAACTACTGCAGGCAGTTAAGCTTGTAATAAAAAAGCAAGTGATAACCAAAGGATTTATAAAACGCAAATGTGACCTAATAAAACAACTTAATTTAATAGTTATATTATGTGTTGAGAGTAGGGGGAATTCACGTTTTTTGTTGTTGAAATTTGTAAGATTCTTATTACAAAAAAGCCATGCAATGCATGGCTTTTATAAGTCAGAAGGCGCTATTAGTTAAATGTAGGAACTGAGCGTTCTTCTCTTCTTGGTTTATTCGATTTCTTTTTAAACGTTTTCATTGAACGATCATCATTAAAACGCTCACGCTTACGAGGTGGACGTTTACCACGATTTTCAGAATCATAACCTGAACTGTGTGATGCACCCTCAACGAGGCTAGGGTTAATTTTATGACGACGAATTGTCACATTCTTTAACTTCTCAAAGCCTTGACCCGGAAGTGACTTTGGTAATTCAACATGACAGTGATTATCGAATAGTTTGATGTTACCGATTTCACGCGAATTAATACGCACTTCATTGGCGATTGCACCTACGATATCACTTGGTTTTACACCTTGTGCGCGTCCAACAGCAAATTTGTAAGTAGCAAAGTCACCAGAATTACGACGCTCGCGTCCGCCTTCACGACCACGACGATCACCTCGGTCATTACGCATACCATCACGACCACGGCGTTCACCACGCTTATCTACCGGATCAGCTTGTGGGAATAATGGTAGTTTTTGTTGCAATTGGTATAACATTGCTGCAGCAAGTTGTTCCGTAGTGATTTCAGTTTCTTCAGTAAACTTCGCTAATACTTCAGCGTATTTCTCAAGATTAGGACTTGCAGCAACACTCACAAGCTTTTCTTTTGTCTTTTCAATACGGTGTTTGCTTAACTGGCTTGCATCAGGCATATCAAATGGTGTGATTTGACCTTCAGTAGCACGTTCTAAACGATTTAATAAACGCATTTCACGGTGTGATGCAAATAAAATCGCTTCACCTTCACGACCAGCACGACCAGTACGACCAATACGGTGAACATATGATTCGCTGTCGAATGGTAAGTCGTAGTTAATAACATGACTGATACGTGGAACATCAAGACCACGTGCTACAACATCCGTAGCAATTAGTATGTGAATACGACCATTTTTAAGTTGGTCTACAATACGCTCACGATCTTGCTGTTGCATGTCACCATTTAAAGCCGCAGCTTTAAAGCCTTTGCTTACTAGGTGTTCGCTTAACGTTAGTGTGTCGTTACGAGTACGAACAAATACAATCATTGCATCATAATCTACAACTTCAGCAATGCGCTCAAGACCAGCTGTTTTACCGATTGCGCCAACACGCCATGCGCGTTGTGTAATGTTTGCTTTTGCTTGTTTTTCAACAGCAATTTTTACATGTACAGGATCAGTTAAGAACTGTGATGTAATTTTTTTAATTGGCGCCGGCATTGTTGCTGAGAAAAACGCCATCTGAGTGTCTTCAGGAACGTGATCAAGGATCCACTCAATATCGTCTAAGAAGCCCATGTTAAGCATTTCATCAGCTTCATCTAGAACACATGCTTTAAGGTTATCTAAATTTAAACGACCTTTCTCAATGTGATCCATCATGCGGCCTGGTGTGCCAACTACAATTTGTGGACCACGTTTTAAATCGCGGTTTTGAATTGTATAAGATTGACCACCATAAACAGTCGCTACATTAATACCACGAATGTTTTTAGCAAAATCTGTAATTGCTTCTGCTACCTGAATAGCAAGCTCACGTGTAGGACATACCACAAGCATTTGTGGTGCATTTATATTTTCATCAATACGAGCAAGCAATGGTAAACCGAATGCAGCTGTTTTACCTGTACCTGTTTGTGCTTCGCCAAGTACATCATTGCCTGCAAGTAACGCCGGAATAGACTGTTGTTGAATCGGTGTAGGCTCTACAAAACCAAGTTCTGTAATCGCGCTAAGGATAGGGGTAGGAAGGGATAGTTCTTCGAATAAAATTTTGTCGTTTGACATCTACTACTCAACTTTTTTGCGGCTTTCGCCTAATTAAGATACACGGAGGTAGAGGCCAAATGTAGAAATATACATGGCAGCATATAGCACCAGTGAGCTGTAGCTCAATAGTTATGTTTGGTCTTTACCTCGTCACACAGTAACGCATTTAAAGCGTTATTTCCGACGCTTGGCTGATAAAGTCCCAAAACACAGCGCTTGCCGGAGACGGTGCACTATACAGTAATTAGAGGACATTGCAAGCTATTTAAGGCTCTCTGATTGTTTATGATACTCTGCCAATCGTATTTTTAACCATTTTTCAGAAGTTACTACTTTATTGTCACATTTTATTTTATAGCTAATACCAGTGAATGAACTTTTGCTGGCAAGGTTTTTTATAAAGGTGTGGCCATTATTTGCAAATCGTGAAGCGTTATTGTATTTCAGTGTGAGATGATCTGCTGCTTTATTTGCTGAGTGCCCGATTCCATTACGTATAAAAGTACAGTTACTGTTTCTAACTTGCTCAATTAAAAAACTGATCTCATCAGGCATTTTAGATGAGCAGTAAAACGATACTAGTAACAAGATTAATAAAAGTAATTTAGTTAGTCTCATAAATCACCTCTGCCATCACAAACATATGGTCGGATAAACCATTGCCGACATTTTCATAGTGTTTAAAACTAAAATGTTCTGAAACCATAATCCAATCGAGTCTTTTATTGCCGAATGTATCTAGTGTTTTAGAATTAGGTTTGTAAAGTTTTAATCGATATTTATCTTGAAGTGTTTTGATTACCGAATCTTGCCATCGCCAGTCTGTATTAAAATCACCCATAATAATAAGCGGTTTTTTATTCTGATTTAAATGTAATTTCAGTTCTTCAATTTGTTTTGAACGGACCGATGCCCTAGAGAAATCAAGATGCAGTGAAACAATGCCTACACTTATATCGGGTTCTAATAGTATTTCGCCATAGCTAAACCCCTTATTCGTTGTTGGAAAACTAGGTTTAAATGTAACCCCACTGCAATTTTTCATAGCGAGGGTCGAAAAAAGCTCTGTTCCGTAAGTTCCCCACCAAGCATTCACATGATTTGTGACTGTGTAAGAATTAAATTGTGAGTGACGCATAATGTGACTAGCATGGTTAAAATTGCCACTCCACCAAGAAGGTGCATCTAACTCTTGTAGCGCGAGAATGTGCGGTTTTTTTAATTGAATAAAAGACGAAATAGCATTGAGATTTTGCTTTATCTCATTTGTTGACGTTGTTAGCTGTGAAAAATTAGTAGCACGACCATGAGCAAGGTTTGCGGTCATAACTTTTATGCTATCCGAGTTAGTTAGGCTTTTTGTGCTGGCTGCAATTTGATTACATCTATTTTCAGCGTGACTAAACATAGGTAAGCAGAAAAAAAATGTAACCAAAGACCATTTATATTTCATATTTCGGCTCATTTATCAAACAAAACAGGTTGTGTTGCTAATGAACTGTTACAAATGTGAGCTTAATGTACACTGAACTAGATTAATTTGTAGACAGTTTGTTTTTGACTAATATTTTCATTGTTTATCTAAATTCAGTGTATATAATTCGCTCAAAATTCATTTAGGAGCTATATTATGCTTAAACTAGTTACAGTACTTTCTCTCACTGCATCATCAGTTGCATTCGCAAGTAACGATGTTGCACCAAATACATTTTACACGTCAGTATGTAATGTAGCCAAAGCAGATGGATTTAAAGCGGCAAAATCATATGCTAAAACACAAGGTGTGTTCATCAGTAAACATTTCTCTGACATTGAGTGTAATGGCATTTCGTTGAAGCAGTTTGCTGATGTTAAAAAAACATCAAAGCAATCTTCGGATAAATTCGATTTAGTTGATGACAGCAGCGCGACACAACTGTGTGCAAAAGCAGCTGATTTAGGAATTAAAGCGGTTTCAAAACGCTCAGCTAAGATTAAAGCGTTAAGATGTAATGGCTTACCAGTTTCAGAGTTTGTTAAACAAGTTCAAACAAAAAGCTAAAAAAAAGGTGTGATAAGAAAGCTTATCACACCTTATTTTTATCCTGCCAAAAACTCTGCTCGTGTATTGGGGTTAGACTTAAATGCACCGCCTAATGCCGTGGTTGCCGTTTCCGATGTGGCATCCATAACACCACGACTTTTAACACAATAATGAACCGCATTGATTGAAACGGCTACATTGTCAGTTTCTAATAATGCTTGTAAAGCAATTAAAACCTGTTGCGTAAGACGTTCTTGTACCTGAGGACGTTGTGCAAAAAAACGTACTATGCGGTTTATTTTTGACAGCCCGATAATCTTTTTATTTGGGATATATGCCACCTTTGCATAGCCATCAATCGTTACAAAATGATGCTCACAGGTGCTTGTTAGCGAAATATTATTCACTTTCACCATTTCATCAACTTTCATCTTATTTTCAATCAATGCAATTTTTGGAAAGTTTTCATAATCAAGGCCAGCAAAAATTTCACGAACATACATTTTTGCTATGCGATGTGGTGTTTCATTTAAGCTATCGTCTTCTAAATCCAAGCCTAAAGTGTCTACAATTTCAGTAAATAACCCTTTGATGCGTTCGTATTTTTGTTCTGGAGAGAATTCTGTAGCCTTTAGAGGCGTTTCTAAACCTGCATCTAATAACGCTTGTTTTACTAATTGTGCTTCAGATGAAATCATCTTAATTCCTATTGTGGCATGTGAATGCCTGTTTCCAATTTAATGAAAGTGTAATACGTATTGCGATATTACTTTGATCATCAGTTGGTGTTTACGACGCTAAATTAGAGGGTTATTTTAGTGAAAATAGGGAATTACTCAATTAGAAAAGTGAATACTATAGATTACTAGGTCGTGTTTGGTGGTAATTTGTACATTTTAAGTCGTGGAAAAGCGATATTTACAACTTATTAATTAATTGCTCCCCTTATACTTATATCTAATTTACATAACCATTTGTTTTAACGTTATAACTAGAATTCAAATAAAAAGTAGGGTAGTTTCATAATATCTGTGAATAAATAGTCAGTGCTTTTACATGAAAATTCTCGCTTTACTCTCTGTGGTAATTCTTTTTGTATTTATTTTGAATCTCTTTGGTCGTTTTTTAGCTAAACGCGCGGATAAAAATAAATAGGATTTTAAAATGGCTTCTTGGTAGAATGAAGTCACTATGAGTAAAGAAGTACATGTTATGGATTTAATTCAATCCCTTTTTAATTACGCTTGGCAAATTGTTGTTTATTTATTTTTGCTATGGCTTGTTTATTATTTCTTTACTAATACAAGCAGAAAAACAAAAGTCTCAGTAACTATTTTATCTGCTCTTGTTATCACACTTGGTATTTCTACCGGTATTCTAGAAGAACAGTTCGAGGATATTGAAGCCGCATCGGAACAACATATAATTCATATCAAGGCAATACAAGAAACATATGATTCTTAATGCTTAAAACTAATAGTTTGTAAAAAAGGTTTTGTAGATAAAAATACAAAACCTTTTTTGTTTATAGCCCAATTTAATTTGATGAGCATATCGAAATATTCAAAATGCCATTTAAATTCCCATAATGTACGATGTGTAAAAAAGGGGAAATGTGAATATTTCCCTTTTTTATTAGTCAGTTATTAGCTTTAATTGAATTGTCATATTGCCAAAAGAATTAAATCAAAATTAGAATATGTAACAATTTCAGTTATTCGTAACGCCCTGTTAATGGGCAAAATTTAGTTGGCTATAATCTTGAGCGGAGCGAAATCAGCCAGCTGAATTTTGGCCACTATTCAACAGCTTGTTATGTTTACTTTTATTAGAAAGTTTCCATTATTACTTCTTGGTCTTTTGACGGGAATTTAATAATGACTGACTCATATTGGCTTTCTAATGTTTCGATTTCAATATAATCGCCAGATTTAAAAATGATTTTGAGTAAATTTGGTGACGATAAACTTACATCAGAAAACTTCTGCCTGCCAAGTGCCCCCCATGGAGCATTACTTGGTGCATCATCCCACTCATACAACGCGCCATTTATATTCGCAAAAACACGCTCATTACAATGAATATTTACATCACAGAATTGAAAGCCAATCCCATAAGAAGAGAGCAAAACTGAATCTACATATAAGTCACTCAGCGCACTTTTTAGTATTTCTACAATTTCGGGACTAAAACGAATCACGGAACTACCTTGTAAACATAACGCCTTACTAATGGGCGCATAAATGCTTGGCTAAAATTGGTGATGCACGAACCAAGCCAAGCTTTATTAGTCCATGCGTTAATGCGTTTGTTAGGCATATTATCGATACAGTATATCTAATGAACCTGTTTTCCAAATCTCTGAGTAATTATTGCCTACCTTTAATTTATCGAAGTGCCTCTTTGACACGTCTAGCTTCAATATTTCACCAGTAGCCGTGTTATCGATATACACATAGTAACTTGTTCCGCCTTTGTTACTTGTATAAGTGTCTAATTCAACAATTTTACCTTCAAGTTTCGTATCTAATTGAGTGCCAAAGGTTGCATTTACATACATAACATAGCCTTGACTCATTAAAATAAATAAGCAGCAAAGCATAAACACCCAAAGGCAGCCTTTTATGTCACCTGCTTGTTTTCGGTACTTTGGAAATGTTGTGAAATAGAGAAAATACGAAACGATCAATACAGGAATTGTTAAATAATCAAATGCGAAAAAGAAAGGCTCATTTAGAATAGTGTCGTACTGCAAAATGGGGATAACCCCTAAAACCATAAAGGTTATAAAAAACCATGATCCATATTTTGTTAAAAAAGCTTCCATGAATACTCTATTTGCCTAACAATTTAATATCGACCCTATGGGTCGTTTTTGTACCGAGCCGCAGGTTCTTTTAATCATTGTCCCAGTTCTATCATAATTACTAACTTGTTGCTACATATATACTTTTAATCATGATAGAAATTATGAATAAGATAAAAACGACCAAATGGGTCGTTTTCCTGAATACTAGAGAAACTTATAGAACTGGATATAAAATCAGTTCTGAGAAAATATTTAAATGGCTATTGTTGGCTAATTACTGATGGGTAGATAATTAAATTAAGAGTGTTATTTCAGCTTTATGTCAACAACTGTGATTGGTGAAGCCCTGATAGAAGGCAGGTAGCTTCGAATAAAATTAAAGGCTTAAAATGCAAACTAAACGTTGTGATTTTAATTGATAAACTTTTTAAAAGCCTTTTAACGAATACTTTGTTTCTAGCACTTCCTTAGTATCTTTTACGTATGCAATGTCTTTAAGCGAGCCTATATAAAGCGGGAAAGGGCCCTCATGTTCGGGTCTTTCAAATGCGATCCTAAATTCATGCTGCCAACTATACTCTTTAAACTTATGAAAAACAGTTAGTTCTTTGTGGTGGTGATTTCTGTCAACATACTCTACGAAACCATTAGTTTTGAACGTTGAATCGATTGCATATACAGATTGGTCATCTTTTACTCGGTTTCTAAGCATTTGAAAAAATGAAACTAATCCTTTCCCTTCGATTATTATTGCTTTATCTCCAAAATTTGCAAAACGACGATCTAAAACAAAACCATCGAATAATATGTCATGAGTTAGAGCAGTCATACAAAAAAGTTTAATTTCATCGACATGATGTGGCCGAACATCAACTTTTCCAATTATCCCATCAATTTTATTACCATTAACAGAAATATGTATTTGATCAGGAAGGAAACTCGCTGACAATCCTTCATATTTGTCACCTCTTAATGCTTCATCACTATCTTCATAAGTTCTGAAATATTTAAGAGTATTCATATAAAGCAAGCCTTCATCCATGACGCTTTTAACATACTTTTCTGGAACAAACTTAATAAGACAACAAAGATTTTCTATAGATGGTTTCATTATTATATGGCTGCAATATATTTTCAGTTACAAAATTAAATACAAAGATATAGGTTTTCTAGAGATCCGACTTTGTAAAAATCTGATGCTCATAAAACTTTGACTTTAATAGATGCTAAATATTATACAAAACAAACATTTCTATTCCCGCTTTATTGTTATTAGAAGAACTTAACATTTAAACTTAATTAATTTTTCGTTCAGAAAAATAACTATTTATAGAAATTACGATAAGTAGAACGCCTATTAACAATTGAATATCAACAACTAATTTAGAATACCACTTTGTTGGATACATATCTCCATATCCAACAGTTGTCATAGTAACTACACTGTAATGAAAACTATCAATTGCTGCAGGAAGAAGTTTTGAATTATCAACAGTGGAAAAAGGAGGATTTTTCACCTTAGAATATATTATGGTCATACCTTTAAAGGGACGATCTGACGTTGGGCTGAATTCATTTGTGTTCATAAAAAAATATATTGAAGAAAAAACCAAAATAACACTAATGTATAAATTAACTATTCCTTTTAAGGAACGCTTAGCAATCGGGTATTTGTATAAACCTATTAAAATAATATAAATAGGGAACAAAATTAGGAGAGCATTAACAATATTAAAAAAGGACGTCAAGGTACTTTCTAGCCAAGTTTTCTCAGTAAATGTATTTAATACCCAACTACTATACCAATCAAAAAAAGGTTGAAAGATAACAATTAAAAATAAAGAAAGAAGCGAAAGAAAAACAGTATTAGAAAAAAATAATCTTAACAAAATGGCTCCGTTATCATATGTACAAACTTTATAATAAAACCTTACAAAATTAATAACCTTGTAAGATGTAAAATTACGATGTTAACTTATTGACTAAAAATCAAATAGATATTGCTTTTGGTTATTATTACATTGAGATAATTTTAAAAAATTGACTTTTTATCGTGATTTTTTAGCCTTAGCACAAACCTCATCCCGTATATTTTTGTCTTTATCATGATTTGTTTGCATGTATCTCAAAATTGCGGTGCTACATGCTTTCTCAAGTTCCTTATTATCCTGACCGGTAGAAAATGAAACCTGTGCTATTACGGGCTTATAATTTAATGATGCATTACAGTACATGTTCTTAGTTTTTGTATAACGCCAACCTTGCTTAGGGTTCATTTCAAGATGCTGGCAAATATCATTGAAGAGAGACTGTGCACTGACGGTACAGCTAGAATAATTAGTAAAATCTTGCTTTTTATTAGCACAAACTGAATCCGATTTTAACTTCCAAAGATGGTATGAATAAGAAATATTATGACCTTGGTATTGAACGGTCTTTGTCTTCATTTCAGCACCGTAAATATCAGTGAAATGATCATGTACTGAATCAGTGTAAAGCTGTAAAAGTGAACTAACCGAAAATATTAATAAATCCATTTAAATGCAAAATAAGTTAGGTAAGCATGCACCTAACTTAAAGTATTCTAACCAGTTTTTCTAGCTAATTTAGCAACAATATCTAAAAGTGCATCTTGGATTTCATCACTGTTTGAGAGTTGTTCTAATTCAGAGATCCTTTTTCTAGCATTTTTAAGTTGTTCAGTTGCTCTATGTGCTGCCCATTTATAATTGTGTACGTAGGTTAAATCACCTGATGTAACTTTGCCGTAAGGAGAGTGCATAACACCATCTTTATCGATAAATGCATCTTGCCAGCCATTTGAATTGGGTAAATATCCCCGATACATAATATCTACAAGAATTTTTACCGTAGGGCATACACGACCAGTTTCAATATAACGCCTTATTTGCCTTGGAGATTTACCAAGCTTTTTAGATGCAAGTTCGTAGTCTAAACCGAATAGTGAGTAGAATTGACTTTGAAAGTCTACCTTAACCATTGTCTAACTCCTTATATTTCAGTGGTTAAGGTCTTGAGTAAATAATCTAACATTTTTGTATACAATCTCAGTCTGTAAACATTTGTAATGTGTATAAGTGCATATGCGGTTAAATTTTTGCTCCCCCCCTATTAGTATTAGGGGGGAGTGCTGATGCATCAGCGTTAAATTAAACATTATTTTGGTTTAGCAAGGGGCGAACGAGCCATATTTATACAAATATAGCGTGTTTTGCCCTTGTTGATTTGATGTACGGGTATTGTTATTCGCATGTTGGTTTTGCATCAGGGACAAGCCCCTAATAACCCCAAAAGAGTTAAACTATGATTCTTCGCTACGCTCAGGCTTCGCTTGGCTCAGAATCATAATTATCTTGTTGTGGAGGTTGGTATCGAACTGGATTACAAAACGCTGTGTATTCAGACTGCCCTTGATAGATTGTTACATTACAAGAACCTCTAAACCTTGTTGTGTAACCCATTTCAAGCAAATCAACATTGTTAAGTGATAATTCGCCATAATCGGGTGTCTCTAATGTAAATATGATATGCCTCGATAATGCTGCACCATCTTGTTTTACAACCACACCTGAAACATACATTTTTGTTGCGTTATAAGGCAGTTCTAGAATATGAATGCTGCTATCACTAGTCTGAACACTAGCATTACTACTAGAAGAACTAGCAGCTTTTTGAGTAGTTTTAACACTATTCGAATTGGTGTTTTGAGATACGGTTTTACCATCATCACCATTGGATAGAAAAACAATTGCAGCAATGACCCAAACGAGTATCGCACCACCCATAATGGCGAGAGGAAGACTTGCGATATTTTTACCGCGTCCCGCTGTAATAGCGCCCGTTGCGGTTGATTTGTAGCATTTGTGGACGTCAAGCGGGACTTTCTTCCAATTTGTTGCGTCACCTTTTGTGATTGTTTTACCGTCGAGCTTTGCTGGGTGGAGGTGGATTCTCGGACGTCGGTAGAAGTAAGGTATCCAGCTGAGTCCTGAGAAGTATTTATGGCAATAGGCTTCTTCTGAGACGTTTCTGATGTACTTGTGAACGCTTGTAATGTCAGGGGTTGCGACGACAATATCCCAGTTGTATTTACGGTGTCGCATGTAGGCTTCTTTGAGGTTTTTAGGGTATATAATGTGGCCATGTTCGTTAAATAACTCCCGTCCTGTATCATCAATATCTGCTGATGAAAGCTGTTCTGGTTTTATGCTGTCTAGCTTTTCTATGTGATAGTCGTACCAATGCGAAGGTAATAGATCTTTAAACGTTGATATGTGTTTATAGACACATTCAATCTCAGGCTTAAATGTGCGCTCAGTTGGGTAAACGTCTTGGACCTCATCAATAAGAATTAATGCACCTACAGGCGCCCAGCAAAACCAATTTCGCCAAAGGTTTAAGCCGTCTTCATTCTGTGATGATAAACGCCATAATTGCGCTGTTTCTGGAAATTCTTCCTGTAGTGCAATTTCAATTTCTTCGAGCGGATAAATACCCTCAATGTTAGTGATTACAAGGCGACCTTTGCGAAGGGCTGGAATGATTTCGAACCATGTAGCGGTGGCTGATTTAAACGAACCAGGGGGGCCATGGAATATTGACGCTGCCATTACATAAACCTCATAACAAAACGAGCAACACCCGCTTGAATAATAAAATTAAGACCATCAAAAAAACGAATATCAATAAGCATTGCTTTAACGTCCTGAGGTAATGACTCAGCCTGTGAAATTATGCGGCTTGCTATGTCGTAGTTTTCTAAAATACGTTCGGCAACAGACCATGAAAGCTTAACCATTTCAATTTTTACAGCTATGTAAGCTATGGTTATATATTCAATGTAATACGAGTACATACGCTGAATAAAGTTAGGTACATCTGATTCAAAATAAGTCCATAAATCAGTAATAAAATCCCCCTGCATTTGCGCAACACCTTGCTCGCCTGTGTAAGTATCGGCTAGTGCGAACAGTGGCAAAAAAAGCATTACAAGTAAGAGTGTTTTAGTCTTCATTCCCATAATAAAATCCCTAAAGCAATGATTGAGCAAACCAATAAAACGATTGGCGCAAGTTGTTTAAAAAGATTCTCAGACAAACGCTGTGCGCCAACTTCTTTTTCGTGTCCTCTCCATGAGATTTTGCGTGATTCATACGTACCAGAAATGCTATTACTGAAATTGAAACGCTCAGTGACATCATTCTGAATCTGCGTATAAACATCAGTTAAAGCTAGTTTTTTAGCCTCAAGCTCAGCAACCAATGTTGCTTTGTCTTCTTCCGTGAAAAAGTCATTTAACCCACCAGTTTTGCGCTCTGCGGTTGCTGTAATTGGTGGCGTATCTTCATCAGTGCTGTCATCATTACCATCACCAGTATCGCTACCTGTACCGTCACCCGATCCAATGCCGTCTAGCTTTTCTGATATTTGCTCTAACAGTGAATTTTGAATAGTCGAATTTAAAGACGAGTTATAGGAACTGTCTTTTATACTTGATAAATATTCATTGCTGTTTTGTGTTTCAGCAGTGTTTTGCTCTAAACGCTCAGCTACGGCCACATTACCGTCATTAATATTTTTGTTAATTACATCAAGGTTGTCATTTGCTTGATTAAGGGCGTCTAGTTCAGTTGTTTGGTCAGTATTGTCTGTATCCTCACCATCTGGCAGTGGGTCGGGGTCTGTTGTTTTATCGGGGTCAGGTGAGTCATTTGATTTCGATTTTTCACACGCTGAAATTTCTTGTGATGCGTATTGAAGAGGTAATGTATAACCACCTGTTTCGTCTGTTTCAATGTGGCATTGTGTGCCGTTTGGGTTATTAAAGCAGTGCTTAGTAAAGCCGTCTTCAGTACCAAATACCTGTATATCATCAGGGCTAGGTTCAGGGCATTCGCTGTACGGGTCACCGACGTCTGCTTGGTCATAACACCAACTAGGTTGGGTTAATAGTTCATTATCAAGTGCTATCGGTCCTTTAGTCGCTGGTGATGTTTCTGTGGGTGGACACACCTTTATTAATTCGGATTTAGAGAGATTCATTCTCAAGATAAAATCATAATATTTTGTCTTAAAGTGATAGATCCAGTCTTCTGGTGTGCTTGGGTTTTTGTAACGCTTACCAATAACACAATAGTAAACGCCAGCACCATCCGAGCCAACGTCATTGCTAGAGCAACTTAATTCACTGACAATTTCATCGAAAATCCATTCCGCCCCAAAAGGGTCATCGTTATAGTCTCTAAAAACGTCTTGAGCGAGGTTTGAACATTCAGCAGGTGTTTTATCTACATCAGAACCTAAACCTTCACCATTCTTTATTTCGTATATACATTTATAAAGCGGCCTTTCTTCTAGTTTTGCTCGTACAACCTCATATTTTTTTAATTTTAAGTGTTCAACAACATAATCATTATAATCACTTGCAAACAATGGGCTGGATAAAATGGATAGAATTAATAAAAGCTTACGCATAAATCACCGATAAAAAAGGCGGGAAAACCCGCCAGTTAAGAAGTTCTAATAGCTGAACTAAATCCCTCAAAGGCGCAGTAATAAACTGCGACAGAGAGAAAAATAGACGTAAACATTAGCCTTTCTTCATTGCGCTAATAATCATCCAGAAGCCGAAACCAAGAACAGCAAATCCGAAAATAGCTAGGTAAAGCGTTGTTAAGTTGGCATCTGTTTGAGTGCTTGCTTCAGTGATTTTTGTTGTTAAATCCTGAGCCTGTGCAGATGCAGCCGCTAGACCTGATGCAATTACCAAACCTGCTTTTGCTGCTTTAGTTTTTGCGTGTTTCATGAATTTTTTCATAGTGATATTTCCTTACGTTTAATATTTACCCATGGCACGGACAACACGTCCTAAACCATGGAAAGAGATGAAAGCAACAGCTAGTGATGATGAAACAAAACCAAATATTGCTAAATCAAAAGCGAATAGCTCAGTAAGCAAATTCGCTAATCCTTGTACACCTAAATTTAGGTATTCTTCCTGCGTAACGATTACAAAATCACAGGTTGTATTACTGGCCTGTAATGTACCGTCTTGTAAAATCGTTACGCATTGCATAATTAGTCCTTAGCTAACGTAATATCTGTAACAATGTTACGTGCTGGGTTTTCTGGGTCAGGTGATAGAATTAAATCAACATCACAAACACCATGTTGAACAGACAGTTTTTGAACTTTGTTAAATAGTTCAGTGTTGTGCTGCATGTTTACTGACTTCTTATCAAAGCCACATTTATCGATGTTATGGTCACCAGCGTGATAGCTGCTCGCTGGTACAATGTAATCAATAGATGCAATTGAATATGGTTTTGGTGTACCAGATTTTGTGCTGATACCGTTGCCTAAAGTGGCACCTAATAAAACAACTTTTAATGACATGGGATGTTCTCCGATTGGTTAAAATTCGGTGGCATAACGAGTGTTTGCCTTAACTTGGTTGGCATATCATCAATCGCCAATCCTTTGGTTAACTGTTTAACTATTTCGCTATCTGATAGCTGTAAAATCTGTTTCATGTAGTTAACGCACTTACCATATGCAAGCTTGTGATATTTAAATAAGCGTTGCTCAGTGGCGTCATGTTGTGCGCGAATATCAATTAGTTTTGAATCTTGTTTTTTACGTTTAGTGGTTTGGATAACTAGACGTTTTTCGGAAATAAAGGCTAGGGCAGGATAGGCCGCAGCGAATACAGCATCAGTATTGATAAGTGCATCAAGTGGAATAGTGCGGTCAGTTGCGCGTAGCTCTAATTCAGCACGAACCCAATTTGGTTGGTTAGTTGATTCCATTTGGCGGCCTTTTTCATAGGCTCTAAACATCTTGCCGTTAGAACGTGAACCCACATAAAGCGTAGAACCAGCATTAGGCACTAAGTCATATTTCTTTTGCCAGCCGTGTTTTTTCTTGAAATCAGCTTGTTGTTCTTTTGATAGCGATACGTATGTACCACCGCAAATATATGACCAGTTAGGCATTTGATTAGTTAAAGCAAAATGACCCATTTCATATTGCTTTAAGTATTCATCAACACCGATTTCACCCTCATAGTCATCATAAGCAATATCAAGACGCGTGATTTTTGCGTGTGGCATACGTTTAAGTAATTTGTGCAATAGGTTTAAATCTAAACCTTTACAACCAGTACCCGAAAAAGAAACCATACAGCCAGCATTATTAGCACCCCATGCAACTAATCCGCTATTTACCCCGTGGCGGTAAAGTGTTGCTGAATGGTCATAAGTAAACATTCCGCCTTGGTTTTGGCGAATAGTCCACGGTTGTTCGTCAGGGTTCATTCGGTCTGAATCTTTAGCAACTACAGTATTTAGTAGCGTTAAGAAATGTTGTAATTCACCTTGAATAAGGTTTTCTAATACCTTGTATTTCTGTGTTTTTTTGACGACAACTTTGCATAAGGCCATTTTTTGGTCATAAGGCATGTTGTTTGAATAACGCGTGTTGTTATCAAATAAATCGTTATAGGCTTTTTCTGATTCCTCAGTAAAAAAGCGGTCAGTTGTGCGTTTAGTTTCATTCACTAAATCAAAGTCGTCTGTACCATCTTCACTAAAGATTTCAGAGCAAATTAAAGCGTTGTAAGCTTCGCGATAATGCTTATATTCACCCGTAGAAACATGCCACTTAGCCATTGTTTTAAGGCGTTGAATTTCAGCAGGGCAAAAAGTAACTGTTAGGTAATCGACCTTAGTTACGTTCTGATATTGTGGTTTAGGCGCTAGTTTCATTAGTCAAACGCCCCCGACATCAATAATTCTTCACGGTTGTTTTCGTCAACTTCTACTAGCTCGAATTCGGCACCACGTTGGTAATCAATTATCCAAGCCAGCATTTCAGACTTTGAATAAAAAGATAAATACGTATCTAGGCCGCTAAACATAAGGCCGTATTCATCTTGGTTAGGGATTTCTTGCCAGTAGAAAATCACTAGTTAGCAACCTTTGCGGCTTTAAGAGCAAATGCCGTTGCTCCTAATGATGTTTTTACAATTGAAATATCGCGTTTTTGTAGATTTGATTTGAAGTTGATTAGCTGGTAACAGATAGCGTGTAAATCAGCTATTTCGAGATCCATTTGTTGAAGGATGCCGTTTTCAACAACACCAGTTTGAATAGAACGGATATATGCTTTTTCTCTAATCTCGTTATTAATGATTGCAGTTAGAACTTTTAAAGTTTTATCTGAAAGCATAATTATTTCCTTATCAAATCCGTCTTAAAATGACTATATGTCAAATTTGATATTTAGCGTAATGTAAATTTTGACATGTGTCAATATGTCAAATGTGATATTTTTCAAAATGTCATTTTTGAGATTTTGTATTTATAATAGATTTATAAAGGAGGTACTTATGGCTTTTAGTAGCGAACTTATTGATAAGTATAAAAAATTTAAAGACTACACTCAGGATAAACAAGTGCTGTCTGATGTTGAAAGTTTACATCAGGGTAACTTGTCTAAAATTAGAAAAGGTGAAAGACACCTGACAGCCAACCAAGTGATATACATTGCTGAAGCGATGGAAATTGATGTTAAAGAGGCTTTATTGCAATTGGCATTAGAAAAATCGAAGTCAAAAGAAGAATCTGCAGTATGGACAGATGTTATAAAAAAGATTAGTGCTGCTTGTGCGATTGTGGGTCTATGTTTAGGGCTTGCAGCAGAACCAGAAAGTAAGGAGACTTTCGCTTAACCTTGATAACCCATAATGTACGTTATGTTAAATTGGATGTTTAACAGTTTAATACCATGAATTGTACAAACTATCCTATTTATATAATCCGTTTTCTTGTTATCTACACTCAAATTATTTTGAGCAAACAAATACATACTCATGATAATATCGATGAATAAAATAAAAATGATCATAAACAGATGTTGCTTCAACCCTTCGAAATTCTTCCTGTAAATTTAGTTCAGATTGCATTTTTAACACTTACAACTATTGGCGCAGTTTTAACCTGGCACTCAAAATCATATAAAAGTTTAGCTTACTTTTTCATATATCAAGCGATCCTGATGTCGTTAAACTTTCTTGAAGAAACTCGATTGATTCGTGTATCTTTTTTAATTACACCAGCGCTGACTTTGATTGTAGGACCATTAATATATAATTTTGTGCGTTCTATTGTTCATGATGAAGAAATAACGCATTTAAACAAGTTACTTCATTTGAGTCCTGTGATTCTAGCTCTACCGTTTACTGGGTTCACGCAAACAATCATTGCGTTTGGTTCTATTAGCCAAATTATTTACCTAGGATTCTCATTTAAAGTTTTACATCGTTATCATTCAGTGCTGCAATCAGCCAGTGCAGATGCTGAGTCAATGGAACTTACCTGGCTACGCAAAGCATTATTCATTTTTGCAATAATTGTGGTAACCGATTTGATTCGATTGAACCTTCAAACCAATATTAATCTGTCAATTGATTTTAAGATGGCTTGGTATTTTACAAACACACTCATACTATTTGGTATTTCATTATTTCTTCTTTTTAAGGTGATTAACCAACCACGGTTATTTACAGAAATGATTTCGTACGAAACATTGCTTAAAAAGTCAGGTCCATATAAACCCGCCGATGAGTTACCAACAGCGCAAGGTATTTTTAAAAGCGTGGATGAATTAATAAAACAGCAAGCATTGTATAAACAACAAAGATTAACCATAACCGATATTTCGAACAAAACCGGCTTAAACATTAAAGACTTATCCTGGGCAATTAATTTAGTTTCTGGAAAAAATTTTTCCGAGTACATCAACTCATTGCGAATTGAATATTTAAAGCGTCAAATAGCGTTAAATACTAATGGTAATTTGAAGCTGTTAGACCTTGCACTTGAATCAGGTTTTGGTTCGAAATCTACTTTTAATAATGTGTTTAAACGTGAAGTTGGTATGACACCGAGTGAATTCGTAAAAATACAGCAAAATCGTTAGTTTAAACGTATAACATTAGAATTTGAAACGTCCAGAATCCTGATTTTGGACGATTACACCCTTGTTCAGACTTATATTCGTTTTAGTATTTTAACTAGTTTAAGGTAAAACGAATCAATATGTATGGGTCAAAATTATTAATAGCTGTTCAATGTATAGTTGTGTGTTTGAGTCTTTCGAGTGCAAATATCAATGCGCACGATCGCTCCTCTAAAATGACTAATCAATCAATTGGCCATTTATTCTCAGAAAAGCAAGTTTCATCTCCGTCAGAATACTTCTTAAATCGTAACAAAGCTCTTAATTTAATCCGCACTAAAAACTGGCAAGAAGCAAATGTGATATTGATGTCTTTAACTGATCAATATCCAGATGACGGTGATACATGGTATTTGCTTGGCCTTAGTTATTTCAAAACTGAACAATGGCAAAATGCAGTGGATGCTTACAAAAAAACACTCGCTATTGGCACTGTATTATCTGGCATTCCTGATGGATCAGCTCCCAGTAATGATATTATGATTAAAATTGCACAATCCTATGCTGAACTCAATCGACCAACGCAAGCAATTAATTGGATAAACAAAGCGCTTGATGCACGTTATGATGGAAAACATTTACTGGCTAAAGACGAGCACTTCAACAAAATCCACCATTTAAACGAGTTTAAAAAAGCGATTGGCACTTTTTTACCTAATAACATGACGCGAGACCAATCTTGGCAGTATGATTTAAACTATCTCATGTCAGAAATTAAACGTCTTCACGTTAATCCATTCCATAATGTTTCAAAACAGCATTTTGAGCGAATGGTTACAAACATTAAAAATGATATACCTAAACTCAATGACAAAGAAATCATATTCAGATTTATGGAGTTAGTTGCTTTATTAGGCAATGGTCATAATTTCATTATTCCCACTTTTAATGAGAAAGGATCCTTTAATCAACTACCTGTTCAATTTTATAAATTCAGTGATGGAATATTTATTGTAAATGCAGACAACGAATATAAGTCTCTTATAGGGCATAAATTAATTGAAATTGCAGGTATGCCAATTGAAGATGCTTTAACTAAAGTAAACCGTGTGAATGCACGTGATAATGAAATGCAACATTTATGGTTAGGCCCGCACTATTTAGCATTACCTGAAGTGTTGAAGGGGTTAGGTATCGTACGTAACTCCTCAGAAGTTACGTTATTATTAGAAAATAGTGACGGAAAAAGAATTACAATAACACCAACAATCAGGGCTATGACGTTTAATGGTTTTCCAAAACTGCCTGCTCTTAAAGGTCACGACTTAGTACATAATCTAAAAGTAGATAAGCAATATTGGTTTACCCATTTATCACACTATTCATCTGTCTACATGCAATATAACTATGTACACAATGACCCTACTCTTTCATTTAAGGCATTTAATAAGGTACTTCGTAAGGAAATTTCAAAAAAAGGTGTAGAACACTTGATAATCGATCTACGTCATAATGCCGGTGGAGATGGCAGTAAATATCCACCATTACTCAAAACTATTGCACAATTTGAAGCATTAAAACCACAAGGTAAAGTATTTGTGATCATTGGAAGAAATACATTTTCTGCAGCCCATAACCTTTTAGTTGATATAGAACGCATTTCAAATGCCATTATTGTTGGTGAACCAAGTGGCTCGAGACCAAATGCGCTCAGTGAGGCAGGATGGTTTAAATTACCTTATAGTAAAACCCTTGGTATTGTCTCTTCGCAATATCATCAAGCATCAAAAGCGGAAGACCATCGGATTTGGATTGCACCTCATGTTCCTGTGAGCCTTTCATCTGGGCAATATTTCTCAGGGATTGACCCAGCACTAGAGGCAATTTTTACAATCATAAATCAATAGATATAAAACAATAATATAAACGCTTAATAAAAAGAAAAAGCCATTACATTTCTGTAATGGCTTTTAAATTTATTAATCTGTGATAATGCGCAGCATTCTACGAAGTGGTTCTGCAGCACCCCAAAGTAGTTGATCACCGACTGTAAAGGCACTGATATATTCAGGGCCCATCGATAATTTACGAATTCGACCAACAGGAATTGATAACGTACCTGTCACATTAACAGGTGTTAACTCTTTAGAGGTAATTTCGCGTTCGTTCGGAACAACTTTAACCCACTCATTATGTGACGCTAAAGTTGATTCAATTTCTTCAACAGAAATGTCTTTTTTAAGTTTGATGGTCATTGCTTGTGAGTGACAACGCATTGCCCCAATACGCACACATAACCCATCTACAGGGATAGGTTGCTTATTGCTGCCAAGAATTTTGTTGGCTTCAACTTCTGCTTTCCATTCTTCTTTACTTTGACCTGATGGCATAGGCACATCAATCCAAGGAATTAAACTGCCCGCTAATGGCACACCAAATTGGTCGGTGGGCAATGAATCTGATTTAATTTTTTCAGAAACCAACTTATCAACTTCTAAAATAGCCGAAGCAGGATCGAGTTTATCAGCAACTTCACTATAAATTTCACCCATTTGTGCAATAAGTTCTTTCATATTACGCGCGCCTGCACCTGATGCCGCTTGATATGTCATTGGGCTCACCCATTCAATCAAGTCTTGCTCAAACAGACCGCCAAGCGCTAATAACATCAGTGATACAGTACAATTACCGCCAACAAATGTTTTAACGCCCTGCTCTAACCCTTGCTTAATTACATCGAGGTTCACAGGGTCAAGTACAATAATACTGTCATCAGCCATACGAAGTGCAGAGGCAGCATCAATCCAGTAGCCATCCCAGCCTGTTTCACGTAAACCAGGGTACACTGCTTTAGTATAATCGCCGCCTTGGCAAGTTAAGATAATATCCATTTTTGCAAGTTCGTTAACGTCACTTGCATCAAGAAGTGGTTTTGCATCGCCTGCAAAATCAGGACCAAGCTGACCGGTTTGAGAGGTGGTAAAAAAGGTCGCATCAATTTTCTTAAAATCACCTTCTTGTTGCATGCGCTCCATTAATACAGAGCCAACCATACCACGCCAACCGACTAAACCAACTTTTAACATAATTCTAATTCCTAAATAAAATGTAATAACTTTTGATGCGTGAGAGTTATTAATGTACTGCGAGAAAGCAGAAATTCGAATCTATCATTTAGACTTCTAGAAATCTACCGTTGTACCGTGAATGTTTAAAAAATAACAAAAAAAAGCCCAACAGATGTTGAGCTTTTTGACTAGGTATAAAAATACGCTAGGTTTAGTTGAAAGTCACTGTTTTAGAGTGCGGCTGTTAAAACTCATATGAGAAGTCTAAACTAATTTCAGTTGGCATTTCTTTTTGACGAATTAACACGTCGTTTTGCTCAACTTCAAAGTCTTGACCTAACACATTCTTAACTTTAAACGTAATTGTCGAATTAAAGTTTGGATAGTAACTATATACAATATCTAATGAGTTAATTGGTTGCTCATAAGCATCGTCAAAGTTATTAACACCTGCCGCTAATATACGGTCGCCAAATACGTTATAAATCACAGACGCTTGATGATTACCATTATGTGAATCATAGTTAAGCTGCAAGTTTGCTACGTATTTAGAATGACCTGTCATACGACGTTCTAAATTTGTTAAATCACCACGTTGACTCTCAAGAATGGATACTTCCGAGTCACTCACTGTGATGTTACCTGATGTGAAGAACGCACCACCTAACATATCGGCGTGTAGTTCTGTCATCCACTCAGCTTCAATACCATAAACAACTGCGTTGTCAGCATTGTCAAATTGCAGTGTGAAACGACCATCACTTTCAGTTAATAGTGCTTCAATTGGGCTATCGATATCTTTATAGAATGCACCAATTGAGTAGTTATCACCGCTTTCAAGGTAGAACTCAACACGTGCATCAAAGTTATCTAGGTAACTTGATTCAAGATATGGATTACCTAAAGTACGGTAATCTGTCAGCGGATCTTGATACTGTACTGGTGTAAGTTCACGTAAATCAGGGCGTACAACTGTGTTACCATAACCAAAGCGAACTTGGTATGTATCTTGACTATAGGTCATTGATAATGAACCAAAATAGTCATTTTCTAATACAGTTGCTTGTTCGATTGCTTCACTGCTTAGCTTATCTGCAAGCAATGATGGGTCGAACGCACTGCGTGAAAACGCTAAAGCTACTTGACGGAAGTCTTCGTAACGCACACCACCACTTAAACGCCAATTATTATTAATGGTGTAATCAAATGCACCAAAATAAGCATCAATCATCTGTGCTGCAAGGTAATCGTCAGCTGTTGGTTCTTGGAAAAGAATTTCAACATCTGTGTTATCAACCATGCTATCGTTACTAAAGTAACTGCCAATATTTAATGCTTCATCTTCACTTTGCGCTAACTCAAGTTGTTGTGTTTGAGCAAAACGGTAGTTGAAGAAATCGGTACGGTAATCACGCGTTTTTTCGATAAAGTAACCACCACCAGAGAGTTCTAAATCAGACCCTGCAAAGTAGAATACTTTATTAACATTAAGACCCCAGTTTTCAACTTGGTCTTCCATGTCGACAAAACGATAAAGGTAAGGATTACCGCCGAGTGAACCGTTATAGAAGGTGCGTTGATATTGACCATTTTGGTATTCATCGCGCACGGTTATTTCAAGTTCACCTGGGATCTCAGTGGTTGCTGTTGAATCTGTATAGTGCCAATCAACACCCACACCATCTAACAGACTCCACGTTAAATTATGTTGTCCACGTAATTGAAGGATATCAAGCTGTCGCTCTTCAAATGACGTAGTATGGCTTCGCTGAACTTGGCCATCTGCAATACTTAATGACTTCGAAGGCTCTTGATAGATTGCAACAGAAGCTTCATCTTCAGTATCACGAAGTTGCATATATGTTGCTGTTAAATCATGTCCATCTAACTTGTAACCTAAGTTAAACGACGTATTTAACTTGATATTATTCTTAGTCGACTGTTTGTTATTTTTAGCGGAGTAACATGCGAATGTATTGGTTGAACAATCGCCAGTAGCTGCTGCATCAACCGCAGACAGTACTGCTGAAAACTCTTCAGAGTTTGACCATTCATTGTCATAAGCAACACTGGCTAAAAAGCCAAGTGAACCGCCAAAGCCAAATAAGTCATCAAAACGGTCGCCATAAACAGCTTTTACACCAAAATCAGGATTCAAACTTTCTTCAGTTAGACCATAATCACGTGGCAATGCTTTGATTAAATCTTTATTCAGCGCAATCGCTGCGTCTTGACCGATATCACTGCCTAATGCTTTTGATTCCACATCACGAATATTGCGAATTGAAATATCAGAAAGGCCGTTTACATAGCGATTAAGTGCTGCACGTACTGTACCTGGCATTGCACGTGAACCATCATCAGTACCTAACCAATCATCACTACCACCTTCATAGGTATAGCCTTTGTCATTGGTATCTTTGTAGCTTGCACCAATATCCACTTTAAATACACGTTCATTAGGAATACTTTTAGTACGAATATTCACATCACCACCACCAAATGCTGCTGGCATATTTGGTGAATACGCTTTTTGTACTGAGAGTGATTCAATGATACTTGATGGGAAAATATCAAGCGGAATTACACTACGTGTTAAATCTGGACTTGGCACCGAAGCACCATTCAAACGAACACTTGAATAACGTTCACCAAGGCCACGTACATAAATAAATTTGTCGTTAACTAAGCTCAGACCTGTTACACGACGAAGTGCAGAAGCTGCATCTGAATCACCGGTACGTGAGATCTGCTCAGCACCCATGATGTCGGCAACGAAAGCTTGGTTTTTACGCTCTTCAATTACTGCGCTCGCGCTACCTTTTAAACGGCTTGCAGTCGCAACAACTTCTTCGATTTCTTGTTGTACTTGTGCTTGTTCATTATCATCTGCAAGTGAGGAAAATGACGAAAACGCACAAAGCACTGAAAGCGTAACTAAATTAGCTTTAAATTGCTTTTTTGGTTTCATAGTTAAATCCTCTAAACCGATAGTACATATAAATTGGTGTGGCAGTTGCCACACCATAACTGAATACTTGGCTTAGATTATTGACCAGCGCGTGCTAATGAAGCTTTAACAAACTCAGCCCAGTCACCTGTTGCACCTTCTTGGATTGCACCAACGTAACCTGCATTATCAAAGAATGAGTTAACTTCGCTCATATCTTTAGCAACCGTTGTTACTGCATTACCATCTTTATCCATCATTGCTGATTTAGTAGAAACGCCATCTGCTGCAAAGATGTTATCGAAGCTTACGAAGCCAATGTTTTGATTATTGCTACCTGCAGCGAACCATGCAGCCATATCAAAACCAGCTAAGTCACCTTCTAGTGCTGTGTTAACTTCTTCAAATTGAAGACCACATGCAAAGATTGCGCTTTCGAACTTGATGTCACCATTTTTAGCATTTGCATGAACACCTGCTGCGCCAGACTTATCTTTCTCATTGTATAAGTCTAAACATGCAGCGCCTGACTCAGTTGAAGAGTTAGCGAATAGGATGTTAGCCATGTGTGCTTTACCCCACTCTTTCATCTCCATACCCGCGCCAGTACGACGACCTTCTGCACCTTCTGAACCTGTACCAATTACAGTCGCATTTGCAATAATTGGGCTTGAAACTGTTGTTACTAGGCCTTGACCGTCAGCTGAAAGTGGATCTTTCTTCGCGCCATCTGTTTCGAAACCGTGGTTACCATATTGTTTTGAGTGAACAAGGATGTATTGACCCATACCTTTCCAACCCTCATCCCAGTCAACACCGTCATCACCCGTTTCAGTTACAACAATGTGCTTAATGTTTACAGAACCACCAAATAATTCGATACCATCATCAAAACCGTTGTGAACGTGAACATAATCAATTGTTGTACCTGAACCAACAGCATTTAGCGTTAGACCGTTTAGTTCATCACCTTCAACACCGTAACCTGCATACTTAATAACAATATGCTTTAAGATACCGCTGTTATCTTGTGGGTCGTTACCACCGTAGTATGAAACAATACCTTCAGCAGTGTGGTTACATAGGTCTTGTGATGCTGAATCAGCAGAACAACGGATTGAATGACCACGACCATTTACCTGAATACCACCCCAGTCACCGATTTGAGCAGTTGTTGCATCGTCACCATCTACTTCTGCAATTGAAGTGAAAACGATTGGTTTATCAACTTCACCGATTGCTTCAATGTTTGCACCACGTGCAATACGGATAAAGCTTTCAGGCTTTGTAAACGCAATGGTAGCGCCTGCTTCAATTGAAAGCGTAGGGCCATTATCATCGATTGTAGCGCCTGTTGACGTATCGACATCTTTACCGATGAATAATGCACCTTCAAATACGTGCGCACCGCCATTTTCAAGACGAGGAATAACGAAAGAGCTTGTGATATCTTTTGCGTTACTTGCGAAAGCTTGGCTATAAACACAGTTTACGCCTTCTGCTTCGCCTGTGAACTCAGCACCGTCTAGTGTGTAAGTTGCACATGAAATTTCTTCTACTGGTGTACCTGTGCTTGGGTTTGTTACAGAGTTGTCTACGCTGTTATCAATTGTTGTTGGTGTAATATTGATATCGCCACCGCCACAACCTGCAAGTGTTAATGCTGACGCAACCATGCTCACTTTAAATAAACCAGAAAGTTTCATTGTTTTCTCCGTTGATAGTTTTAAGCTTTTTCGCTTTTGTGTGCTTATGCACTAATTTAGAATTGCGTATACGTTAGAGGGTTTATGTGTCAAATGGGTTACACTTAATTAACGTGTCGATGACAGTTTCTTGTCAGATTTTTTAAAATAGTGAGTTTGAAGCTGTTGAATGGCTATTTTCGGAAGTTGCTGATTTACAATGAAATAAGGGACCATATAGGTCCCTTAGAGGTTGATTACAAATTTTATTTTATAAAACTATTACAGATACGCCTTGCTTAATGTGTCTTTATCAAGTTTTTCACGTTTCACATATTGCAACCATTGTTGAGCCAGTCGTTCTGCTTTTTTAAATTTCTTTGCTTGTTCAAAGGCTAATATAGACGCATCAAAGTTTTCTAAATTATATTGCGCCATACCAAGCGCAATATACGCATTAGATTCTTGCTTCAATCCACCTTTATCTAGGGCTTCACGTGCTGAATCAGCAGCTTCATCAAACAGTTCTAAATTAAGATAAACTTCTGCTAAGCGGCGATCATACTCACCATTTTCTGTTTGTTTTGCCGCAGCAATAAAATATGGCACTGCTTTTTTATCTTCTCGTGCTTGCATATAGGCTTCTGCTACAAAAATAAGGTTTTTCGCAGATTTCTCAATGTTGCCTTGCTCAAAACCTAGCTCCATTGCATTTGCTGCTTTGTATGCCAGACCCGAATACATATAGATTTGCGCAAGGTTTTTGAGTTTTGTACCGTCATTCAAAAAACCGCGTTGTTTTGCTGTTTCGATTAATGCAAGTTGTTTATTATCTTGACCAATTTCGCCATACATACCCGCTAGTTGCACCCAATATTCTGGCTTATCGAAACGTAGCACCATCTCTTCAAGCACGCGTACTACGTCTTTTGGTTTGTTTAATGAATAGTAAGAAGCACGCAGTAATACATACCAGTTTTCTTTAACATCTTTATTTTCAGCATCATGTAAATTAATTGCCGTATTAATAAATTGAACTGCACTTTTATAATCTTTGACCTGGTAACTCGCGTTTGCTTTTAATTCGTAATAATTTGCTTGAGGTGGTTTCGTATTGAGCGATTCCCACTGATTTAAATAACTAATTACTTGGTCAAACTGACCTTCCGCCATGGCAAGTTGTGCCAACGAGAATATGGTATTTAATTTTAAGCTTTCTGGGATTGGGTCTTGTTTTACGACGTTTTCAAAAGCAGCCATAGCGTCGCTAACACGATTTTCATTGTAATAAATAAAACCGTAAAAGTTATACATCATGGCTATTTCATAGCTGTTCATACTTGACGATTTTTTCTTAACGATATCAAGCGCTTCAATACCCGCTGCAACATCTCCATCATCAGCAAGTTTTTGGGCACGTGCCAATTGTGTGTACACTTTATTACGAAGTGCAGGTACACGCTTTGTTTTCACTTCTTCAGCCTGAACAGAAGCAAATTCGGTATTCAAAATTGCATCGCTTAGTGGTGCGCCAAATACACAGCTCACTAACGCAATACTAATTAAATTTCTTTTCAACATTGTAATTCAACCTAACTCTATTTATTTATACACACTTAACAGCGGTTAAAGTTCAGGTTTAAGGCAATGAAATCTTTCATTGCCTTAAACGATTAGCCATTAATTTGGAACGTAATCTTGTTTTGTACACCGGCTACTTCTACTGCTTCACCATTTACAACACGTGGTTTGTATTTAAACTTAAGTGCCGCATCCATGGCTGCACGGTTAAATATCTCTTCTGGTTCTGCCTGTATTACCCGAGGAGCAGACACAGTACCTGACTTAGTTACTGTAAATTCAACAATCACATAACCTTCAATACCACGGCTTAATGCTCGACGTGGATAAACGGGTGATACCTTAACAATTGGAAGGTATTCACCATCTCCAGAATCAAGTGCTAGGCCCGCTGCTAAATCAACATTGGTATCTACATTCGCAGAAAAATCAAAGTTACTAGCTGTTTGTGTTGTATCAGAACTACTCGCCTGTGGTGCCATTGGTGGTGGTGGCTCTTTTGGCTTCGGTGGCTTTTGCGGCTTACGTTCTTTCTTTTGTACCGACTCTTCCTGTTTGAGCCTTACAAAGTCTAAAACGTTACCTTGAACCGGTTCACTTGCCACACCATCACCACTTTGTATTAGCGCTTGCATGCCAAAAAATAACAATGCAGTAACTAAAATTGCGATTAAAGTGGAAATAAAATAACGCATGTCTACGCTTCCTGAGCCGCAATTGATACGTCAAATACACCTGCAGAACGCGCTGCATCCATCACCTTAATTAGGGTGTCAGTAGTGGCTTTTTTATCTGCCTGGATTACAACGCTACCCTGAGGATTTTCAGCATGTAAACGTTCAATGTTTGCTTGTACAGCACGAACATCTACTTGGCGTTTATTGATCCAAATTTCCCCTTTGTCAGAAATCGCAACTAAGATGTTGGCACGTTCTTTTTTAACTGCTGTTGCCGCTTCAGGACGGTTCACATCAATGCCTGCTTCTTTAACAAAAGTGGCTGTTACAATGAAGAAAATAAGCATGATAAATACAACATCCAACATTGGGGTCATATTGATCTCTTCGTTTTCTTCTTCTTGAAATACATTTGCTAATGGTGCTCTCATAACTAGCTCCTAAATTCTTAAAATTGGTGTTAGTGGTCTAAGACCAATTTATCGTCAAGCAACGCAACTTCACGCTTTGCTTTACGTTGTAAATACGTTGCGGCAAATACACCCGAAAGTGCACCAACCATACCCGCCATTGTTGGGATAGTTGCTTTAGATACACCCGATGCCATTGAGCGTGCACTGCCTGTACCTGTGATTGCCATTACATTAAATACCTCAATCATGCCGGTGACTGTGCCTAATAATCCAAGTAATGGACATAGAGCAACCAACATATTAATCATGGGTAAATTGTGATTAAGCTTTAAGCTAATACGCGAAATATTTGCTTGTTTAATTTGCTCCGCTTCCCAACTATTGCGTTCTTCGCGAGCAAACCAATTTGAAATTACTGATTGTTTATTCGAACGATATGTTGTGAAAACATATAAAAAACGTTCAATTACCAGTAACCACATAGCGCAAATTAGGATTCCGATCACCAGCAGCACAGAACCGCCGGTGTCTAGAAAATCACGTATCGCGTTGATGAAGTCCGCAAAGATAACCATCTTACTGCGCACCTTTCTCACTGCGCTCAGCAATAATGCCTGCGCTTTGCTCTTGTAAAATTACCAATAGGTTTTTAGAGCGAGTATTAAGCAGTGTGTAAATAAATACCGTAGGGATTGCAACAACAAGGCCTAACACTGTGGTTACAAGCGCTGTTGAAATACCGCCAGCCATTAGCTTCGGGTCACCAGTACCGAATAACGTAATTGCTTGGAAGGTATTAATCATACCGGTAACCGTACCAAGTAGACCTAATAACGGTGCTACAACTGAGATGATCTTAATTAGAGTTAGGTTACGTGTAATACGCGGCATTTCACGTAAAATGGCTTCAGAAAGTTTTAGCTCTAATGTGTCATAGGTCACATCAGGATACTGATCTTTTACTTTCATAACACGACCAAGCGGGTTGTCATCAGACGCCACATCAGTTTTAAGTTGACGCTTGATTTTACCGCCCATAATCATCAGTGATACAAAACGCTCTAACGCAATCAGTAAACCAACTAAACCAATAGCCAGAATGACATAACCTACCGCACCACCTTGGTGAACTTGCTCTTCAGTGCTTGGCGCCTGAACAAGTAAACCAAGAATTGAACCACCCGTTGGGTCCAGAGCAAAATCTACAAATCCAGAATTCGCAGATTGTAAATCCGCAGCGCTTGACTGAAAACGCGCAGCTGGTTGACGAGTTAATTCTGATAACGTGTTAGTAGTCGCGTTGTAATTTAAATATTTACCATCAGAAATTAAGTTAAATGAACCAACACGAACGACTTCTTTATTGACTTTTTCGCCGCCTGCAACGATAACGTCACGGTTAAAGCGAGATACTTTACCTTGTTCAGTCATTTCGCGTTGTAATTCGAACCACACTTTTTCAATATCTTCGATTGACGCGAGTTTTGAGCTCGAACCCATTTTTTGCGCGAGCTCACTTAAAAAAGCACCACGACCAGGTAATTCTGCTGAAACGTTCGACGTAATAAATTTGCTTTGTGTATCACCAGCAACTTGTTGTAATACACCGAACAATTCTTTTAATGAACCCATTCGTTTGTTTAGCGTTTCGCTCATGTTAGCTAATTTAATTTCATTTTCTTCGAATTGCGTTTCAAAGCGTGTTGAATCATTAATTAAGCCATCACGTGCATTAATTCGAGCACGTAGTAACGCTGCTTGTTGATTGTTTGCTTTTACAAACTCAGCTTCACGTTGTTGGTTTTCTTGTGATTGTTGGTAGTTACCTTGTTCTAACGTTTTAAGTAGTGAATCAAGATTTACAGGTTCTGCAGCAAAAGCATTTATTGTTAATAGTGTACTTGCAGCAACAACTGATTTTACAAATTTCTTTAATAACATAATGGCCTCGAATTAAACTGCTTTAACTGGCAGGGTTAGCATGTCTGGTGCAAGTTGCTTTTTAGCAATGCGAATCGCTTTATTGATTTGCGAGATATTGCTATCAGGAAGACGTTCAAAGTTACTCGCCTCGGTATTCCAAATACCTGCTTTTTTGCCATCTTTTGTTAAATAAATTAAATCGAGTCGACCAATGCGAAGAAAATCTACTTCACGTTCTTGACCATCAACATCGATAAGACCAGTGTAAGATTCAATAGTACGACCGTAATCAACTTCAATTTGATAAGCTTCAAGTACGCGACGGAATTTTTCACTAGATGCAACATCGGCACGGTCCATTAACTCTTTTAACGATGCTAAACGGTTAGCACGTTCCTTTGGAAGGAATGGCACATCTAAAGCTACAAACTGCTCAAGTGAAGTAATCATTTTTAACATTAACGGGGTAATTTGACGTTCAATAACAGATACCTGATCGATTGAAACGTTAATGTTTTCCATTTCTAACAGCTGATTAGCGATTTGTTTTTCTAATTGCTTGTTATAAATCGTTAAACCGTCAATTTCTTTATTAACTGTTTTAAATTGCTGCAAACGTCCTTGCATCGTGTCGGCAATTTTATCAATTTTAGTTTGTGATTTTTGTGCTGACTGATTAATTTTGCTAGCACTGTCAATCACAGGCTTAAGCTGTTCATTAGCGACCGCAGTTAGTGAACAACCCACTAAAGCAGTAACTAAAACCTTTCGACTAAACTTAGTTGTAAACATTTTATGTAACCCTATTAAATGATTGCGCATAGTCTAGAGATGCAAAATGACACAAGGGTTTCATAAACGTTTCATTTACATTACATAACAATAAAAATGAAACTTTAAGTTGATTAATGTTTATTTTTCAACGCATTAGATGCTAAAAATATTTTGGTTAAGATGATTTTTTAACCGAATTGTAACCACAGCTTTTCAATGACATGACAAAATGGTATTGCTGTTGTCATAATTGAAACGTATTGTTTCACTGTGCTAAAAAGTAAATTGAAGATAGAAGGTGTTATAGTTGCTACCGCCTTTAATCCTGCCAAACTGTTGTGCGGATTCAAAAATAGAAGAACGGTGGTGAATGCTGTAACCTAACCAGGTATTTTGTAATTTCGGTGAATTAAAGACATCACCTAAATTAATGTCTAACGAAAAATCTAAATAGTTCATCAATTCACTTGGACGATACCCTTTTCTTTCCATTTCGGAGCGTTCAATGTAGGTCACATTAGATACATAACTGAGACCTTCTGCGACACCAAAGCGAATTTTCCATGGAAGTGGCAACGTGTAATAGGCTTTAATCGCTACAACGTACTCTTGAATATTGGACTGTACTTCTGACTGCCAATGCCATGCGACACCTGGAGTGAGATAAATATCTAAAGGTAAGCCAAATAAATCATCTGTTAATGGATGACCATAAAATAACGAGGTTAATTGATTATTATAGGGATCTTTTACACTATCCCCCCGAAGAATGTCACCTATGTTGGAAGGTGTGGCAAATCCGTGGGCAACACGCCAATAGGCTTTATTATCAATGAGCTTGGGCACTTTATGTTTGTTATTAAAAAACGCAAAGCCCAAAAATAGTTCGTGGGAATAAGAATCATCAACTGCAAATGCGTGTTTAACATTGTTATCTAACGCGGTAATCGACGCAGAACCAAGCAAATACAAATTACTTACTAGGTGATAACGGCCTTCAGCTTTAACGGTTAAATCAGCACCAGCACCAATTCTTTCATTAGTAAGGTCATTAAGCGCATAATAATGACTATTAAATGATGCACTTTTATAACGTAAAGTCGTTGATAGATTTACATCCCAATCATTTTTATTGTAATTATACAAATAACCAAAATTAAGATAAGGGTTGCCCTCTAAGTCAGTCATCAATTCGCTAACCAGGTACTGCGAATTATCGAAGTTAAATTTGTATTGACCGCCAAAATCGAAGGTATCACCTTGTACTTGATTCTGATATTCAAAGGGAATATCAAAAAAACGCATGCGTGTGATCGCATTAAAATGATGATTACTTTGTGAGTGTAAATAAGCCCCCGCTTCTAATCCCTTAATATAGAAATGTTCATTTTTAAAAAACATCATAGGAACAAAGCTGCTGACTGTATCACCTTGTGTTGCAAATGGGATACTAGCGTGTCTTACCGTTGCACCGATGCCCCACTCTTTTTCTTTTTCAGCAGCATTCACACTAAAAGTTAAAACAGTTATGAGCGAGAAAGCAGATAAATTAAACCCATTAATGAATTGCATTGTTTCCTTCCTGCTGCGTTTGCTATTGGTGACTAATTTTTGTTTTTGTTAAACGAGACTTTATTATTGTTATCTCTATTTTCAAGCAAAAACTCGCGTGAGTAATCTGTGTTACTTGCTTTTGCTAATCTATCATATAGCACAACATTAACAGTGGCTGCTAAATTCATGCAACCTTTGGTCGGTATGTAAACTACGTCGTCACAATATTTCAGTACGTCTTTTCTAATAGAACCATCTTCAGGTCCAAGTACATATATGGCGTTATCAGGGTGAGTAAAATGTGGCAACGGCGTAGCACCATCGATTAACTCAACGGCAATTATTTTAGTATCGGACTTAACAAGTGTATTGATGTCAGTGAGTGCTGTAAGCGGAATTTCTTCCACTCGTTGCTTTGTATCAGTAGCAAATTTTTGTGCGTGACCATAACGATTACCAGTATAATGCACTTTCTCAACACCATAACACCCTGCGGCACGCATCACGCCACCAACATTTGTAGCACTCTTAGGGTTAATTAGAACAATCTCAGTGCGTGACATCAATCATGATCCTCTTTTGGCCAATCAGCGATATAATCTTCAAATAATTCCATATCAATTTGATTATCTTTCATCACGCGACCTTTAACACTAATTCCCATACGATGCATAACTGCTTTACTACCGTTATTTAATAGTGGGTGCCATGAAGCAAGGCCTCTGCCCTCATGTAATCGACGGTAACTGCAACTTGGTGGCATAAAGAAAATATCGTCAATATTATCTTTTGTTAATTTCACACAACTAGGTACGAGTGTTGTTCGTTGTTCATACTCAGTACAAAAGCATTTCTTGGTATCAAGATATCGACAGACAATAGCGGTATAAATTATTTCTTCACCCTCTCTGAGTACATCAGTACTCTCAAAGGTTTCATCTTGCTCGTCGCTGTCAATAAAGGTATGTAAGCAGCATTTGCCACAACCGTCACAAATTGCTTCCCACTCATCTTGGTTCATCTCAGCTAATGATTTTTTAAGCCAAAATTTATCTTCTAACATACTTGCCCCTAATTTCAAGGCCGATATTTTATGCTAGTTAATTGAGAAAAGCGAAATTATTAATGATAAGTAGCGGTGCCTTTTGTTAATTGACACCGCTATAAATAAGGTAAATTAAATTTTAGGATAACCAATTCGGTCAGATAAATAACCAACTGATGTGGCAAAGTAGTAAGAGCGGTTCCAATGCATTAACGCTTTATAATTGTCGTAAGCTAAATACATTCTACCGTTAATGTCATCTGGCATAACAAGTGCAGCGGTTATATCAACCTGTGGTAAATCTGAACCGTCGGTACGTCGAAGGCCAAGTGCTTGCCATGAAGCTAAATCACGTTCTGACTTTGACCAGTTATCTAGCCATTGTTTGCGTGTGCGTGTACCACGCTGCAAAATGTGCTGATTATTAAACTCTTGCGGAAGAACCACTTGGCGACCCCAAGTTAAATTATCATTCCAACCGGCTTTTTTTAAATAATTGGCAATTGATGCAAAGGCATCGTATTTATTTTGCCAAATGTCCTTTTTACCATCTCCATCGTAATCAACAGCGTATGCGTTAAACGATGTTGGCATAAACTGGGTTTGTCCCATTGCGCCAGCCCAAGAACCTTTAAAATGTTCAAGGCTTATATGCCCCTCTTCTAAAATGGTTAATGCGGCCCAAAGCTGACGCTTATACATGTCTTCGCGACGGCCATCATAAGCAAGTGTCACAACCGATGAGATTACAGGTGTTGAGCCTTGAATTTTACCAAAATTACTTTCAAGCCCCCACAGTGCCACGATAAAACGGGCTTGAACACCGTATTGCTCAGCAATTTTCTCGAGCACATCTTTATTTTCTTTATAAAGTTTACGCGCTCGGTCTATTTTCCATTTTGGTACGCGTTTAGGAAGGTACGTTTCGAGGGTTTCTTTTACTTCAGGCTGGTTTTTATCCGCTTTGATTACTTTCTTTTTAAATTTGATAGTAGCAAAGGCATCTTCAACAATTGATTTTTTATATCCCTTTTCAATTGCTTCAGCTTTTAAATCTGCAACATACTGATTAAATTTTGCTTGCTCTTCATCTGCAAAGGTAGAGACCGAAATAATACTTGCTGTGATTAGGGCGAGTTTTTTTAACACTATTGAGAAACTCCATTTTGTTTTTTAAATTCATCTAATAAATTTTCTTGCTTAGGAGGTAACTGAAGGTAAAACCCTTTTTCAGAAAGTTCTTGTTTTACTTTATCAAGATCAGCAACGCCTAATTTTTCTCGCTTGTCTAAATTTATTAGCATTACAAAAGTTGGTTGACCAAATGTTGCCATTAAAGGTTCCGGAACTTTTGAAAAATCATCTCTTTTTTCGACAAAAAGATAGGTATCAGCCTTTTTTTTACTTTTATATACTGCACTAAGCATTCAATCACCTTTTACTGCTTGCGAAACACTGCTTCACACTATACCATGGCATTAATTAAAAGTGAGATAAATTGCGCTCAAAGCAGCGAAATAAGCGAAAATAGATCACTAATTTTTATAATAATAATTGAGATTATGTCGGAACAAATTTTTGAATTAAAAGGGAACCTTTTTACTCTGTCTGTACTGCACTTATTTAAGAACGATATAGACGGCCTGTTAAGTCAATTGGATGAAAAAATTGCCCAAGTTCCCAAGTTTTTCTTTGGGGCCCCTATTGTAATCAATCTTCAGTCAGTTCCAAATGAACATGTTGATTTTGCAAAACTAAAGCAATCATTAATTGATTTACAATTAAACCCTGTCGGTATTTGTAATGGCACAGAAGAGCAAAATACTGCCGCTAAACTTCATAAGCTATCAATTTTAAGTTACAGCAAAGACCAAGCACCCAAAACAAAAGCACAAGCAGCTAACACATCCATTGTGGAAAAAGAGGTTTTTGTGCCAGCACAAATTATTAACGGTAATGTGCGTGGTGGTCAGCAGGTTTATGCAAAAAATCGTGATTTAATCATTACAGGCTCAGTAAGTCCTGGTGCTGAAGTTATTGCAGATGGCAATATCCATGTTTACGGTACACTAAGAGGCCGTGCAATTGCCGGTGCAAAAGGACAAGAATCTGTTATTTTCTGTCAAAAACTTAATGCCGAACTCGTTTCAATTAATGGTAATTATTGGTTAAGCGACTCACTACAAGGCGATTCTTGGGGCAATGCTGCTTGTATATCGTTAGAAAATGAATCATTAAAAATTTCAGCTTTGGTTTAAAGGATAAATTTCATGGCAAAAGTTATTGTTGTCACATCTGGTAAAGGCGGTGTGGGGAAAACTACATCTAGTGCTGCAATCGGTACTGGACTTGCCTTAAAGGGCTATAAAACCGTTATCATTGATTTTGATATTGGCTTGCGTAATCTCGATTTAATTATGGGTTGTGAACGCCGTGTAGTTTATGATTTCGTTAATGTAATCAACAACGAAGCAAATTTAAATCAAGCGCTTATTAAAGATAAACGTGTTGAAAAACTATTTATTTTACCTGCTTCTCAAACGCGTGATAAAGATGCGTTAACGAAAGAAGGTGTTGAAATCGTTCTGAATGAACTCAAAAAAGATTTCGACTTCATCATTTGCGACTCACCAGCAGGCATCGAAGCAGGTGCAATGATGGCACTTTATTTTGCAGACGAAGCAATCGTAACAACCAATCCTGAAGTTTCGTCGGTGCGCGATTCAGATCGTATTTTAGGTATTTTACAAAGCAAGTCTAAACGTGCTGAAGAAGGTCTTGAAAACGTAAGAGAACATTTATTACTTACGCGTTACAACCCTGAGCGAGTTGCATCCGGTGAAATGTTATCTGTGGAAGATGTGCAAGACATTCTTGCTATCGATCTGCTTGGCGTGATCCCTGAATCAAAAGCAGTATTAAATGCGTCTAACTCGGGTCAACCAGTGATACTCGATTCGGATTCTGATGCAGGAAAAGCGTATTCGGATGCAATTGATCGTTTACTTGGCGAGAAAGTTGATTTCCGCTTTTTGGAAGCTGAAAAGAAAGGCCTACTGAAACGGATATTTGGAGGTTAATGTGTCATTACTTGATTATTTTCGCTCACAAAAGAAAACCACCGCTAGTTTAGCGAAAGAACGTTTGCAGATCATTGTTGCACATGAACGTTCTAGCCGTGGTACACCTGATTACTTACCACAATTAAAACAAGATATTTTAGATGTGATCCGTAAGTATGTGGATATTCATCAAGACCAAGTTCAAGTTCAGCTCGAACAAAATGAAGATGATTTAGCTGTGCTTGAATTAAACGTCACATTACCTGATGAGAAATAAATAAAAAGCCTGCATTTGCAGGCTTTTTACTTTTAGTTGAACCATTGAGATAATTCATTTTTTACCAAATCTTTACGCCAAGAGGACATTAAGTCTGGTTTTAAATAACCCACAGTTTCACTCTTTTCTTTCCATTTCCAACTAATTAATTGATTCATTTGTTTTTTACTGGCAAGTACGTCAAGTGGAATATCATTTTTCTTGGCAACCGACTCAAGTTGGGCGCGCATTTCTTTCAATGATTTTTTATAGCCACTAAAATCAATTAAACGTTTAATTTTAGATGGGTAATCCTCTTCTCTTTTTTCAAGTGCAACTTTTACCAAGTGAATAAGCGTTTTGCCATAACGATTAATTAGTCCTTGGTCGCCTTCACAGACACGCTTTAACGCGCCAAAATGGGTAGGTTGTTGTTTTGCTATTTCAAATAAAATTGATTCTTTTACTATAAAATTAAGTGCCAAATTTTTCTCGCGAGCACGATTTAAGCGCCAAGATGCAAGTTGTTGCAACACGCATAATTGTTTTGGGTTAAGTTGCCATGCATTTTTGATATCGAGGTAGGCTAACTCAAGTGGTGTATCAAAAGCACGTTTTTGTGCAATCAATTCACTCTCACTGATTACAATCTCTTGCTTTTTCGAACATAGTTTTTCAATAATTAATTGGTAGCAGGGCATTAGATAATGAACATCGGCTGCAGCATAATCTAACTGCGCTTTCGTTAATGGTCTTTGCAACCAATTCGTACGCGATTCACTTTTATCTATTTGTTCATCAAGTAACATTTCAACCATGTTGGCAAAGCCAACGCAATTACGTTCTCCTAATAGACTTAACGCAAATTGTGTATCAAACAAAGGTTTTGGAATGCAATTACCATGGCGAGAAAAAACTTCTAAGTCTTCTGACGGTGAATGTAATACTTTAATAATTTGTGTATTTTCCATTAAGTCCCAAAAAGAAGATAAGTCTAAGTCTGCAGTTGGGTCAATTAAACAAATGGACTCGCCATCATAAACTTGTAATAACGCTAGTTCTGGATATAAGGTACGACGGCGCATGAATTCGGTATCAACTGCTAGAATAGGTTTCGTAGAGTAACGAGTTATAGCTGAATCAAGATCTTTTTGTTCTGTTATTAATGCGTATTGCACTGTTTTTCCTCATAAAAAAACCGGCTAATGCCGGTTTTTATTAATTTGGGTTAAACCCATTAACTTGCTTCTTTAAGTGCTCGTCTTAATATTTTACCTACATTCGTTTTTGGTAAATCCTCACGGAATTCAACAAACTTTGGCACTTTGTAATTGGTCAAGTTTTCACGACAATGCTGTATTATATCTTTTTCTGTCAATGTTTGGTCTTTTTTAACAACAAAAATCTTAACTTGTTCACCGCTTACATCATGAGGTACACCAACTGCAGCAACTTCAAGTACACCATCGTGCATTGCTACAACTTCTTCTACTTCATTCGGGAAAACATTAAAGCCAGAAACAATAATCATGTCTTTCTTACGATCAACGATGTAGAAGAAACCTTCTTCATCGTATTTCGCTACATCACCTGTCGCAAACCAACCGTCTTTTAAACAATCAGCTGTCGCATCAGGACGGTTGTAATAACCCTTCATTACTTGCGGGCCTTTCACCCACAATTCACCTGATTCACCAAGTTCAGCTTCTGTGCCATCTTCTTTAACAATTTTCAGTTCAGTACTCGGTGCGGGTAAACCAATTGAACCATTAAAACCGTCTAGGTCATATGGGCTCACAGTAACTAGTGGCGCACACTCAGTTAAGCCATAGCCTTCAACTAAACGAGAATCTGTTACTGTCTGCCACTTTTCGGCAACAGGACGTTGAACTGCCATACCACCGCCAAGCGAAATTTTAAGCGATGAAAAATCAAGCTCTGAGAAACCAGGTGAATTAAGCAATCCGTTAAATAGCGTATTCACGCCGGTCATTACAGTAAATTTTTTGCCTTTAAGCTCTTTAATGAAACCCTGCATATCACGTGGGTTTGTGATAAGTAAGTTATGGCCACCATATTTCATAAAGGTTAAGCAGTTAGCAGTTAATGCGAAGATATGGTATAGCGGTAACGCCGTAACAACCATTTCTTGACCCTTTTTAAGTAATGGGTCTAAGCAACCTGTAACTTGTTCCAAATTCGCAACCATGTTGCCATGAGTTAACATTGCGCCTTTAGAAACACCTGTTGTACCACCGGTATATTGTAAAAATGCGAGACAATCTTGTGTCAGTTCAGGACGTGTATACTGTGCAACATCACCCTGTTTCATTACTTCAGAGAAATCAATCACATTCGGTAATGTATAACCAGGTACCATTTTCTTAAGATGCTTAACAACAAAATTCACTAAGTGTTTTTTAACGCCACCTAGCATGTCACCAATTTCAGTTACAACAATATTTTTAACATTAGTTTGTGGCAGCGCTTCTTCTAATGTACGCGCAAAGTTCGCAAGAATAATAATTGTTGTTGTTTCAGAATCATTCAACTGATGCTCTAGTTCTCGTGTAGTGTAAAGCGGGTTTACATTTACAACTGTTGCGCCTGCGCGCAATGTACCGAGGATAGCGATCGGTGTTTGTAGCAAATTCGGCATCATAACAGCAACTTTGTCGCCCTTTTTAATGCCCAGTTGATTTTGTAAGTATGAAGCAAATCGTTTCGTTGCATCATCCATCTGCTGATATGTGAAAACTTTGCCCATGTTTTCAAAGGCTGGAAGCTGTGAATAATCTTGAAAGCTTTTTTCAAATAGTTCAAGCAGGGAGTCATAGTGCTGTGGATCTATTTCAGCAGGAACTCCCGCTGGGTAACGCTTCAACCAAATCTTTTCCACGATAGGCTCCTATAATTTATATTTATTGTTTGTGTTCAACTTAAACCTTAATTCATGTAAGGCGAATTAACAATTGAGTAAATACTCTAAAACGCTAATATTCACATATTTATTCACGTTATACAAACTTTTAAACAGTCTCGTTTACGTAAACGTCAATTATATTAGCAATGTGAGCGCTGTGCTCTAGATGACAATGGTGCCCGCCTAGTACTTCAACGCTTGTCAGGTTACCGAAATACTTCCCATATTTTTCAATACCTTGACTCACAAGTTTATACCCTTTATTGGCGTAAATTACGAGCATTGGTGTTGTAATGCGTTTACACATTTCAATGCATTGTGTTTCAGAAAATCTAAAGCCTGAGTGATGTTTTAACTTTGGATCTAAGTGTAATTTATAACCATTTGCGCATGGTGACACATTTCTTTTCATTAAAAGTGCTGCTATTTCATTGGAAAAATCACTCACAGCCATACGTGCCTGTACAACTTGCTCAAAATCTTTAAAAACACGCATGTTTTTTTCTTCAGTGCGATTCAAAATGGCGCGTTTTAATTGGGTTGTCACATCTGTTTCATTCGTTGTAACACACGCAATACCTTCGACTGCAACAACAGCCTTAACATGTTCAGGAAAACAAGCTGCAAATAGGTTTGCTACCATCGCCCCCATTGAGTGCCCAAGCAGTATTACTTGTTCATTGGGGGCTATTAACTGTTTTAAACGATAAACATCGTCAACATAATCGATAAAGTAATAATGCGCTTGTTGATTACGCCAATCTGATTTTCCATGACCAGGAAAGTCGAGTGCATACCAATCAAAATGTGACAGTTCAGACATTATCGGTAAAAAGGAGTTACTATTATCTTGCCAGCCATGAAGGGCAATCACTTTTACCGATTGGTTAGTAATTCTCTGACACGCTAGTTGCATACCATTAATTTCATAAACTGTTTCGAACTGTTGTTTTTGCACTTAAATTCACCGATAAAAATGTTATTTAACGAATAAATACGTTATGTTTGTCGCCAAAATAACATAGAACACAAGCACACATGAAAAAATCTTTAATTGCAGCCTCAGTGTTTTTATCAACCTCTGCAGTTGCGAATATTGACGCCCCAAAAAATATCATTTACATGATTGGTGACGGAATGGGGCCAGCGTATACCACTGCATATCGTTATTACATGGATAACCCAAACACCAAAACTGTAGAACCAACAATTTTTGATGAACTTTTTGTCGGTTTAGCTCGCACCAGCCCCGACGATGATACAGTAGTGACTGACAGCGCAGCTGGTGCTACTGCACTTTCGACAGCAACAAAAAGTTATAATGGTGCGATTGCAGTTGACCCGCAAAAAGCACCACTTACAACCATGCTACAAATAGCAAAATCAAAAGGTTTTACAACGGCGCTTGTAGCAACGTCTCAAATCAACCATGCAACACCTGCGAGTTTTGCAGCACATAATGAATACCGTCGAAATTACAATGAAATTGCTGATGATTACATTGATGTTAAAGTGAATGGGCAATTGGCTGTTGATTTACTGCTTGGAGGTGGCTATCAGTATTTCATTCGCGAAGATAGAAATTTAATTAATGAGTTTAAAGAGGCTGGCTATGTTTATCAGGATGATTTTGACAAATTAAAATCGATTGAGACATTACCTGCTATTGGGTTATTTAAAGAAACCGCATTTGCTTATGCAATTGACCAATACCCAAATCGACTTAGCGAAATGACAGAAAAGACACTTTCTTTACTGGATAAAAACAAAGATAAGGGCTTCTTTGTTATGCTTGAAGGCTCGCAAATTGACTGGTGTGGTCATGCAAATGATATTGCGTGTGCGATGGCAGAAATGAAAGATTTCGCTAATGCAATTGAAAAAGCCAAATTCTATGTAGACAACAACCCTGAAACATTATTAGTGGTCACGGCAGATCATAGTACCGGCGGGCTTACACTTGGTGCCAACGGTCATTATTCTTGGCACACTGATGTAATTAAAGGTGTTAAAGCAAGTGTTTCAAAAATTGCTAAAGCTCTTATTAACACAAATAACGTGAGTGAAACTTGGCAGGCTAAAACGGCGATCTCTTTAAATAAAGCTGAAGTATCAACCTTGGTCGATAAGGTTGAAGATGCAAAACGTGATAAGTCTGAAGAAGAAACTAAAAAAGAAAACCTTGTAGCGCATATTAATCAATTGATAAACGATAAATCTAACACAGGGTGGACAACTTCTGGTCATACTGCGATTGATGTTCCAATACTTGCTTATGGTAGCGGTTCAGAAGCTTTTAAAGGTCACTTTGATAATACTGAAATAGCTAGTAAGTTAATCAACTATATTAAGAAATAAAAAAGGGGCATTATTTGCCCCTTTTTTATTCTCTTCCCGGTAGTTTTTTCCAGGTTACAGTATCACGTACATACACAGGTTGTGCGTCTTGCGCTTGAACCGTATTGTTTTTAGTAAGCTCTTTTTCTGCTATTTTTGCCATATATTTGGCATTAGGTAAGGTAATGTTATCCGCTATAGTATGCTTTTCATTTGTGAACTGCGTTTTATAGGTTTGACAACCTGTCCCAACTATAACCGCTTTCACTTCTGGTAATGTCACCTCTTCAGGCTTGAGCACTCGTTCTTCGCTTGTAAACTCAGCTAAGTTATCTTCACCACGCTTGAATTCTGCGTAATAAATTTCGCCCATACGGGCATCAATGGTTGATATAACATACTCGGCATCACTGGTATCAAACGCTTGTTGCGCCATAATTTGTAAATTTGAAATGCCAATAACTGGTAAATTAGCCGAATAAGCTAAACCTTGGGTAACAGAAACCCCTACTCGAACACCAGTAAAGCTGCCAGGCCCACGACCAAAAGCAATTGCGTCAAGCGCATTTAATGAAAGTGACGCTTTTTGTAACGCTGAGTCAATTAACGGTAACATTTTTTGACTATGTTGTTGAGGACACACTTCAAAATGTGCATTATCTAAATCATTACTTAACGCGACCGATAGTGCTTCAGTAGCGGCATCTAATAAAAGTATTTTTGTCATAAGTTATTTAATTGCTTCTAAAAATTTTGATGCTTGTGCTAAATCTCGAGTGCGCATCATTTTAGGTAAACTGGCTAAAAATATTCTACCATATTCACGTGTAACAAGGCGATTATCACAAATAACTAACACACCTTTGTCTTTTTTATCGCGTATTAAACGACCAACACCTTGTTTTAATGCGATAACTGCGCTTGGTAATTGTAACGAATAGAAAGGGTCTTGCCCTTGTCCACTATGCGATTTCATTTTAGCTTGAAGTAATGGGTCATCCGGTGCTGCAAATGGCAATTTATCGATAATCACACAAGATAAAGCATCTCCCCGCACATCAACCCCCTCCCAGAAAGAAGCAGTACCAAGTAAAACAGAGTTACCATGCATAACAAACTTCTCAAGTAATATGCGTTTTGAAGCCTGCCCCTGGACGAGAAGTGGGTATTCAACACTGTGTGATAAGCCGTCTGCAACCAGGTTTAACATACGGTAACTGGTGAATAAGATAAAGCAGCGCCCTTTCGCTGCTTTGATCATTTGCTTAGCAATACTGACGATTGAGAATCCCATTTCTGATTTGCTAGGCTCTGGAAGATAACGAGGTATGCACAACATAGCTTGATTTTCATAATCAAAGGGGCTGTCATAAACTTCCATAATATCTGTGTTGAGACCCAGATCCTTAGCAAAATGAGTCAAGTCACCATTTACAGCTAATGTTGCAGAAGTAAAAATCCAACTGGAAGTCGCATTATCAACCAATGCTCTAAAACGTTCCGACACATTCAAAGGCGTGATACTAAAAGTTAAATGACGTTTGGTGGTTTCAAACCAAAAACTGAAGCCGGGTTTTTGCGCTTCATACATGGTTTCTAATTGCCCTTTCAAGCTTGCAGTGCGTTCGAAAAGTTTTTCTATTTTTTCACTGCGTTCTAAACACAATTTGAGCACTTGATAAAGGAAGCTGATATCATTTATTACACGCTCAATAGCTCGATAAACGTTTGCTTGTTTAATCATTTGTTGCCAATCGCCACGTTGACTCTCGTTTGGAAATTGTAAACGCAGATCCCATACCGCGGTTTCCAATTTATCAAGTGTTTTTCCGAGTTGAATCATGTCGAATAACTCTGAACGGTAGACAAGACGAATATCCCTCACAAGCTCAATGACCATTCGCGTGCTTACTCGGCTTGCAAAATATTCAGAGGCGATATTAGGTAATTGATGGGCCTCATCAAAAATATAACAATTTACATTGGGAATAATCTCACCAAAGCCTGACTCTTTCACCACAGCGTCTGCTAGGAATAGATGATGATTTACCACCACTAAATCAGATTCAATGGCATTTATACGCGCTTTTCTGACAAAACAATCCTGGAAGGCAGGACAGTCCTTGCCTAGGCAATTGTCTGATGTTGACGTAACGTAAGGAAGCACTTTTGCGTCTTCTTCTATACCACTGCAATCAGCCATATCCCCTGAACGGGTTTCACCAGAAAATTTAGCGACCATCGCCAATTGATGCATGACATCCGGATCATCAACGGGTACATGAGTAACATGTTGGTTTAATCGCTCAATACATAAATAATTAGACCGCCCTTTTAATAAGGCTATCTTCTTACCTTTGCCAAGTATTTTTTTGAGAGCCGGCAAATCTCTGTGAAAAAGTTGTTCTTGCAAAGCTTTTGAACCGGTCGATACCATTACTTTTTTGTCTGAAAGTAAGGCCGGTACTAAATAAGCAAAGGTTTTACCTGTGCCAGTTCCAGCTTCAACAATTGCTTGTTTATCCTGTTTAATGGCGTTTGCAACGGATTTTGCCATATCAATTTGAGGTTTTCGTGGTGAATAACCATTGATTGCCAACGCAAAAGGACCAGATTGACCAAACAAGGAATCGATATTGTTCATTAACAAGCTACAGAATTTGTGATGGCTGGCAGTTTATCGAGATTAGATAAGTACAACAAGTGTGAATTAACACAATGTAAATGAAGCATAATGTGATTATGCTTCAATAAATTTATTTAAGACTTATATTAAATTAGTGTGTGTCTGAAACTAGGGTGTAAGCAAAAATAAGTGTCGCGATAATGACTGAAATATAATACCAAAACATGGGGGACTCCACTTGTTAAAGATGTTTTGATTTTATTTAATATTGCATGAATAGTGGCTTAACTAATCAATTTGCCACTGAAAGCGTTTTAAATTGACCTTTTCATTTTTAAATTCAACACCCTCTTCTTGTAGCCGTAATTTTTGTTCAAGGTATTTGTCACTCTTTTGCGGAAAGCTAATTTTACCTTGTGAATTAATTACTCTAAACCAGGGAATCTGACTGTTATTAGGCAAATTTTTTAATGTAGTACCAACAAATCGTGCATATCCTCTTAAACTCGCCATCTCTGCAACATTGCCATAAGTAGTGACCTTACCATAGGGAATAGAAGCGATAATCAAAAAGATTGCTTCACGTTTTTCTTCATTTGTCATGATATAACCCTTTTAGACCTTGCCAGATTGCGGTTGCTACAGGTCCATAAAAACTACTATTACTGCGAAATGCCCTAAGCTCCGAACGAAATTGGTCTTCACCATCAATTAGGTCTATTTGTACTAATTCACCTGATGCAAGTTCATCACTACAAAAATGTTTTGCCGCTAACCCCCACCCTACGCCTTGTAATAACATTGAACGTAACGTTGCCAATTCTTCAACCATGACCACTTGCGAACCTTTTGCGAACGATAATTTATCATCATCAAAAGGTAACTCACTGGGTTTTAAAGTTAAACTGGGTATTTGGTCTAATTCACTGCTTAACAGAGCTGATTTTTTATTGGGCAAAATTTTTGGTGAAGCAACTAAAATGACTTCTATCGGCTTTAGTTCAATACTTTGAAAATCCCCTGATGCATGGAATATATCAAACCAAGGGCCGATACCTATATCCACTTCTCCCTTTGCAAGTTTTTCGATGGCCTTAAAGCGTGATCCACCAAGAATTTCAAATTGAGTTGATGGGAATTGTTGAATGATTTTACCAAGCAATTGATTTATTCGCGCATCGCCACCAAGTTGTTCATAAGCAATGCAAATTTTGGGTTCATAGCCTAGTGCTAATGTTGAACTTATTTTACTGAGCTCATCACAACTGGTTAGTACTCGTTTTGCTTGCTTATAAAATCGTTCACCTGCTTGTGTTAATTTTAATCGATACCCAGTGCGGTCAATTAATGTAAAGCCAACCTCTTCTTCTAATTTTTGCATTGCCATAGTGAGTGCAGGTTGCGTTTTATGACATTTCTCAGCAGCCTGTTTTAAACTCGTAGAGGTAACAATCGCATCCAAAATAGTTAACTGGGTTATCTTCATAAATTATACTTATAAAGTTGGAAATATTTAATAAATATTATTTTATAAGACAATTGGTTATTGTGGCTACTGTTAACTTACGATTACTTATGGATAAATAATGCGATCATTTTTGTTACTGTTACCCGCCCTATTGCTTACTGCATGCAAAGAACCACAAATAACACAGGTTGATTCTGAGCTTTCTAGGCCAGTTAAATTATTCTCTGTATCTGATGCTGAAAGCTCTAATATTCGACGTTTTCCAGCAAAAGTAGAAGCTAATCAAGGTTCGTATTTATCTTTCCGTGTCAATGGCGAATTAATGGCACTGCCAACGTTAGCAGGTCAGTCTGTAAAGAAAGGCCAGATATTAGCAAAACTTGACCCGGAAGATTTTAAATTGCAACTGAGCGATCGTGAAGCACGCTTCAAACTTGCAAAGAATCAATTAGAAAGAACAGAAACGCTTAAAACCAAAGGTATTGCATCTCAATCTGAGTTAGACCAAGCAAGTGCCAATATGCAAGTTGCTTTATCGGCATTAGAAAAAGCACAAACAGATTTGGAATATACGGTTCTTAGAGCACCTTTTTCTGGCACTGTGAGTAAGGTGTTTATCAAAAATTATGAAAGTGTCGTTGCGAAACAAAACATAATGCGTATAGAAACACGCGATTTAATGGATGTAAGTATACAAATTCCAGAAAAGTTAGTGGCTCGCGTAGACAAAAATACTCACTATAAACCCAGTGTTGTATTTGATAGTTATCCAAATAAATCATATCAATTAACACTCAAAGAATGGGATACACAAGCAGATCCACTCACTTTGAGTTATCGCGTGGTTTTTACCCTTCCACTTCCAACAGACTTTAACTTGTTAGCTGGGATGACAGGAAATGTGTTAATTGATTTGAACAAAGTTTATCAGCGCAATGAACGCATCTTTACAATACCCACAACAGCAATTTTCAGTGATTCAAGTAAGCATTCTTTTGTTTGGCGCTATAAAGATGGTGCCCTTGAAAAAGTAAAAGTAACACTGGGAGAAATTCACAAAAGCGGAATTGAAATTAACGAGGGGCTCAATCCTGGCGATCAAATTGTCAGTGCAGGTGTTCACAATTTAACAGCGACCAGTCGTGTTCGTCCATGGACTAAAGAACGAGGCCTGTAAATGAACATTGCACAATTATCAATTGAAAAACGAACCATCAGTTGGTTATTTACACTTATTTTGTTATTTGGTGGTTTTTTTGCCTATCAAAATTTAGGGCGTCTTGAAGATCCTGAATTCACGCTTAAAAAAGCGATGATTGTTACCAGTTATCCTGGTGCATCGCCTGAACAAGTGGAACAAGAAGTAACTTATCCAATTGAAAATGTGATTCAACAGTTGCCGTATGTTGATTATGTAACATCTATCTCATCCCCTGGCTTATCTCAAATTTCGGTTGAAATGAAAAGCACTTACCGTAAAGAAGCATTGAGACAAATTTGGGATGAGTTACGACGCAAAATCAATGATTTGTCACCTACATTACCCGCTGGCGTTTACCCATCAAAAGTGATGGATGACTTTGGTGATGTCTATGGTGTGCTTTATGCTATCAGCGGCGATGACTACAGTTACGAAGAATTAGAAAACTATGTCGATTATTTAAGACGTGAATTGGTGTTAGTTGAAGGCGTTGGTAAGGTCACTGTAGCTGGTGAACAAAAACCACAAGTGATTGTTGAAATCTCAAGCCATAAACTCGCACAGTTAGGCATGTCAGCCAATGTAATTTATCAATTATTACAAAATCAAAATACCGTATCCAATGCAGGTAAAGTTACCCTTGAGGGTGAGTCAATTCGACTCCACCCGACTGGTGAATTTAAAGATGTCAGTGAGTTAGAAGATTTATTGATTTCAAAGCCCGGCGCCAAGGAAATTATTTACTTGGGTGATGTGGCAACAGTCAAACGCGAGTATCCGGAGATCCCAAATAACCCGACACATTATGCAGGGAAACGAACTTTATTATTGGGTGTATCGTTTGCTTCAGGTGTTAATGTCGTTGATATTGGGGATAAACTTAAACAACATTTGGTTTCACTTGAATATCAAAGACCATATGGCATAGAGATTAATACACTTTATAACCAACCAAAAGAAGTTGAAAAGTCAGTAGATGATTTTATCACATCGCTTATTCAAGCTGTGTCAATTGTAATTGGTGTATTACTTCTTTTTATGGGATTTCGCAGTGGTCTACTGATAGGCGCAGTCTTATTAATTACCGTTTTTGGTACCTTTATTTTTATGCTTATGCAGCAGATCGATTTGCAAAGGATCTCGTTAGGTGCCTTGATAATTGCCTTAGGTATGCTAGTTGACAATGCGATTGTAATCACTGAGGGAATTTTAGTCGGACTAAAAAAAGGTTATAGCAAAGTAAAAGCGGCAACTGTGATTATTGAGCAAACAAAATGGCCTTTACTTGGTGCGACCATCATTGCAATTACCGCATTTGCCCCTATAGGACTGAGCTCAGATGCAACAGGTGAATTTGCTGGAAGCCTATTTTATGTATTACTTATTTCGCTTTTGTTAAGTTGGATTACTGCTATTACCGTAACGCCATTTTTAGCGAGCCTATTGTTCAAGCAAAGTAAAAACGATACGAATACGAATAATGACGTAAACGCGGACGAACTTTATAAAGGTCGATTCTTTGTATTATACAGTAAGCTGCTAAAAACCGTTTTAGTATGGCCAAAGGTCACCTTAAGCATTATGTTCATGTCTTTATTAGGTGCGTTAGTACTATTTGGAAATGTTAAACAATCATTTTTTCCCCCTTCTAATACTCCCATATTCTACTTAGATTACTGGCGTTACCAAGGCTCTGATATTCGTGCAACCGAACAAGATATTACTAAGCTTGAGCAGTACTTGCTTTCTAAACCTGAAGTAGTTGCAGTTACAAGCACGATAGGACAAGGCGCGCCGCGTTTTATGTTGACATATGCACCGGAAAAAATTCACCCAGCATATGGCCAGTTAATTATACGAACCACAAATTTGGAATCGCTTAATTCGTTACTTTCGGAAATTAGAACCTATGCATCTGAAAATTTAACCAATGCGTTTATTAAACTAAAACGTATGGAAATTGGTCCTTCTACAGATGCAAAAATAGAAGCGCGATTTCAAGGTTCTGACCCAGAAACATTACGATTGCTAGCCAATCAGGCTATTGCAATTTTAAAACAAGACGGCGCAGCTCATAATATTAGGCATGACTGGCGTGAATTGACCAAGGTCATTCGACCACAATTTAATGAGCAAAAAGCAAGACGATTAGGTATTAGTAAATCTGATCTTGATAACTTATTACTTACCACTTTAAGTGGACGAAAGGTGGGCCTATACCGAGAAGGCACACGAATGTTGCCTATTATTGCACGCTCACCTGCATCTGAACGTCTGAACGTTGATTCACTGTATGACTTGCAAATTTTTAGTCCTACACTCGGCGTGTATCTACCGATTGAACAGATTGTTGATGGTTTTAATACGGAATGGGAAAATAATCTCATATTACGCCGAGATCGAAAACGAACAATTACCGTAATGGCAGATCCAGATATCCTTGGTGAAGAAACTGCGGCTAATTTACTAAAACGCGTAAAACCACTTATTGATGAAATCCCCCTGCCCCAAGGCTATCAATTAGAATGGGGTGGTGAATTTGAATCTGCATCAAAAGCGCAAAAAGCTATTTTTGGCTCATTACCTATGGGTTATCTTGTGATGTTTATTATTACCGTGTTGTTATTTAATTCAATAAAAAAATCATTGATCATATGGGCAACAGTGCCGCTTGCCATTATTGGAGTAACCTGTGGTTTATATATAATGAATAGCCCATTTAGCTTTATGGCATTACTCGGCCTATTAAGTTTATCAGGTATGTTAATTAAAAATGGCATCGTTCTTATGGATCAAATTGAATTAGAACTATCGCAAAATAAAGACGCGTATGATGCTGTTTTTCATTCTGCACTGAGTCGATTAAGGCCTGTTTCCATGGCTGCTATCACAACAATTTTAGGCATGATCCCCCTACTATTTGATGTGTTTTTTGAATCCATGGCTGTTACTATCATGTTTGGACTAGGATTTGCCACAGTGCTCACATTGTTAGTCATTCCTGCTTTATACAGCATCGTTTTTAAAGTGAAGTCTGCTTAAACGCGACTTATTAGGTATACTGTTACAACCAACTCTTTGTTCAGTATACCTATGTTAAAAAAACCTTTTTCTGTATTGGTTGTAATTCAAAATACTCGCAATGAGTTTTTGTTAATTCAACGAGCCGATGATGCTGCATTTTGGCAATCTGTCACAGGGTGTATCGAAGATAATGAAACCCCGCTTCAATGTGCTTACCGAGAAGTGTTTGAAGAAACTGGTATTAACTGTGAGGACTTGGGTTATACAATTGTTGACTTAGACATAACGAATTATTACGACATTCGTAAAGATTGGCGCCATCGTTATGAATCAGGAAGTATCACTAACACGGAGTATGTATTTTACCTAAAGGTAGAGACAGACACTGCAATTACTCTAGACCCAAATGAACATACCGATTTTGTATGGCTCGACTTTAAAACTGCCTATACACGTTTTTACTCTAAAACAAATAAAGAAGCAGCAGAATTAATCTTTAAAAATCAAAACTGTAAACTTTAATAACCACTTTTGTTATTTCATAATAATTAGATACACATAAAAGGTACAAATATAATTGCGTTAGCCGATTTATATCGTAGACTTTAGCAAATATTTGCCATTATTCAGTTGGAATAATGTGCATGATTAATGGACAAGAACTAGGGATAGCTATGACTTCTTTACCTTTATCTTTTCGCCAACGCTTTGCCAATATTAACCTATCTAAAAAATTAACCCTTTCATTTTTAGTTGTCGCAGTTATTCCGTTGTTAATTGTATTTCTTCTTGCGTACTATAACTCATCCAACGCAATAAAAGAGCAAGTTTACAACCAGCTATCAGCGATTAGTAGTATCAAACAAAGCGCATTAAAGCGTTATTTCAAACAAGTGGAATTCAAACTCATCACCACTGCATTAAGTCCAACTACACAAGCGGCAGCAGATCAATTTATATCTGCTTATGAAGATGTTAATACTGATAACTATTCACGGAATGCGTTAGAACAATACTATCAAAATGTGTTCTTTGAGGAATTTAAAAAGCAAAATCCTGAAGTTAATATATTAGAAATTAATTTTAACACATTAGATAAACGTACAGTTGCACTGCAAACACGCTATATAACCGAAAACACACATCCGTTAGGTAATAAGCAGCTTCTCAATAGTAGTGCTGTGAATGATAGTTATGACAAAGCGCATAGCTTATACCATGAGTACTTTGCTAATTTGACTCAGTACTACGACTTCTATGACCTCTTTATTGTGGATAATAATTCAGGTGAAATTGTTTATTCTGTATATAAAGAACTTGATTTTGCAACCTCATTACTCAGTGGTCCCTATAAAAATAGCAACCTTGCTGATGTATTTAATAAAGCATTGGACTTAACAGAAAAAGGCGCAATAGCGTTTACAGATTACCAACAATATTACCCTTCATATAACGCCCCAGCGAGTTTTGTTGCTATGCAAATAAACAGCGAAGCGACGCTTATTTTTCAATTGTCTATTGATGCATTAAATACCATTATGAGCGAACGAGATGGGCTTGGTGAAAGTGGAGAAACTTACTTGGTAGGACAAGATCAACTCATGCGTTCAGACTCTTACCTAGACCCTACCAACCATTCTGTTATTAATTCATTCAAATTTCCTGAAAAAGGAAAGGTAAATACTATTGCTAGCCAACAGGCATTAAAGGGTAATAGTGGGCAAAAAATTATTGATGATTACAACGGCAACCCGGTTCTTTCTTCTTATCAACCTCTTACTATTTTTGACGTGAATTGGGCTTTAATCGCTGAAATTGATGAAAGTGAAGCCTTTGCTGCGGTTGATAAACTCGCGTTGTTATTATCGATTGTTTTGATTATCGTGATTGCCACAATTGCAATATTAGCCCCTAAATTTGCAAATTACTTATCATCACCTATCAAACGATTGTCTCTTCTTATTAAAAATGTAGAACAAACCGGTGATTTTTCAGTACGCTCTCAAAATATAAATAAAGACGAAATTGGTGAAACCGCGCTTGCATTTAATAATTTGCTTGCAAGTTTACAAACATCTATCGCAGACACTAACAACGTAATGCAACAACTCGCCAAGGGTAATTTTAAAACGCGTATTAATACTGAATGTAAAGGTGAACTTGATTTACTGAAACGTGCAACAAACGACAGCGCTGAGGCACTCGATAATGCAATGTGTGAATTAAATACCGTTGTGGATGCGATGTCCCAAGGCATTTTTGATAAACACATTACCTCATCAATGTCAGGCGATTTAGATACATTAAAAATTAATATTAACTCCACTCTCTCTAATCTTGATATTGCGATAAACGATATAGTCTGTGTTATGCAATCAATGGCTGAAGGCGACTTTACGCAGCATGTTAACGTTGAGTGTAATGGCAAGCTTGAGCTACTAAAATCAGGTATCAACCAGTCTGTAACAAGTATAAACAATGCAATTTCGACTATTGATAATACAATGGCTGAACTCAGTGCCGGTAATTTAGAAACCCAAATTGAAGAAAAACTTGATGGTCAGTTAGGGTCACTTAAAAATAACATCAATCACACGATTTCAAATATATCCACCGTTATTAATGAAATTTCTTTTGTTATGGCCTCCGTTAGTGAAGGTAACTTTAATTCTCAGGTAGAAAGTGAAATGACAGGCCAATTTAATCGTTTAAAAAATGATGTTAATAACAGTATTCAATCTGTTAATCTGGCCATTATAAACATTAGTAAAGTAATGACTGGCATTAGCCAAGGCAATTACAATCAATCTATTGATTCCGAGATGAAAGGTCAGCTCAACGAGTTAAAACATCATATAAATTCATCGGTAGAAAGCGTAAATGAAGTTATCGCCTCCTTAAGCATTGTTGCAGGAGCGATGAATAAAGGTGATTTTACGCAATTTATAGAACTCGATTTTAAAGGTGATTTAGCGCAGTTAAAGCATGATATAAACGAAGCAATTTCATCAACCTCGAGTGCAATCAAACAAGTATCTGAGAGCTTAGAGGCACTCGCTAAAGGCGACTTGACTAAACAGATGCATGGTAACTACGCAGGCATATTCAACCAACTTCAATTAAACATCAATCAAACAACAAGGCAGTTAATTGATGTAATCAGTAAAATACAATCTTCGGCTGAAGAAGTTAAGCAGTGTGCTAAAGAGATATCACTAAGTAATACAGAAATAAGTGAACGCACAGAGGAGCAAGCTGCAAGCCTTGAACAAGCAAGTGCGAGTACTAAAACCATGCTTGAAGAAGTTTATGGTGTGGTAGAGCAATCAAAAAATGCAGTGCAACAAAGTACTTGCGCCACTCAAACTGCAAAACAAGGTAAAATACTCTCAGAGCAAACACGAGACTCCATCGAAGATGTTGAGAAGTCGAGTAAGAGTATTAATGAAATCGTCGAAGTTATTGATGGTTTGGCGTTTCAAACCAATCTACTTGCTCTCAATGCTGCAGTTGAAGCAGCAAGAGCAGGTGAAAACGGACGAGGCTTTGCAGTGGTTGCAAACGAAGTAAGAGAACTTGCAAGCAGAAGTGCTAAATCAGCAAAACAAATTCGCGATATCATTTCTGATAGTAATGATAAAGTACAACTTGGCAGTGAACTTGCTGTGTCTTCTGGGGAAAAACTCAATCAAATTGTTGAAAGGGTTGAGGAAGTTAATCAAAGTATACATCATATTAGTGATAGCTCAGAGAATCAAAGTAATAGCTTAAAAGAAGTCGATGTAGTTGTGCAGCGGTTGGCTACAATCGTGCAACAAAATTCAGCCATTACGGAAGAAACTATGGCTGCAGCGAATTTAATGGCTGACAGAGCTTCGAATATGAATAATTTATTGGCCTATTTCACGACTGAACAAACAGATACACGTCTTGAAACCAAGCGAGGCGAACTGCTATTAGAGAGTCAATACGCCTAATCTTTATGCCGGAAACAAAGTGTTATCGGTTAAACTTTGTTTCTAAAATGACCGAAGACGTTGTTCGTTCAACACCTTCTAAATTACCGATTAAATCTAAGGTATGGCTTAATTGCTCGAGAGACTCCTCTTCAACAATCGCAATTAAGTCATATTCGCCACTAATTGCATAGAGTTGTGTAATCGCCGTAAAACGTTTTAATTCAACATTGGTTTGTGTTGTTAGCTTTTGTTTTACTTTAATCGAAACATGTGCACTTACCCTATTTTGCAGATAAGCCTCACTCAATTTCACTGAATATCCTGTTATTACACCCGAGCTTTCCAATCGAGCTAATCGATTTTGTATGGTTGAACGGCTTAAAGCGAGCTTCCGAGAGAGGTCTGAAACGCTTAACCTTGCATTTTCTTTTAGCGCATTTATTAAGCTTTTATCTGCATCAGTGAGCATAATGATAATTGGATTGGTTATTTTGATAAATTTTAACGCCAATTTGGTTAATTTTAAACTACAAAATGGCACCAATTAACCCAATAATGGATAAATAATTAAATTCAGAAACTAACGAATCAGTTTAAGGAAACAGTAATGGCAGTAAATCGCGCTTTATTTGATGATGTAATGGTTCCAAACTATGCACCTTCTTCAGTAATTCCAGTTAAAGGTGAAGGTTCACGTGTATGGGATCAAGAGAATAATGAATTTATTGATTTCGCCGGTGGTATCGCGGTTAATTGTTTAGGCCACTGTCACCCTGCTCTAGTGAATGCACTTAAAGAACAAGCTGATAAACTTTGGCATCTTTCAAATGTTTGGACAAACGAACCAGCGTTACGTTTGGCTGATAAATTAGTGTCGTCTACATTTGCAGATAAAGTTTATTTTGCAAACTCTGGGGCAGAATCAAACGAAGCAGCATTAAAATTAGCTCGTCGTTTTGCATTAGATAAATTCGGCGCTGAAAAATCTAAAATTATTGCATTCAATAAAGGTTTCCACGGTCGTACATTCTTTACTGTTACAGTGGGTGGTCAAGCAGCGTATTCAGACGGTTTTGGTCCAAAACCTGGCGATATCGTACACTGCGATTACAATGATTTAGAATCATTTGCTGCTTTAATTGATGATAATACATGTGCGGTAATGCTTGAGCCATTACAAGGTGAAGGTGGTATTATTTCGCCAACACCTGAATTTATTCAAGGCGTACGTGAGCTTTGTGATAAACACAATGCACTATTAATATTTGATGAAGTACAAACGGGTGTTGGCCGCACTGGTACGCTATACGCTTATCAAGGTTTAGGCGTAACGCCTGACATTTTAACCACAGCTAAAGCACTTGGTGGTGGTTTCCCAATCGGCGCAATGATCACAACAACAGAAATCGCCAAGCACTTAGTTATTGGTACACACGGTTCAACTTATGGTGGTAACCCATTAGCATGTGCCGTAGCTGAAGCTGCATTTGATACTGTAAACCAAACAGATGTACTTGAAGGTGTAACTGCAAAAGAAGCGTTATTCCGTGAAGGGCTAGAAGCTATTAACGCAAAGTATGATGTTTTCAGTGAAGTACGCGGTAAAGGTTTATTACTCGGTGCTGTGCTAAACGAAAAATATAAAGGTCGCGCACGTGATTTCTTAAATGCATCAAGTGCAAATGGCTTAATGGCATTAGTTGCAGGTGCTGATGTTGTTCGTTTCACGCCTTCATTAGTTATACCAAATGAAGACATTGCTGAAGGCCTTGCTCGTTTTGAGAAAGCCGTAGCGGCAGTTGTAAACGGTTAAGAACCTAGTTGGTTATGTTAGTATTAAGACCAATTAAAACAGATGACTTTGCTGCTTTGAAAGAAGTAGCAAAGGCTTCTGGCCATGGCTTTACTTCATTGCCTGTTTGCGACGATTTACTCGAACGTAAAATTGCACGCGCGGTAGATAGCTTCAACAAACAAGTAGAGTCACCACAAGATGAAGGTTACCTATTTGTTTTAGAAGATACCCAAAGCAAAGAAATTGTTGGTACCACTGCAATTGAAGCGGCAGTAGGCTTAGACGTGCCACTTTACCATTACCATATGGGTAAAACAGTGCATCACTCTAGCACATTAGGCGTTTACAATACGGTTGATATTCTAAGTATGTGTAACGACTATACAGGTGCTACTGAAATATGTACCTTATTCTTAAAAGAATCTCATCGTAGTGGCTTAGCAGGACGCTTTCTTTCCCGAATTCGTTTTTTGTTTATGGCACAACATCAACAACGTTTTTCAAACCGTGTTATCGCTGAAATGCGAGGTGTCTCAGATTCTCATGGCCATTCGCCATTTTGGCAGTGGTTACAAGAACACTTTTTTACAATCGACTTCCCAACAGCCGACCATTTAATTGGCACAGGTAACAAGGTCTTTATCTCTGAGTTGATGCCTAAATACCCAATCTACGCTAATTTACTGAGCGAGGATGCACAAAAGGTTATTGGTAAAGTGCACGATAAAACAAAACCTGCACTTAGATTGTTAGAAAAGGAAGGATTTGAATTCCGCGGTTATGTTGACCTTTTTGATGCCGGGCCAACCGTTGAAGCGCAACTCGATAACATTAAAAGCGTTAGAGACAGTCGCTTACTTACAGTAGAGATTGGTGACCAACAAAGTGTTGACACTTTTGCAATTTCAAACTTAGAAGTAAATGAATTCAAGGCAGTATTCAGTTGTAATATTGCGATTAATGAAAGCTCAGATACGGCAATTATTTCACAAGAGATTGCCACTGCAATCGGTGTATCCGCTGGGCAGTCAATTAGAGTTTTAAAATTAAGTTAGGTCGTGCTTAAACCTACTTTAATCAACTAATTAGATGGCAAAAAATACTGCTATCACTTTAAAGGTAACATTATGCACAACAATGTAGACACATTATTCGACCATTTATGGAATAGTTACTTAGAGGTAACCCCATCAGCTGTAAAAATCCATAAATTACTTGGTGACACACAGCAAAGTGATGTAATTAATGACCATATTGCGTTAAGAACATTTAACATTGAGAAAGTTGGTCTAGAAAAATTAGCGCAACACTTTTTGGCTGTTGGTTACACAGAATGTGGTGAGTACCACTTCGAAGCTAAAAAACTATATGCAAAACACTTTGAACACAGCGATCCAACAAAGCCAAAGGTATTTATTTCTGAATTACTTGTTGAAAAGTTTTCACCGGAATTACAAAAAACAATTCACGAGCTTGTAGAACAAATTGATGATGCCGCAGTAACAGCAGAAAACTTCTTATACTCAGGTACACATTGGCAAATTGATTCGGATACTTACCAGCAATTACTTGCTGAGTCAGAATACGCTGCGTGGACAGCAGCATGGGGTTACCGTGCAAATCACTTTACAGTTAGCATTAATCATTTAGCTAACTTTGATACTATTGAAGCAGTAAACACAACATTAAAAGAAGCTGGTTTTGAATTAAACAGCTCTGGCGGTGAAATTAAAGGTTCACCAGAAGTATTGCTTGAGCAATCATCAACACTTGCGGATAAAGCTGAAGTGACATTCAGCGACGGTGTTAAAGCTATTCCTAGTTGTTTCTATGAATTTGCATTGCGTTATCTTAAGCCAGATGGCGAAATCTATACAGGTTTTGTTGCAGCATCGGCAGACAAGATATTTGAAAGTACCAACGCGCGTTAATTTAATTAACAAGCACAATAAAAAACGAGCACTTTGCTCGTTTTTTTATTTCAACATAACTATACTTGATTTAGCAGTAATTAATTGAAGCCTGTTTTCTATGTTTTTGAAAAATAATGAAAGATACAATTGCTAAATGAAATATACCTTCTTATTGCTGTTTTTTATATCCACCCAATTAAGCGCTAAAATCAAAAAAGTGGATATCTACACTTATCATGATATGCCACCTTATGTAATTAATTTACAAAAAGAAACAGGCCTTTATTTTGATTTTGTAAAACTATTAAATCAAATGAACTCAGGTTATTCGTTTAACTTAATCTTCATTCCTCGTAAACGCTTAGATTACCGATTAGCACAAAATAAACTAGATGGCATTGTCATTGGTGTTAACCCAAAATGGTTTAAAGATGCTAATCAAACACGCTACTTCTGGTCCGCTTCTATCATGCAAGATAAGGATGTATTTGTTAGTTTAAGCGCTAAACCTGTTAAGGTTTCAAAATTTAGCGACTTGACAGATTTACGTGTTGGTGGGATCCGTGGCTTTCGCTATATAGGTATTGATGAGTTAGTAGCACAACACAAACTGAACCGTGTTGATACGCAGACTGAAACTCAACTATTTGATATGTTGACAAAAGAACGTGTTGATACGGCTATTTTGAGTATCTATACATTTTATTATCTGAGTAAGAACAGGGCATCTGATTACTATATCGCTGAGCAGCAACACGATAACTTTTCACGCCACTTTATGTTGCCAAAACAGAATAATGAAGCGCTCTACACTAGTTTAAATCGCATGATTGAAAGTGAAGACTTCATGAAAAACTGGAATAAAATGTTACTTAGCTATACTATGCCAATTCGCTAACTTGTATATTTTCTTTTCATGTCCAAAACCACGCTAATTTTTATTTTATTATTCATTGTAAGTTGCTGTGGTTTATTACTTTTGATTGACGCGCCAATGCTTCAATATTCTCATGAATTTTTATGGCATGTCCCTTACCGTTCTTTTTTTATTATGCTGATATTGGTTTTGATATCCTCGATTGGCAAAATACTCGCCGGACAAAGCTTATTTGAACAAGGTATCGCAAATTTAGGCTTATATGGCGCACTTTCTTGGTTTCCTGTGTCACTTATTTTTTCGGGTAATGTTAGAAATATCTTCAGCGCAAGTAGCCTGGTTACCTATGATACTTGGCTTATTTTTAGTTTCATTCCAATAATGTGCACCTTGCTCCTTGGCTGTTTAGCGTTAATAAAATACTTATTTAACAATTAGGTATTATTTTGAAGTGCCAATTCATATATCACCATGTTATGTAAGCCACCTAGTATTGAATTACTTTCTAAATTACTCAGCTTTAAACGATAACTATAAAAACAGTGGCTTGTATTAATCGCGCCAAAATTACCAAGTAATTTAAGTGTATTATTAAAATACCAGTTACCGTAAACGCCTAATGAAGCCGCGCACGAACGGTAATTATCTAGCATCGGAAAATGTCTTGACCACACTGATGTATAAAGTTCACTGATAATTAATGAGTATGGCGAAACTGTATTATTCGTATTTTCCATAGTCTCAAGCGTGTTAAGCATCAAATTCCTGCGTTGCCAATGGAGTTTTGACGCTGGCTCCGGTGGGTGCATAACTGTTAATTTTACTGTCTGATCTTTTACAAATAGTTTCAGTTCTATTATATCGCCTCTTTCATCTAAAAACGTATTGCGTCTTTTCGATTGAATTGCAAATTTTGTAATGATGGCAATATTACTTGCTAATCCCTCTTTTTGTCGTAAGCCATAACTAAACTTACCTTTACTCAAATCCTTAAGATAAGATTTATGAAGATCGTTTACATTAAATAGCACAATAATGTCTTTGTCTAACTGAGTCAGTAAGTCATAAATAGGGGGTAATGATTGAGAGATTTCAGTGTCGAACGTATATTGTACAATTGAGAATTTCCGTACGTCAGAGCGAGTTTTTATTTGTTCTTTTTGTTCAGATAAAAAATCAAAATTTACATAGCCACTAAAATTTGCGGAGATAACTAACCCATTAATCACTAATAGTGTGAGCATTAACGAGCGGTTCCACATACCTAAAGCAATGCTTAATAAAACCGAAAACAATGCTAATTGAACTTGCAAATTGGTGATCAGATCTAATTGATAAATATTTTTGAATACATCAACACGTGGTGTTAATTGACCTAAAAACATCACGAAGATAATAAAAACGATCAGTGTCCGCACAGTTCAATCTCATGAACAAATAATGTGAAAGTTTAGTCCACACTGTGCTTAAATGCTTAATTTTTATCTACTCTTATGTGCTGAGGTAACTGAATTGGAAATGCTAGGTGGGTTAATAAAACCCACCTTGAAGGTTATTTGCGTTTTAATGTGAGTGTACCCGAAATACGCTTTCTACTATCAGAACTTTGCGTCTTTGCAGGTGTTGATTGACGTGGCTGTCGCTTTTTAGCTGACGATTTATCATCACTCTTTTTATGACCAGATCTTTTATTTTCATCTATTGAACGTTCTTGTGTTTTACTTGAATGTTCGATAGAGGAGTTGATTTGTGCCATTTCATCATCAGTTAAAAAGCGCCATTGACCAACGGGTAAATCATTTAACGACACATTCATAATTCTAACGCGTTTCAGTTTGGTAACTTCATAACCTAAATATTCACACATTCTACGGATCTGACGGTTTAGCCCTTGAGTAAGAATAATGTTAAATCGTTTTTTCCCGAGCTGTTTTACTTTACATGGCTTTGTTACTGTATCAAGTATCGGAATGCCAGCACCCATTTTTTTTATAAAATGTTGGTCAATCTCTTTGTCGACGGTAACGATATATTCTTTCTCATGATTATTACCGGCTCGCAAAATTTTATTAACTATGTCACCTTCATTGGTAAGAAATATAAGCCCTTCAGATGGTCTATCTAAGCGCCCTATTGGAAATATGCGGTCTTTGTAGTTAACAGCAGAAACAATATTACTTTTAATCTTTTTTTCTGTAGTACAGGTGATACCCACAGGCTTGTTGTATGCTATGTAGACACGTTTAGGCTTCGCTTTCAACGTTTTGCCATTCACGATAACGTCATCTTTATCTGAAACCTTTAATCCCATCTCAGCAACATGACCGTTTACAGTGACTTTGCCTTGTGCAATTAATGTATCTGCTTCTCTTCGAGAACAGATACCTGTTTCACTTATGTATTTATTTAAACGCTTTAATTCACTCATAACTTTAAGCTTTAAATTATTTGCGCGTATTGTAAAACAGCTAATACAAAAAGGCTTGCCTTTTCTCGGTATGCTCTACCATGCTAGAATTATTCTTTTAAAAGATTCTGTTTTCTATGCTTTTTCAACCCAACTGGCGAATTTTAACCATTGGTGATGGTGATTTAACCTTTTCCTTTTCATTAAAGAAGCACCACCAAATAGAAACCCTTTGTGCAAGTGTTCTTGATTCAAAAGAAACGCTGACGAATAAATATAAAATCAATGGTATTGAAGGGTTAAACAGCTTAGGAGGTGAAATCTTTTTCGAACTCGATATCACCAATAACCAAACCTGGCCTGATAAACTAGCAGGTGCGTTTGATCTTGTGATCTTTCAATTTCCGCTGGTACCAGCTGCAAAAAACAGTGAGCATTTTACCAATGCTCCCAGTCAGAACATTGTTAACCGTGCCTTATTGCGTGACTATTTAATTGCCTGTTTTAATTATTTTCTTGATAAAGATGGCCTTCGATTAAGTTATATCACTTCGAAAGAAGTTAAGCCTTACCTTCATTGGCAAATTGAAACGGATTTAACAGTCAATACCAATATTATACATTTGGGTAAGCAAGAATTTGATTATTCACTTTTTCCAGATTATCAGATTAGAAACGTAGACAGAGATAAAAAAGTAAAAGATACGGCAGGCTTTATCTATGCTTATTCTGATAAATCACAGCCATCTGAATTATCATCGGTTTTTGAACCATTTAAGTTTACACAACAAAATTACTGTCCTTTATGTCGTGTAGGCCCATTTAGTGCAAGTGAGGATCAACAACGTCACTTAACAAGCAAAAAGCACATTAAACTATCTCAATATCAAACAGAATGGTTTGATTATCTATCGATTAATCGGTAATTCTCAAGGTCATACCATTGCCCGTTAACCGCAAGCTTCTTGGTTATATCCCCTTGATATGGTATGTTGCGGGCATTTTTACACAAACACAAAGTATTCATGTCATCGATTGAAGTGAACTCTCACGAAAACCAAAATAAAGGGCTATTTAATCGCTTCTTAGCCACAGTAGAATTTCTTGGTAATTTATTACCTCATCCAATCACGCTTTTTGCTATGTTCTGTGTCGCTATTGTTATCTTTAGTGGTATTGCAGACTGGATGGGCGTAAGTGCAATTGATCCTCGTCCAGAAGGCGCAAAAGGCCGAGCTCCAGACGGCGTTATCGAAGTTGTCTCTCTTATGAGTGCAGAGGGATTACAACGCATTGTAACTGGCTTAGTGACTAATTTTACTGGTTTTGCACCGCTTGGTACTGTGCTTGTAGCATTACTTGGTGTAAGTGTTGCTGAACATTCTGGCATGTTATCCGCGGCAATGCGTGGCATGGTAATGGGTGCACCTAAACGTCTTGTTACGTTTATGGTTGTGTTTGCAGCGATACTATCCAATACGGCTTCTGAACTTGGTTACGTTGTGCTTATCCCCCTTGCTGCTATGATTTTCCATAGCCTAGGCCGTCACCCTCTTGCAGGTCTTGCTGCTGCCTTTGCGGGTGTATCCGGTGGTTACAGCGCAAACTTACTGCTAGGTACAATAGATCCATTACTTGCAGGTATTACAACACCTGCTGCTCAAATGATTGACCCAACCTATGAAGTCGGCCCTGAAGCTAATTATTATTTTATGGCAGTATCAGTAATTTTAATTGCTTTTGTTGGTACATGGGTTACTGAAAAAATTGTTGAGCCTCGTTTAGGTAAATACAATAACGATGAAGCAAGTATTGATTTAGCAGATAATAAAATTGACCATTTATCTGATGTTGAACGTAAAGGCTTACGCTACGCAGGACTGGCATTTTTAGCTACATGTGCAGTGTTAGCAACCACAATTGTGCCTGAAAATGGTATTTTACGTCACCCTGAAACGGGCTTAGTTGCTGGTTCGCCCTTCTTAAAAGGTATCGTTGTCTTCATCTTTGTTACGTTTGCAATCCCAGGCTTTGTTTATGGCCGAGTTGTAGGTTCAATGAAGAATGACAGAGATATTATCGATGCGATGTCTAAAAGCATGAGCTCGATGGGTATGTATATTGTACTGGTATTCTTCGCAGCTCAGTTCGTGGCATTCTTTAAATGGACTAATTTAGGGACTATTTTAGCTGTAAAAGGTGCTGCTATGTTAACAGCGCTTAACTTAACAGGACCTGAAGTATTTGTTTTGTTTATTTTTATGTGTGCAGTGGTCAACTTAAGCTTAGGTTCTTCATCAGCACAATGGGCAATTACAGCACCTATTTTTGTACCGATGTTAATGCTTATCGGTTACGCACCAGAGACTATTCAAGCGGCCTACCGTATCGGTGATTCTGTAACAAACTTGATTACGCCAATGATGAGCTATTTTGGTTTAATATTGGCTGTTGCGACCAAATATAAGAAAGATATGGGTATTGGTACTTTGGTTGCTACCATGTTGCCATATTCAATGTTCTTCTTTGTTGGCTGGGTGTGTTTGTTCTATTTATGGGTATTTGTCTTAGGTATGCCAGTTGGCCCTAATTCACCAATTTACTATACGCCATAGTAGATTCCTTAATAAAAACAAAAAAGGAGCAATAAATGCTCCTTTTTATTTGGTTTTAATCTTGAGTTAACATCAAAGAATTAATTTGCTCTTATTTCTTAAATGCTTTCCTAATTTTTTGGCGATTTTGCATTTTCGCTTCTGCGCCATATTGTGTAGCTCTATTTGAACGAATGCGCTTTTGAAGCGAGGTCTTTTTACCGATCTTTTTAATCAAACTATCACGGTTACTCACTTCAAAACCAGGATAATAAATACGCTTAACTTTATCGCGAATTAAGTCCTCAATTTGTGCAAGTATATGCTCTTCTTCACGACTCACGAGTGAAATTGCAAACCCTTTTTGCCCTGCTCTTCCTGTTCGACCAATTCGGTGAACATAATCTTCTGCAAGATAAGGCAAGTCAAAATTGATTACACGTGGCAAACCAGCGATATCCAGGCCACGCGCTGCAACCTCAGTACCGACAAGAATGGTCGTTTTACCTTCTTTAAACTCGCGTAATGCACGTCGCCTATTTCCTTGACTCTTATCTCCGTGGATAACACCAACAGTCACACCGTATTGTGTTAATTCGTCGACAATCAGTTGAACGTCTTCTTTCATGTTTACGAAAACAAGTACTTGCTTCCAACCTTTTCTACAAATCAGTTCTGATAACAGTTCTAACTTACGCTCATTTGATACCGGGTAAGCAACATGTGTAATGGTGGATGCCGTTTCATTATCACGGCTTACTTGTACAATTTTAGGATGTACTAATGTTTTGGTTGCAAATTGTTTAACAGCAGATGGGTAGGTTGCTGAAAATAATAACGTTTGTTTTTGTTTAGCACATTGTTCCAAAATTGTCTCAATGTCAGATCTAAAACCCATGTCGAGCATACGATCAGCTTCATCAAGTACAACATGGCAGGCATTATTAAGTGCTAAATTACCTTTGCGAAGATGCTCAATGAGTCGACCTGGCGTAGCAACTAGTATGTCGCAACCTTTTTGAATACGGTTGATTTGTTTATCGTGTTCAACACCACCAAAAATAGCGACAGATTTAACATTGTTAAAAGCACAATACTGTTTAATGTTGTGGTCAATTTGATCGACTAGTTCTCGTGTTGGCGCTAGGATAACTGCACGTATTGTTTTTCCATCAGCATTGTTATCCAATAGTTTTTGAATAATCGGTAATGCGAAAGCAGCTGTTTTACCTGTGCCTGTTTGTGCACTTGCAAGCACATCGTGACCACGACGAACATGCGGAATTGCCATTTTTTGAACTGGCGTGAGTGTTTCATAACCCATTTTATCCAGTGCTGATAATATTGAATCAGCAAAGCTAAAGGATTTGAAGTTCATAATTTTGAAAACCTATTAAGGGAGTTAGTTACATTATATCAAGGATAGCGTTGTGCGGAAACGCAATAAAAAAGCGACCCTTTAGATCGCTTTTACTTAAAGGGATGTCTAAGGAGTGATAATAAAGTCGTTCTGACTTAATTTTGTTAATTTATCGCCTACTAATTTGCCTTCAAAATGACTCATTAAGTCTAGTCCTAATTCGATTTGCGTATCGGTAAGAGGCACATAAGGCAGGCGAAAAACCGGCTTAACAGCTCCTGTAAGTGAGAGCGCAGTATTGATTGCAATTGGGTTTGGCTCGCAAAACAACCAAGAAATTAATTGTTGACAATCATTATTTAACTGCGAATTCTCGCTATCCATCAACTCTCGAAAAACTGAAGGTATTAAATTTGATGTGACAGAAATTACACCGTGTGCATTTGCTATGTGACGCGCATCATGAGCTTCATCATCATTACCTGACCAACATGCGATGCCCTTATTCTCATAATAAGCAATTCGCTCATTGCCAGCACATTCTTTTACACCAATAAAGTTCGCATTATCAGCCAAGCGCTCAATAATATCAGGTGTAAGATCTTGCCCTGTACGGCCAGGTACGTTGTAAATAAAAGCTGGACCTATCTCGAGTACTTTCTCAAAATGTGCAATGACACCTTGCGTTGACGAACGCCCATAATAAGGGTTGATTTGCAGTGCCGCATCCATACCTGTTGCGAAACCATATTCGGTCGCTTTGATTGCTTCTTTGGAATTGTTGCTTCCTGTATTGCCCACTATCAATAATCGATCTTTAAACTGGTTAACACTATGAGCAATTAGCATTAAGTGTTCTTCCCAATTCATTAATTGACCTTCACCAGTTGTACCACCAACAATGATACCATCTACGCCAGAAGCAATTTGTGTTTCAACTAACTTATCAAATGTCACTAAATCAATTTCACCATTGGCAAGATAAGGTGTTTTGATGGCCGTGATTAAACTAGCTTTTTTAATTGAAGCAACGTTCGTCATATATTCTTTTCATTGTTAAAATTTCTAATATTTTAACCATAATCAGTGAGGATGGTAAGTGGCTTTCTGTTCTTAAAGAAAAATTCTTGTTATTTTTTTTTATTAAGATATATTAACTGTATATTTATACAGTTAATAATGATTATGGTTATTTCTGAGTACTTCGAAAATTATTTTTATTCATTAAAGCAATTGGCATCACACACTTTTGTTAAAGAGCAGCAACTGTGTGATTGGATAGAACTTTGTATTTTACCCAATGCGGCATACCATTTAAAAAACCAAGTTCAATCCAGCTCTTTTTTTGGTATTACCGATTTTAGTGAAGAAAAGGAATATTTTGCTCGTGGTTACACTAAATGGATTGAGTTAATTAAACCCTATTCAGAGCTTAGTTCAGCACAAGCATATTCAATTTTTTACCAGCAATATGCCAAATGCGTGAACGACTTATCACTGAAAGGCTTAGAGTTTAGCAGTGATTATTTTGAAGATTTAGAAGATCGCATTCAAGATCATTGGCAACTGTTTTTATCTGGAAAGTATGGTGTGATCACAGCTAACGGTTTTATACATGAAATTGTAGCGCTTGAAAGTGTTGATTATCTTGCCAAAAACACTGAGTTAACTGAAGAACAAATGACTAAGTGTGTACGACTACTAGAGCGTTGTTTGAGTTATCCTCCTAGTCAATTAAATTGTATTTCACAAGCACATAAATTATTAAAAAGTATGAGCAATTCACAGTAGCGTTACAAAGGTGTAACGCTACTGATTTGTTAGAACCTAAGCAGACAATTCACACCTAAAGAGTTTGTATTCACCCCTGCAATTTTGGTGTTTTCAAAATCAATAGTGAGTGCCATCGATTTACTTATACCAAAACCAACCCCTAGCCCAGTTTTTAATGATGCACCTTGTTCATCTTTTTTATTTAAGTTGTATGAGTCATTTTCTTCGATTAAGTAACTAAATGAATTATCCCAACCTTGAACACCAACCACACCTTTTACAAAAAATGTATTTGAAAATGGATAGGTTGCAACAAGCATTAAATCTGCACCTAAGGTTTTAAACGCACCTGTATGTAACTTTGTTGTGATGTATTTTCCATCAGCATTTTTTGTCTTTTCACTTACTGAAAAGTCAGCCTTACCAAATTTTGTAATACCACCTTCTATCGCTAAGTAACGATTAAGTTGGTAACCAGCGAATAACCTTAACCCCGGTGATTGTAATGTTTCAGTTAATGTCAATGGAGCAAGTTCTGCGCTTGAAATATCAGGGGTAAAATTTAAATCAGAATACTTATGGTATTTTGCATTTACACCGTAATAAGCAAACTGATTTTTATCCTTTGCTTGAGTGTTTAAAGAAAATAAAGCAATTAAAGGTATCACAAATAATGAGGCGCTTTTCATTGGTATCCTTGTAATGAAGTTTAAATAAGTAGGGCTGATAATGCCCTTTATTAAAGCGCCGCTATAATGGATTTAAAATAAACAGTAATCAAGGTAAATTACATTTACTAACAATTAGTTACCAAATAGTAACTGCCAGAAGCTCGGTTCATGGATTTCGTGATATTGTTTCCTGAGCTGATCAATTTTTACCAATTCTTCTTGAGCAAGGGATAAATCATTAGCATTCTTTTGAATTTCTTTTACTAACGTTAACACTTTATCAATGCCTTTTGTCGATTCTGCTTGTTTGCGTTTAAAACCAATCTCTTTTGATTTTATTAACGCATTCTCAATTTCTTGTAAATGAATTAATAAATCTTCTGTATTTTGCGCCTTACGTGCCTGTTTATAACTAAACGCCATCTCCTTCATAACCAGAGCTAACTCACTTTCTTGCGAATCAACACCGTTTACAAAAATCAATAAAATGAATGGAAATAGAAATCTCATAATTAACCTCGTAATAAAAACCGCGGTATTTTATCAAGAACACAAAAAAAGCCAATCACATGGATTGGCTTTGCAAGTACGTTAGGATTCTGTTAGCTAACTTTCTTTAATGTTGCTTGCTCTGGTTTTAATAAATTCATATCAAAATCAAATTCATCAACACGAATTGCTAATTCACGTTTTACATTGTAATCAACAAGCTTTTTATATTCGTCCGCGTTGATAATGTTTGCAATAAGTGCATTATCAAGGGTTTCAGCAAAACGTACGCCCGCTTTAATTTCCTTTTTACGCAACGACTTTTTAATTTTCGACAGCATTTCTAGACATTCAAGTTTCGCCAGGTAAGCCTGTTGGTTTATATCATGACCATCACCGTTTGAAGCATGTACTAAGTGCGTTAATTGCTTCTTAAAGCTTGTATTCAACTGACACTGGTGTGCTAGTTCACGCACTAAGTCATCATCGATACGCATTGATTTCTCAGAGTATGTTACTGTAATTAGACGCATAAACTTACGCGTTGCACCTGAAGGGAAATTCGCTAAGAAATCAGAAATCGCTTTTTCAGCTTGTGCAATTGCCCAACGAGTTGCGTAATGGAAGTATGGTGCAGCTTGAGCTCTGTCTTCATTCGATACTTTCTGTTCGTAGTAACGGATTGAAGCCATCGCTGCGTATAAATAGCTCATTACGTCGCCTAAACGAGCAGAAAGTAGTTCCGCCTGCTTAAGTTTGCCACCTAATACTAACAATGAGAAGTCAGCATACACAGCAAGCTTTGCAGATAATTTATTAACTGCTTTTTCATACTGACGTACTTCTGCAAGTTGTGATTTGGCACCCGCAGTGAAAGGTAATAAGCCTTTGGTAAATGCACTTAAGCTGTTACCAACACTGTAACCAATTGTTTTCGATAGTAGTCCACGGAAAGTAGCATCTGCATTTTTGTCAGTACTATGTATCGATTCAACCATGCTTTGAAGGTGTGGGTGACAACGCATTACACCCTGACCAAAAATCATTAGGTTACGTGTTAAGATATTTGCACCTTCCACCGTTATAGCAACAGGTTGACCTAGGTAACCCTGCGCTAATGTGTTTTGTGGACCACACTGAATCGCCTTACCCGCTTGGATATCCATTGCTGAATTAAGTACGTCACGGCCAAGTTCTGTCATGTGGTACTTGGCAATAGCTGTTACTACTGATGGTTTCAAGCCAAGACCTAAGCCTTCAGTTGTTAAAACACGCATCGCTTCTTGAAGGTAAGTCTTACCTGCGATATCTGCCAGTTTTTCTTGGATGCCTTCAAATAAACCAATGCTCAGGCCAAATTGCTCACGTACAGCTGCATATTCAGAGGCTGACTTAAGTGCAACATGTGCTGTTGAACAGCCTAAAGCTGGTAGTGAAATACCACGACCTGCACCAAGACAGCTCACTAGCATCTGCCAACCACGACCAATATTTTTCTGACCGCCAATGATGAATTCCATTGGTACAAACACGTTTTGACCACGGGTAGTACCATTGTAGAATTTTATGCCCATTGGGTTGTGGCGATTACCAAGTTCAACACCTGGGTGATCTTTTGGAATTAGTGCACATGTGATACCTAAATCTTCTGTATCACCAAGCAAGCCATTTGGATCTTTCACTTTCACAGCAAGACCAAGCACAGTTGCAATTGGCGCAAGTGTGATGTAACGCTTGTCCCAAGTTAATTCTAAACCTAGTACTTGCTTGCCTTGGTATTCACCCATGGTCACAATCCCTTGGTCAGGAATACCACCCGCATCAGAACCCGCTTCAGGGCTCGTAAGCGCAAAACATGGAATATCTTGACCGATAGCAAGTTTTGGTAGGTATTGTTGGCGCTGTTCTTCGGTTCCGTAGTGCATTAATAACTCACCTGGACCAAGTGAGTTTGGTACCATAACGGTAACCGCTACAGCTGTGCTTTTCGTTGCAATTGTCGCCACGATAGTTGAATTAGCATAAGGACTGAATTCTAGTCCGCCATATTGTTTTGGAATAATAAGCGAGAAGAAGCGATTAGACTTCAAAAACTCTAAAATATTGTCAGGTAGATGGTTTGAGCTTTGGATCTCAGTTTCGTCTACCATATCAAGAAGCTGAGCAACTGGACCATCCAAAAATGCTTGCTCATCTTGACTTAATTTAGCTTCAGGTACTGCACGAAGTGCATCAAAGTCAGGTTTACCCTGATAAATTGAACCTTCCAACCATACATCGCCAGCATCAAGTGCTTCTTGCTCTGTAATTGAAATGCTTGGTAATACTTTTTTTAAACTTGTTCTTAAACTCATGGCTACTCATCCGACCAGATAACTTTTCATACATTACGTCATAAAATTTCCTTTAGATCAATTACTCTACCCAAAAAAATTAATATTTTTATTACATATTGAACTTATCTAGTTGATATATTTAGATTTTAAATTATATACACTTGTACGCTGAAAGTGTGATTTGAACCGAGATTGAGTGTTATTTAAGCCTACTAAAAGTGAGTTATACTGTGTTTAATGAATTATTGATTGATGTTTCGCATTAAAAAAGGGCCTTTTCGGCCCCTTTTTATGGTGATTCGTGTTTCATTTGAGATTGAATATAGTTAGGAAGTCCAATCAAATTGATTAAATTTAAATGTTGCTCCAACCAATAGATATGATCCATTTCTGTATCGTCAAGTAACGTTTCTAATATTTCTCGCGTTACGTAATCTTTTTCATCTTCACAAACAGAGATAATTTCGATCAAACTTTTTTGCACAACGTGTTCTGCAGCTAAATCATTTTCTAGCATTTCCTTAACATTACTCCCAACATTAATAGGCTGGCGGGATGCAGTATCAGGTGTTCCTTCAAGGAATAAAATTCGTTCTATCAACTTATTCGCATGCTCTAACTCTTCTTCGTATTCATGAGATAGCTGATGATGAAGTTTTTCAATACCCATATCTTCATAGATTTTGCTATGTGCAAGATATTGATCCATCGACGTTAACTCAAGCGTGAGCTGTCTATTAAGTAGATCAATAATTTTCTGATTACCTTTCATGACCTAATCCTCAATTTGGCTTTGTAGATAATTTTCAATGCCAATATTACCAATTAGCGACAACTGCGTTTCTAACCAATCAATATACTCTTCTTCATATTCAAGTATTTCTTCAAGCAATTCACGGCTAACGAAGTCTTGCTTTTCTTCGCACAAAGCAATTGATTGCTTTAAAAGTGGAACTTGATCCATTTGAATAGCAAGATCACATTCGAGCATTTCTTTTGAGTGCTCGCCAATACGCAGACGTTCTAGGTGTTGTAAATTAGGTAAGCCTTCGAGGAATAAAATACGCTCAATCAAATCATCTGCTTGCTTCATATCCTTTATGGATTTTTTGTAAGCTTTTTCATTGAGTTCTTCCAGCCCCCAGTTTTTAAACATACGTGCATGAAGAAAGAATTGGTTAATAGAGGTTAGCTCATGTGTGAGTACCTGATTTAACGCTGCCAGTACTTCTTTATTTCCTTTCATTACAATTACTCAATACTTTACTTGTGTAGATTAACTTTAGCTAATTTAAGGATATAAACAAGCACCTACAAAGACTGTTTTTATATTAAAAATTCAATAACCTAGACAAATTGTTTAAGCAAGTTTAAAGATAATTGAAAATCATTATTAATTGTTTTATGAACAAAAAAACACCAACCTGTACTAGACTGAAATTAAGTAGGTTGTTCGAGGGTGTTAGTAATGAAAAATTCATCGAAGCAATTACTTATCGTAACAATTACATTCATTACTTTTAGTGCATTAGTTCTAAATGTCATGATAAACGAATATTCTGGCTGGACAGAAAAATTAGCTTGTTATGACAAATGTAAAACATTGGGTTTTGAACAATGTGTCTTCAAAAGGGCCGTAAATAAAACACTGCCGAATAAATGCAATGCATTTCAAAATAGCGATGTAATTGTACTGGTATTAAATTAACTGCTCTTCGAGATCAGTGAATAAGTTTTCAAGTTCGGCCTTGTTATAAACAGAACTCGCTGCACAACTAAATGCTAATGACAAGCCAAGCAGTTTTTCTCTGTTCATAGAAATACCTTCTAGCTTTTGTTTTAACAAATGAGTTTCTTTATTATCGAAGCCTGGACATAAGCAAACAAATTGGCCTGCTTGCCAATAGGCAACTAATTGTTCGCCGGTTAAATGCTTTGAAATATGATACAAAATTTCAATCATTACATGTTCTAAAACAGTTTGGCCAAGTTTTGACCTTATTATCTCAAGGCCTTCAATGTCTACGAGCAACACACCTACTGGATACTCTTTCTTCGCATTAATTTGATTAAGAATTCGCTGAACAGCTCTTCGATTTGGTAGATTAGTCATTGGGTCAATCATAGAAAGCTCCTCTGCATAAAGCGAAAACGCTCGAGTATCTTGCCAACGACGATAAGAGAATATTGAAAACCCAACAGCAAGCACGCAAAGCGTAGGTATTATTTCAGCAATTCCATTTATACCTACTTCGTGACTGATGGTGTGTAACCAATCAATAACATTAAAAACCAAAAATAAAATGTAGCTAGCTGCAAATAACAATACTAATGAGACTAAATCCCAAAACATACGCTTGCGAATCTGCTGTTTGATTTGATCAATCATAACCGCTCTCTAACTAGTAATAATTAAAAGAGAAATACTATGGATATTACTGTCGCAGTTAACAATCTATTTAAGCGAACTTACTTTAGGTACCACAATAAGTCCGATAAGCTTTATCAAATCCGTGATTTGCTAACAAATGAGTACTTTCATCATCATGCAATGCTGCAAAGTATTGTTCAATATAGTTAGATGCTTGTAAGGGTTCTGCTACACATAAATCGAGTAATTTTTCGATTGTAACATTATAAAAATGTTGCTTGGGATTAACATGACACATCCTGTCGACTAAGTCTAGATTGATCTGTTTTTGCCAATAATTAAACCAGTCTGATGAGTTTATTTTCAAATTTTCATCTTTGCGAATAAAGCTATTTGTTAGGTCTGTGAAAGTCGCTCTATAATCAAGTCCCTCGTCCGACATAAATTTAAGCAATGATGTAATTATATCTTTTGATGTTTTATCCGCAGAATTTATTGCAAGTTTTTCTGACATCAATGCATGATAATGTTGTTCATATAAGACAGGGAATTTATTTAGGGCTTTCGTTAGAAGTGCTATTGCCTGCTCTTCTCTAACATCCACGAGAGGTATTAAGCTTTCAGCGAGACGTGCTAAATTCCAATGCATTATGCCAGGTTGGTTTTGGAAAGCGTATCGCCCTTGCCTATCAATCGAACTGAACACCTGTGTTGGTTGATATGCGCCCATAAATGCACAAGGCCCAAAATCGATTGCTTCACCTGATAAAAGAATATTATCGGTATTCATTACTCCATGTATAAAGCCGTGGGCCATCCAACTTGCTACCAATTTGCTTAGTTGTTCCGAAACTATTTCGAATAAAGCCAAGTAAGGGTTATTACTATTGTTTAATTCGGGATAAAGTTGATTAATTGTAAAATCAGCGAGTGACTTTAGAACATGTGTGTCTTGATGCATTGCAGCAAATTGAAAACTACCAATTCGGATGTGACTTTTGGCCACACGGCATACAAGGCCAACTTGTTCTGGTTCATTTCGCATAATGGATTCATTACCACAAAGCACATATAAACTGCGACATGTCGATATATTAAGAGTATTTAAATATTCACTAACAATATATTCTCTTAGCGCAGACTTTAACGTCGATTTACCATCACCCCCACGTGAATAACGCGTTTTACCACTCCCTTTTAGTTGAAGGTCAACATCATTCCCTTTCTTTGAAACAACTTGACCAAGCAAATGAGCCCGACCATCACCTAATTGCGGCACTAAATTACCAAACTGGTGCCCTGCATAGCCTAGTGCGAATGGTGTGCTAGTCTCTACTATTTTATTACCACTCAGAAAATTAACATCTCTATGCTCAAACTCTTTGGGTAAAATTAATTGTTTAGATAAATTATGGTTAAAAACGACAAGTTCAGGTTCAACGACTTGCTCTGGGCAAATTGATTGAAATAAGGCATCAGGTAGTTCACTATACTGTTGTTTGAACGACATATATTTCCAAAAATAATAAATTGTAAAATGGAAGCTCTCTGCAATGATTAAGCCGTTAATAGATACATTTTGCCAGCTACCATATCAAATTGACTACGCTCAAAACCAATTTAAAACAGCGCATTATCTGCATTTACGTTGTTTAAGTGCAGATCAGCATTACGATTTATGTCAAGTTTTACGTTATTTGCATACTGTTGGTTTAAAAAATAACAATAGTTTTAATCGCTATCGTAATGAAGTTGAAAAATTATTACTTTGGCTTTGGTATCAAAAGTCGCAAACTTTAACATATATTAATGAAGCTGTATTAAAAGAGTACATGGTGTTCATTCAGTGTCCACCAACTGAGTGGTGCTCTCAAAGCCGCGTTTCGCGATTTATCGACACGGATGATATTCGGACTTATAACCCGCTCTGGCGTCCATTTACTCAAAGTTCACACAGCTATGAATCACGTGCATCTGTGTTTACAGTATTAAACCATTTTTGTAATTATCTAATTGATAAAAAAATAATTAATACAAATCCTGTCAAATTATTACGAAAAACCGATCCTATTTTAACGAGTAAAATAAAACCTCAAACCAAGCCTGAAACGCCATCATCTAAAAAACTATTGGCCGCCTTTTCACAATGGCATGACGATATTCATCGTATGCGTGATTTAATGTTGTTTTACTTTGTGAGATACAAACACATCCAACTACAAGCATTTACATTGCAAAATGACGGTTTTATACCTCTCTATTGCCATCTCAACATTGCAGAAAAGGTTTTCTACTATTATCACCAAGGACAATTAAAACCAGTTCACCTGTGCCCGTTTGGTTACAAAATTGCGATGCAGTATGTAAATTTAAGAGGCAATATTCAAAACCATGTAGCCCCCTTGCTTCATAAAAAACGTGGTGATGGTGCTTATGAAGTAAGACAATTACGAAGAATGCTTAAATCAATAGAGAGTGAGCTAAACACTTATGCATAGTGAATATATCCTAATTATCGTTATTACTTCTTCTTTGATTATTTATTCATTATTTGCAAGACAATTTCATAATTTTAGAATATCTGGCCCCATGTTTATGTTGGCAAGTGGGTTGGTGTATTCGTATTATTCTTATGTTCCAGATCAACTCAATATTCAACTAGCGCCATTTAAGATTTTCATAGAGCTCACCTTAGCACTTATTTTATTCACTGATGCTGCTAAAACAAAACTAGCCGTATTAAAAACGAGTTATCACTATGCACTATTATTACTCCTGTTAGCACTTCCATTCACCTTTATATTTGGCACAGCGTTAGGCACCTGGTTATTTCCTGAGTTATCCATTATTTTTGTTGCATTATTGGCAATTATTTCAACCCCTACAGATGCGGCGCTTAGTAGCAGCTTTATAGATAATGACGCTATTCCTGAAAAAACACGTGAAGCAGTTAATGTAGAAAGTGGATTAAATGATGGCTTAGCTGTTCCAATTTTCCTATTACTTCTAACAACAGCGCTAAATCAACAAGAACCTAGTTTTTATGAAACGCTAGCCGTTACTATAAGAGAAATTGGTATCGCTATCGTAATTGCATTAATAGCCACACCCTTATTTTTTAAATTAGCCATTTATTCAGAAAGTCACCGTTTATACAATCTTGATAGTGAAGCCTTTATTTGTGTTGCAATAGCTGTGGTTATTTATCTCATAACACAATATTTCGGTGGCAGTGGTTTTTTTGCAGCATTTATCGCAGGCCTGTTGTTCGATATAAAATTTAAGAATGCATTTAAACCACAACGAGTTAATAACGCACATGCACTGGCTAATACCTGTGCATTAATTATTTGGTTTATCTTTGCTCATTTTGCATATTTTTATTTACACAGTGGTGTGTCTTTAAATGCCATATTGTTTGCTCTGCTGGCGCTGACAATAATGAGAATGATACCTGTCATTTTATCCTTTATGTTCACAAAGCTTGCGTTTAAACAACGTTTTTTGTTGGCTTGGTATGGCCCAAGAGGTTTAGCTTCCGTCGTTTTTACACTTATTTTGATACAAACCCTTAAAGATGTTCCTAAGGTTGTAATTGACAGTGCAATTTTAACAATAATTTTAAGTGTTATTTTTCATGGTATTAGCGCGAAATCAAATCAAAACAACTCTTAGGTTAAATTTTTGTTAACATTCATTTACAGGATCAATGTTAAAATAGTGTGAATTCAAGTTACACACTGTTACATTTTGGGTTCCTAAAGCGACAACAACCTGGGAACTATTATGACAAGTAAATCATTAAAAATTTGCTCTATCGCAGCAGTAGCACTTGCTGTTAATACAGCAATTGCAAGTGATTCAGAAGGCTTACTGAAAGCAAATTTAGCTGACAACCGTGCAGCAGTGAAATCGCCATTACCAAAACGTTACATTGTAAAATACAAAGAACAATCTTCATTCATGAACTTTGCTAACACTACTAGCATTGAATCAGTAACAAAAGATCGATTAACTCAAATGGGTGTTCGTAATGCGAAATTCAACCCAGCAATTAACGCGAACATTGCACAATTAAGCGACGCTCAATTAAAACAACTACAAAATGATCCAATGGTAGATTATGTTGAAGAAGATTTACCACGTCGCTTAATGGCTCAAACACAGCCATATGGTATTGCAATGGTGCAAGCTGACCAAGTAAATGATTCTGTAGCTTCAGCGGCTAACAATGGTAAAAAAATCTGTGTTATCGATTCTGGTTTAGACCTACCGCACGAAGACATGGGTACTAACGGTGGCACTGTTACTGGTACTAATAACAGTGGTACAGGTAACTGGTATCAAGAAGGTGGTCCACACGGTACTCACGTAGCAGGTACAATTGCAGCTATTGATAATGGTGTTGGTGTACGAGGTGTAATCGGTTCTGATCCTTCTTTACACATTATCAAAGTATTCAACGCAAGTGGTTGGGGCTACTCATCTGATCTTGTATCAGCAATGAATGAGTGTAAAAACGCAGGCAGTGATGTAATTAACATGAGCTTAGGTGGTTCAGGTTCGAGCACAAGTGAGCGTAATGGTATTCAAGCAATTGCAGATGCGGGTGTATTACTCATTGCAGCTGCAGGTAACGATGGTAACCCATCTAACACAACTGATATTGAAAGCTTCCCAGCATCTTACGACTCAGTAATGTCTGTTGCAGCTATTGATAGCAGTAAAGCACTGGCTGATTTCTCACAAAAGAACAGCCAAGTTGAAATTGCAGCTCCTGGTGTTGATGTTTACTCAACTTACCCAGAAGGCACAGGTCAAGTCGTTTCTTTATCTGTTGGCAGCAGCGCTTACAGCGTTAACGCAATGGAAAACACAGGTTCAGTAACAGCGCCTTTATATAATTTTGCAACAGGTGAATCTATTGATTCAGGTGCAAACGGTAAAGTGTGCCTAATTCAACGTGGTAACATTTCTTTCCACGATAAAGTTAAAAACTGTCAAGACAGTGGTGGTGTAGGTGCAGTAATTTATAACAATGCTGCGGGTAGCTTCGGTGGTACTTTAGGCGATACAAACCAAACGTCAATTCCTGCTGTGACTGCTACAGATGCTGATGGTGCAACTATGCTTTCGCAAACTGGTTTATCAACAACTATTGATATTGGCACTGGTAACTACGGCATGATGAGTGGTACTTCAATGGCATCTCCACACGTTGCTGGTGTTGCTGCTCTTGTGTGGAGTCACCACCCAAGCTGTACAGCTCAAGAAATCCGTACTGCGCTTAATACAACTGCAGAGGATCTTGGTGCTGCCGGCCGCGATGTCAAATTCGGTTACGGTTTAGTTCAAGCGAAAGACGCAATTGATCACTTACAAGCAAATGGTTGTTCTGGTGACGGTGGTACAACACCTCCAACGCCTGGTGATAATGTATTAATTAATGGTCAAACAGTTTCAGGTATTGCTGCAAATACAAATGAAGAAGTACTTTACACGTTTGAAGTACCAGCTGGTGCAACTGACGTAAAAGTTGTTATGAGCGGTGGTTCAGGTGATGCAGACCTTTACACGCAATTTAATGCACAACCAACTGACAGCAATTATGAATGTCGTCCATATGCAAATGGTAACAACGAAACATGTAACCTAACGCAATCTGGCGGTACTTACTATGTTCGTGTTAAAGCATACAGCAGCTTTGCTAATGTAAGCCTAACAGCATCTTATACCGAAGGTAATGATGGTGGTGGTAACGGTGAAATCACACCTATCGATGACACAGTAAATAATATTTCTGTTTCTCGTCGTAGCTGGCAGCGTTACACGCTTGATTTAGCAGCAGGTTATAGCGATTTAAATATCACTATGTCAGGTGGTTCAGGTGATGCTGATATGTATGTAACATTTGGCTCTCAATCAACTACAAGCAGCTATGATTGTCGCCCTTACGAGACAGGTAACAATGAAAACTGTTCGTTCAGTGCGCCTCAAGCTGGTACTTGGTATATCGATATCTATGGTTACCGTGCAGCAAGTGGTGTAACTTTAAATGTAAAAGCTAATCCATAAGCTTTTGAGTGAGGAAAGTGGTTAACCACTTTCCTCTTCTTTTTTAATAAACTTCTTTATACCCTTCTACCGCGATACATTGATTGCTACTACACATCGCTTGCGGTTTCACCAAATGTTGGCAAATTCCCATTGTACCTTCTAACGCATGTTTGCTTTTTTCAAGACGAATAATTTCTTGTGAAGATTTTTCTACCGCTTTTCGATCTGATGTTTTAGAAGATAAAACAGCATAACCACTAGCACCGCCACACGGGTTTGACCCCGTGGATATCACATAACATTGACTAGAATCATCACAGGATACATCAGTAAGCGCCTGAGATATTGATTGTTTAAGGGTATCCATGGTTTCGTTGTTAACATCTGGAATTGTAGTTTGTTTATTTTCAACAACCCCTTCTTTTACTTTTTCTGTTAAGTGTGTATTAGATTCAGGTTGAGTTTCTGGTTGTTGTTTTTGTTCCGTTTCGCCACACGCAGATAAAAACAATAGCGTTGCTAAACTGATTATTTTTTTCATAGCTAAATTCTCCATTTTTAAGCACGATGTTCTTTCAGGAAATCATGCCAATCTTCTAATAGACTGATAAAATCATCTAAGCCACATTCACACAAATCTGTTGCTGTATCAACACTTAACATCTCTTGGTCAAAACGATCAGACTCATACTCGCTAATTGCATGAAGATTAGTTTTTATTGCCACTTCCCCATTACAGATAGAAAGCACCATTTCTTTGCCATTGATCTGAAAATCATGATGATATGTTTGGCTTTGTTGCTTGATATTGGTTATTAACTGGCTTATGTCATTACTGGTTAATGGCGTTTCTTCAACTAGCCAACGAGCAATATTAGTATGCTCATCAGAGATTTGTAAGCGAAATCCATCAATAGGATCTCTAATAAATTGGTATTCCATGGGTTATTCACATTTACAAATAATGTGTGAATTGTACTGTGTAAACCTAATTACAGCGACCATTGAATTTATTTAGCACCAATTATGCTACCTAACCTTTTTGACATTACTTAACGCCACTGCTTCGATTACTAACCAGCATTAATCAGTATGATGTGTTCTTTTACATCAGAAATAGATAACAAGTAGTAAAACCAATAAACATAATGCCATGTGGTAACACTACATGGGGCCAAAATAAAGCAGTGTAAAATTGTTTTCTACCAAGAACATTGTATTCTTTTGACCAAGAGGTACAAATTTGCAAACAGTCTATTTCTTGTTGTGTACCATTTAAATAGTCTTCTATTTCTCTTATTCGCTTGTAATTTGCGTTTTGAAATGTCTTCCAATACGCTTCAATTAACCAAAATAATAATGCTGCCATAGCTGCGTATAGAAAAACGTTTATTGTCTTACTAAAAGCGCCTGAACTCAGTACTGCTATTGCTAGAGATACGCTCCATGCCTTAATGGTCAATGACTTCGCATCAAAACTCTCAACCAAGGTTTGCAAGTGAAAGTATTCCTTTTCTAATAAGTTTACTTTTTGTTGTTCCATTATTTACTCCCTAAAAACACGCATTATCTTGATAAGTATGGTGCCACTTGTCTACTAAATTATATGTTTCGTCTTGAATCAGCTGTTTAGATGACATATCTCAGTTATGGTGGTTTAAATACCCAATGGCCTGAGGCAAAGATGTTTAATTATTTAAAACCCTTAGTTTTATTATCTGCTTGCGTACTTTATGCTACCCCGAGTGTTGCTGAAACTTTTCAAGCAAAAGACATATTCGATCTAGAATATGCATCTTCCCCCACTATTTCACCCAATGGCGAACATATCGTGTTTGTGCGAAATAGTAATAATGTTATGCGTGATGCAACAGATAAAAGCTTGTGGTTAATAAACACCAAGTCGGGAGCGCTAACGCCATTATTTTCCGATAACAACCAATATTCTTCCCCTGTCTGGTCACCATCAGGGGATCGCATTGCATTTATCAGTAATTTATCTGGAAAATCACAAATACATGTTCATTACTTAAAGCAAAATCGCACAGCAATGGTCAGTCAACTACAATCTAGTATTTCAAATCTGACCTGGTCACCTGATGGAAACTGGCTTTCTTTTAGTAAAAAAGTCCATGAAAAGCCAAGCGTAATAGCAAAAATGCCAAAAGCACCTAAAGGTGCCAATTGGGCAAAACCCGCGATCGTTATCGATACCGCCTATTATCAGGCTGATGGAAAAGGTCTAATTAAACCTGGATATAATCAATTATTTATTCTGCCCTCTGAAGGTGGTACAGCACAACAAATTACATCAGGAAACTATCACCATAAAGGGAAGCTAACCTGGACAAAAGACAGTAAATCAATCGTATTTTCTGCTAATAGACTTACGGATTGGGAATATAAAACGTTAGAGGGCGATTTATTTAAAATTGATATAGCCACTAAAAAATTAACCCAATTAACTCAATCACCAGGTAGAGAGTTCAGTCCCCAATTTTCTGAAAATGGTGAAAAGCTGGTTTATTTACACAGTTCAAATGAGCTCAACCCTTACCGTAATAACAAATTACACATTATGGAATGGCAATCTAAGCAAACGAAAGCGATTAAACCTGACTTTGATCGTTCAGTTGTATCGCCAATGTGGATTGATAAAAACACACTCGCAATAAGCTATGATGATTTTGGCAAACGAAAGATTGCGTCTATTTCTACCAGCGGGAAGCTAAAAGACTTAACCGACAGTGTTTCTGGTACTACCTTAGGGCGACCTTATATTAGTGGAGAATTCTCTGCTAATTATCGAGGTGATATTGTATTTACCTATGGTAATGCCAATCAACCTGCTGATGTAGCAACTGTGTCTTTAAAAGGTAAAACGCGCCAATTTACATCGCTTAATCACGATTTACTCAATCACCGTACTCTGGGCAAGGTACATGAAATAAACTACACCTCTTCTTTTGATGGTGAAGCAATACAAGGCTGGTACATTACTCCGCCCAATTTTGACCCTAAGAAAAAATACCCTTTAATACTCGAAATTCACGGTGGTCCTCACCTAGCCTATGGCCCACATTTTTCTGCTGAATTACAACGTTACGCTGCACAAGGTTATGTTGTATTTTATGATAATCATCGCGGTAGCAGTTCCTATGGTGAGCGATTCGCCATGTTATTAAAGTATAAATATTCGTCAAAAGAAGACTTTGCCGACCATAATTCAGGAGTCGATGCAATGATTGAAAAAGGGTTTATTGATAAAGACCAACTGTTTATTGCAGGTGGCTCTGCTGGAGGCATCGCAACTGCATATGCAATTGGGCTTACTGATCGCTTCGCTGCAGCAGTTGTTGTAAAACCTGTGATAAATTGGCTTAGTAAAGTATTAACCGCTGACAGCGGTTTACGTCAAATACCCACTCAATTCCCGGGCATGCCTTGGGAACATGTCGAACATTATTGGCAACGTTCTCCCCTGTCGTTAGTTGGCAATGTTACTACACCAACCATGTTAATTACCGGCGAAAAAGACTTACGCACTCCAATGGCGGAAACAGAGCAATATTATCAAGCGCTAAAACTTAGAAAAGTTGATTCTGTGCTGATAAAAATTCCTGACGCGTATCATGGTATTGCAGGTAAACCGTCACGTATGATCAGTAAAATCGAACACACTTTGGCATGGTTCGATAAATACAATAACTAACCCATTTTCCCAACCATTTTAAGCCAGTTTCGACTGGCTTTTTTTATGCTTAAACACTTTAAAACAACTTTATACACAAAAATTGCATTATTTAGATTATTTACCCTTGATTTATAATGTTTATAGCTTCACCATGCGACAATCATCAACGAATATAAATAATCATGAATATAGACTACCAGTTACTCTCACCGCAGCTGCGCCGAACTCAGCCTCTTGAAAAAGATATTGAACTAGGATTTGGTCAGCTAAGAACGGATCATATCTTCTTAATGGATTTTCAAAATGGTGAATGGGTTCACCCGCGCATCGTGCCATATCAAAATTTACAACTAGCACCAGGGGCTATGGCACTGCATTATGGTCAGTCTATTTTTGAAGGTGCAAAAGCATTTTTGCACCAAGATAACGAGATTTATACATTTAGATTAGATAAAAACTGTGAACGTTTAAATCAATCTGCTGAAATCTTATCAATGCCTCAGCTTCCTGTTGAAATGCAATTAAACGCCATTAATGCATTGCTTGATGTTGAGCGCCTTTGGATTCCAACAACTCTTGGTGCATCCATGTACATTCGCCCGTTTATGTTTGCGACAGATGATAGTTTATCTGTCAGACCGAGTAGCTCCTATACCTTTGCAGTGATGCTAAGCCCAAGTGGTGCTTATTACGCAAAAGGGATGGATAAATCGTTAAAGTTATTGATAACACAAAAATATCACCGCGCGGTGAGTGGTGGAACTGGTGCTGCCAAAGCCGCTGGTAATTATGCCGCTTCACTGCGTGCACAACAGTATGCTAGCTCTGTTGGAGCTGATCAGGTGCTATATCTTGATGCCACCAATGCGTATCTTGAAGAAGTTGGCGCAATGAATCATTTTCACATCACCCGTACAGGTGAACTTGTAATACCTGAATTTACTGACACTATTTTAAAATCAATTACATCACAATCGATACTATCGTTGAGCAATGAACTGCAAACCGTGTGTGGTTTAACACCAGTTCAGCGAAAGATTTCAATTTCATCATTTTTAAATGATATTCAAAATGGTGACATTATCGAAGCCGGTGGGTTCGGTACTGCGGCTGTTACTGCATCCGTTGGTCACTATATTTTGGATAATGGTGAACATTACACAGTTGGTACAGGTGAAATTGGTAGTAAAACAAAGCTATTGAATCAATATTACAGCGATTTGCAACAAGGCCGACAAAACGCACCAGCTAATTGGCTAATGCCTGTTAAACGCATCAATTAGCCCCCCTTACTTTCAAAAATGAAGTTGCTTTTATGAGCAACTTCAAATTAATTCATAAAATTCATATTAATTTCAGTATTCTAGCTATAATTATTGGTTAATAAACTTTGCTGGTAAGGGTGTTTTTTACTACACTTATCATCAGTTTGTAATATTTTTGTCACATTCAGGGACGAATCATGAAATCAATAAAAGCTAAACTAATGACTGGTGTTATCTGTGGCTTACTTTCGATGCTTATTGGCGCAATAGTATCTGTTTTAATTTTGCGCGAATTAACCAAAGATTTTGATAATGTAATTCATCAAGAACTGGATGCACGAGAGCACGTTAATTTAGTTTTAGCTAACTTTAAAACTCAGGTGCAAGAATGGAAGAACATTCTTATTCGAGGTCATGATGCTGAACAATACGACAAGTATTTAAAACGTTTTACAGACCGAGAAAATGATGTACAGCAATATCTGCAACAATTGCAAACTCGTCGATACCTACCATCGAGTTTAATTTCACAAATAGCAACTCTTGAACAACAACACCAAAAATTAGGCAGACTTTATAGGGATGGGCTGATTGCCTTTCGCACATCAGACTTTAATACCCAAAAAGGCGATTTCGCCGTAAAAGGAATCGACCGCCCTGTAGTAAGTGCTTTAAATACATTGAGTGCTCAAATTAACGAAATAGCTAAAAATGAAACCCAACGATTATCTTCCAAAAAAGACAAATTGATCCGTAACACCTTTATTGGTTTAACAATCATTACCATTATCACCATCATATTGCTGACTCGTTTTATACAGTTATTAATTACTAGACCGATAAACAGAGCAGCTTCTATCGCAGGTGAAATAGCAAAAGGTAACTTAGATAATCAAATTAATGGTCATCAACGTGATGAAATCGGCTTGTTGTTAACTGCTCTTGATAGCATGCAAGCTAATTTAAATAACGCTAATAACAAGTTAAACGCACAAATAGCAGAACAACAGCGTTTAGCGAAAATAAATGGCCGAATTAAACAAGCACTCGATAATGTGGCTACCCCTGTATTACTTTGCGATGTTAACAATCAGGTAATTTACGCGAATCGACAGTGCTACCAACTATTTAATAACCACTCAAACAATATTAAATCTTCTCAGCCACAATTTGACGCTAATAACTTACTGAATTCATCTAGTAATGTTTTATTTGATAACCAACCAAATTACCAAACCTTGTTATTAGCACCTGAACAACAAATAGAGATTGAATTAAACTACCAAAATACGACATTTTCACTGATTGCAGGACCTGTATCTAATGACACTGGTGAAAAAATCGGCATTGTCTATGAGTTTGTTGATTTATCAGAACAACGACTTGCTGAGCAACAAGTTGATAGCATAATTACCGCAGCTGTATCAGGAGAGCTCGAGACACGAATTGATTGTGATAAGTTCAGTGGTTTTATGCTGACTTTAGGAAGTGGCATTAATCAAATGCTTGACGCCATAGTAAAACCAATCAATCAAACACAAAACTATTTAACATTAATTGCTAACGGCCAAGTACCGAAGCAAATCGAAGGAGATTACCAAGGAGACTTCCTAGTAATAAAGCAAAGTCTTGAAAAATCGTGTCACGCTATCAATCGGTTAATCATAGATACAAATGATATCGTTAAAAGTGCAAGCATGGGCGAGTTATCAAAACGTGCTGATGCAAATGCACATAATGGCGATTATCAAAAAATAATCAGTGGTATAAATGAAACACTTGATGCGATTGTCACACCAATAAATCAAACGTCACAGTATTTAAATCAAATTGCCAGCGGCAAAATTCCAAACCATATTAGTGATGATTACCAAGGCGACTTCCTACAAGTTAAAGAAAGTTTACAAACCAGCTGTCGTGCAATAGAGCGCTTAATAACTGATACCAATGTATTAGTAGAAGCTGCATCTAATGGACAACTTGACCAACGAGCTGATGGCGAGCATCACCAAGGAGATTTTGCCAAAATTATTATTGGTTTTAATGACACCTTAGATGCTATTACCCAGCCATTGCAAGAATGTAAAGAAGTAATGCAAGCGCTTGCCATCGGTGATTTATCAAAAACAGTTAATGGGCAATACAGTGGTGAGTTCGACGACTTAAAGCAAGCGGTTAACATTAGCGTTGATAACCTTTCTGCTCTTGTAAAACAAATAAGCTCAACAGCATCCCATATCACAGGTTCAGCTGATGAAATTAAACTGGGTATTAATGATTTAAGCAGTCGAACTGAATCGCAAGCTGCATCGATTGAAGAAACGACAGCGTCAATGAATGAAATCACCGAAACAGTGCGTCGAAACTCCGAAAATGCGCAGGTCGCTAATATGCTTGCCACAAATGCTGATGAGCAAGCGCAAGAAGGCGGTCGATTAGTTGGTGATACCGTTAATGCAATGAAAGAGATAAGCACGAGTTCTTCACAAATATCCAGCATCATTGAAGTTATCAATGAGATTGCATTTCAAACAAATTTATTGGCACTTAATGCTGCAGTAGAAGCAGCACGCGCGGGAGAAAAAGGTAAAGGCTTCGCTGTAGTCGCCGCTGAAGTGCGTTCACTCGCTCAACGCAGTGCAAATGCATCAAAAGACATTGCAAGTTTACTCAATGACAGCGCAGTTAAAGTAGACCATGGAATGAAGTTAGTGTCTCAATCTGGTGAAACACTCGCAGCTATTGTGTCTGGTATTAAAGAGCTGTCACAAAATATGGCTAAGATTGCCGATGCAAGTGCGGAGCAAGCAAGCGGGATCAATCAAATTAATACGGCAATTAAACAAATGGATTCCATTATTCAACAAAATAATGGATTAGTAGAGCGTGCTAATGCATCAAGTAATCATATGGCTGAGCAAGCAAACGAGCTTAAGTTCTTGATGGCTAAATTTTCACACTAATTACTCTGTTTCATTAAAAAGGGTCAGTGATTACTGACCCTATTTTGTTTACCCAATTCCCCCTTGCGTTAATTTAAGCGGATTGAGTAAGATTAATAACTCATCCCGTGAAAGGTCCGTTTCTTCAAGGGCAACATCCAGCACAGGACGTTTTTCTTTGTATGATTTTTTAGCGATTTCTGCAGCTTTTAAATAACCAATCACGGGATTCAATGCCGTCACTAATATTGGGTTTTTATCCAGTGATAAATTGATATGTGCTTCATTCACCTTAAACGTTGCAATTGCTTTGTCAGCTAAGTGGTAGCAAGTATTTGTTAATAAATGAATACTTTGCAGAATATTATGAGCAATCACGGGTAACATTACATTAAGTTCAAAGTTACCTGACTGCCCGGCTACTGTAATAGTTGCGTCATTACCTATCACTTGGGCACCTACCATTGCTGCCGCTTCTGGGATCACAGGGTTTACTTTACCCGGCATAATTGACGATCCAGGTTGTAAGGCTTGTAATTCTATTTCGGATAAACCTGAAAGTGGGCCAGAGTTCATCCAACGTAAATCATTCGATATCTTTATAATCGCAATTGCTAGCGTCTTTAGTTGTCCTGACAAAGCAACAATGGCATCTTGTGAACATATTGTAGAAAAAATTATCACTGCGAGTGAAACTAATGCCAACTGAACTGCTTAAATTAAGAGCGAACTTAGCTGCGAATTTAGGATCAGCATTAATTCCTGTTCCCACAGCTGTACCACCTTGAGCTAAGGGTTTTACACGCTCCAGAGCATTATTAATCCCACTAATAGCACATTCAATTTGGCTCTTCCAACTATCGAGCGTCTGAGCAAAAGTGATAGGCATTGCATCCATCAAGTGTGTGCGCCCTGTTTTACAAATATGCCCTATTTCTTGGTTTTTTTGGTTAAGGGTCTTTATTAAATGGTTTGCAGCAGGTAATAAATGGTAATAAACGCCTATACAGCTACTCACCTGAATTGTAGTAGGTATAACATCATTTGAACTCTGCCCCATATTAACGTGATCATTAGGATGAACAGGCACATTTAAACTGTTTGATGCCATAGTCGCAATCACTTCATTCATATTCATATTTGAACTGGTGCCCGAACCAGTTTGAAATACATCCACCGGAAATTGATCATCAAATTCTCCTGTCAGTATAGAGTCACAGGCCTTAACAATTGCATCACTAATATTACTAGGTAAATGACCCAATTCATTATTGGTAACTGCTGCAGAAGACTTAACATAAGCTAAAGCCTGGATAAACCAAGCAGGCATAGTGATACCACTGATCGCAAAATTATCAACTGCCCGTTGCGTTTGAGCTTGGTATAATGCATTTACAGGTACTTTTAGTTCACCCATACTGTCTTTTTCAATTCTAAAATCAGTCATATTCATTTCTCTGAACTTAAATATTCAAAACTTATGGTCCGCATCTCAGTCTCTAATTTGTAATAACGATTAAGTGTTCCATGGGTTGTTTTATAAAATCGTTTCAGTGCAAGCAAAGGTTTATGTAAAAAATCTAAACACATGCGTCTGATAAAGATGTTAATTAACGGGTCACTAATTGCATTGAGTAAATCGAAAAATACTCGCCTTAGAAAAAGCTCATGTAATATGATGTTCTGAGTTTGTTCATAACGTTTTACGATATCAAACCCACTTTCAACTAGATTTGTTAAAACATGATAGGCTTTAGCACCTGAACAGTGGTATAGCTTATTCAAATTTTGAGAATACTGAGTATGTAGATCACAAACATTTATTTCTATTAATGATAATTATTATCAATAATAGAAATTTAATACAACACCCTCGCAAATGCAAATAGTTATCACTACAGTTTGTTCTCTTTAGTTTGATACATTAGATTATCTGCTTGTTGTAATACATCTTCTAATTGGCTGTCTTCACTAAATAGTGCAAAACCAATACTTGCAGATACTGAAAAGTTATTTGAATCAATGGTGATTACTTTCATTAGATGATTTTTTATACGTTCAATAACTTCTTTTGTGTATTTCTCTGCAGCTAATTGGTCTTCATTTAAAAACTCAAGAAGTACAACAAACTCATCGCCCCCTAAACGTGCCACAAAATCGATTTGGCGTAAGTCTGATTGTAGTCTTCTAGCAATAATTTTCAGGGTTTTGTCACCAATATCATGACCATAAGTATCATTAATCGGCTTGAAATTGTCTAAATCAATAAACAACAATGCGGAATATTTAGTTTTTTCTTTATGAGATTTAAACTGCTTAAAGTGCTCATTTAAATGTCGTCTATTTGGTAACAAGGTGAGCGCATCTGTCAGTGAAAGGTATGTGACTTTGTTTTCAAGTTCTTTTTGCTCTGTAATATCAGTTGAAATCCCCAACAAACAAATCACTTGTTCATTTTCATAAATAGGGGTTTTCACTTCGATGAAGTACTTTGTATTATTAAATTTATCGTGGGTAGTGATTTCTTCTTTACTGCTTTTACCTGCCAATACAGCGTTATCTATTTTCCTTAATTGCTCTACAGTTTTTACTTTAAAAAAATCATAATCGGTTTTACCTGCTACCTCCTGTTCACTTAAACCAAATAGATCTCGGGTAATTTTATTAGCATAAATATAATGTAAATTTATATCTTTGATGTAGACGTAACAAGGTACTGCATCCAATGCAAGTTTAAGTTGTTCTATCGTTTTGTCTTTTGTTTGATTCGACATACTTCTTCTCGTAGTGACAGAGACTTAATCTGCTAAGCATCATAAGTATAGTCAACTGATTAAATTCCTTTTCGCACATATTAGAATAGTTAGCTTTATAAATTAAATTGTTATTACAATTCTGGGGATTAACGAATTAATTTATGACAATTGTCATGCTTATTTACTGACAAAGGTCTCTAACAAGCTATTTCTTTTTAAATCACACTGTATTTGTACCGAATAACTCGGTCAGTCATTAAAGATAAAAGGAAATGGATATGTATTTATTTACTAAAAAGCTCAGTGTGTTACTTATTTCAGCAACGGCATTCACATCTAATTATGTGTTAGCAGCTCAAGACAACGTCGATCAAATCGAACGTGCATCACAACAAAATGATATAGATTCTCTTTTACAGCTAAAACAAACATCGCAGGGGTTTGATAAAGCACTTGCCAGTTACCGTCTAGCCATTGCAAAAAACATAACTGGCGACACTTCTGAAGCTTTGACGTTATTGGATGAGGCTCAGTCACTATTAACAACAGAGACTAACAGTGCTGATCAAAGTGAAACAAACGCTTTGTTAGCTCAAGTTTATGGCTATCGAATTTCTATAAAGCCAGTGTCAGGTTTTTACTACGGAATTAAATCAACTAACGCACTCAATACTGCATTTGAAATTAATCAAGACAATCCGCGCGCGCACTTAATTAAGGGCATTGCAGCCTATAATACACCTGTATTATTTGGTGGCAGTAAACAGCAGGCTTTAAGCGCGCTGAATAACGCCATTCAACATTATCAAATAGACGAAAACGTCGATTATCAATGGGGACAGGCAGAAGCATTTGTTTGGCGAGGCCTCACTCACTTAGCTCTTAATGATACCCAAAGTGCCCTTGCTGATTGGCATACATCTCTACAACTTGCTCCTGATTATGCATGGCCGGCAATGTTGATTAATAGTAATCAAAATTAACTAAATAGATCTTAAGTAACCATTAATTAACATTCTGGGTAGTTTTCTACCCAGTAAACAGGAGGCTATAAAATGAAATCGTTAGAACAATATCGCGAAGAATTTAAACAGAAAAAGATGCTCGCAATGCCTATTGCAGGCTGCGCAGTGTGGTTCACATTAGGAATACTTGGTCTGTTCATTGAAACACAGTACTTGGGGCTAATTACCTTTATTGGGACAGGCATGATCTTTTACATCGGTATTGGTGTTTCGAAGATTACCAATGAAAAATTATTGGTAAAAAAGTCTGAGCGCAATCCATTTGATAATTTGTTCCTAAGTACTGTCATTATGGCGTTAATGGGTTACGCGCTAGTTATCCCTATGGCGCAATTAGATTATACGACCATACCTCTCAGTGTTGGTGTCATATCCGGATTAATGTGGCTACCACTGTCATGGACATTACAACATCCAGTAGGCTTTATACATACCGTTGTACGTACTATTTCTCTTGTTATTTTATGGTATTTATTTCCTGAGCATAGATTTGTTGTACTCCCTTTTGCTATTGTAGTTATCTATTTAATTAGTATTTATCAATTATATATACGTTGGCAAAGACATCAGCATTCTAATTCAACAACGGTAAACGTGGGTTAAGATGGATAACTTTAAACAAAGCCTGGCTGTCGAAGGGAAATCATACTGGGTATGGGGGCCTTTGGCTTTCTCTAGCTTTTATTTTTTACCTTTAATATTCAGTTTTCAGCACTTTACACCAATCACTCTTTTTGTGATGGTGGTAATTTACCTCGCTTTTATCTATTGCTATGTCAAAGCAGTGAATGCTAAAGGGGAAGATGCCCTTGTACCTGTTTTTTCAATTGTGTGTTTAGCAACGTTTGGCGCTTACATTACCCCTGGTACGCAAGCATTATTTGGTTTTGCATGTTATTTTTGTGGCTTTAACTTTCGAAGGAATAAAGGGTTACAAGGCCTAACTGGGGTTTTACTTGGCATAGCTTTATCAGCCTATTTATTTAACTTAATCGACCTCTACTATATTGTACCTGCATTAATTACCAGTATTGGTCTTTATTTTATGGGCCGTGCAGAGCGTCGCGAAAGGCAGCATCAATTAACTGAAGCAAAAAGCCAACAGCAAATTGAACACCTTGCCATGATTGCTGAACGTGAACGAATTGCACGTGATCTCCACGACCTTGCAGGTCATAGTTTATCGTCAATTGCATTAAAAGCCGAACTGGCTGAAAAATTAATTGAAAGTGATCAAATTCAAAAAGCACAAAATGAGATACAACAGGTTGCAAGTCTAAGCCGTGAACTGCTTTCTGATATCCGCCAAGCAGTCACCAACATGAAGCAATTTCAGCTCAATGAGCAGCTAGCCATAATTGAAAAGGATTTAACTCAAAATGGCTTTAAGGTCTCTATCAATAATCATTTAGATAATCCATCACAGGCTATTCAGAATGCACTGTCGCTTATTGTTACTGAGGCAAGCACTAATATTTTACGCCATAGCAATGGCAATACTGTAACAATCAATATTGACGAAAAAAACGTATCCGTTTGTGATAATGGTAGTGTAAAAACATTTACCAGCGGTAATGGACTTAATGGCATCAAACAACGCATTGAAGCGCTTGGCGGTGAAATATTTGTTAGCAATAAAAATGGTTTTAATTTAGCCATTACTTTTAAAACGGATTTAACATGATAAATGTACTTGTAGTCGAAGATCAGCAAATGGTGAGAGAAGCAATCAGCACACTCATTGGTTTAGACCCATTTATTAATGTCGTAGGACAAGCTGAAGACGGTAACTCTGCGATCTCATTTTTAGAAAATCATGCTATTGATATTGTGCTGTCAGATATTGAAATGCCAAACATGACTGGCATAGAGCTAGCTGAAGCAATGCAAAAAAGTAATACCAATTTGAAAATGATGATTATGACGACATTTTCAAAAGCAGGTTATATTAAACGCGCTTTAAATGCAGGTGTGTATGCGTTTATTTTGAAAGAAGCCCCTTCAGAACAGCTTGTTAATGCAATTAAATCAGTGAACCTTGGCAAAAAGGTCATTGATCCCGAACTTGCTTTGCTTGCACTATCTGATACTGACCCACTTAATGATAAAGAGCGAAAAGCCCTTAAACTTGCTGGAGATGGACTGAAAACCCATGATATTGCAGCAAAACTATATTTATCTGAGGGTACTGTTCGAAATTATTTATCTGAGGCCATCAGCAAACTTAACGCTGTTAATCGTGTCGATGCTGCGCGCATTGCACAACAAAAAGGCTGGTTATAGTACCAGCCTTGGTTGTCGTTAACTTTTATTGTTCATCAGGGTCAAAACCAAACTCACCACTGATATTGTGAGGATAGCCACAGATCGCACGTGACGTCGCCATGCCTGCCATAACCGCAGCTTCAACACAGCCAGCATTTACACCCGTTTTGATCCAATCGCCAGTAATATAAAAATTATTAAATACCGTACCATCTGTAGGTAAGCGATAATCACTTGAATCAACGACAGACATAACATACCGCTCACTTGGATCCACATTTGCTCGCCAATATTGGCTATTAAAACGTGATTCGTTTGAGCCATTGGTTGGATCCATCAGTGCTTGCCAATCAAATTCACCTTGTTTAGCTATATCTGGCCAAAGTGGGTGCATCTGCTGTTTTAATTTGAAAATACTGTTTTCCTTGACCCTATCATTGCATTGCTGTTGAAAGTTGGTCTGGCTACTATCTGGGTAGTCTTGTTGTGTAAATGCACTACAAAAATAGGCTACATTTTTTGGTTCAATGCCTTCATGCCAATCCTCTTTATTGATTAACTGGTCCATTGATGCCCAGGTATCAAAAGGTTCACTAAAGCCACTTAATATCGGCTGTTCACCACTGCTAGGGCTATACGCCCAGCCTGTTTCATCCAGTGTTTTATCTAACCACAACTGAAATGCTTGGGTTGCTGCTGCTTTAACTTTTTCAGCCGTTTGTGCCAAAGAACTGTCTTTTAACAATAATTTTTCACATAAGTGAGGCAGGCTAGCAACTGAAATACCATATATGACTTTATCAAAATCGACACCACGCTTAAGCACTAATTGGGGCAGTGAGTGGCCAAAATGATTTTGATAAACCTCAGGCCAATTACTATAAAAGCTCTCTAAGTTAATATCGTTCTGTTTTAATAAGCCTGCTTGTTGGTCATCAATTTGCTCATAAAGGGGGAATGATGGCCAACATGGTAGGCCTTTTACATCTACTAAAGGGTGATAAGTATCTGCTTTTAACCTCACCTGCTCTGTAAGTGTAATTTGGTCAATAAAACTATTGGCTCCACTATCATCACTTGGTGTAAGGTCGGCAACTTGATGGAAATAGTTAAACTTTACACCGCGCTTTATGAGTAATTCGTAAATTGGGCTAAAAATAGTGTCACCCATACCTGCTTGCATTTTCCACATAACACCACCGTGATAACACAGTGATAATCTCAGCATTGCTAGAGCTGCGACACCAGCTTCAACATTCGGTTTACTAAAGTCACCGTTCTCATAAGCAAATACTAAATCATAAAAACCACGAACAGGTGCTGAGTCCACAGAAAACTGTTCATTTGCACCATGTTTCAATAACCACGCTCTAAAGTCCAAGTTATTAATGGCACCAAAACCGCGTTCAAACACCTTATCTTCAATTAACCCTTCCATCATCGCGAGCGCTAAATCAGCGCAGATATATAATCGTCGTATTTCACTATTGTCTTCGAGTAAATCTGCAAACTCTTCATTTAGCCAACGTTTAAAACGTCTAACAAGCCACTGAATTGCAGATGGGTGTTTGTGATTCGATAAGTTTTTATCGTTTACCCGTTTGTCAAAGAAATAGCTTAATTCGCTGAGTGTGACTTTAATATGTTTTGAAAAGTGTTCAAGAGAGTGTTCTGCATCGTCTTTAAATTCATGCCACTCCTCTTTAATATCATCAACCTTTTCTTTAACTTCATCAATGAAATGGCCAAATAAACCCTGTTCTTCTTCTGTTTCTGGAATGTGAATATCACGCTTTTTATTGAGAGAGTCAGCTTTATCTTCTAACTCACTAATGAATTTTTTTAACCAAAAATACAACAGCCGTGCAATTTCCCAAAAGTGTAAATCTAAGGTGCCATCTGCTGGATTACCTGGAATTTCTGGAAAATCAACAGGCCAAGTTTGCCATTCGTTATTAATAAGCTCTTGTAAAACAACGTAACTATGGGGTTTGAACGCCTCTTGCCATGTGGCTAGTGGCATACTGTCCGGACGTGCTAATTTATCATAGACAGATTGGATTGTTTTGAAAGAGTTAACATAAGCGCCAAACCACACATGTAACCCATGTTCCTCTATGCGCTGACCAAGATAAGGGTTTCTGCCACTTGCACCTTTCCCACCAATGCGCCAACCTTGCTGATAAACGGTGATATCATATTTATCTTGCCAGTTATCATCATCGGTTAAATACACAGCAGCAGTCATTGCTGATACACCACCGCCTAAAATCACAATTTTTTCTTTCGCCATGTTAAAGTCCTTTTGTGCTTATAATTTCAAATGCTTTTTCTTGATCAAAATCCATAACGACATTAAATGGTAAAAGTGCACGATGAACTCCGGGTTCAATGCCAAACATTTCAGCCAAGGGAAAGGTATCTAATTGATAAACAGTTACGTCAAATTCGTGTTTGTAAATTTTAGCACTATGCACTTTTTCGATAATGGAGGGTGAATGCACTACCCCTTGATACACTGCTTTAGTGCCATCGCCGTTAGGTAATTGTTTAAATAAAATTTGATCCATCTGAGGATTAACAAAGCCATCAAGTAACTGTTTAATCGCGTTTAAATCTAGATCAAAGAAATCAGTATCAGACTTTAGAATTTCAAATGCTTCTTTTACTAATTCAACAAAATCAGCAACAGGGTGTTCATCCCCTTGCTCGACTAAATTAACTTCCAATAGTTTATGTTTAGCCATTTTTGTATTGGGCGAAAATGGCTGAAAAGCATCAATTGATAGCTCAAAGTAGTTCGGTAATTCGCCCTGTTCAGGCATTTTATAATCACACAAATACTTGTTATACCCCCATGTCTCACGTCCATTGATTAATGCATAAATATTGTTAACGGTAATAAACGCAGGGTACCAATAAATGTGATCTACCTTTTCTTTTCCGCGTTTTGTCACCATTTTGGCGATCGGTAACCAAAATATAATATCGGTTTCTTGCATCCAACCTTGCTGCCTAAACTCTGGTACTTTAGAAGCAATATTTTCGATATCGGTAAAAGTAAGCAAGGTATAGGCACTCAGTGCTTTAAAATGAAACTCATCCGATTTAACAACATTCAATGTTTTGTCGATATATGCTTGGATTTTTGAAATGCAGCCTTTGACAAAAAAACCATATTGATTAGCATTAAGCATTCTGCATGGTGGCTGTGCAATTACATTGCCAGGAAACTGAACAAAATTTGGTAGGTGTGTATCGTGTGCCATTATCTTCCCTCTCGTGCACCCAAAGGTAGGTTACTAAAATAACTTATTGATACCAGTATAATTAAGTTATCGCGAGAAGCACTAATGAAGAATTATGAAATTATAAATAACGTTAAGTTATTCAATAATCTTAATCCGCGCTGCAATACTTGTTGCAAGCATCTTATACCCTTGCTCGTTTAAATGTACGCGATCAGATTTCATCGAGGAGTTTGAGAGTAAATCACTGAGCGTGTCTTCAATCAAAACAACATCATGTTCAGTTGCGAGCTCTTGATAAAGTGACATAGGCGATAAGCGTAAACCAAAGTCTGGCACAGCAACTAAAATAACCGCAATTCCTTTTGCCTTTGCAGCTAGAATCATTTGTGACAAGTTATCCGCAAGTTTAGATTTGCTTTTTCTTTGCAGCACATCGTTACCGCCATAACAAATAATGACCACGTCCGGTAGGTGTTCATTTAGCACTAAATTAATACGAGCCAGTCCCTGCTGACTCGTTTGCCCAGAAATACCACTATTAACTACTTTAACACCAAGTATGGACTCTAACTGAGATGGGTAACTATGTGGATCTGAAACCCCAACACCATGAGTTAAACTGTCTCCAAAAGCCACAACTACGGAATCGCGCCCGATGATGACGCTTTCCTTGCTGCCACAGCCAAACAAACTTAAACATATTAAAATCAAGAAAGTGATATGCTTTAGTTTATTTAACAGCTTCATACTAAATGTCTCAAAAATATGCGCTTAGTGTGAATCACAAAGCGCAATGTTTTACAAAAGTGCGTTTAATAATTGAATTGGATGCTTTGGTTTTTGTCCATTGTTAAAGCGCTTTACTTGCGAACGGCATGAAAAACCAGTGGCAACAAGCTGTTCAATTGGCGTGTTATCGACAATTTCTTGCCAACTCATCTCATATAAAGCACGTGATTTTCCAAGGTTCTGTGTTTCATGACCGTACGTACCCGCCATGCCACAACAACCTGTTGCTTTTGCTTTAAGTGTTAAACCAAAACTTTCAAACACGTTTTGCCATACCTTACTGGCATTTGGCATTGCCGTTGTTTCAGTACAATGATTGAGCAGTACAAAAGGTGCTTTGGCCGTTAATTGCGAAGTGCTTATTTGATTATGCTCAAACCACTCATGGGCTAGCAGTACATGGAAATCACCCCGTGACTCACCCAGTACTTGTTGATATTCATCGCGATAACACATTACTAACGAAGCATCTAAACCAACCATTGGTATTTCAAGCTCTGAGACTTGATTTAAAAATGCCGCACTGTTTTTAGCTGTTTTTGCAAACTCAGTTAAAAACCCTTTTACGTGCTGCGGTTTACCATTGGGTTTAAACGGCAGTAATACCGGCTTTTTACCTATTTTAACAAGTAATTGACAGAAATCCTCAACCAATTCAGCTTCATAAAAACTAGTGAATGGGTCTTGCACAATCAATACTGTGTTTTGCTTTTCGTTTTCATTCAGTGCTTTTAAGTGGTTTAAATTAAATGGATACTGCTTAGACACTCGATTAATGATTGCATTGTCACTTAATTGAGGAGAATCAACATACCCAATCTTATTTTTAAGTATCTGTTCAACGAACCCTAATTTTAGAATTGGGTTAACAATAAAGTGAATTTTGCTCAGTAATGGCGCTTGAGATTCAATGTTAGCAACTAAATAATCTTTAACTGGACGTTTATAGCGTGCATGATAAAGATTTAAAAAACGCGCTCTAAAAGTAGGAACATCGACCTTTATCGGGCAAGCAGTTGTACAGGCTTTACATGCTAAACATTCATCCATAGACTCTTTCACTTCATGGGAGAAATCATAAGCGCCCTTTTCTTTTTGTTTAGCGAAAAGACGTTTTTCCCACCAAGACTTAGATTCACCTTTCGCAATTGCCTTTTCACTCTCAAGTAAGTCTACATCTTTGTCACTTTGTAAGCGCAGCCATTCACGCATTAAACTTGCACGCCCTTTCGGTGAGTAACGTCTATCTTTAGTGACCTTATAAGAAGGACACATTGCTGAATGGCTGTCATAGTTGTAACAAAGACCATTACCATTACAGCCCATGGCATTATCAAAACTGTCTTTAACAGCAACAGGGATTTGTTTATCAAAATAAGCACGTTTAGTGTCATCAACACTCACCAGTTGCTCATTAGAGTCAAGTGGTGTACAAATTTTTCCGGGGTTTAAACGGTTAAGCGGATCAAAAACAGACTTTATTTTTCTAAGTTCAGTAAACAGTGTCTCACCGAAAAACTCAGGTCCATATTCACTACGATAACCTTTGCCATGCTCCCCCCACATTAGACCACCGTATTTTGCAGTAAGCTTTACCACTTCATCTGAAATGTGTCGCAGTAGTTTTTCTTGTGCTGGGTCACACATATCAAGTGCAGGCCTTACATGTAATACACCTGCATCTACGTGACCAAACATACCGTAATTTAGATTGTTACTATCAAGTAACTGTCTAAATTCAGCAATAAAATCAGCTAACGCCTCTGGCGGTACTGCTGTATCTTCTGCAAAAGCGAGCGGCTTTTCACGCCCTTTTACATTACCTAAAAGCCCCACTGCTTTCTTACGCATGGCATAAATTTTAAGAATATCAGCCTTTGAATGGGTAACTTGATAACCAATTATGCCAGCTTCATTGTTAGCCATTAACGCATCAAGTTTAGCTAGCAGGCCATTTACCTTTTCATCAATATCTTCTTGTGCGGTTGCATTAAACTCAACCATGTTAAGCCCTTGCATATCCTTGCCTGGCACATCTTCAATTAAGCTTGATACTGAGTGCCAAATAATGTCTTCACGGGCAAGGTTTAGCACTCGGCTATCAACTGTTTCAACTGATGTCGCATTAGCAGCAACTAAAAACGGCGAGTTACGTAGTGCAGAATCAAAGCTATCGTATTTAATGTTTATAAGCGTTTTAAATTCAGCAATTGGAGTTATATTTAATTTCGCTTCACACACAACACCAAGCGACCCTTCAGAGCCGGTAATAATGCGACTTGCATCGAGTGTTGTTAATTCATCATCTAGAATATTTTCTAAGTCGTAGCCAGTTAAGAAACGGTTAAGACGCGGAAATTTTGCTTTAATTTCACTGCGAAGGTCGACTCCTGTCGCAAGCAATTGTTTATAGATAGCACCGATTGTACTTTCTTGTGCTGCAAAGTTTTTTGCAGTTTCAATACTCACAGGCAAGGTATCGAGTTCTGTGCCATCGACCAGCATGGTTTTCAAGCCAAGTACATGGTCAGATGTTTTGCCATAAACAAGCGAGCCTTGGCCAGATGCATCGGTATTAATCATACCGCCAACTGTTGCACGATTACTGGTGGATAAATCAGGTGCAAAAAAGAAGCCATATGGGCGAAGAAAATCGTTCAGTTGATCTTTAATCACACCCGTTTGAACACGAACCCACTTTTCTTCAACATTTATTTCTAAAATTTCACGCATGTGTCGCGATAGATCAATCACCATACTGTGTGTTAATGATTGTCCATTGGTACCTGTGCCACCGCCCCTTGGGGTAAACTTGATTTGTTTAAACTTAGGCTGATTTGCTAGCTTGAAAATAAGCTGGATATCATTATTCGTTTTAGGGAATAAAATACCTTGAGGCATTGCTTGATAAATACTGTTATCAGTAGCTGTAACAATACGCGTTGCATAACTTACATCAATCTCTCCTGAGTAAGCCGTATTTCTCAATTCTGTTAAAAATGCTTTAGCTTCTGGCGACAGTGTATCTTTGTGATCTATTACTTCAATCATTACTTGCTCGGTGACGGGAACAGGGTTAACGCCATTATATCAAAGAAATACGGCGAGTTTTGCTTCATATTTACAGTTTGTAACATCATTTATTCGCATGCTAAACCTAATTTTTTATACTATGAATAAATATCGTGTTACTTGTTAAAAAACACTCTGGAGATACGATTATGAAAAAAGTACTAAATCATACGCTAGCGGTGTTGTTTTTAGCACTTGGTTTACTGTTTATGATAGTGCCTGGACCCTCACTCATATTTTTTATTGCGGGTTTGTTTTTGCTTGCGTTTTATTACCCATGGGCACGACGTTATCTTGCTCATTGCCAAATAGCGTTAAAAAAGTCGTGCACATTTTTAGATAAGAAACTCGCAAAGCGCTAGTTAAGCGCTTGCTTTGAATCGCTCTAATAACTCTGCATAACACGTGAATACATAGTCTGCTTGATTCGCGTAATTAGGAATTTCCTTCTCACAAAATAGTGCACTCAGTGCCCCCGCATTTTTTGCAATATTAATATCATGTAAGTAGTCCCCAATATAAAGAATATCTCTTGGATCTATTTGCCATTTACTTGATAAATTCAAAATAGCGGTTGGGTCAGGCTTTGCTGGCGCATCATCTCGGGTAATGATGGTTTCAATTGCGATTGCATTATTGGTAATTTTAATATCACTGGGTTCTTTACTGTTACGTGTCACTATCGCAAGCGGTAAGTTACATTGATTTAAATAATCGATAAATTCTTTAGCTCCACTAATCCAAGCGGCACTGTGCGCGTCTTTTAGCTCTAGATCGCGAATTACTTGGTTCGCAATTATTTGCTGTTCGTTTGATAACGATTCAACAAATGCAAGAATATCCTCTTCTAGCGGGCATCCTATCGCCTCACGCATGGTTTTAAAACATAAGTCACAGCTAACAAGTGTACCGTCTAAATCAAAAATAATGCCTTTAATATGGTTCATATATATTTCTTAAAGTTTTTTACCTTATACATTCTAACAGCAAATAAAGTTCACTCCTGTTTTATATAAACTCATATGATAATAATTATCGTTTACTCTTGATTGAAACAATGTAACATTATAATATTGATATATTATCACATATCATTTGGAGAAATAATGAAACCTGGCATTCACCCAGATTATGAAAAAGTGGTTTTCCACGATACCGCTGCAGATACTTATTTTCTAGTTGGTTCAACAATCAAAACAGAACGCACCATTGATTATCAAGGTAGAACATACCCTTATGTTGCAATAGATGTATCGAGTGCATCACACCCTTTTTATACTGGTAAACAACGTGTTGCTCAATCTGATGGCCGCATTGCCAAATTCAACAAACGTTTTGGTAAGTTAGGGAGCAAATAATGCAAGTCTTAAGTTCTTTAAAAAGCGCTAAGAAACGCCACCCAGATTGCCAAATCGTAAAGCGTCGCGGTCGAATGTTTGTAATATGTAAGTCAAACCCACGCTTTAAGGCAGTACAAGGTAAAGGTAAAAAGAAGAAATAAATGAAAAAAAGGCGCATTAAGCGCCTTTTGTTTTGTCAGCTTTATACTGATGACATATCAGTTAAAGGAACTGTCTACGAAATTTATGCGTGTTTTTCACCAAGATATAACCAGGTTTCAAGCACTGTATCAGGGTTTAGTGATACCGAATCAATACCTTGCTCTACTAACCACGCTGCAAAATCTTCATGATCTGATGGACCTTGCCCACAAATACCGACATATTTGCCTTTCGCTTTAGCGGTTTGGATCGCCATTTCTAATAGTTTTTTGATTGCAGGATTACGTTCATCAAATAAATGTGCGATTAAGCCTGAATCACGGTCAAGACCTAGCGTTAACTGAGTTAAGTCATTAGAACCGATTGAGAAACCATCGAAATACTCTAAGAATTCATCTGCTAATAATGCATTTGATGGCAGTTCACACATCATAATTACTTTAAGTCCATTTTCTCCGCGTTTTAAGCCATGCTCTTCAAGTAATTCGATTACACGAGCTGCTTCTTCAAGTGTTCGAACAAATGGGATCATGATCTCTACATTGTTTAAGCCCATATCGTTACGAACGCGCTTAATTGCTTCACACTCTAGAGCAAAACAATCACGGAAATCTTCAGAGATGTAGCGAGATGCACCACGGAAACCAATCATTGGGTTTTCCTCATCAGGTTCATACTGCTCACCACCAACAAGATTAGCGTATTCGTTAGATTTAAAATCAGACATACGCACAATCACACGCTCTGGTGCAAAAGCAGCTCCTAGGGTTGAAATACCTTCAACAAGTTTGCTGATGTAGAATTCAACCGGCGTTTCATAACCCGCCATCATAAAATCAATTTCAGATTTCACATCATCAGATTGCGCATCATAATTAATCAATGCTTTCGGATGAACACCAATCATGCGGTTAATAATAAACTCAAGACGAGCTAAACCGATTCCAGCATGCGGTAAGCGAGCAAAATCAAATGCTCTGTCTGGATTACCCACATTCATCATGATTTTCATCGGTAGTTCAGGCATTTCATCAACACGTGATGTTAAAACTTCGTAATCAAGAAGACCTTGATAAATGTAACCGGTATCCCCTTCGGCGCACGATACGGTTACTTCTGCGTTATTTTCAATTGTGTCGGTAGCATTACCACAGCCAACCACTGCTGGAATACCTAATTCACGTGCAATAATTGCTGCGTGACATGTACGACCACCACGATTTGTAACAATCGCTGCAGCGCGCTTCATAATAGGTTCCCAATCAGGATCTGTCATGTCGGTTACAAGCACATCGCCTTGCTGCACTTTATCCATTTCATCAATCGAGTTAAGAACACGTACAACACCTTTACCAATTTTATGGCCAATAGCACGGCCTTCACATAATACGCTTGAAGAACCATTAAGCTGGAAACGCTCCATAACATTAGCGTCTTCATTTGAACGCACTGTCTCTGGGCGTGCTTGTACTATGTACAATTTACCGTCATTACCGTCTTTAGCCCATTCGATATCCATTGGACGACCGTAATGTTTTTCAATGATCACCGCTTGTTTTGCAAGCTCCATCACCTCTTCATCAGTGATTGAAAACTTGTTTGAACGCGCCTCTTCAATATCAACAACTTCAACTTGTTTGCCATGAGATTCATCGCTTGAATAAATCATCTCAACCGCTTTTGAACCTAGTGTACGGCGCACAACAGCGGGACGATTTGCTGCAAGTGTTGGCTTGTGAACATAAAATTCATCAGGGTTTACTGCACCCTGAACAACCATTTCACCGAGGCCATAGCTTGACGTAATGAATACTACATCTTCAAACCCTGATTCGGTATCGATGCTGAACATAACACCTGAAGAAGCTTTATCAGAGCGCACCATGCGTTGAATACCAGCAGACAGGGCAACACCACGGTGATCATAGCCTTGGTGTACACGATATGAGATTGCACGGTCATTAAATAGGGACGCGAATACGTGCTTAATTGCAACCATTACAGCATCAATACCACGCACATTTAAAAACGTTTCTTGTTGACCAGCAAACGACGCATCAGGCATGTCTTCTGCCGTTGCAGAAGAACGAACAGCAAACGAGACATCTTGATTAGCATCACCATGTAATTGTGTGTACGCTTCACGAATTGCAGTGTCTAAGTTACTTTGGAATGGTGTATCGATGATCCATTGACGAATCTCAGCACCTACACGTGCTAATTCATTAACATCGTCTACATCGAGTTTATCAAGCACATCATGGATTTTGTTATTAAGACCAGACTGATCAAGAAATTCATTAAACGCTTCAGAGGTTGTTGCAAAGCCGCCAGGGACAGTTACACCTGCGTTTGCAAGATTAGAAATCATTTCACCAAGAGATGCGTTTTTACCACCAACTCGTGGTACATCGCTCATACCAAGTTCTTGATACCAAAGTATATATTGCACGGAAATTCTCCATAAGCAAAGGTTGTGAGAGAGTGTTATCTAATCCTAGTTTAGATAACAACAAGTTGCTAAATGAGAACGCCAATTACACCTGCGAAAATTTTGAACGGGTAGCAGAAATCAACAATTCTATTCAACAAGCTAATACCAGTTTACAGAGTTGAATAAGCGAGGTAAAGCAGGGAAACCCCAGAAAATCAAGGACAAATACCCTAATTTTAAAATGTATTAAGCGTAAATTCGCTATTTATGAATTTTTATGCTGGTGACACCGGTGCCATTTAGAAAATAAGCATAAAGCAATTCATTTTATTTTTTTTGAATATGATAGAAGATTTTTATAAAAGCGAATCGATTCAGTTTTTAGTTTCTTAATTGAAACTTGTAACAAAATATTGATTAAATTATGATTCCAAATGAAATGGATTTTAAGGCTAAGGAATAGCCTATTGGTTTACCTCCCCCTGTAGTTGAAATCTCATTGCAAAAGTTAATTAAAACAAGGAATGCAAATGAAACGCTCCCCTGGACAAAAGCGCAAATTAATTGTGCAAGGCATCAGCCTATTCGTATTTTTAATCATCACATACTTTGCCAGTCAATATTATGGAAAAATACATAATGACTCATTAGCTTGGACAAAAAACAGTTATTCAGTGCTAGGCACAGTGATAGGTTTAAACAGCGAAGAAGAAGAATACCGTAATCGTAAAGGTCGAAAACGTACTGAAACTTTATACTACTTACAATACCGTGTTGAAATTGACGGGGAATCATATGAAGAATTCAGTGAAATTACACACTCTTTATATAACTCGTTAGCAGTTGAAGACTCTGTAGATGTAATCGTTTCACAAAGTGGTGACTACTTTGACCTTAAAGCGAATGTTGATGAAGCTAAGGCCAGTAACAATCTTTTAGGTTACGCTGTTAAAGTAGGTATTTTTACAGCGCCCGCATGCCTTTTCTTATATTACATTTTGTCTATTATTTTTGTTAGAGAAGCAGCCAACGCCTTACCTGAAGGGTTTTACAACAACAACTCTTGGTTAGACATTGATGACTTTTATCTAATTTGGCTTGCAGATAATCAACTCATCTCTGTCAAATTTGATAAAAACGAAGTGAGTAAAGTGCAAAATGCCTATCAAAAACAAAGCACGTTAGATGAAATAATCTCTTTAATTAAAAAGCCCAAGGTAATTACAATACCACTTGATGAAATAACAGAAGTCACAAGTAAACATAACAGCGATGTACTCTCAATTAGTGTCGGTGATGCTGATCACAGTATTGAGTTTTTAAACCAAGCGGTTAAACATCATGCTTTAGACCAAATAAAGACTTTGTTACCGCAGCATCTTATCCATACTACTAACAAAAAATCACGTTTTATGGCGGTATTACCCTGGTTAGTCGTAGCAGGTATTTGCGCGGGAATTATGTTCTTTCTTGGCAAATCGATTTTAAGCACGTTACTTGCTTTATTTGTTATTGTGAAAGTGTTGCCTAAGCTTATTGCGCGTCTCATTTCGCCAACCGTTGTACAAACATGGCAAGTTCCTGAAGTAAGCTCTTAACTCTTTTTTAATTAGCTAAAAGCCTACTTGGCTTTTAGCTAAATCAAATTAGTGCATAAATTACTGCGCTTTTTATTGAGCTAGAAAGCGATATTTGTTTTGATAGATTATCTCTCACAACACTAAGGTTTTTATGCGCAGCGCATTTTATATATCTGATGGTACAGCAATTACCAGTGAAGTATTTGGTCATGCCACACTGTCATTATTTCCGGTAGAATTTAAACACATCACCATTCCATTTGTTGAAACCGAACAAAAAGCCTATGAAGTAAAACTTCAAATTGATAAAGCATTTAAACAAAGCGGCGAAAAACCACTCGTGTTTTTCACATTTGTTGAACCTCAACTTAGCGATATTATTTTATCATCCGAGGGTCAGTGCTTTGACTTTCTGACTGCATACAGTGGCCAAGTTAAAAATACCATTGGCGTTGAGCCCGTACCACGTACACATCGAACGCACTCTATTCATGAAAAGAGCTATGATTTTCGGATTGACGCGGTTAACTATGCACTTGCAAATGATGACGGCAGTAATTTAAAGGATTACGACGTAGCTGACATAATATTAGTTGGTGTAAGTCGCAGCGGTAAAACACCCACCAGCTTATATTTGGCACTACAGTATGGAATTAAAGCGGCAAATTACCCCTTAACCGAAGATGATTTAGATATGATGCGTTTACCGAACGCGTTACAAAATCATAAAAAGAAATTATTTGGTTTAACCATAAATCCTGAACGTTTAGCAGCTATTCGCAACGAACGTATGGCAAATAGTAAATACGCTTCTTTAAGGCAATGTCGCCTCGAAGTTAGAGAAGCAGAGATGCTGTATAAAAAACATAAGATTCCACACCTTAGCTCTACTCACTTTTCTGTCGAAGAAATTTCAGCGAAAATTTTAGCTGAAACGGGTCTCGAACGACGTAAATATTAAAATAAACCAAAACGACCTGTTACTTGTGTTCAGGTCGTTTTATCTCTCAAGATAAAACTAATTTATTTATTAATCGTATAATTCCATCTTATTGTTGTGACATTTTTAATAAATCTATGCCATATTTTAGACAGGAGTCAGTTATGTAAGGATTTATAGAACCTAATTTTGGTACCTTATGCGATTCATTGTTTTCTGCTTTCACGCATTGTTAGTTATATGCAACACGAGCTACGCGAATGTCATTGATATCTATATTCGTGACGACGTTTATGAAGATTACACAACCTTTGTTAATAACCGTGACGTATTACAAATCACCGACTTCTCAGGTCAGGCAATCAGACGTGATGTCGTCGATATGATCATCGCGCAACAAGCGCTTTCTCTTGGTGGCTTTGACTATCGGTTTAATTATATCCCAGGCAAAGTGAACTTCCGAAACACCAGAATGCTCGAAACCGGGAAACTGTTAATTAGTTTTGATTCTTACTGGCTTTCGGATGCCCATGCGCAAGCGCGCCATTTATATATCAGCAAGCCGTTAATACGACGTGGCGAATACATCGCTGGGATTTACACGCAATCAGGGCGTGAAAACACAATCAAAATCAACAGTATTGTTGATTTCAAGAAATATACTGCTGTCTCTACACCCAAATGGCGAACCGATTGGCAAACACTTTCCGCGTTACCTTTAAAAGAATTGGTAATTGAGCATGAATGGATAAGCATGGCGCGTATGGTTAATTCTGGTTGGGTCGATTTTATGTTAATGCCCTTTCATTCAACCCCCGATAGACGATTCAAACTGGATAAAATTGACCTTGTTCCGTTACCTAACATAGCGGTTGAATTAAAAGATAGCAGGCATTTTGTTATTAGCCGAAACCACCCTCTCGGCAAGAAAGCTTACTTAGCAATTGAAAAAGGGCTTACGCAACTTCGCAATCGAAATGCAATTACGCGAGCTTATACGCAAGCCGGCTTTTTTATCGATAAATCAAGCTATACCATTATTAATGGAGAAAACACGAGCCCTAATAAGTAACATCCTTAAGCCAAAATCATTTTAAAAACGGTTTTAATTTTAATTACTTCGATGTTTAAAACTAAAAGACTTTTCTTTGATTAATTTCCCACTTTTATCAGTAGGGGTTGTGTAAAAATTAACATCAAGTTGGTTTTTAACATTATCAATTTCAATGTGTGCGAAGCCCCAAGTAAATGCTTTATTCCAAATAAGTTCATATTCTTGGTATTGCTTTTCTTGGTATTCTGCCAAGCCACGATGAATACCTCGCATTTTAGACGCAGCGCCACTGATAATCAGTGGTAATGGTGGTTTGTTCGAATTACTCACACGAGAGCAATCATCACTCAATAATTCAAGGTCGTGTTCATGTCCTGCAATATAAGCATCTGCATATTGACAGAGCTCAGGCAAAATCATGCGTCTTAGCACGTGTGCTTCATCATATTTTGTCCCACCGATAGACCATAACACATGGTGCCCATAGACGATTTTCCATTTGGCCGTTGATTGTTTTAAACCATTTGCCAGCCAAGCGAGTTGTTTATGATCTTCACCGTTTAACGGGACTTCATGGTTTTCAATTTCTTCAATTTTAGCAACGCCAGAAGCCAGTGCAGTTGCCAAACCTTGCTCACTACCATCTTTTGCTAATGGGATTTCGTAATAATGCTGCCCGGATAAAAGCATGTTTGTATCAAGCACGAAAAACTCTACATCATTCCCAGGTTCACCTTGTTTGTAACTGTAATACCCCTGTTTATCCATATGGAAATTGGGTTGATTTGCCATCCACGCTGTTTGTAACGCCACGCCTTTGCGAGATGTTTTCCAGTCATGATTACCCAGTGCAGAGTAAACGACCATATTTGGTACTTGTTTAAATAACGGTTGTAGAGGTGCAAGAATTAAATCATTCATTCGTTTTTGATCATCCTTGCCATCGTTTGCGTCAGCGCCATCAGGATAAATGTTATCTCCTAACTGGATTCCAAAATCACAGATAACCGATTTACATAATGTCGCCATTGCTTGTCCAACACTTGCAGCGCCAGTATCTTCTGTAGCAATTGTAGTGCCTGGGTAAATATAAATAGGCGCATGTCCAAAGTCAGACATTGGACGATGTTCTTCTTGCCAGTCCGCCTTTTCAGCGGCAATAAATTCCGTTTTTGTTTTTGGTTTATCTATATGCTTTTGTTTTGGGTAATCAGGATGATAGCCGCCGTCACCAAATGCCAAGAAAGATATTTTGTCGTCAGCAAAACACGGTGTTAGTGCGGCAGAAAGTACTAAATTTAATAGAATATACTTTGTTTTCATATAATAAAGCCGCTGAGACACCTCAGCGGCACCTCTTTATAGTGATGTAAATGTAAAACCTAACTCGAAAGAGCGACCATACGTTTCATATTGCAAGCTATGCTTTGAATTACCATGATATAAATAGAATGGTTCATCAGTGATATTAATTGCATTGAAATAAACTTGTGTTTGCTGGTTAATGTAATATTTTGCACTGAAGTCAAGTTGTGCATGTGCATCTTCGTATACCGCAGCATCACCTAGCTCATACTGATAAGATTCACTTTTATAACTGCCACTGATACGCGCACTCAAGTTTGCCGTTTCATAGCCAAACATCAAATTGGCAACAGTGTCTGATTGATTCGGCAATTTATCATCTGCATCAATAAATGTGCCGTTGGCTGAGAACATCAAACCGTTTTTGAAGTTTTTGGTCCAAGCTAGTTCAACCCCTGTTAATGTGGCTGAACCACCATTAATAGGCTGGATCACTTGCTCGAATCCTTGCCATGCAGGCATATCCTGTACTTCAGCAATAACAATATAATTCTTAATATCTTTAAAGAATAACCCTGCAGACATAACACCAATGTTGCCAGGGTAGTATTCAATCGAGGCATCTAGATTCATTGATTCATAAGGTTTGAGATCTGGGTTACCCACCTCGGCCTTTCGCTCGGTTGTAACCGCCCCCTCGTCATCAACGATTTCTGTTTCGATTAGTTGATAAGCCGCGCTATCGCCAAAAGTTGGACGAGCAATTGTATTGGTATAGGCAAAGCGTGTAATTAGCTTATCTGAAAAGTCATATTTTACATTAAGACTCGGCAAAAAGTGGTTATAGTCTTTATTCACATGCCAAGGGTTAATTTCCACATTTTCATTGTCGTTCACGTCATCAACAATCAGTTCAACACGATTGCCTTCTGTCTTAAAGGCTGTATCTTCGTAACGAACACCTGCAACAATGTGCCATTGTTCAATATCCAAAGTAACCATTGCATACGCAGCAAGAATGTCTTCATCACTACGGTAAGTTTGGCCAAAATTGTTAATATCAGTATCGATTTGATTAATATCGAAACCAGCTTTGTTTAGCTTAACAAAACGTGCCAATGCCTGTTGCGAAAGTCCCGGACCAAAGGCCCCTAAACTGTATTCAGGTGCATTAGTTTCAAATTCACTCGCAAATACATCGCCAAAGCCGCCATCATAAACCACAGAATTCACATCATTGGTTTTTTCACGCATTTGATATTTAGTACCGAATTTCAATTCACCATTATTATTTCGCCACACAAAGTCTTTACTGATATCGACTTTGAAGCTGGTAGAAATGTCTTCTGATAAGTTGTTTTCATTAACAATTTCATCCAATTCAAAATTAGACAGATCATGTGCAGCACTTTCATGTGCGAGATCAGGTGCATCCCAGGTGCTACGATATCCAAGTAATAAGCCTTCTGATTTAAAATCAGCATCTATACGATCAGGCTCTTTTTCATTTGACTTTGAGTAACCTAAATCATACTCAACATACCAATCATTCAATTGATTATTACCGCCTAACACCATTGATAAAATTTGCTGTTGTTCAAATCGACTCTTAGTGTCTCTATCCATATCAGCATTTAGAAAGGTTGCCGATGACTGAGTAATGCTATCTTGCAATACTTGCCCTTTATCAAACTTGTATTCATTACGCAGTCTGAATTCATCGTCTGAAAATTCGCTCCAAAGCGTGCGAAAATAATATTCTGAATTATCATTGGTTCGGTAGTCTAAATTTAATGCAGCCCCCAATCTTTCTCGTGTGATCAAATAGTGTCGCTGTTCAATTTCTTCTGCGCCGAAAAAGTCTATATCGTCACCGGTTTCGTGACTTTCAACACTGATTTCGCCCCAACCACCATCTACTTCTGAATTGTGGGAGCCAAATTTACGTTCAAACCAGCTAAATGCAGTAGCAAGACCTAACTCGCTTCCATTATCAAATTCATACACATCGGTATAACTTGCAGATACTTTTGGACTACTTTCACTCACTTTTTCATTGTAAGAGCCTTGAAATGTTGCACTATAACTTTTTCCTTCTCTGTCAAAAGCACTTAAGCTTTTAACATCAATTGAACCGCCAACTGCACTGGCATCCATATCTGGTGTAACGGTTTTACTGACTTCTAAACTTTGCACAAGCTCACTAGGGATGACATCCATGGCAACGCTTCGAACACCCGCCTCAGGGGATGGCACATTTGCACCGTTTATGGTCACATTATTAAGGTTAGGATCGATGCCTCGAATGCCAACAAAACGCCCTTCACCTTGGTCACGTTGAATAAACATACCCGGTAGACGCTGCAAGGCTTCAGCAGCATTTTGGTCGGGTAATTGGCCAATAGAATCACTGCTTACAATTGACTTAATACTCAATGCATTTTTCTGGCGATTAATTGCGCCCGCTTGTCCCGCTCGCGTACCCACAACAATCATGTCTTCGAGACTATGATGGGCAGAAGCCAGTTTAATATGCTGTTCTAAATCATCATTAATAGAAAGTTGCAGTGTTTGCGGTTTAGCACCTACATAAGAAACAATTAATGTATATTCGCCTGCTGGCACATCTTTAAACGAATAACTACCATCACGCGATGACACGACATGTTTATTTAATTCTTTAAGCTCAACTTTGGCACCTTCAAAGTAAACTTTCTGATTACTATCACTAATACGACCAGACAAAGTATTTGCTATTGTTTGTTGAGATATACAAGCGGCAAAGACTGCTAACGCGAGATGACTGCGTTTAAACAATGACGGTTTTTTGGTTTCCATTTTTTATTCTCTTTCAGGGGTTAAGATTTAAGTGTCGACTTTTTTTATGTCTCGCTACGTTGTCGACAGCGCTACCCTACAAGTCATATATTAAAAAAATATTTCATGGATATTAGTTAGTTAGCAGCTTCTTACTGTTTTTAAGCAAATAGTGAGCTGTTTGAGCTGTTTTAACCCCACCGTGTGCCAATGGAGATTAAAAGAAAGGACTTTTTTTGATGTTTTGTCATAAAAGTAACTGGATTAGTGAGCTATTTTAACCCTTTGAATGTGTGCGCAAATCATCAACAATAAGTAAAAAAACGTATTTTTATTATGAAATCCAATATTTTTAGACTGCATAGCAAGCTACTCTCGCTATTTGTTTTTTGTTTTTTCCTCATTTTTTTTGCAGTTATTCATACAAGTAATGTTAAAGAGTTACACAGCGTTAAGTGGCTTGATGTAATAGGCGAAGGTGGAATCGCGCTGATCACACTTAGCTGGTTATTGGTTACGTTACACACCCGGCCAAAGGGTAAACTCACTACGTTATTATTTGTCGGCATTATGATGGTGCACATATCAATGTTTCTCGACTTATTAGATGAGTTTTATCGCTATCAAGATAGTCATCAATGGATGTCACGTTTTGAAGCAATTCCTGCTGTACTTGGACTTATTCTAATGAGTTTGGCGCTTTTTCATTGGCATCGTGAACAACAAATCATTAATAATCGTTTGATTAAAAGTGAACGTTTCTACCGTGAACACAGCTTCTATGATTTTGTTACTGGGCTTTATTCAGCGAGCTATATGAAGATGCAAATACAATCTGAGCTCAATCACTTAAATAATGAAAACACCCCATTTTGCGTCAGTCTAATCGATATAAAATCGTTTGAACCTTACCTCAGACAACATGGTGTCACAGCTGCAAATACGTTACTTAGTGATATTGGCAGTTTAATCCAAGTTAATATTCGCAAGTCGGATTTAGTATGTCGCTATGCTGGAGATCTGTATATCGTTTTAATGCCCAATACGCAGTTATCTCAAAGTAAATTAATTAACCAACATGTAGTTAAAATGATTCAACAACATGTGCTGTATTTAAGTTCAATCTCAAGTTATAGCGATGTTCATCATACAACAATTCAAGCTACACAAGGAGATGATGTAGAGCGTCTTTTACAACGCTTAAATGCGTTGTTACAACAGGAAAAAAAGGCTGCTTGATGGCACATCAGCTTACTTTTTTTGAGAGCCATCATAAGGTAATTCCGTGTATTGGCGTGCTTGTTCCCCTTGTATCAATGGCGCAAATACAAGGTATGTCAGCCAGTAAAATCCTGAATGGTACAGGCTTAACATACGACGACCTGTTAAATCATGATTTAACGGTTAGCTTTGATCAAATAGAAACCTGTTTTGAAAACATTTTTTCACAGCTACCTTACAATGAAATTAGTTTTCAAGTCGGTAAACAGTATTTTTATCAAAATCATACACCGATTAAAACGGCGCTTTTAAATGCGCGTAACTTAAACCAAGCGATCCGCATAATTTCACGATTTAGCCTTATCTTTTTTCCCTTTACCAAATTTGACAAGTTTATTGTGGGAAAGAAAACACACTTTGTTGTTAGCCATGGTGTAAAACAAAGCTCAGAACACTGTGAACGGTTTTTTACTGAAGTCATGCTCAGTATGTTAAGTACTTTTTTCAATTGGCGATTTCCAGAAATCACCATCACTATCGAATTACCCTTTAATCAGCCAAAGCATTTTGAACAATACTTTGCTTATATTAAACACCCAGTAACATTTTCAAAGCCGCTGTTTCTAATTTCACTTGATTCAGATTCATTGAATATTGAACAAGCTAGTGCGTGCAATTTATTGCGCCATCAAGCAATGCAAAGTTTGCAAGCTTATAGCAAACAATCATGTTTGCTCAGTCAACTTGCCAAACTAATCCAAAATGATCCTACAACGACATTAGAGTTAGCGGCTCACTATTTTTCATTGAGCCCAGCAACGTTAAAAAGAAAGCTTAGACTTCACAATACCAATTTTAAATATGAAAAAGACCTTGCATTAAAGCATCTCACTGTATTTGATCTAATGCATAACGCAGCTTCTAACCAAGCCCTTTCCGATAAGCTGGCAATTAGTGATTTAACCAATTTTCGTAGAATGTTTAAACGCTGGACGGGAAAAACGCCAAACGAACTTCGTTTGGCGAAATAACCTAGGGTACTTAACTTAGCGGAAATTCGACATAATTGCTGGAAGCCCAGGTAATAAACCTACCAGCGCCATTACACCGGTTAAAACAACAAACATAATCAATGGAATAATCCAGCGATTCATTGATGTTAGTTCCTTGCTGCGTTCTTTACAGCCGATTAATCCTAAGTTGTCTAATAACATGGTCAGTGACCAGCCAAATGCTGGATTCACAAGCGCTGAAGAAAATACAACGATTGCTGCTGACTGCGTTGTCTTACCCTCTCGCGTCATTTCCATGCCTGCTTCTAAAAGCGGAATAAATACACCAACAATCAAAGCAACACACAGAACTGGCTGCCAAATTGCTAAATCCATCGGGTAACCCCAAAGACCCGCAATAATACAAAATAAAGCGGTTAAGATTGCGCCCGCTGGAATTGGCCTTTTTGCAATTGCAGCCGGTACAATATACGTACCCCATGAAGACGTAAAATTCGCCCCCCCCATTAAAGAGCCAAACGTTTGCCTAACAGAGGCACTTAGCATGGTGTCATCAATGTTCATTTGTACCTTTTCAGTACGTGTTGGGTAACTAATTTTCTGAAATACTTGATGCCCTAAGAAATCAGGTGACCACATCGCAACAGCGAGTACGGCAAAAGGTAATACCACAATAAAGCTCTCTAATGTCGGTAAGCCAAGCATCCAGCCAGTATTTTCTCCCCACCAATACATTGGATCCATATTGGGTAAACCGGGGCCTGTTTTAAATTCAAATGGCGCACCTAATAAAAACGCTAATCCGCCGCCTAATAAACAACTGAGCGGAACGGCAAGCCAGCGCTTTTTAAAATGCTCTAACAAAGCGTAAAGCAGAATTGTGGTAAAGATGATTATGAAGGCTATATGTTCCATATTGATCCCTTCAGCCCATGAAAACAGTTTTTTGACTTGTGAGGTGGTGCCAATAAATCCTAAGTAAAGTAATAAACCGCCACACACACCACGACTGGTCAACCCAGCCAATATGCTGCCACCTTTGCTAATCGCCAGTAATAAGCCGAATGCTCCTATCAATAAACCAAATGCCATAGGGTGACCACCTGCTGCAACCACAATAGGAATAAGTGGAATTAACGGTCCATGGGTTCCTGCTAAATTGGCAGTAGGTAGTAAAAATCCTGAAAACAATAAAATGAAAATTGATACTATTAACAATTCATATCGAACATTTTCTAGTATAAAGCTGTCACTTAAACCAAGCGGTCCTGCAAAGGTCGCTGCTATTGCGCCAACCATAACCACTTTTCCGATCGTGCCAGCCATTGCGGGAATGGTATCTTCTAGCTCGAAACGGTAATCGCGAAAAGGTAAATTAGCTCGCCAACGTTTTGGCTGCATAATTTGTAGTTCATGCTCAAGATAGTCATCTCGGCTATTAAATTCTGAGCTGGGTTTATGAAGGGATTCATAACTATTAGATGTTATGTCATCTTTGTTGGGATTTGCTGTTGTCATTACATCTCCTACTTCGGATGTTAAATTGGTAATGCCAACAGGGTAACTTAGACGCTCAATGTTGAGACTAAGCAATAAGTCGAGTAGTAATTTGTAAATTAAGTCGTGTTGCCTGGTTTTTATACTCTTCTATTTTGATTAAAACGCTATCCCTTTATTTTTAAGGCCTGACTTTGAATATTACTTACTTATCAAATTATTTTGAAGCCTTTAGCTTTTAGTCTAACATCACATCAAAAATACAAAAAAGGCCAACAAGTAATGAGCTTGCTGACCTTTTTTCAGAAAACAAATCGTTAGACACTTTTCGCTAGTTGCTTAATGCAGCTAAGCGCTTTATCAATTTGTTCATCAGTTACATAGGGTGCAGGTCCAAGTCTTAGTTGATCACCGCGACTATCTGTTTGAATGCCATGTTCGGCAAGCATCATCACCCACTTAGCAGCTTGTTTAGTTGTGAGTGATAAAAAACCAGCATTATCATTTATTGTATGACTTGGTAGTGATAACACATTATCGGATAAATCCATGCATTCAATCCCTTGCCACAAACGTGATATTTGTCCTTTGTTTACACTAGAAAGCACTTCTGCTGTTAAATTTTGCTCTTTAAAAAAATCAAACACGGAAGCTGCGCGATAATGACTCGCTGGATCGTATGTAGAGCCAGCGAAGGCTGCTTGTCCTTTACCGTAACCAACTTCACCCGGTGCTTGATCTAAGCTTTCAAATTCTGCAAACCAGCCAGTAATAATTGGGCTGCCATTATAATCACAAGGAATGCGCATAAAACAATTACCCTCTCCTGCTTGGCAGTATTTGTAACCACCACCGACAATAAAGGCACTGTCTAACCGCCAATCATAAAGATTAAATGGAATCACATTAAGGGCATGATAAGCATCAACAAGGCACGGGATGGCTAATTTTTTTGCAGCCTCGGCAACATCACCCACAGCACGAAAGATTCGACTAGATGAAAAAAATACTGCTGAGACAAGTACTGCATCGGTATTTTCATCAAGTGCATCAATAATTCTATCTGATAAGGTATCTGCTGGATGTGTATCGATAACGTTTATTTCAATATTGAGTGCTTTTAGTCTATCTAACTGCCTGCGCATTGAATGAAATTCGCCATTGGTTGTCACTATTTTTATTGGCGTATGTTTTTTTGTTTTAAAACAGTTTAAGTCTGATAAAAAACGCAGTATCAATTCATGAGTTGATTGGCCAAGGGCTATTTGTCCATGTGGTTCACCCATTAAACCACGATAAAAATTCCGGACTTGCTCCGCTTTTTCAAATGCCGCCCCCCACTTATCATCAATGTGTTTTGCAGCGTCTTTAAAACAGGCTAATAAACCATCTTTGGCAACATTTGGCCATGCTTGGTGCGAATGTCCTGATAATAAAATCCGGTTTTTAACATCAAATTCTGAATAAAAAGGGTGTAATTGTTCTGCTTGCATTTTGGCCCCACTTACAGCTTGGTTCTGAGTTCAAAAAGTTCAGGGAAAAAGCTAATATCAAGCGCTTTTTTCAAAAACGCAACGCCAGACGAACCACCTGTACCCGTTTTATTACCAATAATACGCTGCACTGTGTACATGTGTTTAAAACGCCATTGCTGAAAACTGTCTTCTATATCCACTAATTTCTCAGCGAGTTCATATAACTCAAAGTATTTATCCGCATCTTTATATACTTCGAGCCATGCGTTCAGTACTGACTCATTTTTTTCATATGGCTGGCTTTTATCGCGCTGCAAATGACCTTCATCAATGTTTAGCCCTTGCTTTGCAAGAATAGATAAAGTCACATCGTATAAGCTAGGCGCATTTAAAATGGCTGAAAGCTCACTGTGAATTACCGGATCGCTTTCATGCACTTTTAATAATTCATTGTTTTTGTTACCTAGTAAGAATTCCAATTTACGGTAACCATATGACTGAAAACCAGATGAATGCCCTAACGCATCTCTGAACTTTAAGTAATCTACGGGTGTTAATGTAGAAAGAATATTCCACGATTGGGTCAGTTGATTAAAAATTTGTTTTACGCGTGAAATAACTTTGAAGGCATGACCAAAATCACCATTTTTCAAGTTTTCTATTGCAGCACTCAGCTCATGACCTGCAAGTTTTAACCAAAGCTCACTAGATTGATGGATAATGATAAATAACATTTCATCATGTTGATCTGACAGTGGCTTTTGTGCTGTTAACACTTGCGATAATTGTAAGTAATCGCCATAAGACATGTCGTCTTTAAAATCGGTATGTATCTCTTTTTCTAATTCACGGTAGTTATGATGAGGGCAAGTCATTAGTAGCTCCAAACTTTATTGTTAGTGTAGCGCGTTGCGAAGTGCACGCCACTTTATATAACCCAAGGTAATAACTTAGATAGTAATGTATTTAAACACGATTTTTAGTGTCTGTCAGCGCAACCGAAATTTTGTCCAATTGCGCTTTGTAAGAATTAAATGACGCCTATGTAAAGCTGATAAGCGATTAGCCTGTTATAACTAATCAGACCTTTTATCCCCTGAATTTACTGGACAATACAGAAGTAAAGCGCTAGTATTCATATCGCTTAAAACATAGATCAATCCCTATTACTGCGTTATTCCTTGTTTACTCCTTTTTAAAGTTGTACATAGAAGCTAGATGCGATATTAGCTGAAATATAAATTAAGCCCGACGGTGATATTCACCACAATTTACACTTTTATTTAAGGTTAAAAATTATGTCTAATAAAGTAGATGGCGTAGTAAAATGGTTTGACGAGTCAAAAGGTTTTGGCTTCATTTCACAAAATGATGGCGGTAAAGACGTATTTGTACATTTCCGTGCAATCCAGTCAGAAGGCTTCAAAACACTTGCTGAAGGTCAAGCTGTTTCTTTCGAAGTTGAAGAAGGTCAAAAAGGTCTTCAAGCTGCGAACGTTGTAGTACTTTAATTAGTTACTATAAAAGAAAAGCGAGTTATTAAACTCGCTTTTTTTGTGCCTGTCATTTAATAAAAACGGCTAACCAAAGCGTTTCATTACTAGCGTCTGTTTCAATTACTTTATGTTTGCAGTGCGCTGGAATAGTAAGATGATCACCCACATCGAGTCTGATTGTTTGTCCATTTTCAAATATCAGCACACCGTAGCCTTTTAACACACATACCCACTCAGTTTCACTCTGATCATACCAACCGTGTTCTGGCGATGATTGACCAAAACTAACTATCCGCTCTACCTTAGTGTTACCGCTATTTAGCAAATCTGTAAACTGCTCTTGAGTTCGATCTTTTGTAATATCAGCAAAGAGGTTATCTTTTTTAAGCATAATTAAACCGAAATATCCTTAAGGACCTGTTTCGCTAATGCACGTAAATCATCTGCTTCAGGGTGAGTATATCCATAGGTACGCAATCCATAAATACTCATCACCAAAGAACGCGCTCTGCATTTTGCATCGCGTTCACCAGAGATTTCACCTTGCTTTTGTGCTAATGCTATAACGGCTTCAAGACCTGATTGCCAACGATTAAGTTGTTCGCTGACTAACTTCTGGACATCGTTATCTTGTTCTGCAAGTTCATTTAACGCTTTTTGTAACAAACAAGAAGCCTCCGGCTCACAGCTAATACATTGTTCAACAATATAATTAAGGTAATCTATTAAACCCGCTAATGGCGAAGCCGCCTTGTCAAAAAATGCACTGAAACACGCACTACTGTCTTTGTTATATTGCTCTATTGCAGCGAGTAATAACCCTTTTTTATTATCAAAAGCACAGTAAATTGAACCCGGGTGCAGTCCGGTAGCTGATTTTAAATCTTGCATACTCGTTTTGTTAAAGCCTTTATGCATAAAGGCTTTCATAGCAGCTCTTAATACAAACTCACGGTCAAATTCAGCGCTTCTCATCAGGTACCTCATAAAAATGAGTATTGAATATAACCTAAATTGAATATTTGTTCAAAATAGAACTTGAACGTTTGTTCAAAAATAGTTAACTTGAATAAGCATTCAAATTAACCCAAAGAGTTTATGATGACTAAATCACTTTTTGAAAACGTGTCACTAAATAGTGATATAACCCTAAGTAATCGTATTTTAATGGCACCATTAACACGCTGCATGGCGGATGATGACCTTGTTCCCACACAACAAATGGCGGACTACTATGCAAAACGAGCGGATGCTGGACTAATTATTTCAGAAGCAACCATTATTCGTGCGGATGGCCAAGGCTACCCCAATACACCGGGAATTTTTACAGCAGAACAGATCCAAGGTTGGCAGCGTGTTACACATGCTGTTCATAACAAGGGTGGTAAGATATTTCTGCAACTTTGGCATACAGGACGTGTTGCGCACCCGCATTTTTATAATGGCGATACTGTGCTCGCACCTAGCGCATTAAAGGTTGAAGGCACTGTGCCACGCATGCGCGAACTTGAATACATTACACCAACACCACTATCTGTTTGCCAAATAGAACAATTAGTAAAAGACTATGCTCAGGCAGCCAGCAATGCAATTGATGCAGGATTTGATGGTGTTGAAATCCATGGTGCCAATGGCTATTTGATAGACCAGTTTTTACACTACGACAGCAACCATCGAGATGATGAATATGGAGGCAACCCTGAGAATATGTCTCGCTTTGCACTCTCTGTTTTGGATGCAGTTAGTGAACGTATTGGCGCCAATCGTACAGCCTTACGCATTTCACCCGGCGCATATTTTAATGTGTTACCTGATGCGCGCGATAGAAAAGTTTTTGATTATTTGTTATCTGAGTTATCTGATAGACATTTAGCTTATTTGCATATTGGTGTATTTGATGATTCGCTTGAGTTTGACTACCTTGATGGCCGTGTTTCTGATTACGTTCGCAAAAACTATCCGCATACATTAGTAGGTGTAGGTGGATTTAGCGCTGACACAGGGCTAGCAGCCATTAACCAAAATCGTTTTGATTTACTCGCCATTGGTCGTCCATTTATCGCGAATCCGGATTACATTTCGAAAGTACAACAAGGTGATGAACTCGTAAGCTATAACGATGACATGCTAAAAGAATTAATATAATCGTATTTAAAAAAGGCCTGAAGTACAGGCCTTTGTATTTTTAAAAATGATTTGAAATAAAATTCGAGCTTGTTGGGTCTTGTCTGTAACATTAATAATCGGAACTTTAAAATGCGCTATTTTTTAACATGCTTTTTATTTCTTTTTTCAACCCTAATCTTAGCTAAACCAATTGCTGAATCCAGTGATTCTGTTTCCCCTTTACTTAACGGGCAATATTTACCAAAAGTCAATGTAACGAAGATTAACGGTTCGCAAGAATCGCTTTCATCTTACCTAGACAATCAAAAAACAATTCTATTTTTCTATAGAGGTGGATGGTGTCCATTTTGTAACACACAAATGGGTCAGTTAAAGAAAATTGAGCCAACATTAAAAACGTTAGGCTATAAATTGGTGGGTATTTCTACTGATGCACCTGAAGATCTTCAGAAAAGTATTGATAAAATGGCGTTACAATATGACCTTCTTTCAGATTATAACAGCGAGCTTAGCCAGGCATTTGGACTTGCTTTTTTCACTGATGAAGCCACAACAAAACGTTATCTAAAACGTTTAAAGTTGACTAATCCACTTAAAAAAAATAAGGCTGGTGAACAACGCTTAGTTTTGCCTGTGCCTGCTATCTACCTTATTGATGAAAAGGGGTTAGTGCAATTTAGTTATGTAAACCCTAATTTTAAAGTGCGATTACATGAACAAGTACTGTTAAAAGCGGCTGAAACTTATCAATAGAATTTTTATTCATCATCTTAATTAAAGGTTAACTATACTTATTGGCAAATTGAATTGTTCTAAGCGAATGGAATTGTGAATGGCCCAAAGCCAAACAAATGCGAATAATACTGCATGCGATTTGCCAATCTTACCTACCATACTCGTTGAATTAATGAGTATTCCACTGGATGATAATGATTACTTCACCAAGATTGAAAAGCTTGCGGAACGTGATCCACCACTGGCACTTAAAATAATTCAACTAAGCAATACCGCAAAACACGCAAGTGTTAAACCCATTCGCAGTATTAAAGACGCGATTGTCAGGATGGGCAGTAAAGAAGTGTTTAACTTAATTAATTTAGTTGCACTCACAAAAGTATTTGTCCCAACCAGTCATTTTGAAAAGCAACTTTGGCGTCATGCACTTATATCCGCAGAGTTACTTAAAACTACTTATGATGTCCTTTTAAGAAGTGTAATAACGGCAGATATGGCTTACTTGGTGGGACTATTACATGATATTGAAGTAACACTAAATCATAAACAATATGAAAAACACCTCAACAACGAAACAGATTTATCGTGGTATTTACCCCAACCTTATAAAAAACATCCTGTCGCTTACCTGTTACGAAAACACGCATTTAATGGTGCAAAAGTCTGCAAATTTTGGCAAATACCAAGCCCTATCCCAGAGATTATTTACTTTCATCATCATGATGAATTACCTGAAAAATTCAAACAATTTATACCCTTAGTTGAAACAATACGTCGCGTGCAGTTTTGCGACTTAGTCACAGCATCTTATTGCCAAGCAAATGAACTCGTGATTGAACAGATTCAATCTTATATTTGTAAAAACGAGATTCTTTTAAGTTGGCAAGCACAATATACCGACTTTGATAAATTACTAGCGCAATTACCTGAAGCAATTACCATAGCAGATCAGAAATATAAACTGCTTTCGATATAAGTGCTGAAACTCCCGTCCCTTTTTTAATCTTGCCGACAGGTTAACTAGTTGAGTTTACAGCTAGATATTTTGGCCTACACTTTAAAAAACACTCTTAAAATCATTCCTTATGAAATTAAAATCAGCGTTTATCAGTTCACAAGTAGCCGTTTTAGTCAGTTTTTTAGTTGTTTTAGCTTCAGGCATTTTAATTTACAGTAATGTTAGCTCTGACTATCAAGTCACACAAAACCTTAATGGTTACAAACAAATACTAAACGATACTTTAAATTTACAACACGAATTCACTTTAGACCGTGATGAACAAATGGAGGAATGGGCGACTGAACAATTTGCCGATTTTTCGCAACAACATTTCGAACTAAGTCAATTAGTTAAAGGCAATGAAATCGTCACGCGTTTACTCATTCAGATCCAAGAATCAATACGTCATTTTGAACAAAATCTACGCCTTCAAATCGCTATTCAAAAGAAACTTGGTTTTGATGAAGACCAGGGGATCAGAGGCGAGTTTCGAAAGTCCATTCATGCAATTCAAGACGTAAGCCAAGAGATTAATGATAAGCAATTAGAAGTCATGATTTTAGAATTAAGAAGACGGGAAAAAGATTATCTCTTACGCTGGAAAACGAAATACCTAGAATTACATAAAGACAATATGATTCAGCTTAAAGTCTACTTAAAAAGCATTAATCATCCATCAAAAACAAAATTACTCGGTCATTTAAAAGAATACGGTATTAATTTCACGCAATACACTGCTTACTTAGAACAAATGGGCTACTCCTCTTCCCAAGGACTTGCCGGTAAAAATAAACTATTAGCTCAGGTTATTAACGAACGTTTCACCAACCTATCTCTGTATTTAAATAAGCAATCAGTCGATAACAGTAAACAAACTTTATTAATTACTTTTAGCATTACTTTTTTACTGCTTTTTTTCAGCCTAGCCGCTTCATTCTTTATTAATAAACGTATTAGTTATGGTTTATTTAAGCTCAATAGCTTCATTAAAGAGGTATGTCAGTCTGATGATTTCTCGATGCGAACGCAATTACGCGGCGATGATGAAGTTACTGATTTAGCAACAAATATCGATACCTTACTCAAGCATATTGAGGAGTTGATAAATCGATTAAACTTAGCTCAGAAACGCTTAATTGAAGATGCAAAGATGGCAAGCCTTGGCTCCATGGTCAAAGGGTTTGCACATGAATTAAATACGCCTCTAGGAATAGCAATAACCAGTGAATCACATTTACGAGAGCAAGTAACACATTTAAAAGAAGCATTTACACAAGGTAAACTACAAAAAAATACCCTTCAGCAGATGTTAGGTGATGCAGAAAACTGCTTGGCCTTAATGGAGTCAAACTTAAATCGGTCTGCAAGCCTGATTAATAGTTTTAAACAAGTTGCTTCCCATCAAGAATATGATGAATTAGTTGAATTTAATGTTGAGCGTTTTTTAACGAATTTATTTGATAGTTTAAAACACGAACTCGACAAATATGATGTTAACTTCACGATTGAAGCGACAAAAGGCTTGGTCGTTAAAAGCTATTTGGGTGCTTTCAATCAAATATTTACAATTTTAATCATTAATAGTTTGCGCCATGGTACTAAACCCGACAGCAAGCTAAACATTGAAATTGTAGCAAGAATGGTCAGTGGCAGTCTGCACTTTCGGTATATTGATGACGGTCGTGGGGTAAAAGAAGAATTAATCGATAAAGTATTTGAACCCTTTGTTACGACAAAACGTGCAAAAGGTGGCACAGGTCTTGGTTTAAGTATTGTATATAACTTAGTTACTCAACGACTTAACGGTGAAATTGAGTTTCAAAGTATTGAAGGCGATGGCGTTTGTATTTATTTACATTTTGATGAAATTGACTACAGCCTTAAATTTGAAGAATGATCTCTTTATTTTGAAGAAAATAAGCGCATAACGCGTTATGATAATTAGCAGCATTTATTATCAATAACTTTAAATATATGGAACAAGCGCTTAGTCAATTTATAAGTTTATTGAAACAACGTGATTTGGAAAAACTTGAGAGTTTTTTTCAAGCGCAAGCTGAAACAATGCAAACTAATTTATTGCTGTTTTTAGCATTACAAAGTCGTAAAAATGACGATAGTGCTGAATATTTTCAATTACTTTGTACCAAATTGTGCGCTGATAATACGATGCCTTCAGCGTTGATTTCACACATTAAAAACATTGAGTTAATCTCTTTTTTTACCCCTTTATTGCAATCCCAGAATAATTTTGCACTTCAAGACACAAAAGAACGCAATGTATTACATTATCTGTTTGTAGCAAGAGGTGAAAAGAATTGTGTGCCCTTTAACTATTTACGCTCGTTATTGTTGTTTGAACGTAATTTATTTTTACCAAAAGCATTAACTCAAACCGAATCAAATAACCTCACACCTATTGAAAGTTACCTCCATTTAAATATTCAAGGCATAGTATTACCCGATCACGAGCTTACCGCATTTATGGCATTAATAGAGATAGAACAATCTCAACGGACTGTTAACAGTAATAACTTAAAAGTTGCTGTTTACCGTTTCAAAAAACAAGCAGCTGATTTTGAGCTAAGTCAGCAATATCTGACACAAAAATCACTTTTGCTTGCAAGCTATTATGGCGTGTCTATTAATGAGGTTAATGCAATGGCCTCAAATTAATTGCTTTGTATTTAGAGATTTAAAGCAAATATGTTAAGTTTCACTGATTACATTTTTATAAATAAAACTAACGATTAATTTCTGTGTATTCTGGTTCTTCTAGTTAATTGGCTGTACACACTCACCGTTTTCTTCTCAAGGATTGAAAAATTATTATGTTAAAGTGCTTTTTAAACAACCAAGTAAAAATTTATCAAGTCATTACTTTTGTCGCTTGCATGCAAAATTTTTCAATTTCTGCGACTGAAAGTTTTGAAGCTAAAAAAGCATGGCGTGAATTAGAAACAATCTTAGTAACCCAATATGCATATCTTGATAAACATGAAAATGCCAGTGCATTACTAAAGGAGTTTGAAGCTTTAGCACTGAATACGTCTAACGAAAAAGCCTTTAGAGACGTTAGCCAACAGTTAGCTCGTAATTTCCTTGACCCCCATCTCAATTTGGGTCCTTATGATCAAGATGATTACAGCGTGTTCCCAACAGGTTCTGATATTCGTGCCGTTTATCAAAATGATACGTTTATTGTTGAAGATATAAAATCAGGCTCAGCCGCTCAGAACGCAAACATTGCTATTGGTTCAGAGATCAAAAAAATTAACAATCGTAAGATTAAAACATTACTTGCTGCTTTCTTTGCACAACCCTTCAATCAACTCAATACTCAAGAAATCGAATATGGCCTTAATGTGCTACTTGGCGGTAATCGTAAACAAGAGAGAACTATCACTTTTGCCCATAAAGGCCAACTTAAAGAGATTCGTCTGGCTGCAAGTTATGATGCAATTAATACATTAAAACAAGGCCCGACTTTAAGTTATGATAATTTCGATGGTATCGGCTACATACGTTTTCATAATTCATTAGGAGACAACCGAACTGCACAAACCTTTGTCAAAGCAATTACCGCATTACAGCCTACTCGCGCTCTAATAATTGATTTAAGAAATACACCAAGTGGCGGCAATACTGGGGTTGCTGAACCAATTTTAGGACACTTTGTAAAAACCAAAACTCCCTATCAAAAATTCAGAGTACAAACCAAAACTACACCTTATTCGCAAGCAGTACTTCAAACTGCATACATAACACCTTCAAAACCACACTATGCCAAGCCTTTTGTTGTACTAGCAGGACGTTGGACCGGCAGTATGGGTGAAGGCATGACAATAGGTCTCGATGCTATTGGTGCAAAAGCGATAATTGGAGCCCCATTAGCTGACTTGTTAGGCGGCATCAAAACAGTTAAATTACTCCAAAGCAAAAGCTGGTTAGAGCTGCCATTTGAGCGCCTTTATCATGTTGATAAGACCTTTCGAGAAGATTTCATTCCAGACACATTGGTAATCCCCACAGACACAGGAAAAGATGGCCAAGACCCAGCATTAAGTGAGGCGATAAACTACCTCAAATCATTAACTGCTTTCTAGATGGGTTTTTAGTAAAAAATGAAAATGACTTTGATAATAAAGCGAAATTGGCTTGCTTATAATTTGTTAATTTTCTCAGATACAAAATACTCGCTTAAAAGCCGTCTAAGCACTCTTAGTTAGGGCTTTAAATGCCAAGTTGTTACTCGCAAAAAAGCCCTTTTGAACTAAACTCTATAGACCTCTATTACAGGAGTTTAGTATGTTAGAACGCAGAGTTAAACAGCCGAAATTTAATGAGCACCAAAGCCAATTAACTCCGTTACAAAAAGTAGCCGTAATGGATCTTTTCAGTTACGGCTATGATTTAGCTTTTGTAAGAGCTGAACATGCAGAGAAACTTGCAGTACTCATGCTCGATGGCAATATTGCAATCGTTCATGAAGATGGCGAAGTTGAATCTGCAAACAATCTACCCGTGCGTTAGCAATGTTGGCATTTGTGTGCTTCGATTTGTAGCACGCTCTCTTTAACTAAAAACTCATTTAGTAAACATGTTTCAACTGCTAACTGACATAATTCATGATGCATTTCTTTAGTACAACTTGGTTTAAGTACAATGTGTGCGCCAACAATTGCTTTATTCCCCTGTTTATCAACGGTCACATTATGCACACTGCTAATATGTTCTAGCTGAGAAAGGCGTGATTCAATTTTAGTGGCGTCAGGTAAGGCATTATCAGAATCAATTAATCCTTCAATGCACTTTTTAATCACTCGAAAACCCGTGATTAGAACAAAACCCGCAATAAAAATACTTGAGAAAATATCAATATCTACCCACCCGGTGAAGTAAATTACAATGCCGGCAAAAAAGGTCAGTACGGTAGATAAAAGATCTAAGAAGCTGTGTAAGAAGACAGCATATACATTCACACTTTCTTTACGACCCTGATAAAGAATATACGCTGAAGCAGCATGGAATAAGAAACCTACCCCAGAAACAGCTGTCATTAAAAATGTATCGACTTCATGACTATGATTTTCATGATTTAAAAGTTTGCTGGTACTGGCAAAGATAATTGTTGCAGCTATTGCCAAATAAAAAAGGCCGTTCAATAAACCACCAATAAGTTCTGCCTTTTTGTATCCTGTGTTGTAATTTTTAGCCAAATGAATCGCGATGCTCGACGCTATTAAGGCAACAACAAGGGAACTATTATGGACAAAGAGGTGGCCGGCATCAGCCAGTACAGCCATAGAATTAGCATAAAATGATGCGATAAATTGAATCACCATAAATGTGCTAGTAATCGCAAGCGCTAATAACAAGCGGCGTCTTGCTGTTTTGTGAGTGGTGATGTCTGTCATGAAGGGAAAAACACAAGAAATTAAAATGTTATACCGTTTCAATTATACAGTCTAGTTTCGACAAAATCACTTTAATCACTTCTAAATAGTAAAATAAAGTGATAAATTTTGCATATTGCATACAATAAAGAGAGTTTAACCATGACAATAGGCGTCGGTGGCAGCACAATAGACCAAGCTTTAGCCAAGCTTGAAAATATGACGAGTAATGTAACCCCAATTTCAAACGATGAACTTAAAACGCGTTTACAAAAAGCACAAGATTTAATGCAACAACACGGCATTGCAGCAATGTATATCGATGCTGGTACAAATTTAACCTACTTTACAGGGTTAAAGTGGTATAAAAGTGAGCGTTTAGTTGGCGCAATTTTACCTGCAGATGGCGAACTCTGTTACATAGCCCCTCACTTTGAACAAGGCTCTCTCAATGATTATATGAAAATCCCGGGGGAGTTTTATGGTTGGCATGAACACCAAAGTCCTTACCAACTTCTTGGTGATGTTTTAACTAAACTCAATATCACAGAAGGTAAATTCGCAGTTGACCCAAGTGCTGGGTTCTTTTTAGTGGATGGCATAATTAAAGCGAATCAAGATTTACAGATTGTTAATGCTGACGTTATAACAGCTCCCTGTCGAGAATGTAAGTCTCCAGCTGAAATTGCATTAATGCAAACTGCAAAAAACATGACATTAGAAGTTCACAAAGCGGCTGCCAGTATTCTAAAACCTGGTATCACAACAAAAGAAGTAGAAGCATTTATTAACCAAGCACATAAAAAAGTGGGCGCATCAGGTTCTTCTTTTTGTATTGTGTTGTTTGGTTTAGCTACTTCTTTCCCACATGGTGTTAAAGACCCACAAGTACTTAAAGAAAATGACTGGGTATTAATTGATACGGGGTGTATTGTTGAAGGATACCATTCTGATATCACTAGAACCTATGCTTTTGGCGAGGCAACACAAGCCCAACGAGATGCGTGGCAAGTAGAAAAAGAGGCGCAAATTGCGGCATTTAACGCGGCAAAAATTGGCGCACCATGTGAAGTAACTGACGCTGCAGCCCGTGTTGTTTTAGAAGCCGCTGGCTTTGGTCCAGAATATCAATTACCTGGTTTACCTCATCGAACGGGTCATGGTTGTGGTATGGATATTCACGAATCACCTTACTTAGTTAAAGGTGACACAACCCCGCTTGCTAAAGGCATGGTGTTCAGCAACGAACCGATGTTAGTGATACCTGGCCAATTTGGTGTAAGACTTGAAGATCATTTTTATATGGACTCTGATGGGCCGAAATGGTTTACCGAACCGTCTCATAGTATCGACGACCCATTTGCCCTAGCAGTAGATTAAGTTATTAAAAAAGCCGCAAATTTGCGGCTTTTTTACGATTGTAAACCTTGGTACAAATTTTGGTGTTCACTTCGATGTAAGTTAAATAAAAACTTACGAAGTCGGTCACGCCCTCTTTGAACTTTGGCAATTTTTGCAGCAACTAAATCACGCTCAACACGAACAGTCTCAAACTCTAAAGCCACTTCCTCATCATTAGGTAGGTTAATGCTAAGTGACTTTTCATTTAAGATGCGTTTAAGGCTTCGTCTATCGCTCACGCGAAAGGCAATTCCGGTACTTGATAGCGATAATAAATCGTGGTTTTTACCTTTTTGATCTTTTAGCGCAACGTCAGCAAATTCACCACCACGCCAACTTCTTTCACCATTTTGAATATCGACAATTTCTGGGGTCCCTAACAAGGGTTTAAATTCACCATCTTCAATCGTCATTTCAAGTGGAAACCACAACTGATAGTGGCTAATTTCAGCTAGCAAGGTTAATTTAGATTGCTCAAAAACTTGGTACAAACTAGAAGGAATATCTGATTTAACACTCAGCGCATGACCAGTTTGCAATGTATCGTCTGGCAGTGGTTTATCCGCAAACATACCGGAAAAAAACTCGAGTTCTTCTTGTGATAATTCCATTGCAAATGCCTTATTCGATTTTTACAAGCCATGATCTATTGTTATTTTTTTACAGGAACTACAGGCTTAATGAATCAAATGTCCCCAAAAAGTATTACAAACTTTACCTAAAATCTTGACTTAACTCAATGTTTGCACTTCATTTTTGTGCATTTAACCAACAAAATTAACGTTTTTTTGTCATATTTATTTGACAGTTCCTGAAACAATAGCTATTGGAACACCCAATTTTTGAATTTCACCTCAGTATTTTGTTATTAGTCGTTAATCAATTAACTTTTAAACTTAAATCATGTAAACAAGCCCAAAATCTATATTTGAAGGACATATCATGAAAAAGTCTTTAATCACCCTTGCACTATCAGCTACCATTGCCATGCCTGTTGCAGCAGAACAATTTACTTTCTCTGCCAACAAAACATCTGACGCAGATACCCTAGTGGTATTCAAACACCAAAAACAAAGTAACGACACATTTACAAACTACCCATTCTCTGCTCAACTCGCTGAGGCCATTGAAGCAAATGAATTTACAGGGAAATTTGCGAGCAAACTTGAAGTTTTAGCGCCGCAAAACAGCATCTATAAACGCGTTATCGTAATTGGATTAGGTGAAGATGAGTCGCTTGAGCAAGCTGAATTAACCAAGCTTGGTGGTCAACTTTCTGGCATGTTAGAAAAGAAATACATTGAGAACATTACCGTTGATGCGCCATCATTTGACAGCAACGATGTTGCTCTGCTCGCTCACGGAATTAGCCTTCGCGCTTACCGCTTTGATAAATATCAAAAAGAAAAGCGTGACGAAAAATCTTACACCTTCATTACTAAGCAAACAAAAGAAGCACAAACGCACTATCAGCACTATGCAAATATTGAAAAAGGGGTATTTTTAGCCCGCGATCTAACTTCTGAAGTTGCAACAGAAATGACGCCTGTCGATTTTGCTAATGAAGCTAAGAAATTGAAGAAACTTGGTGTAAAAGTGTCAATTTTAACGCCTAAAGAAATGAAAAAACTGGGTATGGGTGCACTAGAAGCGGTAGGTCGTGGCAGTAGTCAAGGCTCACGATTAGTTATTGCCCATTATAAAGGCAGTGATGACGCGCCAATCGCCCTTGTTGGTAAAGGCATTACGTTTGATTCTGGTGGTTACAGCATCAAAACAGGTTCTTCAATTGCTCGTATGAAATCGGATATGGCTGGCGCTGCAGCTGCACTTGGTACCGTCAAAGCACTTGCCCTAAACGAAGCAAAGGTCAATGTTGTTGCAGTAATGGGCATGGCGGCCAACATGGTATCTGAAACCTCGGTTGCACCTGGCGATGTTGTTCGTACAGCTGCAGGTCACTCTGTTGAAATTTTAAACACTGATGCAGAAGGTCGATTAGTGCTATCTGATGCACTTTGGTATGCCCGAACTGAATACACACCAAAAGTAATGGTGGACATCGCTACTTTAACGGGTTCTAAGGTTCGCGCTGTTGGAAATCGTTATGCCGCTGTTTTTTCTGATGATGATGCACTGGTTGAGTCATTAACAGTTGCTGGTAAACAAGTTAATGAAAATCTATGGCGATTACCACTTGGTTATAAGGACATGTTAAAGAGCCCTATTGCTGATTTTGCCAATATTGGCTCAGGTGGTCCAGGCGCAACAACAGCTGCAACATTCTTACAACAATTCGTCGGTGACACTAAGTGGGCACACATTGATATTGCAGGCAATGCATTAGCTTCTAAAAACAAAGATGAAGTACCTAAAGGTGGCACGGGTTACAGCGTGCGTTTATTAACGCAGTGGATTGAAAACCAATCTAACTAATCGCTCGTCAAAAATTTAAATAAGCAAAGTGGGGATTTCTCACTTTGTTTATTTTGAACCATAATCAGTAAAGCAATTTCTCTCTGTATGAGCTTTATTCTGTGGTTGTAATTCATGTCTTAATTTGGTTTTTAACACTCACTTTTTCGTTCTCGGCTTATTACATTGGCATATTTGATAGAGCCATGGCTGAAGAAACTCTTTGGCTTACTGTATCTATCTCGGTGATGTTGTACTGCTTTCGTCACTACCAAGACAAATTATTACTGTTCGGGTTTTCCCTATATATTTTCGGTCAATTATTCGATGTTCTCGATGGTGTTTCTTTTTTTGCAAACAACCTATTCATCCGTTTTGATACAGGATTCAAAAATCTCGGCTTTATAGTAATTTGTGTATCACTATTTAAACGTGTTTATGAGAAACGAAATTTAATCGCCAGACTAAGCGCAGAAATCGAAAATAGAGTTGCTCTGCAAAGCCAATTAGAATTTGCAGCAATGCACGATGAACTAACAAAAGTTCAAAACCGTAAAGCACTATTTAAAAGGTTAAACACTAATGCTGGTAAATGTGCTGCAATTTTGTATCTTGATTTAGATAAATTTAAACAAGCAAATGATCAGTTTGGCCATGCCACTGGAGACAAAATTCTTGTTGAATTTTCTACCACATTATCCGAACGATTTGGTCATAACAATATTTACCGTCTTGGAGGAGATGAATTTTTAGTGTTACTCGAAAATATGTTATCTCCAAGTGAAGTACACAATGTTGAGCAGGAACTTTCGTTAGACTTAGCTAAATTTAACGTAGGCGTCAGCATTGGCTACAGCGAAATGACAAAAGATAAATCGCCAGATCACGTTATTAATCTGGCAGATATGGCGATGTATCAATGCAAATCAGACAAAAAACGGCTTGCTAGAGTTGCCACGCGTAGCTAAATTTAGTGAAAAATGTACGTTCATTAGCTTTTAAGTGCTGCTCGTCATCTTCAGCATACCCGTTACCTGAGTAGCCTAAATAAAATAACGTTTGTGCATTTATCTTGTAAGAATAAATAAGCTGAGTTGCAAAATCACGCTCTTTGCTAATTGGGTTGATCACCGCTAATGGCGATTCGCCGAACTTACCAACCTCATACTGGACAACTAATCTCAACATACTTTGCATGTTAAATTTCATGTTAACCCTAAAGTCCGTTAAGTTAACTCGAAACGAGAGTGCATCATCTAATTTCATCTCACTATACGTGTGCTCTAATTTGAATTGCAGATGGTCATTGTAATCCCACGACATTCCCGGATTGAAATAAAGTGAATCGCCCAGTTCTGCATTTCTAAAATCAATTCGTTCACCAACACGGCCATAGAAAGTGAACTTTAAATCACCATAGGGTTTGCCTGAAAACCATAAACTGCCCCACTTTTCATCGTAATAACGTGAGATATATTTTGCTTCGCGGGATAAAAAACCGATTTCGGTATTGATGTTGTATACAGCTTCAAGTCCAGCGTATATTTCCACTTCTCGTTCAAGGCGATCACCATCTTGTTGATATGTGATATCAAAATCACCGTTCAACCAATAATCAGTTATGGCAGCACCTTTTGGCATATACCATTGATATCCTGCACCGATTAGGCTCTTGTTGTAACCTGCTTTAGTAATGAAACCAAGATCGCTGCGAAAATCTTTATCGACTTGTTTATAAGATGCAACCAGATCATAAGCTTTGGTATCGCGTTCATATTTTACAGAAAGTGCATGGCCGGTTTGCTGTTTATCTAAAGCAAAATCTGAGACTAATTCATCGGTATTTTCGGTGTCGGAGTATGCAACTTGATAACTAATTTGATCTTGTTCAGATAAATAAGTCGCGCCATCAAACGAAGCTAGGTTGTTATAATAATTTTTACTTCGTCGGCTGGTAACCAACACGCCTAAATTATCGCGTGTTCCATAATCAAGCTGATAGCTGGCAATCGCAGCCTGAGCATCTTCTTTAATTACTGCGAAGTCAGAACCTTGATCGCCTGGCAGAATCACCGCGCTTTGTTGATCATCTGCGTACAGCACACCATAGGTGTGATCACCCGATTTACCAGTGATTTTAGCCCCGACATCAGGATCGGCAATATTTCGGGTATGAACAAAATTAAATAGCTCGGTTTCAAACGTATCGGCACCATCAAGAAAAAACGGACGTTTTTCTGCGTAAAACAGCGCAAAAGTAGTGTTTACATCTAATTGGCCCGCATCGGCTTCCACTTGCGAAAAATCAGGATTAATCGTCGCATTTAACACCGCATCCGATGTTATGCCATAGCGAATATCTAAGCCCAGTTCAATATCATCATCTTGTTTTTGCCAATCGTCGTTTTGGTCTCTCACATCGTTTCTCGATGCTGTTAAAGTTGGAGTTAACTGTAAATTCTTGCTAGGTTTTGCATTTTTAAGACCTGTAATCTTGTCAAACTGGCAGAAGCTGCATTTAATATCATAATCAAACTTTACATTAGAATATTGGTAACGCACTTCTCGCGGCACATTACGGTAAAGTGATAAACCCCACGTTTGATTGCCTTGCGTTAATGGAAATCTGAAAGCAGTAAACGGAATCACCATTTCAACTGTATAACCTTCATCAGTTATATGCGTTTTAGCGTCCCAAATTGCATCCCAAGAGGGATCTTCTTGCCAAGAACCATAATCGGTCATACGTGCATCTGCTTGTGCACCAAGTGCATTAACATAAAACTGATAGCCAGTACGTTCGTCATTAAAGGTGTCTATCATTATTATGACGTTATCGTCATTCCATAAATCATCACGGTCTCGAATAGATGCGCGAATGTCTTGAGGATTATCATCGTATGCCTTAAACGCAACGTATAAATTTTCGCCATCTTCATATAGCCATGCATGGGTTTTTAGTTTGGCTGCAATGCCTTCTACAGGTTCAACTTCCCATGCTAAATCAATAAACGTTGCTTGCTGCCAATGAGGCTCATCTAAGATACCATCGAGTAAAATTGGTTTTTGAATATGTTTAAGTGAGTAATCTTGTTGAGCATAAAGAGAAGCGCTTAACAGCATCGCTATTGCTGCAAAAATCCACGACAAAAGTTTCACAGTGCGTCCTTAGCAAACTTTAAAATTTTGTTAATTTTCTGGTTAACAATTTTAATGCTAAACACGCGATAATGTAAACTCATAATTTTTAATGATTTTTACATTTGTTGCTATAAATAATTTAGATGCATTTGAACGAATTTTCTTGAACTTATAAGGACGAGTGCTTACAGTATTGCCTGTCATTTGGAGCAAATAGAAAAAAGCATGGAACGTACTATCACGAAAGGATTACATCACGTATTTTTGATAATCTTGATCTGTTTCTCTGCCATGGTCACCGCCCTTACCGATGACTTTCTTAGTGAAAAAATTAATGAAATAAAAAAGCTGTCTGAGCTATCCCAACAAATTGATGCTTTTTATCTGTTAAAACAAAACCATAACTTATCAGATGAACAACAAGCCCGTGTCTTACATTTAATAGCTGCAAACTTGGCAAAATCAGGCCAATTAAATGAAGCACTCACACCTCTTAATCAAGCATTAGCTTTAACCAAAAACGACGCAAAAAAAGCAGATATTCACCGATTGATGGGACTTATTTATTTTTATATTGATATCCCCGAAGCAGCCATAAAATACTATAGCCAGTCTTTAATCTATCAACTGTCGCAAAATGAACAGGTAAAAGCAGCTAATCTTGAAAACAATATTGCACTCGCCTACGAAAAAATGAACCAGTACGCCAGAGCACTTGATTACTACCAGCAAGCACAGCCTCGTTACGAAGAGTTTGGTACAGAACAAGATGTGTTAGATATTAAACTTAATCGTGCAGGATTACTTTCTAAATTGGGCCATAATTTTGAAGCCATTTCACTTTATCAGACGTTAATTAACGACCACAGTGACGTGCTTGATGATAACTCTTTAATTCTTGCACACAGTAATCTGGCGGTCGCATTAAACGCAGTAGGTCAACATAAAGAAGCCGTTTCACATCTTAATTCAGCGAAACAATTGCTTCTAAATCAAGACGACAATTATCAACTCGCCTCTGTAGAATTAAACCTCGCTGATAGTCATATTTGGCTGAGTAATTATCATCAAGCCCGTGTGCATATCGTGGAAGCCGCCAATATAAGCGCCCCGCTCAATAACCCAACATTAAATTTTAGTATTGCTTATCACCGCTCTCGTGTTGCTGTTGTTTTGAATGAGCCTGATATAGCGTTAACCCAAATCAATAAAGCGATTGATATTGCAAAACGTTTTAATAACAAACATCAATTACAAAAGGCCTATTCCCAAGCACTTATTATCTATGGCGCTAATAATTTAATTGAAAAAGCATATGCGCTGCGTGAACAACAATACCTGTTAAATAATGAAATCAAACAACAACGTATGAAAGAGTTGTTGGCGAAAGAACAAGCCAAAGATGAACGAACTGATTTACAAGATCGTGTATCACAATTGGAAAAACAAAAACAAATTCAAGACCTAGCAATAGAGAAATCAAAACAACAGAGGATCTTCTTTATTGTTGCGGGGCTTTTGACCGTTTTATTAATTGTTGCAGCACAGCGTCGAGCTCATGAACGAAAAGCCAAAAAGCAACTTGAGGTAATTGTTGATAAGCGCACTGCAGAACTACAGCAAACCAGTGAAGATTTAAGACAAGCAAGTTTAGTTAAGTCAAAATTCCTTGCCAATATGAGCCATGAAATTCGTACACCACTCACGGCAATTATTGGCCATTCTGAGGCCATGAGTAATAGTCATTACGATATGCGCAGCTTTAATAAAGACCTTGGCATCATTAATAATAATGGCAAACATTTACTTGATTTAATAAATGATATTTTAGACATAAGCCGAATTGAAGAAAACAAGCTAGAACTCGATATCAGTACGTTTAACCTTAATTGTTTAATCGATGAAGTGAGTGCCATGTTTAGTACCTTGGCCCATAAAAAAAATATTGAGTTTCAAATTATTAATAGTTTGGATGATGACTTTGCAATACAAGCAGACCAATTTCGCTTAAAACAAATTTTATTAAACTTGTGCTCTAATGCAGTTAAATTTACCGACACAGGCAGCGTTACCCTATCCGTGCGTGAAACCTTTACAGGTGTACGATTTAATGTCATCGATACCGGTATAGGCATGGAAGAAAAACAGTTAGAAGAAATTTTCGATAGCTTTACTCAAGGTGACAGTAGTATAACACGCCGTTTTGGTGGTTCAGGATTAGGGCTTTGTTTATCTGAGCAATTAGCGAATTTAATGAGTGGTTCCATTTCTGTTACCAGTGAAGTGAATAAAGGCAGTGAATTTACGCTTCATTTAAATGTCGAGAAAAGTAAACTGTCAAAACCTACAAATAGATTAAAGCGCGATGATAAGGCTATTTTTGAGGGGAATGTGTTAATCGCGGAAGATCATGAAGATAACCGAGAACTAATTGCTCGCTTACTCAGTCATTTAGGTCTTAATGTAAGTGCCGTTGCAAATGGTAAAGAAGCAGTTGAAGCATGTAAGAATGGACGCTTTGACTTGGTATTATTAGATATTCAAATGCCAATTCTCGATGGCATCGGTGCATTAAAACAGCTTAAATTATCCGGTTTTAAACAACCTATAGTAGCTATCACCGCGAATACCATGCAGCATGAAGTGGCAAGCTACTTAGAACAAGGCTTTGCTGATCACATTAAAAAACCCATTGAACAAGATAATTTCATCTCTACGTTGAAGAAATACGTGAGCTATGACAGTAAAACGCGAAGTCACAAAGCTGTAAATTTTGCTACAACAATTGATAATAGTGATTTAGCAGCTAACTTTATTGCCGGTTTAGCCGATGAAAAGGCCGCATTAAAGTCGCTCTACATGGCGCAAAATTGGGATGAGCTACAAAACGCGCTTCATAAATTACGTGGTGCCGCTGCCATGTTTAACTATCACTCTATTGAAGAAGCTGCTGACTATTTTGAAAAAGCGCTAAAATATAATGATAAAGACGCATACCCTGAAGCATTTGAGGGTATAGACTTTGCTCTGTCTTCACAAGATGAGTAAAAGCGCTCGATTAAACAATTAAACGCTTCAAGTTAAGTCAATAACTAATTCAACCTCGATTAAACACACTAAGAAGTTTATATTTCAGCAAGCTCTTAGCTAATTTTAGTATTTAGTTCGAGACAACAATTCGAGTATTTCTGAAACAACCATATCAGGCTCGTCATTTTGTGGATAATGATAGCTTTTATCTGTTAAAACTATTTTTCCTTGCGGAAATTTATTCACCCAATCTGTGTGAAGTTGCCCCCATAGTTTACGACCTTCATCTGTAAAAAATAACAACGACGGATTTTCGAACTTTTTAATAGATGCGATTACTGTGACTGGAATATTAGGTATTTGTGGGTAATCGGGTAATGGACGTTTTGACCAAAAATCAAGATATTGATTTGACATACCGTTAGCAAGATCATCCAGTTTGACCTGTGCGATTTGTTTTTCAGCCAAGGCTAAATCAATTTTGCGCATAATATCTACATCATGCTCTGATGCGGGTTCAATCAGCATCAGAGCTGATACTTTATCAGGGTACGTTGCTGAAAACCTTCTAGCAATGTACGCTCCATACGAATGCGCGACATAAATAATGGGTTGTTTAATATTTAATGCTTCAAGAACTAAGGCCGCTTCTTGCGCATATTGCTCAGACGAGTAATTTTTGATAAGCGGCGAAGAACCTCCATTACCAATTCGAGAGTAGCGAATTACTTTTGTTTTTTGAGCAATTTTTTCAAAGATTGGATCCCAATCAGATAATCCAGCTGCACCACCCGCTTCTAGAAATACAAGGTGTTTCCCTTTACCCTTAATTTCATATTCAACATCAAAATCCTTCACTTTGACATAGCTTATATCTGCAGACGCATTAAAAGTGAGTGAAGCAATTATAATCATTAATCGCGTTATCATTTGATTTCCTTATACAGTGTAACTAGGTAAAAAAGCGTCAATTCAAGCTCTTTTATCAAAATGAAAATACTAAAAACAGCTTTTCAATATTAATTTTGTTTGAGCTTTAGCACATAACGTTGACACCCTTAAACAATAGTAAGGGTGTAAGCTTGCTTATTACACTTTAAAGCGTGAAATTAAAGCTGAAAGTTCACCTGCCAGTTCACTTAATTGTTTTAACTGTGCTTTATCTTCTATTGCTATTGCATGGAATTGACGAGACAAATCGGCAATTTCAACAGCGGACTCATTAATATGCTGAACCACGCTGTTTTGTTCCTCAGTGGCTGTTGCTATTTGTTGGTTCATATCTTTTACATCAGTGATACACGAATCAATTAGGGCAAGCGTATTTGATGATTCAATCGAGCTATTACTGACGGATTTTGTTGTTTCATAGCCATTCGCCATTGCCCCTAAAACCACTTCAGTTGATTTTTGGAACTGTTCAATCTGACTTCGGATCTGTTGTGTTGACCCTTGTGTTTTACTTGCAAGCGTTCTAACTTCATCCGCGACCACAGCAAAGCCTCTTCCCTGTTCGCCTGCTCGAGCAGCTTCGATTGCTGCATTGAGTGCAAGTAGGTTTGTCTGTTCAGAAATTGCATTAATCACATCAACAATTGAATTAATCGACTCAGCCTGCTCTGCCAAACGTTGAATATCTTGGTGTGCATTTTCAATTACTAAAGTCAACGCTTTCATTTCACTGGCATTAGTATCTATTTGCTGAATACTGTGTTTGGTATTTGCTACCGCTTCTTCACTCGATTTTGCAGTATCTAATGCTAAGTTGGAAACTTCCGCTACGGTTGTTCCCATTTGGGTAATAGCTGAAGCAACTTGTTCGCTTAAGCCATCTTGTTGGTATGAAAGATTGGTGACACTTTCAAATGACTCAACCAAGGTTGTAATATCTGTAACCAATTTAGCTTCAATCTGCTTAAGATTTGAAATCATTGCTTGGTTATTTTCAATCACCGCGTTAAATCCTTTCGCTAGTGTACCTAACTCATCATTGCGAGTGTCATCTAAGCGAATAGTTAAATCACCATCTTGTTTACCCATGGCAAATAACTTATCTGAAATAGCCGCAATATTGTGAGAAATTTTATTTGCTTGTAACACCATAGCTACAATAAAAGCAAAGGCTATCACAATACTGACAGCCACAGTTTTTAGCAGCGCACTCGTAACTTGCTCGGTTGTTTCGGAACTAGGTAACACGGCAACTAACTTTAAACCTGTGCCTTCAAGTTCCTGAGAAGCAACATAATGCTCCACACCATCTAGCTCATTTTTCTCAATAATCGCTTGATAACCATTTGCTGATTTACTGATTAACGATGACAAGTTTTGATATTTTTTAATACTTGAAAACTCGCTGCCAACTAAACGCTCATCTGGGTGAGCGGCGATGCTATTGTCGGACTTAACTAAAAAAACATAGCCCGCTTTGCCAATTTTATTATTTTTAATAATCTCAGTAATTCGGCTAATATCGTATCCAAGGCCTGTTAATCCGAAGGTTTTGCCCTGTGATTCCACTTTCACGTTAACATAGGCAATTAACTTATTGGTTTCTTGGTGAATGGCAACAGCTAACTGTTGTTTGATTGGCTTTTGCATAAAGCTATAAAACCAAGCATCACGGGCATCGCTGCGCGACATGGTTTTTAAAATGCCGTCATTTTGATAATATTTGCCTGTAATATTAGAAACCCAAAACACGACCGCAGCATCATTTTTCGCTTTAATATGCTGAAAATAGCGTTGTATTTCTGGCCACTGAGATGCGCTTTCGCCATCAAATGCCCATTGCGTTAAATAGCTATTTTGTTCCATCGCATGAGCCAGTGCCAGCGGCGTATTTAGCTCCGCACGAATGCTCGCTTCTACTTTACCAAGTAATGCAGGTAAATAAGCTTTATCATTAAATTTTTCAAAAACTTGATTAAACTGAACACTGGTGAACAAAGTTGAAAGTAAAGTACTTAAAACTAATGCACAAGTGATGGTTAAGATTAGCGCGTTTCGAATACTGATATTTAGACGTGTTTTCATACTACTTATTATTATTTTACGAGTTTTGCTCTATCAAAATGTGATAGGTCACATAATTGCGGATAGTAATATAATTGGTACAAAATTTCGAGGGAAAAGATAGGTTTAAACTAACTGATTATGAATAAACCTATGCAATTTTTAATAGAAAATTATTATATTTTTACACTTTAAACTGAGAAATTAGCGAATTTAATTCTGTTGCCAGATTGTTTAACCGTTGCAATTGTTGCTGATCTGCGATCGCAATATCGTTAAATTCTTTCGATAAATCGGCAATTTGTACAGCCGATTCATTAATATGTTGCACAACAACATTTTGTTGTTCAGTGGCTGTGGCAATTTGCTGGTTCATGTCCTTTACCGCGGTGATGCTTGCATCAATAGTAGAAAGTACTTGTGCCGAATTTGTTGATGCCTCACTGACTTTGGCTGTTGTCTCGTTACCTTGCGCAATGGCGTTGAGAACAATCTCTGTAGAACGTTGTAATTTATCGATTTGCCCACGGATCTCTTGTGTTGAACTTTGCGTCTTACTTGCTAACGTTCTTACTTCATCTGCAACAACGGCAAAACCTCTTCCTTGTTCTCCTGCTCTTGCAGCTTCAATTGCAGCATTGAGTGCCAGTAAATTTGTTTGCTCTGAAATTGCATTAATCACATCGACAATTGAGTTTATTGATTCTGCTTGTCCTGCTAAGTCTTGTATATGTTGATAGGCATGCCCCATAACATCGGTCAGTTGGTTCATTGCATCTGAACTTTCATTCATATGGGCAATACTTTGTTGCGTATTGTTAACGGCTTGTTCACTGGTATTAGCGGTATCTAATGCTAAATTTGATACCTCTGAAACCGTAGTGCCCATTTGTGTAATTGCCGAAGCGACTTGTTCACTCAATGCATCCTGATTGGATGACAAACTAGTTACTTGATCAAATGAATCAACCAATGATTGAATATCTTGACCCATTTGCAATTCAATGGTTTTTAATTTGCTCACCATAGATTGATTATTGGCAATTACAGCATTAAACCCGCGTGCTAGCTCACCTAGTTCATCTTGTCGTGATTCATCTAAGCGCAAGGTGAGATCGCCCCCTTGATTTCCCATATCTAGCAGTTTTTTGCTAATACTTGAAATACTTTTTGCTACACGATTGGCAATCCACACCATAATGACGATAAACGCAGCAGCAATCACACAGTTTACGGCGATTGTTTTGACCATTGCAGATGAAATCTTGTTACTCATTTCGCTTGTTGGCATAACTGCGACTAATTGCCAGCCAATATTTTCGAGTGCCAAACTAGCAACAAATGATTCATCACCATCAAGTGGTAATTTAGTTAATTGGGGTGTAGTACTGTTTTCAGTACGGGCTAAAAATTCGCTAATGGTCTGATATTTTTTAACTGACTGATAACTTTTACCTACCAACGATTGATCAGGGTGAGCTGCAATATCACCATCCGATTTCAATAAAAATACGTAACCGGTTTTGCCAATTTTATTTTGACTCACAATTTCAATAATTTTACTAATATCATAGCCAAGACCAGTTAGCCCCATGTCGTTGCCGTTATGGTTAACTTTAACGTTGATAAAAGCGGTTAAACGTTTTGATTTTTGGTCTACATCAACCGCTATTTGTTGGCGCTGTGATGAAGACATAAAATTAAAAAACCATTGGTCGCGTGCAGCTGATGCCGACATTGTTTTTAAAATGCCATCATTTTGATAATACTTTAAACTTTGCTTAGACACCCAAAACACAACCGCAGCATCATTCTTATTTTTAATATTATTAAAATACTGCTGAATATTCGGCCATTCTTTTTCGCTCTCTCCGTTGATAGCCCATTGTCGAAGAAAATCGTTTTGTTCTAATCCACGGGAAAGCGCAATAGGTACATTTAATTCTGCGCGAATACTTGCTTCTACTTTTCCAAGTAAAGCGGGAAAATATTCATTTTCATTAAACTCATCAAACACAGTATTAAATTGAGCACCACTAAATAGCGTTGTGAAGAATGTGGTGAGAATAAGTGCAAGGGTTATCGTTGCGATTAGTGCATTGCGAATACTGATATCTGAAAGTTTCATAACACATCATTTTGATAAACGTTATAAAAATAATAGACCAAAATAACGCGAATAGAATGACCAAATAATATTTGCATTACTCTTGGCTCACTTCGGTTGAAGCCACTGTACTTTAAATGTACAGTGGCCTATTTCTTTAATCGTTACTTAATAAAGTTTTCTTAAGCCACTCTTCTTGCTCCCATAGCACATGTAAAATACTCTCACGTGCGCGGTAGCCATGACCTTCGTATGGTAGGATCACCAACCTTGCCTCTTTACCAAGCCCTTTCAATGCGTTGTACATCCGCTCTGATTGCATTGGGTAAGTGCCTGAATTAGGGTCTTGCTTGCCATGGATCATTAACATCGGTTCATTTATTTTTTCAGCGTGGAAAAAGGGGGACATTGCGCTGTAGACATCTTGACCTTGCCAAAAATCCCGCTCTTCACCTTGAAATCCAAATGGCGTTAACGTGCGATTATAAGCCCCACTTCGGGCGATTCCCGTTTTAAATAGATCGCTGTGCGCAAGCAGGTTAGCAACCATAAATGCGCCATAGGAATGACCTGCAATAGCAATTCGTGACTTATCTGCAATTCCTTTCTCAACTAATGCATTCACCGCAGCCTCAGCGCTACTTACCAATTGCTTTCTAAATGTATCGTTTGGTTCCTTACCATCAATGCCAACTATCGGCATAGTAGGATCATCAAAAACCGCAATGCCATTTGCTAAATAAGGCATTGGGCCCCAATATCCGATATAGGTAAACTCATAGGGAGAATCGCGCACTTGAGATGCAACCGATTTATCTTTGTATTCGAGAGGGTAAGCCCACATCAACACTGGCAATTTACTACCATTGTAATTTGCAGGTAAATAAAGCGTACCACTTAAAGTCACCCCATCGTCACGTTTATAGCTTATTTTCTCTTTTTTAATGTCTTTAAATTGCGGGTAAGGATGCAAAAAGTCGGTGAATTTGTTCAATTTGTTGTGTTTGACATCACGTAAATAAAAATTTGGTTGTTCCGTTTTTGATTCGCGTAATGTCACTAATTTTTCGCCACTGTCATCAAGCACTGCTTTTACGCGTTCATAATACGGTGCCTCACTTTGCCAAATCCGTGTTGACGATCCCGTTTTAATATCAAACCGGTCTAAAAATGGAATATTGCCTTTATCAGATGCACCAATACCTGTAAGCATCATATAACGTTCGCCAACTACTTTAATTGTTCGCGTACCAAATTTATTTGTGACCAAAACAAAATCCCCAGGATCGCTATAGGCATCATTGTATGAACGTTCATTAAATAGCACTCTAGGTCCATCTGGGTTTTTAGGATTAATAATTTGCATGCGTACTTGTCTGTCACTGAAACGCCAATCACTTAAAATAGCAACCTTGTCATTTGCCCATTGAATACCTGCAAAACGTCGCTCAACTTTGGCAAATAACTTTGCATCACTTTTAAATGGTGCCTTCCAGGTAAAGAGATGATCATGAATTGGTACGTCTTCTTTCATAGAACCACCATCTTGAGCCTCCACCCAAACTAAAGTTGCAGGTTTATCCGCTCGCCAAGATATTCTCCGTTTGCCTGTCCTTACACTATCAAAGCCTTGTGCTATATCCTCCGCTAATTTTTGGTTTGCCACATGTGTTACCACCTCACCTGAGATTGACAAAACTTGCCACTTGCTTGCAAAACGTGAGTAAGGCACTAAATACGAAAAGGGTGTTGTAATCTCACCAACTAAAATGTATTCGCTGTTTGGTGATGGTTTAAACGATTTAATAATGCTTGGTATTGTTAACAGTGTTACTTTACCTTCAAGCGATACCCTAGCAAGCTGACCTAAGCCATAAAATTCAAATAATGCTTTATCAAGCGGTGTTTGTAATAAGTTTTGATAGGTGCGAACAGGCGCTTTTTGTCCACTTGTCTCTGAAATAACCGGTGTAATGGGTGCAGTTTTAGCACTGGGAGCTTGTTTACTGATGTTTACAGCAAGGTTAACAAGTAAACCATCACTATTAGGTAACCAGCGATAAGGCTTTGACGTAATCACTGCATTAAGTGCAATATCACTTCTTGTTAGCTGTTGTGTTGCAACATTGAACAAATATAAATATGACTGTGCTGTTTGCTCAATTATAAATGCAATATGTTCGCTATCTGGAGACCACGAAGGTGAAAGAATTCGCCCGTCTGCTAGCCCCTTTACAGAAACAGTTTTGCCAGATGTTAAATGTTTAATTTCGATAGACAGGTATTTTGACCTAGGGCGCGAACGACTGAAGTTTTTAGCATTGAGCGTAATACCTGCAAGTTTTAATTCAGCTTTACTCAGGTCTTTAAGACTTGCGATACGTTGACGTTCAAAAAAAGCCATCCACTGATTGTTGGGTGATAAACGAGATGAGGGAGCAAGCTTTGCATCAACTACATCGGCAATTGCTTTACTTGGGACCTGATAACCATCTTGGGTGTTCGCACTCACACGAGCCAGCATAACTAATAGCAGCAGTACTGGCCATTTAGAGAATTTCATTATCATTCCTTGTTATATTTGATACCAATTCACTTAACTAGCGATTCATCAAAGCAAACTGGGTTAGTTTTTTTAATGTAGCGCAATGCAAAAGAAAAAATGCCGCCTTCTTACAATTTAATTATCAAGCGCTAACCCTGAACACATATTTAAAGAATTGGTATAACTATCAACATCCAAGTGTACGTTTATCACTCTTTAATTGACTGTATTTAATTCAATTACTTACTCTTAATTGTGACAGTATTTAAATATTCATTTCAACTCAAGCAATTGCGCCTAGAATACGATAAAATTCCTTTGTTTTTATCAGATTGGAAATTCAGTGAAAGTTCTTGTAATTGGTTATGTTTGGCCTGAACCTAAATCATCTGCCGCAGGCAGTCATATATTGTCAATTATGCACGCTTTTCGTAATCAGGGTTGGCAAGTCGAATTTGCATCAGCAGCACAAAAAACACAACATATGTTTGATTTAGAAAGTGGCGGTTTTTCAAGTGCAGAAATCACACTAAATTGTGATAGTTTCAATGACTACATTCAACAACTTAATCCAGACATTGTGATGTTTGACCGTTTTATGATTGAAGAGCAATTTGGCTGGCGGGTTGACGCTTTTTGTCCTAATGCATTAAAAATTCTTGATACTGAGGATTTACAAAGTGTTCGTAATGCGCGCCATTTAGCGCATAAAGCAAATAGAAAAATCCAAGCTGAAGACTGGTCAAGTGATCTCGCTAAACGTGAGATTGCCGCAATTTTAAGATGTGATCTTTCATTGATCATTTCAGATTTTGAAATGCAATTATTGATAAAGCAATACAAGTTAGATGAAGCGTTATTGCACCACCTGCCCTTTATGCTAGAACCAAATAAATTAGAAACTAATCCAGATTACCAATCGCGCCAACATTTCGTCACAATCGGCAATTTTAGGCATGCGCCAAATTGGGATAGCGTTCTTTACTTACAACAATTATGGCCCCATATTCGTAAACGCTTACCACAAGCAGAATTACATATTTATGGCTCTTACCCGCCACCTAAAGCAACAGCATTGACTAACCCTAAACAAGGCTTTTTAGTAAAAGGCTGGTGTGATGATGCGTATAAGGTTATAAAAAGTGCCAGAGTATTATTAAGCCCTTTACGTTTTGGAGCAGGCATAAAAGGCAAGTTTTTAGATGCAATGGCCTGTGAAACACCGTCTTTAACTACAGATATTGGCATTGAAGGTATGTTCAACGAAGCGCATTGGCCCGGTTTGGTCGCCAACTCTGACGAGTCTATAATTAGCTCTGCCGTTGAACTCTATCAGAATGAATCTTTGTGGCATGAAAAGTCATCACTTTGCCACCCATCGATTAAGGCAAAGTTTGACCAATCGACACTGTCCAGTGAATTGTTAGCGCGGATTGAGCTTATTCAATCCCAATTATCACAACACAGGTTGAACAATTTTATCGGTGCCATGCTTAAACACCATAGCCACGCGAGTACCAAATATATGTCACAATGGATTACAGAGAAAAATAAAAAGAATTAAACACTATTTGCTCTAACTTAAATTGAAAGCGGTTAGTTTTTGTACCGTATTTACAAACTGTAACAATTATCATTTCATTACAGTTTTATTACAATGTAACATCATGCCACTTTCGTGACGTCTTTAATTTGGACACAAAACTGCATGATTTTAAAACAAAAACTATTGCTTTCATTTATAACCTTAGCACTATTGCCTATTGTCATTATTACAATAATTGCAATTTCTATTTCAAATAGCGCGCTTGAAAAACAAGCTTTTAATCAATTAACGTCAATAAAAAATATCAAAGCTACTGAAATTCAGAATTATTTTGAACAAAGTCAAGCCGACTTATCGTTAATAGCCTCGTCTTGGACAAACTTTGGAGAGGTAACCAATGCTCAACTTGCTGCCACCAAACACGCTTATTTCGAGCGTTTTATCACTACAAATCAATATTACGATTTATTTTTAATTAACTTAAACGGTGACATTTTTTATACGGTAACAAAAGAGGCCGATTACAAGACAAATTTACTAAACGGGCCATATAAAGAATCTGGTTTAGGTAAGTTATTTTCTCAAACACTTGTCCAACCACAATTTAACATCGTTGATTTCGAACCTTACGCCCCAAGTAATAACGATCCAGCCGCATTTATAGCACAACCTCTAATTCAAAATGGAGAAGTGAAAGGCGTTATTGCACTACAACTCTCAATCAAGAAAATTAATAAATTAATGCAACAACGCGATGGCATGGGTGAAACAGGCGAATCATATATTGTGGGTTCAGATAAACGACTTCGTTCAGATTCGTTTCTTGATCCTATCGGCCGTTCAGTACAAGCAAGCTTTGCAGGCACCATTGAACAAAATGGCGTTGATACATTAGCTGTGCAACAAGGACTTATGGGCATAAGTAGCACGCAAATAATACAAGATTACAATGACAACGCTGTCCTATCTGCTTTTATGCCGATTAATTTTGCCAATTTGAACTGGGTGTTGATCAGCGAAATTGATGTTGCTGAGGCATTTGCTGCAACAGATAGAATGAAGTCATCAATTTTAATAGTGTCTTTGTTAACATTAATTGTTGTCTGTATTTCTGCGTTAAAGATCACCCGTTCTATTTTATTACCCATAGGTGGCGAACCGAAAACAATGCATCAACTTGCAATGCGTATAGCGGATGGCGATCTAACGTATGATTTTAGAGACAATGACAATGCCCAAGGTCTCTTTAAATCAATGAAACAAATGAATCAGAGTCTATTGCGCGTTATTTCAAGTATTATCTCATCCAGCTCACAACTGTCTCACACTGTTGAGCAAACTAGTGCAACAAGCTTACAAGCTAAAGCAAGTCTTGCAGAGCAACACCTGAATATTGAAACCGTTTCTTCCTCAATGCACGAAATGGCGATGACAATTGAAGAAGTGGCCAACAATGCCAAAGACTCATCAGAACAAACACAACTTGCCAAGATAAAAAGTACACAAGCAAATGATGATATTAATGCGGCACTTGTCGCTACTGAGGAACTAAAAGCAGCGTTAGCGAGTGCCAATCATGTAATTAAACAAGTTGAAAAGAAAAGTTTAGGTATTAACTCTGTACTTGAAGTAATTCAAGGCATTACAGAGCAAACAAACTTGTTAGCACTTAATGCCGCAATTGAAGCTGCACGTGCTGGTGAACAAGGTCGCGGATTTGCAGTAGTTGCAGATGAAGTAAGACAGCTTGCATTTAAAACCCAGCAGTCTACCGCAAATATTGAAACCATGATTAAAGAACTGCAAAGTGATACACAATCTGCCGTTACCACTATTGAGCAAAGCAGTGAACATGCAAATACCACACTAAATAAAGCAAAGAGTTGTGAACAAACAATGTTAACTGTGCTTAATGATATGGAGTTAATTACCCTTAACTCAGAAACAATAGCAACCGCAGCTTCGCAACAAAGCATTGCCGCGGAGGAAATAAATCAAAGTATTATCGCAATCAATAATGCTGCCCTTGAAAACGCAACAGGTGCTGAACAAATAGCGACTGCAAGCGAGGAATTAAAAGCACTCACGCAAAGCCTAAATAGGTTGAGCGCACAATTTAAACTTGCTTAAGTTACATTGACACAATAAAGCGGCGAGAGCGGCTTTATTGTGTCAATGCGCTTAATGTAAACACCGTTTCTCTAGGGTTAGCTCCGATTCGGCAATTGTACTCTCTGCAGTTGGTATATACTGTTTTTTTATTGTTTTGATTTCGCCATTTTGCTTCATATGATCTATGGCGTGTTGTAACTTGCTTGTCATTGATGGTGGTAACGCATTATTGAGTGCTAAGTAATTGCCTAATAACCTTTCATCTTTAATTAAATAAACAGGTTTAACTTCGTTAGTTTGTAGTCGTTTATTATCGATATGGAATTGTATTGTGTTTGCTGAGGCAATAAACAAATCCAATTTACCACGTTTAAACGCCAGAATTTCGCCAAATTTTTCGGAGTAATTGATATAATGCTTATTTTCCTCCAGCCCCCAACTTTGCAAAATATCTTCGTAAACATCGCCTTTATGTAAACCCACTGTAAACTTTTTAAGCTGTTGCTGATCAAAAATATGGATATCATCTCGCGTAGCCAGTTTATAGAAACAAGCGGGACTGGATACTAATGGGCCAACCCATTGAAAGTGAACTTCACGTTCAGGTAGACGCGATGTTGATATTAGTCCCGCAAAACGCTTGCCTTGCGCAGAGGCCATTGCTCTTTGCCACGGGTATAATTTAAATTCACAACGTAAATTGGCGATTTCGCAAGCTCGTTTAACGATGTCATGGTTGATACCAACAATGCGATCTTCTTCCAGATAATTGTAAGGCGGAAACTGTTCGGTAAAAATGGTAATAATTGGTGTGCCATCCGCTTTTGAGCTGAATGGAAAGTAACAAAGCAACATTAATAACCAAACCCTGTATCTTAAATTCAAAGAAAATCCTTATAAATGGTGTGCTTATTTTTGAGTATAATAAATTTATTCAATTTTTTTATATTTAACATAAACAAAACTAGACAAAACGTAAATAAAACTTAAAATTTGCGAGTCATTCCCATTAATAGATTTTCACATTGAACACTGCTAGTTTTACGCAAAAACGCCGCTTTATTGTAAAGCTTGGAAAAATGCTTCATAAGTTCGGTACCCCCTCTTACCGATTAGAAGCACACCTCGAAAATTTGGCCACGTTTTTTGGCTTAAAAGCGTCGTTTATCATCACGCCAACTGCATTAACCTTTGTTATTTGGACTGAAGGCCATGAAGATGAATACACCCACGCTGCACGTGTTTCACCCGGTGAACTTGATTTAGGTGCGCTAGCACATACCGATGAATTGGTTGATAAGCTCACTGATTACACAATTACGTTAGAGCAAGCTGACATAGCACTCGATAAAATTGCTAATATGCCTAACCCTTATAATCGACTTGCAACAGGTGGTGCTTTTGCAATGTCTGGTGGTGCATTTGCTATGTTAATGGGCACCAGTTGGAATGACGTTCTGTGGTCCACGCTTCTGAGTACTGTTGTTTACTTATTTGTGCTGTGGGCAGAAAAATCACGTCGCGTGTCGCATATGCTTGAGCCTGTTGTTGCGGTCGTAGCCGCGGTACTTGCTTGTGCAATCAGTGCTTATATTGATCCTGGCATTAATATTCGCATGGTTGTGCTCTCGGCAATAATTGTTTTTATACCAGGGCTTGCTTTGACTTTAGGTCTTGCTGAACTTTCCGCTCGTCATTTAGTTTCTGGTACAGCGCGTGTTATGGACGCGCTTATGTTGTTGTTTAAACTCTACTTTGGTGCTTTTTTGGGTATTGCTGTTGGATTTGCGCTATTTGGACAAGCAGACTTTATTGCGCCAGAACCAATACCTAAATGGACAGCTTGGCTTGCAATTGCAATATTATGTATGAGCTTAATTATCATCTTTCGTACTAAAGCTAAACATGCGTTATGGTCGGTTATTGCTGGTTTCGTTGCTTATGCGGCAAGTATTTTAGGAGCAATGTACTTAGACTACGCTCTAGGTACATTTATAGGTGCTTTTGCAGTTGGTGTTTACAGTAATTTCTTCACGCGTGCTGCCAATGCCCCTGCCTGTATTGTTGCCATGCAAGGACTCATTGTCTTGGTACCAGGTAGTAAAACGTATATTGGTTTAAATTCATTAATATCCGGACAAGAATTTGTAGCCAGTACCGGAATTGGCCAACAGACCTTTTTAATATTCATGTCTTTAGTTGCCGGGTTAATCTTTGCAAATGTTGCTTTGCCCCCAAAGAAAAGTCTCTAGCACTTTTAAAATGTATACAGGCGATATCATATCGCTTTGTATACACCCGCTCATTCTGAATTAAAATACCGCACATCACACGCTGCTTATATATTATCGGTGGCGTTGCATATTAGCGTTTTAGCCTGCACACAGTAAAATCTTACTAAACAGTCTTTATATTTAAATAAAGAATCTAAAAAACCCAATTTTGTAGCACTTAGCCCTACCACCTTTAATAAGAATTACTTTATAGCCTCTAAGAATCAATAGCTTGTTAATTTGCAAAACTGTGATTACAACTGAAAAACAAAACTATGGCTGACATGTAAACTTTAACGATTAATTTTTTATGCAAGATGAATGTTACTAGAGCATATTTTACATATTAAAACTTTGCCAAAGGGCTTTAATCAATAAATAATATTAATTTGTTCCAATTATTTATAAATATTTATTATTTAATATCAAATATTTAACTACCAATCTTCACTTATTCATAACTATTCATCCTAAATCAATACCATTCACAACTAATCATGTAGCTATAGCATCACTCAAATGGTTTCGCTTTTTAATTTATGACACCACGTTAATTAGCGAGAACATTTGAGTACTTCATAAGGGAAAATAACAAATAAAAACGTAATACATAGCAAGGGGAAACAATGGCTTTATCTAACAAATCGAAATTAAGTTTGGCAATTAGCAATGCATTAATTGTGGCAAGTATGTCGAGCTCTTTGGCTTATGCATCACAAGAAAACAATACAGCACAACAAAGCGATGTTGAAGTAATTCAGGTGAGAGGAATCCGAGGTAGCTTAGTTAAATCATTAAATACAAAACGCTTCTCAGGTTCAGTTGTTGATGCAATATCGGCAGAAGATATCGGTAAATTTCCCGATCAAAATGTCGCTGAATCACTACAACGTATCACAGGTGTGTCAATTTCTCGTAATTTTGGTGAAGGCGAACGTGTCAGTATTCGTGGTACATCTGAAAGCCAAAATAGAACATTATTAAATGGTCAAGCGGTTGGGTCTGTTGATTGGTGGACAAACTCCCCTGCTAGTCGTGGTTTTAACTACACTATGTTACCGTCAGAAATTGTCTCTGGCTTAGAAGTGTATAAATCACCTGAAGCAGATATTGATGAAGGTTCAATTGGTGGTACTGTTATCGTCAGAACCCGTAAACCTCTTGACTTAGAGGCCAATAAAATCGCAGGAAGCGTTTTGGCCCAACACAGCGAAGTATCGGGTAAAACTGACCCACAACTCAGTGGTATGTATTCGTGGAAAAACGACAAAGAAACAGTTGGAGCATTAGTTTCTGTTGTTCGCCAGCAACGCAACTTACGCCGCGACGGTATTGAATCTTGGAGTTGGACACACCGTGATATTGAAATGGAAGACGGTACTATTCATGAGAATGTGTATAGTTCAGGTGGTGGTGGCTCAGCCATGTTTTCACAAGAGCGTATCAGAACGGGTTTTAACGCGTCACTACAATTTCGTCCATCAGATGCATTAGATATTACCTTTAACGCGCTTAATTCTACACTTGAAGCAAATAACGAAAACCAAAACTTTCTCTGGTTACCAGGGTATGGCGGTTCTAAATACCAAGATGTGACGATTATCGACCACGACAAAGTTGGTAAAATGCTTATTGCCGGTACATTAGGCTTATCTCCTGACGGAAGTAATATTCTTGATGAGACAAAAGTACGTAATTCTGAACTAAAGACACAATCGTACGATCTCAAGGCAGATCATCAAGGGGAACTTTGGCAAACATCTGTTCATCTTGGTTATACCAAAGGTTCAGGGGGTTCACACGCTGACCGAAGTGTTGGTTGGGGTGGCAACGTTGTTCATTCTTACGATGCCTCAAGTACACAAGATATTAAAACCAGCTACGCTAATGATCCTGCTGATGGTAGCAAATGGGCACTAGATTTCCTCCGTTATGATCAAAACAATGCCAAAGACGATGAACACTATTTACAACTTGATTTTTCAAGACCAGTGGATGTTGCTGTATTCAGTAATATTAAATTCGGTGCTAAATATCGTGACCACAGCCGTTACAATGAAAAAAGACAAACTGCTACTCGTACTGATCTGAATTGGTCTTTGGCTGATTATTCTCTTACTATGCCATCTGATTATTTATCTGGCTTAGGCTCTTCCGGTACCCTTAAAAACTATGCAATTACTGACTCCAATAAAGTAAGACGCGAAGGTGACGCGCTTGGTTGGGATTACAACTTATTAAAAGCCAGTACTTTTGAAGTAAACGAAAAAATAGTTGCAAGTTATATTAAAGCAGATATTGATGCCGATAGTTTGCGCGGTAATTTAGGTCTACGTTTAGTGCAAACCAACCAAGATACAGGTGCGTATGTCGGTGAAAATTGGCAAACACAATCAAAAGATTATTTTGATGTGCTACCCAGTTTAAACCTTGCGATTGATTTAGATGATGATGTAATTATGCGCTTAGCCGCTGCCCGAGTCATGTCTCGTCCAGATTATAACTCTATGACGCCATCAACATCTTATAATTTAGAAACCAAAACGGGCACAGGCGGCAACCCAGATATCGACCCTTACCGTGCTAACCAATTTGATGTCAGCGTTGAATGGTATTTTGATGAGGCAAGCTTATTTTCTGCTGCAGTGTTTCATAAAGATATTCAATCTTTCTTAGATTCGCAGCTAACTTTAGAAACCCATGAAGGAACGGATATCCTGGTTAACCGCCCTGTAAATGGACGAAGCGGTACTATCCAAGGACTTGAACTTGCTGTTCAGCATGATATTTATCAAGGGCTTGGTGTTATGGCTAACTACACTTACGTAGATGGAGAGGCAAAAGGACCTGACGGTGAAGACATTACTATTCCAGGTAACTCTAAACATACAATCAACCTAAGTGCTTACTATGAGAATGAACATGTTAATGGTCGTATTTCTTATAACTATCGAACAGGTTATGACACTGGTTTAGGTTGGCCAGGTTATGTTGATGATTATGGTCAAATAGATGCCAATATTAACTACAATCTGACAGAAAATATCACCCTTGTTTTAGAAGCGATTAACTTGACCGACGAACACACTTTTAGTTACCAAGAAAAAGGTGTAGAACATGCTTTAACAGGTGTTTACGCTGATGGTAGACGTTATGTCGCAGGTGTCCGTTTCAATTTTTAATTCTGAAAAAGAGTAAAGGTGCACTTTCGAGTGCATAACGCTAACACAGGACTGCCCCCTATTGTCTTGCTCTTCTATTTCAGAAACCCAAACAGCGAGTTTTTACTCGCTGTTTTTCTTTCAGAAACTAATTTAATTCAATATGTTATTTAATAAAATTTTCAGATTAAAATAATTAAATACCAATTTAATTTCTTAGCTAGTTTGCGTATTCTTGTTATATTAATGGTTTCCGATAACTCGAATCGTAAACTTAGTATTACTTCTATTGGTTTTATTTTTGACGCGCATTATACCTTTTTTTCTACTCTCTCTATTGTTGCTGACGCATGGTACGCTTCGTGCTGACCTATTAACGGCGTCTATCAATTATACCAACGGGGAATTTAAAAAGGCTTACAGCGAATTTTATAAACTAGCAGAACTGGGCAATAGCGATGCAATGTTCAATATTGCCGTTATGCATTTACAAGGACGTGGTCTGCCAAAAGACTTGGCGAAAGCCTATGCTTGGTTTTCAATTGCCAGTGATTTCGGCATTGCAGATGCAAAAAGTGCGGCAATGCAAATTGAGGCACAAGTAACCGATAAAGACCCTTTGTATTTTGCCTACAAAACATTGTCAAACGAGCATAATTATCAAGCTTATTTAAACAAATTAGCGCCCCAATTTAATAGTAGTTATATCCCAGAAACACAGCCCCAAAAAACATTTAATATTGAACCAAAATACCCAGAACATGCTGCTGAACGAGGAATTGAAGGTTGGGTTTGGGCTGAATACGATATAGATACAATCGGTGCCGTAAAAAATATCCAAATCATTGATAGTTACCCTGAAAAAACTTTCGATACGGCATTGTTACAAGCACTGAAACGCTGGCGATATCAAACTTCTGAGGTGCTACCAATAAAACGACGCAGTGTGCTTTATCATTTTACAACCTTTAAAGGAAAACGTTATCAACAAGGTTTTGCTCGGCAACAACGTGCTTATCAAAAACATATTGCTGAGGTTATCGAACAAGCTGAAAGTGGCAATGCGTTATGGCAATACCGTATCGGGCATTGGCTATCAACCGACACCAATAACGCATCTAAACTTTTGAAATATCACTGGACCGATACAAATGCCGCGCAACAACTAATGTTGTCATCAGCAAAGAACGGTTTTCCTCATGCCCAATATCGTATCGCGACTCAATTATTGTTAGGTGATAAAACACAACAAGATCGAGAAAAAGGCTTAAATTGGCTGCTTAAGAGCGCACAAAGTGGCTTTGTACACGCACAATATCGTTTGGGCATTGAGTTTTTGGTTCAACACTCCGTACATTACGATCGTGCAAAAGCAAAACGATGGCTAACACAATCCTCTGAACAAGGTCATCTACTCGCAAAACTATCGCTTGGTAGTTTAGCAATTGATGCTAAGCAATTTTCTGTCGCAGTTGCTTACATTAATGAAGTTTTAGAACACGACAGCCGAAGTGTCGAAGCTAACTATCTCAATGCATTGATTATGCTCAGTAAGAATAAAACCAAAGAGGCAAAAAAGTGGTTGAATATCGCCATTAGCGAAGGCGAAGCACAACAAGTTGATGTGAGCGAATATAAACAGTTACTAATAGAGATTAACTAGTATTTTATCGCTAACCATTGATTTTATCCGCCAAACGGTTATTTCTTCTCTAGTATTACTAAATCAGACTGGAGATTATTTACCTGATTTACCACGACTTGTTTACCCACTGAATCACTCGTTATAGTTAGAGGCAGTGTTGTATGAAAAGCATTAACTGCAAGGGCAGTCATTTCACTATATTCACCAGTATCAAAACGATAATCGTATAATGTAACCGTTTTGCCTTTCTTAACTGCAAAATAGATTCCTGATTGATAAATACTTGGCGTAAAAAGCTTAGTTGAAGGCATAACATTATCAATAAGCAGCGGATCATAAATTCGCTCGGATAAATATTTTCCAATTGATTCTGCATAATTACGATAGCCATTCGTTAAAACTGAGCGATATTCTTTGTTGGCAAGCATAAATTCTATGTCGCGTGTTTGCGCGTTGGGTTCTGCAATACCCATAGACAAATTGTAAAACCAATTCTGCGATGTTTTTTCACCCTCTTTGACATAGAAAATACCCAAATTGTTAGGATGCCAGTGCAGTTTATCAAATTTGCCTGTTGCAATTGTAACACTGTGTTTAGTTACCAAATTTACGAGAACGAGCTTCTTATCAAGAAAACCAATTATCAAAAAGTTGCCATTAGGTGAAAAGCTCATAATATCTGGTAAGGCCTGTTCAGAGAATGAAGTAACGTATTGCACATTGATATTATTGAAGTGTCTTAGCCAAATCTGCTGTTGATTAGTGGGTTTATCAATTGTTAAATACGCGTATTTGCTGCCATCAGCGGAAACAGTCGGCAAAAGCGCATCTGTCATTGATGAACTAAGTGGTTTTAATAAATCGCTATTTACCTTAAATAAACCAATTTCTGCATTTGCCGCACTTACAGTCACTGCTTGTGTTTTTGGGTTAACACTCATGTCATAAATCTTACCCAGAGGAAGTGTTAATTCCCCTAGACGTTCATTGGTTTTATATTGAATTAGTTTCGATGCGCCTACCCATAAATCCTCGTTTGCAGAGGCGATATGAGTCATATTTGGTTCTTGAATAGACAGCGCTGTCTTATCTTGTCCAAATAAATCATGTTGATATATCACGTTCTCATTGCGTGAAAGGGTATAAAGTGATTGTTTGTTTATTGTGAAATCATCAACATTATCAATAAGTTTTTTGCCATCCTCTAAGGCGCGAGGAAAGGGTTCAAAGCTTACATCATAGCGAAATAATTGGTTGTTGAACTGGGCAATAATGACATTATGCTGAGGCCAGCTAAGTGCTACATTAATCAAACTACTTGGACAGTTGGCTAATTTACTATCTAATGACAAGCGCCAGGTTTCAATAGCGCTCGCAGTTGAAACAACACGAATATTGCATTGCAATGCATCTGAACGAATATAGGCAAGCCACTTTTGATCGGGCGAGAATACACCAGCTTGTTCTGAATAGTTTGCATTTTTAAGGATATGTGAGGTTTGCTGTTTTAAATCCATAACAGCAAGATCCGAATGTGACTGATTGATAGGCGTGTAATTAAACACCATAAACGCGCCATCGCTTGAAAACGACATACCTTGCTCAATCCCAGCGCGTTGTGTAAGCAGGCGTGACTTGTAACGAGAACTCAACGGGGCATTGGTATTGATTTTGGCAATAAAATAGTGAGTCACAACGCCTAGAAGTAAGCAAAGCGCCGCCAAATAAAACGCATTTTTGGAGTTGATAGGTTTATCATCAATAACATTTTCAGATATTGGGGCTATCAGCTGATAACCAATGCGAGGAACTGTTCGAATAATCCCCTGTTCTTTACGGTCATCGCCTATTGTCTTTCTTAACTCTGTTACTAACTTACTAAGGGAATTATCGCTCACAATCACATTCGGCCAGATTGAATCGAGCAATTCATCTCGTGAGACAGCCCTACCCTGATAGCTAATTAATACCTCAAGTAACTTAAGTTGCTTACTTTCAATTTTGCACCAAACGCCTTTACGTTTAACTCGCATAGCAACAAAATCAACAACAATTTTGTCTATTTTAATTAATGAGTTAGGTAACGATATGTGAGGCAAAATTAGTCTGGCCTTATAGCGTGTAAATCAGTATTATGATTTTGCATTTTAAGCGTTTATAAACACACAAGTAAATATTCAGAAGCGATATTCTTCCAACGTTTAAAATGCTAGGGGGGCAAATGCGACATCAAACACATAACACAAAAAATCAACTACGTAATGTAACTAGTAAACATAAACCAATGCTGGTTTGCATCATTTTTTGCTCTTCAAACTTGCTAGCATCAAATACCCAAACTATTGACCTTGATACCATCGAAATTAGAGGTATTCACAAAAGCTTAGTCACCTCCCTTGCTGATAAAAAGGAACATCAATCAATCTCAGATGTTCTCAGTGCACAAGAAATTGGTAAGTTTCCTGATAAAAACGTGGCGGAAGCATTACAGCGAGTTACTGGCATATCCTTAACCCGTGTTATGGGTGAAGGCGAACGGGTCGGTGTTCGTGGTACAACACCTGGACAAAATCGTACGTTTTTAAATGGTCAAAATATTGCTTCTGCAGATTGGTGGATTTCATCTTTGCCTAATCGTGGTTTTAACTACACCATGTTACCGGCTGAACTTGTTAATAAATTAGAAGTGTTTAAAACACCACAAGCACAACAAGATGAAGGCTCCCTTGGCGGAGCAATAAATATTAAAACCCACCGGCCATTAACTACCGAGACACAGTTTATTACCACAATCCAAGGACAGTACAGCGATTTATCTGACGAAATGGATCCACAATTATCCGTTTTCTATAACCATATCAACCCAGACAAAGATTTTGGTGTATTGTTTACCCTCACTAGGCATCAGCGCACATTAAGAAGAGATGGACTGGAGTCTTGGGGATGGCATTCAGCAAACTTTGATGTACTTGATAATGGCGATTTATTTTATAGCCACAATGACAGCGCTGACATTAAAAGCATTTGGACTCCTGGTGGAGGTGGCTCCGCTATTTTTCAACAAAAGCGCCTGCGTACCAGCGCCACAATGGCGATAGATTATCAACCCAGTAATGCTTGGCAATTTGAACTCGATTTACTCTATTCAGAGCTGGATGCAGATAATAGCAATCAAAACTTTTTATGGTTACCCACCAACGTCTTTGCGCGCGGTGGCGTTATTACCGATTACCAAATAGACGACAATACACTTACTTATGCAAATTACAGCCAAGTAAGCGCTGATGATCAGCTTCCATTTAGTACATCAATGGAAGCAATTTGGCGTCAATCTAATATTCAAACTAATAGTATTAACCTTAAAGCTGATCACACCATTCATTTTTGGCAAAATAGCTACCAATTTGGTTTTACCCGTGGCAGTGGTGGTACTCAGGATGATAATACATCTCAATGGTCAGCCAATTCAGCATTCAGTGTTGATACGCGAACAAAGCGCGATATTCAAACACATTACCAAGTTGACCCTTTATCTGCGCGTGATTGGCTAATAAGTGAAGTACGAAATGATTCACAACATTCTGTTGATCAAGAGTGGTACTTACAAGCTGACTTTACCAAAGCCTTGATTCACACGATAATCGATAGCATCGATTTTGGTGCAAAGTACCGAAACCATAAAAGGGATTTTATTAGGAATCGTTCTAATAATGGTGGGTATAACGATATAAATGGTGTACTTAATTGGATATTAGCTGATTTCGACGCTCCCTTCCCTGATGATTACTTAAGTGGAATTGGATCGGATAAGACCTTAAAGGCCTATGCATTTGCCGATACCGCAACACTTGCTAATGAATATAAACACTACCCTTTTAAACAACAGATTGAACAAGCAAGTCGCTTTGACATTCAAGAACAAACAACAGCAGTTTATGGTAAACTTAATCTTGTCAGTGAATTATTCACGTCCAATGTCGGCGTGAGAATTGTAAACACGCAACAAGATGCAGGTGCCTACCAACAAGTTAGTTCATCTAGCGCTGCGCAACCCAATTATGTTTGGCAACAACAAAGTAAACACTACACTGACTTGCTACCTAGCTTTAATTTAAATTTTGATTTATCAGAAGATGTGTTAATGCGTTTTGGTGCAGCAAAAGTAATGGCTCGCGCTGAATATCATCATTTAATGCCTTCAACAAATTACAATGTTACCCAAGCGCAAGGCCAAGGTGGTAATCCGTCACTCGATCCTTACCGTGCATCACAATATGATTTGTCATTAGAATGGTACTTCTCTGATTTGGGTCTACTTTCCATTGCCACCTTTGCCAAAGATGTAAAATCGTTTATCGAGTTTAATCGCCAACTAGAAACCCATGAAGGGGTTTTGATGACCATTGATCGACCCATAAACGGTGCAGGCGGTCATTTATGGGGTCTTGAAGTCAGCTATCAGCAAGAGTTTTTTCAAGGACTTGGGGTTATTACCAATTATACCTATGTTAACGGGGACAGAGACGGCGAGCACACTCAATCCGATATACCAGGCACATCGGAACACACTATTAATGTAACGGGGTATTATGAAAATGACTGGTTCAGTGCGCGGTTATCTCATAATTACCGAACAAAGTTCGCAACAGGTATTGGTACTGAAATGGCCGATGATTTCTCTCAAATAGATGCAACGTTTAGCTACTATGTGACACCTAATATTTCATTAAACCTTGAAGGTTTAAATCTGACAGATGAAATAACTTACCTTTACGAGGGTTCGCATTACTCACCCAAAGCTATTTATCGTAATGGACGTCGGATATATTTGGGAGTGCGATTTGTTTACTAAATGTTATCGATTGTTAACAGGGTTATTAAATGTAACCCATTGTAATAGTGTGTAAAGTTCATTATATAGTCATTTTTCCCGTGACATACTGACTCATGATATTTCTATCATTCACGGAAAAAAGAATAATGACACTTTTAAAAAAATCCTCGGTTTTATTGTTAACAACTTTGCTTGCGGCTTGCAGTGACAGTGATGAATCATCCGGTACAGGTTATGTACAAATGTACAACGCCAGTAGCAATAGCCCAAATGTCTACTTAGAAATCGACGATGTAATTCGCACTGGTGCAGGTTTCGGGCAAGTTACTACACGACATAATTACAATAACGATGACTATGAGCTTAACTACCTCTATATTAACGATAATGACGACTACATCTCGTTATTAGAAGACAATGACACCCTGTCGATAAAAAGTGATGTTAAACATTTAAAAGTGCTTGCAGGCGATTATAACGAACCGCAAATCAAACAGTTTGAAATTGCCGAGTTTGATGTAGACGATAAATTTCAACTCGCTGCTATCAATACTGTATCGGACGACAAAGAATACGATATATATCTAGCAAAAGATGATTATGACTTTGTAGATGCAGAATTAATTAGCACAACCAATTACCTCGCGTTACCTGAATTGAATGAGTTAACAGAAGATAACTACACGTTTTATGTGACTTTAAAAGACGATAGTAATGTAATTTTTCAATCAAATATGGTCGATTTTGATGACGAGCAGACATACATCGTTATGATCAGACCAAGTTTTTCAGCACAACCTGGTGGCATTACTCTCGATATTGTGTCTGATGCCTCAAGTGTCACCTCTCTTACCCATGTCGATGCAAAATCACAAATCCGTTTTTATAACGCGATTGATGAATACAGTAATGTGAGTTTTAACGCATCTAGCACCAAAGATGAAATCACCACAGAGCTTGTCAATAATGATGTTGCTACGGACTACCACAGTGTCAACGCCGGAACCTTTATGTTATCCATGCTCGATAGTTCAAATAACTTAATTGTCAGTAATTACGTAGAAGCCGTGAATAAGAACGTGTCTTTATTGAGTATATTTTATCAACACAGCGCGGGTTACCCGGCAATGATTTCAGTAGCAGAAAATTTAACGCCGAATGAAGTATCGCATCAAGTACAAGTTGTTAACCTCATAGATACTTCCCCTTTCGATACTGAATTGAATGAAATTGATATTTATTTCACGGAAGGAACTGAAACCATTGAAGATACAACCAGTTATATCAAAAGTATTGACGCCTTTGAAACCAAGTCAGTCTACCTTGATTCACAAAGCTATGATGTCACAATTACATACCAAGCCAATAATCAAACCATTAGTATTTTGCAATTGGCGGATATGGATTTTTCTGAGAAAGGAAATTACATCTTGATTCTTGAAGAAGATGAAAAGCAAACTGACGGCTACAAAGTTACCTTGCTCAATACCTTAGCACAATAAGACATAAGTGACTTAGGTGATTGACCTAAGTCACGCTTCGCTGATTGCGCCTAACACCTTCTCAAAACGGCGCAATGACCAAAATGCAGGAACAGGATAATCGGGGTGTGCTTCAAGTTGTGCAGCAAGTGCCAAATCCTTGATATCGGATGTTCTAATTTCAGATAACCTTGATGGTATATTTGCACTCTGCTTTAGTTTTTGTATCTGCTCAATAACCCTAGCAGCCTTTCTTTGACTGTTATCTTGCAGGTTCGACAGTTCACAATAATCAGCTATTTCAGCAAGTTTATGTTCAACTACATCACCAAATTCAAGTAGTACAACATCTAATAGCACCGCGTTTGCAAGGCCGTGGGCAACATGATATTTGGCACCTAACTGGTGTGCAATAGCATGTACATAACCTACTGAAGTTCTGGTAAACGCTTCTCCGGCAAAAAATGATGCATTGAGTAAATTAGCTCTTATTGCCACATCATGTGGTGTTTGCAAAACAAGCGGTAAATTATCAAAAATTAACTTACAGGCCTTTAGCGATTGTGTATTCGTAAATTGAGTCCCGTTAATACCTATGTATGCTTCAATAGCATGTGTCAGTGCATCCATCGCTGTTGTCGCTGTGATAGAAGCAGGTAACCCCTTAGTGAGTTCTGGCATTAGCAATGCAAATTTCGGCGCTAAGCAATAATCGGCAATCGCAAATTTCTCATTGCCTTGTCTATTTGAAGCAACTGCAGCAACGGTTGTTTCAGAGCCGGTTCCAGCTGTAGTTGGTACTGCGGTCAAACTGGGTAATCTTCGCAATACTTTAAATAATCCTTTTAATTTTGGTAAAGGCACTTTCGGTTTGGCGATGCGCACTCCGATTAACTTAGCGGCATCAATTACAGAACCACCACCAATGGCAACTATTCCCTGGCAATGATTTGCTAAATATGCCAAATATCCTTGTTCTATCTCATTGATATCAGGGTCAGGCAAAATTTCTGAAAAGACGGTTGTTTTAATACCATTATCATTCAGTAAATCAATCAGTGCTTTGGGCACGCCGAGTTTAAGTAATGCATCATCCGTAACAATGAGTAGGTGCTGAATATTTTGCGCTTTTAATTGATTAAGCCAGATAGCGAATTCGTCAGAATGAAAACATTGTGGGCGAGGAATAGGATAAACCAATAACGCCATGCGTAGTGCGAAGTGATATGCTCGATAGCTCAATGCCTGTAAAGGGCTCACTGTATTTTCCATAACCTACTGTGCCTTAACAATTTTAGAGTAAATATCCTAGCACAATTTCTTGCTATACAATCAAGGATATAAGAAAATTAATGTGTATCGAGATTTAATAAGCGGCTTCATGGAAATACAACTCGCGTGCCACCACTGCGATCAATTAGTCAGCATCCCTGAGTTAAAGCATGGGGAGCATGCCTATTGTCCAAATTGCCACACCTTGTTAAGTCGCACCATTGATTATCGAAATCAAAAAGTAGTCGCTTTGAGTATTAGCTCGCTGATTCTATTGTTTAGTGCACTGCTTTACCCATTTATTTCGTTTAGCAACCAAGGCCTTAGTCAAACCATTAGCTTATTAGACGCTGCTAAAATACTGTTTTATCAAGATAATTTTTTCGTCGCTGCGCTAATCGATGCCACCATAATTGGTCTGCCCTTTATCTTACTTGCCTTGTTTATTCCCTTACACGCTGGTGCACTTAGATTACTGCCAAAAAAAGTGTCTCGTTTTTGCCTTAAAACCATCTTTTATTTAAAGCCTTGGGTAATGTCTGAGATTTTTTTGATTGGTGTGCTTATTAGCATGATTAAAATCATGGCAATGGCTGAAATTACCTTTGGTTTGAGTTTTTGGGCGTTTTCAGGTTTTGTTATTTGTTATTCGCTTACCCTCTACTATTTTGATAGCAATGCACTATGGCAACAAATTGCAGATCAAGATAAAGTAATTATTAATGATGCTTTGATACAACGGGCAAAAGAGCAGAATCTTTCAGCATGTCATGTATGCCAATTACTTACCAGTGACCCAATTTGCCCGCGTTGTAAAACAAAAACCAATATTCGTAATTCCGGACATATTCAGTGGGTGTTAGCTTTTAGCTTTACGTCACTGATTTGTTATATACCTGCAAATTTTTTTCCAATTATGCATACCTGGGTGTTTTCAATTGATGAACCTTCCACGATTTTGCAAGGCGTTTTCACCCTCTGGCAAATCGGTTCATACCCCATTGCAATTATCATTTTTATTGCCAGCATTTGTATTCCTGTCGGTAAGCTGATAATTCTTTTTTGGCTATGTTACTTGGTATCAATAAAACACCCTATAAGCCGACAACAGGCCAGCAAAGCTTATCTCTTAATCGAACTTATTGGAAAATGGTCGATGATCGATGTGTTTGTTGTTGTTATTTTAGTTTCACTAGTACAATTAGGTATTTTAATGTCGATAACCATTGGTGTCGGCGCTATTTTTTTCGCGATAATGGTGATTACGTCAATGATCGCCGCTCAATTATTTGATCCGCGCCTAATTTGGGATAAAAAGAGGCCTTCTGAATGAACCACGCTGCAGCGATAAGTAAAAAGCGTAAACTCTCACCTATCTGGATTATTCCATTGATTGCCATTTTCGTGGCATGTTGGATGTTTTATCAATATCACAAAAGCCAAGGCACCAGTATCTATATCACTATGCCTAACGCAGAGGGTGTTATCCCAGGCAAAACAGAAATAAAAGTACGCTCAGTTAAGATGGGCGTAATTGCGCAAGTTCGCTTAGCCGAAGATCAAACTACGGTCGTCGCACGTGCAGTGATTGACAAAGATTACGAGCATTTACTTAACGAAGATGCCAAAATTTGGATTGTTAAAACCCGTATTGATGAAACGGGTATTTCCGGCTTAAGTACCTTATTATCTGGTGTTTATTTTGAGTTCTTACCCGGTAAAAGTGATACAGAATCGCGCCAATTTACCCTACTAGAAACACCGCCTCAAATCCCTGACAATATAAAAGGCCAGCGATACCTACTCACCAGTAAAAACACGAATGTAATAGATGTTGGCACAACGATTTTCTATAACGGTTATAACGTAGGCCAAGTCGAAAGCGCCAAATTTGATTGGCAACAACAAATTATGCGCTATGGCATCTTTATCCGCTCACCTTATGAAAACCTTGTCACTAAAAACGTTATTTTCTGGATTAATTCAGCAATCGAAGTTGATCTCTCAGCAGATGGTATTAATTTTAAAACCAGTTCATTGGCTAAAATGCTTAAAGGCGGTATTTCTTTTGCTATACCAGAAGGTGAAAAGCCAGATGCGTTAGCTAAACAACAGCACACTTTCCGACTCAGCAGCGATTACAAAAAAGCGCTCGAGCATCGCTATGATGAATACGACTATTATGTCATCCCGTTTGAGCAGTCTATTCGAGGATTAACTCCAGGCGCACCAGTTGAATATCGCGGCATCCGCATTGGCACCGTAGAGGAAGCCCCTGCAATGTTAGTTGTCGGTGATCGTCCTGCTTATTTTTCAACAGAAAACACAGCAGTACCTGTGAAAGTTAAAATTGAATATAAACGTATCTTCCACGATGCGGACATTGCGAAAGAATTCTGGCAAGGCAATATTGATAGTTGGATAGAAAAAGGCCTAAGGGCATCGCTTAAAACGGGTAATTTGCTTACTGGATCTGTGTATATTGATTTTGACTTATACCAAGATGTAGAACCATTTAAACCGACTAAACTTGCAGGGTTAAAGGTTTTCCCAAGTACATCCAGTGGCTTTAGTGTAATGGCCAACCAAGTATCTGAATTATTGGCTAAATTTAATAATTTGGATATGCAAACGCCACTTAATAGCTTCAATCAAACGATGACTGAATACAATAGCTTTGCAGTTGAGTTACGAGAACTACTGAACCGTAAAGATACCCAAATATTACCGCAAGAGTTTAATGAAACACTGGCACAAGTTGAAAAATCAATGGCAACATTTGACGAAACCATGCTGCAATTCGAAAAAACCATGTCTGATTACGAAAAAGGGTCAGCTATTTACCATGAACTAAATAGTACGCTTAGTCAGTTACAGCAATTAGCCGAACAACTTCAGCCTTTGACCAAAGGCCTCAATGAGCAGCCCAATATGTTTATATTTGATAAAGACTTACAAAATGACCCTACTCCAAGGAAACAATAACATGTTACGTTTATTACTTGTTTCACTTTTCTCATTAACCACTATTGCATGCAGTAGTAATGTTACGCCCATCAGTTACTATCAACTCGATGGTGGCGATTTTGCTGCAAATAAGCTTGGCAAAGAAGCCCGTGCCAACCTAATTGTGAGTAACCCTAAATTAATAGGTCATTTAGCTAATCGCGGTATTGCCGTTGAAGTAACACCGTTACAAATTCAAAGTGCAAATAGCCATCTTTGGAGCAGTGTGCCCAGCGAATTACTGTTGCAAGCGAGTGTGGTCAGTTTAGATAATTCCTTGCAGGATATTAGAGTAATACCGTTACAGTTAGAGTCTGCTATTAATGCCGATTTACCGACCTATCGTGTCGATTACTATCTAAATAAATTTCAAGCAACAGAAACGGGCGAAGGGATTATTGCCGGTGTTGTCACTGTGTTTAAGTTGGAGCATACCATTGCTAACATTGTGTATAGTCAAGGGTTTACACAGCAGATTGAATTAGAAGCAGATGGTTATCCTGCATTGGTACAAGCATTAAACACAGCCTGGCTTAAAACTAACCAAGCTGTTGCCAATGAAATTAAAGTGCTAATCGATAAAGGTTAGAGGCCCCCTCATAGCCAGCCATAGAGAATTGCTTCTCAAATTTAAAGCCAAGTTTCTCAAGCACATTAATGGATGCTTGGTTACTTGGCGAAGTTATCGCGTTCAAATACGAAAAGCGTCCCAACTCACGAGCAAAGTTGATACTCATTTTCGCAGCAGCGGCGACGTAACCTTGTTTAGTATAGTTATCAAGTAGTGAATAACCTAAATCGGGCACTTCGAAGTCCGGACGAGAAACCAAACCACACACGCCCACATAACAATTCAAATCTAAATCTTTTATACCCCAGAGCCCATAACCAACATCTTTGTAAGGGGCGATATATTTTTCTTTTAAGTGAGCGAGCGCGGTATCTAAATCAATTACCCCTTTATCGCCAATATTTTCTTTAAAGCTAGGTTGAGTCACTAAATTAAATATAAAATCTGCATCAGATTCGGTTAATTCGCATAATTCAATATTTTTCACAACATTCCTTATCAAATAAAATTGTATACATTGTGCAATTTATACTTTTAACAATAATAATCAACCTTTATTCACAAAGTCTTTAGCACTGTGTCGCTCATGGACTTGTTCACTTTCATCGCCCCAACTACGGTTGACCATTCTTCCGCGTTTTACTGCAGGTCTTACAAAAATGCGTTCTGCCCAAGCTGATAAATTACGATACTCATCCACTGCTAAAAATTCAGCGGCATTATAAAGATCACCTCTTACCAACACACCATACCAAGGCCAAATTGCTATATCAGCGATGGTGTATTCGTCGCCACAGATATAATCATTTTCTGCTAAATGTTTATCGAGTAAATCTAATTGACGTTTCACTTCCATGGTAAAACGATTGATTGGGTATTCTAATGGCTCCGGTGCATAAGCATAAAAATGGCCAAAACCACCGCCTAATGCCGGGCCACTTCCCATTTGCCAAAATAACCAAGACAAGCATTTTGCTTTTAAATGTGGTTCAGTTGGCAAAAAACAGTTAAATTTTTCAGCTAAATATAACAGGATCGCACCGGATTCAAATACAGGCGTTGGTGGTGAAGTCGACCTATCAAGCAGTGCTGGAATTTTCGAGTTTGGATTAATCTCTACAAAACCTGAGCTAAATTGTTCACCTTCCATTATATCGATTAAAAACGCATCGTATTCAGCCTCTTTGATGCCTTTCTCTAGTAACTCTTCAAGTAAAATGGTGACTTTAACACCATTAGGTGTTGCTAGAGAATATAACTGAAGTGGGTGTTCCCCTTCTGGTAGCTGCTTTTCATGGGTAGCACCTGAAATAGGACGGTTAATATTAGCAAATTTGCCGCCATTTCCAGGTTGCCATTGCCATACTTTTGGTGGTTGATAGGCGTTATCTTTCATCGCTCCCCCTAAATAATTTGAAGATATAAAATACCAAAGCTGCTGATTAGAATACTTAAGAAAGTTAACCCCATACCTGACACTCTATAAATCAACTTTTCGTGTTCCATACTCACACCAAACGCATGAAGCAGACGGCCTATTAATAAGGCCATTGCGAGTAAATGGATAAGCCAATCAAAGGCGCCTAAATATTCAAAAAAAGCAATTAAGATGAGTGCGATAGGCACATATTCTTGAAAATTACCGTGCGCACGCACTTTCTTTTGTAATAATTTATCGCCCCCATCACCGAGAGCAACAAGTACTTTTTTACGACGAGATACTGTGGCCAAACTAAGGTAAACGTAAAGTAGCCCTAGTAAGGCCGCATAAAATGGTAAAATAGAAATCACAGGTTAAGCCTCTTATTTTTTTATACTTAACCTGACATATAATTAACTAGATAGCTAGTTTTAAGCTAAATAACGCTTGCGTTTATTCTCTTTTAGCTTTTCTAGATCGACGAGTACTAAACCATCAATGCTGTTGTTAAAATCAGGATCGACACCAAAACATAAGAATGTCACCCCACCCGGTTCACACAGTTCGGTATATTGCTTATATAGTGTCGGGATCGATACCCCTAAATTAGCTAATGAACTTTTAAGTTGTTTAAAATCGGTTTTATAATCTGTGGCATTTAAAAACGCTTTTGCTGGGTCATAGAACCTATAAGGAATATTTGCCGTTGCCAATTTTTCTTTACTGCCGAAATAGTTCTGATAAAAGGCGACCATTTCATCTTTTGCATCTTTTGGCATTGTGCCACTCATGCTAACAGGGCCAAATAAATAACGGATTTCTGGATGGTGTTTTAAATATGCCCCAATACCAAACCATAAATAGTCTAAACTACGCTTGCCCCAATATTTTGGTTGAACAAAACTTCTGCCCAGCTCTAAACCTTGCGAAAAATAATCTGCCATAGATGCTTCATAATTAACTAACGTGGCTGAATAAAGACCTGATGACGTTTTATTTGTCGTCAACTTATCAGCGCGACCGAAACGGTATGCACCAACAATTTCTAATTCTTCTTTATCCCATAAAATTAAATGGTGGTAATCAGAGTCGTATTTATCAACATCACGCTTTCGATTTGTGCCCTCGCCTACGGCACGAAAGGAAATTTCACGTAGTCGGCCAATTTCACGCATAATCGTGCAGCTTTGTGAGTGCTCATAGAGGTAAATCATTTTACCGTCATGGGTTTCACCTAATAATTGACATTTGTTCTTAATCAAGCGGCTAAGATTTGCTTTGTTTTCAGGTAAGGCAATGCCATTTTCTGTATCAAAATAGCCCTTTTTTCCTTCTCCAATAGCGTAAACATGCTTTTTAAAGCGCTTTACTTGCTGCTCACTGGTTTCATTTGAATGCTCAAATGAGCTCAAAGGGATCAATGCGCCAATACGAATTGGAAAATTACGTTTGCGTTGCTTAAACATCTCTTGAATAAGCAAAAATGAGGCAAGTGGCTTATACAGCATTGAGACACTGTAGAACATTGGTGAATTTTTTGCTTCGATATGTACAGGTAAAATTGGGGATTTATAAGCTTTTGCAATTTTTAAAAAGCCTTTTTGCCAAAAAGTATCCCTTACACCTTGTGGGCGTAACCTTGACACTTCTCCTGCAGGGAAAATTAGTAATACACCTTCATTAGATAGGTGCTGCTTCATACTATTTACTGTAATTTTGCTAGTTGTCCCTTTGATATTATCAACCGGCACTAACAGTTCTTGTAACGGAGACAAACTATAAAGTAATTGATTTGCCATCACTTTAATATCTGAACGTACTTCACTAATCAACTTGATAAGCGCTAATGCATCTAACGAACCAATAGGATGATTTGCAATGATTACCAAACGTCCTGATGCAGGTATATGAAGGCGCTCACTATCCCTTACTGAATAGCTAATATCAAAATAATCAAGCACCTGTTCAACAAAGTCCAGTCCTGAAAGATGAGGATAGTCTCTTTCAAATTGCTGAAATTCGTCCTCATGCATTAAGTTTTTGAGTAGTTTACTACTTGATTTATATAGTAAAGGGCTGGTTGTTAGTTGTGGAAATTGTTTTTCTATTACTTGTTCAACTTGAATCATAAAATTGACCATCACGCTGTTTTAGCCAAGCTTATGAATCAAATATGACGCTATTATTGATAAAATATTGAACAATTATGACGTAAAAAAAGGCGAGTAATCACTCGCCTTGTTTTCAAATCATTCTTTATTTCTGATAATCAAGTTGTTCTTCTGCTTTACTAAAATCAGTAATAACGGTTTGATTGTTTAGTTTGCCAAATGCTTTATCTTTAAATTTGGTACCACGCATTTGGATGTTTAAACGCGCTGCTTTATCATTCAACACAGTTTGATTATAGAAGTCTTTAACATCATCAAGCGTCACTTTTTCAACTTCTTTAATTAGTTCAGCCTTTGAATCAAACGCAAAGTTTTCTTCATACCAATCTGATAAATACGGGCTTAATTCATCCCCTAGGTTTTTAGGTTGCTCATTGAGCTTAATCAATACTGCATTTTTTAATTGCGCAAATGTATCTTCGCTAATAGCATCAAGTTCTTTTTTATACTCGAGCTTGTATTCATCAAAACGCGCTTGCATTTCACCCGGACCTTTTACTGGCGTTTGAATGTACATACCAAAACCAATGTAATCGTCTAGCGCTGTGCTAAAACCACCTACTGCATAGGCAAGCTGTTCTTCAGTACGTAATTTATCAAATACTTTATTGCTGAAGTGACCTTGTAAAATAAGTCCTTGAGCTTCTTGTTTCTTACCTTTTACTGGGTGCATGTGCATATCGACAAGGGCAACATCCGCCACATCAATATCACGTTGTACTGTGAAAACTTGTCCCGGTTTCGGTAACCATGATTTTGCACGCGTATAGTGTGTTGTGATTGCATCTTTTGGTAACGCTTTTTCTAGACTAGAAACAACCGTTTTAACATCATTTGCATCATAGTTACCAAACATGAATACTCTAACTTGATTATGCGTTAGTACCTTATCCATCACTCGGTTTAAATCAGCCATTGATAATGATGTAGCACGCTCGATTAATGCATTGTCTTCATAGTTGCCTTGACTCGTCGCTTTATAAAATGCATCAAATGCTTGACTGTAAGGGAAGTTTTTACTCTTATTGGCCACACCACGTAAGAAACGATCTTTTGCTTGATTGAATTCAAGCTCAGTTGGTGTAATGCGTAGCTCGTTCATGCCTGCAACAATCAATTCACTTTGTTTATCGGTGAAACCATTGACTGTGAATATCACACCATTTGAATCCGATAGGCTCATTGACATTCCACCCACGCTTGCTTCTGTGTTGAGTGCAACAACTTTTTTGCTGTATAAATCTTGCCAAATCGCTAACACAATCGATGTGTCAATGTCGCTAAGCGTATCGGGGTTATTTATATAGACCTTTAACATCCCTTTTGGCTGATGCGAAAAGTTTTTGCTAGCGAACTGCCATACTTTAATATGATTTGTATCATGAACAAGTTGTGGCTTTGCTTTGATTTCATCACTTGCCGCTTTTAACTCAAAGCTTTCTGGCAATAAACGGTTCACAGCAGGTAAATTCATAGCAACTGATGCAGGTTGACGCCAAGTCGCAATTTCGTCTTTTGAGATATCCGCAATGCGATAGTTGCCATCATAAAAATGTAAGGTACTGTCCGTTTCTTCTTGCTGACTTACATACCATATTTTTAATTTTTCAGGCGTAAGTTGTGCCAGTACATCATTAATTGCGCTTTCATCAAATTGACCGTAGTAGTAAGGCGCATTGATAACATGATTGGTTGGATACACTTGCATTGCACCTGCAAGGTTCGATACATAACCAAATTCATCACCTTTTTCTAAGAATTTAAATTGGTTATTCAGTGATGTTCTAATTTCGTCAAAATACTTTTTGTCCACCCCTTGATCACGAATTAAATCAATGTACTGCATGATAATTGCGACAATCTCATCACGGTGTTTCATGCCATCATCAGTGAGTGTTACGTCAATAGAGAAAGTACCGTAGTTGCCATAATGTGCAGGAGAAGCATTCGCGCTTAATCCAGAAATCCACCCTTTCTCGCGAAGTAATGTTGCTGGGGTGCCCGGCATTTCAGAGTAAATAAGGTATGATAAGAAACGATTCGGTTTAAGCGCAAAATCAGCGTTGTTATTCTCAATAGTAAAATCGAGGGTAAGTTGCTTTACATCTTTGTTTGGTTTGTAGAATACTTTTTTTCCGCCAACCTTACTAAAGTCAACTTGTGCAGTAACACTTGGCTTTTCAATGTTTTTATTTTTTATATCTGAAAAGTATTTATTGGCGAGCGTTTCCATCTCAGAAATTGGCTTGTTACTTAATAAGGCTACTTTCATAATATTCGATGAATAGTACTTATCAAAAAACGCAACGGTCTCTTGGTGTAAGTTGCTGCCCTCTTTATCGCCCAATGTTTCAAGGTTACCAATTAAGAATCGGTTAGCAGGATGCTCACCCATCATTTTACGAGCGAGTTTAAATTGACCGAAAAAATCAAGCTCGCGGCGCATTGACCACTCTGCATTAACGGCATTTTTTTCTTTTTCGGTGTACTCAGGATACAGTTTAGGTGCCTTAAAAAAGTCTGAAAACCTATCCAGTCCCTCTTCAAACGCGCCATTGTTTACTTTAAACATGTAATTGGTGATATCTAACCAAGTATAGGCGTTATGTGCACCACCGTTTTTAGTCATAAATTCAGAATATTCATTGGTATCAGGGAATCGTTCAGTACCAAGAAACAGCATATGTTCTAGATAATGAGCCATACCTTGTTGGGTCATTGGGTCATGTAATAAACCAACACCTACACTCAATGCGGCTGCAGATTTATCAACACTCGGATCAGAGACTAAAACAACCTCAATTTCATTATTAAGCTTAAGCGTTTTATATTCACGCGTATCATTTGGACTGACTACAAGCGAGTCTGCAAAAAGATTAGATGAATTTGATGACCCAGAGGTTTGATTATTTGCGTTGCAACCGACCAATACAGCCAGTGCTAATGCACTTAATGTAAGCGCTTTTTTCATAGTGGTTCCCTATTAACTGATATAAAAAACGCTCTGATCCTTTACAAAACAGAGCGTTCTTTCATATCACCACTATAAAAAAGTAGTAATTAAATGCAATAGTTAGCGTTTATAATTTGTAACAATTTGTCAAAAATTAAGTGATTAACAAAGAGTGACTACTTGGCTGTTGTTTTGCGTCTGAAAACCATCAAGCCAGCTAATAAAGACAGTAGTGCACCAAAACTACCGCCTGAATCTGTCGAGATAAGAGGTGGTTGAACAGGCTCTTTAATCAGTGTGTTTTCTTTTGGCGACAACCCACTTGCCGTATTGCTGTTACTATCAATAATAGCCACATGGTCAATTGTGATTAGTTTCTGAGAATCAAGAGTTAGATTACCACTTTTCAAATCAGCACATTGTTCATCTGTGGTATCTACTAGCGGGTACTCATTACATGCAAATTCAGACATTTTATCGACAACTTCCATACCATTACCAATAACCTGACCAAATACTGTGAATCCGCCATTTTGCAAATCTAGATCACCGCTGTTGTCACTTAAATTAATAAACCATTGGTTAGTCGCACTGTTTGGCTGATAGGGAAGTTTCGCCATCGCAATCGTACCACGTACATTCGAGTAAACAGGCTCATTGATAACACTGCCATAATTTTCAATTGCTTCAAACGTTGCCCCATCGTAGGTATAACCCCCACCTTGTAATACAAAATCAGTGACTAGGCGATGAAACACCACGCCATTGTAATCTTCGTTATTTACATATGTTAGAAAGTTCTCAACAGTTTTAGGCGTTGTTTCATCAAACAAGTTGATTTGAAAGTTACCTTGTGTGGTTTGTACTTCAACAATGGTTGCGTGAGCTGAACCAACAGATAGACCCGCAGCTAATAAAGCCATTTTTAGCTTGTTCATAATTTCCCGTGAATATTTTGTTAATTTTTATCGAGCAAAATCTTACCCATAAATAACCCGATTGGCTACGTCATCTGGCTTTATAATTACAATTGATAACACTCTTTCTATGTGTAATCTTTCCCTAAAGTGTTGTAACACAGTACACACCGGACATTTGTCCGCCCAATACATTGTTAGGCTAGGTAAAATAACTCTGTTTTTAGCTAAAAAATGATTCTAACAATGAACTACATGCGTGTTTTGATTGCTCTTACTTTCGGTGTATTAACTGCATCGCCAACGATTTTAAACGCTGAAGAGCAAAAGCTGACCATACTTCATACTAACGACAACCATGGCCGTTTTTGGCGAAATGAAGACGGTGAATACGGTATGGCAGCACGTAAAACCCTGATTGATCGTTTGCGCGCAGAGGCTAAAGATAAAAACCATCATGTATTATTACTTTCTGGCGGCGATATAAATACAGGCGTTCCAGAATCAGACTTACAATATGCTGAACCCGATTTTAAGGGCATGAGTTTACTTGGTTACGATGCCATGGCTATCGGTAATCACGAATTTGACAATCCCCTTGATGTGCTCGACAAACAAATTGCTTGGTCAAACTTCCCATTACTTTCGGCCAATATTTTTCACAAATCAACTGGTGAGCATGCTTACACCCCTTACCATATATTTAAACGCGGTGAGCTTAAAATAGCTGTGATTGGCTTGACCACCGTTGATACTGCGAAAATTGCTAATCCTGAATATATTGGTGGTTTTGAATTTAGAGAGCCTGTTCGCGCTGCCAAACCTTTGTTAGAGAAACTTGAAACTAAATATCAACCGGACATTACAATCGCTGTCACTCACATGGGTCATTACGTAGATGCTAAACATGGCATTAATGCACCAGGTGATGTCACACTGGCTCGCAATTTACCTCATAATGCACTTGATGTGATTATTGGAGGCCACTCGCAAGAACCTATCTGTATGGAAGGTGAAAACGTCGCAAACATATCATTTCAACCAGGCGATAAATGCCAACCGGATCAACAAAATGGTACTTGGATTATGCAAGCCCATGAGTGGGGAAAGTATGTTGGTAAAGCAGAGTTTGTGCTTAAAAATAACAAATTAACCTTACTTGATTATCAGCTTATTCCTGTAAACATGTACCGTGAAGATATGGTTGACGGAAAAAAAGTGAAATCATTGGCCGGTGAACGAATCGTCGAAGATAAACAAATGCTCGCTTTCCTTGCGCCTTATCAAGAAAAAGGTTCAGCTAAAATCTCACAACCTATTGGTCAGTTAATTGGCAATCTAGAAGGTTCAAGAGATAAAGTTCGTTTTGTACAAACAAACTTAGGCCGTTTAATTGCCAAAGCACAAAGTGAGAGTGTTGGTGCTGATTTCGGTATTATTAGCGGCGGTGGTATTCGTAATTCAATTAAAGAAGGTAACGTAAGTTACAAAGACATTTTGCAGGTTCACCCTTTTAAAAATCGTATTACCTACCTATCGCTTCAAGGACAGGAGTTAATTGATTATATAAAAACTGCTGCTAATTTTCCGCCAGATTCAGGTGCTTACTGCCAGTTTTATGGCATAGAATTTCAAAATACAAGTGAACAATTTACTATCAAATCGATTGCTGGCAAGCCGTTTGACTTTAACAAACGCTACCGTTTCACGTTAAACAGCTACAATGCAGCTGGTGGTGATGGCTACCCAAATATGACCAAACACCCGCATTTTGTTGCAACTGATACAGTGGATGCTGAGGTATTAAAAAACTATTTCTTAAAACACTCCCCTGTTAATGCAAACACCCTTTAAATAATTAGAGAATTCAGTTTATAACACACTAAGCTGAATTCTCTTTTTCTGATTTATTTACCTATCACTTCAACAAATTCAGCATCAATATTCTTAAGACCGTAATGATGTAGTTTAGAACGCGATCCTTCCCCATGTGCCTTAGGCGGGAAAAACATTTCCTTTAATGGCAAATCATCCAGTAATATCTCATCCAGTGCCGCGCGGATCTCACTTAATGTTTTTTCTAAACTGTTTGAGAAGTTGGGACGTTTACGAATTGTATGTCCAAGCTCAGTCAGTCGATAAAAGTACTTATTCGACAAAACAACCAGTTCTTCGGGTAAATCCTTATTTTGATTAAGTAAAACATCTGGATGCAGCACGCAATATTCAATCAGTGCAGTAAAAAAACATAATGGTTTATTAGCAAGTGGCACACTCGCATGTGTTCGGCTGTTGATCAATAGCTTTTTCTCTAAATCAATGACTAAACGCGCGCGTTCTTCATTATCTTGTTCAACCGTTACAATCTGTTTTGCCGATTTTAATTTATAGCGATAAGCAATTAAAAAGCAAAAGCCGAGTGAAGTCAGTAAAGCCGCTAACGAAAAATAATCCCAAAAGGAAACCCTTTTGACTGAATAAACAAAAGTGATGGTTTTATTCGGGGTTTGAAAAGAGTGCGAAATTAATTGGCGAGAGCTTTGCCATTCATAATCATCAGATTGAATAGCTAACAGTTTGGGCGCAAGTGGCAAATGCGTCATCTTTTCATTGAAGGTATTGATGTATTGTTTAATCGCAAGTGCATTGCCAGCACTACTTTTAGTAATATCTGGCAAAGGTAAACGTATTAAATCTTTAGCAATTCGATTTTCAATTAATACGCTTAAATCTTGCTTTGCTTTATTTATACTGAACAACTTGCTCACACCATAGGTGGTTTGTAACACAACAAAAACAAAACAGGCCAATAGAATTATTTTATTTCGACTAACATTCAACATAACTTTCTACATCTTTAAAATATGGGGACGTTTGTGCTTTGGCATGGCGATGAATTATGCCGTTAATTGCGCATGCTAATTCGGTATTTTGCGTTTCCATTTTAAAATACCAGCGGCTACCACTTACATTGTTACTAATAGGTGTTATGTAATTTTCTAAAAAGCGATTCATATCATCTTGTTTCCAATAGGAAGCAATTAAGTCAACTTTCCCTTCAGCCAAAAGATCCCTTAGTGCACTGTGCGAACTGGCTTGAATAATATTTAAATTTTCAACGTTAATACTTAATTGTTTGAACAGTGTTCTCGGTAAAATGTAGCCCGAACGGCTACTTGGGTAGTCTAATAAACCAATTCGTTTATCAATAAAATACTCTTTTTCAAGTCGTGGTTTTTCATTTAAAGAAATAAAAAACGCTGTGTAATCCGGGTATGAGAGCAGTGTTTTGTAGTTAAAAGTATGTTCACTTTTAAACGCTAACATTAAATTTTCTTTGGTCATTATTAAATCAGCATTGCCACGACCAATAAATTCAAGGGCATCACTCATATCATAGCCCCAATTCAACATCACCTGCCCGAACTGTTTTGTAATTACCGGGTTATTACAGAAGTAAGGAATAAGTTGCGTTGCTAATTGTTCGGTAGGTACATAAATATGAAATACATTTTCATTTTCCGATAACTTAGCATCACATTGCTTGTTGACTTCGATAAATAAAGCAAGTTGCTCTTGATCACTTCTAAATTGGCTTGCACCAAGCACAGCAAAAAGAACAATTAATATACAAAAAAAGGCTGTTATTACCGCTTTTGAAAACAAAAAGTTATATTTCATTTTTATTGTTATGAAGAAGAGCCAAACTAAGTTTACATTTCATCACGTATATTTACTTAATGCAATAGGTAATTTTATTTGATAAACATAACCCCTTGTTTTATAAGTTTTGTTAACAAGTAATTATGAATCCCAATGAGTCCTTTCTATTTTTGCAAAACTCAGGACAATTAGCCTTGTTGATAACAACCATACACAATTAAAAAGATGATTAAGCAGATAAGTTCTTTGTTTATTGTTGCTCTAACTTTAACCACATTTAATGTGACTGCTTGGAGCCAAAACGGACACCGAATTATTGGTAAGATTGCCGAGAACCATTTAACGATCGAAACACGTCGTGCTATCTACCCTTTATTGCAAGGAGATAAACTTGCAGAGGTCACGACTTGGGCGGATGAAATGCGCTCAAACCCTGCTGACTTTTGGAAATATGATTCTCGAAAATGGCACTACATCAACATTTCTTCTGCAGATGAGTTTAAACCTGCTAAATACCGCATTACGCACAATAAAGGCGAAGTCACCGACATTTATTCAGGTATTTTAAAATCAATCGCCGTTCTTGAAAGTCCAAATACATCCCTTGAAAAGAAACAGTTTTACTTTCGATTTTTAACCCACCTTGTTGGCGATATTCACCAACCAATGCATGCAGGCCGAAGTGAAGATTGGGGTGGTAATAAAATTAAAGTTACATTTTTTGGTAAAGAAACTAACTTACACTCACTTTGGGATAAAGGATTGGTTGAAAGTGAAAACCTTTCCTACACTGAATTTGTTGAATTTATTGATACCAAAGACCCAAGAATAATTTCTCGCTACTTAGCATCAGAACCAAAGGATTGGGTACTCGAATCATTTCACATTGCCGAAGAGTTATATGACATTGGTAATGGCGAATTCAAATACCACTATGTTTATGAACAGATGCCTGTTGTCAAAGAGCGTCTGCTTCAAGGTGGCATTAGATTAGCTGGTTTATTAAATAAAATTTTTGATAAATCTGCAGAAGTTCAAGTTAATGCAATTGGTTACCTTGAACAAAATAATAAGTAATAAAATACAAAACTAACTTTCAAACTTAGTTACACGGGAAACTACTAATGAAAACGCAACTACGCAAAAAAGTATTGCCTCTTGCAATTGCTGCATGTTTAGGCTCTACAGCTGCTTATGCTAACGATACTGCATCATCTGTACGCGGTACAATCGTTGGTCCTAACGGCAACCCTGCTGCTGGTACTGAAATTACCATTATTCACGTACCTTCAGGTTCTGTTAAAAAAGCAACTGTAAATGAGTCAGGTCTTTTCAGTGCTAAAGGCCTACGTGTAGGTGGTCCTTACCAAATCATTGTTGATTCAAAAGAATTTGAAGACACTATGGTTGAAGATGTATACCTAACTCTTGGTAAAGAATACCCAGTAAGTGTTCAGCTTCAGTCTAAGTCAGATATGGAACAGATCGTAGTGACTGGTCGTCCTATCAGCTCTTTCTCTGGTGGTACAGGTCCTGCTGCAAACTTCAGCCTTCGTGACCTTGAAAACCAACCAGCGATTAACCGTGACCTAAAAGACATTGTTCAAGCGGATCCACGTATTTATATCGATGACAGCCGTGGTGACGGTGCGATTCAGTGTGGTGGTGGTAACCCACGTTTTAACAGCTTAACGCTTGATGGCGTTCGCATGAACGATAACTTTGGTCTTAACAGCAATGGTTACCCAACTGTTCGTGCACCGTTCTCATACGATGCAATCGACCAAGTAGCTGTAGAACTTGCGCCATTTGACGTAAACTACGGTGGCTTTACATCATGTAACTTCAATGCAGTAACTAAGTCAGGTACTAACGAAGTTCACGGTAAAGTTTTCTTCGATTACACTAACGATTCAATGCAAGGTGATTCAATCGAAGGTGAAGACATCGATACTGGTAACTACTCAGAAAAGCGTTATGGCTTCTCAGTTGGTGCACCAATCATTAAAGATGAACTTTTTGTATTCGTAGCTTATGAAGAATTGGAAGGTGCTGAGTTATTTGAATACCCTCGCCTTGGTACAAGCGACGATGACGATGTAACGCCATCAGATCTTGACCGTGTTCGTCAAATCGCACAAGACGTTTATGGCTATGACGCAGGTTCTACACCAGCAAGCATGCCAGTTGATGACCAGAAACTACTTGTAAAATTAGACTGGAACATCAATGATGATCACCGTGCAAGTGTTGTTTACAACTACAATGATGGTTTCCGTTTAAGCCAGTCTGATGATTGGGCTGTTACACTTGATAGCCACTTCTATGAGCGTGGTGTTGAGTTCCAATCAATCGTAGGTTCTGTATACTCAGATTGGACTGACAACTTCTCAACTGAAATGCGCATTGGTAAATCTGATGTAGATATGCGTCAGCGTTCTCTAGATGCAGCTAGCGGTTTTGGTGAAGTTCAAATTCGTAACGGTGGCCAAACAATTTTCTTAGGCCCAGATGATTCTCGTCAATCAAATGACCTAGATTACGACACAACAACGTTCAAACTAGCTGGTACATACTACCTAGACGAACACGTAATCACAGGTGGTTACGAGTATGAAAATGTTAACGTATTTAACTTATTCATGCAGCACACGCAAGGTGAATTCCGTTTCGATTCAATTGATGACTTTGAAGCTGGCCTAGCGGCACGTGTTTACTACAACAACTCAGCAGGTACAAACAACCCGAATGATGCAGCTGCAGAATTTGGTTTTGCACAGCATACTTTCTACCTACAAGACGAGTATAACTTCTTAGATTATGATCTAAGTGTTACTTTCGGTCTTCGTTATGACATGTACACAAGTAGCGACAAGCCTCGCGAAAACGCGTTATTCACTGAGCTATATGGCTTCAATAACACGAAGAACATGGATGACATTGACTTACTACAACCACGTTTTGGCTTCAACTGGCAAGCAGCTGATAATATTGAAGTACGTGGTGGTATCGGTCTTTACTCTGGTGGTAACCCGAACGTTTGGGTATCTAACTCATACTCTAATGACGGTGTTGTAAACATCGCAACACAAGAGCGTGGCGTTGACCTATTCAATACACCGATGGTTAACGGTGGTGCACCAATCTTTGAAGTGCCTCAAAACCAATATGATCAAGTTGCTAATTCAACAGGTGGTTCAGGCTCTGTAAACGCAATTGACCACAACTTTGAAATTCCTTCTGAGTGGAAATTCGCACTTGGTGGTACTTACTTCACTGAAGATAACTACATCATCACTGCTGACTTACTTCACACTCAGAAGCAAGACAGTGCAATTATTCGTGATTTAGCACTTACTAAGACTGGCGAAACTACATTTGATGGTCGTCCAATTTACACAAGCACACCGCTTACGGATAGCGAAGGTAATACAGTTCGTCGCTTTAACGAATACTTACTTACTAACGTAGATGGCGATGACGGTGAATCAACAGTACTATCTTTCGCACTTTCGAAAGAGTATGACAATGGTCTAGACTTCACTGTTTCATATGCTTACACGCAATCTGAAGATGTTAACCCAATGACATCATCAGTAGCGGGTTCTAACTTCGGTAACTTAGCAGTAACGGATCCGAATGATCCAAGCCTTGCTACATCAAACTATGAAGTACCTCACCGTTTCACATTCAAGTTAGGTTACAAGCATGAGTTCTTTGATGGTTACCTAACGCGCTTCAACCTATTCGGTCAAGCAAGTGAAGGTCGTCCATACAGCTACACGTACAACCGTAGCGACCGTGAGTTCGGCGATAATAACTGGAATGGTTCACGTCAGTTAATGTATATCCCGTTAGAAAACGATCCTAACGTTGTATACGACATGAGCGCTGAAGAAATTGCTGATATGAACGCATGGATCGAAAAAGAAGGTCTTACGCGTGGTGCAACTGTTGGTCGTAACGACTTCAATGCAGACTGGTACGTTAAATTTGACGTTAAGATTTCACAAGAAATCCCAGGCTTCATGGACGGTCACAAAGGTAATGTATTCTTCACGATTAAGAACGTAGGCAACTTACTTAACGATGACTGGGGTGTACTTAAAGAAGGTGCATTCGTAGGTAACCGTATGGTTGACATGTCTTACGACAGCGATAATGACCAGTACATCTATGAAGGCTTCAGCAAAAATGCTGCACAGCAAGATGTTCAGAACTCTGGTTCACTATGGCAAATGCGTGTAGGTGTTAACTACCGTTTCTAATCTAAATATTTAGATAACCCTTGATAGTTAAAGCCTCGCACATGCGAGGCTTTTTTTCTTTATTAAACCATTTGCTCACTTGAAGCCAAGATAAACGTTTTTTAGCCGTTACTTTTACCGATTACTTCTTTAAATTTTTAAAGCGAATATAGCTAACTTCAAAAATTACTTGCGATCTAATTTATCGAGAATACGAAATAACGTTTCTTTGTCGTTATGATTTAACACTTCAAATAATGCATTCTGCCAACTGTTAGCATCTTCTGATAACTCTTGATACAAGGTTTGGCCTTTATCAGACAATCCCAGCACGGTGGCACGTTTGTCCTCTGCTGATTGTTTACCATACACAATGTCTCTTTCTAAAAGTTGTTTTACTGCTCTTGAAGCCGTCGATTTATCAAGCCCTGCTCGTTCACAAATTGTTTTCGCCGTTAGGTGTCGTTCAGCAGCTAAATGAGCAATAACACGCCATTGTGGAATTGTGAGCTGATATTTATCTGCATATACGCCTGCAAATCTGGCGCTCAATTGTTCACTTAGGGTTGCTAAGCGATAAGGGAGGAAAGCATTCAGTTCAATCATGGTTTAAACACATTTTTAGTTGTAAGTTTGCCGATAACTAGATTTGTTTTCAACTTAATTATAATTCAATAACTTACATTAGTTTACAAAGTAAATTCAGCTCGTCTGGCTTTACTTTTTTGGTTGCAATAGTATGCGCGTTCTTAAACTCACATAAAAGGAATAATCATGATTAGAGTTTTATTAACAAGTGTGCTTGTGATTTTTTTAAGCGGTTGTGTTAGTGCTATCAACATCGACCAACAAACACCTAAAGCGAACTATGTTGAAACTGAAAAAGTACTGATTTCTATTATTGATCAACGTAAAAAAGTTAAAGAAGGAAAAGATAAAACCTTTATTGGTGTTGCTCATTCTACCTTTGGTATTCCCGTCGATTGGCATGTAAAACACTTACTTGCTACAGAAAAAGAAGACAAAAATCGTAATCTGGGCCAATGGCTAACGCATCGAATCGTTGCCGGTTTAAATAATAAAGGTTGGCAAGCTGAAGCGGTTGAACTTGAGCCAAGCGCAACAGAAGCGGAAATTAAAAATGCATTAAATGCAGCTGGTGCAACAACCTTAATTCAACTCACCCTTGATGAATGGTATTTCAGCATCAATTTAAATTGGGTAAGTGCGTTTAATTTTGATACTGATACGGTTGTTGATATTTATCACTTAACTGACGGGAATGTACTTTCAAAACGATTTAAAGAGCGTGATGTTATTGAAGAATCCGCTTCTGAATCACCACAAAATAATGTGTTAAAGGCGTATCGAGAACAGTTGCAACAGATTTTTAATGATGTGGAAGTGAAGCGTGCACTAACAAAATCATAGTATAAATAATTCTTCAAAATTAAAAAAAGCGAGAATGTTCTCGCTTTTTTTGTTGTGAATCGCACTTGCATTTACTCTCACGTGAGACTATATTGATTAAAAATCACAACAGGAGTGAGCAATGAATTTCCCAGAGTTTGATTATTTAACTGGTTTTGGCAACGAGTTTGAAAGCGAAGCCCTTGAGGGTGCCTTACCAATTGGCCAATTTTCACCACAAAAAGTTAAATACGATTTGTATGCAGAGCAGTACAACACAACAGCCTTCACAGCGCCACGTGCTGATAACCGCCGAAACTGGTTTTACCGTATCCGCCCTTCTGTTGTGCAAGGTGATTATCACGCATTAGACAATGGGCTACTCAGAACAGCACCTATTACCGAAGTACCAACCCCACCAACCATGTTGCGCTGGAACCCGATTGCTATTCCAAGTGAAAAAACTGACTTTATTGACGGCTTAATCACCATGGCAGCAAATGGTAGTGCTAATGGCCAAACGGGTATTGGCATTCACGTTTATGTAGCAAATACTTCTATGGATGGGCGTTATTTTTATAATGCCGATGGTGAATTACTTTTTGTACCCCAGCAAGGTGCACTTGTACTTCATACGGAATGCGGAAAGCTTGCAATCAAACCAGGTGAAATTGCGGTTATTCCTCGTGGCATTAAGTTTTCCGTTGAATTACTAGATGACGCTGCTCGCGGTTATATATGTGAAAACTATGGTCATCCTTATATTTTGCCTGAGCGTGGTCCTGTAGGCGCTAATGGTTATACCAATGAGCGTGATTTTCAATATCCGGTCGCCGCATTCGAAGATAAAGAAGGTGACTTTGAACTTGTTGCAAAATTCAATGGTAACTTGTTCCGTTGTGATATTGGTCATTCTCCGCTTGATGTCGTTGCTTGGACAGGTAATAGCGCACCATACAAATATGATTTATCGCGCTTTAATGTCATGAATACAGTGAGTTTTGACCACCCAGACCCATCTATTTTCACTGTTCTAACATCGCCTTCAGGTACTGCAGGTGTCGCAAATGTGGATTTTGTTATCTTCCCGCCACGCTGGATGGTTGCAGAAAACACCTTTAGACCCCCCTACTACCATCGTAATATTATGAGTGAGTTTATGGGCTTAATTGAAGGTGTTTATGATGCAAAAGAGCACGGATTTGTGCCAGGCGGTATGAGTTTACACAATTGTATGTCGCCACATGGCCCTGAGGCAGATGTATTTGAGAAAGCTTCAAATGCTGAACTTGAACCGCAACGTTATGAAAATACACTCGCATTTATGTTTGAATCACGTTACGTTATTTCTCCAACTAAATATGCGCTTGAAGGTGAAGAACGCCAGCAAAATTATTTAGATTGTTGGAAAGGCATTAAAAAATACTTCAATCAATAATTGCTGGTTTGATTTTATAAATTGGTATTAAAAGAACGGGAAGCCGTTCTTTTTTATGCGTGCTTAAAGGAATTAATATTATGAAACTTTATACTTATTTTCGTTCATCTGCGGCATATCGTGTACGCATTGCGTTAAATTTAAAGAGCATTAACCATGAGATGGTGCCTGTAAACTTGTTGAAAAGTGAGCAGCAAAGTGCTGATTATTTAACAGTAAACCCGCAAGGTCTGTTACCTGCACTCGAGACTGAACATGGCAAACTAGGACAATCTTTAGCTATTTTGGAGTACCTCGATGAGCTTTATCCAGAGATGCCTTTATTGCCAAGCGATCCATGGCAAAAAGCGCAAGTGCGCAGTTTTGCTTATGCTATTGCCTGTGATATTCACCCTATTGATAACCTGCGTGTTTTAAAATACTTATCAGGTGAATTAAATGTCACGGACGAGCAAAAAACAGATTGGTATTTACACTGGATCCGTATCGGTTTTGAAAAGCTAGAATCGCAAATAGGTGATACAGATTTTTGTTGTGGTGATAAACCTAGCCTAGCTGACATATGTTTAATACCTCAAGTTTTTAATGCATTAAGGTTCAAACTCGACATGAGTGCGTTTCCAAAAATAAATGCAATCTATACCCGTTGTAATCAAATTAAAGCATTTAGTGACGCTGCACCAGAAAACCAACTAGATGCTAATTAGTTGTTTACTTTGGGGCTGATTGTTCGCCAATTACTCACATCATCATTAATAAAGCCTGCCTGACGGTAGGCTTTTTCAATTAACCCTCTCTGTCGCAAGATTTTTAATCCTCGCTGCAGGGCTTCAAATGTTTCTTTTCCTAACGGGTGATTTTTAGATACAACAAAATGCCTGCTGTCCTCTAATGCGACTTTAACATTAGGGATCGCGACTATCTTGTAATCTGGACCAATGTACGAAAAGTTTTTTTGTTTTTTAAATGGCGCTAACATGCCATCGACCCAGCCGCGACTGACCATTTTTGCCATCACTATCCAATCGGATTCATGTATTAACTTTTTAGGCATTAGTGCCTGCAAGGTGATCCAGTCAACATGCCAATCTTTACTTGATACCATTGACAAATCATTGATTGAAAATGTGTTATTTGAAAATCGTTTTAAATTTGATTCAGCAGTAAAAATCCCTGCAAAATACTCACCTTTGGCAATCACCGGTTCACTAATATACAAGTTATCTTGATATTGTTCGGTTGCACTTAACCACAAAGAATCAAAAGACAATAGCAATAGCCCCTCATTTAACAACTTTAAATTCCGAGCATCATAATTGCCGTAGATAAAATTAAATTTGATATCAGCGCCCCCTAAAAGTAAAGCTTGTTGCACAAGTATAAATTCAACCACATCACGCTGCGCATTCTTTCCTGAATAATCTGTTATTTCTAAAATTGGTTGTTTATCAATAATCTCTTTTGCATAAAAATAAATATCCGTTTCAACAGTGATATCAACAACTTTAGCGTTAATATGTAAAGAGATGCAGATTATTAAAGTATAAAAATAGCGAGTAACCATAATTAACTTATTTTGCTGTTTTCTAGCTTAAGCCTAGATTTGAATTTTCATTTTCACAAATCATGGTTTTCGTCGTTTAAACTACACTCAGATTAAGTGTATATACTTAAACCATCTTTGTGTTTTACTGTGTCATACAAAAGATATGTAATCCGTTTTTAGGAATTGTCGCATGAAATTAATTAACGTTTTTGCTCTTGGCTTACCACTTTACCTAGTAGCTAACTTTGCAGGTGCCAATGAGAGCAAAGCCAAAGTTTGGATAAATGGTGATTCGCTGCAGCAAGTATGTTGGTATCAAGATAAAAAGTATTCTGAAGGTGCCATTATTGAAGTTGCTAAACTGACATTGATGTGTACGCGTAAAGATAAAAACCAGCCCAATGGACAACTCGGCTGGTTAAAGCTAGACGATAAGGGCAACATTATTTACCCCACTCAAAAATCTAAAATATCAATAAAGTAAATTTTAAGAGCTGCAAAATTAGATGTATAAATTTATAGCGTTTTGAAATTTATTGATATTTTTGAATACTAATACCTTAAACGCCCTTCATAATGACTAGTTAATCTATTATTGCTATACGTTGTTATGCTGATTGAAAATGCACCTGCACTTCGCTTAATTACACGATTTATTAAATGATAGACGGTACCTGCACGACTGATTGACCAAACACTAAGGTGTGTTGATGAAAGCTGTTCTAGCCATACATCACCTGCTGAATTGTTCTGATCAAATCTTAAATAACCCTGATCAGCATATACGGTTAAGCTTGACAGTTTTTGAGTAAATTCATCATTATCTTGAGCCTGTGTACGTGCCCTAAGTACTAAAGGTGTATCATTAGTAAATGACATTTCAAGTTGGTGCGATTTATATTCCTTACGCGCTTTTTGTATCTCTTCACCAATACAATAATAACCACTACTTTTACCAGTCCAAGAGCGTGCCAGCTCTTTAAAAAGTCTATTAAGACTGGCTTCTTGGCTTCGTGTTAACTTATTGTTTGCCGGCTTTTCAATAAAAGACGCACTGGCTGGAACAGGCTCAAGACATTGCTGTGCATAAGACATACAAGAAATGAGGGAAAACGCTAACATCATAACTAATCGCATAGTATTATCCTTATGATTTTAATTGCCTTAATTGGCTTTCAAACTATTTATACAACTAATGAATATTGAAACAAAGTGGTTACAGGACTTTCTGATTTTAAGTGAAACGCGCAATTTTACAACAGCAGCACAGCTTCGCTTTGTAACTCAGCCTGCTTTTAGTCGACGAATTCAATCACTTGAGAAAAGTCTCGGCTGTCAACTTATCGATAGAAGAAGTTCACCATTAACATTGACTGAGCAAGGTGAAGAATTTAAATCGACGGCCCAATCAGTGCTTCATTTGCTAAATACTTCGGCAGAAAAACTGCGTGCAACCAGCTATGCACAAGCCCTCAAGATAGCAGCAACACACACACTTGCTTTAGGGGTATTTCCGAAAATTCTTAAAACATTAAAGCGACAATTACCCCATATTAGCGCGCAATTACAAATTGCCGATGCGGATGATTGTACAAAGCTTCTTAAAAGTAATAATTGTGATTATTTGCTTGCATTTCATGATCACGAATTACTTGGCAAAGGCTACGAACGATTTGAATTGCAAAATATTAAATTACTTCCCGTTGCTTTAACAAACGCAGTAACACAGTGGGCTCACAAAACGAAAATCCCCTATCTTGCTTATCAATCGTCAATTTTCTTAGGCAGAACAGTTGAACAGGCAATTAATGAAGAAACGAAAGAAAAACTCGACAAAGTAGCTAGTTCATCTATGGCTGACAGCTTAAAAACTATGGTTTTACAAGGTTTAGGCTTTGCGTGGTTACCTGAATACTCAATTGAAACAGAATTAAATAACGGCAAGCTCACTCTGCTTGATAATTTTCATACAATCGACAACCTAAGTATATGTTTGTACCGACTACCATCCAATGATCATACTCAGTCAGTCTACTGGCAAGGGATCACACAAGCGCTCGATAACGACTAAGCTGATTAAACTTGTGCTATGCATTTTTTGCATAGCCATTCCAGTTTTTCGGCATTAGCCATCTTTCATTATCTCGAGTAATCTGCCACCACTCTCACTCAGTAGTACAAGTAAAGACAAATGCGTATTGAAAATGACTCTCTTGGTACAATGGCGATAGAAGATAATATTTTATATGGAATTCAAACATCTAGAGCCATAGATAATTTCCCAATTTGTAATAGCATACTCAATCAATATCCCTCTTTGATACAAGGGTTAGCGTATGTGAAAGCAGCATGTGCGCAAGCTAATAACCAGTTGGGAATTTTAGAAAGTCACAAAGCTGATGCAATCTATGCATCATGTATAGATTTAATTAATGGTAATCATCATTGTGCATTTGCAATAAGCATGATCCAAGGAGGGGCTGGTACTTCCACGAATATGAATGCGAATGAAGTAATCGCTAATTTAGCCCTATTAAAGTTAGGTCACAGACCAGGGCAGTATCATTACCTTCATCCAATCAACGATGTAAACCTGTCACAATCGACTAATGATGCCTATCCAACTGCTATCAGATTGGGTCTTTTAATTGAGCAACCGAAGTTACTTGCATCATTAACCAAGCTAGTCGCCTCTTTTAAAGAAAAGGCAAAAGAGTTTTCTGATATTCATAAAGTCGCAAGAACACAATTACAAGATGCAGTGCCAATGACACTTGGCCAAGAGTTCGGCGGATTCGCAGCAACTCTAGAAGATGAATTAAAACTCATTGAGCAGTTCAGTAAGTTATTTCACAAAATCAACCTGGGTGGCACTGCAGTAGGTACGGGTATAAATACCGAGTCGAACTATGCAGAATTAGCCATAGAATCACTGTCACAGTTAACCAACATTCCTTTTGAACAGACACATAATTTGATAGCGGCTAGTTCAGATATGGGTGATTTTGTAACGTATTCATCTGCACTCAAACGCCTCGGCATCAAACTATCAAAGATTGCGAATGATCTTAGATTACTGAGCATGGGGCCACGTGCAGGTATTAGCGAAATTAATTTACCAGCAAAACAACCAGGTAGTTCGATTATGCCAGGTAAGGTAAACCCTGTAATTCCAGAAGTAGTGAGCCAAGTGGCATATCAAGTAGCTGGCTTTGACTCTGCAATTTGTATGGCAGCTGAAGCAGGTCAATTACAACTTAATGCAATGGAGCCACTTATTGCTTTTAATTTGTTCCAGTCACTTGCGTTATTAACCAACACCTGTGAAGTATTTAACAAACATTGTATTTCTGGCATAACAGCAAACCAAGCGCGCTGCAAAGAGTTGTTTGATAACAGTCTAGCAATGGTTACAGCGCTTAATCCTTTTATAGGATATGAAGCTGCATCACGCATTGCAAAAGACGCCATTGCAACAGGCCTATCAGTAAAGCATTTAGTATTAAAACAGGGACTACTTAGTGAGCAAACTCTTGACGATGTCCTAACACCTGAAAAACTTACACAGCCTGCGTAGGCTAATCTATTCGGTCTAAGATGACTGCCCCATCCCCTTCTTCATTAAGGTGGTCATCTTGATTGTAGAGATGACATCGCTCAAGCGACAAACAGCCACAGCCTATACATGACGTCAGCGAGTCTCTTAATTTTTCAATATACAAAATTTGTTGCGTTAATCGTTTCTGCCATGCCGTCGCTATGTGTTCCCAGTCATGTGTATTTGGTGTGCGTTCATCAGGCAGTTGGGATAAAATAGCTTTTATTTCACTCAGACTTACGCCTATTTTTTGGCCGGCTTTTATAAGTGCAATCCGTCTCAACACATCAGACTTATAACGTCTTTGGTTACCTGCATTTCGCCAGCTTCTTATCAAACCTTTTGTTTCGTAAAAATGGAGTGTACTTACCTTTACTGCTGCACGCTTAGCGACAACGCCGACAGATAAATGTGCTTCTTTCATTTATTACCCTTTTGCTGAATTTACAATTTTATTCTTTGGTAGTTATCCGTGTTTAAATTTGCACTTACGAATTTTTGTTCTACTACTAATACTAAGGGACTGGTTAAAGTGCTTTACTTCACACAAATAGCATATTCTTATAGTACTTTGAGCAATTATTTACGCTATTTAATAATCAATAACATACCATTAAATAATAAAAAGCAGTCCCTATTTAGTAGCCAATAGTTATAAATTTTTTATATAAATAAGTTTATCGCATATAAAACCACTAACTAGTTCTAAATTCATTAATAAAAGGCGCTACTGGTGTTGATCTTTTCTGGACAAAATTGCTATTGTTAGATCATGCCGTAGTTATGATTTCGATAAAGTGAGAGTCTCAGACTTGAATTTATAATAATACTTTATCACTAACGGCAAATGGTTAAGTCCCCAAAACTATGTATGCTCTACAAGGATAGAGAAATGACAACGAATTACGCAAAAGTAAAAGAACTGTGCGATCAGTTAGTGCAAAACGGCGAAGCTGTTTCCGTTGAAGTTATTTTGCAAGAATGTGAAGGCAGCACAGCAACTATTCTTGCGCATTATCAACGCTGGCGCAGTGAGTCTCAAGATACTCGCCAAGCTGCTGCAGACACTGGTACTCTAAGCGAAGAGTATTTAGCTGCGTTTCACCGCGAGATTAAACGTTTCTCCAATACCATTAATCGTGATTTTGAAGTTCAACTTGAACGTGCCATTGAGGCTGAAAAGTTTGCTATTTTAAGCCTTCAAAAAACAGAACAGATTACAACTGAACTCTCTGAGAAAGTAACACTTCTTGAAACGCGTCTTGAGGAAGAAACGGCTCAATTCAAACAAACGATTGCAGAAGTTGAAGACAACGCTGATGTTGAAATAGCGTCATTAAAAGAGCATCACGAAAAGCAAATTCAAGAATTAACTGAATCAAAAAATCAAACAATTGAAGACATGCGCATTGCCAATGAAAATACCATTGAGCAATTAAAAACTAATAGTGCAGCGACAATTGCTGAACTAAAAGAATCGAATGAGCGCACAATTGAAGAGCTGAAACAAACCGGTGAAGCCAAAGTTACTGAGCTAACTGAGACTGTGGCTACACAGGTTCAGACCTTAGAAGCTGCCTTGCAAGAAAAAGACTCTCAGATAGAAAACTTATTACAAGAAAAAAATTCAACGTTATCGCAGCTTTCTCAATTAGAACAAACTGCAAATACGCATGCAGCTAAAGCTGAACAACATACCTCTGAAGTGGAAGACTTACGCAAAGCAAAAGAAGCAATGCAAGCACAACTTAAGCAAGCAGAGCAGAACCTCGAACTTCTGAAGAAGCAAAATCTTGAGTTATCACAACATAGCCAAGATCAACAGTCAGTCGTTAAAGGTGCAAAAGCGCAAATTGAAGAAATGCAGACTCAGTTAGTTGAAGCACAAAAGGTAGCAGCTGGTTTTGAATCTGAGAAAGAGAATCTACTTAAACAAATGGATTTTGTTAAGAATAATTCAACGGCTACAATTCAACGTCTGACGCAAAATTCTGACCAAAATTTATCTAAGATAAGATTGTTAGAAGAAAAGCTTTCAAGTGAGCAGAACAATGCATGGCGTTATGAGAATGAAAATGAAAAGCTGCAAGAACAGCTTGAATTCATCAAACAAAACTCAGCAACCACTGTAGAACGCTTAACAAGAAGTGCAGAAAAAGCGATGGCTCGTGTACGCGAATTAGAACGTGAAGTTGATGATACAAAGCTCGAACTTGAACAAGTACGGGCAAGTAACAATGTAGTGCCGCTTCAAGATCAAGCTTAGAAAACATCATAAAAAAGGGCCTTCAGGCCCTTTTTTATTGCATTTAAACAATCATCCGCTAAATTTATATATAAATAAACGCTATTTATCAATAATTTGAAAATATATACCGCACGACAAGCAGTACTAAACAGCAAAAAAAGACTGGTTGCTTATGAGCTTTTATTTCGTAACAGCAGAGCCAATTCATTTCCCGAAATAGACCCAGTTATTGCAACTTCAAAACTTATCGCAGACAGCCAATTTATTATCGGATTGAGGCGACTTACGTCGGGAAAAAAAGCCCTAATAAAATTCCATCATCAAGGAATTCTTCAAAAGCAACCAGAGCTTCTACCCAATACAGACTTCATAGTTGAGGTGATGACAGACTTTATACCGAACCCTGAGGTATATGAAGCCTGTAGAAACTTATTTCATAAAAACTATACCCTTGCATTAGATCCATTTACACCTCATTTTGATTGGCAACCATATTGTAATTTATGCCGTCTGGTAAAATTCGATATTAGTCGAACGCCATTGAACTCTGTGATTGCTGACATTCACAAACTAAAACAACTTAAAAATATTAAATTAATGGCGACTAAAATCGAGACTCATGAGGATTTTGAGCTAGCTAAAGAGTTAGGCTTTGATTATTTTCAGGGTTATTTTTTATGTAAGCCCCAACTAATTGAGCAACCCGATATGGTCAGCCATGCGCAAACAGTCGTGCTACTTTACACTGAGCTTGTAAAAGAGGAGCTCAATTATGATCGTATAGCAAACCTTGTCGAGCAAGACCCGGCGCTTTGTTATAAATTGATGCGTTTTATCAATTCTGGACTATTTCCATTACGTGAAGAGATAAACTCAATCAAGCAAGGTCTTATCTATCTTGGAGATCAAAATGCTAAACGTTTTTTAAACCTTGTGGTGACCGCACACTTTGCAAAAGACAAACCCCATGAACTTATCCGCATGTCGACAATACGCGCCAAGTTTTGTGATGTAATCGCCCAAAAAGTAGCTCCTAGCCTTAAAAGTAAATCGTTTTTAGTAGGTTTATTCTCACTATTAGATGCGATATTTGACCGTTCAATGGAAGTAATTTTAAAGCAGCTGCCCCTTGGTAAAGACATTACTGATGCGTTGATTGGTGAAGAAAACATAAACCGAAATATCCTTGAACTTGTATTAAGCTATGAATCTGGTAGTTGGCAAAAAATAGAATCGCAGTGCAATAAATTAAAAATAGATCAAGCAGATTTACCTGCTTTTTATTACGAAGCAATTAAGTGGAGTGATATTCTTTATAATTGCACGCAAGATCCACTTTAGAAACAAAACTTAACAAACGAAACATTGGGTTTTAATTTATAGCTCTTCCCTCTATTTTTATGTACTTTTAACAATCTACACAATAGCTTTAAATCCTTTTTGTTTTAATAACTCGTGTAAGGTTACTCACTTTGTAATAAGCATAAAAAAGCCCAGAAAACTGGGCTTTTGCGTTGTTATATAACTTATATAATTAGAATAAGTAACTTAATTTAACGTAGTAGAAACCACCGTTATAATCATATGGACCACTTTCGTAGTATTGTGCACCTAGCACACCATAAGAAGCTGCTGGTAACTTTTGAGCCTCTTGGTCAAAAATGTTATTGGCACCAATTGCACCTTTAAAGCTCTCTGTGAAGAAATAACTAACTTCAGCGTCAAAAGTGAATGCTGAATCAGCAATTTCGTTCCAACAACCGTCTAAGCAATCATCATCAGCGTGAACAGCAAAGTATTCGCCGAAGTAATTTGCTCTCACAAACATGCTAACATCATCCCAATTTTGTGTAATTGTAAATGTCGCGCGATGCTGTGGCATACCTTCTTCTAAACGTTTTACTTTACCATCACTCGTGGTAGCTGGATTAAATGAATCAACGTTTGTTTCATTCCAGTTGTAAGCAAGTGCAAATTTAGTTGCACCGTTGAAAAGATCTGCTGAATAGTTTGCAACTACATCTAAACCTTTGGTTGTGGTATCAAAATCATTTGCAAAATACGTTACTGCTGAAATAAGCTCAGGGTTTTGTACACCTAATTCACGTAATTCAGCATAATCTGATTCAAGCACATCGATCTGACTTGACTGTGCAATACGGTCAGTAACTTCAATATTGTAATAATCTACGGTTAAGAAGAAATCTTCATACTCGTAAACCGTACCAAGTGCATAACTTGTAGATTCTTCAGGCGTCAGTTCTTTACCACCATAAAATGCTGATAATGGATCAGTTGGTGGCGCTAAGAAACTTTGAATTAGCTCACCATTTACAAGCGATGTTGCAGTGTTCACTACATTCGCTTGACCAACTGTTGGAGCTCTAAAACCAGTACTTGTTGAACCACGGATCTGCCAATCATCTGAAATAGCATATTGCAATGTTAACTTGTAGTTAGCTGTGTCACCGAAGGTGTTGTAGTCTTCGTAACGAAGTGCTGCACCAACTAGGAAGTCTTCTGTTAAGTATGCCTCAGCATCTAAATATGCTGCCCAGTTACGGCGAGTGTTGGTACCTTGTGACTCCGGACCAAAACCTTTAAAACCATGCGAACCAATGTTAAAGCCTTGATCTGCGTACGGGCCTGCTTTCCAAGAAGCTTCTTCACCTGACACAATTTCAAATGACTCTTCACGGAATTCAAAACCACCAGCTAAGTTAAGCGGATCATCCAAACCAACTTCAACTGATTTTACTAGGTCAAAGTTAAACGTTTTTTCAAGCTGGATGTACTTACCTGTATCAAAGTTAACAGGTGTCTCTAAACCCAGTGATGGGTTTAATGTGTTGTATAGGTAAAAATCAGATGCATTGCGACCAACAGAGCCGCTTAGGTCAAAATATACTTCATCTAACCAACCACCACTGAACTCACCTTCTACACCCATTGTTAATGAAGTATCAACAATTGTACCTGCAAATTGAGGTGTATAACCACCAGGGAAGATCATGTTCATTGAGAAACAGTTAGGGTCGGCAACCATATCTTTGTATGCTTGCGTTTCAAGTACGTTTGGAACATTTGCAGGAACCACTGCACACGTTCTTGCGCCACCATTTGCTTGGCCAACATCACCAACTAATAGTGTTTCACCACCATCAATTGAGTAAACATTGCCACGGTTGTGCGGGTTACGATAATAGAAACCACCAATTGCATCACGCTCAGAGTAGTTACCAAACATGTAAAATTGTTTATCGTTACCTAAATCAAGACCGACATTACCAAAAATAGTTAGGTCATCATTGATTTCAGGGTTACCCCAGATTTGTGCAGGGTTTTGAATATAGCTATTACCTGCTGCAGCCAAGCCAGCTGCATCAGGGCGCTGAACTGAGCGACTTGTCGCGTCAGCGTTTTTTAAAGCGAATGATAAGTTTGCAAAGCCATCATCAGTAAACGGTAAACCAACATTACCTTCGATGGTTGTTGTATCACCATCGCCTTCGTAATATTCACCGTATTTAACTGCGATGCTGCCGCCTTCTGAGGCGTCTTTAAGCACAAAGTTCATTACACCAGCAATCGCGTCAGAACCGTATTGAGCTGCAGCACCATCACGAAGTACTTCAACTTGTTTTAATGCAATACTTGGAATAACAGAAACATCTGGACCTTGAGCACCATCGTTAACACCACCGCCCTGGAAAGCAATTACGGATGCACGGTGTCTGCGCTTACCATTAACAAGTACTAATGTACTGTCAGATGACAAACCTCGAAGGTTAACTGGACGAATAAGTGTAGCGGCATCACTGATTGGTTGTTGGCGAACATTAAATGACGGAACTTGGCTAACCAGAAGTTCTAACATATCTGAAGAACCATGTTTCTCAAGGTCATCACCGCCAATAATATCAATTGGTACTGGTGAATCACCGATAGAACGAGGTGCCGAACGTGTACCGACTACAGCGATTTTTTCAACGTCTTTTTTTGCTTCAGCGGGAGATGTTTCCTCCGCTGCTACAGAATAAGACATTGCTGAGGCAAGAGTTGATGAGCAGGCGAGTATAACTGCCTTGCGTAGCGCGTTAATTTTCATAATTTCCCTAGCATTTTTATCGTTAATTATTGTGAACATGTTTTAACATGCCGTTTACAATTAATAGACTAAATTAGGAAATTATCAAGTAAAAAGTCGATTATTTAATTCTATGTGTTGTTTTTTTAAGCAGAAATTACTTTTTTAAACAATTCTCCCTCGCATTGCCTTGGTTTTACTGTGTTTTTTCTTACTATCTAATCGCTTTATTTGTGAACTTTTTGTCGGTTTGGTTGCCCGCCTTTTCTTTTGGATAACCATTGCAGATTTAATCAATGATTTTAACCGTTCAAGTGCTTCTTGTTTATTTTGTTCTTGTGTTCTAAATGATTGAGATTTAATAACGATAACACCGTCATTCGTTATTCGATTATCGCTTAATGCAAGTAGTCTGTCTTTGTATATTTGGGGCAATGCACTGCGTTTTATATCAAAACGTAAATGAATGGCAGAAGACACTTTGTTAACATTCTGCCCGCCGCTACCTTGGGCCCGAATAGCAGTTAATTCTAATTCCCAATCTGAAATAGTGACAGTATTCGAAATTTGTAACATATTTTTGTCTCATGCAAACTTTCAGTATGTAAGTATATCAAATCGCTCAAATGAATTGATAACTTTAAGATTCGTGTCTACTAACTAACAGGTATGAGATTCATTTTCTAACTTACACAACACTTATTGACTAAAGCAACGACCATTTTGCATAAGAGTTTTTACTACTGAATTGGTAAGTTAAAACTTATTTAGGTGCAGAGATACATACTAAACGTGTAGGAATATTAAATAACCTGCAAAACACATTAAATTTAGAAAGATTGAAATATGTAAACGTTTTTTAAAGGGTTGTTTAAGTGTTTTATGGCGAAATAAGCGTTGCCCTACTAAGGCACCTGGCCAGCCCCCCAAAAGACTATAAATATGGAGAGTACTTTCCGGGACACGTAGTTTATTGTACTTTGCTTTGTATTTATCCACACCAAATGCAACAAACGTCAAAATGCTTAGTGCAGTATAAAACACAATCTCTACACCCGTTATTTTGTTAAAGATAGCCATTATAATCAGGGCTATAGCAAATAATACAACCGACACTATTGGGATATCCAAGATATAATACATTGCCAATATAGCATTTAACTCTGTTTTTAAAAAAAGTAAAACATTTTACGTTACGCTAATTGTTTTCAAACTGAACAATTCTTGGTTTTGATAAGAATAGATCTCCGCTCACAAAGTGGTTAATTTTTAAACCTCCCCTGCCGATAAGAAGTTACGTATCCTTGTAAGGTGGTTTTGTTATGAAAATTGACAGCTCAGCGGTAACACTTGAAAATCATCATGTTAGTGAATTTGTAAAAAAACGCATTGAAACACCAATAGCCTCCACGGCTGAGGGTCAAATAAACGAGGTACAAGACCAACACGCCACTCTTGAAATGAAAGACAATGCCAAGGTGATGATCCTTAAACTGTTAGTTCAAAAACTGGCAGGAAAAGATATTGAATGGTTTAACAGTAATGACATTGAACACATGCATTCAACTACAAAAACGTTACCAACCACTCAAAATGACTCTGAACAGCAAGGTCCTATCAAAGTAATTGTTGAAGAGCTTCACCATGAACACCAAGCCAACTCGCTCAAAATGTCAGGAAAGCTCACAACGGTTGCAGGTCGTGACATTAGTTTTGAATTTAAGCTCAACTTTGAACAAAACTATACTGAGTACCAGCGTTCAATTGAAACTATCAATATGAAAGATCCACTGGTAATCAGTTTTACTAACAAGCCTGTTGCACTTGGGGAAAGTTCATATCAATTCGATATAGATGCAGATGGTAACAAAGACACAATAACTCAGCTAGAAAAAGGTTATGGTTACCTCGCTTTTGATCGCAATAACAATGGCAAAATTGATGACGGACAAGAATTATTTGGTGCTTTGAGCGGCAATGGCTTTGCGGAGCTTTCGCAATATGATGAAGATGGTAACGGTTTTATTGATGAGAATGACGTAATTTTTGATTCGTTAAAAGTATGGATTAAAAATAACCAAAAAGATAAGTTAATTTCTTTAAACGAGGCGAATATAGGCGCTATTGCAACACAAAGTGTTAATTCCCCCTTAAATATCCGGAATGGTAATGGCGAATTGAAAGGGGCAATTCGAGAATCTAGTTTTTATCTTAACAATGATGGTAACGTAGGTCTTATTCAACAAATTGATTTTGTAGTTTAATTAAAGCAGTAAATGAACGTAATAAAAATACATGTCAACCTGTTATAACAAGTATCCGTAGTTTGCATTTATTTATTCTATCAGTGACATAAACACTTACATTCTATACACATTTGCACGTATTTATTTTTGTATGCTGCATTTATGATCACAAAATCAATAGCATCATAATGCAACAAGCAAATCATCACCCTTTTTTGGTTAACTCCCCTTGGCGTGCCATCGTTAATTCCAGCTCGTTATTGATGCCCGCAATTTTTATGTTATTGCTCTTTGACGTGCTTGAATCAAGCCTTATCGCAACGCACAATGATAATAGCTTGTCACTATTTGGGTATTTTCTACCGCTTGTTATCTCCATGAATGCCGTTGCGATTTCCATTGCAGTCCGTTCAAATATGATTTTGGTAAAAGAACAGCACCATCAAAAATCATTTATTCCGACGCTTTTCATTTTTACATTTTGTGTCACGAGCGTTTTACTACTTCTAATGTATTTTTTCAAAGACAGCTACAGCGAACTAGTCAATCTAAATAACTGGCTATTACAATTTAACCAAGCTGAATTAGCACATTATCAAAGTGAAATAGCACTCTTTTACGAATATAAAATTGCCTCATTTTTACCGCTCGTATTGGTTTGGCAAAGTAGTAGCATGATGCGTGCATTGGGTTGGTGTCATTTCTCTGCTATGTATTTACTCGCTTGGATGACAAGCAAAACTTTACTGTTGTTATTAGTTATAAATAGCCAAAGCCTCACTTTGATTTCAGACCTTGCACAACTTCATTTTGTTGTTGATAGCTGCTTTGCTCTTCTCGCAATGGCTATTTTTATCGTTTACAAACGTATAGATTTTAAGGTTATTTGTCTCAAAACTTTATTCAGCGACAAACGGATTTCATTACTGCTAACTTTACAACAACTTGCTCCTGCCCTTTCAGTATTTATTCTTACCATTTTTATGAGCCGTATCGGCACAGAATATATAGGTGCATTTGCCATTGTTTTCCGCTTAGAGATGTTATTTTTGGCCTTACCCATGGTATTTACAGCATCCGTACCTGCGCTTGTTGGCATTAACTATTGGGCAAAACAGATCACGCGTTGCAAACAGATAATCAGCCATGTACTAATTTCGCTACTATTGGTTCAAAGCTTAATTAGTATTTTATTATTGATATTTAAAAGTGATGTTTTATTCTTTTTATGTCCAGATTGTGAGCAAAAAAGAGTCATTTTAAACTATCTCAACTATGTGCCTCTTACCTACTTCTTTTTAGCTGTCGCACTTTTAGCACCCTCTTGTCTAAATGCAATTGGTTGTGTGCAAGAGGCAAGTAAAGTAATTCTTATCCATCGCTTAGTGAGTGTACCGTTATTAGGTTTAGGGGGAGTTTATTTTGCCGGCAGCCAAGGGCTTTTTATCGGTTTAAGTTTAGCGCATGCTTTTATTGGTCTATACGTACTTTACAGATATAAAAAACAAGTAAATATCAGGTTGAGAGAACAAAATCAAAGTAACAATACCGCTATCAAACAAGGCCCAGCGATAAATTAAAACGCCTTAAATAAGGCGCTTTTTCTCTTCTTTAAATTGGCCGTTCAATTCATCTATCAAGGCCAGCAATGCCGTTTGATCATCGTCATTCAATGCCAATTTAGTTTGTAGCCTTGAATCAAACGGGCTTTCAGCAACACTCGCTAAATGCATTAAATACGCATCTGTATGCTGGATCATAGTCATTATTTTACCTTGAATATTAAAAATACAAAGCGCTAAATCATTGGACGCAAGTAATTCTAATTGTTTTACAGCTAAACTTATTTTCAAGCGATCATTCGCCACAATTTGACGTTTATCACTTATAAGTTGAAGCAATTGCTTTTTTAATTGTGCTTCTTTTTTAGGGTTGTTTAATTCCACCACCGCATTAATGTCTTCTAAGAAGGCTTTTGACGCATTATCAAGTTCATCAGCTATAACTGATTTATGGCGGTAGATCATTTCACCTAAAATACTCTGAAATGCAATAAGCTGCGTTGCTGTCATCTCAAATAATTTCAAATGTGCTTCATTTACCGCTTTCGTTTGATAAGAAGAAGATCGTGAAACGCGTTCTTTATAAAAAATTATAGCGATGAGTATAATTAAGGTACACAGAACAAGTTGCGGATTATTTTCAATTAATAAGAGGATTTCTGACATAGTGTTATTTGTTCTATTTTTATAATTTAGTCTAGCTATCGAACACTTGCATACCAAACACAAGTATAACAATTTTAATTTTGGTGAGTTTAGCTACTGACACTCGCTGACAAAACTACAGCGTATTATGTTTAAAAACAACAAGGAAAGTAAGATGATTACCATATATGAATTCCCACCGGCTTTTGGACTCACTAATGCAAGTCCATTTGCACTTAAACTCGAAGCGTATTGCAAACTAGCTAACATCGACTACCAAGTAAAATATCGCATTGACTCTGAAAAAAATGCCAAAAAAGAAGTTCCCTGTTGCCATTATTGACAAAGAATTGATAGCCGACTCCAATATTATCCTAGCGACCCTTGAGAAAAATGCCAAGCACGATGCAGATCTTACTAAAGAACAACATGCAATTGGCTATCTAATTAAAGAATTAGTAGAAGAGAAATTATACTGGTGCTTAGTCTATAGTCGCTGGGTAGATGATGATTTTTGGCCTTTAACTAAGCAAGAACTATTTTCAAAAATGCCCGCACTGTTAAAATTATTTGTTCCAAATTTGGTGCGAAAGAACCTTATTAAAAGTATTTATGCTCAAGGGTTAGGCCGCCATCATAAAACATAAGTCTATGACTTTGCCATAGAAGCAATTGAGCACTTGGCTTCTATTTTAGGTGATAAAACTTATTTTGTTACCGAGCGCATGACACAGTATGACGCAGCCGCTTACGCAACACTCACTAATTTATTGAATGGCAAGCTAAATACACCAATAAAAACAGCGATTGAAAATAAGCCAAATATTGTTGCCTATATCAATCGCTGCCATAACGCGTGTGGTGTTTAATTAGAAGTTAGCTTCGCTTGTATTGCCTGAGGTTACTGTAATAAATGTACTTTGACCTTCAGGCGATGGGATCACTAATCCATCGAATTGAATGTTGTCATCCACCAGATCATCACAGCGTAATGCCACCATGTAGTCACCCGCAGATACAAAACCAAACTCAAAGGTGCCCTCAGTTGTAACAACGGTCGATGCAAGTGGCGCAGTCGCAGTTGGCACTTCCCCTTCAAACGCTTCATCTTCACTATCAAACAAATCCCCAAACTCAGTAGAATCACCCGGATACATATACACAGTGCATGTACCTAAGTTTAGATTTTCAGACGAAACAGTACCCGCAATAGTACCTGAGCTACCAACAACTTTTACGCCGTGCGGTTTTAAGATAAAGCCGTTTTGTGCTGGGTTATTGCCACGTTGCACAAGAGACGTTCTTAAATCAAATTCAATAGTATAAGCAGGTGTATCACCCACTTGCTGTAGACTTGCATCCACTGCAAATTCACCAAGGCGTAAACGCGAGCTAGGTATTTTAATTGCGTATAACGTGGCATCATTATCAAGTTCAACATAAGAGCCTGCGTCGATTATCACAAGTTCTAATTGATAGCTCCCTTCGTCAAGCACAATACCCGCTAACTCATCAATGATTTTCTTTTGATCCGCCCCTTGATAATCAAGTAAGTTTGTTACAACTGAGGTTGCTGTAGAACCATCCTCCATTGCAAACTCTTCCACTAAAATTTCTTCGCTTGAATCGCCAGCGTCATTAAGTTTAATAATTTTAACTGTATCAATTTCAAGTACCACAGCGATTGCATCGTCGACTGGTGCATCACTTACCCCCAAAGAAAATTTAGCTTGCTCAACACCTGTTACAGGTGGCACAACACCATCATTATCATTGGAAGAAGAACCGCCTCCACACGCAGCTATTAATGCGGTTAACAAAATAATTAAATAGATTTTCATGATTGCCCCAACTTTTCTCTATTACCAACATTATAGTAGTAGAGAGAGCCAGATTTGATACGTCATTATGATGATATTTATTCTTATTTTGTAATTAATCAAAGCTAACAACCTGTATTTTACTCATGAATGCGATTAATTTATTTTTTAGATTGAATTAAACAGTATAATTCATTGGATTGATTGCTTAGTAAAAGACATACTTATCCCAATTCAACAAAAACCAAATTAAGGGCGTAATATGTTAAACGATATTTCTGGACAGACTGTACCAAAAGTGACCTTGCCTATTTTTGCAAACAATCAATGGCAAACACTCACTTCAGATGACCTTTTTAAAGGTAAAACCGTAGTTGTATTTTCACTACCGGGGGCATTTACACCTACATGCTCTTCAACTCATTTGCCGCGTTTTAATGAACTAGCCAATACATTTAAAGCGAATGGTGTTGACGATATTTTATGTGTATCCGTAAATGATAGTTTTGTCATGGCGGCTTGGGCTAAAGAACAAGAAGCTGAACACATTAGACTTATTCCTGACGGTACGGGCAAATTTACCCATGGCATGGGCATGTTAGTAGATAAAAGCGATATCGGTTTTGGTAAACGTAGCTGGCGTTATTCTATGCTAGTGAAGGACGGTATTATTGAAAAAATGTTTATCGAGCCAGAGGTTGAAGGTGACCCGTTTGAAGTATCCGATGCAGATACAATGTTAGATTATATTAATCCTAATGCTGTGAAACCAAAACCAGTGTCGTTGTTTACTAAACCAAACTGCCCGTACTGCCAAAATGCGAAGCGCCTTTTAGATAAGCATGGTTACAACTATGAAGAAATTGTAATTGGCAAAGATGCATCACACACCAGCTTAAAAGCAATGTCTGGTCGTGATACTGTGCCGCAAGTGTTTATTGGTGGTAAACACATTGGTGGTTCAGATGATTTAGAGACTTACTTTCAATCACTGTAAAAAGAATAAAGCCTGCATATGCAGGCTTTATTTATACCACTTTTATTAACTATTTTGTCACTTTAGCGAGTTAAACGCCTCATTAACCGCGTTATAAAATTCTCATGTAGAGCAACTACACGTTAAATTTTTCGCCTTGTTTATGAACCATTTTTCTGTCGCAATAAGTAACCTGTTAATTAATGCAATTGATATCAAAAACGGAACTCAAGATTAAGATTGGCACCGGTTTCATTATTGCTTCGGTTAAACCAGTCCGCTTTATGATGTACAAGTTCGCCAGTTAACACTAACCAAGTTAAAAATTCATACTCTAAGGCTAAACTTGCACCATAAGCTTTACCTTTATCCGTAAAGTGTGAACCAACACACGTTCTATCATAACCACAGCCCGGGTTTATTTGTTCATTGTTTACATCATCGTAGCTCTCAGTGAGGTAATATTTCCCATCAATATCGCCATCTTGGTAAAATACGCTACCATACATTAGGGTCTGCCTATTAAAACGATAACCCGCAATCAGTGATAAGTCATAACTTTTTTGTTCCAGTGACCAATTATTATAAGCACGCGTCGTATGTTCCTTGCGTTTTGAAAGAATATAACCAGCACTAGTCGCAAGCGAGAAGTTACCACTTTGCTTTTCTTCCTCAGGTGCACCGAGCCATTGGTACTTTAAACTAAGTTGCTGCTCACCATTATCAACATAGCGGGCTTCAAACCCATGACTTAAGGTCATTGCGGCGGAAAAGCGAAGCGCTGAATCCCTATCTGCTTTTTTAGTGTTGTTAATTGATATTTCATTGGAGGTATCAGTGCCTACTGCCAACTTAAAATTAAACGGCTGGCTATGAACTTCTGGGCTGTTAAAACGAGCCATTCGCGGTTTAACTTCAGGGGTAGATTCACACCCTACAAGGGCTACAGTTGCTAAAATTAGCGTAACTAAACTCAACGTTTTCAAAAGAAAATCCTTTTTATTATATATAGTTGAGATAGTACGAGATTCTTCGTTACTCTGACAAGAGCCGATTGTAAATAAACGTAATATAAAAAAGCCAGCAATCGCTGGCTTTCGTTATTTTTCTTTTTGTTTGTTACTTGGTTGTATTTTCTCTTCTTTTTGTTCTCTTACGATAGTCATCGTTTGCTCTATTTTTGGATCGGGAAGCACCATATGAACAAGTGCACCAAAGACAACTGCGCTTGTTTTCCGGCGCTTAGCCCAGCCAATCATTTTCCAGCAAAGTAACATCAAAAAAAGCCACAGCAAAACCAAAACAAACAAGGTAATTGCTTGTACCATATTAATCCTTATTTTTACTTATGAACTTCAAATAAATAGAACAGAATTAAATCTTGCTATGTGATTTGTTGAATAAGTAACTTTCTCTCATTAGAAAATTAATCATCGGTGACTGATAAAATCCACCTGAAGAGAGACATGATAAACACTCATTAATGTTATTAAATGGCTTAGGTCGTAAAAATACCTGAATAACAATGTCACTTCTAACACGCTTAACGTGTTGTTGTGTAATTGAAATAGCATGCTCAGAAACAACCAGCACACGCGCCAAATTAAACGGTAGCAGTGCGATTACAACAAGCAAAATTAAGAGTGATTTTTTTAGCACAGTTACCTCCGACCTTACATAAGTAGTTGTGTCATTGGTCAATATTTCAAGCGTGAGGCATTATGAAAAAATTAAATAATCAACAAATAGATGTCTTTGTTTTGTTTTTTTAATGCTAGTTTAATGAAAAAGAACTTAAGGTAGCACCATGGATTTGAGTATTTTGACGCTTTATTTCGTCTCAGTTTTCATTTTAACAGCGTCACCTGGGCCAAGCGCCCTTTTATGTATGACCAAGGCAGTTAATTCTGGCCAAAGCGCCGCTACTTATGCTGCGATGGGTAGTTTATGTGCTATTACGCTAATTCTCAGCGCTTCTTTCATGGGGTTAGGCGTGTTAATTGCCACTTCGGAACTTGCTTTTAATGTAATCAAGTGGCTTGGTGCAGGTTATTTAGTTTATCTCGGGATAAAAGCATTACTTTCTGACGGTGAAACTTTGGCACTGAGTCAAAGTCAAAAGTGTGAAAAGCGTAATCGCTTTAGTCATTTTCTTAATGGGTTTATTGTTGGAGCGAGCAATCCAAAAGCTATTATATTTTTTACCGCCCTCTTCCCTCAGTTTATTAATCCTGATGGCTCTCTTCTAAATCAATATGTTATATTTACCAGTACATTTGTAGTGCTGGAACTGAGTTGGTTAATGGCTTATGTCTTCCTTGGGATTAAATCTTCACAATGGCTATTCACAAAAGCACGATTAACTCTGTTTAATCGACTTTCAGGTTCAGTGTTTATTGGTGCGGGCTCACTTTTAACATTATCTAATCGCAGTTGAACTAAAATTCTAAAAATTAAGTATTGTTAAACGAGTAAAAGTAAGTTTGATAAATGTACCCTTTGAGCAAGCTAAACTGACAAAATTTATTTTTGAAGCAGATTGTTTATGCATATAAAGCAGCCACTAAAAGTTATTGTTATCTATTTATGTATCCTTTTTGCGGTGCAACTGCTAAATACACTCTCCAATGGCTTAGTCTCAAATTTTGGTATTTACCCCCGTACCACTCAGGGGTTAATTGGTATTCCTTTTGCGCCGTTTATTCACCATAGCTGGCAACATTTCTTTTCAAATGCTGCACCTTTAGCTGTTCTTGCTTTTATCGTTTTGCAACACGGTACAAAGCGATTTGTTTTAGTGTATTGTTTCATTACGTTTCTTGCAGGCAGCGCCGTGTGGATGTTTGCAAGCGAAGGGGTCCATGCAGGTGCGAGTACCTTAGTGTTTGGTCTGATCGGCTATATTATCAGCAATGCTATTTTCAGTCGTAATATCTTTAATGTGATTTTGGCGGGAATTATCTGTTTTTTGTACGCCAGCGTTATTTATTCGCTCACCCAATTTATACCTGGAGTGAGTTGGAGTAGTCATTTTTTTGGGTTTATTTCAGGTGTACTCGCTGGCAAAGTGTTTTTAACTAAAATACAAAAAGCCAAAGCACATTACTGAACCCACTCTGTTTTTTTACTCTCACCTCCACCCGTTTTGGCCCACCGCAAAACCACCACCAAGCCATTGATTTTAATGAATAAAAAATAATTTCAAAAATAGATTGCAGCGGACCTAAAGTTGCTTAATAATTGCGCGCTTTTTAACGTATTTCACATTAAAAAGCATATGCTCATCTTTAGTTTGGAGAACACTATGAGTGACTTGTTGGGTATAAGCATTTTAATCATTCTTGGCGCTTTATTTGCGATGTCTGAAATAGCAATCGCTGCTGCGCGAAAAATTAAACTTCGTGTTATCGCTGATGAAGGCAATCAAAATGCCCAAGCCGTACTCGATCTTCAAGAAAAGCCCGGTAGCTTTTTTGCCATGATCCAAATTGCGTTAAATGCCATTGCCATTTTGGGTGGCATTATTGGTGAGCAAACGCTCAGCCCATATATGTCTCAAATAGTTAGTTTTGTTTACACCGGGGAATTAGCTGAACAAATCAGTTTTTTACTGTCGTTTTTAGTGATTACATCACTGTTCATCTTATTTGCCGATTTGTTGCCAAAACGTATTGCCATGATCATGCCAGAAACAGTGGCAATAAAAGTTGTTAAACTAATGAATTGGTTAACGTTTTCTTTAACGCCTTTTGTGCTGTTTTTTAATGGTATCAGCAATGTCGTGCTTCGACTTTTTAAAATGCCGACCGAACGAGAAGAAGTTGTCACCACTGAAGATATTGTTGCAGTTATGGAAGCAGGTGCTCAAGACGGGTCTTTGCAACAACAAGAATACCATTTAATTGGCAATCTATTTGAACTTGAAGGTAGAACACTGCCAACGGTAATGACGACCCGTGATTCAATCGTTTATTTCAATATGAATGATGACAGTGAAACCATTAGTAATAAGATTTTAGAAAATCCACACCATCAGTTTCTTGTGTGTGATGGACAGTTAGACAACTTACTTGGCACAATCGAATCAAAAACAATTTTGCATCAATTATTGAATGGTGGAAAAGCCGAACTCAGTTTACAAGCGTTGAACAAAGATTTGTTGTATTTGCCTGAAACATTGACGCTTTCAGACGCATTAAATGCATTTAAATCGGCTTCCACACAGTTTGCTGTCGTAGTGAATGAATATGCGCTTGTTGTAGGCGTAATCACACTAAAAGACTTAATGAACTGCTTTATGGGTGATTTGGTACCTTATAATGACGATCAACAAATTGTTAAGCGAGATGAAAATTCTTGGTTAGTCGATGGTGCAACACCAATAGTCGATATAAAAAAACTACTTGAAATTGATGAGTTTCCCGACGAAAGTTATTACGAGACTATAGCAGGATTTATTATTTATAAAATGAAACGCATGCCCAAGTGTGCCGATTACGTGTTCCATGCAGAATTTAAATTTGAAGCTGTTGATATAGACGGTATTCGGGTGGACCAATTATTAATTACGCGACTTGAAACGAATGAGTTATCAACGACACTTGATAATCAGCTGATTAGCTAATAATGAGACGAAGAAACATTGGAATTATTAACATTTTTTGATGTAAGCCCTTTTGCATGGTCCAAAATCGCGGCCGCAATTTGTTGCGGCTTTATTGTTGGCTTGGAGAGACAGTTACGTGGGAAACCCGTTGGAATTCGCACTTCTGCCCTAATAGTGCTTGGCACTTATATGTTCATTGCAGCATCTAATTCATTAAATAATGATGTGACAGATACATCTCGTATAATCGGACAAATTGTCACGGGGGTGGGGTTTTTAGGCGCGGGCGTCATGCTTGCAAAGGACGGTATCGTAGTCGGTGTGACTTCTGCAGCAACGATTTGGGTACTTGCCGCTATAGGTGTAGCGATTGATATTGCTGGTGAGCTTAGCGCAATCAAATTAAGCGTATTGGTTGTCGGTATTTTATATGGTGTTGATGTATTAGAAGACTACTTCACCTCACTTACACAGGGCGTACATACAAAATTTCATGACTGGAAAAAACGTAAAAAGTAACCTGTTACTTTTTACGTTTTTAATATTTGTTTACTTAGCTTGCGCCATGTAATCAAGGGTAAAATGGGTCAATGCTTTTGTCCCTAATTTAAACGATGATTCATCTGCGTAAAAGTATGGCGAGTGATTGCTCGGTGCATCTTTAGGGTCAATTCCTTTTGGTGTGCCTCCTAAAAAGACAAATAGCCCCGGAACTTCCATTGCATAAAACGAGAAATCTTCCGCCCCAGTAATCTTAGGCATTTCAATTAAGTTCCCTTTGCCCGTCACTTTTTCAAGAGCCGGTAGCATTTTTTTAGTCAGCTTAGGGTCATTAACAGTAACCGGATACCCTTCGTAAATCGTCACGTGTGCAGTATTGCCAGACGACATCGCAATATGCTCTGCCGTGGTTTTAATCTTTTCAAAAATTTGTTGACGGTTGTCCATATCAAAATTACGAATTGTGCCTACCATTTCCACTTCTTCTGGAATGATGTTGTTACGAACTCCACCGGCTATTTTACCAAATGACACAATTGCAGGTTCTTTAGTAATATTAATTTGGCGACTGACAATATGGTTTACCCCTGTCACGATTTGCGCCGCGGCAGCAATTGGATCTGCGCCTGCCCATGGCGTTGAACCATGAGTTTGCTCCCCTCTAACGGTAATCTCAAAGCGATCCGCACTGGCCATTGCCGGACCACTGCGATAACCAATTTGGCCAACATTTAATTTTGAAGTGATATGTAAACCAAAGGCCACATCTGGTTTGTATTTTTTAAAAATACCTTCTTTAAGCATCAATTCAGCACCACCCTCTTCACCTTGTGGTGCGCCTTCTTCAGCAGGTTGAAAAACAAACATCACATTACCAGCTAGCTCACTTTTCATGTTTGCCAAAACTTCTGCAGCCCCCATTAACATAGCAACATGGGTATCATGGCCACATGCATGCATTATGCCTACATCAACACCGCGATAATTAGTCGTTTTTGTCGACTTAAAAGGCACATCTGTTTTTTCGGTTACGGGTAATGCATCCATATCTGCTCGTAACATAACGGTTGGCCCTGGTTTAGCACCTTTTAATAATCCCACTACGCCGGTATAAGCGATACCTGTTTCGACTTCCATGCCCAATGATTTTAAGTGTGCTGCCACAATGCCAGCCGTGCGTGTTTCTCTGTTACCAAGTTCGGGGTTTTGGTGGAAATCACGTCGCCACTCAATCACTTTTGGTTCAGTTTGTTTAAAGAGTGAATTGAGGTCACTTGATGCATATGTACCCAATGAAAAACTCGATAATACGAGGGCAAGCAGTGTTTTATTCATGCATAAATTCCTGTCGTTTTTATTATTAGTTCACAACAACAATACCATCAAAAGCGTGCTAAGCAATTAACATAAAGTCCAAAGTCAATATAAGGTCAAACCATCGCGAAAATAGTACTGAATAGATATTCATATTCTCTGAATTGAACACCCACGCAGTGTGATAAAGTGTAATAACTTTCTCATATTTTTTTCCGATAAATGTTTTATTTCCGTACCTATTTCGCGTAAAATCGCGAAAAAATTTCCACTAATTATAAGCTGTTAGCAATTTGGAGCCCCTATGAAACTAAATGCTGTTCGTACACTTGTGTGTGCAGCCCTTGCTACCTCTGGATTTTCTGCACATTCGAAGTGCCATAGTCCTATGTATGGTATTGCAAGTGATGCTGGTCAAGGTGTTATTCACACACTAGATGAATACACAGGTCAAAGCCTGTCGAACTCAATCGCTTTATACGATTCTGCTGCGATTGCATTAGATACAGACAATCAGCGTTTATATTATGTTTCAGTGCCTCAAACTAATGGCGTAAGTTACTTAGCTTACTACGATATTAATGCAGGTTCTCATCATCAAGTTGGTAAAACAAAGTTTACCTACCGCCTTGTGAGTGACCCTGATCAAAACCTATTGTGGGCTGCACATGACGATACACTTTTCACTATCGATCCAAACACTGGTTATGCGTCAATTTACGGTGAATTAACCGGCTTTCGTAATGAACAAGATAAGAACTGGGGTGATTTAACCTTCATCGGTGACACCTTATATTTAGTGAGCAAAAACAGTATTTATCGTGTCGATACAGATGCATTAACCGTTGAAATTGTTAATAAGCACAATTTGGCTTTAGCGACTGGGGCAGCTAAAAACCATGTTGGTGAATTAATTGTTTCTCGCCAAGACAACTTAGGTGGCTCTGAATTTTTTGCTTATGATATGGGTAAATCATCGCTCAGCTATTTATCGACAAGCAGTCATCGTTTTACTGACTTAGCTGCCGCAAACTGTGGCACAGGTGACTCTGGTTCATCGGGTGGTGAAGATAGCTATTACAAAATCAGTGCAGTATACAGCTTAGATAAAAGCCCAGAAGAAGGTGATGAAGCGCATCTGCGTGTTAAATTCAACAAAGACCTAGATGAAGAAAAGGATCTTAATCTAAAACTTAGTAGCGGCACTGCACAAAAAGGACAAGATTTTGATACAACAGCATTTGTTTCGTTTAATCGTGGTGAAAGCTATCCATACGTCATTGATCTTGCTAGCCCTCAAAAAATAAGCGTCCCACCTGGTGGCCGCCATATTGATATTTTGATTGGCCTAAATAATGATGGCAAAGATGAAAATACCGAATATTTCACACTTGAAGCATGGCACCGAGAGACGCTTTCAGACCGCTTAACACTTAATCAAGATATTCTAGACCCTTCAAGTAATCAGGGTGATTTGCGTGTAAATGCTGTTTACTCACGTCATACTGATGATTTAGTAGAAGAAGGCCGTACCATTAAGTACCGCTTGAAATTCAATAAAGAGTTAGTATTACCAACACCTCTAACCCTTGAAATTGAAGGCTCATCTGCAACTAAAGGTGATGATTTTTCAACGCTTGCAAAAGTCTCTTTTGACCGCGGCGAAACATTCGTAGAAAACGTTGACCTAGCAACACGTAAACAAATCTTAGTGCCACCTGGTGGGCGATATGTCGACATTCAATTTGAATCCTATGAAGACGATTTAGAAGAAGGATTTGAAGCCTTAAAACTTCATGCTTGGCACCGAGCTGACCAATCTGACCATGAATTTGAAATTGTGCGTCTGCATGATGAAGATGCAGACCTCGACCTTGCAAAAGATGCGGTGCATTCTGTATTCGCCTTAGACAGTAACGTTGAAGAAGGCGAATTTGTTACTTTCAGAGTTAAATTTAATCAAGCATTAACAGAAGATACAAAATTACGCCTACGATTAAATGAAGGTGCTGCTGAAGCATCTAAAGATTACAACCCACTTGCAGAAATATCGCTTGATGGTGGCATTACATGGCCAATGGAATATGATTTGTCGTCTAAGCAGCGACCTCGCATTCCTGAAGGTACTGAGTATGTCGATGTTCGAGTACATACTTGGCGTGATGATGAAGCTGAAAGTACTGAAGACTTTAATTTAGCAGCGTATCTAATTAGTGGTGGCAAGGATACACAAACTGCAACCGTTACTATCAGCGATCGCAGCGAAAACTCTGGTGATTTCCCTGAGGTTGCTAGTATTACTGCAACACCATTTAAAGTAACAGAAGGCAATGCCGCACTATTTAACGTGTGTTTAGATGGTACCACCAGCCAAACACAAGATTACTACCTAGAAATAAACCCAGATACTGCAACGATTGCAGATATTGATACCACTGCGTTTGTTAGTTTTGATCAAGGGGTATCTTTCACCAACGAAATAAACTTAGCGAGCGCTGCAACGGTTGCTGTTCCACAAGGTTTAACTTGCTTTGATGTGAAGGTAAATACCCTAAAAGACTCAGTCGATGAACAAAGCGAAGCGTTAATTCTCGCCGCGTGGGGCAAAGATGATGGCATCGACCGTAAAACGCAAACGCTTATTATTGATAATCAAGCTGGCAACCAAGCACCGAAAATTTCTGGTATTTTCCTTGATAGTAAACAGGTAAAAGAAGGTGAAAGCCAAACCTTTACTGTGTTGTTAGCTGAAGCAACTTCTGCTGTAGTTAAATACTCACTTGCACTGAAAGACATTGAAGCAACACAAGATAAAGACTATGCCTCTTTACTTGAGTACACCACTGATAATGGTACTACCTGGACGCAAGTAACCCTAGTTGATGATCTTGAAATTTCAATTCCTGAGGGAATTAACCAGTTCCAAGTTAAGGTGACAACATTAACCGACCAGGAAGTAGAACAGACCGAAAGTTATCAATTCACTGTCGCAGATACATCAACGATTGCTGAAATTCTTGATAACCCTGATTCAATTCCGGCGCGTTTAGAAAGCAATAATGCCCGTGAATACGAAGTAACAGAGGGTAATTATGCCGTCTTCGAATTAGCTCTGGATAAGCAAATTCCAAGTGCTCAAAATGTCTTTATTGCGCTTGAAACACAAGACGCAACAGCTGCGACAGACTTTGCCACGCAAGCTGAGTACTCTTTTGATGATGGTGCATTCTGGCAACCGATTGATTTAACATCTGAAGCTTCATTCTTACTTGCTGAAAATACACAAGATTTCTTAGTGCGCGTATCGGTTCTTAAAGATCAGGAAGCGAATGAAGAAATTGAAATGCTTACCTTGAATGCTTGGACTGAAGATACACAGAGCGATCTAATAGCAGCACCTGTATTACTGATTGATGCAACGCCTGTAAAAGCCGTTATCGATTTCATTAGTGTTGATAAAAACCCAATTATGGAAGGTGAAGAGGTCATCTTCAATATCATGTTTGACCGCAAATTAGCACAATCTCAGTCATTGCGTTTTAATGTTGCAGGTTTAGGGGACACTACAAATGCTGACTTTTTAAACTATGGTCAGGTGTCTTTAGATAATGGCACCACATGGCAAGATATGTCATTGATTGATAATACTTCCGTAAACGTGCTGTCAGAAAGCCTGAATGTCTTAGTAAAAGTAACGTCAATGGTGGATGACGCGATTGAAGAAAACGAAGCATTTGAGTTAAGCGCATGGTTTGAAGACAGTGATAAAGTTACTAAATCTGTTGCAGTATCAGACGGCACAGCTCCAAAGCCACAGGTAATGTCTGTTATTGCTATGCCAGATCCTGTATCAGAAGGCGCTTCAACTACCTTCGAAATTAGTCTGGATAGCAAAGTTGAACGAGAAATTACTTACCCGTTCCAACTACAAGACGGTAATGCCATTGCACAAGATGATTATGATACAACGGTAGAAATTAGCTTTGATCTTGGCCAAAGTTGGCAAACACTGCTGCTTGCCACTACACAAAATGTTACCGTACCAGAAAATACAGACACAATTTTTGTTAAAGTTGCCACACTGCCTAATGATGAATTTGAGCAGAGTGAAAGTTTTGCATTAGTGGTTGATCAGGTTGTTGGCAATGTGTTCATTAACGATGATGACAATGCTGAGCCAATTGCTAACCCAGATGAATTAACCATTGCCGAGGATGAATTCGCTGAATCGATTGCTGTGCTTGCAAACGATGAAGATCCAAATTTCGACCCGCTCACTATTTTAGACGTGCCAAAGGCGCTTCATGGTGTTGTTACTGTAAATGATGACAATAGCATCAACTATCAACCTAAGCCTGACTACTATGGCAAAGATATTATTATTTACAGCATTAGCGATGGTCGCGGTGGTGTTGCTAGTAGCCAAGTAACCGTTGAAATAACACCTGTTAATGACGAGCCTCGTCAAACTGACCGTAGCTTAACCACCAAAGAAGATGTCGCCATCAAGCACATCAATTTATTACAAGGTATTACTGATCCCGAAGGCGAAGCTTTAACGATTGTGGGCCTACCTATTGCGACAAATGGTCAGTTAATTGATGAAGGTAACGGTCAGTTTACCTACAAACCTAATGAAAACTATTTCGGTGACGATGAAATCGTATTTGTCGTTACTGATGGTGAAAAAGAGTTAAATGCCAAAATCTCTGTCACGGTGACGCCGGTTAATGACTTACCAACAGCTGAGGTTGCGTCTTTGACTGTTACAGAAGATGCAAAAAATGAGATTATTGATACATCACCTTACACCAATGATGTAGATGGCGACACACTAACAGTCACATCTGCACAGGCAGACCATGGTGACGTAACAGTCAACCCAGACGGTACTTTAAGCTATTCGCCAAATGCTAACTATGCTGGTAATGACCAAATTAGTTACACGGTGGTTGATGGTAATGGCGGCTCTGTAACAGGCAAAATTAATGTGCTGATTACAGGTGAAACCGATGCCCCTAATGCAAATAATGATGAAGCGCAAACAGACGAAGACACTAAAATCGATGTTATCGATGTGCTGTCAAACGATACCGACCCAGACAATGATAAGTTAACTGTGACACAGGCAACTGCTGATAACGGTATTGTTACAATAAGTGCTACAGGCACATTAAGTTATCAACCAAATGATAACTACTTCGGTAAAGACACCATCCATTACACCGTAACTGATGGCGAATTCACTGACAGTGCTGTGGTTGTGGTAACAGTCAATGCTGTTAATGACGACCCTACTACCACTGAAAAAGCCATTGTCGTTGACGAAGACTCAAAAAATAACGTTGTCGATTTAACGCAACATATTTTTGATGTGGATGACGATCCGGCTAAAGCGGTTTCTGCAACCGCTATTAATGGTAAAGTAGAAGTTAAATCAGACGGCAGTCTGCGCTACACGCCAAATGAAAACTTCTATGGTGAAGATACTATTACTTACCAGGTAGAAGATGGTAACGGCGGTCAAGCACAAGGTGTCGTTAAGGTAACTGTAAATCCATTAGATGATGCGCCTATTGCACGTGGCGATAACGTCTCCATCAATGAAGACGAATCATTAATAGGCTTTGATGCACTACAAAATGACGAAGACCCAGATGGTCAAGTAATTACGTTAGTTTCCGCAACCGCATCAAAAGGTCAAGTAACCTTGAATGGTAATTTAATTAATTATCAACCAGATGCTGATTTTTATGGTGAAGTAAGCATTGAGTACACCATCACCGATGGTGAAAAACAAGCAACGGCTTATGTCACAGTAGATGTTCAACCAGTTAATGATGCGCCGACTATACAACCTGCTTCAACAGCGGTTGACGAAAACTCGCAAAACAATGCTATCAATGTGCTTGATAAAATCACCGATAAAGATGGCGATAATGCAAAACCAATCTCTGCAACAACCAACGATGGTAGTGTGTCAGTTGATGGCAATGGCATCGTTTACTTTACGCCGAACAAAGATTTCGTCGGGACTGCAAAAATTGATGTAACGGTTTCAGATGGTAACGGTGGTACTGCCATAGGTTACATAACGGTTGTTGTTAATTCAGTAAACCAGCCTCCTGTTGCAGTTGACGATGGCATTCAGGTATTCCAAGACACACCTCTTTATAATATCGATGTGTTGTGGAACGACTCTGATTTGAACGGTGATGATTTAACGCTGGTATCAGCTGTGGCACAAAATGGTTCTGTTGATATTGATAACAATCAAAACCTAACTTACACACCAAATGCAGGTTTCTATGGCCAAGATTGGATCACATATACAATCAAAGATCCTGAAGGGTTAACAGACAGTGCGTTGGTTGATGTTCGTGTTAAACAAAACAACTTGCCTGTTGCTAACAATGACAGTACCACTATTGATCAAGATACAACACTGTCTCGCTTTAATGTATTAGCGAATGACACTGACCTAGATGCAGATGCACTTACGGTTTCTCGTGCAGTGACAAGTGTGGGTGAAGTAACCGTTAACAGTGATAACACAGTAACATTTACGCCACCAACCGGTTGGATTGGTAAAGCAACTATCACTTACACCATCACCGATGGCAAAACTAATGGTACAGCCCAAGCTGTTCTAGAAGTAACTGTTTTATCAACCAATACTGCTCCAATTGCAAATGTTGATTCAGCAACAGTAACTCAGGGTGAAACACTAAGTGCAATCAATGTATTAGGTAATGATAATGACCCTGATGGTGACACTTTAACAGTGATGTCTGTTAACCCAAGCCATGGTACTGCAACAATTAATGCGAATGGTACAGTGCGTTATCAAGCACCAGCCAATTATGAAGGGCTTGTGGTTGTGACCTATGGCATCAGCGATGGAAATGGCGGTACTGCCACAAGCCAAGTAAACATTACCGTTAATAAAGCATTAGCTCAATGTATTACTGAGTCGGGCAATGGCCTAACTTTCGCCGCTGGTACTAGCATTGCCTTTGCCCATAAGCGCAGTGCTGATTATGCACAAGGTTATAAGGTGTTATCGAACGGTTCTGCTATCACAAACTGGCAATACCCAGCAAACACTAGTAGCTGGGTTGAGCGAGCCACACTTTCAGGTGGTAGCACATTCTCGATTACTTATAAGTTTAAAGAAAATAACCGAACTTGGAAGTATGGCAATTGTAAAACAACCATTGGTGCTAATCACACAGGTTACATCGATTGCGATGACACAGGTGGTGACGGTGATTACAACGATACCCAACTACGCTTTAGAATCACCAACGCGTCGGGTATTTGTGAATAATCAATAACACAAAAAGCCTGCATTCGCAGGCTTTTTTCTTCTCCTTGCATATTTCCTATTCCATATTGGGTTAATAGTTTGTAAACTCAACACATCTGACCAGTTGAGAAAGCGATTATGCAAACACGCATTACCCAATTATTCGGCATTGAAAAACCCATTGTGCTTCCAGGAATGAGCTGGATTTCCACACCTGAACTCGTAGCAGCTGTATGTAATGCCGGCGGTTTAGGCATTTTAGCCTCTGGTCCACTTAGCCAACAACAAACGCGTGACGCTATTGCTAAAATCCGCTCACTTACAGATAAACCTTTTGGTATTGGCATTACGCTAATGATGCCTGGTGCAAAGCAAAACGCTAAAATTGCACTCGAACTTGAAGTGCCCGTTATCAACTTCTCACTAGGAAAAGGTGATTGGCTAGTTGACGGTGCAAAAAAATATGGTGGTAAAGTCATCGCAACTGTTGTGACCGAAAAGCATGCGCTCGCGGCACAAAAATCAGGGGTAGATGCCCTACTTGTCACAGGCCATGAAGCCGCTGCCCATGGCGGTGAAGTTACCTCGTTGTGTTTAGTGCCGAATATTGTCGATATTGTTGATATTCCAGTGATTGCTGCCGGAGGCTTTGCGGATAGCCGCGGTTTAGTCGCGGCCCTTGCACTCGGTGCTGATGCAGTTGCAATGGGGTCTCGCTTTGCTACTAGCAGTGAAAGCCCTGTTCATCAAAACGTGAAAGATGCTGTGGTAGAAAAACGCGTTGCGGATACTATTTATTCGAAGAATTTTGATGGTTTATATGCACGCGTAATGAAAACGCCTGCGGCTGAGAAAGCTACTAAAAAACCGATGAATTTCTTTATGGCCACAATCAAATCGTTTAAGGCCGCAAAAATGGTTGATATGCCACTTTGGAAGTTGCTGGTGGGCTTAGTAGCCCAATTTGATAAAATAAAAATGCTGTCATTATTTGGTGCTGCTACGGAAAAACTAGAGGCCGCCACCATTAAAGGTGATTTAGCCCATGGTGTGCAATTTATTGGGCAATCACAAGGTGTTATTCATCAAGTACAATCGGTACAACAAATTGTTGATGATGTTGTTTTAGGTGCTGAAGCGCAAATTCAACAACTCGCAAACAAACAAATTTAACTTCCCCCTAAATAAGTTAAGTAAAACAAAAGCCCCGATATTCTCGGGGCTTTTTATTTAAGCTTAATTAACGCTTAGTTTGCGTCAGTGCGATACTTCTCAAACCACGCAACAATATTGCCTACTTTTTGGACCAGGTTACTTGGTCTTGCCGCAATACCATGACTTGCTTTCGGAATACGCACCATGGCTGATTCAACTTTGCGTAATTGCAACGCTTGGTAATATTGCTCAGTTTCACTCATAGGAGTGCGCACATCTTCTTCACCAGTCAATAACATAGTAGGTGTTGATACATTTCCCACCAGTGATAATGGTGATCGTGCCCATAAATGCTCAACATGATCCCAAGGCATGCCCGGCATCCAATATTTTGTAAAATAAGAATAGCCATCTGCCGTCAAGGCAAAGCTCAGCCAATTTATTACTGGCTTAGCGACAACAGCAGCTTTAAAGCGATCTGTTTTACCTACTATCCATGCCGTTAACACGCCACCACCAGAGCCGCCTGTTACAAATAAATTAGTATTATCAACATACGGTTTTGCCACCATGCCATCTACTACATCCATTAAGTCGTTATAGTCTTGTGATGGGTAATTATGGTGAATTAAATTGGCAAATTCTTCACCATAAGATGTGCTTCCGCGCGGGTTAGCCCATACAACCACATAGCCTTTTGCGGCCATCAGTTGCACTTCGGTACTAAAGTTAGGACCATAAGCCGTATGAGGACCGCCATGGATTTCTAGAATGAGTGGATACTTTTTCGATGGGTCAAAGTTAGGCGGTAAAGCATACCACGCTTGAATATCACGATTATCTACTGAGGATTTAACCGTTAGTTCTTTAACTTTTGCAGTTGTTTTATGCGCCAACAAGTCTTCATTCAGCATCGTTATTTTTCGTACTTTGCCTTTTTTGACAATGGCAAGATCCGCCGGACGCTCACTGTTTGCATGTGTATAAACTAATTCATCATTATCAATCACAGCAAACTGACCCGAAGTATATGGACGTCCTAAAGATTGCCCACCCAGTTTTGCTATTTTTTCTTTGATTTTACCCTTTAAACTTACGTAGCCTAGGTATTTCTGACCAAAGTCATCATAACTAAAATAAAGACCGCGCCCCTTTTTATCCCATTTGGGCGAATTGATTGGTCTATCAAGCGATGCAGTTAAGTTAGTGACTTTACTGCCATCTAAATTCATCACATAAATGTCGTTATTTTGGCTCGATAGTTTCTTATCATCAAAACGTAAATACGCAATGTTTTTACCATTTGGCGATAGGACCGGTGCAGCATCAGGCCCCGGTCGGTTAGTTAGGTTCGACGTTTCGCCGCTTTCAATATCAATCTGGTAGATATCAGATTCGCGGGGACGATCTTGCCAATCTTTATTGCGGTCACCACTAATAAACAAGGCTTTACTATCTTGACGCCAAGTAATTTGGCCCCCATGATGGAAATCACCGCTACTTACTTGTCGTGGCGTGCCGCCTTCTGCTGGTACAACATAGATATGACGAAAACCACTTTTCAGAAACCCGCGACCGTCGCTACGGTAACTCATTTGGTCGATATATTTAGCGGTACCTGCCCAATTCGCACCTTTTGGTTTTTTAGGCATATCTTTAAAGATACTATTAGTTGCTTGTGGTTTAAACATTGAAAAAGCGAGCCACTTGCCATCTGGTGACCAGCTAATATTACTTACACCCTCAGCAACATTTGTTACGCGCGCTGTTTGCTCATTACTAAGCCAACGCACATAAAGTTGGTTATCACCCTCTTTATTAGACAGATAAGCAAGTTGTTGCCCATTTGGCGAAAAGCGCGCCATACGATACTGTGCTTTGCCAGAAAGCAGCGGCATATGGCTATTATTACTAAGGTTATATTGCCATAAATTAGTGCGTGTACTGTCGCTCATAATATCCATGGCACGACGCTCATAGATTATCAACTCGCCATCAGGACTTACTTGCGGCGCCGCAGCATATTCAATGTTAAACACATCTTCGTACTGCCACACATCACTTTCTTGTGCCATCACACCTGAGGTTGCAACTGATAACAATCCAGCGAGCAATGTTATTTTAAATCTGTTACCCATGATCAATTTCCATTTTTCATTATTTAATAGCCAATGTAGCAAGCCTCTTATTTTTTGCAATTCACCTAAGACAAATCACAGATAACCAAGTTAAATGTCATGCTTACATTTAACATCATGTTATTAAAATAGATTTATGCTAAAATTAAGGTGTTTCTAACGACTAAAAGGAGTATTGAATATCGACCGAGAAGTCAAACTCAGCCAAGATGAAAGTTTGTCTATCAAACTTAGTTATCTTCTATTACCCAAAGAATCACAACGCCTTGATTTATATTTTTCCTTACCCGTAGAGATGGGAATTAACGCCAGCACACTGAGCGAAGAAGATTATTTCCATGCCCATGTAAAAAGTCATAGTGCGTATTACTCTAAGCAATTACACCTTCCCCTTGTTCGAAGTCGTTTTATTAGCCAATCAAAAGGGGAAAAAGCCGATTATCGCTTAAACCTAAACCTCTATTCTTATCAAATTAGATTGGCATTAGAGGCCGATATAAAACAAACAATACAACTCAAAGAAGCTGATGAGTTTTACCCTGCAGCCATTGAATTAGTTGAACAAGCGCAAGTTTTACTGAAAAAGCTTCGCCGCTATACACCGCCTGATAAAAAACTTAAGTCCTATTTTGAAAATGCAGATAACTATTTAAGTTGGCACACCGAACAAATGTTTTTAAAACTTTTATCCAAAGGCCCAAAAAATAGTGACTACTCGAAAGCGAGAGAAATCTTGCGAGCATTTTGCCGTGGGGAAAACCAATATCGCAGTGAACAAGAATATAATTCGGTACTGACCTTAGACGATCCAAATCGTATTACGAATAAAATGCGATTATTGCAAAGGCTTACAGAATATGGCGTGGTATTTAGTAAAGAAACAAAAAACTTAAATTTAAACCTGCAACGATTAGTTCGCGGCACTGTTACTGCGGTAATTATGGCATTTGTCATGTTTTTAGTGCTCAATGCGCGTTCAAACTTTCAAGAAATAACCGTCGCTTTGATCGCATTTTTAGGCGTACTTTATGGCTTACGTGAAATTTTTAAAGATGATTTAACGCGGATTATTTGGCGAAAAATAAAACAAGGCAGACCAAAATGGCGACATATTTTCCGCAGTAGCTTTGATAATAAAACCATTCATACACAAACGGTTTGGTTAGAACATATCCGTCGGAAGTCGTTGCCAGAAGCGGTATCTAACCTTTTTAAAAAACGCCGACAGCAAAATAAACAAGCAGCCCATTTAATTCATTATCGCTGTGATAGTAAGGTGATCGCGAAAGAGTTTTTACCCGGTTATGAAGAAATTCAGCAACAAGTTTATTTTAACTTGACGCCCTTTGTACGTTATTTAAAAAAAGGCGCAGGTAAATTATACAGCTTGGAAGGTAATAAAGTATCAGGTCAATCTGTTGAGAGGCGATACCAAATAAACTTGGTGGTTACTTACAGTGCCAATAGCTCTCATACTGCAACACGCTATAAAATCACGTTAAATCGTTCCGCCATTGTTAGTATTGAAGAAATGCCTGACTAGCCATAAAGTTTTTCAATAGGTGTGCGCATAATAACGTTATGCGCTTTTTTCCCCTGAGAAAATCACTAGTTGAAATTAAATTGGTAGTTAACCCTCAGGTTTCTGCCTTTACCTGGTACTGCTCCATTCCATACTCTTGGGTCAAAAATTGCGTACTCTTTGTCTAAAAGATTTTCCGCTGATAGAGAGACGCTATGCTTTCCGAATTCGCGTTCCATCTTAAAATTGACCAAACTATAACTCGCTTGAAAAAATTGCGTTTCTTCCGAAAGTGCCTCATCAATCTTATCTCGCCAAATAGTGTTCAAATAGAGTGTGGCAAAGGAGGTGGGATAACGAAGCGATAAATTTGCAAAACGCTTAAAGCTTGCATTTATCGGGTCATCAAAAAGTTGCGTGTAATTAACTAACACATTCAACTTACTAAATGCCTTGCTGGCTGAGAACTCCACACCTGTAATATTTTCATTTACTGTATTATCAAAGGTAAAAAAACTGTTCCCCTCAATTGGCACTAGATTAATAAAATCCCTCAATTGATTGTGAAATATCACAGTTTCAAGGGACAAATTAGTATCCGTGTATAGCCAAACAAGCTCACTGGTTTTCACGTACTCAGAAGTTAAATCGGGGTTTCCTTTGGTCACGCTATCACTTGAATACAATTCATTATTTACAGGAGTTCTAAATGACTCGCCATATTGCAGTTTAAAACTGTGATGGTTGATTGGCTTCCAAATAGCTGAAAACCGTGGCGACAATTTACTATCTATCCCCTGAATATCATCATATCGCGCACCGATAAAGAGTAACCACTTTTCATCTAATTGCCATTTAAGTTGACTGAATACGCCATAAAAATCATGAGACGCTCGAAGTGCTGCAAACTCCGGGATATTATCCAGACGTACTAAACTGCCTAAATAATTACTGTCATCAGGAATTATTAATTCACTTTGATAATCATAATAGTTAGTTGTTACACCGGCTTGATATTGGCTCGCATGACGATATTCAATACCAGAATTAAACTGTTTGCTGTCATCTAAAATATAGCGATGAGCTAATTTAAGTTTGCTCCACTGTGTACGCCAATTAGGCCCTGTTAGAAAATCTTCACTCACAATACCAAGCTCTTTAGGCAGCACCATGCCTGATGAATCTATCTGAAAATTGGCATAACTAATTAAACCATCAAAGGTGTTTTTTTCATCTTGCCATAGCATATGACTTAGGGTTGCACTCATTGACTGACTCTTATGCACGTTGTCTTTGCTGTAACCTCCAAGGTTTATAAATTCATCTAATTGGTTCTCAATTAAATGCAAAGTTAATTTAGTATTCTCATAAGTGACTTGGGCATTTAAAAATAGATGCTTGAGTGGATCATTTACTTCTTCAACGGCTTCGTTGTAAGACTCACCATTCGCTTGTTGTAATGATAAGTTTGCGTTAAACGCGATATCATTTTTCTTGAGGTGATAGCTTGCATTCAATGCCTGATAGCCATTCTCACCCAATGACAATGCCAATTCTTGATGTTGCTTTTTAGTAATAAAATTAACCACTCCTAAAAAGGCATTACTACCATAAAGTGCAGAACCCGGGCCCCTAATTATTTCCACTCGTTCGAGTACAGATGCGGCAATAAAAGGGGTATAGACTGTAGCTTTACCAAATGAAGTTTCATTAAGACGGACACCATCAAGGAGAATTAATAAGTAGCCATTGTCGAGTCGAACGCCTCGCGCGTGTTCTTTTGGAACAGCACCCACCCAGTCACCACGCGCCATTTGCATGCCAGGCACATAATTGAGCACATCAAACGCATTTATAACACCGAGTGAGGCGAGTTTTTGCTCATCAAATACCGTGATTGTCGACGGCGCTGTTGCTTTCGTTTCAGATGTATTACTTGCTATGGTTACTTCTAATTGACTGAGTTGTGCAATATCTAGTGAGAATAGATCAGGTTGTGAACTGTTACTTGTTGCAAAGCAACGTGAAGTGACAGCCAAGAGCAAAACACAACATAAGCAATAATAAAACAGTTTTGGCATTATTATTAGTGTATAGTTATCGGCAAAAGCATAATTTAAGAATAGTAAAAAGTACTGTAACAGCAAGTGGTTAAAATTTAATTTATGATCGAACAAACGTTAAGACAGATACCCAATCTCTCACTATTTCAACGCGTCACCTGCCAAGTACTTATTCAGCTAAAATCTGAATTTCCAACGCCTTGCGATATTTCTTGCACGCAACTAGCGCAGCAAATGATCCATGAATTACAGCTGAAAAATTCGCTACCGATTGACCTCGCAATTGAAATCAGCGCAGTTATTTCATGGCTGGAAAAGGCCGAATTAATTTGGGTTGGTGGGCATGAATTAAATGATTTTTTTGATGTAACACTCTCTAAATATGCCCTTTCACTGCTTATTGGTGAACACAATGGGATCAGTTTAGCTGAGCAATTATCCAGTGCTAATTCTGATGACGAACAACTGTTTGTAATTCAAAAATTACTTCAATAGAAGCTATTAATGGGGTATTAATCCTTATCTAACTAAAAGTTAATACCCCAAACTCTGTATTCCATTATATCTCTTTTATACCTTTTATAGCCTCCCGCCAATTTAACACATTAGCCTTATCAACTATTGCATTGTGCTTTAGCTGGTTCCTTGCGTCTTTATTACAGTCTGTAACATTGTAAAAGTCTGTCGCCCTAAAAACAGAGCCTCAATTTAGTTTCACTTGAAATAATATGACAACAAATAAAAATAAATTAAAAACTCAAAATTTCATTATTTATTTCAATTATTTCAATCACATAATAAAAACATAAAGTGTTTGATTTAATTTTAAATCAAATGCTTTGAAGTTGTCACATTGAAAATTTAGTTCGAACTCATTACAATTTATTTTTATTGAACGATCAATTAATAAAAATATGCCTAAAGTTGGATACGAACCCATACGTCGTCAACAGCTGATTGACGCGACATTAAACTCAGTTGCAGAGCTCGGATTAAAAGCGACAACCATTAATACCATTAGTAAACGTGCTGGATTGTCCTCGGGCATTATCAGTCACTACTTTGGCAGTAAGAATGGGTTAATTGAAGCGACCGTGCGCTACTTGCTCACCAGTTTAAAATCCAGCCTAATCTCAAAAATCGACAATAATGTAAGTCAGCAGCAACGCCTAATGTTAATCGTCGAAGCAAATTTCTCCGTTGTACAAAAGCAGGCTCATGTCACCAAAACCTGGCTGAGTTTTTGGGCAGAATCAATGCATGACGAACAATTACACCGCTTGCAAACGGTTAACGCAAAGCGTTTGTACAGCAATTTACTTTATTCGTTCAAAACGTTATTGCCATATGAACAAGCATTACAAGCTGCAACCCTCAGCGCAGCGATGATCGACGGCCTTTGGTTACGTGCCGTATTAACCAAAGCAAACGAAGCCGAATTTAGCAATGCAGAATTGCTTGCTAAAAACTACGTTAACTCTCTTATTCCCGTGTGTCAGGATTAATTATGTCTCTTCCTAAATTGCTCAATTTTATTCATGGCGAACTGCTTGAAAACAAATCAGGTCAGTCGTTTGATGTTATCAATCCCGCTACAAACGAGGTTATTTACCAAACTGAAATCGCAGACGATTTTATTAAAGAGCAAGCCATTGAAAGTGCCAAACAGGGTTTTGCAACTTGGTCAGCATTGAGCGCTGTTGAACGCAGCCGAATTTTATTAAAAGCAGTTGCCCTGTTACGTGAGCGCAACGACGATTTGGCAAAAATTGAAGTACTGGATACAGGTAAGCCAATTCAAGAAGCCGATTGTGTGGATATTGAAACGGGTGCCGATGTGATTGAATATTTTGCAGGCCTTGCACCAACACAACTAGGTTCGCAGCAAACGGTTGGTAATGACTTCTTTTACACGCGAAAAGAACCTTTAGGCATTTGCGCGGGTATTGGCGCGTGGAACTATCCACTGCAAATTGCCTGCTGGAAATCGGGCCCAGCACTTGCAGCAGGTAACGTTTTACTTTTCAAACCATCTGAAGAAACTCCTCGCGGTGCGGTTGAACTTGCCAAAATATTTATTGAAGCTGGCATGCCAGCAGGTGTATTCAATGTGGTACACGGCGCAGGCGATGTCGGTCAATGGTTAACAACACACTCAGATATTGAAAAAGTCTCGTTCACTGGCGAAGTCGGCACAGGCCAAAAAGTGATGCAAAGTGCAGCCAGTAACTTAAAAGAAGTGACCATGGAACTGGGCGGTAAATCGCCGCTAATCGTGTTCGATGATGCCGAAATCAGCGAAGCGGTAAGCGCTGCAATGCTTGGTAACTTTTATACCCAAGGTGAAGTGTGTACAAACTGTACCCGTGTTTATGTTCAAAGAAATGTTTATGATGAGTTTATCGAAGAGTTAAAAAAACGAACCGAGAATAACATTGTAATGGGCGACCCACTCGATCCAAATGTTAATTTAGGCGCGCTAATTTCGAAAAAACATTTAGCCTTAGTTTTAAACTACATCGAGCTTGGTAAAGAGCAAGGTGCCACAGTTTTAACTGGGGGTTATCAGGCAACGCCAGATTCTGCACCTAACGGTAACTTCGTTGCGCCGACTATTTTTGTTGATTGCAATGACGACATGACCATAGTCAAAGAAGAAATTTTTGGCCCAGTAATGTGTGTACTGCCATTTGACGATGAAGACGACGTGATTAAACGCGCAAATAACACAGAACTTGGTTTAGCCGCTGGCGTCTTTAGTCAAAACATCAAACGCGCTCACCGTGTGATTCATCAATTAAATGCCGGTATTTGTTGGATAAATAGCTATGGCAATTCGCCTGCTGAAATGCCCGTAGGCGGATACAAGCGCTCAGGCATCGGCCGTGAAAACGGTGTTGAAACACTAAATAGCTACACCCAAACCAAATCAATTTATGTTGGCATGAGCCAAATTGAAAGCCCATTTTAGCGAGTAATTTTATGCAGTACGATTATATTATTGTCGGCGCAGGCTCAGCTGGGTGTGTGCTCGCCAACCGGTTGTCTGAAAATCCTGATCACTCGGTACTTTTATTGGAAACCGGTGGTTCGGATAAAAGTATTTTTATTCAAATGCCAACGGCGTTATCAATTCCAATGAATGGTGATAAATACGCATGGCAATTTCATACTGAAAAAGAGCCTTACCTTAATAATCGCAGTATGCACTGCCCGCGCGGCAAGGTATTAGGCGGTTCTTCGTCAATTAATGGCATGGTGTACGTACGTGGTCATGCAAAAGATTTTGACGAATGGGCCGAACACGGCGCCGAAAATTGGGATTACCAAGCGTGTTTACCTTACTTTAAAAAAGCCGAAAGCTGGTATTTAGGTGAAGATAATTATCGCGGCGGCAATGGTGAACTTGGCGTTAATAACGGAAATGAAATGGCTAACCCTTTGTACCGCGCGTTTATAGAAGCGGGTAAACAAGCAGGGTATGACCATACTCACGACTACAACGGTGAAAACCAAGAAGGTTTTGGCCCAATGCATATGACCGTTAAAAACGGCATTCGCTGTTCGGCAAGTCGTGCTTATTTAGATCCAATAAAGCACCGCAAGAATTTAACCATAGTAACCAATGCACTGGTAACTAAAGTACGTTTGGAAGGCAAAAAAGCAACGGGTGTGAACTACACCATTAAAGGGAAAGCGCATCGTGCTATCGCTGATAAAGAGGTTATTTTAAGCGCCGGTCCGATTGGCTCACCCCATATTTTGCAATTATCGGGCATTGGACCACGCGACGTGCTTGAACAAGCCGGCGTAAAAGTGCAGCACGAGTTACCAGGTGTCGGTCAAAACTTACAAGATCATCTAGAGTTTTATTTTCAGTACAAATGTAAAAAGCCAATTACGTTAAATGGCAAGTTAGGGCTGATTTCAAAAGGTTTAATTGGCGCACAATGGTTGTTTGCAAAATCAGGTCTTGGAGTTACTAACCACTTTGAATCCTGTGCGTTTATTCGCTCAAAAGCGTGCGTTGAATGGCCTGATATTCAATATCATTTTTTACCTGCCGCGATTCGTTACGATGGTAAATCGGCATTTGATGGCCATGGTTTTCAGGTACATGTGGGCCATAATAAACCGAAAAGCCGTGGTGCAGTGACAATTCAATCCTCTGATCCGAGTATTGCTCCAAAGATTCAGTTTAATTACTTGCAGCACCCCGACGATATTGAAGGGTTCCGCGCTTGCGTGCGTTTAACTCGCGAGATTATCGCACAGCCTGCGTTTGATGATTACCGCGACGGTGAAATTCAACCTGGCGAACAAATTCAAACTGATGAAGAAATTGATGCCTTTGTGCGTGATGCCGTTGAAAGTGCTTATCACCCAAGTTGCTCATGCAAAATGGGTGAAGACCATATGGCGGTAGTAAATTCAAATACGCAAGTGCGTGGAATAAGCAATTTACGCGTGGTGGACTCTTCTATTTTCCCAACCATACCGAATGGCAATTTAAATGCGCCAACCATTATGGTTGCAGAAAAAGCGGCTGACATCATTTTGGCAAAGCCAGCGCTTAATTCAACTACACCGCCTGTTGGCATAAAGCCAAATTGGCAGCAGCAACAGCGCTAAAAATTGGTAGTAGCGATGAAAGCATCACAACTTTCATCGTTATTTTCAACAAATAGCAACTCGCTATTAATTATCTATGACAACAATAAATAGGAAAACTATGGACTATTTTTACTTATACTGGGAGGGTGACAATGACCTTATGGCTTAGTGCTGGCATTTTGTTCACCTTACTTTCAATCGCCTTTATTTTATATAAATGGGGCAATATGCAAGTAGTGGGTGTCACTCCTGTTAAAACATTTACCTTTATTGCAATTCTGTTTACATCTGGCCTCGACGTTGGCCTGATCATGTTCCCGCTAACCGAGTTTGCCGGTTATGCAGACATAAAAGCAAGCCCAGAATATGGCTTCACAAACCCGCTTGCGATTGAGTTTGGTTTTTGGGGATTCTTGATTTGGGGTTTCTACTTTTTGACCTGTTTTTATTTCTGTGTAATTGAGCCCAAAGTGAAATTTTTCGAGATTCCACTGGTAAAATTGGTTAACAACGTGGTGATTATCGGCACATGTGCGTTTACTGCCTTTTTGTTACTGAGCAACTTGCCTTGGTACCTACCTGCGGTGGGTGATGGTGAATCAATTGTGCCAACATTTTACTTAATTGTATTTGCTGCAATTTGTTTTGCCACTTATTCAAGTACCAGTATTCGTTATGTACGCTTTTTAAGTATTACAACAACCTGGGTCTTTATCGCGTTAATCGTTGCTATGTGGGCAGGTGCTTTTATATTTGGCGACAGTGAAATAAGTGCATACACAAAGAACCTGGCATTAATTGGCGACTATTTCACCAACATGCACCATTTTGTATTGCCGCTTAACGATTACCATGAATTCTATTTATTCTGGTGGTTTGCGTGGAGCATTATGATAGGTCAATTCACCTCTCGTTTTGTTGGTGGACTTAAAACCTACCAAGTACTCGCAGCGATGTTAATTTTCCCGTCAATTCCAATTGCTGCGTGGTTTGCCGTGCTGTATCACTACCACGATGCAGGTATTGCAACCGATGGTCTGGTGAACTTTGCCATGGTATTTGTCGGTATTGTGTTTGTGATTAATTCACTGGATTCATTGATCCGCTTATACACAGATAACCTTAACCTAACCGTCGCCCGTTTAGGTAAGCGCAATTATCTGCTACTAAATATTATTGCACTTTCACTTTTAACACTATTATTTAAACTGAACTTTCTACAAATCCAATGGGTTGGTGCCATTGTTATTGCGATTTTCTTTGCTGGTTTTGGTTTTATTTTGGTTAATAAGTTCAAAACAGTTAAGACTATTCATAGTTCACCAAAAGAAAACGCAATTGATTTTAATAAAATAGAGACAATAAGCTAATCATATGAAAAATATAATTAAATTATCATTAATCCCGGTTGCAGTAATGACAAGCGTGGCGCATGCCGATTGGAGTACAACAGTAACAGGCGCCTCTGACTACACCTTCAACGGTGTTAGTCAAACCATGAACGACCCTGCGCTACAGGTTAGTCTCGACAAATCATTTGAGAATGGCTTTTATGCAGGTAGTTGGGCATCAAATGTAGATTTTGGTGACGACACTAACATTGAATGGGATTTTTACGCTGGTCACTATATCAGCCTAAACGATGCGTTAAGCCTTGATTATGGTATCGCGTATTACACCTACCACGGCGCGAGTTATTCAGATGAGGGAAACTACCCTGAAGCTTACGCAAAATTTGGCTATTCATCTGCCCTTGGTAATACCGAGTTTAATTTCTGGTATAGCTGGGATTACTTTGGCACAGGTGCAGGCCATACCATTGCGATGCTAGCGCATTCTTATGAAATCGCGCCAAATCATACGCTGCGCGCAAGTTTTGATGTGTCAAACTCGCTTGATGGCGATAAATGGTTATGGGATGGCGATAACTCTTCATACCATCATTATCGTCTGGCTTATCAAACAAGCTTTAAAGGGTTTAACCTAGAACTTGCGGCAGAAAACACCAACCTTGATTGGGACACCGCAGATGAGCGCTTAGTGTTCTCTGTTTCAAGAACATTTTCGCTGTAACCAACGATACTTAAAGACATAAAATAAAAAAAGGCGCACGTTGCGCCTTTTTTACCTGAATTAGGTTAACCGAGTTCTGCCAAACGGGTAATTAACTCATTGAGTGCAGCAACACTAAAACCACGATCATAAAAATACGCCACCTTGCCTTGGCGATTTAATAATACAACACGTGCATTATTTGGCTTTTCATTGCCGGTAAAAGCCTGAATACGCTCACCATCCTCATAAATTGTAATTACCCCACCCCATAACTCTTTGGGAATGCCGCGGCGCATACCTTCATCAATTTGGGTACTAAACATACGCGGAAACATACCTGCAATAGTGGGCAATTCAAAAGCAACCACATTCACTTCTTTCATATCAAGACCAATCAACCAACGGTCAATATCAAATTGCGAATCTTGTTTATAGCCAATTAAGTATACGCTCGGCTTACCACTAACATGCGCTGGTAGGCTAACTGTTTGTTTTTCTAAACTAGTGCCTGTCACACTAGGAAAAGCCTGTCCCTCGATATTTTGATTTGGATACTGAGTAGCACAGCCAGACAAGGTAAAAATAAGTAATAAGTTAAGGATTGCTTTCATAAAAGTCTCAAATTGATTTTGTTAATTCTTAGCAGAGTTCGAAACAGCTTTATACATCAAAAAAAGTAAGCGCATTATTAGTCCACTTCTTTAACAAGGGACTCTAATTTGCTCATAAATACATCTTTTAATTTGCTGTGTTCATAATCGAGGTGATAGGTATTATGAAAACCGAAGCGCAGTAATACACCATTTCCTTTCAAATAAATGGTGTAGCCGTCGATGTCAGAAAATGCGGTAATTCCTTGATAGAGTTTACCGTCTTCAAAGTCTTCGCCTTTTTGATAGATAAGGTCGAACACTTTTAATAATAGCTTGGCGTCTAGCTCGTTCTTCATAATTAAGTATTCCCTGATTTCTCATATCGATACTTAATTATAGTGAGCAAGCACGCGTTTAGATCAGTTAGCGGAACGTATCAAGATAAAGAGCTTCAACTTTGTCTCGTGCCCACTGAGTGCGACGTAAAAATTTAAGCGACGATTTAATGGAAGGTTCATTGGCAAAGCAATTTATTTTAATCTCGCGGTAAAGACCATCCCAACCATACTCTTCAACCAATTGTGTCAAAATTTTCTCTAAGGTTAAGCCATGAAGCGGATTGTTTGGTTGGTTTTGCATTTTGTTGCCTTAATCGGGTTATTGCTCTATCTACAAAGATAAACAGCACATAAAAAAAGCCCAACCTGGGCTTTTTCAAATTATGTTAAACATTTATAGTTTAACTAAATCACCTTTTAATGTCACACCGGCCATTACAAAACCTGCGCCACATTCAAATTCAGTTTCACTGACAAACTCACGTTTTTTATAGTATGAACTGATGTTCATTACCGCATTCATACCTTCTCGGCGAGCACGATCTTGTAATGCCTTTAAAGCACTTAGCATTACCCATTGACATGCTTCTTTATCGCTTTTGTTGAACGCATTGGTTTTTTTGTTAGTTTGCACTTCGCCGTAAGTTGACTTTACTTCGCCCGCTTTCTGCTTGCCAAAAAATAGTTTAATATTTGAATCAAGCGCCTGCTCAGCTTTCGCTGTGTTTAGTAGCTCTTCAACTGAATAACGACCAATATCATCACGGGCGATTGAAGCTGATGAGGCTAAAACCAACGTCATACCAAGTATTAATTTTTTCATTTTTTCTCCCTATTATTTAAATGAATAAAACTTCCATGCAAAACCTAACCCGAACGCGACATTATCGTGTTCTCGCATCAGCGGGCTATGTTGATTTGCGCTATTTGAATAATTGTAATAACGAACGAATCCACCAGCCCATAGCCAGTTATTATCGTAAGTTAAGCCTACACTAAAAATTGAGGCAAGGTAGCCTGCTTTTGCATCATATTGTTGGCGTTCTAAGGTTTGAAACTGCTCAGCTACCTGATAAAAGTAATTGTTATAGGCATGAGAGCCAAAACGTGAACTGACTCTTGCAGTTAATTTTACATCATGCTTTTTTGTGCGATACAACTGTTTACCCGTTTCAACAATGACGCCGTAAACACTACCAATATCATCAAAATTGAAATTATCGACGGCATACGCTTTACGAATGAAGGGGGAAACATAAAAGTAATCATCAGAAAGCGGGTTACCATAACTAAAATATTCATAACTTGGCCCTATTTCTCCTACCCAGCCAAGATCATCCATGCCCTCACGTGCACGATTTTCATTACTTGCTACCGCAATCGCCCCGCCAGCACTCAGGCTTAAATAGTGTTTCGGTGCAATTTTTAAAAAAGAAGCAAACTCATTGCGTTCAACCTTGTAATGGGGCTTTTTGATATGAATATACGGTAGCGGTACAAAGTAGTTTTCATTTTGCTGCGCACCTAAATAATGCGGAATCGAAGAATAAAAACCACCAATACCTAGAGTCACTTCATCTGCAAAACTGATGGGTGACAGAAAGAAAAGAAGTAAGGCAATCCATTGCTTGAACATTATTAAGACCAGCGTTTAAAAATTAAAGAGGTATTAATACCACCAAAGGCAAAGTTATTACTCATAATATAATCAGTACTAATTTCACGGCCATTAACATCAAGGTAATCTAGTGGAGCACAGTCTGGATCAACACTGTCTAAGTTAGCAGTACCGCTAAACCAATTATCATACATCATATGAATACTGGCCCACGCTTCAATTGCGCCACAGGCACCTAACGTATGTCCAAGGTAACTTTTCAGTGAACTAATAGGCACCTCACCTAATGCGTTAAATGTTGCATGCGACTCTGCTATATCACCTCGGTCAGTGGATGTGCCATGAGCATTTACATAACCAATTTTCGATTTATCAATACCAGCTTCTGTGATTGCTTGTTCAATCGCCACTTGCATGGTTTCGCTGGTCGGTTGGGTTACATGTTGTCCATCTGAATTACAGCCAAATCCGACTATCTCAGCAATAATATTGGCACCTCGCGCCTTAGCATGTTCCAATTCTTCTAAAATGAACGTGCACGCACCTTCCCCTATAACGAGTCCATCTCTGTCTTTGTCAAATGGACGCGGCGTTTGCTTTGGCGTATCGTTTTTACAGCTGGTTGCATACAAGGTATCAAACACCGCTGCTTCAGTGACACAAAGCTCTTCTGCACCACCCGCCACCATTAATTTTTGGCGGCCAAATTTAATTGCTTCGAATGCGTAGCCAATGCCTTGCGAGCCGGAAGTACAAGCTGAACTGGTGGTAATCACCCGGCCTTTTAAACCAAAAAACACACCGACGTTAACCGGGGCAGTATGCGCCATCATTTGGATATAACTCGTTGCTGTCACACCTGTCATTTCACCCGTTTCCATCATGCGACCAAACGGGATAAGCGGTGCCGTAGAACCAATAGATGAACCAAAAGCAATGCCCGTATCACCATTTGTAAGTGATGGGTGCTCTAATAAACCAGCTTGCTCTAGGGCAAGTTCAGTAGTGCGCGTTGCCATAAGCGAAACACGCCCCATTGAACGAATTTTCTTTCGTGAATAATGGTTTGGTTTTTCAAAGTGTTTAACTGGCGCCGCAAGGTTGGTATTTAAACCATTGATAAATTCCCAATCGGGCATTGTCTCAACTGCATTAACACCTGTTTTAAGCGCCGCTTTGAATGTTTGCCAATCATCACCTAGCGCAGTGATTGCCGACATACCGGTAACAACAACACGTTTCACTAAACTAACCCACCATTAACTGAAATTACTTGGCGAGTAATGTATGCCGCATCATCTGACATTAAAAATGACACAGTACCTGCCACTTCCTTTGGCTCTGCCATACGGCGCATTGGCACCATTTTAAGAATTTCATCAACAGGTAAATCATCTACCATATCCGTTGCCACTAACCCTGGTGCTACACAATTTACAGTAATTTTGCGTTTAGCTAACTCTAGGGCAAGTGCTTTGGTAGCACCAATAAGGCCTGCTTTTGCTGCGCTATAGTTAACTTGTCCACGATTACCGGCAATACCAGATACTGACGCCATAGTGATGATACGCCCGCCTTTACGTGTTTGCACCATCGGCATTACTAACGGTTGCACCACATTGTAAAATCCATCTAAACCGGTCTCAATTACCTGATCCCATTCTTCGCCGGTCATCGCAGGGAACGCCGTATCTCGTGTCACGCCTGCGTTACATACAACGCCATAATAAGCACCATGTTGTTCAACATCGGCAAGCAAGCTACTTTTTGCTTTTTCACGATCACACACATCAAATTGACAAACCGTTACATGGCGACCAAGTGCCTCTATTTGTGCCTTTACTTCAAGTGCAGCATCTATCCCATTGCGACAATGCAATGTAATATCAAAGCCATCTTCGGCTAACCTTAATGCAATGGCTTTACCGATTCCACGACTTGAGCCAGTAACTAAAACACGTTTTGTCATTGTTGTTCCTTTAAAAACTGCACAGGGTCTTCTGGCTGAAAGACATTAATTTTTGCCTCAGCAAACACCGTTTCACCCTCAAAAATGCGACATTCAAATACACTTAAGCCTGAGTCTTCTTGAAATAGCTTTTTTACCGATACTGATAAGATCTGGCCTAACTTAAATTCAGGTGAATACGTTTTATATTTGCGAGAACCAATTAGAAAGCCAATTTTGACAGGCAAATTATCGTCCAGTGCCAGCGCACCTGCGTATGCTGCGATGGATTGTGCCATATATTCAGTGCCAATGTAACTTGCAACTGTTTGAGTTTGCTCATTATAAAATGCAGATTCAGGCGTAATATCGACTTCACAAATAGCCGAATCTTGGTCATAACTTACCAAGCGCGATAATAAGATCATTGGGTCGGTATGAGGTAATACCGCCTCAATCGAATACTGTGTCATGTTGTGCTATTTTCCAAAAATTAGCGATACGTTATTGCCACCAAACGCAAACGAATTAGATAAACAGCGCGCTATTTTACCAGAAGTTTGCTTAGCTGTGAGTTTAATTGGTGCAAGTTTTTCATCTAATTCGGCAATCGGGTAATTCTCAGGCACACTATGTTTGTGGTTTAACTCACTGAGTAATAACCAACAAATGGCAGCTTCAAGTGCGCCGGCAGCACCAAGCGTATGCCCAGTGATTCCTTTAGTGGAGCTCACTTCACAATCAAAGCCAAGTGTATGAATTGCTTTTGCTTCCATTTCATCATTCTTCACCGTACCTGTGCCATGTGCATTGATGTAATCAATGTCCTTTGCCTCTAGGCCTGCATCACTAAGTGCCATTGACATACTTGCTATTGCACCACGACCTGTTGGCTCTGGCGCAGAGACATGATACGCATCGGAGCTTTCACCTGCTCCTAGCAGCTTTACAGCTGAATGCCCTTTTATGCTTTCTTTTGTCATAACAAAAAGCGCTGCCGCTTCACCAATATTGATCCCATCGCGGCTGGCATGAAATGGCTTGCAGTAATCAGCAGCTGTTGATTCAAGCGCCTTAAAACCATTCAGTGTCATTTCGCACAAACTATCTACACCACCACACAAGACAATGTCAGCAATTCCACTCTCTATAAGGCCTTTCGCACTAACAAATGCCTTACCACTTGAGCTACACGCGGTAGAAATGGTATAACACGGTCCTTTCGCACCCGTTAAGTGCGCTAAGTATTCACTGGGGGCATGTAATTCTTGCTGACTGTATTCAAACTGCGCAGGGTATTGTCCTGTTTGTGAAAATGTTTTGTAAGCACGTTCACCTTCACTGATGGCGCTTGTACTCGTACCTAGGACAATGGCAATACGTTCATTGGCAATAGATTTAGCCAATTGCTGAAATGTCGATGCTATTTGTTGATAGGCTGATAACAATAATTGATTATTGCGTGTATTAAAGTATTTCTCTGAAATTTCTGGTAATTCAGCATTAACAGCACCTACAAAAAAAACTGTGCCATCATTCCCTGCTTTAGCAAATTGTGACATCACCTCTTGCTGTGACAGATGCTCATCACCTAATGCTGTCATCACACTCTGTTTACTATTTCCTAGGCTACAGATCAGCCCTAAATCGTTTAATGCTACAGCCATGATTAATTAATCTCTTCAATAGTAATTGTGTAGTGACGACGCAAATGTGTAAGGGTGGTTTTATTATCTGCAAATGAAATTACCATCAGATGGCCCTTTTCATCAGCGACAACGCGCCTAGTCTCTTCATCCCTTAAAACAGCTCCCTCTAAACCGTTTTTAATGGATTTAATGGGCCAACTGGCAAGTTGCATATCGGCCAACATATGACTTGGGTATAGGTTTAAGCCTGGAATATGCTTCTCGAGGGTATAACTGCCGTCTTTAAATAGCGACATCGAAAAAACACTCATGCCTTGCACTGTTAGCGCAGCAATATTTAACTGTTCACCCTGTAATTCACTTTGCAATAATAAGGATTGCTGCTTATTTTCACGTGTTATGGTAATTAGCTGCAAGGGTGATTGAATTGGCCAATTACTCGGCACAGCTTGTAATTGGTAGCTTACAGACTCATCGAGTAAAACACGCTGAGGTGAGTGTACACTGCTACAACCAACAACAAGGGCCATACAAATGGCCATTAAACTTATTGATACGCTTTGCATAACTTCGCTAACACGTCTAAACGGCGCTCACTTTGCGCAACATATGGGTTGCTAGTATCCCATGCATAGCCCGCTAAAATCGAGCTAACCATTTTTCTGATCTGTGCATCCTGATCTTTGTGGAAAATAACATCTTGAAAGCGGCCATCATACCAAGCAGTTACAAATGTTTTAAAACAATCAACTCCTTGCTTAAGTGGTTTTGCATAATCATTTTCAAGGTCAACGGTTTTGCCGTCTAATAAATCGTTAAGAACAGGCGCAATTAACGTAGCAGACCGAAGGGCAATCGTAACGCCACTTGAAAATACCGGATCTAAAAACTCGCCCGCATTACCCAAAAGTGCAAAACGTTCACCATGTAAGCGCGTAACATCAGCGGAATAACCTTTAATTTGTCTTACCGGAGCAATGGTTTTAGCATTTTTAAGCAAACGTGACAGATTAGGAACTTGATTAATGTAATCAAATAAAATGGCCTCATGCTCTCGTTCAGGGCTTATTACCTTATTTGGCTCAATGACCACTCCCACACTTGCGGTGCCATCAGAAAATGGGATCAACCAATACCATATATCTGAATAATCTGGATGTACGGTGATTAAAATCTTGTCGCGATCAAAGTGTTGATCGTCAATATTGTCTTCAACATGCGTAAAATAAGAGCTGCGTACAGGAAATTTTGACGGTTTTTCTAAATCGAGTAATCGCGGTAACACGCGCCCAAAACCGCTAGCATCTAAAACGAATTTTGCCTCAACAGTGTATGTTTCACCAGCCTCATCAACCACCACTAAACGCATAAAATCTGGATGTTCTGCTACTTCAATTACTGTATGTTGGTAGCGAATGGTAACGCCTTGTTCGGCTGCACCATCGGCAAGCAACTTATCAAAATCAGCACGTTTTACCTGATATGTCGTACCTGGTCCGCTGGTAAATTTGTCGGTGAAGTCAAAGAAGGTATGCTCACCTGATTTTTCAAATGCAGCGCCATTTTTAAATTGAAAACCAAGTGCATGGGCATTTTCATCTAAACGCTCAGCTAAACCTGCTTCGGCTAAATAAGCCATACACTGAGGCAATAAACTTTCCCCGATTGAGAAACGTGGAAACGTATCACGCTCAAGTACAACAACTTGTTTTCCTTGTTTATTTAAAAGACTACTTGCAAGGGCACCGGAAGGACCTGCGCCAATTACAATTACGTCAACTTTTTCAACCTTCATTTCCTTTCCTTGACAATACAGGGAGCTAAAACATACAGACTTATCAACCCTATCACTAAGGTTAAACCAAAACTAAATACGGCTGGTGTTTTACTAAATATTAAAATGCCAAACACCAAACATGATGAACACAATGATAAACTGATTGCTTGTAAGTTACTTTGACATAAGCCCTTACTGCGATAAAAAATCAAATAATCGATTGCGAGCGCTAGAATTAAAATTGTCGCAAGGTAATTAAATAAATTCACCGAAGTTTGTAGCCAACTTGAGAGTAATAAAGCACACACAGTGACCGTGCAAATAATCACACCGGTGAACAATGCGGTGGCCAAATCAAATCGTAATGCCATCACAATCATTGCAACTAACACACTCAAAACCATCAGTCCCATTACTGTCGTTCGATAATGGCCTAATGCATCAGAAATTTCTTGGCGTTTATCTATTAAGTTTAAAAAACGTGAATGGGATGAGAGTAACTGTGCAAGCGTCTGTTCCGATAATAAATCTGTGCTAAACCATAATACGCTCGCATCATCAGTTTGCGTAATCTGATGCACTTGCAACAATGGCGAAAGCACTGAGCGCTCAAATGCACTGACAGTTAAAGGTGAATATTCGCGAAGGCCAACATTAATACCTAATGTGTCACTGACTTCTGTGTAATGCCCTGCTGTGACTTTATTCGTGAGTGTTTTATAAGTCGCCTGCTGTTGCGCTAGGGATGGCAGATAGTTAGCTAAGCTGTTTACTTGAATTGTTTCGTCCGTGTCTTTTAGCCAAGCAATGACGGCTTCTTGTTTTTCTAACGCATCTTGTATTGAGCTGCCAACTATTAAAAAGTGATGCTTATTACTTTGGCCAAATAATGTTAGATTTAGCGCTTCATTACGTTGTAGTTCGTCACTTGAACTACTTAATAATGCAACGTCATCTTGATGAGTAATCGGTTTGACAACAAAGCCAACGCTGAGAACGAATACCGCTGAGGCAAGTATTTGAAGCTTGAAACGATTAATGAAAACAAGGCTATTTTGCCAAATAATACGCGGTATTGTCACGTTTAACACAAGGTATTTTTGACAATACAGCGCAAAGATAAGTGCACCTAATAAGCCAAAAATCATAAACACAGCGACTTGTTGTAATAATACCATTGGCGCAAAACTATAAAGCGCATATCCTGCCGCGGTTGTCATGAAGCCAAGTATTAAACTACTGGTAATGGACTCTTTATCAGCGCAAAGCACATGAAATAAATAATCAATTGCTACGCCTATTAAGGTGATCGAAAAAACCAAACCAATCAACTCAACACTCTCAAATGTGATGACAAGTGCCGTAATTCCCCACAAACAAGCATTAAAAATGGTGGCAAACATTAAGCCTATTACAGTTAAGTTGCGAAAAAATAAAACAACCAACAATGCCACTGAAACAAGACTGAATAAACCAAAGGTAGAGATTTCATGCTCAGCTTGCTCTGCATTTTCACTGCCATGAAACGCAAAGCCTGAATAATAGATTGGGCTGTTATATTCAGTTTCTATCTTTTCAATTTCACTTTTGATGCTTTGCGTTAGTTGGATACTTTGCGAAAAGTCCGCTGCATTTAGATTTTGCACAAAACGTACAAAATAAAACGATGATTGTTTGTCAGTCTCTAAGCTTTGTAAAAAGGGAGCTGGATTTAAAGTCGTTTTATATATGCCATCTTCTTGTTGCAATGCACCCGTTTTCGCAACACCGTTAAGAAAACTTGCTAGCGCTAAAGTAGGATCCTTCTCAAGAGAGTTTGCGCTTAATGTGCTATCAGGTTTGGTCAGCTCAGCCAAGGTATAATTTAAGAGTCCATTTGGTTGAGATAAGTGGCTCGGGTAGTTACTCGCCATCAAACTTCCCGGATAATTTGTATAAAAGTTTACAACATCACTCAATGCAATATCTGGTGGCGCAACATACGATAATAATGGATTGGCTTTTAGTACATTTGTAAGCGCCACAATGGCAGATTTATTGTCGCTACTAAAAACAAGCTGGTCTGAAGAACGTTGTTGTAGCGTGTTTTTTGCATTTTGTAGAATCGGTGAATCAATTTCAGCACGGTTTGGCACTACCGCTAAAATATCACTGCTAAAATCAGTATAGCCTTGCGCTAGGCGCAAACCAGTAGTTACTAGACAAGCCACTGCAATTAACACAAATGCCAATGCATAGCTATAACGAAGTGTATTGTGATTAGCGTGTCGGACCATAACTTAATTTTATCTCAGTGATATGCCCTGCGGTTTCACGCAAAATAATGTCTGAAACGGTACCCTTCCCGCACAAAGTAACGCTGCTAAACACTTGGTTTAACGGTGCTTTGGCTGTTAAATCAATGCAACTATCATCACCACTTTGAACCATTAAAAAGTCTGACAGTAATTCAGGGTCTTGCAGTAGTAACGCTTTAAGTAGTGGTATATATCGATCTGCATTATTTAGTTTACTGATATTACCAAGGTGGTCTTCGCTATGAACGCCGCTTTTGTCCATCCTTATGGTCGATATAACAGGTACAGTTTGTTGCCATTTAAAACCAGTTGCATTGGCACTAAACACACCTTTAGAGACTATTTTATTTTTAAGTATTTTAATTTTCTTGTGCTGCTCAAATTCACCTGATACTTCCGATTGTTTTACCAAAGAAAGCCTTTCAAATGCATCTGCCATGGCATTTTCTGCCAGAACCGGCAATGTTATAAAACTTACAAGAAGAAGTAATAGATTACGCATTAATTACCTTTGCTAGTTTTTCGATAAGTGCAGGTGGACTAACATACTGCATCTCACCATCACTAATGCTTACCGCGACTTGAATAGAATAACCTTTCGTCAACTTTGCCCCGGTGTCTTTACACGTGATGATATAATCAATTTTCAAGCGGTTTTCATATTCTTTCAAATAGGCTGACACCACTATTGTTTGACGAAAACGCGCTGGTTTTATGTATTTACAGCGCATATCAATGATCGGCCACATAAAACCCGACTCAGCCATCTCATCATAATCGTAATCAAACTCACGCAACAGTGCGCATCGTGCAACTTCAAAATAACGTGCATAATTGCCATGCCACACCACCTGCATTGGATCGCAATCATGAAATGGCACATCAATCTCAACGTGTTTTGTCAAAATCGCATTACGATTATTCATATAATTTCCACTTTTGCTGTTGGATCGCATCAACAGTGTCACGTAAGGTGCGCTCTAGCGGGCGATCTTCATCAAGATTTGGAAAATAGCCTGTGATATCGTGATACATTTCCAATAAACCATGAGCCAAGCTATCGAGCGCTAGCTCATCACGTTCTTGACGAATGCGCAACGCTTGAATCGCTGCAAGCAGTGTACTCGCAAGTACTTGCTCTGTGAGTTGGATAACACGCAGTGCATCACGTGCTGCTATGGTACCCATACTGACTTTATCTTGATTATGACATTCTGTAGAGCGTGAAAATACACTCGCAGGCATGGTAAGTTTTAATGCTTCTGCAGTATAGGCTGATGCACCAATTTGCACGGCTTTAAATCCATGGTTGATATATTGACGCTGAGGATCACCGTTTGACAAATTACTGGGCAACCCATTGTTAAATTTACTATCAACTAGTGATGCAATTTGACGGTCTGCTAAATCAGCCAAGTTGGCAACCGCCGTTTTAAGGGTATCCATCGCCATTGCGATATGCCCACCATAAAAATGCCCACCATGCAGAACATGCTCACCAATGCCATCGATTATGGGATTATCGTTAGCTGAATTAAGTTCATTTTCGATTAATTGTCTTAACCAAGGCAGTGTATCGGCCAACACACCAATAATATGCGGTGCACAACGGATTGAATATCGATCTTGTAAGCGGTCTGCATTACGCGGATGAGTGTGATAATTCAAATCATCACGGATCCATGCCGCAACTTGTTGCTGACCAGCATGGGGTTTTACTGAGAATAAAATATCGTCAAAATGATGAGAGTTACCCATCAAGCCTAAACTGCTCAGTGATGTTAAGCGCGTAGCAAGTTTCACAAGGTACTCTGCGCGACTAAACGCCAAACATGCAAGCGCAGTCATAACAGCTGTACCATTCATAATTGCAAGGCCCTCTTTAGGCCTTAACGTAAGCGGCGATAAGTTAAGTGATTTCATCACTTCACCACTATTTGCCACTTCCCCTTTAAAATACACATCACGTTCACCTACTAAGGCACCCGCAACGTATGAAAGTGGGGTTAAATCGCCACTTGCTCCCACTGAGCCTTCTTGCGGAATGACAGGTACCACATCATGATTTAAATATTCTTTTAAGAGCGACAACATGTCCCAGCTAACACCTGAGTAACCTTGGGCAAGCGAGTTTAAGCGTGTTGCAAGAATTGCACGGCCTTGTTCTTTTGAGAAAACATCCCCTAAACCACATCCGTGAAAGCGCGTTAAGTGAAGTGGCAGTTCATTAACCAATGGCAGAGGTACTGCACGTGTTACTGAATCACCATAACCTGTAGTAACACCATAAATAACACCATCTTCTGCAAGCAGCTTATCTAAAAAAGCAACACCTGCGTCAATGCGCTGAGTAAAGTCAGTATCATTCGACAGCGTCGCATCAGAATGTCCTTTTGCTATCGCAACAATATCCTCTATTGAAAGCGGTCCTTGGCCAAACACAAGTGACCTTTTTTGCTGTTGATTAATCACTTCTTACTCCGAGTTAATCGCGACTGACGTGGTGGTCGTCAGTCCAAAAATCATAAAAATTAAACCATTGGTAAGGGTACTGACAGGCAAAATACCCCAACCTATCAGAAAAATGTTGAATGGTTGTTTGGAGATCCTGCTGTCTGGTTTTGCGGTTAAATTTCAACTTATCTGAAACTTTTTCAAAGATTACCTGATAGCGATTTTCCGTTTTTAAACAAAATAAATAATACACTGGGCACTCAAGCAAACTGGCTAAAATAAACGGTCCCTGTGAAAACGGTGCTGGTTTTCCTAAGAATTGACAATAGTTTACCCTGCCCGCAACCGACGAGCTAGTGCGATCGCCTACAATAACAATCACTTCCCCTTGTTCGATTTTTTGTTTTAACAAAATAGCCAAGGTAGGGCTCATATCACTAACTTGGATTAAGTTAACTTGGGCATCAGCATTAATTTGTTGTAGCACTTTATTAAACTCAACCGCATGATGTGTAAATACCAAGACATTAATTGTGACGGCATAGCGACCCTGGCTCAGGGCTCGGCACACTTCAAGGTTACCTAAATGGGAACCAATAAAAATGGCACCTTGTTTGTTTTGCTGCAATTTGGCAAATTCTTGCTGGTTTTGATATTCGATCGCATCAATGGGAATACGTCCAAGCCACGCATCAATTTTATCAAAAGCGGAGTCTGCAAATTTGCAAAAGTGCGCTAACCCCTGCCAAAACCCGGCACGAACTGGTTGTTGTTTGAACTTTTCAACTTGCTTTAGAAAGCGGATACTGGCATTACGTTGTGCTTTTCCCGTGCAATAGAAGTAAAAAACCACTGGAAACAACATCAGCCAGAGTACTCTGCGCCCTACTATTCGGTAAAATCCAAGCAACACACGCATACCAAGCAAGGTGCCGCGCTCTTGTATTGTTGACCAGTGTTTAGCCACTGAACTTTCTCCACAGAAGTTTTGGTATGCGCGGCAACATGCCGAAGAATAAGCGCGTATGCATCCAACTGATCAATACATTGTCTTCAAGGGCTCGAAAGTGCGAACTTCCCCCTTCAGGATAAATGACTTTGGTAGGCATAAATATACTTTTGACACCTCGCCAATACAGTCGCACCATAATTTCAATATCGAAATCCATGCGCTTACCCAAACGTTTTTCACGTAACAGTTTCGCAGTTATTGCCACCGGGTAGCAGCGAAAACCGCACATCGAATCTTTCACGCTGAACGAAAGTGTTTCTATCCAAACCCAAAAGTGCGTAATGTACCGACTGTATAAACGAACTTTAGGCACGGATTCATCGTATACAGGACGGCCGCTTATCAAACTATTAGGATGTGTTTTACCTAGCTTAATCAAGGTTTTGATATCATTTAAATCGTGTTGGCCATCCGCGTCTACTTGTATAGCATGGGTAAAGCCGAGTTTATCGGCTGTAAGTAAACCTGTTTGTACCGCGCCGCCTTTACCTTGATTATGTTGATGCTCAATCAAGGTAAGAGATTCAAATTTCGCCGCACAGTAACGCATTACTTCTGATGCCTCGCCGGAGGAACCATCATTTACCATAATAATTGGCAGCGATAGCGCACTCAACTCGGTTAAAACCGCTTCAATAACAGCTACATGGTTGTAGTTTGGAATAACAATACAGGCGCGCATAACAATTAACTTGGCAAGACAATACGGCCTGATGAATGCTGACCATGATCTGAGTGGAAACTAAAGGTGAATTTGTTATCGGCTTTTTTCGTGAGCGTTAGTTCTATTAAAGAATTGGCTAAAATGACCACCTGAAATTTTAATACTTCTACATTTTCGACATGTTGGGAGCTTAATGAAAAATGCTGATGCGCAAACTTAACCGCCCAATCTAATTGCACTACTCCAGCTAAAATTGGCGCTTCAGGGAAATGGCCCTCAAAGTAATCAAGCGCACCATCAACCCACAAGGTCAATTTTACACTATTCTCTTGCTTGTCAATTGCTCTTACTTCAGGCAATGACTCTTTCAGCTTAGTCAAACAACTTCTCCAATTCAGCAAAAACTAATTTGCCTTGACTGTTTACGGGTAAAGACGCTAAGTAGCGGAATTTCCTTGGCATACATATCGCTTCAAAACGACCCGACAACAGGCGTTTCAAATGTTTATTAAGTGCTAGTTTACCGTGTTTATTCAATTCACTAAAGCCATAGTCGGTTAATGACGCCACTAAACCTAATTGCTGACGTTTACCTTTAGTGAGCACAATTACTTTGCAAGCCTGGATGGTTTTATCGGCGCACAATGTGCGTTCTAATGCATCAAGATTGACGCGTTTTTCTTCCAGCTTAATCGTTCGGTCTAGGCGCCCCAACAACATAAATTGACCATTTTCCAGCAGTTCAACCATGTCTTGGGTAATAAACACGTCCTCATCAAAATAAGGTGAACAAACAGCAAGTTGCTGTTCTTGTGTTGTCACTGTGATGCCATCAAAACACTGCCAAGCAGTCTTTGCCGATTGCGTTACCTGTCGATAAGCAATCCCACCGGTTTCGGTACTGCCGTAAATTTGTGTTGCAGCAATGCCTAATTGTTCAAAAAGTCTTATTGCACTGATATCAGACAACGGGCCACCCGATGAAAACAAGCCAATAATCTTGTCTTTACATTCCATCAAGACATTGTCGCGAATCAGACGGTCAATAAACGCTGGGCTAGAAATGATCACAGCGTTCTTTTCTAAAACAAGTGATTGTAATTGCTCCGGAAATTCGACAAACGTAAATTCAATTGTGTGACCAGAAAACAAGGGCCACAACAATTTAAACAACAAACCATAGATATGCTGATGCGAAACTGTTGCTACAATTTGGCATGGCTGTTCAAAGCAAAACGTGTGATCAAGGTTAGCTACTTCCGCATTGATATGGCGCCAGTTTTTTTCAATTGGTTTACCGTAACCTGTTGAGCCTGATGTATAAAATGTTAGCTTGCCTGACTGTGGTAATGTTAATGCGCTGATACAATGATCGGCATCAAGGTTTGTATCAACAGCAGCTAACATCTCGGCATTAAGCTGCTTTGCCCCTTTATAACTATCAACAAAAACATAATCAGCATTGAGGCTTGCTGTTTCTATATTCTCAGTTTGTCCATTCGCAGGAAAAATAATATCAAATCCAGCATGAGCCGCAGCCAACAAGCGAATTAAGAATACCTCACTCGATGTATGGTAAAGCACTAAGGTTTTGCCACCAAAAGTCCTTTTATGCTGCTTAAGTGCAACACAAAGTGTCTTTACTCGAGATGATAGGAATTGCTGTTGTTCGGAAAGTGAATGAGTGCTTGGCATAAAAATTAAGACTGCAGTCCGTGGCGCTTTTTAGCAAAGTGACGAACAATTAATTCACCCGTCATAAGTAACCCCATAAAAATATATGCGATTAGGCCGTTATAAAGTGTCCAAAGCGCTAAATCGTCGCTTAAAATAGTGTACATCGAAATAACGATGTTAATACTAAAAAAAGCACACCATACTTTTGTCACATTACGGGTGTAATTGACTACATGAAGGGGTAATGTCACCTGCTCATTGTCTTTTGCTTTACGTTTTTCTTCTAACAAAGCAAAACTTTCAATCACACTTGGCCCTTTAAAAAGTGAATAGGCAAAGGTCATCAGCATGGTTGTAGAAATTAATACAGGATAAAACAGAGTAATTTTGCTGTTATTCAAAAACCAAGCAAGTAACACACACCCAGTTCCAAGTATTGTTGCAGGCAATAACCACGGCATTGTCTTACTGGCCGACTTACTAAATAAGTAACGGCCAATAATTGCAACTAACAGCAAAGGCGCAATACTGGTCAAACTAAAATGCTGCAACCCAAAATAAATAAGTACTGGGTATGCTAGCAATAAGCCGATGAACAGAGTATTCAGTATTGCTTTTGTCATGCTACTATTCGGTAACGAGTTTGCTAACTTCGTTTACCACATCTTCTACTGTGCGTACTTGTTTAAACGCTTCTGGATCGATTTTCTTACCCGTGATTTCGCGTAATTTTACTACTAAATCAACCGCATCAATGCTATCTAGATCAAGGTCTTGATATAGGTTTGCTTCTAAAGCAACATCATCCTGATCAATTTCAAATTCTTCCACCAAGATATCAGTTAAAACTGCGAAGATTTCTTGTTGTGTTTTCATAACCTACCCGCTGTTATGCGTTTTGTTCAATAAAGGCAGCTAATGCATCAACTGACGCAAAATGCTGTTTTGTTTCTTCTGAGTTTGCATCGATTTTAATATCAAACTCTTTTTTAATCGCCAGACCCAGTTCTAGCGCATCAATGCTATCTAAACCTAACCCATCGATAAAAAGGGGTTCACTGTCTTCAATATCATCGATTGTAATGTCTTCTAAATCTAATGATTCAATAATGAGTTTTTTGATTCTTATTTTTAAATCACTCATAAGTATCCAATTCTCCTTGAAAAAATGCCTGCATTTCGCGAGTAAAGCTACGCGCTTGTTGCGTCAACTTTGCCGTATCAACGACCGGAAGTTGCAGTTGTTGTCTGGTCATTGCTAGATCAAATTTCGCTTGTGTCGGCGCAACTTCATACCACATTTCAGATTTTGTTAACGTTGAAGGTGATACATGAATTAATACTGACACAATCTCAGCGCGACATCGCAATGCAATGTTTGCAGCACCGCGTTTAAATTTGAGTGCTTGTCCCGGTGTTGTGCGTGTCCCCTCAGGGAATACGATTACGTTATTGCCACTGGCAAGTGACGCTGCGCAATCAGTTAATAACCCATCAGGACAATCATTACTGATATAACCGGTGGATTTTATCACACCTCGCATAAATGGGTTACTAAATAAATGGGCTTTTACAACACAATCAGCGTTTGGAATAAGGGATATTAACACCACAACGTCAATTAAAGTTGGGTGGTTTGCCAGCACCAGTTTGCCATGTAAATTTGCAAATTGTTTTTTATCAGCAATGGTGAACTTAAATATGCCTAGCATGCCCATTAAGCCAACAAAAAATTTAAACAATAAATGTACGGTAAAGCGTGCTGCTTTCCTGCGTTTTTGTTTATCGCGATAAAGTAAAAATTGAATTGGCAAGACAAATAAGGGAACAAGCAAGCCGCCCAATCCAAATACCGAAAAGCAAAATCCTGTTGCTAATATACGCCAAAACCGTCCTAGCTTTGTTAACAATGTTTAACTCCGTCTATTGTTATTTGCCAACTAGTTTGCGCGCCAAGTACTACACTATCACCGGCGTCTTTGGTCGCAAGGAACTCAACAAATTGTTTTGCTTGTAGCGGTGTTTTATTACTATCCGATGAGCATGATAAATTCAGAGAAATCCCCGTTTCAGCATTTTTAGACACAATAAAAGCACACGCCAGATCAACACTGTCTTGATGATCAAATTGGGCATATTCTTTAGTAAGTGGTTGATCGCAATATACAACCAGCACCTGCTCTGTGTCGGCCTTATTGAGTTGCACATACGCTTCAATCAAGGCCATTAACAAGGTATTTTCACCCGCCGCAATGCTGTTCATCGGTTGTTGATTTTTAGTAAGAATCGAATAGAGACCCACCACGGCATTATGAACCGACAAGCCAAAAGACGTTGGACTAACCACTTCTCCTTCAGCCAAATCTTTTAAAATACTGGAAGTACGATGAAAGTCGCCATGTTGAGAAGCATAGACAACTGGCAGAGATTTTCCGTCATATGCCTTTGCACTATTAGCAGCAACAAATAATGCCATTTTTGCATAATGGCTTAAACGGCGGCGCTGCATGGCAGGCACCCAGTCTAACTGTGGACTTTTGCTAGCAGAGTCTAACATTTCAATTTTAGAATCGGTTAGCTGTGCATCATCCTTAGCTTTACACCAATAATTGAAATGAGAGAGCACCATTTTCATGAGCGTGCGTCCATGTTATGTGAAAATGAGGCGAAACTATAAAAAAACTGTGTAAAAGAAGCAATGCAAAAACGTAAGAAACTGTAATTTGCACCAATATCCGCATACTTTTAATTCAATTTAGCGCTTTTAACCGCACGTTAAAGCATTTTTTGGCATGAATCCAAGTGGGTCGAGTCTTACATTTTGTCCACTTATTCAAAAATATACCTGTAGAGACAGCTACTTGCATGAGCTAGTGACCCAGACGTATTTACATACACAAGGTTGGTATTCACAGCATTATCACAAAAATAGGGCAGACCAAGGTCGAATTTTGCTCAAACAAAAATTAACCTACCTTTAGTAAGGTCTCTCACAAAAACAGTTAGGAGCCTGAAATGACGGGCAATTATCACGCATCTTATGACGCATTTAAGCAGGATCCGCAGGCATTCTGGTTAAATCAGAGCAAACGCATTCCTTGGTTTAAATCGCCTAGTAACGCATATCAGCAAGACAACAATGGTCGCTATCATTGGTTTGCCGGTGGCGAACTCAATACCTGCTATCTTGCGCTCGATCAGCACATTGAGAACGGTTTCGCAAACGAAACAGCACTGATATACGATTCACCTGTTACTCATACTAGCCAAACTTTTTCCTATTTAGAGCTTCATGAAAAAGTTGCACGCTTTGCTGGTGTACTTGCAGATTTGGGTATCGAGAAAGGTGATCGTGTTGTCATTTATATGCCAATGATCCCTGAAGCAGTCGTGGGTATGCTCGCCTGTGCTAGGCTCGGCGCAATTCACTCTGTGGTTTTTGGTGGTTTTGCAGCTCATGAATTAGCCGTCAGAATCGATGATGCAAAGCCAAAAGTAATTTTGAGTGCATCATGTGGCATTGAAATAGAACGTGTCATTCCCTACAAGCCGATGCTTGATGAGGCCATTGAGTTAGCATCTCATAAAGTACAAAACAGTATAATCTTACAAAGAGAGCAATCGCTTGCAACAATGAACTCGCCACGCGATCTTGATTGGCATCTTATTGAAAAAGAAGCAACGCCTGTTGCACCTACTCCAGTAAAAGCAGAAGACCCTTTGTACATACTTTACACCTCAGGTACCACAGGCACACCCAAAGGCGTAGTACGCGAAAATGGCGGTCACGCTGTTGCCATGCACTATAGTATGGAAACTGTTTATGGTATGAAGCCAGGAGATGTTTTTTTGGCTGCATCAGACATTGGTTGGGTTGTTGGTCATTCTTATATCGTTTATGCACCACTTATTTATCGCTGCGCTACTGTTTTGTATGAAGGAAAACCAATCCGCACGCCCGATGCGAGTGCATTCTGGCGCGTTGTTGAGCAATACAAAGTCAATGCGTTATTCACCGCGCCAACGGCATTTCGTGCGATTAAAAAAGAAGATCCTGAAGCCATGGGCTTTAAGCAGTATGATACACGTAGTCTAAAACGCCTATTCTTAGCCGGTGAACGTCTGGATCCACCAACTTACCATTGGTTGTGCGATAAAACCCATCTACCCGTACTAGATCATTGGTGGCAAACGGAAACTGGCTGGGCGATTGCCTGTAATCCAATAGGCATCGAACAATTACCAACAAAAGTGGGCAGTGCTGGGGTCGCAACTCCAGGCTTTGATGTGCAAATTTTGGATATGGACGGTAACCAATGTGAAGCGAATGAAAGTGGTGCTGTGGTCATAAAGTTACCCTTACCACCGGGCTGTTTACCGAGTATTTGGCAAAATGACGAACGATATGCGTCAGGTTATTTAAGTCAATATGATGGGTACTATTTAACTGGTGACGGTGGTTATCTCGACGATGATGGCAACTTATTTATCATGGGCCGCACCGATGACGTAATCAATGTCGCCGGACACCGTCTCTCAACAGGGGAAATGGAAGAAATTGTTGCAGCGCACCCTGCGGTGGCTGAATGTGCGGTATTTGGTGTTAACGATCAGCTAAAAGGACAAATTCCAATGGCGATGATTGTGCTAAAAGATGGGCAAGAAATAGCACAAAGCGATATTGAGCACCAACTCATCAATACGATTCGAGGAAAAATTGGCGCGATTGCATGTCTTAAAAATATCGTCTGTGTTGAGCGTTTACCAAAAACACGCTCAGGTAAAATTCTACGTAAGAACCTTCGACAATTGGTGGATGGTGAAACGCTGAGTATTCCTTCGACGATTGATGATCCCAGCATTTTCAATGAAATTCAAAGCTTATTGCCATAGAAGCAACGCTGTATATGTGTAACCTTACACATATACAGCTTTTTCTAATCTAAAATTCACCTCTAATCATTGATTTATCAGGCATTGAACGGATAAAAGTTTGCACTACATCTTGCATTAATAACGACTATAGTTGAATAATGTACCGACTTTAGTCTCAAAATAGTGTGCCATGCCCTTAGTTGTCTATTTTTTGTTGTTTTTACCTTTTTGCTTAGCTGCTAATACCCAGTTTGACAAAATTTTTGAAGACCACACCGCAGTGATGCTATTAATTGATCCAATGTCTGGTGATATTGTCAAAGCAAACGATGCGGCTGCAAATTTTTATGGCTACCCCCTAGACGCACTAGAAAATAAATCCATTCAAGAAATTAATCTTTTCACTAAAGAGCAAGTTGCCGAAGAACGTAAAAACGCCAAATTACAAAAGCGCAATTACTTTATCTTTCGCCATCAAATTGCGAGCGGTGAGGTTAAAACTGTCGAAGTTTATTCCGTACCTTTAGAGTATGCAGGCCGCACTTTGTTATTTTCAATCATTCAAGACATCTCTGAGCAACGCCAATACCAAAGTGATATCTGGCAATATCAAGAAAATCTTGAAGAAATGGTTGATGAGCAGCTTTCAACCATTAACGCAAAAAACAACAAAATTCATGCGATTTATTTAACTGGTATTACAACGCTTGTGACTGTTGCACTGTTTTTGGTGTATTTGTTACGCATTACACGAAATGCTGAAAAGCGCAGTTTTGAGCTAAGTCAGATTGTTGAGCAAAGCCCCTCTGCCATCATCACAACTGACCACAACGGTAATATCCTGTATCAAAATAATCACAGTATGCGCACGCTGTTTGCCAACATTAGCAAAAATAAAAATGTGTTTGCTGTGTTAGAAACGCTTGTGAACGACCAAACACGCTTAAATAATGCAATTAAACAACGTCAACCTTGGGTGTACGATTTGTCAGTCAATCAAGGTCACACGTTTTTGCGTGTTCACCTTTACCCAATTAACAGTAAGCAAAGTAGTAAAAGTGGTTATGTATTCATCCTTGACGATATTACAAAACAAAAACAAGATGAAAAGCAATTAAGGCTTACTTCAACCGTATTCCAAACTGCCACTGAAGCAGTGATGATTTGTGATAAGCATTACAAAATACAAGCGGTCAACGAAGCATTTACCAAAATCACAGGATTTGACAGCCACGAAGTGCTCAATCAAACACCCGAAATTTTAAGCGCTGGGCTTAAAAATGAATCGATTTATAAAAATATTCAACATCAGCTCGATGAAAATAATCAATGGCAGGGCGAAATTTCGAATCGTCGTAAGAGTGGTGAAATTTACTATGAATGGCTTTCAATAACAGCGCTAAGAGACAATAGCGGAGAGATTGACGCTTTTGTTGCATTATTTAGCGATATTACCAAACGAAAAAAAGCCGAAAGTAAGATTTACCAACAAGCTAACTATGATTCACTCACTGGGCTTGCCAACCGGAATTTATTTTTAGATAGGTTTGAGCAAGCGCTCAATAAAGCCGAACGTGACCATAGTTACGTCACCTTGTTATTTATCGACTTAGATGGTTTTAAACATGTAAATGATACGCTTGGTCATTCTCAAGGCGACTTATTACTGAAGCAAACCGCACAACGACTGTCGGCAACGTTGCGCAAATCTGACACCATCACACGCCTCGGTGGTGATGAATTTGCTGTACTAATTTCCACTGAAAAGTGTGATTTTAATATTCGTAAAGTCGCAGGCAAGATTCAAACCGCCATTGCACGTCCTTTTGAGCTTGAAAATGCCCAAGGGTTTGTGTCTGCCAGTATTGGCATCACCAGTTATCCAAATGATGGAAAAGATGTTGAAACACTAATGCGTAAAGCTGACAGTGCTATGTATAAAGCCAAAGCGAATGGTAAAAATAACTTTCAGTTTTTTACCGCAGAAATGGATGAAAAAGCACTTAAACGCCGCGCACTTGAAAGTGAACTGCGTCTCGCGATTGAAAAGCAGCAATTTATTGTCCATTACCAAGCTATTTTTGATACAGAAAAGAACCATATTTATGCATCAGAAGCCCTCGTGCGCTGGCAACATCCTGAAAAAGGGCTGTTATCCCCCTTCCATTTTATTGAGTTAGCAGAAGAGCTTGGGCTTATCGCTGACATTGGAGAGTTTGTTCTAAACACAGCATGTGACTGCGCAGCGAGTTGGCACAAATCATTTGATAATGCGCCAAGTATCAGTGTGAATATTTCAAGTATGCAATTTCAGCGTGATGGCTTTTTAGAAAGTATCGAAAATGCGCTAAACAAAAGTGGGCTGCCAGCTGAAAAATTGATATTGGAAATTACTGAAAGCGTCTTTATTGAAAATGACCAAAAAACCATAACACAACTCACTAAACTCGCAGACAGTGGTATTAAAATCGCCATTGATGACTTTGGCACTGGCTATTCATCTCTCAGCTATTTGAAGAAATTTCCAGTCAACAAGTTGAAAATTGATCGCAGTTTTATCAGTGATATCGAACATAATCATGAAAACCAAGCGCTCACAAAAGCGATTATTGCAATGGGCCAAAGTTTAAAATTAGAGGTCATAGCTGAAGGTGTTGAAACACGCGATCAAATGCAGTGGCTGAAAGATTCTGAGTGTGCATTAATTCAAGGTTATTGGTTTGCCAAACCAAGTGATCACGAAGATTTTAAAACATTGTTATTCAAACACAATTTAAGACGCTAACGTTATGCTTGTAGAAGGTGGTTTTCTGCAAGCGGCAATGTAATCGTAAACTCGCTGCCAGACTCATTTGAAGTAACACTTAAATTACCTTTGTGTTCATCACATATAATGCGATAACAAATAGCTAAACCCAGGCCCGTTCCCTCGCCGATTGGTTTAGTGGTGTAAAAGGGTGTAAAAATATCTTTTAAGTCTGCTTGGGGTATACCACACCCTGTATCCCGAATGCTGATTACGATATTTTGTTCTTTGACCATCGACGCGATAAATATTTCACCATCGCCATCAAACGACTGTTTTGCATTTATAATCAAGTTCATAAACACTTGATTAAGCTTACTCATATTTACTGTGGTTTCTGGCAGTGGATTAAGAGTCAAATGCACCTTACACGTATCTTTTAATTCATTTCTTAGAATATTGAGCGTCGACTCAATGCCTTTGTTAATATCGCTTAGCTCGTGAACATCTGAATCCCCACGCGAGAAGCGCTTTAAATCCAGCATTATTTGTTTCGCAGAGTTTAGTCCATTCACAGTTTCCGATGTCAACTCAGTCAAATCATCTAAAATATATGTAAGCTCATCATCAAATACGCGGCTTTTAATTTCATTTGATACTGAAGGGTCATTTTTTAATGCAGTAAATCGCGAGATGACGTCAGGTAAGTAATCCTGCTTTATGGTGTTGATATTGCTTATTGCAAAGCCAAGAGGCGTATTAATTTCATGGGCAATGCCCGCTGATAGCACACCCAATGCCGCCATTTTTTCAGATTCAATCATCACGCTTTGATTATGAGCTAATTGCGCCAAGCTTTCTTGTAACTCGCGATTACTTCGCTCTAACCGTAATTGAGTTTGTTGTAGTTCCAAACGATACTGTGCAGAGGCAATGCGTGGCGCTGCGATATTGGCAATAACTTGCAATAATGCCATTTCAAATTCTGAATAGTCACCTACTTTGTCTGACTCTGAGTCAATAACGGCTATCGTGCACCCTTCATAAATCACAGGCACTGCAAGTTCAGATAATCCCTCAAACTGGTCATTTATGTAACGGCTATCAACACGCGTATCAGAGACAGTTTCTGCAATGCCAGTTTCAGCGACGGTGCCCACAATGCCCTTGCCAATTGGAATTTCAATGCGCTCAAAAATCTCACGATCTTTTGGGTTTTTAATACCATACGCCGCCATTTGCACCAATTTATCTTCGTTGCGAAGATAAATAACACAATCCTCAAATGACATAATTTCGCCAACGCCCTGCGCAATCGACCACAGCAAATCATCGAGTTCAGCCTGATTCAACATGGCAAGTGCAAACGCATTTATTTTATCTACACCATAAAACATAATGCACGCCCCTCAGTGTTCATAACTACTAGTATAGTGCAAAGAACGTAACACCTTTAATTGCAAAACATCAAAGGTGAAGACAAAAGCTAGGATTCACGGGTTAAACTCGGCTGAGTTAATGGGTTGTCATCATTGCGGATAAGTTTCTTTTTAAACTCGCGTTTAAGTAATAAATGACTTACCGCTGCTTGAATAAACACTGTGGCGATAGAGCAATACCAAATTTGTTCAATGTAAAAATCGTCTTGGTAGACTAAATAGATAACGGAGATTGCAAACAAAGATAAGCGAGTGAAAGTGCTAAGCAGCGCAGGCCATGTATTACCTAAAGCCTGAAACATCCCTGAAATTGCAAACACATAACCAGCAGGCACAAAATTAACACCAACAAAACTTAAAAAGGTTGCCGCTATTAAAATGACTTGTTGGCTTTCACTAAATCCAGAGACAAAAAAGCTCGGTACCCATAAACATAACAGCATTAATAAAGCCATTAAGCCACAGGTAAGTAATGCGGTTGTGGTAAAGGTTTTATAGACTCGGTCAATTTTACCCGCAGCATAATTTTGACCCGCAATAGCTGGTGCTGCAAAGGCAATAGCCATAACGGGTAAAAACAGTGATTGCATAATTCTAGAGCCTAAGCCAAAACCTGCTTGTGCTTCGGCCGACACGCGGCTTAATGCCCAATAAATTATCGACATATAAAGAAAGGTTAAGAAAAATTCGCCACCTGATGGCAAGCCGATATTTAAGATTTTTCTGACTGTTTTAATGTTTAACGAGAACGACAACCAATCAACACGTAAATATTGCTCCTGTCGATTGAAATAGCGGATTAACAGTACAAATGACAACGCCATTGACACACTACTCGCTAATCCTGCACCAGCAACACCCAGTTCAATGCCGTGTCCCCATCCGGTGATCATGATGGGTGATAAAATAATGTTGGCAATAACCCCAATAATGGATAGTGTCATGACGGGTTTTACCACCCCCGTGCCACGTAGCGCTGCACTTAGCGCAGTAAACACAAACTGCATTAATAGTGATGGTAAAAAGTAATAAAAGTAATTTTTAGCTAATGTTTGTGTTGTCACATCGGCTGCCATAAAACTAAAAAAGTAGTCTGCAAACAGATATCCAAACACAGTGAAAAGCAAGGTTGCCCAACTGGCAAGCGCCAGGGCCTGATTACAAAGATGGTTTGCCTCATCATGGTCTTTTCTGCCAACGGCATGAGACACTAACGTTGCACAACCAATATTGAGTACTTGTGTTAACGCCATGACAAAAAAGAACACACTGCCAGCGCTACTCACTGCTGCAATTGCTTCAGAGCCAAGGCGTCCAACAAAATATAAATCGACTAAAAAGTACAGTGTCTGAATAAATAAACCAATCGCAATTGGCACTGCCATGGCAATAATATGTTTGGAAATATTCCCTTTAGTGAGGTCTTGCATAAATTTAGCTAAATTCCATTTTGTCTTTGAAAGGTACTGTTAACGTGCTTTGGCAAGTGCTTTATCTAATTCATCAGCAAACGCTTTTTTATCCGCATTTGAAAGTGCACTCGGGCCACCTGTTTCCACCCCACTGGCACGTAAAGTATCAAAAAAGTCACGCATATTTAAACGCGATTTAATATTACTAGCAGTTAGCAGTTCACCGCGAGGAGTTAAGGCAATTGCTTGTTTAGTAATAACTTCATCAGCAAGTGGGATATCTTGCGTAATCACTAAATCACCAGGGGCAACACGTTGTGCAATCACGTTATCCGCCACATCAAAGCCTTTTTCAACCTGTAAACGTTTTATAAATTGCGAAGGAGGAATGCGAAAACTATGATTCGCAATAAAGGTCGTCATGATTTGCGTGCGTTCAGCAGCGCGAAACAAAATTTCTTTAATCACAACCGGACAGGCATCAGCGTCTACCCAAATATTCATAAATTACCTATAACCACATTTTTTGCCAGATTATACGGGAACAAATAGGTTAAAAGCGAATGAATCAATGCTTTAATCTAACGTTCGTAAAATCAAGGGTAAAGGTTGTGCCCTGCTTATCAGATGTAACACTAATGGTAATTGCTAACCGATCACACAGGCGTTTTACAATGGCAAGCCCAAAACCAAGCCCTTGGCTGCTTTCGCTTTTTACGCCTTGTTCAAATACGGTATCAATAATTTGGTTATCAATCCCCTTGCCAGAATCACATAAAGTCAAACACCCTTGGTCATAACTAATAGCAATCATGCCACCATGTGTATGGTGAAATGCATTGCTAATTAAATTACTGAGTACCATTTTTAATGCATCTTGATTGCTGATAATTGTGGTATCAGGGGTCACATTGATAGCAAGTTCAATCGCTTTATTTTCAATTAATTTATGATGAACCAAAATAGCTTGCTCTATTAGCGGTAGCAGTTTTATGTCACTCAATTCATAGTCTTGCTCTCGTGCCATTGCTAATAAGCCAGACACCGACTGCTGCATATCACGTTGTGCATTCTCAATTCGGGATACCAATACCTGCTGTTCGTCGCTAAGAGGTGTTTCTTTTAATAACGCAAGCGCACCAACACTAATCGCGATTGGCGTACGTAACTCGTGTGAGGCATCTCGGGTAAAGTTTTGTTCACGTTCAATAAATTTTTGTACTCGTGTAAAAGCATTATCAAGTGCCTTGGCAAACACCCCTACTTCATCTTGTTTAAACTGTGAGGAAAAGCCAACTGGCATCTGATCCGATTGCGTGTTCGAAATAAGTTCATTTAATGTTTTTATTGGCTTAGTGATGCGTTTAGCTAAAAACCATGCAACTAAGATCACAATGAGTAATATAAAAGTGACAAAGAATAATGAAAAACTCAGCATGCCCCCTTTATTTTTCCTCACAATCAGTTGCTCGCTCACTTCAGCAACCAAATAGCCCTTAGTTAAAGCCACGATATGATAGTGCTTGTCCCCCTCTCCAGGAAATTCAGTACGATTTGGTTCATCAAGTAAGATGTTATAAATGACTTTCGGCAAAGCTTCTTTTGACTCTACATAATTAACAAAAGGGTAATGCGTCAAAATAGCTTGGTTTGTTGCCAACTGCTGCTCAACTTGCTCGCGCTCACCGTTTAGAATAAAGCGAAAGAAGCCATCTTCGACTTCATAAGAAAAAATAAACCCTAAACCAATAAAGAGTGTACTGACAAATAAAGCAATGCTGATAAACGACGTAATAATGCGCGTTCGAATTAATGTAAACACAATCTCAATCTCTTAAAAGGTTAAACTAAAGCCAACACCATGAATGGTTTTAATGATTGCTTGCTCGAAGGGTTTATCAAGCACTTTTCGAAGTTGATAAAAATGCGAGCGTAATGCATCTGAATCGGTTGGTTCATCTCCCCAAATTTTGTCGCACAACTCAGAACGCGAGACAGCCCTTGGATAGGCTTCCATCAAAATACGTAAGATTGCGAACCCTATCGGCTGAAGATGAATTTCAGTGCCTGCACGAATCACCTGTTTGCTGGCAAAATCTAACACCAGCTCAGTGTCGTCACGACCTAATTTGAGTTGTTTACTTTTGGCACTCACTTGTTGACGCTGAGTTATCGCTAAGCAGCGAACATAGAGCTCTTCGAGTTCAAATGGTTTTGTTAAATAATCATCCGCTCCTTGCTCAAATCCCATTACCTTATCGCTTAACGTGTCACGTGCCGTTAGCATAATAATCGGAATATGACGTTCTGCTTGAGCGCGTATTGCTTGACACACAACCAGACCATCCTTTTTTGGTAGTGCGATATCCAAGATAATACAGTCGTAAAAGTGTGAAAGTGCTAACGTAATTCCTTGTTCACCATCGTAAGCAAAATCCATAATAGCTTCTCGGTTGCTAAAGTAGCTGGCAATATTATTGGCAATTGCCACATTATCTTCCACCAGAAGTACTTTAAGCTGTTGTTCTTTCATTTTAAATGTTCCTTTTACGCTTAATCTACAACGCTAGCATTTAAAGGTAATTAACGTAAGGGGTTAACGTGATGAATAGCCACATAAGTGCACTCATTGCACTATTAAGTGCGATGAGTGCCAGTGTAAATTGTTTCACAAACATTAGCTTTCTCATTAAAGCGACTGAACGTCTGTCAGCAATGTTGCGATTTCCGGATTCTCTGGAAACTTCTTTTGTGCAGCTGATAGATGATTTTTAGCAGTGTTGAAATCATTGTCTGCCAGCAGGGTTTTCGCAATTGCTAGTTCAATAGCAGGATGGTTGACATCGCTGCTTGTAACCTTAAGTAACGTCAGCGCGGCTTCTCGTTCCATCTGGCTTTGCGCGTGCTTACCTAAATAGACGCCAAGCATCGCAAGTAGCATACTATCGTAGTCTTGTTTACTTGCGTTATAAGTAGCTAGTGCAGCGGTTTTATCAGCGACAAATTGCTCTGCTAGTTTAATGGTACGATCATCTTTAAACTCGATACTTTTCTCAAGAGTTAGACCCAACTTTTTGGCCACAGCAATTGCAGTATCAGTGGTAGAAAAAGGGTTTTGTCCCGTTAATAAATTGCCATCAAAACTTACTTGATTAAACATTAAGCTATCTTGTTGATATAAAGCGCCTTGCTCGCTTAATTTATCGGCTAGAGAAAAAGGCATTTGCCATTTTTTAGTAAACGCGCTCTCCTCTAAATTGGTAAAGCCAGATACACGCTTGCCCGCTAGCAAGTACTCACCACTACTTAATTTAACATCCAATAATGCAGCAGGCCCATGACACACAGCGCCAATAACGCCATCATTTTCATACACTTGTTTTATTATTTGTTTCACTGAATTGTCTGTTGCTAAATCAAACATCGGGCCTTTTCCGCCAACCACATAAACAGCATCGAAGTCTTGATGATTCAACGTAGCGAGTTTTTGCGTATTTTCTAATTGCGCTACAGCGCTTTTATCGTCTAAAAATTTGGCATTGTACTGTTTCGCTTTGTTGTATTTATCTGCCAATACTTTGCCCCCTTTTGGCGAAGCAAATGTTACTTTTGCACCTGCAGCTTTAAAAACCAAATACGACTTACTCATTTCATCAAATTCGTAACCTGGTTTTATCAATTCTCCCTGCGCATCAGTTTCGCCATAACTGCTTAAGACCATTAAAATATGCTTTTGCTCATCCGCCATTAAATTAAGTGAAGAAAGGCCGAGTAAACTTGCTAGTAAAGTGTGTTTAATTGGGTTTGTCATAACATGCTCCTTTTGATTGTTGAGTGCAATCTAACAAGGGGCATGTGAAGAAAGTGTGAAGTGAAAAGTGACGCTTTAAAAATTAGCTATTTTTTCTAACCGAAGTCATAAACTGTTCAACCTTGAGCGTAATGAATTCATCGACCGCTTCTTCAATCGATTCAACAGTGAAATTATGTAACTCAAGCACACGATCTGCTTGGTTTTCACTTATCAACTTGTCATTCAGTAAAAATTCCCACTCCGGTAACGACTTGTCATAACGCGGGATAACATTCAGTGCAACAAAAGGATAACTAAAATCAACCTTGTTTATCAGGCGGCAAAAGTCTTCAACATAATCGGCACCCGTCGGACCTAAGCAACCAGGTTCTAAACGAAAACGAATCATTAATTTTATATTAGACATATACCACCCTTTATTTATTAACAGCTGCAAAACACTGTTCAATTCAAACTATGTGATCGTTCTTAACATTTCGCAAGTGAATGTTTAGTAAATTATTGATAAATCAATTTTAGCGGCTTTGCCATTAAGTAGTAACTAAACAATTTTTTGTCACTTGAACACCAAGATAAGATAGCTTAGTGTATATTTTTTAACTAAACGGGAACACTCATGGAAGATTTTATCGCACAACTCGACCTAAACCAGTACCTACCAACTGCACTTGACTGGGTAACCAACCTAATATTAGCTCTGGCAATTCTAATCGTTGGTGTTTGGCTTGCTGGCAAAGTGAATAAAGCCATCATCAACATTGCCAATAAACACGCCCAACTTGATGACACACTGTTTAAGTTTTTCGGCAGTGTTGCGAAATACACCATTTTAGCCTTTGTGGGTATTGCCGTACTAAATCGCTTTGGTGTGCAAACGGCTTCTATCATTGCATTACTTGGTGCAGCGGGTTTAGCAGTAGGTTTAGCCCTACAAGGTACATTGTCCAATTTAGCTGCGGGTGTAATGTTACTTATCTTCCGTCCTTATAAAGTGGATGACTTTATCGAAACCGGCGATCAATTTGGTAAGGTGGCAGAAATAGATATGTTCACCACTATTTTACATACCTTTGATAATCAACGTATTATCATTCCAAATAGCGATATTTGGGGCAGCAAAATTATCAATCATTCTCACCATGCTATACGTGGTGTAGATATGCGATTTGGTATTGCCTATGACGAAAACATTGATGCAGCCCGCAAGGTAATAGAGGGCGTATTAAGCGCACACCCTCATGTATTGAATGAGCCAAGCCCTTTTGTTGAGGTAGAAACACTCAACAATAGTTCTGTGGATTTTTTAGTGCGTCCATTTTGTCAGGGTGAGCACTATTTCGATATTTTATACTCAGTACCAGAGCAAATTAAAAAAGCCCTTGATGAGGCCAATATTGAAATCCCATTCCCTCACCGCAAAGTAATCTTAGTTAATGAAAGCAAATAACTAAGCAATCAGGTGGTGTTTCTTCACTAAACTAAACACCACTCTTTTAGCCTAAAAGGATAGCAATGAATCTAAACCAAGTTACCTTACCCGTCACAGATATGAACCAAGCTGTGACTTTTTATCAAACGCTCGGTTTTGAACTTATCGTCGACACACCACATTATGCACGTTTTGCCTGTCCCATGGGCGGTTCAACATTTTCATTATCACTAGAAGGTCAAACCATAAATGGTGCCATAATTTATTTTGAGCACCCAGATCTCGATAACTGGGTTGAGCAACTGATTGCAAAAGGTATTTCGTTTATAACACTGCCAACAGATCAACGATACCTTTGGCGAGAGGCCGTGTTAGCGGATCCTTCTGGTAATAAAATCAAGCTCTATTGGGCTGGGGAAAATCGATTAAACCCGCCTTGGCGCGTTCAAAATTAATTATTTCATTTAATGATCATTAGTAAAGGAAGTATATGCAACTAGCTCAACTTAATATCGCACTGCCCAAATACCCCCTTGATGCCGCTGAAATGAAAGACTTTGTTGATAATTTAGACTCTGTCAATGCATTGGCTGAGCAAACGGATGGGTTTATATGGCGATTGCAAGATGACTCAGGTGATGCCACCAGTATTCAAGCATTCGAAAACCCCAATATGCTCGTTAATATGTCTGTTTGGCAAACAGTTGATAGCTTAAAAAACTTTATGTTTCGCACCCATCATCGCGATTTTATGCGCCGTAAAAATGAATGGTTCGAGAAACTTAATGAAGATAACTATGTGCTTTGGTGGTTAGAAGATGGTCATATTCCGACTGTAGCAGAAGGTATTGCACGGTTAACACACCTTCGTAATGAAGGTGATTCGCCTTATGCCTTCAGTTTCAAAACAAACTTTACGCCTCTGGATCTCAAAACTGAACTAAGTCATTCAGTTCAACCACAATAATATCTGCTGTGCTCAAAGGGATAACAACCCAGCCGTTATCCCAAATTCATTTTTACATTAAGCCAATTTTTAACTGGGATAAGCCATGCATCGTTAGGTCTGTAAAATGCGCCATGAGAAAGCCCAGTATTAATCCCAACTTCCTCAAATGAAGTTAACGACATACTTTTGGCTTTTAATTTCACGCACGACTTTGCACCATCACTTTTCTCGTAAATCGATAACACATGACCATACACTTGAATATTTGCATGTTTAGACGAAATAAGTCGCCCACACCCGGCAAGTAATACTGTGTTAACCCCAACATCCGCAAGGTAGTTAGATGTCAGCCCAGTAATAAATGCACCTCTAGAAAAACCAACAACAGTGATGTGTGATGGCTTTACGCCATGTTTAACAAGCGTTCGAATGTTTTCGCTTAACGCCTTGGCATACACAAATGGGTCAGTATTCTTTTTTCGGTGCGTTGCAATCAGGGTATAACTAGGGTTTGCTAGGGCCTTTTTTATATTTGGAAAATCGTACAGTCCCCAACGATGTTTCGTCTCTACCGGCCTAGGGTTATCGCCTTCAACAATATAGCCATGAGAATAAAACACAAATTTGTCAGCAGCGCTGTAATTTTCTGGTATGTGAGAAAGCACTTCCTTTGCCATCAGACTGGCAGATACCATCAAACTTAAAATACAGGCAATCCTTTTCAAAAAAGTGGGGAGTTTTAACATCGCTTTCAATTACTTTGTAAATAAATGAATTTTAAGCGTTAATTAGAAGCTTGTATATCGATAACCTAGTTGCGATTGATCATTTGATCACACTTTCCTCTTTCTTGCCTAGCTGAATGAAGGTAGAAGCGAGCGCAGGATTCATTAGCTTTTGCTCGATATTGGCTTGAAGTGCTAGGCACACATCAATTACCGCGATATTAGAACACTTAAACAGAACAAAAATAGAAAAATTAATCTCAACACGCCCTAAGCACATTTATTTACCACAACTCGAGTTAATAAATTGTTAATCCAATTGAATTCTGTATCATAGTTTTGAACGCAAACAACAACTTAAATGGAAGCCCAATGATAAAAACAATACTGAAGTGGCTAATGCTGAGTATAGTAATACTGGCATTTTTAGCAGGCGCATTTGTCGCTCACGAGTGGTATGCCAAAAAACCGCTGCGATTCAAATCGTACGTAGATCGTACTATGGTAAAAATGGCGTTTGATAGCCCTGAAACGCTTACATCTCTCGGTTTTTTAGAGAGTTTAGGGTTTACTAGTCACAATGCAGAGCTTGATGATGCAAGCCTTGCAAAAGACGATGAATTGTTCGCCTTATTACCCGAAATTAGACAAGGTGTGCTGCAATATGACGATAACGATCTCGATAAATCAGATCGTATGTCAAAAGAGATCGCGCTCTATTTACTTGATTTTGGCGTTGAAGCCAGCGAGTTCCGTTACCATAGTTACCCTGTAAACCAATTATTTGGCATTCAAAATGGCTTTCCTAGCTTTATGGATGCACAGCATCAGGTAAATTCTCTCGAAGATGCCAATAACTACATTAGTCGTTTATCACAAGTGAAACGCAAATTTTCACAAAGTTTAGAAGGACTCAAAATACGCGAAGAAAAGAACATTATTCCACCTCGTTTTGTTATCGACCGCGTATTAGACGAAATGACCACGTTTGTCGACACACCGATTAATGAAAATATCCTATACACCTCGCTACAAGCTAAAATGAACAAAGCGCAAGAGCAGGCGAAAAGTTCGGGGGATTCAGTGTTTGATGCCCAAACTCAAGCACAAATCCTCGCAGATGTGGAAGTGGCAATGACCGAATCCGTGCACCCTGCGTATCAGCTTTTTATTGATTATTTTACAGCACTACGCGACAAAGCGACGACCGACGACGGCTTTTGGAAGTTGCCAAATGGTGATAAAGCTTACGCTAGCTCACTTAAATTTTTCACCACCACCAACTACACTGCAGACTTTATTCACCAAACCGGCCTTGAAGAAGTAGCACGTATTCAAGGTGAAATTCTTGCAATTTTAACCAGTGAAGGTTTTGATACAAGCCTTGGTTTTAGTAATGCTATCGAGGCGTTAAAAGCCGATGAGCGTTTTTATTACCCGGATACCGATGAAGGTCGCGAACAGATATTAGCTGATTACCAAACTATCTTAGACGAAATTGATAAAGGACTGGACGGCGCATTTAATATTCGACCTAAAGCAGGCATGAAAGTACGCCGTATTCCAGAATTTAAAGAGAAAACCGCACCGGGAGCTTATTATCAGCAGCCCGCCATCGATGGTTCTCGACCAGGCTTATTTTTTGCTAACTTATACGACATAAAAGCAACCCCTAAGTACTCAATGCGCACACTCGCCTATCACGAAGGTATTCCAGGTCATCATTTCCAAATTGCCATTGGCATGGAAGCAGAAGGCTTACCACTTTTTAGACGTATGTCGCCATTTACTGCTTACACCGAAGGTTGGGCGCTTTACGCTGAGCAAGTTGCATGGGAGCTAGGCTTTCAAAACGATCCTTACGATAATATTGGCCGCTTACAAGCTGAACTGTTCAGAGCCGTTCGTTTAGTGGTAGACACAGGTATTCACCATAAACGCTGGACCCGTGAACAAGCCATTGACTATATGCTTAAAAATACTGGCATGGCTGAATCAGATGTCACATCTGAAATTGAACGTTATATTGTGATGCCAGGTCAGGCAACCGCATACAAAGTTGGTATGATGAAAATTTTAGAAATTCGCGAAAATGCAAAAGCAGCACTTGGTGATAAGTTTGATCTTGCTGAGTTCCATGATGTAGTGCTGAAAAATGGCGCAGTGCCATTGGACATTTTAGCGCGCATTGTTGATGACTACGTTAGCAGTAAACAATAATCTACAAGCCAACAATACAAAAAAGAGCAGTTAATCCTGCTCTTTTTTTATTTAACAATGTGAATACTTGCTAACGCTGGGATTGTGCATTGAAATAGTCGGTTGTACCATGTGCTTCGATGGCTTCTGTCAAAGCTAATAACGCCACATTATACACGCTGTCGCGAAGTGATATGCCTTTGTCAGTATAAATATCCCACGCATTTTCAAATGCGCTTTCCAGCTTTTGATGCAGCTTTTCTTCAACTTTATCAAGTGACCACTGTTCACCTTGTCGGTTTTGCAACCACTCAAAATAGCTTACGATAACACCGCCCGAGTTGGCTAAAATGTCGGGTACAATAGTGACATTATTTTCCTGCAAGAGACTATCAGCATCACTTTCAACCGGGCCATTAGCAATTTCTACAATGTATTTTGCTTTGACGTCATTTGCATTATCTTTTGTGATTACCCCATCAAGGGCTGCAGGGATCAAAATATCCACACCCATGGTGATCAAATCTTCATTGCTAATATGATCAAAATCTAAGGTTTCGCACACAGATTGGTTACAGTACACCGCAGTTAATTTTTTACTGCGCTGTTTTTCTTGATAAATACTGGCAACATCCAATCCCTGTTCACGGTAGATGCCGCCTTGCGAATCACTAATTGCAACGATATTAAATCCCGCTTGCTGCAGTAATTTTGCACAGTGATACCCACCATTACCAAAACCCTGAATCGCAACGGTTAATTCACTTGGCTTTAACCCTAACTTGCTAACTAACATCTGAGTGCAAATAAAGGCCCCTCGCCCTGTAGCACTTTCACGGCCTAAACTGCCACCCAATGAAATCGGTTTTCCCGTAATCACTGCGGGTGCTTTACTGCGCGTGATTTTTTCATATTCATCCATCATCCAACCCATAATGCGTGCGTTGGTGTAAACATCAGGGGCTGGAATATCAGTATCTGGACCAATAAAGTCTGCCATTGCGCGCACATAGGCTCGCGATAAACGCTCTAATTCCATAGGGGATAATTTTTTAGGGTTTACAGTCACCCCACCTTTGCCACCGCCCAACGGTAAACCGACCACCGCACATTTAAGCGTCATCCAAAAGGCTAACGCTTCAACCTCATCTTGATTAACGTCTTGATGAAAACGGATCCCCCCTTTGCAGGGACCTAAAATATCATTGTAGCGACAACGGTACCCTTTAAAGTATGCAAGTCTGCCGCTGTCTAATCGTACTGGTAAATTAGTTGCCAGAGTTGCATGAGGGTGACTTAATGCTTCGATAACTTGGCTGGATGTATTCGCTTGTTTGCCAATACGATGCAAACGCTCAATGGCACTTGCGAGAACTGAGTTACTCATACCTACTCCTTAGTATTTTCTTATAATTAAAGGTAATTTTTATAGAAATTCAAATTCTTAGTATTAAAAGCTGTGCCAACACAACGCTAACCTGTGTAGATTCAAAACAGCTTATAAAACACTGCAAATCAGTTAGAAATTGATACTGTATTGAGACTGTTTTGGATTAACTAAGATGAAAACAAGCAAAATGGTTGGTATTAAGGTGCTTTAAACACGTAATAAATCATAAAGGTAAAAGGAGTGTGGAAGATTTGAAAAGGTGGGGATACATTCGCCCTTTCAATCATCAAAGGATTTGAAAGGGCGTTGTAATTGTCAGTATGTTTAGAAAATTAAGAGGCAGTTTGTTTACGCGACTTAGCCACCACCTTTTCAACACTCTTGCCTGTTACTGCCCAAATAAGTAACCCCGACCATGCAATAAAGGAGAATCCAGCAGGCACACACGCTGCAGCGATTATTTTTACATGTTTTCGGTTTAGGAAAAATGCAAGTAATGCAGGCAAAAACCACAAAAATAGCGTAACGAGCGCCACACCTAAAATAAATACAGGGTTTGCATTAGCAAATAATTCTTCAAAAAAAGTAAGCGTTTCCATAGGTCAATTTCCAGTTCATTAAGTAAGTAACATGGCTAGACTAATTTATTCAAAACATGGAAAGCACGTTAAGTGTTAAGCGGTTATATCGAATGATTGACGGTAAGAGGGTAAAAAGAGCCTTGTAGTAAAGGGTTACTACCCGTTTGTTTTATCTAATCGTTATTATTCAAGGCGTATGTTAAACAGGTTACGCGTAACATCGAGGTTAGGTTTTTAACACTGCCATGACGCGCTATAACCTCTTGATACAAGGTGGCAATAAATTCTGGCACAGTAACATTTTCAGCATCGGCAATGTGCGCCAATATTTGCCACATCTTATTTTCAAGCGAAATGCTCGTCACCTGACCTTGCAAGCGTATCGACCTTTTGGTGCTGTCGTAAGACGATTGCGGTTCTTGAGCATATAATTCACACATAAGGGTTTCCGTTTATGGCTAAAATGATTCACAGCATGATCCGCGTAGTAAACGAATCAAAGTCACTGCAATTTTACCAAACTATTCTTAACTTAACAGAAAAACGCCGCATCACATTTGATAGCTTTTGTTTAATTTATCTCGGTAATGATGAATCTGATTTTGAACTTGAATTAACAGTAAACTTTGATACCAAATGCGCTTACGAGCATGGCAATGGCTACGGCCATCTTGCGGTGAGCGCCGAAAATATTGAACGTATTCACCAAAAAGCGTGCAATCTTGGTTATCAGCCAAAAGACATCAAATCATTTTACAATGGCGATGAGTTGGTTGCTAAATTCTTCTTTATCAACGACCCCGATGGCTACGCCATCGAAGTCATTGAACGTTCCGACACCTTTAGCTAAGCGTCGCTAGTTTGTATTTTGCGCGGCATTGTCATCTGCTAACTTTTCTTCTTTAGAAAGAATAATAAAGCCACGCGTTACGGGAATAGCAATTTGTGAAATTAACGCTGTTCCCCATAACATATTGCCCACCAAAGCCGGTACATAAGGCACGACAAAAAAAGTAATAACGGCTAACGCAATACCAAATAACCTAATTGCTGGCGTGGCAAATCGATGAGCAATGCGCGTTTCAATAGTCGATTGGATCCACATTAAACACACTAAATAAAGCGCTAATCCCGCGCAGCCAACTGCCGCATATTTTAAAGGAAAAGGTTGCCAAAAACCGACTTTAACCTCACCAGCCAATGCAACCCCCACCATCACCGCAGCAAGCATTAAAAATAAATGGGCTATCCACCAGCTAACCAGAGTCCATTTTTTTGTGTCTTTCGGTTTACCATTACCGACAAAATCAAAATAAATCCAACACAGAACAAAAACAGCAAAGCCGCCAAACACAAAGTTAACAAAAATTTCAGGGCTCACTTTATACACGCCTTTTTCTGACAAGGTGATAACGAGCTTAAAAAAGCCCTCGCCCACCACAATCAACAGCAATAACGCAAAGCGCTCAGCCATATGCCCTAATCGTGGCACAAAACGGCTGCATTCTAACACCCCAACTTTTGGCAACATGTAAAGCAATTGAATGCTAATAATGCCTAAAGCAAACACCACAAAGTTAATCGGCTTAGGCAAAAAGGCGCTTATTGCGAATACCACAGCCAGTAAAAAGAAGTTGCGACTAACTTTGCTAGCCAATACCGTTTCTTCAACCCCTAACTGGTTGGTGCGGTAAAATAAATAAGCCGTAATAAATCGATTAAAGGCATAAGCGAGTGCAAAATAAGCCCAGCCTTTATCGAGAATGTGTGGTATGGATGCTGCCATCACCATTGCACTGACAATTTGGATTGACATTAATAAGCGATGTTTAACATCAGTACTGACGTAAAGTGAATTAAAGACACTCGAATCAGCCCAAGCAAACCATATGGCAATAAATATACCTGCAAATACCGCAAAACCACTTAGTGTAAGGTGATCACTTAAGAAATTACCTAACAAAAATACAATCACAACATGAATAAGATCATAAAATAGTTCTATCCAATGAACATGATCGTGAGATTTTTCTACGTCCATATGATGTTGTGGCGCACGCCACATCGGATGTCTGTCTAACGGCATAATATGACTCTGTCATTGCTTGTGTAACTTTTAGCATAAGAGATTTTTTAAGGCTGATAAACCCCATTCTTCTTAACGTATTGTTTAGATTACTGACTATCGTTTAGTGCTAACACGCTTCATTAAGCCGTAAAGCTCGCCTTGTAAGGTATTCACGTCCCTATTTTATGTAATTCCATCACCTATTTAGGAAAAAGATTCCTAAATAGAATAAATATCAAACATTAATGCGAATTATTAGCATTTGGTATTTCAATACTGTTTTATTTTCTATAGAATGCCCGCACTTTTTCTGGGATTATTAGGTTTAGTATGAAGTTAAATCACATTACCAAAGCAATTACACTGTCACTTTTATCACTTTCAGCAGCCGCTGTAGCAGATGAAAAAAAATTAGAAGTTATTGAAGTAAAAGGCACTTACTTTAACGATTACAAAGTAGATGATGCCTCTGGCGCAATGCGTGGTAACACATCACTACTTGAAACAGCACAGTCTGTTACTGTTATCCCAGAAACCATTATTTACGAGCAACTTGCAACCACATTAGGTGAAGTATTAATTAATGATGCCAGCCTTTCACCCGGCTCAAAACAACGTAACCGTGAAGTATTTAATTCACGCGGTTTTGCCCTTAGTTCATCAAATGGTTATTTACGTGATGGCCATCAACACTGGTCGCACTACCAGCAGCCAATTGAAACACTATCACGTGTAGAGGTCATTAAAGGCCCTTCAAGTGTGCTTTACGGCCAGTCGGCACCGGGTGGATTAGTTAACATGGTTACGAAAAAGCCTACGTCATCATCGCTGTTAGATATCAGCGCAGACGCGGATCAAAATGGCTCTACACGTTTTATGTTAGATGCTGGCGGTAACTTAATTGAAAACCTAAATTACCGTGGTGTGTTAGTAAAACAAGATGTGGTTTATGACCGTGAATACGCAAATGGCGAAAACCGTGAACGCGATCGCTTTTTAGGTTACCTCGCCGTTGATTACGCGGTTACTGACGACCTCATAGTTAATGTGTATTACGACCAAACAGACGACAAAGCAGGCCTTGATACCGGTGCTTGGTTAAACAGTAACGGTGATGTAATTGGCGATAAAGAGTATATCTATGACTTTTCATGGGCATTTACCGATATTCGCGTTAACAACCTCGGTACAAAAATCGATTATCACCTAAACAATGACTGGCAAATGACGTTTGGTTACAACGAGCAAACATTTGAGCGTCAACGTTTTGAGTCTGCACCACGCAAACCTTCTGATTACGCAGTTGGTGATAGCTATGAATCACGCCCATACGACCGCTTTGATGACTGGCAATTTAAAACCATGTATTTCGATGTGAAAGGTGAATTTAACACAGGTAGCATCCGCCATAACCTGCTTGTGGGCGCTAACAGCTTAGATTACTACTACGGTCAGCTACGCGTAAAAGCAGCAAGTGTTGATTACACGCCAGGAAACACAGAACCAACGCGTCCAGATATTTCATACAAAACGGATGATACGCTATACACCAGCGAGTACGATTTCTACGGTATTTACTTACAAGACTTAATAACCTTTAACGATACTTGGCAAGTATCGCTAGGTGGCCGTTTTGATAAGCAAAACAAAGAAGGTGCTGACAACGAATCATTTGTTCCTAAAGTAGGTGTGCTTTATCACCCAGTAAGCGATGCCACTGTATATGTAAGCTATGCCGAAGGCTTTGAGCCACAAAGCAGCGAAACATTAAATGATGAAACCGATAAAAACCACGGCATGAAGCTTGATGCAGTGACATCCGAGCAATTAGAACTTGGTTTAAAATGGCAAGTGTCTGATCGCTTAATGATTGATACTGCGGTGTTTGATATAGAAAAAAGCGGCGTATTAGTACGTGAAACACTGATTGACGACCCTAATTTTGAAACCATCACAACCCAAGCTGGTTTACAACGTCACAAAGGCTTTGAAGCATCAGCACAAGGTGCTGTTACAGATACGCTTTTCGTCATGGCATCAACCATGTACCTAGATGCACAATACGAGCGTGACAGTAACTATGAAGGCAAAACACCTGTGGATGCGCCAAAATGGTCAGCGTCGCTTTGGTCGCGTTACGAGATGACCGAAAAATTAGCACTTAATGCGGGTTTAATCTACCAAGGCGAGCGCTTCGCGGATGCTGATAATACGATCACTAAGGATGCATACTACCGCATTGACCTTGGTGCGACATTCAGCACACTAATTGGCGGACAAGATACCGATTTTCGTTTCAATATCGAAAATGCATTGGATGAAGATTATCTTGCTGGCGGCGGTGTAAATAATGTCACCATTGGTGATGCACGCACTGCTCGTTTTGAAGTTCGCGTATCACTTTAATAACTAATGTTAACGCATTAACCGTCAATTAATGCATAAATAAGGCGAGCAACCTCAAGGGTGGCTCGCTTTTATCGTTACAATGAGCAATCAATTATGAGTATAAGAAAAGCCTTTTTTTGGCTTCACCTAATTATTGGCTGTATAGCCGCCCTGTTTATTTTTTTAATGTCGGCAACCGGTGCCCTATTAACCTATGAACGTCAAATTATTCATTATGCTGAGAAAAGCGACTACCCAGTAGCGCCAACTAGTAATGCAAAAACGCTTTCGCTGGATCAATTAATCCCCATTGCAAATAGTTTTTCCCATAAAAAGCCACTCAGTATCGCCATTCGAAATGAGCAAAATGCCTTTGTGCAAGTAAAAGAAGGCCGCAAAACCCTTGCCTACTTAAACCCTTATACAGGTGAAAAAATGGATGAGCCAGGGCTTGCCACCAAAACCTTTATGCGCAAATTACGTGCCTTTCACCGCTGGCTCACACTCGATGGCAGCTTCAGCGAAACAGGTCGTTGGGTTAATGGCATCGCCAATGTGATTTTCTTTGTATTGGTACTTTCGGGGCTTTATTTATGGTTGCCAAAACGCTTTAATAAACGCGCCTTTAAACAAAAGCTTACCTTTGGCAAGTCTTACCCAAACACTAATGCCCGCGACTACCAATGGCATAATGTGTACGGCATTTATCTTGCGCCTGTACTGGCAGTAGTGATTGCAACGGCGTTCTTTTTCTCATTTAAATGGCCGGGTAATACGTTAAAAGAGGTGGTATCGACTCAGGCAAAAATAGAAAAGCTTACAGCAACACCCTTAACCCAAGGCACAGCTCAATCGCTTGAAGTGTTATTTAAAAACGCCATAAACCAAACGCCAGATTGGCAACGTGCCCAATTTAGCTTACCAAAAACAACAATGGATAAACTGGCGTTTAGCCTTGATACGGGTACAGGTGGCGAGCCACAAAAACGTTTAACGGTAACGGTTGATACACAAACAGGCGCTATATTACAAATAATCACCTTTGATGATTTATCAACCTACCGAAAAGCACGCAGTTACATTCGCTTTTTACACACAGGCGAAGCGTACGGCATTATCGGCCAAACCATCGCAGGCCTTGCCTCGCTACTTGCATGTTTACTCGTTTATACCGGCATTATGCTTTCATGGCGTCGCTGGCAAAACTACCGCTTACGAAAAGCAAAATTAGCAGTAGAAACTGCTTAATATCATCAAACTAAAAAAGGCTAACGCGAGTTAGCCTTTTATGTTTTACTCACATCCCTCATCAAATCAACTTTACATTGCCCACATCAAAAACTATTGGTAACCTACGGAAATTATTAAATAAAAAACTTATTAGTCTGAACATTTATGGATGCGGATAACTTCCTTAAATCGAAATGCGCACTAATAAGCTGTTATATATTTCAGGAGACTAGGTGTTCAATTTTATAATAGGAGCTATTTTGGGCACATTTATCTCCTTTGTGTTATTTGTAATTATTTTGGTTTCAAACTTTAACTTTGATGGATCTCTGATTACCAATATTGTCATTGCATCTGCGACTGTTGTAGCAACAGCAATTCACTTTGATTCCATTAGAAAACAAAGACGAGATCGCGTTTGGGAAATAAATAAAGATATGCTCCTTAGTTTTGCTCATTCACTTTCTTTAGTTATACAGGCTTCTGAATACCATGCGGAAGAAGTATACAATCGTAATAGAGAAATTAACGAACCGCCAAAAAACCGAGAGCCTGAGAAGGACGTTTATAAGAATTTTTATCATATTCAAGAACAGGTTTTAAATGTATATGGAACGCTAATGGATAAAGAGTTAATAGGTAATATTCAATCTTCAAAAGAAAGTAATGAATATATTCATGAAGCATTGGATCATGATGCTATAGATATAGAAGACGCCTACGATAAATCCATTGAGGAATATAAGAAACTACAAAATAGTTTAAATACTTTTATAACTCAGTTGTCTGGCATAAAAAATATATAACAAGTTACTCAAAAGGACGTAAAACGCTTGGCTTGCGCTCCTCGTCGCTAATTTTAGCCAAGCATTTTACGCCCATTAGTAAGGCGTTATAAGCCCAAATAGAATCAGCGTATATTATTAAATAATATTGTTCATATCTATTTCGCAGCCTGAAATTTTCATTTCTTTTGCAAGTTTGAACTTCCATGCACCAGCAGCATCAAGAGTCTCGTAAACAACGCCACTGATATCATTTGGCTTTTCAAGATCTCCTTTAACTATTGCCGTTACGTTTTCTCTACCTAACTTACCAATAAAATACCCATGCTCAAAAACTACATTTTGACGCGATCTAGGAGATAGCGCTGTTACTCCAGCCTTAGCTCCTACATCACAAGGGGTATATAAAACTATGGCAAAGCATACTTCATCTGCATATTTCTCAATTTTCTCAATTATCGTTTTACTTGAGCTAGCTTGTTCATGCAATATTATTGGGACAAGCCCAACTTGACTTACAAATCGAGCCAATTGCTCTTTTGCTAAGTCATCATGACCATGAACAATAAATACCTTGTTTTTATCGTTCGTTGTTTTGCTAAAGGCTGGTACTTTTTGTTGGGCTGGTTGAGTAAAATGTTGCTTCACAGGTGCAGTATTCGCAGGTATGTTTTGTTGCACGGGCGGAAAAACCCCAACAGCTGATGGGCTATTAACTGGCACACTTTGTTGCGCAGGTTGGAAGGAGCCTGAGCTAAATGGTTGGCTAACAACATGTGGTGCTATTGTTCCGTGAGAGCCTTCTAGTCTGGCAGCTATTTGTAAACAATGAATTTTTAATTCTTGATTTCTATTTTTGTGGTGAGGGTAAAGCAACCTTTTTTCATCATCGTCTTCAATAATGTCTCTAATTAATTTGCCAACTAATTGATTAGGCTCTAAGTCCCAAATAGCACGCATTCTATTTGCTTTGGAACCAGAACCTATTTCATACTTATTTGAATAAAGCTCTAAATCAACGGATTCAGCAACAAATTGCGCCAGTGAATTATTAGAAAAATCTAAAAAATAACCACCACCCATTTCAAAATAAGTTTCTAGTTTTCTGCGTTCTTTAGTGGTTAAATCTGACATTTGTGTCCTTTATCAATTAAATCAAATGGCTAGCTTGTTTCGTTGGTTTATATTAACCTTGCAAAGGGCTTATAACAAGCAACTAAAGCGGGACTGCTAAAGCTTGGCTCGGTTCCGCTTTGCTACACAGTTTAGCCAAGCATTATCAGCCCCTTAGTGTGGGCGTTAGGCTTCTTGGAGGTAATTTTTGAAAGAAGTTGTAGAGTCTACATTCTTTAACGATGAATATTTAGCGAGCATAGCTATATGCTTGTTGGGAGAGATTGAATCAGCTAGGGAGGGGCAAAGGTTTCAGAAGATCATACCTTCAATGGCTTTTTCTTGCTTCGCATTAGAATCTAAACTCAATTCCTGTGGAAAAACTATCTTTAAAGGGGCTGAATTAAAAAAGTTTATGAATAGCCAATTACAGGGAAAAGCTGATTGGTTACTTTCTCGAATCGAAGCAGATACAACAAACCCTGACGTTGCAAAAAATCGTGAAACAATCACTGAAATGATTTCATTTCGTAACGCAGTCACGCACTCTAAACCAATTGATTTCCAAGAAGAGAGAGAACTAATCGGTTTAGAAAAAATTAACCCTAAATTTTTGGTTCCTAGGCGAAGCGATACGGATTTTATGAAAACTTACTCTGCTGAAAAAGCAAATGATTTTTATGATGCGTTGACAAATTTCAAACTTATTTGGCTACATTATTCAGGTATCTACTTTGAAAAGAACGGAATCGAGCCGGATTATCATATTTCTAGAGCAAGGGTAGTTCCGAAGTAAACCTAACAAACAATCAATGGGGTCAGAGTCGTTGATCTTATTTGCCAGTGACGTTTTGGAGCGCACATTGAATTTTAGTGTTAACTCGAAGTTGTTAATCAGTGCTGGGATCATTGCCTCAGCTTCCGCTATTTGGCATCTGCTTTGTATTGTTGGTGGCCCTAGTTGGTTTGCATTTGCTCGCGCACCGCAATCGATTGTCGATTCAGCAGTGCAAGGTACTTTACTTGCACCTATTGGTACTATAATTGTTGCCGTTTTAATGTTTGCTTGTTCTGCTTTTGCTTTTTCTGCGGTAGGCATAATTCGTAAACTGCCTTTACTACGCCCAGCGTTAATTACCATTGCAATTCTTTGTTCGTTGCGTGGTTTAATTGCCATTCCAACATTTGTAACTCCAGCGGGATTGGATAGCTGGCAAATTGTAGCGAGCACTATTTGGTTTTATGTTGGTATTTGTTTTATAGCTGGTAGTATAGAGCATTATAGGTTCGGTAAATCAAGCACATAACGAACGTATTAACGCTTGGCTGTCGCGTTTTTCGCTAAGCTTAATCCGCCCCATTTTAGACGCTATATTTTAAGGAGAAAATAATGAACCCTGCAATTAAAGGATTAGGAGAAACGGTACTTAGAGTACGCGATCTTGAAAGCATGAAAAAATTCTATGCCAACATAATTGGGCTTGAATTAATTAAAGAATTTCCTAAGGTCGCATTTTTTAAAATTGCAGATGGCTTTGCAGGCCATACACAAGTAATTGGCTTATTTGCCGAAGAATTGCCTCGAGCATTTGTAAATGACAACATTTCTACTATTGAACCCGCTTGTTCTAGTCTGCATCATTTTGCATTAGAAATCTCATCAGAAGATTATTTAACCGAGAAGACACGGTTGGAAAACGCTGGTTGCGAAGTAATAACCGCTGAACATTCATGGTGTCAATGGCGTTCTATTTATGTAAAAGATCCCGAAAATAATGTTGTAGAGTTAGTCTGTTATGACGTGTCAGTAGTGTAAGAGTATAAAAACTGACTCAATTGCAAAAAAGCGATTTAATAGATGGTTGAAGGAAAAAACGAATAACATAATTAATTTTTTCCTTGCTAGCTTTTTGTTTAAACCAAGTTGCTATTGCTATAACGTGTCACAAACTAATGATAAGAATAAACAAGGTTTTATGCTTGTATTGTCATCTTTTTAAGGATTCAACGTATTTATGTCGCCCACTTTTTTATTGAGTCCAACATTTTATGGGCAATATCTGAGGCGATTACATGTCTATTTTTGGTAAGTTATTTCGCTGGGAGCGGGGACGACAAAACACCGGTTACGATAAAATGTTATTGTGTGGTGCTATATGGCCAATACGGTTTGATACTTACCTCATTAAGTTCCCCGAAGGCAGTGAAATACCACCGCACACAGATAATGTCACGTCGGGTAAGCACTTTCGTTTAAATATAGTGTTAAAGCATGCCAAGGTAGGCGGAGAGTTTATTTGTTCAAACCCGATTTTTGAGACCAAACGCATCAAATTATTTCGCCCCGATACCTGTGAGCATCAAGTGTCTAAGATAGTAACAGGAAACCGCTACATACTGAGCATTGGCTGGATTAAAGGCTCTTAGCAGCTCTATTTCCACTAGCCTGCACTTAACGGCATATTCTCAATCACTTCGCATATAAATTGTTACACCTGAATTAAAACCTTAACTGTATATACAAACAGTATTTATGTTATGGTTTTAGACAATAATAATCCGACTCAAGGTAGAACTATGTTAAAGGACTTAGAACCCAACGCTCCAACAGACTTTGATTTCATTATTGGTGACTGGCAGGTAAAACACCGTCGTTTAAAACAAATTTTAAATAACTGTCAACAGTGGTATGAATTTGACGGGCAGTCTTCAACAGTCAAAACCCTTGGTGGCTTTGGTAACATTGAAGACAACCATCTTCATTTACCAGATACATCAATTAGGGCTAAAGCCATTCGCTCATTTAACCAAAGCACTGGTGAGTGGTCGATTTGGTGGCTTGATGGACGCAACCCGCATCATTTAGATAAGCCCGTTATTGGTAGGTTTGAAAATGGTATTGGCCACTTTTATACAGATGATACCTACAACGACATGCCAATTAAGGTTCGATTTATATGGAATTCAACCAATCCTAACGCACCAACGTGGGAACAAGCCTTTTCCTCTGATGATGGTGATACTTGGGAGATTAATTGGCAAATGGAATTCACACCAGCTTAGTAATAAATTACGCAAACCAACATTAATTAAGGCGTTTTTATGTTATAGCTGCTTCGGATACACTATTATTCGACGACTATTTTGGCGCAATTTATAAAGGAGAGGTAAATGCCACATTGCGTAATTGAGCATTCAGATAAAGTTGATGGCAATATGTTAATTGAAGCTGTTCATAAAGGGGCGTTAACGTCTGAATTATTTGAACCGACAGGCAGCGATATTAAAGTCAGAGCAACGGCATTTTCAAACTACAAAACAGGTGTTGTTGACCTTAAATTTGTGCATGTCACGCTTAAAATTTTATCCGGTCGCACAAGCGAACAAAAAGAAATGCTATCTAATACCGTATTAGATAAATTAAGCGACCTGTCACTTACAAACTGCTCTATCTCAGTGGAAGTGCAGGATATTGACCGTGCCAGCTATGCAAAAGTAATTGTATAACTCTTGTCACTTATTAAGCGAAACTGATGATGCTATGCCGATAAAGCTAAGCTCCAACAGTTTCGCTAAATTTGAAAAATTTCCCACTTATTACCTTCCCCACTTTCTTACCATTTTTTATTTCCGATTAAAAAAGAGAGCGAAAAGAACACCTAAAATGTAAGTAAACATTAATATTAACAGTGGGTTAAATATTAAGTTACAACCCTCGTCTAGGCTTAAATTGATGGAAGAATAACAATCAATGAGGAGTCAATCATGACCAAACAAAACCCCCATACGCAAAACGCAGAAGTTGATATGAACCCTATGCTGGATATTGTATTTATCCTGCTTATCTTTTTTATTGTCACCACCAGCTTTAATCGGCCAACTGCGCTTGATTTAAATCGCGTAAAAGAAAACAAACCTAGCCTTAGTCAAACTGTTACACCGCAATTTCAAATCACTAACGATAATCAGATATTGCTCAATAATAAGGTCATTGACGCGCAATCAATTGCTATAAATTTGGCCCGACTAGATGCTAATGGCGAGATTACAGCCATTTCAGTAGCTGCAGATAAAGAAAGCACACATAACACCTTAGTGCATTTGTTAAATGAAATAAAAGGCTACACCTCAGCGCCAGTATCACTTGGTAATTTACGATAAAACAAAAAAGGCTAACCATTGGTTAGCCTTTTTACAATCCTGTTGATATAGATTTCAACTCACGTAATTAGATTTAAAAATACTTCACCCACGCCCATTGTGTTGTTTTCTTAAAGTTTGAAAATAGTTGTGTGGGTTTATACAACAGAGCACCAAGTACAATTGAGATTAGCCATACTTGCCATACGTCATCAACACCGAAATAAACGCCCTTGTTAGTGCCAAATACTGCGACCAAAATTATATACATTACCAGCAACACATATAAGTGCAGTAAATAGAAAAACATGGGTGCAGAGCCAAAATAACGAAGCCATGTAAGCGCATGTACATCATACTTTTCAAGCATTGCGAGCACACAAAATGCCATGCCAAGCGTCAATAAAATAAAATCTAACGACGGCGGGTATTTAGTAAAGTTAATAAAGGATTGTAGTGAAAGTAGCCAATCAGATGAATACACCCAAGGTACTGGCTCACCATATACATTTAAGCCTCTTAGCAAAATTAACAGGGCAAAACATATTACTGTAAGCTTGAATAAAATTGATACACGCTCTGCTGCTTGTTTAGTTTCTGCAAATAAGGGCCCAAGTGCATAGCCTAAACAAATTACACCAACCCAAGGCAATGTTGGGTAAGATACTTTCACTTTAAAGCTTTCACTCATGTATAAGTATCCGCGATCATGCAGCACTGTCCATATTGAATAACCAAACTCATCGGGCGTAAATTCAATAAAATCAAGCGCGTTATGACCTGCAACAATAATTACACCAAGCAAACCAATTACTTTATGAGGCAATGCGGTTAATACCGCTAAACTTATCATACATAGCCCTATCGCCCAGATAACTTGCAGATAGAGCGCGTGATAACTGCCAAACCATGAAAAATTTACCAGTGTAATTTCAAGTAATATGAGAAAAGCCCCGCGTTTGAACAAAAACGAGCGCACATCTCTGGGCGCTTGGTTTATCGGGTTTGCATAAAGCCAAGCACTTAACCCAGTTAAAAATACAAAAATGGGAGCACAAAAATGGGCTAAAAAGCGTGTAAAAAAAAGCGCAGTGCTGGTTTCATCTAAGTTCATCGGATCAGCAACTTGATGATGTAAAAACACCCGTTCTCGCACATGGTCAACCAGCATTAATAAGATTACGATGCCACGTAAAATATCAATGGATGGCACGCGATTTTTTAAGTGTTGTAGGTGGTTTGTCATAATGGGGGATCGCCTAAAGCAAAAACAGTCTGAACAACATTATTCAGACTGTATCTATTTAACTAATCAATTAATCGCAAATTAAAATTGGTATTTTAAGCTCGCACTGTAATTGATTGGAGAGCCCGGCATAGTCCAAAGTTTGTGGTATGAGTTTTCAAAATACGCTTCGTTGAAAACATTATTTACATCTAACTTAAGCGTAAGTTGCGTGCTCAAATCAATGGCAGCGGACACATTCACAAGGGTATATGCAGGTAAAATGTAGTCAGGATCAGTCGTCTCACCTAAACGGTCGCCCACATAATTAACTGTCGCACCCACATAGCTGTCTTTACCCATTATCTGCGTGAAATGCCTTAACGATACATGCCCAACATGCTCAGCAATATTGATTAAACGTGAGCCTTTTGGAATGGGCACCCCCCAGTCAGAGTTAATCACATCATTTGCAGTTTTTGCATCGGTATATGCATATGCCAGCTCTAAATTGGTATTGTTCGTGAGTTCAGTAATTAAATTAAATTCAATACCTTGGCTTTCAACTTCACCTAACGTTGCTGATAACCCAGTATCTGGCTCTGCCGTTAGCATATTGGTTTTTTCAGCAGTAAATACGGCAATATTGCCCGAAAAGCGATTTGCAACATTGTGCCATTTTGCACCAACTTCTAATGATTTGGTTTCTTCCGGCTCGAATGCGTTCCTATCTGAATCGAGTCCTGGGTTAGGTCTAAATCCTTCAGCATAATTGGTAAATACATTCACATTTTCATTAATATCGTAAATGTAACCAAGGCGAGGTGAAAACTCAGTTTGATTGCGCGTTTGCACTGAGTCACTGCGTTTATTTAAAATTTCTTGGTCTAATTTATCAACTCGCACACCAAGTAATAACTTTGACTTTTCTGTTAAAGCCATTAGGTTCTGTGCGTACAGGCCAAGTCCTTTTTGCTCTTCTGCAGTTAGCGTTTTAGCCAATGGTTCTGGCTGAGGCTGTGTATAGTCAGGGTTGTTTGGATTAATTGAGTAAGTAGTATCACCTGAGCCCCACGCTGTGCGCCACACTTTATAATCTGTATCCAACTCAAAGTTATAGTAATCCATACCCACTAGCAGGTTATGTTTAATAGTTCCCGTTGCCAGTTCACCACTTAGTTCAAAACGTGCATTCATATCAAGCGCTTGATAATCGCGCTCACGGCGCTGGCGAGATAAGGTATTTGGGTCGGTATACACTAACTGGCGACCGCTAGATAACTCAGTATCAGACGATAACCCTTTAAACGACGAGTCACGATACGCGAAGCCTGAAAGTAAGTGCCAATTGTCATTAAGTTTATGATTAAGGACAAATTGATGACCTAACGCAGCGACTTTATGCGCACCATCACGAATATCACCATAAAAATCTTCGGCTTCAATTTCATCAAAATTATTGTTAAGAACATAAACGCCACGATCGAGTGGTTTTTTCTGATCTAGAATCTCCATTTCATAGCTTAATTTTGTGTTTTCTGACACATGCCATAATACCGAAGGCGATAAATGCAGACTTTCTAAAGTCACATGATCACGATGCGTGTCAGAATCTTCATAAGCACCATTAATGCGAAATGCACTCTCTTCATTGAAGCCATTGGTGTAATCAAATTCAATTTGCTTTTTATTAAAATTGCCTAAAGTGCCTTGTACATAGCCTTGCTTTTCAAATTGTGGCTTTTTGGTCACAATATTCACAGTGCCACCAGGCTCACCTTGACCATATAGTGCAGAGCCTGGCCCTTTCATTACTTCAATTGCTTGAATATTCGCCGTACTTCTATTGCCGTTATAACCACGAGAATTGAAGCCATTTACAAGGTAACCTGTTGGGTTATTTTCATCGCCTGAAAAACCCCTAATAGCAAAGCTATCAAACATACCACCTGAATTATTTTGTCGCACAATGCTAGGTGATAAGGACAATGCATCAATAAATCGAGTAATGCCCTCATTCTCAATTACATCAGCATTAATTTGATCAACTGCTTGTGGCATTTGAAATAAAGGTACATTACCTCGGTAAGGCTGCCAAAACTGCGTTATTTCGATGTGTTCAATATCGTTATTATTTGAAGTGTTTGGTGTATTAAGGTCTTGTGCAAATGCACTGTTAGAAGCAATAACCAGGGTAAATAAAAACTGCTTTTTCATGTAAAACTCTGAGCAAAGGGATTAATTTTATGTGATAGTATAACATTGCAAACAGCAGCGCTATGCTATTATTGAAAAAGCCACAACAAAGTTATTTTTTTGGTTAAATAACATCCAAATCATTTAATTATGTGCAAAGTTCAGCCTTGGTTAGCCAATTTAAACTTGGCCACAAATGAGAGGTAAAAAGAATCTTCCGTTATTGCCTTAAAGGTGGTTGTGGAAACGCTCAGCTAGCAACATAAAAAATGCAGCGTAATGTTTCGACGACATCGCTGCTGAAATGCCACCAGCTATGAGGTGAGAAAGCTTTGGTATATCAACAAAAAAGGCTAACCCATGGGTTAGCCTTAATGCTTGTAAAACCTTTGTTAGCTTGGAATAAACACTTTAACCACTAACCCCGATTGTCCATCACCACGGTTATGTAAACTCAGTTGCCCGTGATGCGCTTCGGCAATTTCGCGGCATAACGCAAGCCCTAAGCCACTGCCGCTTGCTTTGGTAGAATAAAACGGCACTAAGGCATTGGCCATTACGGTTTCGCTCATTCCGCGCCCTGCATCACTGACACTAATTAAGGTTCCTGCTTGCGTACCTGACTGTTTCGCTTCTATTCGTATTGTGATATCACGTAACTGAGAGTCAGATTCATGTGCATTTTTGAGTAAATTAATCAGCAACTGCGACAGTTGAATTTTATCTGCATAACAGGGAGTTTTTGGTAACTGCCCTTCAAGTTGAAATGACCATTCTTGGGCGACGCTTTCAAGTAACGCTTGCCACGCTACTTTTTCAAATTTAGGTTGAGGTAACTTGGCAAATTTACCATAACCCTGCACAAACTCGTTTAAGTGACTGATGCGCTCTTGCATTGTCGAAAAAACACGACCAAGCCTAGGCTCTTCAAGGTTTTGTGACAATAACTGGCCACTATGCAGCAACGACGACATAGGGCCAAGTGAGTTATTTAATTCATGGCTTATAATACGAATTACTTTTTTCCAAACAGCGACTTCTTGTCGGCTTAACTCGCGGGTTAATTGCTTAAAAATGTATAAGTGATGCAGGTGATTGTTAAGTAAGAACTGGCCGGTAGAAAGGTGCCACGTTTGCACTTCATCTGAGTCGTGTTTTAAATGAAATAAGCCATCACGCCCCGATTCCATTGCTTGTTTAATTTGCGCATGCGCCGTTTGGTAAAGGGCGTCACGTGTTAGCCCTTCAAGTCTTAAGTCACTGGCAAATAAACGGTTTGCACTTAAATTGCTAAACACAACATGATCTGTACTATCAATTAACACCAATGCCTGCGGTGACGATTGCAGTACTTTATCTAGCATCAATTCCCGTTGATAGATCCACTGCTTTTCTTGCCTAAGTTGCTCCGCTGTTTGGTTATAAATTTGGCATAAATGACCTAGTTCATCCTGTGCGCTATAGGCAAGTAAGCTTGAAAATTCACCGTCTTTAAAATTAAGTAAACCTGTCTCTAACGCTTGTATGCCTGAGTTAACCGATTGCGTCAATAACCCACTAACAATCCAGCCAACTGGCAGTGCAATGATTAACACCACAATGGTTTGCGTGCTTGTTGCATTTAGCAATAACAAAACGGGTATTAATACCAATGCAATACTCATTACAACGGCCAGTTGTAATTTAGTGCGGGTTGTGAGCCTTGAAAGGTATTTTTTCATAGTGATTAATAATCTATATCGAATTTTTGCAGGCGGCGATAAAGTGCTTGGCGAGACAAACCAAAATGACGCGCAACCTTAGCAATAACGCCCTGATATTCACGCATTGCATCTTCAATCTCAGCTTTATTGGGTTCTTTATTCTCTTTTACCTGTGCTTTAGCTTGGCTCTCCAATAAGCCAAAGTCGTTAAACACTAACGGGCCATTGGGGTTTAACACCGCGGCACGTTTACAGGCGTTTTCTAGTTCGCGCACATTGCCAGGCCATGAATAATCAAGTAGTGCTTGCTCTGTTGCAATGCCGATTTCACGCGCTGGCAAAAAGTGTTTAATCAGCGGCACGATATCATCTTTACGTTCGCAAAGCGGCGGTAAGCGCAGTTCAATAACATTAAGACGATAATACAAGTCTTCGCGAAAACGCCCCGCTTTTATATCAGACAGTAAATCCGCATTGGTTGCTGAAATCACCCGTACTTGCACTTTTTGCGTTGCCACTGAGCCTAAGCGTTCAAATTCGCCACTTTGTAACACACGCAACAGTTTCATTTGCCCTGAGGGGGGTAAATTACCAATTTCATCTAAAAATAAGGTGCCGCCGTCTGCCGCTTCAAACCGCCCTATTCGGTGTTTATTTGCGCCTGTGTACGCACCTGCTTCTGCGCCAAATAATTCTGCTTCAATCAAGTCGCTTGGCAACGCCCCTGCGTTAACTTTGACAAATGGCTGTGCGGCTAAATTGGAATTCAGTTGAATAATCTCTGCAATGCGCTCTTTACCACTGCCATTTGGGCCGGTAATTAATACCGATACATCGGATTTGGCCAGTTGTAATGCCATGTCTACCACTCGCTCCATGGCGGTGCTGGCAAAAATAAGGCCTGCTAGATTGGCATCTTGATGATGTGATTCGCGCTCATCTTGCTGGCGTGTAAAGGTGGCGTTATCTTGTTTGGCTTTACCAAGTTCGATGAGGTTAGCAACACTGGTTAAAAGCTTGCTATCATCCCACGGTTTAGCAATGTAATCTGCAGCGCCTGCTTTCACTAATTCAATGGCGGTTTCAAGCTCAGTCCATGCGGTAATTAAAATAATGGGTAAGTGCGGATTAAGTGCTCTTAGCGCATAAAATAAAGTACGCCCTTCCTCGCCTGAGGTGGTGTCGGCGGTAAAGTTCATATCTTGAATTGCCAAACTAATACGTTGATAACGTACAATTTGCTCGGCTTCAAAAGGCGTTGACGCGGTGACCACATCGTAACCATGGATCTCTAAAATAAGTGACAATGCTTCAAGTACAGCGGGGTTATCATCAATGACGAGAATTTTATCCATTTGTTTTTCTTTTTATAATTCATGCTACACCAACGTTTGCCAGTGTAGCATGAACTTTTAAGTAAGCGTTAAATCGTTCGGGTTGCAATACTTGGTGCAATATTCGCAGCACGCTTTGCAGGCCCAATCACGGCAAGCAAACTCATTGCAAACACCGCTACTGCGGTTACTGCTACATACCAATAAGATAGCGCTGGTACAGAATAGTGCGCCATTAACTGCTGCCCTAAAAATACCGCGCCACACACCCCAAGAACTAAACCAGCAATACAGATCAAACTGTTTTCAACCACAAAGTATTTGATAATGGCAGACTTACGGGCACCTAAAGCACGGCGAGTTCCAATTTGTTTCGTGCGCTTATTAATATTAAACAGCGTTAAACCAAAGATACCAAGGGCTGTTACCAGCACTAATACGCTAATTAAAATCACTAACATGCGCATCATTAGTAAGTCTTCCGCAACATAATCTGCTTTTTTCTTATCAAGCCCAGTTAAATCTTGAATAACACGCTTGGCGTAACTTTCATGCATTAGGTCTTCAATTTGCGTCATCACTTCAGCGCGACGACCGCTTTCAGTGCGAACTAAAAATTGGTGTAACTTGCTTGGGTCCAGCATTGGGATAATCACAGATTTATCTTTACGCTCTTCCAGTTTCAGCCAAGGTCCCTTCATCATGCCAATAATACCTACTATGGTCAGGGGTTTATCGCCTGTATAAATGGTTTTACCTAGGCCATCACCGTCTGGGTACAGTTCATCCATTAACGCCTTAGTTGCCAGTGCAACATTTGGGTACTTTGTAAAGTCTCGGTTTATTACCACTTCTTCTTGGGTAAAATTGCGACCAGCGATAAGGTTAACACCTAAGGTATTGAGACCATGTTCATCGGTTTCAAAATAACTGGCGTTCACTGACTTGGATTTTTCAGGCACAGGTTTTAGCCTAAAACTCGTTGATGAGCCGCCACCCGAGAGCGGAATTGCACTAATTTGCACGGCATCCACCACACCCGGTAATTGACGGATGCGATCTTCATCAAGTTCAATTTGTTGAATTAAGTCAACGTCGGTACCAAAAGTCATCACATTGAATTTAAATATGTTTTCTTCTTCATAACCGGTTGGTTGATTTAAATAATTAATGCGATCGTTAATAATAAATGCCGCATTACTGACAATTGCAGTGGTAATTGCAATTTGAATTAACAGTAGCAACGCCCCCACTTTTGAACGTAGTAGCGCATTGATTATTGGTTTAATTTCTAACATGATGCGCTCCTTATTGGGTTTTTAAATAGGTTGACGGTGTCGTTCTACACACCAACCACGCTGGGTAAATACCTGCAAGAATACAGGCTGAAATAGCAATAATGGGTGCCGTCATAAGCATGCTAATGTCCATATTTGCGAGGCTTTCGTAGTAGCTATAGCTTTGGCGAATACCCAGTAAGCCTAATTGCGCAACCAAAATACCAAGCACACCACCAAACAAACCCAACATGCCAACTTCAACAATGTGTTGATAGAACACTTGGCGTTTACTTGCCCCAAGTGCACGGCGCACACCCACTTCAGGTGCACGGCGTAAAAACTTCGCCAATAACAAACCCAAAATATTTGCAAGGCATACAGCCAAAAACATAAAGCTTAGCGCTACCATAATTTTGTTGTCTTCGTTAACGACTTGGCGGTAAATAATCCACTCATTCACATCGCGCAGTTTGAACTCTGGTTGCTCACGGGTAAAGCGACCAAGCTTTTTCTGATCCAGAATATAATTTGTGATGTAGTCAGAATACGCCTGCTTTTCGCTGTCATTATTCAGCTGAACCCAAAACTGTAACCATACTTTTTCTGATTCCAACTTATCGTTAAACACTTTTACAGGCTCATGCTTCCAGCCATTGGTGTTACCCCAGGTATTAAGTTCATGTGCTTTAATCAAACTAAACGGAATAAAAATTTGTTCAGGGTCGTTAAATGCACCATTGTTTGGGTCATAATATTTTACGTGTAACTGCCAATCTTGAATCACCCCAACAACTCGCATACTTAAGTCATCAAGATACAATGTTTGGCCTACACCATTATCTGTACCAAACAGCTTTTTACTCATTGTTTCTGAGATAACCACGACCGGCGCCGCATTTTGCTCTTGCTCAAGGCTCCAAACACCGCCATGCAAAAACGTTAAATTAAACATCTCAAAGGCGTCACGTGATGTAACCCGTGCAGTTTCTAAAAAAGGCTTTATTTTGTCAGAGTTTAAATGCACCGAAAAACCTGTTTTCATTAGTGCTGCACGTTTATATGGCAAATCAGCGTTCAATAGATGGTCGGTATCTTTATAAGTTAACTGATACGGAATACTGTCAGGTGAAAACCAGGTTTCGCCTTCATCCATGCTTTGTAATTGCACTGCAAACAGTTGACTGCTTTTGTTTGGGATGGGATCCATCGACATCATGTGGTAAACCGACAAACTGGTCATGGTAACCCCAATACCAATGGCGATTGCCATTACCATCAGTACACTTACCAGTGGCGTGCGCTTAAAGCTTCGCCAACTTAAATCAATATAATGGCTAAACATGGTTACGCTCCCACAGCCACATTTGGCTTACCCTGATACAAGGTAAAATCAGCAAGTTGACCATCAACCACTTGGATATTGCGCGGTGCACGTCGCGCCAGTTCCGCATCGTGTGTCACCATCACAATGGTGGCGCCATCACGGTTAATTTGTTCTAGTAGCTCCATCACCTGACGTGCCATTAAACTGTCTAAATTACCTGTTGGTTCGTCGGCAAGTAAAAAGCGTGGTTCGCCAGCCAGTGCGCGCGCAATGGCAACACGCTGTTGCTGACCACCAGAGAGTTGTTGCGGTAAGTGCTTAGCACGGCTTGCAAGACCAACCTGCTCTAAGCATTGTTCAATACGACGCTTACGTTCAGCCGCTTTAATGCCTCGATAACGCAGTGGCACTTCAACATTTTCATATAAATTAAGGTCTGGAATTAAGTTAAAACCCTGAAAGATAAAACCAATCTTTTGGTTACGTAAATCGGCACGTTGGTTATCGTTAAGCTTGCCGACATCAATGCCATCCAGTAAGTATTCACCACTTGAGAACGGCTCTAACATTCCCGCAATATTTAAAAAGGTTGTTTTACCTGAGCCCGATGGCCCAGTAACCGCTATAAATTCGCCTTCTTCTACGTTTAAATTAAAGTCTCTAAGCGCATGCGTTTGTACCATTTCTGTTTGATACACCTTGCTAATATTATTCATTTTTAACATGTTGTTTTCCTTTTTATCCTGTTGTCTTGATGCACCGCTTAGCGCAGTAAAATTGCATCTGCATTTTTAAATGTGTCGTAATTTGAAATGATGATTTGATCGCCTGTCTTGAGACCTGCCAGAATTTCTACGCTGTTGATGCTGGTAACACCGGTATTAATTTCAACGCGCTCAGCCACGTCTTCATTTACTTTGTAAGCCACATAACCCCCCGCATTTAGAAAGCTGCCACGTTTTACCATCAGCACATCATCACGGTTTTCAAGTAAGATGCGGCCAGATAAACGCTGATTTTGACGAATGTTACTAATATCGTTTTTGGCAAAACGTACACGCGTGGTCACTTCTCGGTTGTTAACCTCCGGCGAAATCGCAGACAGCGTGCCTTTAATTTGCTCAGAGCCAATTTTAAGTTCGACCTCCATGCCAATGCCTAAGTCATTTGCATAACTTTCAGGTACTTGCAACTCAGCTTCAAACGCAGACAAATCAACTAAGGTAAGCAGTGCTTGGTTCTTATTTACCAGCGCTTTTGGCTGCACCAGTAAGTTACCCACAATGCCTGATACACTGGCTTTTACACTGAGATTACTTACCTGACGCATCAATTCATCGACAACTAATTGCTGACGCACCACCTGACTTTTCGCAGATTGCAGCTCAAACGCCAAAGTGTCTTTTGCAAGGGCAACTTCTTGCTCTGCATGTTTAAAGGTAAGTTGTGCTTTAGCAAGATCATCGACTGCTTTTTCTAAATCAATTTGGCTAATTAAGCGCTTTTCAATCGAAATTTTAGCGCGGCGATTTTCTCTTTCAGCGGCGTTAAGTTCAACTTGTGCTAAATCTAAGGTTTTTGCCAGCGCTAGCGCTTGACGACGAGCATCGAGCTCGCTTCTGGCAAGCTCGCCTTGTAACCTAGCAAGCTCAGATTCTTGTTGTTTCAGGTTGTTATTAAGCTCTGGGCTTTCAACTTCAGCAATCACTTGACCTTTTTCCACCGTATCGCCGGCTTTAACATTCAAGGTTACAAAACCTTGCTCTGGGCTATACGCTTTTGGTGCATTGGCTGCGACAATTTTGCCGGTTGCGGATATGTCGCGCACCAAGTCACCTTTGATGACTGTGGCTATTTTTAATTGTGCTTTATTAACCGACACGGTGGCAGTATCAGAGTTGATCATTGCAAACCCTGTCCATGTAATAACTGCAAGTACGCCTGTTAGTAGTAATGCTGGTTTTACAAAATTCGGTTTTTGTTTAACAACCTGATCTTGTGCGCTGGTATCTCTGATCATCTTACTTCCTTAAATACGATGGTTGTGTTCAAAAACACGGATCAATAACGACGCCGCTAACATCAGCATCGGTACAATAAAAAAACTGGACACTAAAACCATTGTTTTATTCCTTAATAGTGAACTACCTAGAATAAATACCAGTTGTGTGCCAATTTTATAAAACCAATACTTTCAAAGAGTTAAGGTTTTAGTAGGAAATAACAGCCTGTCCGCGGACATAAAAAGTGTCCGCAGCGGACACTTTTTAAATTGTTTGAAGCGAGTATGAAATAACGCCCTTACGTTATTTCAAAACCTATTGAGCAGAGAAGATAAACTCTTGGTTAAACTTATTATTCGCATTCATCACAGCCAACACCATAAATACGAAACAGTTTAAATAGGGTTATTTTACATATCATTGAGTGAAATTAGGCCCTACGCACATATTAGATGCCAAGCTTTAGAAGCGGCATCACACTGTTTTTATCATCTGACCACATCGCTAAATTTTGGCGATTGCTTGGCTTGATAATCTTATCAGCCGTAACAGCTAACTTTGCCATTAATGTTGTGTTTTTAGTGAGTACAACCCACTTAGAGGCGAATTCAGTGGCACTATTAGTTTGATAATCAAAAACCATTAGCGGTTTGTTTAACCTGTTTGCATGTGCAGTTATCACAGGCATCAAATCAATGTGGTTGTTGGAAATATGTAAAATTAGCGCCCCTTTCTCTGAAAGCCTTTGCCAATAAAGATTAAACGCCTCATGAGTTAGCAAGTGTGTTGGAATAACATCACTGGTGAATGCATCGATGACAATGGCATTTCGTAATGGCAGTTCCGTTTTTGCTTCCTTTGCTAACAATAAGCGGCCATCGCCAAGTTCAATATTAAGCGTTGCTTGGCTATTTTGCAGATACGAAAAGTGTTGTGTCGCCATCCGATAAACAGCAGGGTTTATCTCATAAAACGTAATGGTGTCATTGTCGCCCACAAGCTTAGCCATAGCCCCAACACCAAGACCAATCACACCTATGTTTAAAGGCTCAATCTGTTTTATTGCTTTGAGTGTTTCAGCCACACCTGTCGAGGCATGATAATAGTCTTTACTGCCCGCTAAATTACGTCCAAGCAATTCACTACCATGTACGGTTGTGCCATCGACTAGTCGGCGCTCCGCAAGATGGCCTGTTTTAATATCTTTTACTGCAACGTACCCATAAAAGTTTCGCGCTGTGTCGATATTAAACTGGTTAAATAGACTATTTAACCAAATAAAGCTCATTACAATCGAAAGCGAACAAGTCGATAATGCTAAGCTTTTTACACTGAACTGATAGTGTTTTATTAATGGCGTTATAAACAACAAAAACGTCAAAATTAATGCGATTGGGTATTCCCATAATTGCGTAAATAGATTTGGAGCCACAAGGCTTGCGAAGATACTGCCTAAGGCACCTCCAAATGCAATGCACATGTAAAATTCTGTCATTCTTAATTTTTCTGGCGCACTTTGTCGTAAACGAGCGTGACAAAAGCCACAACAAATAATCAGAATTAAGTTATACATCACTAACTGGGCTAATGTATTGAGCTGTCCGCCAACAAAATACATCATTTGTCCTGCAATCATTGCAAACAGCATAGCTGCCAACCAATACATATTTGCGGTGTTAGTTCGCAATGTAAAACAGAAAATATATGTCACTAGATACAAAACCAGGGGCATTAACCAAATGAGCGGCATCGGCGGGATATTAGTACTGATCATTTGTGTGGTAGCCACTAAACACATAGAGCTGGCAGCTGAAAGTGCAACCCAATAAACCGTTTTAGCATTTAATTTGACCTGATACCTGACGAAATGACTGCCAGCGGTGCCTGTTTGTTTTAGCTGTTTGTGTAACGAAAATAACAATGCAGCAAACCCACAGGCTAGCAACATCAATGTAATAAGCCACAGCTGTTTTTGCTGAGATAGGGCAAAATTAGCCTCAATCAACAATGGGTAAGTTAATAGCGCAAGCAGCGAACCACTATTAGAAAACGAATACCAAGAATATGGCACTGCCTTATTATAAACCTCACTATACCAGCGCTGAAGTAATACACTGGTTGCACTTAACAGAACAAACACGAGCCCTATCTGCACTATCAAATTAGCAATTACCAACAGAGCAGGTGATAAAAAGCTAGCATCGATACCGGCATTAAAATTAAACGTAATTAACAGTGCAACAAACAATAAACTCATGTGCGTTATCGCTTGTTTATTAAAAGGTAAGCGTGCGAGCAAATGGGCATAAATATAACCCAGTAATAATGCACTTTGAAAAAAGCATAAACTAGCAGACCAAATTGAAGCACCACCACCAAACAAGGGTAACAATGCTTTGGTTTGCATAGGTTGAACTTGAAATAATAAAAATGCACTGAAAAAAATAATTAAAATGAATAAAATACGAGTCATTGCTTTGTTGTGTAATTTAAACGTGCAACAACGGTGTCATTTTTTTCTTTTTAGGCGCAATGGGGTTACCCTATAGTTTACCTTAAGAAAACCTTAAGCATTGAATAATAATAATTTTTTGGAGTTACTTTGAGTAAGTTTGAGATTGGCGAATTTGCTGTCGATGTTACCCGCTGTCAAATAGTATCACGGGAAGAATGCACAACCATCGAACCAAAAGTCATGGATGTTCTCAAAATACTTTATGAAAATAAGGGTGAAGTGGTTAGTCAAGAAACCATTTTTAACGCGGTTTGGCCACGCGCAACTTTTAGCCCAAGTTCCGTGCAAAGAAGTATCGCTATTCTTAGAAAAGCTTTAAAAGAAGATGCCAAAAATCCAAGGTTTATTATTACGCATCCAAAACGTGGTTACAGCCTTAGCTTACCAACACCAATCACTAACCAAAGTAAAACGCCCCGATCACATTGGCACCTTTTCACCTTTGCTTTGATAACATTGATTGTCGCGGGTGTTGGTTTGTTAAGCACACACTCAACCTCTGTGCAAACTGAGTTCAACTTGCTAAGACCGATTAATTCACTCGAAAGTAATGAATTTAGCTTTGTACTTTCGCCCTCTGGTGAGCACATTGCGTTTATTCGTGAAATTGACAATAAGCAAAGTATTTGGCTTAAAAACTTAGCAACAGGCGAAGAAGTTGTATTGCTTCAAGACCAGGTGTATACGCAACTTGGCTGGCACCCACTTGGCAATGCCCTTGCATTTGTAACCAATCAAGAAAACACCCAACAACTTGGCTATGTGACATTCGACCCAATCACCCTAGCACCGTTAGAACGCACTCAAGTGATGTCCTTTACCGAGCACCGCGTTTCAAGCCACAACCTCGCTTGGGCAGATAACCATAAAATTTACTTTGTTGAGCGACATCTTAAAAATAATGACACCCAACTAAGTACCATTGATTTAACCACTAAACAAAAACAGGTTATTTATTCAAGCCAAGGGCAAGATTGGCTGTTAGTCCATGCTTTATCACCTGATCAAAACACCATAGCGCTCGGATTTGAGGCTGGACAAAACAACTATCGCATTGACTTAATCAACCTAACGACCAATCAAGTATCAACGCTTGCAACCATTGATGATGGTTTAAGTGGGCTTAGTTGGCATCCCAATGGCGAGCACTTACTGCTTAGTAAACGCCATCAATTGCTTACCGTTTCTTTAGCTGGTGAGATCAATCACATTGCATTTAACAATTTTAAAATCGTAAGAGACGCTCAGTACAATAAACTTGGTGATGAAATACTGCTAGAACAAGTCGCAGTTGATGTGGATATTATTGCTGCAAAGCGTGATGCGTTGAATACCTTTGAGACCTTAGTGAACACGTCATCTATTGATTTTTTACCAGTCTACTCGCCCGCTGGTGATAAGTTTGTGTTTGAGTCTCACCGGTTTGGCCAAAAGCAATTGTTTTTGTACTTCAACAACCAACAAACCCTGTTATTTGATAATCCAAATAACCATGAGTTATTTGGTGTGGTATGGAACAAGCAAGGAGACAAAATTTTCACCGCGAGCAAAGACACCGTATTTCGCATTGACATCAATACGCGCAACGTTGAAACCATTACTAATCCGCACCATTCATTTTATTTACGAGACGTGTTTAGTGACAACACACAACTACTTGTTTCTTACCGAGACAACAGTGGCACCACCCATCACCCTGCGATATTTAACTTAGAAACAGGTAGCTTAACGCCATTCCAAGCTGATGGTAAGAAGTTAAGTTGTTCGGCATTAAGTCTCGATCAGCATGACAGAATCTACTTCTCAAATGGGCAAACGGTTTACAGGGTGAACAATGGTGAGTTTGATGCGCTTTGGCAATCGGCTAGCAAGGACATCATTGGCTTGACAGTAAATAAAGACACCCTTCATGTTACCCATGAATCAAACGGAGAATATCACCTCAGTGAGCACAACATTCTCACCGAGAAAACCAGCCGTGTAAAAATTGGCGACAATAAAGGGAAAATGTTGATAAACGCGTCACCTCATTACGAAACATTTTTATATTTAACCGAGCCAAAACGTAAGAAGTCACTGGTTCGTTTGTTATAAAGCTAAGCCACCTGTTACTAACTGGCTAACCACTTTTTAAACTCGCTAGTACGTGTTTTGCTGGTGATCAGAGGCTCGTTAATATGATTAAGATTTACTGCGAGCGTTTCTTTGCCATAGTTTTCAAATGAAGTTACAAAGTGAATATTCACAATATCACTACGATTCAGTCTGAAAAAGTGCTCGGGGTTAAGCTCGGCTTCAAGCTCGGTCATTGAATTGCCAGACAATAAGTGATGATTGCCTGCATTATCGTATGCCGAAAGTACACCAGAGGCAGCGCGAATACATACCACATCTTCTACATTTAAAATGCTTACGGCATTGGCGTGTTTTAGTAAAAAACGCGATTTATAGCGCTTTGTACTTTGATTTTGGATTAGCTGCTTGGTTTGAGTTAAATTTGCTTTTAACGACTCATAATTTGTCATTGCGCTTGTAAAGCGCTTATAGGTAAAGGGCTTTAATAAATACGCGATACCTTGGTTATCGAAAGCCTGGGTCCAAAACGCGTTATACGAGGTCGTAAAAATAACAGGGCAAGGTAAATCAATTTCTTCAAAGGCGTTAAATACTTGGCCATCGAGCAATTCAATGTCAGAAAAAATCAGGTCAACTTCAGGTTCAGTTTGAAAAAACGCAATGACATCGGCAACCTTGTCGCATATTTTTAGCACATTAGCATTGGCATCAAAGCGCGTGACGTAATTAACCAGTTTTTCCGCCGCCAGCGGCTCGTCTTCAATAATGACAATATTCATGCTACTTAAACTCCAAGAGGCAATGTGAGTGAAAAACAACCGTTTCTTTCATCTACTAAAATTGATTGGTTAAAAATGGCTTGGCACTGGGCATTTAAATGCGTCAAACCGATTTTGCTCGAGTGTGCTTTAAATTCTTTTAAGCGAAGCGGGTTTGTAATTACGATGCAATCACTTTGGATATCTATCGTGATCTCAAGCGGGTTATCGCTACTCGCTGCATTATGTTTTACCACATTTTCAATGGCAAGTTGCAGTGCGCACGGAATAATTTCTGCTGTATTTCTCCCCTCGCCTTGTGTCACATTGAGCGTGTAAGCACCATTAAAGCGCGTATTGATAAGTGCCATATAATGGTTAGCAAACGCCAATTCATGGCTAAGTGGCACTAAATTTTTTGATTTATGTTCAAGAATATAACGATAAATATCACTGAACTGGGCTAAATATTCTTCTGCCTCATCGGGATCTTTCACAATTAAGGCCGACAATACATTTAAGTTATTAAATAAAAAATGTGGGTCGATATGTTGTTGCAGGGTTTTTACTTGGCTATCGAGTAACGCTTTTTCTTTTTTAGCCAATATTAACTGCTGCCCTTGTAACCGAGTAACCAACTCAAAAGCCAGCGAATACGCGCCTATTAAAGCATGTAATAACGCGTTCATGCCAAGCGTTGCAATCATATGCATCGTATCGATTTTTTGAATACCAATAACAGTTTCAAGCGCTAAAACAAGGGCTGTAACTAAGCTACTAAACACTAAGTTGCTGGCAAAAAACACCTTAGCAATATGCATGGTTATTGAGCTATTACCTTGTTTGATAACATGGTAAATCTTGAGGGTTAACCATTGCGCAATCACGCACTGTAAAAAAATCCAAAAAGGGGCATCTAAATGAATATTAAGATTTTGCCCTTTGGGTGTTGTTAATAGTGCTGCATAAAGCACTATTAACAACGAAAATACAAATAGAACCAGATAGTTAATTGCCTTTGGCACGCGCGTATTCCTATTTTTATTATTCGGCTGTTTCTGGAAGACGCATAATAACCTTTCCATTGGCATCTAAAAACTCTAGTTTGGCTTCACCGTCTTTGGTAACCACCATTTGAATGCGTTTTTTGCCATCCGCATCATTTAATTGCAGGCGAGAATCACCATTTAGCGTACCGTAAAATGCGCGGCGTGCACCAAGCAATTTATTATCAACTAAGTATTTTTCAATCTCATTCATGGTTTTTGTATCACCCGCTTTTTGCGCCTCAATAAAGCGGTTGGTCATGTCAAAGTCCATCGAGGTGTTTGGTCTATCCATCACGGTTAAGCCTGTGATCATGTAATCATCCATTTCGATGTGTTGCATCATTAAAGTTTGATCTTGGTTGTAACGGTCAAATGACATGTGCAAACCGTGATTTACTTTGTCATTTACCTTTTCGCCGCGAAACACAAAGCCACCGTTTTCTGTGCCTTCATCGTTATAGAAGATCATACCTGGGCGCGGTGAATTGTGTTTAAACACTTCTTTACCTTGCTTAATGGCACCTGGCGATTTATCTGAGTTAGCGAGTACCATGCGGTTATAGCCATTTTTTTCTACAATGTTTAAGCGCTCGACACTAATTTCTTCAAATTCAGCTACCGATGGCTTGGCAAGACCAACATAGCCCGCGAGTGACACTAAGCCAATGGTAAGTGCTGCGTTAATGCGTTTTTGTACAGTCAGTTGTTTTTCTACGTTGTTGTTATTCATTTTGTTATCTCTTTGCTAGTCGTTATGAGCTGATAGGGTCTAGACTAACCACAAAAACTTCGCGTTTTAATGTAAAAACAACCAGTGGGGGAAAAATAAGAATTAACAGGGGGAAAAATCAAATAAATGATTTTCCCACCCATAAATACTGAAAATAACGATGAATAAAGAAAGATTGAGGGTTAAAACATGTTAATTAATATAAATAATCAAGAATTCACAGTTTAAAATATGCTTTTTTGCTAGTTGTTGCATCGGTTTATACACATCTGCGGGGCGGGGTCCTAAATGCGTTTCTTTTTCTTGCTTAACTAGCTTAAATGTTTGATTTATTGTTCTAAAATCAACTGATAGTTGATTATTCTCAAACAACCACTGACCATTCAGAGTATCTATTTTATCACTGCCATCGCCAATTAGCTCGTACTCTAAAACCGCTTCGCCATCTTTGTTAAGCGCGAGTGTGCCGTCAGCCACATCGCAATACTGTGTGCGTAAATAAGGTGGCAGGTCAACTTGCCTCTCGGTACCTGGTTTTCGTATGTACAGACCTAAATGGGCTTTTGAATAATAATGATTGCCTTCACTAAAGCGAAATTCTCGCGATGTTTTATGGCCGTTAGCAACAAGCCATTTATCAAGGTTCGCAATAACCTCTGGCTGATTAAACGAAGGGTTTAAGGCAAGCGATGCATTGGGAAAATTAGAAGGAATTGATATGCTGCTTAGCACTACATCTATTTTTTCATCAACCAATTGCTCACTCAGACTATTTTTAAGTGCTTCTATTTCGCTGTTCGAATACCCTTTTGTCACTAAATGCAGTTGTGTATTGGCACATGCAGTTAACAATAATAAAGATAAAAGTACTAAATATTTCATATACATCCTTTTAATTACAAATGTAATCTTTAAATTTATAATTACATATGTAATCTTATTATTCAAACCTTTTATTGAGCGCAAAATCACTCACTAGCGATACGATTGGATGTTCGTCAATAGTACTATTTATGTTGCGTCTTAATATACGCGTTAGGTGCCACGCCAAAATAATGCTTAAACGCAGTATTGAATGCCGAAACCGATTCAAATCCAAGTTGATGTGCAATATCTTGCTGACGATACCCTGCTTCCAGTAACTCTACAGCTTTAAATGCTTTAAGCTTTTGCTTCCACTGTGAAAAGCCCATGTTCATTTGCTTATTGAACAAACGACTCAGGGTACGGCTTGAAGCACCTACTTTTTCACCCCATTGTTCAATGGTTAGTTTGTTTCCAGGATTGGCCAAAAGCTCGCTGATAATTGGCATTAAACGCGCATCTTCACTTAGCGGCATCACAAAATTGGTTTCTTTAGCAAGCTCAATACGGTCAATAAACACATCGATAAAACGCTGAGTTTTATCATCTAACAGATAGTCATCTTGCCACGTGCAGATCTCTAAAATAAGGGCACGGAGTACACTGTCTACTTCAATTGATTTCGCAACATTGCCTAACCGTTTTGTGTATTTTTCATCGATATAAACACTGCGAAATTTTCCGCCATAACGACAAAAACTTTCATGATCTAGTTTAGGTGGTAGCCAAAGTGCCTGTTGCGGTGGAATGATAAATTTTCCCTCTGGCGTGAGAATTGTGAGTACCCCATTACTGGTATACGCTAACTGCCCCCACGTATGTTGGTGCGTTTTTACATGCTCCCAAGGCGGCATATTGGTCGCTCTTGGTAATACAGGCCTGCCAAGCGTTTTCTTTTTAAATCGTGATGGAGTTGATCGCCATTGGTTCATTAATGAACATTTTCACTTTGTCTGATTGAGTAAATAGAATGTCATATATTCGATAACATGACAAAGCCTATCTGTTTTACAATTTTTGCGTTCTTACTCAACCCCGACAGGAGCGTCACTTTGCTTAACGTTATTAAATCATATAAGCCCAGCCCATTTAGTTTTTTAGCTATTGCCGGTGCAGTAATGGCATTTACCTTTTCCGCATGGAATGCACTGTTAAACAACTTTGCGATTGAAGCAGCAAACTTTAATGGCGCCAACATTGGTATGTTGCAATCACTTCGCGAAATACCAGGCTTTCTCGCCTTTACGGCTGTCTTTGTTTTATTAGTACTAAAAGAGCAAACATTTGCTCTTATTTCCCTTTCGTTACTGGTTATAGGGGTAGCATTGACAGGGCTTTTCCCTACTGTTTACGGTTTGTACGCAACCACTGTGCTAATGTCGGTTGGTTTTCACTATTATGAAACGATTAATCAATCACTTAGCTTGCAATGGTTTAGTAAAGACGAAGCGCCTGAAAAGCTTGGAAAACTTCTGTCTATCAAGTCGATTGCATCGCTGTGTGCATTTGCCATTATTTGGTTCTTTTTCTCTTTTTTAGCCACCTCATATCAGTTTGTGTATTTATTTGTTGGCGGTATTGGCTTACTTGCCACTGTGTGGTTGTGGTTATCTCACCCTTCATTTCAACAACACACCTCGCAGCATAAAAAGCTGATTTTTAGAAAAGAGTATACCCTCTTCTACTTACTGACATTTTTCTCAGGTGCACGTCGTCAAATCTTTATGGTGTTTGCTGGATTCTTAATGGTCGAAAAGTTTGGTTATGGCGTTGCTGAAATCTCAGCGTTATATATGCTCAACCACTTAATTAATATTTTTATTGCACCTAAAATTGGCAAAATGATCGGTAAAATCGGTGAACAGCGCGCATTATCAATCGAATATATAGGATTAATTTTTGTATTTATTGGTTATGCTATTGTCGAAAGTGCAACCGGCGCTGCTGTGTTATATGTGATTGATCACATCTTCTTTGCAATGGCAATTGCTATAAAAACCTATTTCCAGAAAATCGCTCGACCTGAAGATATTGCCGCAACAGCTGGAGTAAGTTTCACTATCAACCATATAGCTGCAGTCATTATTCCTGCCAGCTTTGGCTTAGTGTGGCTTTACGATAATTCATTAGTATTTTATTTTGGTGCTGTGCTTGCGTTTTGTTCACTGGTATTAAGTCAGTTTATTAACCCACATTTGGCAAAACAGCGTTTAGCAAATAACCCCGCTTAACTAAAAGGGCTATTTAGTAGCCCTACTCATGCTTCTATGCCAGCTCAGCCTTTATTGCAATAAACGCATCAACAACCTAGTCGGAAGCGTTCAAATTATAATCAACACAAACTTTAGTATTAGAAATAGTAGCTAATGTATCAATTTGTAAACAGCAGGCATATTTGTCCTTTTAAACTGGTCTGAACACTATTATATTGCGCAAAAATTAATCACCCTGGATTTTATTATGACAACGTTAAAATCGATTATTCTTGCGGTAATTTGCTTAAGTGCAAATGGTGTTTTAGCAAAAACCACATTAACTAAACAAAATAACAGCCAGGGTTGGGCTTATGTAAATTATGTAGTGGATGCATCAGGAAATATCACCAGTATTGATATATTAGATCAGTCTGAGTTTAGTGATGTATCAAAAAACCTAACAAAAAAAATTGAGAAACAACTACGTAAACAACCACCAAAAAATCTAAGCAATACGGTGTTTATCTCAGCAAATAATTCAGCAAACACTCGTGCAAGCAAATCATTTTATAACGCCTATGGGCAAATTGAACAAAGTATTACATCAAGCTCTTTAACACAGCTTAAAACAGCAATTGCTAACCAGTTAAAGCCGCTAGCGAAAACAGACGCAGAGCAAGCGCTCTATTACTGGATTAAGAGCCGCGCTTTTTACAAACACCGCGCATGGACAGATTATGACGTTGCGATGATGGGCGTATTTAATACCGCTCAAAACTTACCCACAGAGCTTTCAGTAGCGGCATTAAAAAGTGCAATTAATTGGTTTAATCGTGATCAGAATTACCAAATGGCAAGTTTTGCATTAAATAAACTAGAAACTATTTTAAAGCAAAATGCGATTAATATTGATGAACTCCATGAGCAGTACGTTAACGACATTCAAAACGGTATTGTTTCAAATAAAACTCAGGCGGCACAAAAGCAAATTGCCAGTGATGCGCCGTTTTTTAGAAAGGTGTTTTTATCAAATGGTGAAATTACCGTAAACACAGGTAACGTCTCGAATGCGCAGCTTCGTTGCGACGACAAAGTAGAAGACTTGAGCACCGCTAATAACACTATCGCCTTTTCTACTAAAGGTTTAAAAAACTGCCATGTACTCGTTAAAACCAATAGCGCTGCAAATGTAACGCTCGTACAAACAGGTAATATCAACTTAATTTAACGCAGTTTCAATAGCCCTAACACACGTTGGGGCTTTGAATTAGACATCATTCATCATGATTATGAGAACATGCGAGCTGTTTACACAAACGATAATTTTGAACATGCCCAATAATGACAAAAAGCGAGCCTATCAAGGTTAACCCTTTTTCAAATAGTTCGCCAAAATCGTGGCCAAATAATACTGCGGCGATTAAGAGAAATAACCCGCTCACCCCCCAAGTTAAAACTCGCCATACTTTATGTTGTCTACAGCCCATAAATAATGCACTACAACTGGTTAATAACACTGCCACAATCAGCATTTGATGAAATGCTTCGTCAGCAAGCGTTTGTAAACCAATTGAAGGGATTAGCACAATACCAATTGGCAGTAATAAGCAGTGCACGATACACAATGAAGAAATACTAATGGCTAATTTATCTAGACGTTGTTGCACGAAAAGGTTCTCATTACAAATAATGAGATAATATAACATCTCCATTAGTGTTATCAATAAGGATTATGGATCCTGCCCTAAAAGTGCAACAGCACACTTACACAAAGCAACAGTTTCTCACAAAGCCTCACTAACACTTACAGAAAACATCCCTTGCGCATTTTATAGTCTGTTTGCTGTTACTTTTTATCAAGGAATATAGAATGAAACACACGCTATCTTTAATCACATTTGCACTGTTAGTTACTGGTTGCGGCGGCTCGTCAAAAAAAGACGATGATGTTGTTGTAGTGACCCCTCCTTCAGCATTAATGCAACAAGCAGAACAAGATCGTATTAGCAATAATGCGGGCGCAATCTCAGTTGCCATTTACCACAAAGGCGAGGTTGTATTTGCTGATGCGGTTGGCAATAAGCAGCCAAATAGTACCGAAAAAGTGGATAAAAATACGCTTTTTCAAATTGGCTCTACCACCAAAGTCCTTACCAGCATTGCCACACTTCAACTTGTTGAACAAAATCGTTTAGGGCTAGACGATAAACTTGTTGATCACCTGCACAATATAAACTTTCCTATTGAACACACAGATTTTTGGCAAGCAATTGAGCTTGAATGGTTAATGACTCACAAGGGTGCATTTGAAGATGACTATGAAGGTATTAGCTCAGATTCAGATTTAATTTCGTTTATGCGCGATGAATACACCATTGATAATGGTGTGCTTAACCAACCTGGTCTTTTCTACAACTACTCAAACCCTAACTATTCATATTTAGGTGCCGTTATCGCGTTAGAAAGTGGGCTTGATTATGCAAGCTATGTTGAGCAAGAAGTGCTTACCCCTCTCGCTATGACACGTTCAACTTTTTCAAATGAAAAAGTAAAAGCCGATGGTAATTTTGCGCTTAGTATTAATGACGCTAATGATCAAATTAAAAAGCATACCAGTATTGATGAATTACTTAGCTCAGAAGTAGTATTACCTGCAGGTGGCAATACCTGGTCAACACCAACAGAGATGCTTAATTTGGCAAAGCTCTTACTTCAAGGTAATGAAAATGTGCTTACACAGGCATCCTCACAAACACTTAGCGGCAAACACGTATTAATACCCAATCCGCTGCCTGTTCATTATGGCTATGGCATGTTTGTCAGCGATGGTTTTATGTATGACAACAAATGGTATCCAATTAGGCATTTTGAACACGGCGGTAATGCGAATGCCTACACCAGCTTGTTTTATGTATTCCCAGATCATGACCTTGCCATTTCAGTACTCAGCAGCGGTGAGTCAGATAATTTATCAGGTACATTGATTGCAGCGTTAAAACATGTAAATGTGCTGCCAGAAGCAGAGCCGTTTGAATTACCAGCCGTTAACACTGAGCTATTTGATAAATTCGCTGGTGAATACACCATTTATGGTTTGGATTTAACCATTTCAAATGTTTCGGGCAAACTACAGGTATCGATGCCAGCACTTGACGCACAAGGGGTAAGTTACAGCGAAACACTTACGCCCATCTCTGCCAATATGTTTGCGTTAACACTAAATAATCAACAGTTAGCCTTTAACTTTGTCTCTACCAATGACGGGCAAAGCTATGACTACTTTGTTAGTCGACAAGCCGTTGCAACACGAAAATCGATTAGCACCCGTGTTGAGCTAAGTTCACATAATAAGATACAGATAAGCAAACTGCTTAATAACAACTAATAAGCATTAAGCATCAGCCGTGACTCTCTCGGCTGATGCTTACAAAACTAAAACTTAAGAACTACGCTCAATTAAGCTAACAGGTACTTGTTTTAAACTTTCAGGCTTATCGCCTTTTAAAATTTCGCACACCGCTTTGGCAATATCGTCAGCGTCAATTTTTACTGTACTAAGTGGCACACTCATTAGTTTTGAGTCGTCTAAATCATCAAAACCAATCACGCCAATATCATGTCCCGGTTTAATACTTTGCTCAGCTAAATATTCCATCACACCATAAGCCACAATATCGTTAAAGCACATCACCGATTCAATTGAAGGTACTTTTTCTAAGCACATCGACATCGCCAATCGTCCGCCTTGGCGGTTAGTCGCACTATTAAACACCCAAGAGCTTACATCTTTGTGTTCATTAATAGCGTTGTTAAAACCTAATAATCGTTGATGATAATCCGAAATCGCATCATCACCTCCAATAAACGCAATTTGCTTATGGCCGCGTTTTATTAGTGCTTTAGTGGCGGTGTAAACCCCCTTTTCATTGTCAGGAAGTACGCAAGGTATGGTGCTGCCGCTTACTTGACGCATAATACTCACCACTTGGGTTTGCATAGTTTGCAGCTCTTCAAGCCACTGTGCTTCAGTATTGGGTGCAGGACAAATAATAAAGGCTTTAACGCGATATTCTTTTAACTTGGCAACAATTTGTGTTTGCGTTTCGACATCTTCACTGGTGTTAACCAGCGTTGCCATTAGACCTAGTTGACGCACATGCTTTTCAAGCGCCACCGCCAATTTTGCCGAATAGGGGTTGGTTAAATCGTTTATAACAATGGCCACTAAGTCAGATGATTTACTGCGCATGGCAGCAGCATCTCGGTTATACACATAACCGGTTTCTTCAATCGCCTTTAGTACTTTGTCTTTTGCTTTCGCACTTGCTTTTTCACTGCCGCGTAAAACTAACGATACAGTTGATTTAGACACCCCAGCAACGCGGGCAACATCATGAACTGTAACGGATTTTTTATCCTGTTGAGGGGACGCTTTTAGTGATTTATTTAATGAGGAGGTGTGATTTACCACTCAGCTTACCAGCTATAAATTTGGTTATTATGGCTTGTATTCTAACAAACTGATCAGTATATTCAAATTAAAATTGGAACGTTCCATTTTTGTTTTATTTCGGCATGAGGCACACAATGAAAACAATAAGCCAGCACTGGCAACGTACAAAAAACACCGCTTTTTCCCTGTTTGCAAGCGGTGCAATGATGCTGACAATCCCTGTTGTATCAGCAAATACCCAATATGTAGATCCCTTTATTGGCACGGGTGGTGACGGCCATACGTTTCCAGGTGCGGTTGTGCCATTTGGTATGGTGCAGTTAAGTCCTGATACCGATTCGGTGTTTCGCGGTATCGACCCGCAGCCCGAAATTTATAAACGCTGTGCAGGTTATCACTATGATGACACCACCATTGTTGGCTTCTCTCACACTCATTTTAGTGGCACAGGGCATTCTGATTTAGGTGATTTACTGATGATGCCTATTACGGGAGAGGTCAAATTAGACGCGGGCACGGCCAAAAATCCCGATTCAGGATACCGCTCGCGCTTTAGCCATCAAAACGAAAGTGCCAAACCTGGCTATTACCAAGTATTGCTTGAAGACTACAAGATTAATGCCGAACTAACCGCCACCACCCGTGTTGGCATGCATAAATACACCTTTAAAGAACACGACAAAGGCAGCGTACTGCTCGATTTAACCCATGGCATTTATAACTTTAAAAACAAAGTGATTTGGAGTGATGTACGCGTTATCAACGACCGCACTATATTGGCGTACCGTGCAACTAACGGCTGGGCGAACAATCGTCAAATGTACTTTGCCATCGAGTTTTCAAAGCCTTTTAAAGACATTGAACTGATTAATCTCGATAACAGCCGTTATCGCTGTAATGGGTGTTTAAGTGAAGGCAGTGGTAAAAAGCCATCAACCATTGTTAATTACAAAATTCCGGAAGCCGCAGGTAAAGCTCTAAAAGTCGTGGCTGATTTTGATAATTTAAAAGGCAACCCGCTATTGGTTAAGGTGGGTATTTCTGCTGTGAGCAAGTCCAATGCACTTGAAAATTTAAACAGTGAAATTCCACACTGGAATTTCGATAAAGTGGTAAAACAAGCAGACGATGTGTGGCATAAATCCCTCGATAAGTTTGAAATCGAAGGCTCGCTTTCACAAAAACGCCAGTTTTACACCTCGGTTTATCATGCGCTGCAAGCGCCAAGTGTATATCAAGACGTCAACGGCCAGTACCGAGGTGTTGATGGTGAAATCCACCAAGCAAAAGATCACACCCATTACACTTTGTTTTCACTTTGGGATACCTACCGTGCGCTTCATCCGCTATTAACGTATGTCGAGCCAGACAAAGTGTCTGACATGATTGCCTCAATGCTTGATCATTACCAGCAAAGCTATGACAAAATGCTGCCTATTTGGTCATTCCATGGCCACGAAACTTGGACCATGATCGGCTATCATGCGGTGTCGGTTATTGCCGACGCCTACCTAAAAGGTATTCGAGATTTTGATGTTGCCCTTGCTAAAGAAGCCATTTTAGCAACCGCAAACCACCCGCATTACGATGCCATTCCTGAATATAAACACTATGGCTATGTACCACTAGATGTACTGCCAGAATCAACCTCGATCACCCTTGAATACGCTTACGACGATTATGCCATTGGCCAGTTTTTAACAGCTCTTGGCGAAAATGAACTTGCTGCTGAGTACTATGAACGTGCCACCTATTATCAAAATGTCTTCGACCCAAGCGTTAAATTTATGCGCGGGCGCATGAAAGATGGTTCTTGGAACCCAGATTTTGACCCGCAAGAAGCGAAATACATGGGCGCATTTACCGAAGGTAACAGCTATCAATACAGCTTTTATGTGCCACAAGATGTGCACGGTTTAATTAACTTAAAAGGTGGCGACAAAGCTTTTATTGCACGCCTTGATGAGCTTTTTGAAACTGAGCTTGCCTATGAAAAAATTAAAGAGCATGAAGACATTGCGGGATTAATTGGCCAATACGCTCACGGTAACGAGCCAAGCCATCATATTGCTTATTTATACAATTACGCGGGTGAGCCATGGCGCACACAAGCGCGCATTCGCCAAATTATGGATACCCTATCATCAGACAAACCTGACGGCCTTGCAGGGAATGACGACGTAGGGCAAATGTCGGCATGGTATATCTTTTCGGCGATGGGTTTTTACCCTGTTGCTCCGGGTGATTTAAATTATGCACTCGGTGCACCACAACTGCCAAAAATTACTTTAAAACTTGCCAATAAAAAGCAATTTACTGTGCTTGCAAAGCACCTATCAGCAGATAACAAATTTGTAAGCCAAGTATCACTTAATGGCAAACCATTAAATCGCAGTTACATTACGCACGACGATATTATCTCAGGTGGCACCCTTGAATTCACCATGTCTGCAAAACCAAACAAAACCTTTGGTAATGCGCTATCGTCGCGTCCACCGTCACTGAGTAATCCGAAAAATCCAAATACATTGCATTAAAATTTTAATAAGAAACAACTATGAAACAGATTCTCTCTCGTTCATTGATGCTATTAACCCCGCTGCTGGCGCTAAGCGCCTGTGGTACGCATCACGCTGATACCAGCAAAAGTGAAAACAGCGCCACAACACAAACTGATTATGTGCAAAACCCAGCGCAATTTGTGAACCCGTTTATTGGCACCAAAGGCCCATTTAACCATCGCCAAGCCGCAAATGTGGTACCGGGTGCTGTAAAACCGTTTGGTATGTTTAACTTTGGCCCTGAGCACGCGTATACCAAAGAGCTGATGGCTGAAAGTGAAGGCATTAGTAAACGCATCAACGAAGACAATGTGCGCATTCCCGTTTCGCCCGGCGGCTATAACTGGCAAGCAACGCGCTTAAAAGGCTTTTCATTTACTCGTTTATCGGGCACGGGATGTTTAGGTGCATCAGGTGATGTGCCAGTGCTGCCTTTTAATCAAGCGATTAAACACTCCCCTGCCAGCGATAAAATTAATGCCTACTATGGCGCTAATTTTAGCCACGACGATGAAACGGCTATTCCAGGTTATTACCAAGTAGGACTCGATTCAGGAATAGATGTGCGTTTAGCGGCCACCGACCGCTCTGGTATTGCCGAATTTACGTTTGCGTCAAAAGAGCAGGCAAAACTGATATTTAGAACGGCTTACTCGCAACTGGGCAGTGGCGATGCATTCACCAAAGTAGATGCCGCCAAAGGCGAAGTCACAGGTTATGTCACAAGTGGTAACTTCTGTGGCTACCTTGGCGAATACAACCGTCGCGATTACTACACACTGCATTTTGTTGCCAAAATTGATGCACCCATTACCGGCAGTGGCGCGTATGTCGATGACACAGTTTCGCCAAATGCAACCTCAAGTAAAGGTGGTATGGGCTATGGCGATAAGGGCGTGCCAGAATGGGGCAAAGGCTCTGGCCTTTGGGTTGATTTAGACGTAAACGCTAACCAGCCTGTTACCATGCGTGTAGGCATTTCTTACGTGAGTCTTGAAAATGCCCGTGAAAACCTTGAAAAAGAGCAGGCAAGCCAAAGCTTTGCTCAAGTAAAAGACAGCGCCTATGCCGCATGGAATGATGCCCTTGGTCGCGTAAAAGTAAAATCAAACGACAGTGATTTATTAACCACCTTTTATACGGCGCTCTTTCACAGCCAATTCCACCCTAATATCTTTAGTGATGTAAACGGTGAGTACCGCGGTTTTGACCAACAAGTTCATACTGTTAGCGCAAACCAAACAGTGCAATATGCCAATTTTTCTGGCTGGGATGTCTATCGCTCACAGTTGCAGTTAATTAGCTTAACCCACCCAAATGTAGCAAGTGATATTGCCCAATCGCTGTTTAATCAAGCCAATCAGTTTAACGGCATTTGGGATAGATGGACGCACAACAATGGCCCAACAGGGGTAATGAGCGGTGACCCATCAACCATTGCGATTGCCAACTTTAAAGCCTTTGGCGCCGATAAATTTGATGTAGCTGGTGCTTATCAATCGCTTTACAAAGCAGCCACAGAGCCAACCGAATATGATTTATCAAATGTCGGCTGCCCAGTATTTTGTCGCGGTCAAAAACCATCACTCGATGAATGGCTAAGCCTAAATTACTTATCAGATCAATCTAATTCGTGGGAAGGTGCCAGCGAAACACTCGAGCAAGTATCCGCTGATTTTGCACTTTCGCAGCTGGCAGCACGCCTTGGCAAAACTAAACACAGCCAAACGCTACTTGAACGTTCAAGCTACTGGAAAAACCTTTATAACCCAAAAGCCACTGAGCAGTTAGGTTATATTCAAGGGCGCAATCAAGACGGCAGCTGGAAAGAAAAATTCGACCCATTTAGCGGCCACCTGTTTGTTGAAGGCAGCCCAGCGCAATATTTATGGATGCTGCCTTTTGACGGTCAAGGCCTAAACGAATTACTGGGTGGCGATAAGGTAATGGCATCACGCTTAGATAACCACTTCCGTAAGCCTGATGGTAGCTGGGTGCTGTATCGCGATTCAGCCGAATATGCTGATGTTTCAAACCAGCCATCAATTGCTACTCCGTGGATGTATTTGTATACCGGTAAAGCCTATAAAACACAGCAAACTGTGCGCGAAACCATGAAACAACTTTGGCATAACACGGTATCTGGTATTCCAGGGCAAGATGATTTAGGGCAAATGTCGTCATGGTATGTGTTCTCAGCACTTGGCATGTATCCGTTTTATCCAGGTCGCGCCGATATGGTGCTTTCAAGTCCTGCATTTGAAAAAGCAAAAATTGGCAATATTAGCATCAGTGCACCAAACGCAAGCGCTGATCACATTTACATTGATACGCTAAAAGTAAACGGCCAACCATCTATGCAAAGCTGGATTAACGAAAACCATGTAAACGCGCCACAGCACCTTGAATTTAACTTGAGTACTACGCCAAATAAAGTGTTTGGCCAAGCTGAAGAGCATCGTCCGCCGTCGTTTTCAACATCATCAACAGTTGCAACTAAGCTTGTTGGAGATAAACCCTAATGGCCAAGCAAATTAATCAAACCATGGCGTTTTACGCCATGACCAGTTTGTTTTTTATCTGGGGTTTTATTACCGCACTGAATGATATTTTAATCCCATTTTTAAAAGCCGAGTTTTCGCTTAGTTATACTCAAGCCATGCTAGTGCAGTTTTGCTTTTTTGGCGCTTACTTTTTAGTGTCACCGCTGGCAGGACGCGTGGTTGCAAAGTTTGGCTATCGCAATGGTGTGTTTATTGGGTTATCAACCCTTGCCCTTGGCTGTCTGCTGTTTATTCCGGCAGCCAGCATTAAAGAATATGCGCTATTTTTAGCAGCACTCTTTGTACTTGCAGGCGGTATTACCGTGCTGCAAGTATCAGCAAACCCTTATGTAAACTGTTTGGGTGAGCAAAAACATGCTGCAAGTCGCTTAAATCTAGCACAAGCAATTAACTCCCTTGGTCATACCGCAGGGCCATTGTTTGGTACTTACTTTATTTTGTCAGCGACTTCGCAAACTGCCGGCGCCGAACAAGTACAACTGCCGTATTTTTTAATCGCCCTTGCTGCGATAACCATAGCCTGCTCCTTTAAGTTTATTGAATTACCAAAACTTGATTTTGAAGAGCAAACTTCTGCGCAATCTAAAGAGTCAATTTGGCAACATAAGCACCTTGTTTTAGGCGCACTTGGCATCTTTTTGTATGTAGGTGCTGAAGTGTCAATTGGCGGCTTTTTAGTAAACTATTTTGAATCACCTGAAATCGGTGGCTTAACCACCGGACAGGCTGGTCATATGGTCGCCTACTATTGGGGTGGTGCGATGATTGGTCGCTTTATTGGCTCTGCGTTAATGCGTCAATTCTCGCCAAGTTATGTACTCGCCTTCAATGCCATTATGGCGGTTGTGCTGTTAATTGTTACGGTATTTAGCAGCGGCAAAATCGCGATGTGGAGCGTACTGGCTGTTGGCTTTTTTAACTCAATTATGTTCCCAACCATCTTTAGTTTAGCTATTCGCGGTTTAGGGCAACTTACTGCAAAAGGTTCGGGGCTACTGTGCCAAGCTATTGTGGGTGGTGCAGTATTCCCATTAATCCAAGCGGTTGTTGCCGATGCATTTTCAGTGCAGCTTAGCTTTTTAGTGCCCGTATTGGCGTATCTGTATATTGTGTTTTTTGCCATTAGCCAGCACCGCGTTAGCGCTCAAAAGGAGTTACCAGCATGAGCAAGGTGATCTGTTACGGTGAAGCCTTGATTGATTTTCTACAAATTAATCAACAATCAGAAGATGGCATTCGTTTATCGGATTACCGCCAGTACCCAGGCGGTGCACCGGCAAACGCAGCGGTTGCCCTTGCCAAACTCGGTGGCAAATCGCATTTTGTTGGGCAAGTAGGTGATGATCAATTTGGCCATTTTTTAATAAACAGCCTTCGTCATTATGGTGTAAATACCGACTGTACGCTTATTCATAAACTTGCCCCAACACCACTTGCATTTGTGCATTTAGATGAGCACGGTGATCGCAGCTTTACCTTTATGCGAAAAGACAGTGCTGATTTAAAACTGCGCCCAGATGAAATCAAATCGCAGTGGTTTAAAGACGCTTCGCTAGTTCATTTTTGCAGTAATACACTCACTGAAACAAACGCTGTAAACACCACAAAAACAGTACTGGAACACGCAAGCCACAACAATTTAACCATCTGTTTTGATGTTAATTTACGCGCTAATTTATGGCCAAATTCAGCACTTAAGATCCCGCTTATAAATGAATTTGTTGAAAAAGCAGATGTCGTTAAATTTGCCCGCGAAGAGTTCGAACTGCTTTGTCAAAATAAGCCAGAAGATTATATAAATCGATGCTTTAACAGCAATTGTGAGTTGCTACTTATCACAAATGGTGGTGACAACATTGAATATATAACCAAACATTGCCGAGGCAGCATTAGCCCAGCCAAAGCAGAAGTAATCGATACCACCGCCGGTGGTGATGGTTTTATCGGTGCTATTTTGTATTTATTAAGTGAACGCATCACCCTAGACGCACTTTTAAACAATGAAAACGCGCTTAAAAGCGCCATCGCATTTGCCAGTTGTGCCGGTGCGCTTGCCGTAAGTCGTCAAGGCGCATTCCCTGCACTGCCCTCATTAAACGAGATAGACACCCTTTTTAACCAGCAATTTAGCGCCCTCACGGGCGCATTTTTTTAGAGAACGCACGTGAACTTTTATAACGCTGATTTTTTAATACATCACAGCCAGTCGATTGTTAACTTTTATACCGAGCGCGCTGTCGATAGCAACCTTGGTGGCTATTACCAAAACTATTTAGACGATGGCACCTTGTTTAATACAGGGTTTCGTCAACTAGTGAGCAGTACACGCATGGTAATCAACTTTTGCCGCGCGGCTAAGCATTTTAAAAACAATGAATACTTAGCCCTTGCAAAACATGGTCTTGATTACATTGAAGCCCATCATTGGATTGCAAATAGCAAACAATACGCGTGGACACTTGACGATAACCAACCTAAGGATATGACCCAGCAAGCTTATGGTTATGCTTTTGTGTTACTTTGCTACGCCCATTGTTACAAAGCAGGCGTGATTTCATCTGATAGAAAGATTAATGAAACCTTTGAACTGCTCGAATCACGTTTTTGGCAAGCCAATGAAGGCATTTACGCCGATACCATTTACGCAAATGGTGAACTATGTGAATACCGCGGCCAAAATGCCAATATGCATATTTGCGAAGCGCTTATTAGTGCCTATAGTGCAACCAATGAGCGCCATTATTTAAAACGAGCAGAGCACCTTGCTGAGCGTTTTTGTTTTGAATTATCAGCGCATAGTAATGGCTTAGTGTACGAGCACTTTACGCCTGAGTTATTGCCTGATTTTGATTACAACAAAGACGATGCTAAAAACCTCTATCGCCCGTGGGGGTTTCAACCAGGTCATCAAACTGAATGGGCCAAATTATTACTACAGATTAACTATTTTGATGAGAAACCAAAATTTGTTGCAAAGGCGCAGCACTTGTTTGATGTTGCCTTTGCTAACGCATGGGATAACGCCCATGGCGGTTTAGTGTATGGCTTTGATACGCATTACGCCACCTGCGACAGCGACAAATACTTTTGGGTACAAGCTGAAAGCTTTGCAGCCGCTGCATTACTTTTTGATGCAACACAAAACAATACTTACTTAACCCATTACAACGCGCTTTGGCAGTATTGCTGGCAGTACTTTGTCGATCATGACCATGGCGCGTGGTATCGGGTATTAAAAGATAATAATCAAAAGTACAGTGATAAAAAAAGCGAAGCAGGCGCTAAGTGCGACTATCACACGATCGGCGCGTGTTTCGATGTATTAGAATTTACTAAACACCCACTTTCAACCAATTAACACATTTCCCATTTGCCTATGCTAAGCCACGAAGAGCTCGTGGCTTATTTGCTACAAAAGTAAACTTCATACTTTAATCTTAGTGTAATAAGGCGTGATACCCGCCTGAAAGTTGCTGCCCTACTATTAACATCAAAGTTACGGTTTATCGGGTCATTCACATTGCAATACGCTATGCATTTAAAGTCATTAGTTAAACAAAATATTTCAGGGCAGTGGCAATTTTTTGTCAGTTCGTTATTCGATACCTTGGAATCATCATATCCTGCAGATGAACGAATGACGTTTTTAACTAAAATGGGCAAGCATGCAAGCCGTTCTCTGGAGATTAATCCCGAGATGACGTTGGTACAACTAAACGAGCGTATAAACCAGTTTTGGTTTGAGCGCCGTTGGGGTCACTGCAATATATTTGAAAAAGACAATGGCTTAGTCATTGAACATTATATTTCACCACTTTGCGCCATTTTAAAAGATGAACACCAAGCGTATGGTGATGCGTTTTTAACAGGGCTTTATTCTGAGTGGCTTAAAAACGCCAGTGCCCCCTATCAAGGCATTATTAAGAAGGTAAGTGCTGACAACATTGACGATATTGCCGTACGCTTAAGTTATCACGTACTCTAGGAGAGGCTATGACAACTCAATATACCCGTTGTAACAATGTGGTCCACGTGACATTTGCTTCCAAGCAAGTTCAAACAACCCCTGAGGCTAAAAATAACGAAACTCTGGCTGAGATGTTTAAACGTCATAAAGTTGTGGTACCCTCTGAGCTGATTTTTAAATACAAATAAAGTAAATAAAATCATATAGCTGCCGATAATAATAAACGTTTTAAAAACGTAACTAATACTCTCCTCAAAAATAAAATAGGAATTCATAAAATGGATAATAATCCTACGGTTAAAATCATCGTTGACTTCGCCGGTATTTTTCAAAACATCGACCAGAAAGTAGTATATTGTAAAAATTACTTTGCATTAGTCGGTGATAAGTTTATTTCTTACGGTACTGAGAATGATCCTAAGGAAATGATTACGATTACAGAGCCAGCGGAACCATCTTTACCACCTACTATTACGCTAAAAGGTGACAGTAGCATTTTCGATTTCAAAGTTTTTGATTTAGCGACAGGAAATGAAGCAAAAAACACATTTTTAGATTGGTTTCATGACAGTGCATTGAAACCTGTAAAGTTAGGCGTAAACAGTAATGTTACTAGCTATCAACAATTAAGTTCAGGTACGCTTGATGTAACTATGATGTTGGTTGCACAAAACCCGACTGATAAACAAGAATATACGATTGGGTGGGATCCGATTATTGATGTGGATGATGTTAATCCACAATAATTGACCTGAGCTCACGCTCATTCCAATTTTTCCAAAGAGGAGATGTTATCGCTTCCTCTTTGGGGTACCCTTTTTTGATGGCCAGTTTTAGCTTTTTCACTGCACGCTCCGATTCATCTAATGCGTCATACGCTTGGGCTGCGAGATAAAATTCCGTTGCATTTTCTTTGTGCGATATTGAGTCCAGTATTTTCATCGCAGCTGCTTTTTCCCCGATGCGTGCTTTATAATAAGCCCAAGCAAGTTTAGCTCGGCTGTTTTGTTTATTAATTGAAAATACTTTTTCCGTTAAATCAGCCGCTTGTTTATACGTAGCATTTGTCTCAGGATGCTTAATTAACCAATACGAATCTGCCAAATTGCCCCAACTCATATAATCGTTTTTATCCAATTTGATGGCTTGTTTATACGCCGAAATGGCATCTTGATATTGCCCTAAAATAAAATGAAAGCCACCAATATTTGAAAAGCCTCTAGCAGTTGGATTCAATCTATTACCTTCTTTCGCATACGCTAATGCTGATTTTAATTCTCCTTTACCATAGTAACTTGCAGAAAGACCTATAAAAGCACTTTTGTTTTTTGGTGTTAAATCAATAAGTTGCTGGTAGACTAGTATTGCTTTATTGTATTGTGCAGTTCGATAGTATAAACGCCCTAACTGATTAAGCCCTTTCCAATGATTAGGAACAATCTTAAGTGCTGCCTTATAACTTTGCTCAGCTAACGTATTTTCTTTTAGCTGCTGGTAGGCACGCGCCAATTCAAAATGCAGGTATTCATTTTCGGGATTTTCATTCACTAGAGCTTTTAACAATTTACTCGCTTTTTCAGCCTCGCCACGTCTAAGCGCAAGCGTATGTGACAAATAACGGACTTGTGTGTGTGTTGGTTCGATTTTGGCAAGCTGGTTTATGGTTTGTTCATACTGGTTCAACCATTGCTCGTCTTTAGTATTGTGAAATTTATTTAAGTATGTGGCTGCTAGATTCACATAGGCATCAACATAAAGTTCGTCTAAGTCAATGGCTTGGTTAAACTGTTCGATGGCATTTTCTATGTAGTTTGCTTGATCAGAGCGAAACGTATAACCAATTGCCGCAATATAGTGTTTATAAGCACCATCAAACTCGGTGCCTTTACTTGCCATATTACTTTTTGGCCAATTCAGCATGGTAATGGCTTTTTCAAATACCGCTTGGTTTGAGGCAAATAAGTCTTTTACATTCACCTTAAATTGCTGCTGCTTTAGTGCAACACCTGAGGCACCGTCTATCAATTCTAAATTAATCAAACGCTGAGAGCCTAAATGCTGAATACTGCCCGTTAATACTAAATCGGCACCATAACGAGAATAAACATCGCTAACGGTTAAATTGTTCAGTTTGGCTACTTCGGCGCTTGGAATAACCCAGCTATTGGTTTTTTCTCGACCCACTTTACCGAGTTCAGTACTCAACGTTACCGCTAAGCCTTGGCTAAACAGCTGTACTTGCGGGTCGTCATTGATGTTTTGTAATGGCAATACTGCAATACGTTTATTCTCACTGATGCGCTTTTCGAGTATTTGCTGATTGCTAGGCGGGAATAAAATAGGCTGTAAAAGCACTGCCATTACACCTAATAACATCGCCGATATAGTCACTTTTTGCCACGGTGCGCGTCGCTGCCACCAGTTTGGCTTTTGCACTAAGGCTTGGTTTAAATCGGTAAATGCATCGATTAGATCTGAAAGGAGTGGTCTTTTTGAAGGCTCAACCAGCAGCAAGTTTTGAATAAGGGTGACTAACGCTTCAGGTAATTGGGTGTCTTTATCAGCTAAATTTTTGGCTTCACCTGTTGTGATTTGTGCTTTTATAACGTCAAGTGATTTACCATCAAAGGCTTTATCATCCGAAAACAATTCAAACAGCACGGCGCCAAGGGCAAACAAATCGCTTTCTTTACTAGCGTTTTGCCCTAAATACAGTTCAGGGGCTAAATAAGCAGGCGAACCTATTGTGGCTGCCTGTGATTCACCACCTAGTACATGAGATAAACCAAAATCGAGTACTTTTAGCTGGTTATGTATATCAAACATAATGTTATCGGGCTTGATATCACAGTGTAAAATGGCGTTTTGATGCGCATATTCAATGGCATTACACAGCTGCAGTGCAATACTGGCTTTTTCTTTTAATGGTATCTCTGTGGCGAGTTTTGCTTTTAGGCTGTCGCCGTCAACCCATTCCATAACGATGGCAAGTTGCTCATCGTTTTGAATAACTTCATGGATGGTAACAATATTTGGGTGGCTTAATTTACTGGCAAGTTTGGCTTCTTGCACTAAATCACTTTGGTTATCCGTGTTCGGAACAAGTTTAAGCGCAACAATGCGATCTAACAGGGGATCTTTAGCTTTTAAAATGGTGGCAAAGCCACCTGAAACCGTGCTTAAAACCTCAAAGTCACTGAGATTACGCTGAGTAACATGCGCTGCTTCTTTTACTTCATCACAGCCTGGTGTAATAACTTGTGTTATTTCTAAATCGGCGTCAATGCTAGAGTCGTTACAGTGGGTACATTTAGCGCTCATAGCATCTAATAAACTGCCGCAGTGATGGCATAATTTACTCATAGTGAGAAGCTTTTGTTATTCTTGATTGTAATTAAGCAATGTTACATCACATAATAACGGCAAAAGATTTCAATACAAGCGTTGATATGAGGCAATCATGGGTACATTTACGAATTCGGTTACAGAGCAAACAATTCAGCTTCGCGACCATCATATTGTGGGCCGTCACCCTGAAACTGCACATACTTTAATTAAAGAAAGTGCGGTCTCGCGTAGCCATTGTTTAATTGAGTGGCAACAAGGCAATTGGTACTTACAAGATATCAGTGCAAACGGTACTTTTGTTAATGGCAAACGCGTTGCAAAAAACATCAAACACGAATTAAAACTAAATGATGTTGTACAGTTTGGTGATAGTGAAAGCGTGAAGTGGCAGGTTTCCAATTTAGCGCAGCCATGCCCATTTTTAAAAAGCACCAACGAGAGTAAGAATGACCTTGCCCTTAACCACCACGTGAACATGCTTAATTGCGAAAACCAAGAACAAATGATCAGCCAAACGCTCTCTGGCCAATGGTTACTTGAGCAAGAAGGTAACATCAAAGCGCTTCAAAATGGCGACTTAGTGCGTTATCAGGGTAATCAGTACATTTTAATTGCGCCAAGCGATATTGATGCCACGCAAGAATGTGAGCAAACAGCAGAACATGCCATTGATGTTAAATTTACAGTAAGCCAAAACGAAGAACATGTTGGTGTTTTACTCAATGTAGATGGCCAAGCCATTGACCTTGAAGACCGAACCCATCATTACCTAGTACTATTGCTCGCACGTAAATACCTTGAAGATAAACAAAATAACGTGCCTGAAACAGAAGCGGGTTGGCTTGATAAAAGCCTATTAATGCGCCAAACGCGCATGGAAGAAACCCACATCAATACACAGTTTTACCGTTTTAGAAAACAACTGCATACGGCTGCAAAAAAGTTCAATTTAGATGTAGATATTATTGCCAGACGCCGCGGTGAAATCCGTTTGCAATGTTCAACAATTAATATTTTACAAAGCCAAGCAGCATAAACGCGCCACTACTGATTAAAATAAATAACAAGAACGAGTCCCCACCCTTCGCATTTGCATACGCAACCTAGCATTGCCTCTAGGTTGCGTTTTTTATTGTAAACCCCAGGTGTTCTAAAAAAGTGCAGAAAATACTTTTTGTATTCGTGGCAGCCACATCATCATAGTTGCTGCGCCCACGCCAATAAGTGTGATGGTTGCGCCAAATATAGTCATTATTACAACGCCCCATTTCACCGACAGGTTATGTGTGCGTTTTGCCCAAAATACCAGCTCTGCAATTAACATGGGCAATAAGTAACAAGCGAAAGACATCGCAATATCAGCCGGACCATCAATATTACGTGAATTACCCAATGGCCCTTGATTTACGACAAACCATCCCATTAAGTACAAACGAAATGTCCAAACACCGTTAACTAATAAGAAACTGTGCACAGCAAAACGCTGGTGTAAGTTAAATTGTTTTTTACACGCGGTACGCCACGCAAAATAGATAAAAATAGGAATTAAAATACCATTTAGCGTAATGCCCATTGAACCTATGTCGCTAAAGCGCATACCTGTTACCCAAGTAAGGTATAATCCGGTGACAGCGCCGCTAATACCCAAGATAAAAAAGATGCGACCATTAATCCGGTGCAATCGCGGGTATTTATTTCTAATAGATGGCACCAATTGCGACATACCGCAAAATGCTAGAATTATCGCAGGTACCACATGAGAGAAAAACACGATGCCATCAAACACGCGTTTGTCTTGAACGCCTTGCCCAGGTAACAAGTTATGAGTTACTTCAGTATTACCCATTAAGGTTGGCAATACATATAAAATTAGGATGTAACTGGCAAATAACCATTGGCCAACAAGTGCAGCCCAAAACCAGGTTTTAACACTCTTATCTAAAATTGTGTGTGGTGATAAACCATTTTTAACACCATCCGCTAATAAACTTTGCATTTCTGCCCCTTTCTATTAAATGACTGATTCACATAGAAAATTGGCATATCGAATTTTAAATTTCGCGCCGAATTTGAAATTCGGCACACAAAAAATGACAAAGTTACTTACAAAAGCAGATTTGATCAGCCCATCAGCTCCCGTTACACTAAACGCTAATATTAAACTGTCTGCTTGCTCAATTATGACCCTATCCAATTTTTACATTTTAACCCTGTGTGTATGCCTAGGTTGTTTGATTGCGCAGCTATTTGTTAAGCAGAAAAAGTTACCACATATCCTGTTTGCTATTTTCTGTGGTTCTGTCGCTATGTCACTTACGCAAAAAGTAACAGGCGATGCCATTGGTGCTTATAAGTATTTAATTGGATTAGGCACAGTCGCCACCTGTAACTGTTATTGGCTGCTGTCTCGCAGTTTTTTTCGTCAAGAAAAAGTCATTGAACATCATCATTTAGCACTCGCATTTGCTATTTCTTTGCTTATTTTTATTAATCAGGGTTATTTGTTCGCAAGTTCTAGCCAGATTATTGCAAACAGTGGTGATTCTGTTTTTCGCCATGTATTGTCGGAAATCACGGTTTTATTATCGTCTTGTGTATTGGTGTTATCGTTTTGGGAAGGCTGTAGAGGCTTTAAAGCCGCCACTAAACAAGACAAAGCACAGCGAATTGTGTTTTTATCAACCTTCGGCCTTGCTGTTGGCATTAGTAAGCTTACTAGTTTTACCCTAGCAGATAACGCAGATGCAAAAGAATGGGTTATTACTGCCATTATTTTGATGGTGGTTGTAAATACGCAATTGTTGCTCGCATGGCGAGTACAATACAAAAGATCGGATAGTCAATCAAAGCCTCAAGCATCAACATTTGAAGAGATACGCACTAAACCAGAACCTGTGTGTGACATCGACACTACCCTTGCACGTGAAATTACCTCGCTTATTAACGAAGGTTCGCTTTACTTACAAGCTAATCTAAAAGTGGCAGATATTGCACGCAGCCTTGATGTGCCAGAATATAGAGTAAGCCGTGCATTAAAATCGCAGATTACCGATAAAAACTTTAATCAGTACATCAATAGCTTGCGCATCGAGCATGCGAAATCCCTTTTGGCTAACCCTGAAAACCAAGGGTGGTCAGTACTGGTGATTAGTTTAGAAAGTGGCTTTGCTTCAATTGGCCCTTTTACACGTGCATTCAAGGCTGAAACGGGGCAAACACCTAATCAATTTCGCCAAATGCAATTATCCAACGATTTAGTCAAAGCCAGTTAACTTTGGGCAAAAAAAGGGCTTAGCCCTTTTTTATTTGCTTACACTGACAGAAAACAAAGGCCGTTGCTTCACTAACAACCCTCGCACAATCAGTACACTGAGTAAGAATATTTGCCAATCGGGTGTATCAAGCGCAAAGGTATAACGTACAAGCGCTAACAAACCAAAATAACCAATCGCCGAGTACTGAAGCCAAAGCCAAACAAACGGCGTGTGCTGCTCATTTGATGCTAAGCGATTACCCACCTTAAGCCCTGCTAAGGTAAATAAATACACTACAGCACCGACAACAATAAAAGATGTCCAGACAAAAATACTTTGCCACTCTACTACTTGTGCCGACTTTGCAGGTCCCGACCAAAGCGCATCCCAACTTACAGCAATAATCAGCGACCATGAAATGGTGGCTATAAGCGGGTTGGCTTCATCATCAGAAAACAGCTCGTCATACAGATATACCGCGATAAAACCAAGTGCCACAATACCCAATAATGGCGTAAGCCAGGGCAGCCATTTAATGCCATAAAAGCTTAATAGGTAGCCACACATTGGTAATAAAGTATGCGAACCGACGACACCTGAAATCCATTTAACACGGGTTTTCGCACAGGTTAGCTTATTACTGTAAAGCGCGGTTACAAGGGCAACATCCATACCAATCGCCGCCCCCATCATCACACATGCAAGCAGATATTCAGCGGCGAACTGCATTTTCTTCACCTGTTAGCCACGAAAGACGGATATCCCACTTATGGTGATGCTCTGGTGGTAATGGGGTTTGTTCATCATCCACTTGCTCAAGCACATTGGTCGCTTTGCTGATATTGGCATCTCGGCCAAATAAAAAGCTCTGTTCTTGTACAATGGTTTTGTAGGCTTTATTGAGTTTTAACGCACGCTCTTTTGATGGCATGATAAGTTCATAAATGCTATCGAGCTTACTGACTTTATCACGCTTTACATTGCCGTCATTGTCAAACCAGCGCAGTAACATCTCTTGGTTTTGTCTAAATTCATCGCCACCACCAACACGTTGTAAGTAGGTTAAAAACTCCCCGTCAGATTCGCCTAAAGTAGGTACATCCTTTTGTGATTTTAAATCGATATAGCGCCAACCAAGTTTGCCCTCAACTTTGCGCGGAAATGAAAAGGTTTGATCAATGGTGGTGCCGACTGTTTTGTGACAGCCATTGCAAAACATCAGCTCTTGGTAATGTTGCGGACGAAGCTCGCCTTGTTGGTCTTCGATGTAACCATTAATAGTCCAACTAAAGCCATTATCAATACCACGCTCCCCAATTGAAATGGTTTTAGGTAACTGCTCAAACTCTTTCTCTTTTGCTTCAAGCGTATAAGCGCCGCGCAATTTATTGGCTGTTTTGAAACCGTGTTTTTTCATATAGCGCACTTCTTTCATGCGCGGAGCATTGTAAATCTCACCCTTTTCATCAACCCCTAAATAACGCACCGTGTGTAAAAATTCAGTGCCTTTTGGGTAAAGCATGGCATGTAGTGGCGTTTGCTTTGCATCCCCAACATAAAAAGCTTGTTTTACGATTTCAGTCACCGTTGACAAGATACCGTCATTATTAAGATCGTGCTTAATAATTCGCTCATCAATTGCTGGTGTTGAAATCATCGCCAAATCTTTAATCGTAATTTCCACCAAACTTAAATTGGCAAAATACACGTCTAGATTAAACGTACCGTTTATTTCTCGAAAAGCCTGAGGTAAGCGGATCATGGCATCTCCTGTAGACCCATTGGTTGGCCAAAAGGTACTTGGAAATGGCTTGTAGTTAAATGCAACCCAATGGCTGTTATCTTTTGCCACACCTAATGCATTAAATGCATTTTCAGGATAGGCTAAGTTCTCGATAAACATCACCTTTGCTTGCGGCGCATTTTGGTGCGTTTTAGCAAACTTGCCATAGTTATCTTCATTTACGTAGGACAAAATCGTATCATCACTTATGCCTTTAATCAGCGCTGTGCGATCAATAAATAAGTTCTTCCAGCTATTGCGCATGCCTTCATCAGAAAACTGATAATCGCCCTGCAAATCGCCATCATTCATTATGTTTGGGCGCTTTTCACTGTAGTTATAGGTTTGGTGACAGGCATAGCACGGGTTGTTTGTGCCTTCGGTTTTGGTGTAACACTGCGGCGGGATCACGGCTTCAGGGTTATACACTTCATTATGTTTAATATAATCAAGCGCGCTTGGCTGCTTTGCAAAAACAGAAAAACTCGCAAACGTTATAAACGCAGCAAGTACAAGGCTTAGGTATTTCATACTCATTCTTCCAACTAAATGAGAAGTGCTTATACCAATGCTGTTAAGTATGTGATCAGGGGTAGCGCTCGATAAATGAAATGCTAACAAGGCGGAATTTCTCTTATGCAGTTGTTCTACATTGATAAATTCAAACACCGTTAGCATGCTATTTAGTCCGCTAGGATGATCAGCTACTTAAGTGAATTGGTAGTTCACACTTCTCGTAAAACAATTGCTTATTTTTTCACTGGCTCATATAGCCAAAGCGTATTGTTTTCTTGGAAACCGTCTTCACCAATGATGATACGGCCGTCGTCCATAACGATTACGTTATCTGGCTGTGAAAGTTGGTCAACATCACAACGTGCGGCACCAGATAGGCTGCTACGGTAAGTTGAGCCCATAACAAGTGGTTCAATGCGGCTAATGTTATAACCCGCTTCAAGTTTTGCGCGGTACACACCACCACAATCTTTAACACGGCTCGAAAGCTGAATATCGCCTTCATTATCAATTAACGTATTGTCTAAATCTGCAATCGCAAGATAAACATACGCTTCAGTAATGTCTTCGCCGTCAATGGTATTCACACCCTCAACAGCTTCTTGTGCACGTTTAGTATTAATCGAAATACCTTCAAGCTTTCGCCATTCAGCTGTAGCACCTTTTAAGCGTGCAGCCTGACGAGACTCAAGGAATACAACACGGTCATCCATTGGCTCACCTGCTGTTACCTTGCCGCCGCCATTAGCTACCGTTGGGTAAGTTGCATCGCCATTTGCCCATGCTTCAACGTCTGCCATTGTCATATAACTTGTTTCACCTTCAACAAATTGGTCTGTACCAATGCCGTCAAAGTCTGCAATCCAAGCTTCAATCATTGCATTGTCACCGTGGCCTAACTCAACCCACGACACATCAAAGCCTGTTGTTGCAGGGTCGTTTTGACCTACATCTTGAGTAAGTTTTGCACCATACAGGGTACCTGAGCTTAGATCTTCTGGTGTATCGGCAACGAACTTAAACAGCACACCACCAGTGTCATCTTGTGATAGGTAAACTGTTTTACCATCTGGCATTACCGTTGCATTTTCATGCTCATAACGGCCAAGCGCATAATGCTTAACCACTGTTGGCTCATTTGAAGTTGGGTTTTGCACTTCAGCAATATAACCGTAGCGGTACGGGTTTGGTGCATCTGGCGCAGTTAGTTGCCACATGTACCCAATGATATCGGTGTTCATCACTGCAGGGTTATTCCAATCTGGGTGCGTTGTCGTATCGACTTTAGAATTTACAATCCACTCTTCAGATGTCAGTGGCGTATTCCAAGGCGTTACTGAGCCAAAACAGTTTGCTGCTGTGCCATGCACACCATCGAAATCAAGCATCATGGCGTCAGTCACTTTCCAGCTGCCAAAATTATCTTTTTCGATAGCCATACGGCTCATACCACCTGGGTACATTTCCCAGTTAGTGAATAGGTAGCCTTTACCTGCACCCGTTTGAATAAAGCCGTTAAAGTCTGGCATATCGTTTTCAAGAATAAGCTCATCACCCACCATTGAATAAATATGACCCAGTCCTTTTGGTAATTTACCTTCGTAAGTATCACCAGTTTGACCTAGCACTTGATACTGACCATACGCACTCATAACTGTTTGACGCTCAGCATCGCTCACCGGTACTGGTGAATCAATTAGTGTTTCAGGTAAATTATTAAAGTTAACGCCTGCAAGCACACCCACGGTACCTGTGTGGAATGTTTTGCCAGCTGCATTAGCAATGTTATTGCTGTCAGATGGGTGCTGCGCATTAAAGAATAAATCACCCTCTTCTGATAAAAAGATACCTGTCACTTCAGCGCCCGTTGGCACAGTTGCTAGGCGTGTAAGCTTACCTGCTGTTCCATCAATGCCATCGCTACCATTTACACCATCTTGGCCATCTGTACCCGCTTGACCTGTTGCACCTGCTGGGCCTTGCGCACCATCATCGCCATCCGAACAGGCGGTCAGTGCAAGTAAAACTGATAGCGCAAGCGCGCTCATTTTTATTTTTTTATGTTCCATGTTGTTTTCCATAAGTGACGGTAAATTAAAATCGCAACTATGGTGTCGTTTAATTATGAAAAACACGTTACTGATTAATTAACAAAAAAAGGCGTTTTGATTACTGTAAGAATTACTTCATTTGCATGTGACCAATACAGGAACAATCAGGGATATTAAAAACGTGACGTTTAGATAACGCTTGTTTGAAGTAAGTTTGAAGTTGAAATAACAAAAGCGCCAAACTGAGTTGGCGCTTTTTAAAATTAATTAAATGTAATTGACCACTTATTCAATGTGCCAGTGTCTCTGCGATAGTTATCCGCTACGCGCAGTTGCCACTGTCCTTTAGCAAGCGATGATACGTTAACATTGTATTGTGCTTTCACATCATTCGCTGAGTCAGAACCATTTTTACTCTTAAGCGCATGTTGGCTGCCATCAGGTGCAACTAGCACTAAGCTAATATCACCGCGATAGGTATGTGTAATATCAACATCAATTGTAATTGAATTGGCAGTACCTGAGCGGTTTACATCAATTAATGACGTTACCGATGAATTATCAGGAATTGCCGTTGATGTAGTATTGCTAAATACACTTTGCTCTGGTTCGGTTGGTGTTGTGCTACCACCTTCGAATGTTTGGCCTGCATTTACTTGGTTTGAAGTCGCAGAGGCTGACGCCCAGCTAAAGTCGCTATAAGCTTTACCTGTGCCTTTAAGTTGTAATGATGTTCCAACAGCAGTACTTGTGCTTTGTGCAATGCCAATGTCGGTTGATGTTAATCCTTTTGCAGGGCCATCAGTTGCAGTTAGCTTGCCTTCATAACTTAAAAATTGCACCACTTCACTTTTAGCATTAACCAGCGCAATACCATCTGCTGCACCATTTTGTAATCCTGCAAAGGCAAAGAACTTAGTGCCAAAGCCTGCTTGTTGGTTAGCAAGCACACCTGAAAGGCTTACCGTTTTGTAAGCTGCGCCACCATTACCATTGTATGCAACCAGTGACCAGCCACTTAGGTCAATGCCTTGTGCACCGGCAATTTCAACACCTTCGTTTACGTCTGTGCCGTCATTGTCATAGTGCAGCTCATTGATCCAAGGCGTGCTATTAGTTGGTGTAGTCGGCGTACCAGTATCTGGGCCGGTACCTGAACACACGCTTTCGAAAACACACGCCACAAATTCTGGGTGATCGATAAACGGGTTACGGTTACCTTGATATTGGAAGATTGCATCATTACGGCGCATTTCAAAGCTATCAACTGGGTCGGCTTTGTGCCATGCCAACAAGGTTGATTTAAGTCCCATGTAAGCAATCGCTTCATTGCCACCCGTTTTAGACCCTTCGATCAAGTTGCGGTCATCGGTCAAAATTAGGTCTGGTTCTAAAACACCAGTTACAGAATGGCTACCACCTTCATAACGCACAGCTAGGTACATGAGTGCACGAGCAACATCACCACGACGTGCTGGCCATGTTTGCCATGCACCTGTCGCGCCAGAACCTAAGGTTAAATTGATGTCTTCAGAACCACCACCGCGGTTATTGTTTAATTCGGTTGCTTTTACAATACATGCCGAATCAGTACACGCTGCATAAGGTTTATTACTGCGGCTTGAGTTATAGCTGCTATCGGCAATAAATAAGTGGTGTAAATCGGTGTAAGGGTAGTTGTTACTACCATCACTTGGAAAGCCATATGATTTTGGCCAGCTGTGCTCGCGGTTGTAAAAACTATTACCACCACCTGCTTTTGTGTAACTGGCATTTTTGTAAACATCAATCACATTGCCGCTGTTATTTGGATCTTGATCGGCAATTTCTAATACATCCCAAGTATCTGTCGCTGAGGACGTATAAGGGATTTTCGTATGCCCTTTAATAATGTGATGCAAGCTTTGTTTTAATTTATCAGCTGTTGTCTGATCAGCGGATGAATAATAGTTTTCAGGTGCTGCTGCGAGCGATTGCGTTGCGTAACACGCAACAAAAATTGATGTTACTAGTTTTAAGCGTGAGAGATTCATGGCTATCCATTTGTTTTTTATTAAAAATTCAAATCAATACCATCCTTTGTAAACTACTTCCTGTGCAATATTTGAAATTATTGCCGCGCTACTCTAATGTAATTTCTTTACATTTTCCTTACATTTAGATTATTAACTCTAAAATTATCACGCAGCATTGCGCTTCAAGCCATGATTTGTAAGGGTTTGATTAGTTTGATAACAAATGTAAACGAAAGGTAAATTTAGTTGTTTATTATTTCTTCAATTTGTGTCATTAATTTGTCATGGAAAAGCAGTAAACCTGACATTAGAAATTAAACATAACGATGTGAGTTTATTTATGACTGAAAACAAACGTTACTTAATTGAGTTTGCTGTAAATGAAAGCGACAGTATTTCTCGCTATGTAGAAGGTGATAATTTATCACTGGAAAGCGTGACAAATTGGGCCAAAAAATTAGAGCAAGATGAAGGCTGCTTCTTATCTTTTACCATCAAAGAAGAAAGTTCAGCGCCTTAACTATAACTGCGTCCTGATTGAAAGCGTAATGATGTGGACTAAACTTAAACTATGCCAGTATCTCGACGCACATTTATTCATTCTACCTCCGCACTTTTTGCAAGTACGTTAGTCAGCTCTTCGTGTTTATCCTATGCCCTAAGCCAAGAAGAGCAAAGCGCTCACGATGAAGTCACCAAACTGAGCGCAGATTTCACCCTTACCTTTGCATCGCCTTACAACACCCATGAAGCAAACTACATTCCTCACATGCATCAGGTGTTCAAGCACCATGTAGAAACCATGTCTCAGGGCAAAATCTATGTTGATATTCAAGATGGTGGGCGCGTTGGCAGCGGCACAGATTTAATGGCTGCGGTTACCCGTGGCCGTGTCGATGCAGCGCTAATTTCGGTATCTAACTTATCGCGCGCACTGCCGGTATTAGATGTACTAAACATACCGTTTTGGGCAAGTAGCAACCAGGCATTTTTGAATTTAATAAGTTCAAACTATTGGCAGCAGCAAGTCGTTAATCAAATTAAAACACAGGGTGTGGTTGAAATACTCTTTCACTACATTACAGGCGGCCGTACCTTAAGCACAACCAAGCATACAAATAAGGTCATTAAAACGCCAAATGATTTAAGAGGGTTAGTGCTACGTGTACCCGCAAGCAAGGTGCTTAAGCAATTTTACAGCATGACCGATGCGCACGTTATCGAACTTAAATGGGATAAGGTTGCAAGTATGGCGCGTAGTGGCCACATAAATGTATTAGATCCCGGTGTGATTGGTCTTTACGCAGGGCCAGACCAATTACGTGAGTCAATTTCAACCATTAGCCATTTTAACAGTGTGCCTGATGCCTGGGTTAATGTGGTAAATCAACAATGGCTCTCACAATTACCCTTGCCATTAAAATTAATTGTACGTGAAGCTGCACACCATACTTTTCTCAATCAAATCAGCCGACTCTCTGAAATAGAAAATAATTGTAATCTAGCTTTCCAACAAGCTGGCTGTACTTTGTTTACTCCCGACAACGAATTAATGGCGCAATGGCAAGACCAATTCGGCCAACATCGCCATGAATGGCGCGATGTTAAAAAACAACTTGTTGGCTCTGTTAAGGCGTTTAATATCTTACTTGAAGCAACCAATACGCCAAGCAAATACCAGCTTGGTTAGTAAACGCCACCCCTGCATCACCTACTTTGAAGTAACTGCTTTTAATGCCACAACGTTTAAACAATTAAGATCCCTGTCACACTAACAATTAACTAAGACGAAAAAATATAATTAAATCATAACTCAACCGCACAAATATATTTGCAATTGATAATTAATATCATTACGATCCGCATCAAATTATTCAGACATGGAAAGGTAATGATTAAAACGTCCCTCACTTTAACCGCTCTTTTTGTTTCAACCGCAGTGTTAGCCGATAGCCCCGCCCCCGCACAACAAGCCAAAGATATGGAGCGCATTATTGTTACTGGTAGTCGTGTTGAAGAGCGTATTGATGAAGTGACCGCATCGGTTGTGATTGTTGACCAACAAGCACTACTCCGTAATATGGAAGTCACTAATGAACTGCAAAGTATTTTAGCTATTCAAGTGCCGGGCATGGGTCCAAACACGGGCACAAACAGTAGTTCTGGTCAAAACTTGCGTGGCCGTAGTGCCTTGGTGTTGATTGATGGTTTGCCTCAATCAACGCCACTTAGAAACGGACGTTTAGCGATTCGTTCATTAGATCCAAGTGTGATTGAACGGGTAGAAGTGATAAAAGGTGCCACCTCAATTTATGGTAATGGTGCTGCGGGTGGTATTATCAACTACATCACCAAAAGTGCCGACAGCAAAGACGGTTTTAACGGTAAACTCAATCTTGCTACTAATTTTTCAGCCACTGATTTTGAGGACAGCCTTGGCAAGCGTGCAGATGTTACTATTGATGGACGCAGTAACAAACTCAGCTTTGTTGCCAACGTGGCGTTTGAAGATAACGGAATAATTAAAGATGCTGACGGTGATGCACTTGGACTTCTCTATGGCATGTCTGGCTTTGAATCTAAGAATGCATTTACCAAACTAGCCTATGATTTAACCGACCAAAGTGCCCTATCACTGACATACAACTATTTTGAAGGCCAACAAGAAGCCGATTACATCAGTACTAATAAAAACGTTAATTTGGGTGAAAAAAGTTACGCCACTAAGAACACCACAGGTGAGAAAGCACCGGGCGATCCGCAAGGCCCCCGTGGCAACCATAATTTAAAACTACAATACGAACATGCCGATATCTTTACCGATACGCTATTCACTGGTGACGTGTATTGGCAAAAACTTGAAAACGTATTTTTCTACAGCACCAAATTCCGTGATCCTGCCCTTGGCCTTGCCGGCGGACAATCGATGATCGAGTCAGAGAAAACCGGTGTTCGTGCCAACTTTAACACCACCTTTGATTTTGATAATACTGCCGCAAGCTTTACCTATGGCGTTGATTTACTGAATGATACTACGGCCCAATCACTCGTGGATGGCCGCGCTTGGACACCCAAAATGGACATGGACAACGCCGCGCTCTATCTACAGTCTAAGTTTGTGATTAATGACGATTGGGTAGTTAAAGCAGGCCTTCGCCATGAAGAAATAGATGTTGCCGTTGAAGATTTTAAAACCTTAATGGTATGCCGTAAAACCTGTAGTGATGTGATTGATGTGGAAGGTGGCAATATTGAATACAGTGCGACAACCTACAATATTGGCCTGCGTTTCAACGCCATTGACGCATTTATGCCATTTATTAGTTACTCAGAGGGCTTTGATGTCACCGATTTAGGCCGCACATTGCGTACTGCTGATACGCCAAGCGTTAAAAAAATTGATACGGACGCGTCAATTATTAAAAACTATGAAATTGGTTTTGATGGCAACTCAGGTATTTTCAACTACCAATTTGCAACCTTTATTAGCCAATCTGATATCGGCACCAGCCTAGTTGAAGACCCAGCAACAGGTAAATACGAAAGCGTACGATCTCCTCAAGAAATTTATGGCTTTGAAGCAGCATTAGAAGCACAAGCAACAGACAACATTAAACTGGGTGTTAACTACAGTTGGTTAGAAGGTAAAAACACCGATACCGACGAGTACCTAAACGGCAGTACCATTAACCCACCCAAACTAGCAGGTTATGCCGATATTTCGTTAAGTGACGATTGGCAAATGTCAGTTACCCTAATGCATGTTGGCAGTCGTGACCGCTTTGAGAAAGTAGGTGATGTTTACACCGGTACAAATGGCCCTGTCAGTAGCTATCAAGTTGTTAACTTGAGTACTTCTTATCAAATTAACCAAGCCTTTAAAGTGTATGGCGGTGTTGAAAACTTGCTTAACCAAGATTACTACCCAGCTCGCTCACAAAGCTATACTGGCAACGGTTACAATGTAAAAGGCAAAGGCGCAACCGTTAATATTGGTATGAATTACTTCTTCTAAAATGCTAAAAAGGTGCTGTTACAGCACCTTTTTTCTTTTCGCTAAGAACTGATTTAACCAAAGAGCAAACACAATAATCGCACCACCTAAACCTAACCGAACCAGGTCTGCATCTCGATTCCAAATCACGACATTCACAATAATACCTGCGGGAATTAGGAGGTTATTCATTACCGCAAGCGCGCCAACATTTACCTCTACCGCGCCTTTATTCCACGCAAAATAACCAAGACCAGATGCAATTAAGCCTAAATACGTCAGTACACCCCATTGCGTTGCTGTGGTTGGTAATTTATCCACATTACCAAACAGTGCAAAGCAACTTACAGCAACCACTAACGCGCCAATAAAAAACCAGCCAAACACGGTTTTATGTTCAAGTGTCTGCTCGCTCATTAAGCGCTTATAAAACACTTGGCCACTTGCAAAACACAGGTTTGCCCCTTGTACTAAACATAACCCCAGTAAAAAGTCGCCATCAATGCCTTCGTAGCGAATCGCAATGGCACCAAAAATCGCTATCACCGCCACCAGCAAAAACTGGGCATTAAAGCGTTTTTCCAGTAAGTCATTTAGTAAGGTGATGTAAAGTGGGGTCATCACGGTAAACAGCAATACCTCAGGCACACTTAAATACAAAAAACTGTGATAGTAAAAGCTGTACATTACGCCTAATTGAATAGCGCCTATGGCCATCAACTTTAAGGCAATGCCTTTTGGTGTACTAAGTAGCTTTAAAAAGGGTAAAAACACACACGTTGCAAGTGCTACGCGCATTAGCACACTAAACCAAGCATCCACTTGGCCTGCTAAATACACACCAATTAAGCTAAACGAAAAAGCCCATAATAATGTGACCGAGATAAGGTAGTTCATGAATATTAAAGGTGATTTAAAAAAGGCAGTTTAGCGAATTTTGTAAAGGAATGGTATGCAGAGACATTGCCCTTCTGCATACCAATCTTAAAGTGCCTTAGTCTTTTTCAAGCACTATGCGATAACGCGCCTTGCCCGATTTTAAATGATCAAGCGCGGCGTTTATGTCACTCATTTTAAAGGTTTCTATTTGCGGTTTTATGTTGTGTTGCACCGCAAATTCAAGCATTTGTGCAATGGTTGCAGGGCTACCCACCGGTGAGCCCGATACTTGTTTTTGCCCACCAATTAAACCAAAAGCGCCCAAATCAAGCGGCTCTAAAGTGGCACCCACAAAGTGCAAACGCCCTTTGGGTTTGAGGGTTGATAAATACAAATTCCAATCAAGTTTTACGTTAACCGTTGAAATAATAAAGTCAAAGCGATTAGCGGCCGCTTCAATTTCGCGATTATCACGCGAGTTAAGCGTGTGGTGCGCGCCAAGTTGTTTGGCTTCTGCCGATTTAGATTCAGACGATGTAAATGCCGTGACCTCGCAGCCCCACGCATTTAAAAATTGCAATGCTAAGTGGCCTAAACCGCCAATACCTATCACCGCCACTTTATCGGTTGGTTTAACATCAAACTGCACAAGCGGGTTAAATACCGTAATACCACCACAAAATAACGGCCCGGCAGATTGTGCGTCCATGCCATTTGGTAAAGCCACCACCGCTTTTTCATTAGCACGCACTTTATCGGCAAAGCCACCATGGCTCATAATGGTAGGGATTGCTTGCTGACATAAATTTTCATCACCGGTATTACACGAAAAACAGCTTTGGCAATAGCCCGAATGCCAACCAAGACCAACCAGTTGCCCTTCGCTGAGATTGCTTACATGACTACCCACTTTGCTCACACGTCCCACCACCTCGTGGCCGGCCACCAGTGGGTATTGTGAAAAGCCCCATTCGTTATCAATCATTGAAATATCGGAGTGGCAAATACCACAGTATTCCACGTCAATTTCAACATCATGAGCACCAAGTTCACCCACTTCGATGTGATGCTGTTCAAGCGCGCCACCGGCTTCTTTTGCAGCGTATGCTGTTATCATATTGGTTTCCCTTTTTTTATCATGTGTTATTCGTGTACTGCTTGGGTAATCAGAAAGATCACCCTAAAATGAAGCGAACGTTAAAAATCACAATCAAGTAATTTCATTGGTTTGTCGGCAGCAAGCACGCAGCCCCTTGCTTCGTCGGTTGCTGCTTTGCATTGTTTTAGCATTTCTGAGCTACTTGGCGCTTTGTCGCCTAAAATACGTTTTGCATGGGCTACAACAGATTTGCATTCACTTACAGGTACAGGTTCTGCCTTTGAACAGCCCGCTAATACAACTAGCAATAGTGAGGAGAATAAAACGGATGTTACTGTGGATAGAGGTAATTTAGTCATAACAATTCCAACTGAATAAGTGTTCACTCAGTATAGTCATGATTTAAAAAGCAGTGCTGAAATCTTTAAAGTAAGGCTCCGACTAATCGATTTTGCAGAGCACACGGTTATCTTGTGTAATCTCAATTCTAAACCGTTTATTTAGCTCGCTGTTTGTGACATAGCCGCAGCTGCCCTGATAGGTCATTGCATGAGCGGTGATTATTTTATAGTGATAGGTGCCATCGCGAGGTTGCGATAAAGCATAATAAAGCGTATTGCTCGAGCCGGTTTTAATATCACCAAAATCTAACCGGCTTGATGGTAGCTCAATAGTCGCATGGGTTATGTTGCTGCCCGAATTGTTCTCTATGGTGAGCGCCGGCGATACATAAAACCACAGCCAATAAAGCCCACACAAAAACGTAACTATCATCAACACAATTTTAAACAGGCGATTCATTTGGTTCCTTGCGGGTGACACCCAGCATAAATTTAAATGTTATACCTTAATTCCACAAACGTTTTAAATTGGCGCTCGCAAGGGTTTCAATGATTATCAATCATTTTCATATTAGGAAAATGCAATCAAGTTAAAATCAACGTCTCTGACCCCATTGATTTATTATCTGTTTGCTATGATTGAAAATCCAAAGGAATTTCTTTTTTAAAAAGCTCAATGGTAGCTTCTACAACCTCAAGAGAGACACTTTTTTCGTAAACCGTGACTTCACACGAATTTTTAGTGTCATCTCGAAATATCTCAAGCAATAATTTACCTTCGTGGTAAACCTCAACTCCAATTCCATCTCGACCACCACTGATGTCACTTGCGATTGTAACCTCATAGTCGTTGCTAAGAATAACGTTATTCCCCATAAAAATTTTAAAGACAGACTTTATTAGCTTGCTAAACGTGTGTAGAACTAACCTTTTTTAAATTGACGCTCACAAGGTATTCCATCATTATCGCCGTCCATTTTCACATTTGGACAATGTTTAATGAAAAAGAGTGCTTCTTCATAAGATGTCATCTGCGAGCAATACTGCCTTTTATCACACTTAAACTTTGCTTTTTGCTTTACACTACGTTTGTTTTGGCTCTTATTTTGTTTAGAGCCATTAAAGTCGTACGTTTTTTTAGCGTTTACAGCCTCACCTGACACTGCAACAAACGTGAAAGCCATAAACACGGCAAGTAAACAATTTAATTTCATCTTTTCACATCCCTTATGAAAGGTGTATTACCAAGTTCAACTGAAGCCAAAATCATTGGATAAAATCAGTTACTCATTACTTATATTGAAATCAACGACTCTGACCCCATTGATTCTCAACCATTGATTAAACGACGTTTTTCTCGATGGCTTTCGCTTTAAACATTAATTCATTATTCCAGGTTTCGCGATCAACAGCATAATGCGCTCTGCGATGACAAGTTGGACATAAAGTAATTACGTTTTCTGGGCTATCAGCTCCACCGTCCGATAAACGAGTGAGGTGATGAACTTCTAGGTAAGGTCCTGACTTTGTATCAAAAGGAGCTTTATCTCCGCAACCCTCGCAAAAGCCACCTGCGCGTTTTTTAGCGTAAAGTTTGATTGCATCACTACGATGCTTAACATAAATAAGTTTTTCTTTTTGGTTTGCTTGGGTTGGTGTACTACTTAGCGCAATTTCACGTAATTCTTTTAATGATTTACTCCTCGTTGGCTTTTTAAGGTATGACGCTTTCGGCGATTCAACCCCATCACTTTTCATTTTTGTAATGAAATCCAAATGAAATATATAAGCCGCTCTTTGTTTTCCATTTTTGTCAGGCCTTTCTTCGATGTGGTGAGTTATATAATTGCACTTACCAACAAATCTAACCATGCCTTTAGATACTGACTCAAAAAGAAGAATTTCTTTATTATTTTTTTGATGGTCGCGAATGGCTAAATTTCCTTTAGCCATTATCATATCGCCTTCTTGTCCTTCACCTGTATATCTGAATGTTCCATCAGGACTGACCCCATCAGAATAACCAAATTCCTCACCTGTTTCACTGGTGAAAATAAAGACATAAGGGTATTGTGATGGAGTTGCAATACCACCGTATTGTTGACCTTTGTAAACTCCATGTATATCAATTCTACGGTTATATATTTTTCCAACTTCGAACACGAATCCCTCCTCTTCGCCTAAGGTCGCTGAATCAACGACCACGCTCCCGTTGATTCACCGCAAGACCTTTATTAGTGAGCATTACCATTTGATGTAGTTACATACAACTTCAAACTCATCTTCTATTAGTTTTTTATCTAATACTTTCAGTACATTAACAACGATTAATTTTGTTAACAATAAGAATTTAAGCATATAAAACGTGTCATTTGTGAATTGCACCCATAATGACATTACATGTAATGGTAGAGAATTAAACTTATTTAACTATAACAAGGCATTACATGTTTAATAGACACAGCTCAAGACGTAAAAAAATAATAAACACCACTATTAATCATTCACTTAAGTAAAGCCCTATAAACAGTAAAAACTACTTTTATAAAACCAAACATTTATAACAATAACGATAACTGTTATCATTCGTGATTATTTAATTTTCGCAATCATTTATGGATCACGCATTGACTTTAATTCGTGCTAACAAAGACGTTATTTCCCGTATTTTCGTCGCTGTAATAATGGGTTACGGCATCACCATGTCACTTAGCATTTTACTATCTGTGTTATTACCGCTTAACCAAACCGATGCCATTGCGGCCAGCTCTATGCTCAGCTTCGCTGTTTTTACCGGTTTTGTAATGTTTGTGTTTTCAGCTAAATCAATTAAGCAGGTGTTTTTTCAAAGCTTAGGGGTACTTGTTGTAAGTGCCGCTTTAAACGTTTTATTTATGGCAGTGTGAGGCACCTTTATGAAAAGTGGTTTTAGACAATCCATGGCGTGGCTGCATACCTGGACAGGCATCTTAGTAAGTTGGCTGCTCTACTTTATTTTTGTGACAGGTACCTTAGGCTATTTTGATAGTGAAATTGATGCCTGGATGGCGCCAGAATTACCCCCCAATACTGCATCGGTAAGTGCATCGTTAAATACTGCTGATACCCACTTAAATGCTTATGGGCTTGATGCAAAAGAGTGGCGAATTTACTTACCAATTGTCAGGTCCGAGCCTCATTTGTGGCTAAGGTATCAACAGAAAAATGCCGACGGAAAACTCAAAAACGTCAGTAAAACCCTTAATGGCGAAAACGGCGAAGAGCTTATCCATCGTAAAACAGGCGGCGGCCAAGCACTTTATCGCATGCATTACCGCTTGCACTATTTACCTAGGCAGTTTGCCTATTACCTAGTTGGCATCTTTACCGCTTTTATGTTGCTTGGTTTAGTCACCGGTATTGTGGTGCATAAAAAAATATTTAAAGAGTTTTTCACCTTTCGCCGTAACAAAGGCGCGAGTTCGTGGCTTGATGGCCATAACTTAATGAGTGTAGTGAGCTTGCCATTTCATTTGATGATCACTTACTCAGGGCTGATTATGTTTATGTTTACCTACGTCCCCTTCGTATTGAATGCGAGTTACGGCTTTGGGGCTGAAAATAAACAACGCTTTTTTGATGATTATTACCAGCGCGGTGCGCCCAATAGTCCATCTGGTATAGCGGCAACTCCGCTAGGGCTAAATACCTTGTACCAAAGGGCTGAAGAAGTCTTAGCAAACAACAAAGATACTCGTCGCGCCATCGCCATTCGTGTTTATCATCCACACGACAGCAACAGTTTGGCGGTATTTTCCCTTGAGCAAAAGTCGCCAAGCGATGATGGTGGAAAGCTAATTTTGCATGCCACTACGGGTGCACTTTACCAATATACACCGCAGTATCAGGGAACACGTCATGTGCAGTCTGTATTTTTGGAGCTCCACGAAGGTATATTTGCTACCTTACCGGTGCGCTGGCTTTATTTTTTTGCAGGTCTTACAGGTTCAATCATGATTGCATCAGGCATGGTATTGTGGACCACCAAGCGCCGTAAAAAAGCGCTCACTAACCCACAGGGATTACCTTTTAGCTTTAAACTGACCGAAGGTTTAAATATTGGTACTGTTGTTGGTTTGCCTGCTGCCATTGCGGTGTACTTTTTAGCAAACCGTCTTATTCCTGTCGATTTTGCGCACCGTGCTGATTGGGAAATGCACTGCTTTTTTATCACCTGGTTCTGTTTTATTGCCTATGGCTGTTGGTTTAGCTGGCGTAAATTAGCGGCCGTTGCGTGGTATCGGCTATGGCTAAGTGCTGGCTTTTTATTTGTCCTAGTGCCTATGGTAAATGCCCTCACCACACACCGTGGTTTGATTGCCAGTTTACAAAATAAGGATACGCTGTTTGTTGCCTTTGATTTAGTCACTATGTTGGCTGCGCTTTGCTGCTTTACCATCGCAGCAAAGGTGAAAAAGCATCGCTTAACACCACTTCCAACATGCACCAATAACACACAACCCAAAGAGGCGACTGTATGAGTTTCGTTATTTCGCTTTTATTAATTTATCAGGCGCTGTGTTTGTTTTTACTCGCCATGCCTAAGTACACAAAAACCCTAGGTCGCGAGTTTAAACCGCTTGATAAACAAATTCGCTGTTATCGAGGTGGCGCATGGTTACTGATGGCTACTGCATTGCTTATTTTGAGTTTACAAATGGGAGTGGCAAATGGGCTTGTGGTTATCTTCGGCGCCACGGCATTGCTTGCTACTGTGCTTTCAGTAGCGTTTAAAAAAGCACCGTTTTTGTCGCTTTTTCCGGTTATTCCCAACAAAAAGCCAATTAATTTAATGATAACCAGTGTGTTATTACTGGAATTAACGCTCTGGTACTTTGTTTAGAGATAGCGATACGTGTTGCTTACACGTATCGCCCTTTTATTTTCGCTATTTTTTTGTACCAAAAATTTTATCACCGGCATCGCCAAGCCCCGGTAATATGTAGCCTTGCTCATTCAGTTTGTCATCGACACTGGCAGTATAAAGAGTAATATCTGGGTGAGCCTCTGCCAGCGCTTGAATGCCTTCAGGTGCGGCAACAAGTACCATGGCTTTTATCTCTTTTACACCGTGTTTTTTCAGTAAATCAATGGTCGCAATCATTGAGCCACCGGTTGCCAGCATTGGGTCAACCACAAGCGCTACACGCTTATCTAAATCGGATGTGAGCTTTTCAAAATACGGTACAGGCTCTAACGTTTCTTCATCACGATATAGCCCTACCACCGAAATTCGGGCACAAGGAATAACGGTTAATACACCTTCGTTTAAGCCAAGTCCTGCTCTTAAAATTGGCACTAAGGTTAATTTTTTCCCTGCCAATTGCTCGGTGGTCACATCGCCCTGCCATGTGGTTGTGGTGGTATCTTCAAGTGGTAAATCACGTGTTGCTTCAAAGGTTAAAAGGCTGCCAATTTCAGATACCAATTCACGAAACGCTTTAACGCTAATATCGTGCTGGCGCAAAAGCCCCATTTTATGACTGATAAGAGGGTGCTTTACCTCAACTACATTCATACTGTGCTCCAAACTTAATTATTGTTTTTTATAGTTTATCAAGCAGCTGTGGATCGATGAACTTTTTTTGCTTAGTCGAGTAAAACCGATTGGCTATTACGCGCGGTTAGCTTGTTAGTTCGGTTTTCGTTAATGTAGCTGAGCAAACGCTGTTGGTTGTCGGGAAATTCATTGGTGAAGGTACGTGCATGTCGGCACCCTTCAAATTGCCAAAACTGGCTATTTTCCCCTGCAAACGAATACAGCGCTTGGCCGCGAGAGATTGGGATTAGATTATCATCTTGGCAATGAGCAATCACCATATCAACGTCTGTAAGTGCTGTGATATTTTCTTTGGGCGCACGTTCATCACTTACCAGACTTGGAATTTTGTTACTAAACCATTTAGCAACTGGAATATTAGCCACTACATCATGGGCTAGATTTTGATAACTTTCGAAACTCGAATCAATCACTAAGAGATCAAACTGAGATTCAAGCTGGCTTTTTTCAAGCCCATCGAGTGCAATCGCACCGCCCATTGAGGTGGCAATAATCACTTTATGTGAATAATTTAAGTCAGCAGTTATCTCGAAAATAGTTTGCGCATCAAGGGCAAGATGCTGGCGTGTGGGAATACCCGTTGAAAGACCATAACCTGAATAATCAACCAGCAACACATCGTAGCCTTCATCAACCAACCACACTACCTTTTCAACGGTTTGTGTTAAATTGCCGCGGTTACCATGAAAGTGAATTACTAGACCAATCGGGTCATCAGTTAAATGGTGCTGTAAATGCAGGGTGTTTCCCGAGCGAGAACGGATAAAACTGTCTTTTACCGGATGGTGAAAGTCACTTTTATTAAAGCCAATGTCATCATTGGGGCTGTAAAGAAAATAATTAGTACTGCATCCTTGCAAGCATACGCATATTACCAGTATTAACCACTTCATACACACCTCAAGGTTGTGCTTTTATTAGTAGTTAATACGTGGTTATTTGAGGTTCAGTTCACTGCAATCAGTTAAAAGGCGTTTTTATTACTGCGTGGCGCGCCCATTAAAATGCCTAAATGGCAAACACATACCGATAAAAATGCGCTTAATCCCAATGCCCCACCATAGCCATTAATTAATGGCACTAAGTATTCAAACAGCAGTGAAAATATCAAAGCGGCAATAAATTGGGTATATAAGCCAAATCGTTTTGGCGCGCTCATACCAACAAAGGTGCTGCCAAAAAACACTAAGCTATAAAGCTCAACATTTAAATTTGCAGCGTAAAACACCAAATAAGCAATAATCGAAAGCGACGTTGACGCACGTATACCATCAAAGCGATTTCGCTTTGCCAGTAAAAATGTGGCCATCGCACCTATTAGGGAAATAATGATTAAATCTAAACTCATAACAGCCCTTTTAGTAATACAAATAGCGCACTGCACGTAAACGCGATGCCACCTAAACGCCCACCAAAACCTTCAAATAAATTAATACTTTTCACGTATAACACAGTGCCAATGGCACCGATAAATATAAACTCCCACGCACTACTGACGGTTGATACTGAGCACATTCCTGCAAAACAGCCAGTATATATCGCAGCGATTGGGTGGTGTTTGTAATCGTTTTTGAAAGGGATAAAACTGCTAATTAATGCCGGAATAGTTGCAGCAAGCACAATGGGTATATCAAAAATAGCATGCAGTAAATAACAGCTTACGCTGCCCAACAAAAATAGGCTGTAGATTAAAGGGATAAAGGCATTCATAAGTGAGTAGTGTAATTAAACTGTGCCTAGTTGAATAGTGTTTCTTAGTCGCTTCTCTTTGTAATTGTAAGCAAATTTGTTTTTCGCTAGAAAAACACAGGCAAGCTGTTTAAGCTGACATTGGGGCTATATTTTAAGGAAAGAATACAGATGCGCACGCATGCCATAGCAATGATCTGCATTGCATTTTCATCATTTTTATCACACACCGCATTTGCCTTTGATCGCGAATTACGTTCACCTCCGCGTAAACTCACAACTGAACAAGCAAGGGTTGCGGCCAATAATTATCAAAAATACTGTGCTCTTTGCCATGGTGAAAATCGCGAGGGACACAAAAACGATCACGCGCCTTCACTTCGCAGTAAAAGCTTAATGGAGTCTGGCATTGCCCATCAAATTTTAAGGCCTATGCAATATGGTCGTGTAGGTACGGCAATGGGTGGCTACCTTGATGAGGTTGGCGGCCCCATGACCTTAGCGGAAACCTGGGATTTAACCTATTGGTTATTTGAGCAAGCCGGATATGATAGATTAAAATTTTCCACCAATCCTGTTCTCGGCGATATAAAACGTGGTGAAGTTGTTTACCAAAAAGAATGTGCCAGTTGCCATGGCAGCAAAGGCGAAGGTGTGACTGGGCCTGCCATTATGAATCCTTCGGCGCTTGCGCATAATACCGATGAATTTATTCGCCACGCCATTGAAAATGGTAGGCAAAACACGCCTATGGTGGCGTTTAAAGACAAGCTTTCAAGTGCTGACATTGATAATATTACGGCGTTTCTTCGCAGTAAATCTCTTGGCTGGAGCGATGAAACACCGGTTTTAAAGGCGCTGCCTTCTCCTGAAGATTACATTATTAACAAACAAGGCGATGACCCTAACTTTGATTTAAAGAATGGCATGTATGTGCTTTCTAAAGACTTAAATGCTGCGCTTAATGCGAATAAGCGTATGGTATTGCTGGATACGCGTGTGACATCGGTGTGGCAAACTGCGCACATTGAAGGGGCGATTCCATTTCCTTACTATGCAGATTTGGATGAGACCGTTGCCGGTATTCCAAAAGATGTGCAAATTGTCGCTTATTGCTCCTGCCCTCGTGCTGCCGCAGATCACACCATAAATCGATTACGTCAACGCGGTTACACGCGTACCGCTGTTTTATGGGAAGGTATTTTTGGTTGGATGAATCAAGGGTTTCCAGTGAGGCGAGGTGATATTGAAGGGGTGAATGATTAACTTTTTACCCTACAGATAAAGCTTGAGTAACACGTCGGCATACTCTGTTGCCGACGTATTATTATAAAAAGACTAAAGGTGAATTAAGCCTTAACTGGTACAATACTCGCTAATGCTTGACTAAAATCCGTTACTTCAAGCTCAACAATATCGCCTTCTTCAGCCCAGTTCACACCGATTACAATATCATCTTCTTTGAGGTCTTCTAGCCAATAATCAAGCCAATCTGTAATTGAAATTTCGCTCGGTTCAAACTCTTGCCACTCTTGCACACAATGCACTTGAGCCAATTCTTTGGTTGACCAAACAGGCATTACTTCAGCATTTTCAAAGTTTGGAGAATCTAATACGACCCAATCTTCACTGGCTTTGTCTTGCAATGCCCAAACTGACTGAGCTGTTGTACTTTGAGTTAAAAATTCTGCAAGAATTTCACGTTGATTCGTTTCACTCATAATTTTCTCCACTATCTAACATGACTTTAGCGAGATTATACCCTTTATATGACAAAATTATCGCACTGTTATGGAGTTAAACTGTTTTCAATGAAAAAAGTGGTTTTGAATTACTTTGTAACAGATTTTCTATTTCATTTAGCCATCGTATTTTTTACGCTACATGTAATATCAATTTAGGGAAGAGCTATGAAAGATCTACAAAAATTAGTTGGCAGCCTAAATAAATCAGGTGCATTAAGCGGTTTTTTAGGGGGAGTAGCAGGCGGAGGATTAACCAGCCTGTTAGGCGGTAAAAAGTCAAAAAAGATGGGAACAAAAGCGGTTAAGTACGGTGCCCTTGCCGCCGTAGGAGGACTCGCTTGGAAAGCCTATCAACAATACAGCGAAAAAAGCAGTAGCGCGCAACAAACGGCTGATAAGCAAGCCTTTGATCAGGCTATGCAACAACGCCAAGGCGCAAACCGCTATCAATTTGAGCCTGCAGATATTCAGCAACAAACGTTTGAGCAAGTCGTTGAAGATGAAACGGGTTGTGGTCAGCTGCTACTTATGCGTGCAATGATTGCTGCAGCCTATGCTGATGGCCATATCGATGAAAACGAAAGACAAAAAATCTTTGCTCAAGTAGAACAAATGACATTATCAATGAACGAAAAGGCTATGTTATTTGATGAACTTAGAAAGCCCATGAGTTTGTCTGAACTTGTGGCATCAGTCCCCAATGCACAAACAGGTATCGAAGTGTATGCCGCAAGTGCCAGTGCCATTGATTTAAGCCAACAAGTATCGCAGCAATACTTACAAACTCTGGCAAATCAATTGTGTTTGCCACGGGAGTTGGTAAACAACATTCACCATCAAATTACACATGGCAATTAATCAATAAAAAACCAGAGTATTACTCTGGTTTTTTATTATTAAAACTGAGCTTAATTATTTTTTCAGCGGTTTATAATCATATTTTTGCCCAGCTATGGCTGCTTCGTACATCAAGCCACCTTTAGCGAGCGTCATCACTGCCATGCCTTTACGATAAACCGCTTTATTTTGCTTGGTTGAATCAGCGTCTGTGCCTTGGCTAGAGCTCAGCCCAGTAGAGCCAGCCTGCGCTTGTGCTGCTGCAGTAATGGCAACGGCCGATGCACCGGCGCCAAACTCAAAGTTGCCTGAGGTAAATTCATCAAACGCACGTTTGTCTTTAAAAAAGATGATTTGGCTATATGCTTGGCCACCTGCTTGAAAACCCAGTGATAATTGGCTCATGCTTGTTTTGCCGACAATCTTGCCTTGTTTGTAAACTTGCCCTTTACCATAGGCTGCGCCTAAGCCCAGCCCACCCTTACCTATGGTAGGAAAAACAGCATAGCCATAGGCATTATTAAAAAAGGACTTTGCTGCTGCCGATTGGCGGAAATTGTTGATTGTAATTTGATAATCATCGGCTTTTGCCACAGCGCTTAAGCTCATTAAACACAGTGACATTAAAACGGTTAAAAACTTACCCATGCTTTTGTCTCCTTTACGTAACACGCGAGCTTACTTAGAAGGTAAGCGTTAGTTAATCACTTTTTCGACTTTGCCATTGTGATAGGCATACTTTACCGAAGTCTTTTTATTGCTGATTAAACGAGTAAACAATACGCTCAGCGAAATAAACAGCACCACGGTTAACCATACAAACAGTACAACCGGTAATATCATTACGGCTAAAACTAACGATAAAATGACTGTTAAGGCTAAATATAGCTTAGATTGAAACATTGTTTTGTTCATAACGGTTTCCTTGTGTTGTAGCACTATTTTTAATCACGTTAACTTAATCTAGGCTTAATCATTTAGCTTAACGAAAAAAGTATTCAGCCAGGAGAAACTTACAGTACTCCTCTATTGTGTCATTACGTGTTTCATTACCTGTCGCAACCATTTATTTTTTTCATTAGCGCGTTTTCTTTTTTGCCAGAGCATGGCTATTTCAAAATCGGGCACCGCAATAGGTGGGGCAAAGCTGACCATCTCATTGCTCGGCAACACAATTTCTGCCATACGTTTGGGCACAATTGCTATAAGGTCTCGCTCTTGCAAAAGACGTTGAATTGTTAAAAAGTTTCGACTGGCAACGGTGACTTTACGCGTTAAACCAGCCTCAGCAAGCAAGTTATCAACTTGCGTCACTAAGCTGCCATCAGGGCTGACTATGGCATGTTCAATATTTGCGAGTTGTGCTTTTGTTATGGGTGCAATGCGCTGTGCAAACTCCTTATTGAGTAAACACACATGCTGCTCGGTATAAAGCGCTTCACTTTCAAAGGCATTGGGTAAATTAGGCATACTGCCTATCACTAAATCCAGCGATTCTTGTTCAGCAATGGTTTGATAGTTACTACGATTAACATTGATAAAACTTATTTGAGCATGGGGGGCTTCACCGCGAATTAAATCGTAAATCGCTGGCGCAAAAATAAATTCGGCATAATCCGTTAAGCCAATGCGGCATACACCTTGGTAACTGGCGGCTTCAAATGTATTTTGTGTCAGTACATTTTGCGAAAGACTTTGCAGCATGCCATCTATCAAGGGGTAGAGTGAATGCGCATGATCTGTGGCCACCATTTTGTGGCCAACTCGGACAAATAAATCATCATTTAGTAACGCTCTTAGACGTGCCAAACTGTGGCTCATTGCTGATTGACTCACACAGTGTTTTTCTGCCGCCAAGCTCACACTTTGATAGCGATACAAAAATGCAAAGGCCACCAGCAAATTTAAATCAACATTACGCCACTGGGTTTCATCAAAACGACTCACATTGCAATCCTATTTAATTCATAGTTATTAGAAATAACATTAATTTGTTTAATGTTACTGTTTTTTTTATGCTTTGCGCATTATTAATTAAATAAGCATGCATGAATTTATGCTCAGTATTTTTAAAACCTTCTTTTTACTTGGATGGGTCAGTTTTGGCGGACCCGCAGCGCATATCGGCTATTTTAGAAAAACTTTTGTTGAAAAGTATAAATGGTTAAGTGATGACGAATACGGACAACTCATTGCGCTTAGCCAGTTCTTACCTGGTCCAGGCTCAAGCCAAGTTGGTTTTGCTTTAGGATATAAACGCGGCGGTTTAAGCGGCGCAATCGCGGCATTTATAGGTTTTACCCTACCCTCAGTCGTTATTATGGTGTTGCTGGCAACCATGGCAAGTTCACTTACAGATAACTCCCTTTTTAATAGTGTTGTTCATGGTTTAAAGCTGTTGGCGGTATTGGTGGTTGCCGATGCAGCTTGGGGCATGTTTAACAGTTTTTGCAAAAGTAAACCCACAGCATTTTTGTGTTTTGTTACTGCTTTAGTAATGCTTTTAATGCCGAGTATCACATCACAATTTATTGTTTTATTAGGTGCAGCAATTTTTGGTGCAATAGCACTGAAAGGGACTACTCCGGCTAATACAGATTCATTTAAACCCAGCCTTATACCCTTACTTGGCTTTGTTGTATTACTGATTGGTTTGCCGTTTGTTAGTTATCTCGCCCCAGAAATCGCTCTCTTTAATGATTTTTATCAGGCTGGCAGTTTAGTGTTTGGGGGTGGTCATGTTGTATTGCCATTATTGCAAAATATTGTGGGGGATAAACTATCACAAGATGCGTTTATTACCGGTTATGCTGCAGCGCAAGCAGTACCGGGCCCGATGTTTACATTTGCCACTTACATCGGTTATGAGCTATTTGAAAACGCACCAATATCTGGCGCATTAATCGCCACACTTGCCGTGTTTTTACCTGGGTTTTTATTGTTACTCGCGGTATTAAAAGACTGGCAAATTCTTGCGGCAAAGCCACGTGTTGCAGGTGCCCTTACAGCGGTTAATGCTGCTGTTGTGGGCTTACTGATTGCTGCACTTTATCAGCCTATTTTTATCAGTGCGGTTGCAGCACCAAAAGATATTGCCATGTTGCTAGTAGGCGTATTTTTACTTAAGCAACTTAAGTTACCTATTATCGCGTTAGTTGTGTGCTTTATGCTTGGTGGCATTGTACTGCCCTATATTTAAATCACTTACAGCTCCTGTTAATTGCGCTCGCATACAATTTAACTTATGCTAGCGCCTTTTTGGTTGGCCAATATGATCTGTTCTCAATGCCAAACAGCATTTTCGTGTACTAGTAAAGAAGGCAAATGTTGGTGCTTTTCCTTACCTACAATTTTGCCTGTTAAAAAAGGTCAAGATTGCCTGTGTAAAGACTGTTTAATTGACAAAATTAATGCTGAGCTTGAAACCTTGTATAAAACGAAAACAAATAAAGAGCTAGTGCAACTGGCTGCCAAATATCAAAACCAATTTCCTGTGGCTAAACTTGATTATTACTTAAATGAAGAAGGCTTTCGCGTGATGACTAAGTGGGCCCATTTAAAACGTGGCTATTGCTGTGGAAATGGCTGTAAACATTGCGCTTACTGAAATGAAAATGTGCACCATGCAATATGATGCACTGACAAAATTAACGGTAAAACGCTTCAACCGTACCTTTTGACTTAATTAACATTGGTTGGCCAAAACGATCTAGCGCTTTTGGTGCTGCTGTTTTAATCCAACCTTCGCTAATGCAATACTCTTCAACATCTGAACGCTCTTTGCCGTTAAAGCGAATACCAATATCGAGTTTTAAAATTTCTTCCGAGTAGAACTTGCTGCGCGGGTTGATTGATAGGCGATCTGGTAATGTTGGTAATTCAGTTTTATCGTTCATATTTCTTTCTTAGTTAATCTCATTTAGATGATTGCGACATTGTAGGTAATTGGTGCAAAGCGCTCAATAGCAAAGCGTAATTTAATCGCTTTGAGGCCATGTTTCGTACTCCTAAGAAATAAACCTTTACACAAAACAACTTGTTAGCAACGAGTGATTACTTCTATAGTTAGATTAGCAAGCTATTCATTGCGGTTTTACTTTTTATAAGACGTAAGGGAGTTCGCGTATGGCAGTAGCATTAAACAATCAGTGCATCTCGTTTTACTTACTTAAACCTGAAACTTACCTGTTTGGTAAACACTATTTTATTCGCAAAAAAATTAAAGCTGCGGGTTTAAAAATCATTGGTAAGAAAAAAATAAGTCTCTCATTCAATGACTTAATGGCGCTTTATCCAAATCTGATGGCACGGATTACCATGTCATTAAGAGTGCCATTTCTAATGGACTTAGACATGTATTTTGTTGAAGGTGAAAACGTTGTTTCACGTTTAAATTCGCTGAAATACGATATTCGCCAGGAGTTATCTGGCGCTAAACTTGGCGGCTTTTTACATACCCCAGATAGCCCGCAAGAATTAAAGCAGCATCTCTCAATTTTATTAAAAGAAAGCCCTCAAGCTTAAACACCAAACAAAAAGAGCAGCCAAATGGCTGCTCTTTCAAAATATAACCAAAGTTACTTAAGCGGCATTATCTTCAATGCCAACAATGATCCAAGGTGCATCTTGCGCTGATAAATTGCGCTCAAGGTGCCACACTTCATCAATTGGCTCTTCTTGTTTATCACCTAGGTCACGGTACTTACCACGAAAACGCACGCTAATTTCCCACAGCATCGGCGATGTATTTGCACGAGCAAGCTCGGCATCAATAAACATCACTTCGGTTGCAACTTCCGTTACCTCAGCACGCTCCGCTTTTAGTTCAGCCAATAATTGCTCACTTACATATTCTGAAATCACATCAAAATTATTGTCATTCCATGCTTTTTGCAGCGTGTGGTAGTGCTCTCGGGCGCCTTGTAAAAAGCCGTTTAAATCAAAGTTAATTGGCAAGTTCATCGGTACAGATTGGCTTTGACCAAACCCTTGCGATTGAAATTGCTGTGGCGCTTGGCTTGGTGCTTCTTGCTGCCCAATAGGTGGCATGCCAGCAAATTGCCCTTGGCTTTGCGCTTTTTTAACCATCATCATTTTGAATAGTTTAAATAACACAAAGGCTACAAGTGCCATTAGAATGAAGTCCATAAACTGGAAGCCTTCAAAATCGCCGCCTAACATTGCAGCGATTAAGCCACCCGCGAGTAAACCACCTAAAATGCCACCCATTAGGCCTTTTTTAGATGATTTTTTAGCGGGTAGCGTTGGATTAGTAGTATTAACTTGTTCTTTTTGCTGTGTTGTTGTGGTTTGCTTTGTTTTGCCTTTACTTTTACTGCCGAATTTCTTGCGTGCATCAGCGTCAAAAGAAAGCGTTAAGGTAAGTGCGATTAACGCGAAAAACCATGCGAATTTTTTCATTGAATTATTCCGTATAAAAATGCTGTGAGCATTCTAAAATTCACATTTTGATAGTCAATAGTTCCATTGAGATTTAAAACGTTAAAATTAACCAAAGATAAGTTAAATTTATTTTAAACTGCACCACAATGCTGTGGTGCAGTTTTTCATTTTTTTAGTGGCAACATGCTTTATTTGGTGTGTTGATATGTTTTTTAAGGGTGTTATTTAACGCTGCGGTTTCTTGCTTGGATGCATTTCGCTCACTAAATCTATCCACCATAAAGCTATCATGATCTCTTAATAAATACGTAAAACGCATCAACTCTTCCATCACATCAACCACTCGATTGCGATAATTTGACGCTTTCATCTCTCCTGAAGGTTCAAACTCTTGGTACACCTTAGCAATAGATGATTGGTTGGCAATGGTGAACATGCGCATCCAGCGTCCTAAAACACGCATATTATTTAACGCATTAAAGCTTTGAGAACCACCACTGACCTGCATTAAGGCCAGTACCTTACCTTGTGAAGGACGCACAGCCCCTGATGATAACGGCAACCAGTCAATTTGATTTTTAAATACTGCTGACATATTGCCGTGGATCTCAGGTGAGCACCACACTTGCGCCTCAGACCAATTAGCCAACTCGCGTAATTCTTGTACCTTATTATGAGAGGCCGATTCATCATTATCAAAAACGGGTAACCCTGTTGGGTCAAAGATACGAACTTCGGCGCCCATTTGCGTTAAAATGTCAGCAGCTGTGTGTATTGCAAGCTTACTGTAAGACGTATCACGCAAAGAACCGTATAACATTAACACTTTTGGTTTGTGTGTACTCAGTGCTTTGATTTCAGGTTTTAAATTGAATGTTTCGTTACTTAAAAAGTGCATAGTGACTACCTTTATTAATTCATTTACACCTCTTAAGACGAGCGACATCACGAAAAGACGAAAATTTTTCGTCCTACTGTGAAAATTGACGTCTTATTTGTACACTTTGTAGTAATAACACTAAGGCAGTAAGTGACAATGAACATCGAACATGTCTGGCAAGATTATCAGCAAGCATTAAAAAGCTTTCTTCATACTAAGATTGAAAATAAAGCAGATGTTGATGATTTAATGCAGGAAATTTTTATAAAAACCTACCAAAATTTGCATTTGGTTAAGGACATTAGCAAGGTCAAATCGTGGCTTTTTCAAGTTGCCAATAACACCATCATTGATTTTTATAGAGCACGTGCCAAACAGCAAAACCAAACTGAAACACCTCAAATATTGGCCGACAATGAACAAGTCAAACATGACTTAATGAATTGCTTAGCGCCATTTATTCAAAACTTGCCGCAAGAGCAGCAAGCATTGTTAATTGCAGTGGATTTGGAAAATGAAGAGCAAAAGGCCCTAGCGGAGAAAATGGGGGTGAGTTACTCCACATTAAAATCTCGCGTTCAATCAAGCCGAAAGGCGTTACGTGCATTATTTGATGAGTGTTGCCACTTTGAATTTGACTATTGTGGCAAAGCGATTGATTACCATCGTAAACCTGAGTTCACTAAGTTTTAATCTTATTGCAACGATTTAAAAGGACTTAAACGCATGATGAAGACACCAACAAACACCTATTTACTATGGCTTTGTTTACTTAGCGTGACGCTAATAGGCTGTTCAAACCCCGTTTCAAAGAATATTAAACGCGATACAAACTCAACGTTACACTCTAAAACAAACACAAAACATCTGCTTTATCAGCAGTTAACTGAGTGGCAAGGCGTGCCCTATAAGTTGGGAGGCACATCGAAAAAAGGCATCGATTGTTCAGCATTTGTGCAAAAAACGTTTATCGATCGCTTTGGTTTTTTATTACCCAGAACGACCGCACAACAAGCACAGTTTGGTACAGAAATTAATAAAAGAGAATTACAAGCGGGCGATTTAATTTTCTTTAAAACAAGCTACAAAACACACCATGTTGGCATCTATGTAGAGAACGATCAGTTTATCCATGCGTCCACCAGCAATGGGGTCATGTTATCTTCTATTACAAACCGGTATTGGAAAAACGCTTTTTGGCAAGCAAGGCGCGTTTCATATTAACCATTTTATTAAGTATTGGCTTTGGCAAGTAAAAAAGAGTGAATGTTTTCACACTCACTCTTTGAAAGACTATAACAACTGTTAGTTCTAATACTTGATAAATGTATTAAAAGTTAACAGTCACTTCATTTGAGCACACATCACCCGCTTGACATACTTTATAAGTAAAGCTGGTTTCTGTTACGCCGCGGCTAAAGTCACGGTAAACACCATTGTTTTCAACTGTATCGAAAAGCACACCATTACGGTAAATATCAACCATGCCTGGTGCTGCGCCATCAATTGTTAGTTCAACACGCATAAAGCCTGTACGTGATAAGTTTGCACGTTTTACAGCCACTTCAATGTCTACATCAGAGATAATAACTTCTTTGGTTACCGTGTCTGATAAGCCTTCTGAATCGGTTGTTGTTAACGTCACATTGTAAGTACCTGCAGTTGCAAAAGCATGAACAGGACTTGCTTGCGAAGAAGTATTACCGTCACCAAAATCCCAAGCGTACGATACAATATCGTTATTTCTATCAGAGCTGGTATTTGTGAACATCACATTATAACCATCACGCTCAAATGAGAAGTCAGCGACTGGTGCAACAGGCGCAACATCACCAATGGCACTAAATGTAAGTGACCAGTTATCTAATGAACCATTGTCGGCGTTAAATGTATCAACAACACTTAATGTCCAGTCACCCGCTGCATTTTCGCCGTTGAAAATAACCGCTTCATAAGTCTGGTTAATGTCATCTGCGGCACCGCCTGACTTATTATGCAACGTGGTCACTGTGCCCGATGGCGATGTTAATGTAACAACCAGATCGCCGATATATGTGTGGGTAATGTTTACTGTGGCTAACGTATTAAAAATCGTTAGCTCATCAGCAACAGTAATGGTTGATGTTACCCCAGCTGGATCGTTGTCTGGGATTGCAACACTGGTATCATTACCATAGCTAAAGTCTGTTAAGCCTTGTGGATTAACATACAAGTCCACAGCACTCGTTTTTTCTAGGTCGCCACTTTGGCCTGTTAAAGTAAAGCTGTATTCCCCCCAAGGGGTCTCACCTGTTGTAGGTACACTGAGCGTGACCACTTGACCCGGTGTTGCACTGTCGGCAGAGAGAGAAGCACCTTCAAGCGTACTTTCTAAAGTAAGGCTAACAACATCATTCCACTCAGCCACTGAAGCGATTTCAAATTCATAAGTCGCTGTATCACCAGCAGTAATGACTTGTGAAGTTGGACGTGTTACAAATCTGAAACCAGGCTCTGGGTTAGATTGCTCAACCGCAGATAATGCATTTAAGCGGTTACCCGATACTGTTTTACCTTGTAATGCTGCATTTGCATCGCCCGAATTCATCAACAAATCTTTTAACTCTTGAAAGTTAAGTGTTGGATTAACTGATAACGCAAGCGCAGCAACACCTGCTACATGAGGAGTTGCCATTGATGTACCTGAATACGTCGCGTAGCTATTACCTGGAACAGTCGATAAAATATTTGAACCAGGCGCACCTAGATCAACACTGGTTAAACCCCACTGTGAAAAGTTTGACATGTTATCTGAGTGATCAGTACTTGCTACTGCAAGCACGCTGTCATGTTCATAACTTGATGGGTAATGCGGGTTCGCGTCATTATCAACAGCATCATTACCTGCCGCTGCTACAAATAAAATATCCGCTTGTTCTGACGCTGTAATAGCATCTGCGAGTGCTTGGCTATAGCCACCGCCACCCCAGCTGTTATTCAACACTTTAACATCGATGCCAGCTTCTTTTAGACCTACCATGTAGTTTATACACTTGATAGCATCAGATGTTGAGCCTGAGCCCGATGCTGATAAGAA